>CALOBW010000047.1:0-1394 GCA_942491525.1 uncultured Thermodesulfobacteriota bacterium
GCTGGAGAACATCCTGACCGCCCTTGACTCGAGCCTCGCCGATTTCTTCAAGGAAGCTCAATCTCCGATTGTGGTCTTCACTCCCGAAAACCGCATCATCAGCGAAGATGAAAACGGCATCATCAAAGAAATTCTGATCCCGGCAGCCCAGGGCCGCGAGGCCGACATGCTGCTGGTGACACTCCCGGCCAACAGTTCCTTGGAGCCCGAAGATCCGCACTACGGGGATGAATGCGGCATAGTCGTCTCAGGCAAGGTCTGCATCCATATTGGCAAGGAGGTCCATAAGGCCGTCAGAGGCGACACCTTCTACTACACGGCCGACCGCCGGCACTGGATTGAAAATAAGTCCAACACTCCGGCAAAGATCTTCTGGATCTCGGCCCCGCCCAGCTTCTAGGAGTTTCACAATGAAACCGTTGATCGGCGATAACAATATCCACAAGGCCGCATTCATGCGGCCCAACTTCATCCGGGAGGACCTATGAGTTCATTCATCGGCGCAAAGAGTGAGGGACGCATCTGCATCTGCGGAGCACCCTTTGACTCCACCACCAGCTTCAGACCCGGAGCCCGCTCCGGTCCCGGCGCCCTGCGCGAAGCGTCCTACGGCCTGGAGTCTTTCTCTCCGATCCTGCAGGCAGACCTTGAAGATCTTGATTTCATGGATATGGGAGATCTGGAACTGCCCTTCGGTGATCCCCGCCCGGCGCTAAAAATGATTGAAGAAAATACAGCGACCCTTCTGCAGCAAGGCCGCCTGCCGGTGCTGCTGGGCGGCGAGCATCTGGTCAGCCTCGGGGCTATCCGTGCGGTCGCCAACAAACATGCCGGACTTAAAATTGTGCACCTGGATGCCCATGCCGATCTGCGTGAAGACTATCTGGGCCAAAAACTTTCTCATGCCACCGTCATCAGACGCGCATCCGAGCTCGTCGGCCTGGACAGCATCCGTCAGATCGGCATCCGGTCCTGCGATCGCAGCGAGTTTAAGGATGCGAGCCGTTTGAAAGCCGAACCGCAGGAGGCCATCGACTGGGCCGGCGACCATGCGGTCTATCTGACCATCGACCTCGACATCCTCGATCCGTCGGTCTTCCCCGGCACCGGCACACCTGAACCGGGCGGCTACTCTTTCCTGCAGCTGACCGAAGAACTCATGCAGCTGATCGGCTCACTCAACATCGTTGGCATGGATCTGGTCGAACTGGCCCCCATGCTGGATGCGGGCGGGGTTTCGGCAGTCACCGCCGCCAAGATTCTGCGCGAATGCCTGCTTAAGCTCACATAAAAAAATATTCGCATGTAATAACAAACCTCTAAAATAAAATTCAATAAAATTTCACTTTAGGTGTTAACCATTTCGGCCGGCCACCGATATATATAGTAACGGT
>CALOBW010000048.1:0-2645 GCA_942491525.1 uncultured Thermodesulfobacteriota bacterium
CGACCAGGGCGTGATCTGGGGCGCAACCGCCAAGATTTTAAAGCAGCTGGCCGACCTGCTGGCCGGCCACCAGATCCCCACCGGCGACCTCAGCCAGAGCGCCGCCCACTGGGTGCACAAGGTCACGGCCGATCAGAAAATTTATCAACACAACAAGAACACCGGAACCTAACCGCCCTGCTTGTCATAATACAGATATTCTTTATCATTGATCATTATGAAAGCACTCCTGTCCCTGACAAAAAAAATCCAACAGGGTATCAACATGCTCAAACTCTTCTTCACCACCGCGGCCCAGACCGAACAGCGCTACCGCTCGATCATCGCGGTATCCAATACCGGCGGCTGGGAGTACCACAGTGACATCGGCTATGTCTGGTGCAGCCCGGAATACATAAGCATGCTCGGTTATGATGCTGCCACATTTCCCACAAGCATAAAGGCCAACTTGAAAGAAGTGTGGATGGACCTACTGCACCCTGACGATCTCGAGAAGGCCATAAAAGTTTTTCAGGACTATCTGGACAGCGGATCCCGGGGACTCTACGAAAATTATTTCAGGATGCGACATAAAGAGGGCCACTGGGTCTGGATCTGGTCGCGCGGCCAGACGCTCAGAAATCCAGACGGCGCACTGAGCAGCCTGACCGTCGGCACCCACATTGACATTACAGAACAGAAAAACGCAGAGGCGGAGCTGCTCAGAAGCGAGGCCCGCTTCAGGAGCATTTTTGAAAACGCCCCCTACTCCATCACCATCAACCGGCTCGAAGACGGCGCCCTATTGGCCGCCAACCAGGCTTTTCTGGATAACCACAACCTGACTCTCGAAAACGCCCTGAGCCGACGCTCCGACTCGATGTCCAAAGCCAATGACGACCCGAGAGAGATAATTCGTGAACTGCGCGAGAATCGCCAGGTAAAAAACAAAGAGGCCACCATCCAGATGGAGGACGGCTCCACCCGCAACATCATCTACTCCTCCGTCATGCTGGATAGCAAAGATGAGCAGGTCCTCTCCATGGTTGTGGATGTGACCGACAAGATTGAGGCCGAAGCCAAACTGCGCTCACTCTTCAGCTCCATGCGAGATATCATCGTCGTCCTTGATGCCGAAGGCTTCTGCACCGAGGTCGCCCCCACTGCATCCAACACCCAATACAGCATCTCAGAGCAGCTGCTCGGCAAAAAGATCAGCGCTGTCCTCGATCCTGACCTGACAAATCAGATCCAGCAGACCATCCAGGATGTGCTGACCGATGGCATCCAGCGCACCCTCGACTACACCATTGAAATTGCGGGTCAGAATCTCTGGTTCAGCGCCAGCGTCTCAAAATTTACCCCGACCAGCGTCATCTGGGTCGCCCGCGACATCACCCAACGTAAAACCGATGAGCATGAGAAACAGCTGCTGCAGTCGCAACTGCTGCAGTCGCAGAAAATGGAGTCTGTCGGCCGCCTGGCCGGCGGGGTTGCGCATGACTTCAACAATATGCTGAGTGTCATTCTGGGCTACTCCCAGATGTCTCTGACCGAAACAGACAGTTCAAGCAGACTGCACTCACAGTTGCTGCAGATCAACAGCGCCGCCAGCAAATCAGCCGACCTGACTCGCCAGCTGCTGACCTTTGCCCGCAAGCAGGTTGCCGAACCGCGCCTGCTGGACCTCAACCAGACCGTGGCCGGCATGCTCAAAATACTGCAGCGCCTTGTCGGCGAAAATATCCGGCTCAAATGGATCCCCGGCAGCGACAGCCTGCGCGTCAGGATGGACCCGTCACAGGTTGACCAGATTCTGGCAAATCTGTGCGTCAATGCGCGGGATGCCATCAGCGACACCGGCGAGATTGTAATCGAAACGGCTGCCGTCTCTTTCAATCAAGATTATGCATCCCTGCATCCCTACATAAAGGCCGGCGACTACTGTCTGATCGCCATCAGCGACGACGGCTGCGGCATGAGCCAGGATACGGTCTCACATATCTTTGAGCCATTCTTCACCACCAAAGAGGAGGGCAAGGGCACCGGCCTGGGCATGTCCACCGTCTACGGCATTGTCAAGCAGAACAACGGCTTCATCAACGTCTACAGCGAGCCCGGGCGCGGGACGACCTTTCGCATCTACCTGACAAGCGAAGCGCGCCAGGAGACTGACCAGCAGGATCCCACACCTCCGGAGATCAGGGGCGGAGACGAAACAGTCCTGATCGTGGAAGACGAGCCCGCCATCCGGCAGATCACATCCATCATCCTCAATGAGCAGGGCTACACCACCCTGGAGGCCGCCGACCTTGATGATGCCCGCCGGCTGGTGGAAGAGAACCGTGTGGATCTGCTGATCTCGGATGTGATCATGCCCGAAATCAACGGCAAAGACCTCTCGGTTGAACTTTTGAAGATCAGACCCCAAATGAAATGCCTCTTCATGTCCGGCTACACCTCAAGCTTCATTGCCGAGCACGGTGTGCTCGATGAAGGCGTCGATTTCATCGCCAAGCCCTTCTCAAGCGAGTCCCTGGCCCTCAAGGTCAGGGAGGTGTTAGACAAAGAGCCCTTTTAGCGATAGAATCCCGCCATGCAGACCATCGATCTCAGACTCGACATAAGCGGTAGAGGCCAAACCTCGGCCATCCTCGACCTGCCCG
>CALOBW010000049.1:0-38209 GCA_942491525.1 uncultured Thermodesulfobacteriota bacterium
TGGCCCTTTCGAGGGCGCTGGTCTGAATGACGAAGACCGCATTTTTGTTGCTCTCCAGCACGAAGCCGTAGGCGTTCTCAATGTTGACGCCGGCCTCAGAGAGCAGCTGGACCACGCTGTCCATACCGCCGGGCTGGTCATCAATCAGAACGGCCACAACCTCCTGGAGCTCGCAGCGGATGCCCTCTTTGCTGAGCGCCTTGAGGGCCAGCTTGGGGTCGTCCACCAGCACGTTGAAGAAGCCGGATTCGCCGAAGGATGAGATGGTGATGGCGCGGATGTTGATCTTTTCGCGCTTCAGGAGCCCGGAGACCTGGGCCAGGCGGCCCGGAGCATTTTCGACCGGAATGGTTAATTGATAAGCTGTCATAGTTCTAATTATACCTCTAAACCTGCAAGGCTGCAATCAACTTGCGGCCTTTGGCGATGAGTTCATCGTTCAGCTGATCAAGGCTGGCATAGTAGTTGTCCCAGCCCCGGCGCTCCTCGGCATAGGTGCTGGCCAGCGAGCCGTCGGCAATGAAGTTGAGGCAGGCCGTGATGCGGCGCACGCCCTCTTTGATGAACTGGTTGCCCTGTTCAGTCTGGCCCTGCTCGAAGAAGCTGTGGGCCCTGAGCGCGAAGCGCAAATAAACCACGATTTCGGGATAGTCCGAGACGAAGCAGCCGGTGAAGGGATCGATCAACTTTTTGATTTTGGCCTTGTCGCCCAGCTCCTCTGCGTAGGCCGAGAATACCAGGGTGCGGATGTAGTCGCCCAGCAGCTTGCCGATGAAGGCGGCCTGAATGGCCTCCTGGGCAAAGGCCTCCTTGTCGTGACGCATTATCAGGCCGGCGGCGTGCAGATAGGCCAGGCGCGGGCTGTTGCCAAGCACAGAGAGGATGTAGCCCTGATCCTCGGCGCGCGCGATGAAGGAGGGCGTGAAGGGCCTGTGGCGCTTTAGGTGGTCTAAGAGGATGCCGTTGGTGCCGCCGGTGACATGAATGCGCTCGATGCTCTCATCTCTTGTCATCATCTCGGCCTCGGTGGAGAGGGCCTGGGGTAGCGTGCTGAAGAAGATCTTCTCGTCGGGGCTCAGCTCGCGCTCCGGAAAGGGCACGTCGGGGGTGAAGAGGCCCCGATGAAAGTCCCTCTCATTGACCAGGGCTCCGGCCAGCATGCCCAGCTCGATTGGGTTGCCGGAGGAGTCGAGGGCCTCGGCGCCCCAGTTGGGGGTCATGAAGTGTTCAAAGGCGCTCATGCCGGTCTGCTCCTTGAGCTCCTTCTGCGGAAAGACCTGGTCCAGGTCGATCTTGAAGGTGGCGCGCTTGTCTTGATCCATGAGCTGGTGCCAGAGGGGCAGAACCGCCTTGAGGAAGCTGTAGTGGCGGCCATACTCGCCGTCCACGCCGAAGACATCCAGGCCCGGCAGGCATGCGGCCGGACGCAGGACCTGCTCGATCAGACTGCTGGTGTCGGCTTCGGTGAAGACAAAGACATCAAGGTTATCCAGGCCGCCGGCAAGCTTGATCTCCTGCCGGATGTATTCGCCGGCCACCTGCTGCAGGCCGGCATGGGTCACCGAGACCGAGAGTACGCAGATCACCTTCTGACTGGGATGCTCATCGGCGATGGCCTCATCCAGCTTCTTGAGGCCGTAGAGGATCTCGTTGCCCTCGGGTTTGACTCCGATCTGGATGGGGTGATCGTACCAGTAGAGCTGCTCCTCATCCATGATTGCGGCGATCCTGGCTTTGAGTTCACTGCTCAGGTGCGAAGCCTGCAGGCTCCTTATGGAGGCCGGCAGGGTCAGGAGCACATTGGAGGTGAAGAGGATCTCGCGCGCCGGATCGCTGATCGGATCCGGGTTGGGCTTGGTGATCCTGATGGCGCGTTTGGCGCGCAGGGCCTCAAGCGCGCCCTGGCGGTTCTGATTGATGCCGAGGCCTTCAGGAAAGAGGCTTTCAACCTCCGGGGCCTGTCTGATCGTTTCGAGGGCTTTCAGATAGAAGTCGCCCAGCTCCGGAATCCCCTTGAGGTAGTCACGCTGGTCCTGGCCGAAGAGGCTCTCTAAAAAGGCGGCATTGGCCGCTTGGGGGCTCCGGTCATTTGGGTCAAACTGCGGTTCAACAAGCTTGTCAATCTTCATTAAATCTCCTCAACGGTTTGCTAAGAGCAGCAGGCTGCCCAGGCCGATGACCAGCAGGGCGCCGCAGATCTCCAGGCCCTTCTGGATACGGTTGTCATGGGTTATTTTCTTGGTGCCGCTGCCGATGGTGGCGATCAACGCCACGGTCAGGCCCATGCCCAGCGCCATGCTCAGACCCATGATGATTCCCAGGCCCATCAGCTGCATGGCCATGAAGAAGAGCAGGATAATCATGGTGCCGGGGCAGGGCAGCAGGCCGATGGAGGTCACCATGGCCAGGCCGTCGAGCCGGCTGAGCTCCTTTTGCTCCTTGCGCCGCAGGGCTGAGATCAGCAGGTAGAGGCCGATCAGGATAATCATGGAGTAGCTGACTGCCATCAGGCGGGCGCTGATGCTGTCGAAGGTGGCCGTCATGCGGCCCAGCGAGAGTTTGTAGATGATGCTGACAACCACAATGGCCGAAATGCCGTGCATGAAGGCCGCCAGTGAGCCCATCAGGATGCCCTTCTTGAGATCGCCTTTGCGGCTCAGCAGATAGCCCAATACCACGGTTTTGCCGTGGCCCGGGCCGGCGGCGTGCAGAATACCGTAGGCAAAGGAGAGACCCAGCAGCATCAGCAGGCTGAGCGGGCTGCCGCCATCCTTGTATTCACGCACCATGGAGCTCATCTGAGATTTAAGATCCTTCTGGGCCTGGTTGAGCTGCTGCATGATCTGCTGGGGCAGGTTCAGCTCCTGGGGCTCGGGTTCGCCGAACGGGTTGGCCAGCAGGGTGATCGGCAGCAGCAGGGCGATGAGGAGCTTTTTCATGGCTTCAGCTGCATGGTCAGGGTTGCATCTGCTGGAACCATCAGGCCGTTGTAGTAACTCAGCTGCTGGTTCTTGGCGCTCTTGATGCTGGTGCTGAACCTGTTGCTGTCCACTTTGGGCGCCAGGCAGTCAATCTGGGAGTAGTACTCGACATCAAAGACGGCCAGCTGGATAACCTTGGATCTGGCCGCGGCACTCACATGACAGGGAATGGTAAAGGTGTAGCAGAGGGCGCCGTTCTCAATGGTCGGCTTGAAATCTTCTATAAATTTGACCGGGAAGGGCTTGCCGTCGATGCGGAGGTTGCTGAAGTAGCCAAAGTTAATCAGGTTGTCGAAGGCCTCGGCCTTGAGCAGCCTGGCCTCGGCCGGTTCAAAGTTGCCGTTGCCGTTCATATCATAGTCCATGATGAAGGAGGCGCCGAACATGTCGTCGAAGACCCACTTCAGGCGGATGCCGGCCAGACCCTTGTCGTCAAAGAGAAAGGTTGCCTGGTTTTCGATAAAAACATGCGGATGGGCCAGCAGTTGCAGGGGCCAGAGCCAGAGCATTATTAACATTATGATTTTTCGCATGCCGAATTTATAGCGGGCTTTGGGCGGGGCCGCAAGCCGGAGAAAGAATTTGACAGCCGGGTTCCCGTTCACTATCCCTTGATAAAAAAGACTCGGAGGAACTATGAAGAGAATCTGCTTAATTCTGGCTCTATTGATGCTGGTAGGATGCGCGGCCTATAATCCGCCCAGTGTGGAACAGGCTGAGATCAGCAAGATCAGCGCGGCGCCGCGGCTGAAGTCCGGCCAGGAGGTCAAGGTGCTCTCCTGGAACGTGCAGTATATGGGCAGCAAGAACTATGTCTTCTGGTATGACATGCCCGAGAGCGACGGTCCCGATCTGCGTGCCACCCCCGAGGACATCACGGCCACCTTTGAGAGCGTGGTGGAGGTCATCAAGAGGGAGAATCCGGATGTGATCCTGATCCAGGAGATCGATGACAACGCCAAGCGCACCGACTATGAAAATCAGCTTGAGCGCCTGATGGCGATGCTGCCGGATGAGTACCGCTACTACAGCGAGGCCTGGTACTGGAAGGCGCGCTACATTCCCATCAAGGAGATTCAGGGCCGCGTCGGCATGAAGCTGATGACCATCAGCAAGTATGAGATCAACCAGAGCACCCGCCACCAGCTGGCCCTGCGCGAGGTCAGCGCCCTGCGCCAGATGTTCGACCTCAAGCGCGCCCTGCTGGAGACCCGCCTGCCGGTCGAGGGCGGCGAGGACTTCATCGTCATGAACACCCACCTCTCGGCCTTTGCCCAGGGCGAGGACACCATGCAGCGTCAGGTCGATCAGCTTAAACGCCTGATGGATGTCTACACCGAGACCAACCATCCCTGGATCATCGGCGGCGACTTCAATCTGCTGCCGCCGGGCAAGGCTTACTCGCTGCTGCCCGACCATCAGCAGTACTACTATCAGGAAGATACCGAGCTGAAGCGCCTGATGGACGCCTACCCATCGGTGCCCAGCCTCGAGAATGTCAACGGTGATGAGCTGGAGCAGTGGTTCACCCACTATCCCAATGATCCGCGCGTCGCCGGCCCGGACCGCACCATCGACTACATCTTTTACTCCAGGGATATGCAGGTCAAAGCCGCCCGCGTCATGCAGGAGGAACCCATCGTCAGCGACCATCTGCCGGTGATTACCACCTTCGTACTGCCGTAAACTTGATGAGGGGGCAGAGCCCCCTCGCATCTCTTTTAATAGATAAGCTGCAGGTCAACCTGGCCGTTGTGCCAGATGTCAATCTCAAACCTTCCGTCAATGTAACGGGTCTCATACTTAAAAGCCGGCGTGCCGCTGATTTTAAGCTGCGGCGCGGATGCGCAATCTAGCGCGAGGCTGCTCTGGCGCAGCTCGGCCGGGGTGTAGTTGTCAATCATGTTGTCGACATATTTGGTCAGGTCAAGATCGGTGGTTGGTCCGCCGAGCTCCAGGGTTGCATTCAGCCAGATCTCCAGATCGAAGCTGTCATCGGTGTAGGACCAGATATCCTGATCGGTGTCGATGCGGAAGTTGCTCAGGTAGACATTGAGCTGGTCGGCCTGCTCGGTGACGATGCCGTAGGCGTGGGTTGAGAGGGTGCCGGCAAGACTGGCACCATTGGACAGCTCGAAGTCGAAGCTGGTGGCGACGTCCCTGTTCTCGTTGGGGTTGGCCAGGAACCAGTTGTTGGCCTGCTTGACGACCCAGGAGTCGCCCTTGCTGATCTCGGGATAGATCTCATCAAAATAGGCTCTCTTGGCGGCCTGGTTGCCTTCGAACTTTGCGGCATAGTCGGCGGTGGTGATAATGTTCTCGAATAGCGCTGAGGTCTCGTCGCCGGCCAGTTCAGGCAGGATCGGCAGGTAGAAGTAGCGCCCGGTGCTGGCCAGCCACTCATAGAGGCTTGACTCTTCGGGTCCGTAGAGGCCCTGGAAGAGCTCGTCGTCTGCGTACTCCTTGGGCAGGAAGCAGGCCGGCTTGTAGGCCACCTTCATTTTTTCACGGACCTCTTCGCGGCTGGGGATGATCTCATCATGGATCAGCTTGCGCGTGAGCGGCAGCAGCACGTTGTGCCAGGCCGGGGTGAAGCTCTTCTCGGAACCAAAGAATTCGGCAAAGCCGTGGAAGGGGCACTCCAGCGAGTAGACAGAAGCGCCGCCGGCCGCGGCCTGCAGCCACTCGGTGCCGAAGAGGGCCTCCGGATAGGTGAAGACGGACTCCCACATGCGGTGGGCCTTGGTGATGCCGACCGGCTCCTTGAAGAGCGGTCCCAGGCCGGCTTCCCACCAGATCCAGTCTTCGGAGTTGGGGCCCCAGTTGCCGGCCAGGTCGGCGGCATAGAAGCCCATGGCCGAGGCCGGTCCCACGAAGCGTTTGGAGCGGCCGTTATGTTTGTCCACCAGGATGATGTGGTCCTTGTTCTGGGTCAGCTTCTCGTAGAGGCCCGGGTCGGAGCCGGCCACGCTGAAGGGGTGCTTGAATTCATAGCCCATGTCCTGCCACATGAAGAAGCCGCCCTGGGGCACGACCACGTCGATGTAGCGCTTGATGGCCTTAACGTGGTCCAGGTCCATGCCGTAGAATGAGGTGTTGGCGGCGCTGAACTCGGCCACCACCAGGCCGATCAGCATCTCATGCTGTTCGAAGAGCTCGGTCAGAAATTCGCTGGGCACATCGCTGTGCGACATGCAGTGCTCGACCTGGATGAAGGCCTTGAAGCCGAGCTTGTCACAGAGGCTCAGGACCCTGTGGGCGCCCTCGCGGTTCTGCTGACTGTCCTCGGTCAGGCTGACAAACTGGATGGCCCAGTTGGCGCGCACATCATCCGGCAGATTGTCGCTGATCCACTGGACCTGGTCATCGGCCCAGCCGTAGACATTGAAGACAAAGAGCGGGTTCTCGCTGGAGATCTCGGCTCTGAGCTGGGCAGCTGCGGGCGTCTCCTCTTTGCAGCCGCCCATGAAGAGCAGCAGGCCTATGAGTAGTAAAATGGAATATCTGTTTTTCATGTAGTCCCTCCTGTTGATTAAATATGAAGTATAGGTATGTTCTAGAACACCACTTAAAAAAATTCAAATGATAAATATAAAAATTATTAATCAGCACTGAAAACAAGCAATGATGCTGTTCCGTCTTGGCTGCCAACATGCTATGTGATGACCTTGATCAGTTTAGTTGTGGTGATGAAGGGAGTGAGAGATGGCGCCAAGGGTTCTCTGCAAGGGGTGTGGCAAGCAGATCTATCAGGAGTTCAAGCGGTGTCCGCGCTGCGGCGCTGAGCAGGAGAGGGTCTCCTTTGCGAGCAGGTTTTCCCGCGCCAAAAGAGATGATGAGCCCCATCAGCTCAGGCCGGCGGGCGCGGTGGCCTATAAGAGCAAATATGTCGCCGCCATGTACGCCTTCCTGCTGGGCATCATTGGCGGGCAGTGGTTCTATCTAGGGAAGAAGCGCCGCTTCCTCTACCTGCTCTTCTTCTGGACCGGGCTGCCCTTCCTGATCTCGCTGTTCACGGGCCTGGTCTTCCTGGTCTACAACCGGCAGGCCTGGGATGCGAAGTATAATGCTGAGGCGACGGGTAGAGTGTCGGTGGCGGCTATCGGGGGAATTTTTGTTGCGCCGTTCTTGAGTTTTTTGTTTCTTTTCCTGGGACTTATGCTGCTGGGCGGCTACGAGCAAGACACTACTCTTTCAAAAGTTGAAAAGGCGCTGGAGGCGGCTGAGCCCCTGTTGGAGTCCATTGACTGTCACTATGACTATAATGGAGAATATCCCGAGAATAATATGTCCGATTTGGTGACAATTCCTGATAGTGAATATGTATCAGAGTTTTGGGTTAGGGATGGGCAGGTGGAGATTGTTCTTTCAAGTAAGGTCAGCGAAGTCGAGGGACGCACAATTATTCTTAAACCGACGCGGGTTATGGATGGGCTTAGCTGGGAGATTGTTGGAGGAACGTTGGATAAGGAGTATTGGCCGGAGGGGGCTTTGTAATTAAGTCTCCTCATACTTTAAAAGTTTGCCTTTTTTATTTCGCTTGTGAGGCGTTGGGTAAAGCTTGAGTTCAATGTGCTGGGCTTGGGAAGGGTATCCTTTGGGATACTTAAATTTTATTATCACGATATGATAATTTAATATGCCGGGCATCGTTAGGAGGTGGATATGAGTCTTAATAAAACTGTTAGAACAACAATTCGAGTTGCAAAGGCAATTGATAGAGCTAACAAACAGGCTCAGCGAGAGCATGATAAAAGAGTGCGAGCGCGTGAGCGAGAATATCAACGTCAGTGTCGTGAGGCAGAGCGTGTCAAGCGTGAACAGGAAAAGCGTGAACGTGAAATGCAGCGCCTTGCGCAAAAAAAAGCAAAAGAGGCAGAAAAGGCTGCGCTTGAAAATGAGCAACTTTTGTTTGAATCCAGAGTGACAGAAAGAGTGCGTTTAAAAGAAGAATTTATCGCAAAAGTTTTGAGATGAAATAAAGGGGGATAGATAGATGAATATTACGACAGTGTTGCTGTTATTGGTAAGTATTGTCTGTTTGTTTTTGGCTGCATATGCGTTCTTTCAGTATAAGATAAAAAAAGAAGGTCAAGTTACCCTTACAGAAAAGGTGGAGCAGCTAAAAGATAATGTAGCTAAAGCTGAAGGTAAGTTACAGCAGATTAGTCTTGAATATGATGCTAAAGAGAGTGCCCTTCAGCATTTATTAGAACTTGAAGAACAAGAATCTCAATTACGTGAGAGCATTGATCAACTAAATGATAGTAACGATAAATTAAGCCAAGAAATTGGGTTGAAAACTCAGACCACAGAACGTCTCACGCAAGATATAAAAGATATTAAGAAGGAAATTTCATTATATACGCCTGTTCAGGATTATATAGATGTTGGTTTTTTTGAAGAACCTGAATATTTGTTTGAAACAAGTGAGCGTTTTAAAGCAGAAATTAAAATTATTCGAGATCAGCAAAAAGAAATGATCGCAGATAAGTCTGCGGTTAATATTCCAGACCAAATCGCTGCAGTTAGTAACAACTCTCTCGCGAAGAAGATCTTACAGGGTCAGGCGAGGTTAATGTTAAAGTCATTCAATATTGAGTGTGACGCATTGATGGCGAAGGTTAAACCAAGCAACTTTGCGAATACTCTTGATAGGATTAATAAGTTGGCGGAAGAAATTGAAAAAACAGCAGCGTCTTTAAGTTGTGGATTTTCAAAAGAGTATGTGCGGCTTAAATTTAATGAATGTGAATTGCAATATCAATTTAAGTTGAAAGATCAATATGAGAAAGAGGAGCAAAAGGCGATAAAAGAGCAGATGCGAGAGGAACAAAAAGCAATCAGGGAATATGAAAGAATGATTGCCAAGGCTCAGAAGGAAGAAGAAATGTATCGTAGTGCTCTTGATGTTGCTCGCAAAGAACTGGAACTTGCAGGAGATCAAGAGAGACAGATGCTTGAAGACAAGATAGCTCTGCTCCAGCAGCAGCTTGAGGAAGCATCAGAGAATGAAAAACGGGCTAAAAGTATGGCCGAGCAAACTAGAAGAGGTCATGTCTATATAATTAGTAATATAGGTTCATTTGGTGAAAATGTTTATAAAATTGGTTTGACACGTAGGCTGGAACCGTTGGATCGAGTAAAAGAATTGGGTGATGCCAGTGTACCGTTTTCATTTGATGTACATGCTCTTATTTATTCGGACGATGCTCCTTCTCTGGAGTCGCATCTTCATAGGGAATTTAACAAGCATAGAGTTAATGCTGTTAATCTGAGGAAAGAATTTTTTGCTGTAGACCTTGAGGCTATTAGACAGAAAGCTAAAGAGATAGTCGGTGATAGTGTTGAATTCAAAATGACGGCGCTTGCAGAAGAGTATTATGAAAGCCATAAATTGAGGAAGCAATTACAGGCATCGGGTAAAGATACTATCCTTATTCATTAAATGTGAAATGCATTGGGGGCAGATTAAAAATAATCCAATAAAAGAAACTGGCGCCCCCGGCATGAATCGAACATGCGACACCGTGCTTAGGAGGCACGTGCTCTATCCCCTGAGCTACGGGGGCGCAGGTAAGCCGAATAGTTAATCAGGGCGCGGTTTTTAGTCAAGTATAAACTACCTATTTCTTTGATTTTGGCAGGATGGTCTGCTTGATCCGGGCAATATAATCTTGGGCGTGATAGCCGTAGCGGTCCATAAACTCGATATAGGTATCCACGATGTTATAGAAAGACAGTTTGGAAGCAACTTTTTTGAGGGCTGTAAGCATGTTTCTCTCCTTTAAACATCTAATAGACAGCTCCAAGAATCCGCAAAGGTCAACATTAAAGTAGAGCACGTGCCTCCTAAGCACGGTGTCGCATGTTGATCTTGCGCCATGCTTACGCTATAGCAGGCTCATGCAGATACCTGAGATTTTGGCTCCGGCCGGTAATTGGGAAACTTTGGAGACGGCCTGCCTCTACGGGGCGGACGCGGTCTACATGGGTGTGCGCGGCGAAACAAACCTGCGCGCCGGCGCCAAGAATTTTGGCCCCGAAGACCTTAATGACGCGGTAACTTTTGCCCATGAGCGCGGCGTGCGCGTCTATCTGACTCTCAATGTCTATCCCCACGATCATCAGCTCGAAGAGGTGGCCGCAACGGCCCGCCTGGCCCAGGCGTGCGGCGTGGACGCCGTGATCGTGGCCGATCTGGGCGTGCTGGGACTGGTCAAAGAGGTCGCTCCCGGGCTCAAGATCCACATCAGCACCCAGGCCAACACCGTCAACTCCCAGGCCGTCAAAGTTTGGCAGCAGCTGGGCGCCAGCCGCATCGTGCTGGCCCGCGAACTGAGCCGTCATGAAATTAGCAAGCTGAGAGACGCTACCGATGCGGAGCTGGAGATCTTCGTGCACGGCAGCGTTTGCATCTCCATGTCGGGCCGCTGCCTGATCAGCAACTATCTCAACATGCGCGACGCCAACCAGGGCAAGTGCACCCACCCCTGCCGCTGGGGCTACGCCCTGGTGGAGGAGAAGCGCCCGGGCGTCTACTTCCCCATCGAAGAGAGTGACGGCGTCACCCACCTCTACAACTCCAACGATATGTGCCTGCTGCCGGTCATCGACCAGGTTTTGAACCTGGGCATCCAGAGTCTCAAGATTGAGGGGCGCAACAAGACCGCCCTCTATGTGGGCACAGTCGTCTCGGCCTACCGCCGTGCCGTTGATGCCTGGAAGTTAGATCCGCACAACTTCAGCCTCGACCCCGAGCTGCTGGACGAGATCCATAAGGTCAACAACCGCGGCTATTTTCTGGGCTTCTTCGAGGGCACCCCGGACGAGAGCGCCATCCGCTATGCCAAGAACGACTATGAGCAGACCCACCATCTGGCGGCCAAGGTGCTGGAGGTGCGTGAGGACGGCATAGTCGTCATGGGCGGCCGCAATCCATTGTTGGAGGGCATGCAGCTGGAGCTTCTGAGCTGCGACGGCAGCCGCCACAGCTTCGGCCTGGAAAATGCCACGTCCAATGGCGTGCCCGTCGACCGCGTGCGGCCCAACCAGAACTTTGAGCTGCGGCTGCCCTTTAAGGTTCGGGCCGGCGAGCTGATCCGCAAGCCCTTCAGTGCGGGCGATAAAATTCTCTGATTTCCAGTTCAGCATAATATGCTATGTCCCTTCTTATGAAAGAGTTATCCCATGATGGACTGAATCCGGAACAGCTCAAGGCTGTTAAACATACTGAGGGCCCCCTGCTGATCTTTGCCGGCGCGGGTTCGGGCAAGACGCGCGTGATCGTGCACCGCGTGGCCCAGCTCATCTCCCAGGGCGTCAACCCGGCTGAGATTCTCTGCCTGACCTTTACCAACAAGGCCGCCAGCGAGATGAAGGAGCGCCTGCACTCCATGATCGGTCCGGCCGATGTCTGGGCCGGCACCTTCCACTCCTTCGGCGCCTGGTTCCTGCGTCATGAGGCCCACCGCCTGGACTATCCGCGCTCCTTCATCATCTATGATGCCGCGGATCAGAAGTCGCTGATCGGCAAGTGCATCAAGGGGCTGCACTATAAGAAGGAGAAGGGCATGGACGGCACCATCGCCTGGCTGATCGGCATGGCCAAGGACACCATGCAGAACATCGAGTATCTGCCCCATGACCTGCCCTTTGACCCCCAGCCGGTGATCGATCTCTATGACCAGCGCATGCGTGAGTACGGCGCCTTTGACTTCGGCGACCTGCTCTCCAAACCCTACGCCATCCTGCGGGAGAACCCCGAGGTGGCCGCGCGCTATCAGAACATGTTCCGCTACATCCTGGTGGACGAGTATCAGGATACCAACATGGCCCAGTATAACCTGCTGATGTCGCTGGTGGGGCTGGAGAAGAACATCTGCGTGGTGGGCGACGACGACCAGTCGATCTACGGCTGGCGCGGCGCTGATGTTGGCAACATCCTGCGCTTCAAGCAGGATTTCGAAGGCGCCGAGGTGGTCATCCTGGAGGAGAACTACCGCTCCAGCGAAAACATCCTCAAGGCGGCCGCCAGCCTGATCGCCAACAACTCGGTGCGCGAGCCCAAGAAGCTGCGCTCCAACATGACCGGCGGCGAGGGCGTGCGCATCGAGGAGTACCGTGATGCGGCCGATGAGGCCGATGCCGTGGCCTGGCAGATCGGCCGTCTGATCGACGGCGGGGCCAGCCCCGAGGAGATCGGCGTCTTCTACCGTGTCAACGCCCTTTCGCGCCAGATCGAAGAGGCCTTTGTGCGGCGCTACATCCCCTACAACGTCTATGGCGGCCAGCGCTTCTATGAGCGGCGCGAGATCAAGGATGTGATCGCCTACCTGCGCCTGATCTCCAACTCCAAGGATGAGGAGGCCCTGGCGCGCGTGATCAACACCCCGGTGCGCGGCATCGGGCCCAAGTCCCTGACCAACCTGCAGGAGTTTGCCCGCAGCCAGGGTTTGACTTCGCTGGAGGCCATCCCGGCGGCCATTGAAACCAAGGCCCTCAAGGGCAAGGCCGCTGCCGGCGCCGCTGATTTTTACAAGAAGGTCATGCAGCTTAAAGGCATGGAGCCGGTCATGGATGTGGGCGATCTGATCCGCAACATCGTCGAGATCGGCGGCCTGGAGGCGGCCCTCAAGAATGAGGTTGACGGCGAGGACCGCATCACCAACATCAGGGAGCTGCAGGTCAGTGCCGAGGGTTCCGATGATCTGCAGAACTGGCTCGAGGAGAAGGCGCTCATGAATCCGGTGGATGATATTGCCGGTGAGAAGGTCAGCGTCATGACCCTGCACATGTCCAAGGGCCTCGAGTTTGACTACGTCTTCATCCTGGGGCTGGAGGACGGTATTCTGCCGCACTCGCGCTCTCTGGACACCACCGAGGATATCGAGGAGGAGCGCCGGCTGCTCTATGTCGGCATCACCCGCGCCCGCAAGGAGGCCCGCCTCTCCTGGGCCAGGGTGCGCGCCCTCTACGGCCGCGAGATCTATCAGGTGCCGTCTGGTTTTATCTATGAGATTGAGTGCTGATCGTTATTAGATAGGATATGGACATTGAGCAGACCCTTAAATTTTCGCATGTGACCATTGAGCAGGCTGAGGACGGCATTGTCTGGATCGACATCGCCACCGAGAAGATCATCCGCTCCAACCCGGCGGCCCGGCGGCTGCTGGGCTACGCTGAGGATGAGATGCGGCAGATGAAGGTCAGTGATTTTGATCTTGAGCAGAGCCCCAAGAGCATCTGGCCCAAGCATCGCCAAAAAGGGGAATACCTCTCCTATACCTTTGAATCGCTCTTTAAGCGCAAGGACGGCACCACCTTTCCCTCTGAAATCACAAGCAACCTGATTATGTTTGAGAAGCGCGAGTACTCCTGCTCCGTCTTTCGTGACATCAGCGAGCGCAAGCGCGCCGAGGCCGAGCTGGAGGCCCTCAAGAACCGCCTGCAGGCCGAAAATGTCTATCTGCAGGAGGAGATCAGCCACAACTTTGATGAGATCATCGGTCATGGACCGGCCATCAAGAAGGTTCTGCGCCAGATTGAGCAGGTTGCGCCGACCGATGCCAATGTGCTGATCCTGGGCGAGACCGGCACCGGCAAGGAGCTGGTGGCCCGGGCGGTCCATAAGCTGAGCAGCCGCTCTGAGCGGCCGCTGGTCAAGGTCAACTGCGCGGCCCTGCCGGCCAGCCTGATCGAGAGCGAGCTCTTCGGCCATGAGCGGGGGGCCTTCACCGGCGCATTGATGCGCAAGATCGGCCGCTTTGAGCTGGCCGATCAGGGCACCATCTTTCTGGATGAGATCGGCGACCTGCCGCTGGACCTGCAGGCCAAGCTTCTGCGGGTGCTGCAGGAGGGTGAGTTTGAGCGCCTGGGCAGCAGTCAGACCCGCAGGGTTGATGTGCGCCTGATTGCGGCCACCAACCGCCGTCTGGACCGGCTGGTGATCGACAAGAACTTCCGTGAAGATCTCTACTACCGGTTGAATGTTTTTCCGGTGACCTGTCCGCCCTTGAAGGAGAGGAGCGTTGATGTGCCCTATCTGGTCTGGCACTTTGTCAACAAGGCCAACGCCAAGCTGGGCAAGAACATCAGCAGGATTCCGCAGAGCGTCATGAATATCCTGACCGCCTACCACTGGCCGGGCAATGTGCGCGAGCTGGAGAACATCATCGAGCGGGGTGTGATTATCAGCGCCGGCGAAAGTTTGCAGCTGGGCGACTGGTTCCATCGGGAGGCGGCTGAGATGACTGCGGCCCTGACCCTGGAGGAGATCGAGCGCCGCCACATTTCAGCCGTGCTGGAGTCCACCAGCTGGCGGGTCAGCGGCGAGAAGGGGGCCGCCAAAATCCTGGGCCTCAAGCCCACCACCCTGGAGGCGCGCATGAAGAAGCTCGGCCTCCAGCGGCCGCGCTGATTTTCACGAATAGTTGGGGCTCTCCCGAAATATCGTGAACTTTCCGGTTTTCATGAAGATGGCTTGAGCCGCAGCTTCGGGCAGAATAATCGTATTACCGGATATATAGAGCGATCTGATTGCGCAGGCGCCCGCTGGCACGCTGCTTGCCCTTATCTGTTCAGAAATTAACAGATGGAGGCAAGTGATGAAGAAGAAATCAGAGCCCAAGGACGGCGTTTCGCGCCGCGATTTTTTGAAGCTGACCTCGGCCACCGCCGCCGTGGGCGCCACCGCCGTGGTGGCCCCGGAGGCCCAGGCGGCCGCTCTTTTCAAGGAGCATGACAAGTTTCCCCTGGAGCTCAGGCCGGACTACAAACGCTTTCCGCAGCGCAACACGATCTTCATGCGCGCCGCCAGCGGCCATGAGCCCAAGATAACCGAGTATGCCATCGCCTTTGATCAGCCCAAGTTCACCGACAAGCCCGGCTGGACCCAGCTGGACAAGGCCCTCGACCGGGCCGCCTGGACCGTGCATGACGAGTACTCGCCCGATTCGGCCGGCGGCGCGCCCAATACGCCGGCCTTCAAGTGGGACCGCGAGCCGGCCAAGCAGAAGTATAAGTTTGAGAACAAGAAAGAGGCCAGCCAGATCATCAAGCGGGCCTCAACCTTCCTGGGCGCCAGCCTGGTGGGCATCACGCCCTATGATGAGCGCTGGGTCTATGAGTTCTTCTACGATCCCGAGCACGATGTGGATATTCCGGTCAAATTCCCCTTCAAGCCCAAGTCGGTCATCGTCATGGCCCTGGAGATGGACTATGACAACTTCACCACGGCGCCCTCCTGGATCGCCAGCGCCGGGGCCGGCAAGCAGTATTCGCGCATGGCCTTCATGGGCGCCTCGGTGGCCAACTTCATCAACCAGCTGGGCTACCGCGCCTTCGGCACCGGCAACGATGTGGCCCTGAGCGTGCCCTACGCCATTGCCGCCGGCCTGGGTGAACTGGGCCGCAACGGCAGCCTGATCACCTTCAAGTACGGCCCGCGGGTGCGCCTCTGCAAGGTCTTCACCGAGCTGGAGCTGGAGTACGACAAGCCCGTCACCTTCGGCGTCAAGGAGTTCTGCTCCACCTGCAAGCGCTGCGCCGAGGCCTGTCCCTCCAAGGCCATCAGCTTTGCCGATGAGCCCAACTTTGATATTCCCAACAAGTCCAACAATCCCGGGGTGGCCAAGTGGGCCATGGATGCCGAGAAGTGCTTCAAGTTCTGGGGCGAGAACGGCGGCGACTGCGGCGCCTGCATCACCAGCTGCGTCTACAGCAAGCCCGACCTCTGGCATCACCGTATGATGGCGGCCATGTCGGCCGTGCCGGGCGGGCCGGTGCACTCGGTCATGACCGAGATGGACAGGATCTTCGGCTACGGCAACACCTACGACGACAAGGCCATCCGCAAGTGGTGGAAGGGTTAAGGAGGAGACTATGGAAATCTTCTGGTTCTTACTGGGCGCACTATGTGTGGGTATTATCTGGACTTTGAAAACCTGGGTCGCCAGGAAGGAGATCAAGCTCTCCTGGCTCTCCGTCTGCGGCATGGCCCTGGACCTCTTCCTCCTGCTCTTCACCCTGGCCTGGATGCAGGCCAGCTTCGCCGAGCGCGAAAACCAGGCCGGCGGCATGGGTTTGCTGATCATCGGCGGCCTGACCCTGGTCATCTTCTTCCTGACCCGCCGCCAGCTGGCCAGGGATAATGCCGCCGAGTAATGAAAAGACCATGGATATTGCATCCAGAATCGAGCAGCTCTCCCATGTGACCATCGAGCAGGCCGGCGACGGCATTGTCTGGATTGATGAAAGCAGTGAGCGCGTGATCCGGGCCAATCCGGCGGCCTGCCGCTTCCTCGGTTATTCCGAGCAGGAGCTCTTGCAGCTCAGGGTGGCCGACTTTGATCTTGATCACACCTCGGCCACGGTGCGCGATCTGCACCGCCAGATAGGTGCATACCGCTCCTGCATCTTTGAATCGCGCCATTGCCGTAAGGATGGGCGGGTCTATCCGGTGGAGATCACGAGCACCATTGTTGATTTTCATGGGCATGAGTACTCCTGCTCCTTCTTCAAGGATATCACTGAACGCAAGGCCGCCGAGCAGCGCCTGCAGGCCGAAAATGTCTACCTGCAGGAGGAGATCGGCACCGGCGAGATCATCGGCTCCAGCCCGGCCATTCGCACGGTCATGCAGCAGATCCGCCAGGTGGCGGTAACCGATGCCGGGGTTTTGATCCTGGGCGAGACCGGCAGCGGCAAGGAGCTGGTGGCGCGGGCGGTGCATGCGTTGAGCCTGCGCAGCGCGCGGCCGCTGGTCAAGGTCAACTGCGCGGCCCTGCCGGGCAACCTGATCGAGAGCGAGCTCTTCGGCCACGAGAAGGGCGCCTTTACCGGGGCCCTGACCCACAGGATCGGGCGTTTCGAGTTGGCCGATCACGGCACCATCTTTCTGGACGAGATCGGCGATCTGCCGCTTGAGCTGCAGTCCAAGCTGCTCAGGGTGCTGCAGGAGGGTGAGTTTGAGCGCCTGGGCAATCCCCAGACCATCACCACCGATGTGCGCCTGATTGCCGCCACCAACCGCGATCTGGAGCTGCTGGTTGAGCATGGGCGCTTCCGCAGGGATCTCTACTACCGATTGAATGTCTTCCCCATCCACTGCCCGCCGCTCAGGGAGCGCAAGGATGACATCCCCTTCCTGGTCAACCATTTCATCGGGCAGGCCGCCGCCAGGCTGGGGCGCCCGATCAGCGATCTGCCCCGGGAGGCCATGGAGCGGCTGCTGGCCTACGACTGGCCGGGCAACATCCGCGAGCTGGAAAACACCATCGATCGCGCCGTGATCGTCAGTGAGGAGGGCCGGCTCGGCCTGGGTGACTGGTTCTGCCCGCAAATTCTTGAGCATGACCACTCCCTGGAGGAGATCGAGCGGCGCCACATCCTCAAGATTCTCGATCAGACCAGCTGGCGGGTCAGCGGTGAGAGGGGCGCGGCCCGCATCCTGGGCCTCAAGCCCACCACTTTGGAATCGCGCATGAAAAAACTGGGCATCAAGCGGCCGCTATGAAATCACGATATGTTGGGATTTTTGCGATATGTTGGGACTTCTCTCTTCAGCCGCAAAACTCCGGCAGCCGGGATATGTTAAAATATTAACAAGTTAGAACTCGCAGCGGCCCGTCCGTCAAGTGGCACAGAGCTTGCCCATATGGGGCAGCAACTACGAGGGAGGCAACCAAATGAAAGATGATAAGAAGGCCGCCGTCAGTCGGCGAGATTTTTTGAAGATCGGCTCAGCCACTGCCGCCGTCAGCACAGCCGCCATTGTGGCTCCCGAAAGGGCCGCCGCCGGCATCTTCAAGCAGCATGACGAGTTCCCGCTGCCCATCCGGCCCGATTTCAAGCGTTACAATCAGAAGTACACGGCCTTCTCCATGGCCATCAGCGGCCGGGACCCGCATCTGGCCGAGCTGCTGCCCAACTTCATGCATCCCCAAACCACCAATAAGCCCGGCTGGACCCGCATCGACCACGCCCTGGAGCGGGCCTCCTGGACGGTCAATGACCAGTATGCCACCGGCTCCCAGTTCGGCATCCCCAACACCCAGGCCTACGCCTGGGAGGGCGAGGTCAACCCGGATCCGCACAGGTTCAACAGCCCCGCCGAGGCCGCCGAAGTGGTCAAGCGCGCCGCCACCTTCCTGGGCGCCGATCTGGTGGGCATCACCAGATATGACGAGCGCTGGATGTACGAGGCCATGTACAACCCTTTGACCCGCGAGGAGATCCCGCTCAAGCTGCCCTTCAAACCCAAGTCGGTCATCGTCATGGCTCTCGAGATGGACTATGACGCCTACACCACCGCCCCCTCCTGGATCGAAGGCTCCACCGTGGGCAAGGGCTACTCCAAGATGGCCTTTGTCTCCGCCTCTCTGACCACCTTCCTGCGCGAGCTGGGCTATCACTCATTCGGCGCCGGCAACGATGTGGCCCTCAGCACCCCCTACGCCATCGCCGCCGGCTTGGGCGAGGTTGGCCGCAACGGCATGCTGATCACCTTCCAGTACGGCCCGCGCGTGCGCCTCTGCAAGGTCTTCACCGAGATGGAGATGGAGTATGACAAACCCGTGACCTTCGGCGTCACCGAGTTCTGCAAGGCCTGTAAGCGCTGCGCCGAAGCCTGCCCGGCCAAGGCTATGAGCTTTGAGGACGAGCCGAGCTTCGAGGCCATCAACAAATCCAACAATCCCGGCATCCTCAAGTGGCCGGTGGACGGCTACAAGTGTTTCCGCTACTGGACCGAGTGCGGCAGCGACTGCGGTACCTGCATCGCCTCCTGCGTCTACAGCAAACCCGACCTCTGGCACCACCGCATCCTGGCCTACATGTCCGGCATGCCCGGCCAGCCGATCCACTCCGTCATGACCGAGATGGATCGCATCTTCGGCTACGGCAACACCTTTGACGAAAAGGCCGCCAGACTCTGGTGGAAGATTAAGTAAGGAGCATCACTATGGAACTTATATTCGGCTTTATACTGGGTGTTATCGGTATGGCTATTATCTGGGCGCTCACGGTCTGGGTCGCCAGGAAAGAGGTTAAGCTCTCCTGGCTCTCCATCGGCGGCATCGCCCTGGATCTCTTCCTCCTGCTCTTCACCCTGGCCTGGATGCAGGCCAGCTTTGCCGAGCGCGAAAACCAGGCCGGCGGCATGGGCCTGCTGATCATCGGCGGCCTGACCCTGGTCATCTTCTTCCTCACCCGACGCCAGCTGGCCAGGGACAACGCGGCCCTGTAGGACTCGACATGCAGAAATTCAGCACCAAGCAGATTCTGGCCATCCTGGCGCTCCTGAGCCTGGCCGGGGCCTATCTCTATGGTTTCAGTCAGCGCGGCCATGATGAGCTGGCCGAACTGGCCAAACACTACGGCCAGGATGCCGTCATTGAGAAGAGCAGCACCAAGCCTCTGCTCTTCACGGTCACGACCGGGACGGGCCGCTTCTATGTGCCGGTGGAGTCGGCCTACGGCTATGGCGGTCCCACCGTTGTGGCCACCGAGATCGATGAGAAGGGCCAGCTCGGCCGGGTCATGGTGCTGGACCACAAGGAGACCCCCTCCTACTTTGTGCGCGTCTCCAAGAGCGGCTTCTTTGAGCAGTTCAACAAGAAGGATGTTGGTGACAGTTTCCTGCTGAGCGAGGACATCGATGCCGTCAGCGGCGCGACCGTCTCCTCGCGGGCCTTTAGCGAGGCGGTCAGAGTCGGCAGCCACAGGGTGGGCCGCGACCTCTTGAATCGTGAAATTGTCGAGCCGGAGCGGCAGTGGCAGCCGGGTCGCGACTCTATGATCCTGATCGCCCTCTACGCCCTGGTGCTGATAGGGGTCTACTTCAAACAGCCCAGGGTCCGCTATCTGACCCTGGCGGGCGGCCTGATCTTCCTGGGCTTCTATGCCAACTCGGCCATCTCGCTTTCCAACTTCTCGGCCATCATGCTGGGCTATCTGCCGTCGATTGCGGAGAAGACCTTCTGGTGGCTGCTGGTGGTCGGAACCCTGCTCTTCACCCTGGTGATGGGCCGCAACCTCTACTGCTCCTGGCTCTGCCCCTTCGGCGCCATTCAGGAGCTGACCGCCAAAATCAGCGGCATCAATCTCAGGCTCGACCGCAGGGTAATCAGGTATGCGCGCTACATCAGCTATGTGCTGACCTGGGCGGCCCTCATGATCGTCTTTCTGACCTCCAATCCTGCCCTGGGAACCTATGAGCCCTTTGCGACCCTCTTCGGCCATGAGGGCATCGGCGTGCAGTGGTTCATCCTGCCCATCGTTATTCTGGGCTCATTTGTGCTCAAGCGCTTCTGGTGCCGCTTCTTCTGTCCGGTGGGCCTGGTGCTGAACCTGAGCTGCCGGCTCAACCGCAAAAGCAGAAACATGATAGGACTGAAATATGAAAAGCAGTGAACTGTTGGGCGGCATCATTGTCGGCGCCACATTTATACTGGTAATAACCTTCTTCCTGCAGGTTCTGGGCATCATCCCCTACTGATGGTGCTTGCTGTGGGGGGCGATATGTAATACTCATGGGGCATGAGAAAAATAGAACTGCTGGCGCCGGCCAAGGATCTGACTTGCGGCCGTACCGCCATTGATCATGGTGCCGACGCCGTCTACATCGGCGCACCGGCCTTCAGCGCCCGCCAGGCCGCCGCAAACTCCATAAGCGATATTGAAGCTCTGGCCGGACATGCCCACAAATTCGGCGCCAAAGTCTACCTGGCCCTCAACACGATCCTCTTCGATGACGAGCTGGAGCAGGCCGGTCAGCTGATTCATGAGGCCTGGAACGCCGGGGTGGACGCCCTGATCATCCAGGATCTGGGGCTGCTCAAGCTGGACCTGCCGCCCATCCCCCTGCACGCCAGCACCCAGATGCACAATATCGATGCCGAGCATGTGCGCTTCCTGCAAGAGGTCGGCTTTGAGCGCGCCATCCTGGCCCGTGAGCTCGACCTGGACGCCATCCGTCAGCTTCACGCCGCCACTGATATTGAGCTGGAGGCCTTTGTGCACGGCGCGCTCTGCGTCAGCTACAGCGGCCGCTGCTATCTGAGCGCCCAGCTGGGCGGCCGCTCGGCCAACCGCGGCGAGTGCGGCCAGCCCTGCCGGCTGCCCTGGGATCTCAAACAGGGAAAGAAAGTATTGCAGCAGAACCGCCATCTGCTCTGCCTCAAGGATATGGACCGTTCCAACTCCCTGGCTGAGATGCTGGAGGCCGGCATCAGCTCCTTCAAGATCGAGGGGCGGCTCAAGGATGAGGCCTACGTCAAGAATGTGGTGGCCCACTACCGCTTCAAGCTCGACGCCCTCCTCGAAGAACGAGGTGACTGCGCGCCGGCTTCATACGGCAAAACAACGTTTAGTTTCAGCCCCGATCCGCAGAAAACTTTCTGCCGCGGCACCACCGAGTACTTTCTGCACGGTAAAGATGAAGATGTCTGGTCGCCGGCTACGCCCAAGTCCATCGGCGAAGTGATCGGCGAGGTCACCGAGGTGGAGCGCAACACCTTCTGCCTCAGGAGCCATGACAAGAAAAAGAGCCGCCTGCATGCCGGCGACGGGCTCTGCTTCTTTGATGGCAAGGGCGAGCTCAAGGGGCTGCAGGTGATCAAGGTGCTCGAGGGTCATATTCATGTGCGCTTCTCATGCGCCGGGCTCAAGCCGGGCATGCAGATCATGCGCAACCATGACCATAAGTTTCTGCAGAGCCTCAAAGGTGATACTGCCGAGCGTCGCCTGGGTCTGCAGCTGAGTTTCAGTGCCGTTGATGACGGCTTTAGCTTGAGCGGTCTCTGCGAGGACGGCACCCGGGCTGAAGTAAAGCTGGAAATTGAGAAGCAGGAAGCCAAGAAGGCTGAGGATGCCACCGAGAGCATCCGCACCCAGCTCAGCAAACTGGGCAATAGCAGCTACTATCTGCGCGAGCTGAAGCTTGATGAAAAGGCCTGGTTCCTGCGCGCCTCGGAGCTGAACCAGCTCAGGCGCGATCTGATCGAGGCCCTGGATGCGGCCCGCGTCTATGAGCGTCAGGAGCGCCGGCCGGCCTTGAATCCGGCGGCCGAATATCCAATTAAGGAGCTCGACTACAGCTACAACGTCTCGAACAAGCTGGCGCGCGAATTTTATGCCGAACACGGCGTCACTTCCATCGAACCGGCCTTTGAGCTGCAGCCCGACGGCCAGATCCTCATGACCACCAAGCACTGCATCCGCCGCGAGCTGGATATGTGCGGCCGGGAGAGCCTGACGCTGGAAAACAAGTTTGGCCGTTTCGAGCTGGAGTTTGACTGCGCCAACTGCACCATGCGGGTTAAAAAGTTCTAGAATAAGCTCCGGCAGGACTCCTGCCTGGCGTCCGTGACCTGATCATCTGCCTGCAAATGGCCCAGCAGCAGGGGCGAGCCCGGGTTATGCTCGGCCCTTTCAGCCGCCGCGGGCGAAGTGTTGGCGTAGCAGTAGCGGCAGGCATGGCTGCAGCAGTTGTAGGCCCCGATGTCGATGCTGGCGGCGCAGCCGCAGCCTTTGCGCTGGCCCCTGTCCTTGGGAACACTCAGGGGGGCTCCGGCAATTCGGCTCAGGCGCCCGGCATCCACGCAGCTGGCGTGGCCGACGCCCTCCAGATCCAGCTCTTCGCAGCAGGTCATAATCGGAATCTCTTTGCTTAACTCCCTGACAAGCCTGCGTTTGAGCTCCGCATCGGGCAGCTGGACATCAAAGCCGGCCAGGTTGCGGCGGCACTTTTGGTACATGGTCAGGAAGC
Source organism: uncultured Thermodesulfobacteriota bacterium (assembly GCA_942491525.1). Classification (GTDB taxonomy): domain Bacteria; phylum Desulfobacterota; class Desulfomonilia; order UBA1062; family UBA1062; genus CAYWBU01. The sequence goes on from CALOBW010000049.1 coordinate 22,750, forward strand.
TGATGATGCACTGCTCGGTATACCCCTCAAGCTGTGCGGCCAGTTTGCCATGCTGCTCCAGATGAAACTCGACGTTGTATTTCTCGGTCAGGATGATCGGGTCGTAGCGCCAGATGACCCGCTCCGGCCCGATTCTGTCCGCCAGCCGTCTGAAACTATCCGCGGCTCTATCTTTATTGTGGGTAATAGGCTCCAGGTCAGATCCGTAACCGGTGATGGTAAAGTTGAAGTAGTAGGCGTAAGGCCTCAAGATATCCAGCCTGTCCAGCATGGGTTCCGGGTTGCGGGTCCAGAAGACGATGCCGTCCACCACATCCGGGCTGAGTGAGACGCGCCTGACCTGGCGCGCATTGAAGGGGTTGCGCACCAGCACCTCGCCGGCCTTGAGCCGGTTGCAGAACCACTCATGGTAGAAGGCCGGAATGTCGCTGCGCCGGCTGGCCGAGATGATCATGGGCTGATCGTAGCATAACTGCTGGCAAATTGAATCTGTGGGATTATTTTGATTCAAGGGGGGCGCCTATGCCGCGTGAGCTGATTGAGATCTTTGACGGTCATAAAACTGTGGATGGTGCCGGGGTGCACCTCAAACGGGTCTTCGGCTTTCATGATGTGCCGAAGCTGGACCCCTTCCTGCTGCTGGACGAGTTTCGCTCCGACAATCCGGAGGAGTACCTCAAGGGCTTTCCCTGGCATCCGCACCGCGGCATCGAGACCATCACCTATCTGCTGGAGGGCAGGGTGGAGCACGGCGACAGCCTGGGCAACAGCGGTCTGATCAGGCCGGGCGAGGTGCAGTGGATGACGGCCGGTTCCGGCATCATCCATCAGGAGATGCCCAAGGGCGATGATAATGGCCGCCTCTGGGGCTTCCAGCTCTGGGCCAACCTGCGTTCGGACTACAAGATGGCGGATCCGCGCTACCGCGGCCTTCAGGCGGCCCAGATTCCGCTGCTGGAGCTGGAGGATGGCGTGCAGCTGCGCATAATCGCGGGCAGGGTTGCGGGGATCAAGGGCCCGGTGCGCGACCTTGTGATCGAGCCGCAATATCTGGATGTCACGCTGCCGCCGCAGGCTTGCTTCAGCCACAGCCTGCCGTTCAAGCACGCCGCCATGCTCTACCTGATTGAGGGCCAAAGCCCGCTCGGGCTTAATAGCGGCCAGCTGGGCCTGCTGGGGCCGGGCGAAGAGATCTCGATTGCGGCCGGGCCTGAGGGCTGCCGCTTTCTCTTCCTGGCCGGCAAGACCCTGCGCGAGCGCATCGCCTGGCGCGGCCCCATCGTCATGAACAGCTATGATGAGCTTGATCAGGCCTTTGATGAGTACCAGAAGGGCACCTTCATCAAGCATAAGGAGTGAATTATTCGCCGAAGATGCGTATCAGGCGGCTGGTGATCTCGTCGGCGCAGGCCTCAATGGGCTTGTTGCTCAGGTCAAAGGTGCTGAAGCCGCATCTGCGGTAGATCGCGCGGGCCAGCTCCAGCTCATTGAAGATCTTCTCCAGGCTGGTGTAGTTGCCCCCGGTCTCTATCTTTTCGCGCCGGATCAGGCGGTAGGCCCGGATCTGCTCGGGCGCGATCACCAGGCCGAAGACCCGCCGCCGGTCAGCCTTGAAGAGCTCGTCGGGCAGCGCCTCATAGCTGATCAGCGGAATGTTGGCCACCTTCCAGCCCTGCACCGCTAGGTACATGCCGATGGGAGTCTTGCCCGAGCGCGAGATGCCCAGCAGGATGATCTCGGCCTGCCCGAGGTCCTGGGGGTTGTTGCCGTCGTCATGGCTGATGGAGAAGTTGATGGCCTCGGTGCGCAGGAAGTCGGCCCGGTGCAGCTCATGGTAGAGGCCGGGGTGTCCCAGGGGCTCTTGGCCGCAGAGATCCTGCAGCTGCTCCATGAGCGGGCCCACCAGGTCGATGCAGCTGACCTGGTGCTGCCTGGCCAGCGCGCTCAGGCAGGTTCTGAGCTCCTGGCTCACCAGGGTCTGTACGATGATGGCCTGCGCTGCCGCCGCCTGCAGTACGATGGGCTCCAGCTCCTCGCAGCGGCGCAGGCGGCTGAACTTATTGATCGTGATCTGGCTGTCGGGAAACTGGGCCAGCACCGTGCTGACCAGCAGCTCGGCGCTGTTGCCCAGCCCGCCCGTGACGATGTAGATCTGCATAGGCAACAGGATAAGCAACGGTTAGCAAAAACCCAGCCCGGTATCCTGTGATACTCCTTGCATGCGTCTGTCAATGTTGATTAAATGGCGTTCAAATTAAGACTAATCTGAAAGAGAAGAGATACGATGCATCTTGATCCTATCATGCCATATCTGGTTGGCTCTGTTTTTGTGGTGCTTGTGTTGGGTTTGATCCTGAGGTTGCTGCATCAGCCCTATGTGATAGGTTATCTGATAGCCGGCGTAATTTTGGGGCCACACGGGATTGGGTTAATAGATGACAGGGAGCTGCTCAACCGGCTTGGTGCCATCGGCGTTGTTTTGTTGCTCTTTTTTATCGGCATGGAGATTTCGCCCCGAGAGCTTTTGGGTAAATGGAAAGTTGCCATCTTCGGCACTTTGTTCCAGGTGTTAGTCAGCATAGGTTTGATCTGGCCGCTGGGCGTCATATTTGGCTGGCCTGTTGTACGGATTGTGCTGTTCGGTTTCGTGATTAGCCTGAGCAGTACCGCAGTCGTCCTGAAGCTGCTGAAGGACTGGAATGAGCTTGATACGAAAGTTGGACAAAATGTGCTGGTGGTTCTGATCGCCCAAGATTTTGCCGTTGTTCCCATGCTGATTATTCTCTCGATGATGGGGGGAGAACATGCCCAATCAAGCAGTATTCTGCTACAGCTCATGGGAGCAGCTCTGATGGCGCTTATTGCAATATACATTGTTATCAAAGAGACGATCCACCTGCCGCTGAGCAAGTTTCTTGGTGATGACAGGGAACTGAATGTTTTTGCGGCCCTCTGTATCTGTCTTGGCCTCTCTCTGATAACCGGCCTGTTGGGATTATCGACGGCGCTGGGAGCCTTTGTCGCCGGAATGTTGATCGGGGCTGCCAAGGAGACGCATTGGGTTCATCAAAGCCTTGAGTCGTTTCGGATCGTATTTGTGGCGCTCTTTTTTGTCTCCATCGGCATGCTGGTGGATTTGCAGTTCATTGCCACCTATTGGATGCAGATCAGTGCGCTGGTAGTGCTAATTATTATCACTAATACGGTTATTAACGGGGCTGTTCTGAGAGTGCTGGGCGATAATTGGCGCGACAGTATCTATGCCGGCGCCATGCTGTCGCAGATCGGCGAGTTTAGCTTTGTGCTGGCGGCAGTAGGCATCCAGGCACAAATTATCTCCGATTTTGGGTATCAGATGACGGTGGCTGTGATTTCGATCTCGCTGCTGATCAGTCCGCTGTGGATTATGTTTATGAGGCGTGTTTTAAGTAAAAGATCCGTAGTTAGATCTTAACTATTAAAGCGCTTGCCATGCGCTCCATGCGGGCGTTATAATCGGGCCATCAAATTTCAGGAGTCTCTATCGTGAAGCAGTAAGGATGGAAAACTGTCACCAACCGTTCGGTTATTTTTTCTAGACAGTGCACCGCTCCATCCTTATCCAACTCAATTGACCTGGGTGGAGTTTTGCGCGCTTTTTGGGAGGCTGTATGAATCTTATCTTCAACAATGTGGACTTCTCCTTCGATGCGGTGGAGCTCTTCTGCTCGCTGCAGCTGCACCTGAGCCGCGGCTGGAGCGGGGTGGTGGGCGCCAACGGCAGCGGCAAGACCACCCTGCTCAAACTGGCAACCGGCCATCTCGAGCCGCTCTCGGGCAGTATCACCGCGCCCGCCAGCACCCTCTACTGCCAGCAGCGCACCGATGATCCGCCCGCTCTGCTGGCGGAGCTCCTCTGTGCGCCGGACCACGTCGCCGCCCGCCTGAGCGGCCTGCTCGAGCTGCAGCCTGACTGGCCTGAGCGCTGGCACTCTTTAAGCCACGGCGAGCGCAAACGGGCCCAGATCGGCGTGGCCCTCTGGCAGCAGCCGGATGTCCTGGCCATTGACGAGCCCACCAACCATCTGGACGCAGCTGCCCGGAAGCTGCTGCTGCGGGCTCTGCAAAGTTATGCTGGCATCGGCCTGCTGGTCAGCCATGACCGCGACCTGCTCGACACCCTCTGCCAGAGCTGCATCTTTGTGGAGCCGCCGGCTGCAATTTTGCGGCCCGGCAACTACTCCGCCGGCCGCGAGCAGGCCGCGCTGGAGGAGCTCAGCCTGGGCCGCGAGCGCCAGCAGCTCAAGGTTGAGCTGGGCCGCCTGACGCGCGAAACGAACCGGCGCAAGGCGGCCGCGGCCCGCTCCGACTCCCGGGTCTCCAAGCGCGGCCTCCGGGCCAAGGATCACGACGCCAAGGCCAAGATCGATCACGCCCGTTTGAGCGGCAAGGATGCCACCGACGGCCGCAAGTTTAAGCAGATGCAGGCGCGTCTTGGCAGAGCCCAGGACCGGCTAAGTCAGACCAAGGTGCGCAAAACCTATGAGCAGGGCATCTGGGTCGCGGGCTCCTGCTCCAGGCGCACAAACCTCTTTCGCCTGCCGGCCCAAGCGATCAGCCTGGGACCGGCTAAGACCTTGCATATTCCCGATCTGAGCATGCGCCCCACTGAGCGCATCGCCCTGAGCGGTGAAAACGGCTCTGGCAAGTCCACCCTGATCCGGCATATAATCGGGCAGCTTGCCGACTGCACCTACCTGCCGCAGGAGATCAGCCTCGCGGAGTCGCGCGCGGTCCTGAAGCGGGTTAGCGGCCTGGCCGGCGCCGAGAAGGGCCAGCTGATGACCATCGTCAGCCGCCTGGGCTCCAGGCCCCAGCGCCTGCTGGAGAGCACCACCCCCAGCCCGGGCGAGATCCGCAAGCTGCTGCTGGCCATCGGCATCATGCAGGGGCCGGAACTGATCGTCATGGACGAGCCCACCAACCATCTCGATCTGGTCTCGATCGAGTGTCTGGAGGAGGCTCTGAATGAGGCCCCCTGCGGCCTGCTCTTTGTCAGCCATGACCGGCGCTTCATCGGCAAGCTGGCCGCCAAGGAGTGGCGGATCGACAGAACGGGGCCGCGTGACTATCTGCTGGATGTAACGAGGAGGTTGTGATGGAATTTGATCTGTTGGGGTTGATGCTGTTTGGGCACCTGGCTTTTGATCCGGCGCAGCGGCGCCTGCGGCGCGTCGGCCGCTCCCAGTATGCGATCCACTGGTTTTTCAGCTACAGCGAGCCCCTGATCCTGAAGCTGGTGGACTGGATCATCACGCGCGGTTTTTTGATCAACAACCGGGCGGGTCTCTGGCTGCTCAAATATGCGGTCAAAGCCACCTGGTGGCTGCCCCACGGCATCATCCTGACCACCCCGGCCGCCGGGCGCGTGATCGACTTTCTGAGCCGGGAGGGGCGGGTCAGGTTCGCCATGGGCCCCTGCGTCTGCCAGAGCGCCATGCAGCGCTTCAGCGAGCCGGTTACCAAGTGCATCTTCATGCTCTATGACGCCGACATCATCCTGGGGCTCAAGCGCGGCTTCGAGCTGATCAGCCCGGAGGAGCTCAAACTTAAGATTGAGGAGTTCAACCGCGCCGGCCTGATCCATGAGCTCGACATGTGCCTGATGAACGGGCGCTGGACCTTTGCCCTCTGTAACTGCGAAACAGAGATCTGCGCATTAAAACGCATCCACGCCCTGACCGGCGAGGCCCTGCTGGCCGGGCCCGAGATCAACGCGGTCGACGGGGAGCTCTGCCTGGGCGCGGATGCCTGCGGCATTTGCCTTGAGCGCTGCCCCTTCGACGCCATCCCGGTGCGGGAGGGCCTGGCCGGGCTGGATCCTGCTAAGTGCCTGGGCTGCGGCCTCTGCGTAAACTCCTGCCCGCATGCGGCGCGCAGCATGCGGCCGCGGGCAGATTATGGCTTTGACCGGCTGGTGCCGCGCGAAATTTTGCTGGAAGATTGAGTTGCAGTGGTCCGGTTGTTTATGAGCCCTTAGGCTGTAATATTAATAGCGAGGCGGGGCCATAGAGATGGAAAAACTCATGCGTCTAGGGATGATCGTGTTGTTTGCACTGCTGGCTGGCCCGATCTGCGCAGAGGATGAGGTGGCCTCAGACCGGCCCCTGCTGATTGTGACCGACTCCTATGAACCCTTCATCATGCCGCCCGGGGCGTCCCTCAAGGGACTTGATGTCGAGGTGACCGCAGCCGTCTTCAAGCAGATGGGAATAGCGGTCGAGATCAAGATCTATCCCTGGAAACGCTGTCAGAAGATGGTGCACGAGCTGAAGGCTGACGCCATCCTGGATGCGGCCAAGACGCCCGAGCGCCTGACCTACATGTATTTCCCGGAGGAACCCCTCTCGGAGAGTTCGCTGGTGATTTTTTTCCATAAGCAGCGAAAGCCTGAGATTGGCGAGCTGAAGGACCTGAAGGCATACCGGATCGGCGCCCAGCTGGGCTATGAGTACCAGGCGCCGCTTGGCGAGCTTATTGACGGTGTCCGTGAGGATGTCGCCACCATGGAGCAGAATTTCCAGAAGCTGATAAATGGCAGAATCGACCTGACCATCGAGAACAGGAGCGTGGGGCTCTACCGGGCCGACCGCTTCGGGGTGCGCGGTGAGATTGCCTATATGGATCTGCCCGATCCCATCCTGAGCCGGGTCTATCTCGGTTTTGCCATGAAGCCGGAGTATGCCCGGCTGGCAGCAGAATTCAGCCGGGCTCTGGTGGACTTCAAGATGACCCCGGCCTACCGGGAGATTCTGGGGCGCTACGGTCAGATTGAGCCGGAGTGAGGCTTCTCAATTTGTCGCACCTGCTTAATATCTACTCCTCATGGAGTTATCCCGAAAACTCTATCGCAACGAGCAGTGGTTCGAGTTCGCGGCCCGCGTGCGGCGGCGCGATTCCGAGCGCTGCCTGCTCTGCGGCCGCTCCGAGCCAGAGGTGGTGCTGCAGGTCCACCATGCGCGCTACATAGAGGAGAAGCCGCCCTGGGAGTATGCTCTGAGTGACTGCCGGACCCTCTGCAGGGGCTGCCACGCCCGCGAGCACAGTCGCATCGAGCCCTCCTGCGGCTGGTCGCTGCTGATGATCGAGGATCTGGGCTCGGCCGAGCTGGTCTGCGAAAGGCGCGGTTGCGGCCACGAGATCAGGTATGCCCATCTGACCTACCATGCGGGCTGGGGCTACAAGGTGGTCGGCAGCTCCTGCGTGCGCCATCTGACCCGGGCCGACCGTATGCTTAGCGCTAATGTTGTCACTGTCTACAAAGCCATCAGCAACTTTGTGCACGAGTCAGCCTGGCAGCCCGGTCTGACCAAACAGGGCCGGCCCTTTATGGTGGCCAGCTACAAGCACCACCAGATCCGCATCTACGGCGAAGAGGGGCGCCACTCCTTCCAGCTGGTGCTCAAACAGCGCGGCGTGAAGTGGCATGAGTTCCGCGACATCATCCCGGCCAGGGACAAGAGTCTGGATGAGGTCAAGGAGCTGGCCTATGTGGCGCTCAAGGGCACCCTTGCCGGGGATGAGGCCGAGCGGGACCTGCTGCGGGAGGTCTACCGTAGGATCAGATAGTTCTGCTCCCATTTGACCGGGGCGGCGCATGGGAGTAAACGGAATTTGAGGAGGATATTATGAAAAGATTAATTTTTGTATTAACTATGGTGCTCGTTTTTTGTGGCGCCGGTTTTGCTGCCCAGCGTACATACACTATTCCCAAAGATCTCAAACCCATGAAAACCTGGCGCAACGGCTGGTCCGCGGCCGAGACCATGCAGTATCGCCAGGAGTATAATGACAATACCCTGACCGGCGGCGCCGATGACGGGGCCTATGCCATCACGCACCTGTCGGAAGTATTGCCGACGGCCATCGTTCACCGCAACGGGCCGGTGGCCATGCTGGCAAGCGCGCCCATGCCTGAGATCGAGAAGGTTGTGGCCACCACGGAGCTGGGCACCATGAGTCTGGGTAAAATGATCAGCGACCGCCGTTCGCGCCTGCGGGCCATCGCCGTGGTGCACGAGGGCCAGCTGGTCTATGAAAATTATGTCGGCATCCGCCCCTGGGACAATCATATCTGGGGCTCGGCCGCCAAATCATTGGTGGGTCTCGTCGCTTACCGACTGGAAGAAGAGGGCAAGCTTGACCTCAACCGGACCGTCGGCCACTACATGCCCCAGTTCAGGGGCACGGCCTGGGAAAAGGTTAAAGTTGCCGACGTCCTGCATCAACGCTCGGGACTGGACATTCTCGAAGCCGAGCTTGGCGACCCCAAGCATCCCATCACGCTCTTCTACGCCATATTTGCCGGCGCCTCGGGGCTGCCCGAGAACGCCTCCTTCTATGATGCCATGAAGTCGGTCAAGAAGCTTGGCGAACCAGGGCAGCGCTTTGAATATTCGTCAATGAATACGATGATGATGGTAATGATAGCCGAACAGATCAGCGGCAAGCCCTTCCATGACATCCTTACCGAACAGGTCTGGAGCAAGGCCGGTATGGAGGGCGACGCGGAGCTGGGCCTTTCGCCTTCCGGTGAGCCATCCGCCTTCGGCATATTTGCCTCCCGCCTGCGCGATCTGGCCCGCTACGGTATGCTCTACACGCCGAGCTGGAGCGTGGTTGCCAAAGATCCCGTCATCGGCGATGACTATCTGCCGAAGGTCTATGCGGCCGCGAAACAGGGCGCTTACTCCGGCAACCTCGGCGACCGCATGCTTAAAGATTTCGGCGATCTTAATATGGGAGCATCCTACCAGTGGGATGCTGTTTTTGCAGACGGCGATCTATATAAGTCCGGCCGTGGCGGTCAATGCCTCTATATCTCACCCCAGACCGACACCGTGGTGGTCTATTTTTCAGCGTCCTATAGGAGTTCGCTGTGGGTGCATGCCTATGCGCGCGAGATCGTAAACCAGGTTTTCCGGAAAGAGTGACTCGGCATATTAAGGGGAGCAGAGCGATGAGAGTGGAGTATTCAGAAGCAGATGATTTTGAGGCCTGGCTGGCGCTCGCCAGGGAGGTCGAGCCGCTCTTCGGGCCCATGGCGGACGATGCCGGTTTTCAGGCGGGGCTCAAAATGGCGATTGAAGGCCGGACGGCCTTCTGCATCCGCTCAGAAGAGGGTCTCAAGGGCGGCATCGTTATCGCAAAGGAGTCAAACGAGATCGCTTGGCTGGCCGTGTCCCGGCAGTACCGCCAAAGGGGCTGCGGCCGTGAGCTGCTCAGCCATGCCATCAGCCAGCTCGACCAACAGAAGAGCATCCTGGTGCAGACCTTTGCTGAAGCGGTTCCTGCAGGGGCCTCTGCCAGAAAACTCTATGCCGCCTTCGGCTTTGCGGATCTCAAGGAGGGCGGCCTCAACCCCGCGGGTGTTCCGACCGTCATAATGCGCCGCGCCCCTGAGGAAGCGCAAGATATGTAAAACGAATGGCAGGCTGGGTTAAGACTTGGCCTGCCTTTAAGCGCTACAGGTTATCCATCACACTGAAAGGAGTAGTTATGGAAATCAGACCTGTAGGAGTTGTCAAAATGGAAGAGGGCCGCAGCCTGCTGCAAATCAAGCCCGCGTACCGCGCCGCCTTAAAGGAGCTGGAGGGTTTCAGCCACATCAATGTCATCTGGTGGGGAGACCGGGTCGACACGGCAGAGCAGCGCCGCATCACCACCGTCAAGGAGCCCTATGTGGGCGGCCCCGCCGAGATCGGCATCTTCGCCACCCGCTCCGAGGTGCGCCCCAACCCGATCCTGATCTCGCCCGTGCCCCTGCTGAGCGTGGACATGGAGCAGGGCATCATCGAGGTGCCCTGGATCGACGCCGAACCCGAGAGCCCCATCCTGGATATCAAACCCTATATGCCGAGCATTGACCGGGTCAGGGAGATTGGGATGCCGGTTTGGTGTGCTGGGTGGCCGCAGTGGTATGAGGATTCGGCTGAGTTTGATTGGGGTGGGGTTTTTAATTTTTAGTTAGACGAATGTCTACTGGCAAGATAGCCGGCTTGTCTTGTCCGTAGCATTCGTTATAGGAGATCGCATGTCCGGCTTGGATTAAATTCTACAGAAGAATTTTTGACATATGGGCTGTTAGTAGATGGAGATAAGATCAAATGCAGAGCAGATTCTTTTTAATAATACAGTTTGATCTATGCCAGCTGGCGCAATGTCTTTAAAGTAGATGTCAGATAATTCGGGGTTAGAGATGTTTCTTATTCTTTCAATTGTGGATGAGCAAATTTTTAAATGTTCAGTTAGCGGAAATATATTTTCCTTCTTAAGTCCACTAAGTGGGTGATGAACATCGTCCCTATATCTGCTATATAATTTGATTTCTTTAAATACAGCTTCGTTTTTAATTTTCAGGATACTGAGAAATGCAATCAATTCAGGAAATAGTGTTAATTTGTTGTCGATGAATATTCCCGTAACAATTATGGAGAATGTCTTTTCAAGATCACGCAATGAAAGGTTGAAATGGTGCGCTAAGATAGGTAGTATTTTTGATAACTGTTCAATATATTGATTTTCCACATCAAATTCATAGTCAGCGATGAGTTTTTTGGTATATTTAGCAAGGTCTTCAGTATTTATCTCTGAGTTGCTACCAATTGTTTTTCGAGGAAGGTTAATTTCGAGAGAAATGAATTTTTGTAAGTAAGTTCCTGCCTCGATCTTTTCGCCATAAATATAACGGATTGATTCACATAGTTGATCTTTGTGCATTCCAAGAATAAAAACGACATTCTCAGCAGAGAAGAGGTGTTTGATTTTCTCAATTAGATCGACTGCATAATTGGGCTTACAGCGGTCTAGCTCATCGATGATGAAGACTAAGGGTTTGTCATTGTCTTGTGTAGCAAGGTTGCTTAGTTTCTTTTTGAGTTCTGTTATATTTGCTTGTTCTTCTTTGTACGAATCTAATTTTTGTGCAATATCTTGTTCGACGGCTTTTTTCATATCTAGAGTTGAGATGCCGGTCTTTAATTTACAGGTTTCATTTAATTCTCCCGTAGATAGTGTTCCCAGAGAGGCAATTTTTAATCCAACAGCAGCTGTAGATGAAACAAGGGTAGATCCGACATTTATGGCCATTTTTTTAAAGTCTTCAATTTTTGATGGATCGAATTTTGCGATGATCTCTCCGGTTATGGATATAAATGGATCTTCGATGTAGTCATTTTCAAATGCATCAAAGAAAATTGTTTTGAATGAATTTTTTTCCAGATTTTTTTCTAACATTCGTAAGAAGGTGGTTTTACCATTACCCCATGGTGCATTGATAGAAATTACCAATCCTTCGTTAGCCTGACTGAGTAGGTTTGTGATGTTGTTGGCGAGTTCTTCTCGACCGTGTAATATATTGCCATTAAATGGATCGTTTGAGGTTGGTGTGATAGTTTTTGGGTGTAGGCGCATAATGCCTCCAATTTGATGTAATGTTGATGATATACATATACATAAATTTTGTGTTTAGTTAAACATAAAGGTGTCAGACCTACACAAACCACTGGATTCCCGCCTGCGCGGGAATGACTGATGATGGAGCCAGAGGAATAACATGAACCAGGCAATGATAATAATTCTGATCCTATTTGCGATCCTGCTCTACTATCTGGTTTTCCACATGCCGACCTCCAGTGCGGTCTACTCTTCAAACTCAACCAAGGATATTAGATCGGTGCAGTTATATCTGGAGAGTGAGGATATCGTGACCTATGTGAAAGATTCATTTGCCCGGGGCATGTCTGATATTACTCTGCATGAAGATATAGAGGGCAGGAATCTTTCGTTGCACGTGGCTGACTCGCGCGACTTGAAGCGGGCGATCCGGCTGGTTAAGCAGCTGATGCAGGAGCGGGGTTAATAATATAGGGTGTCAGGCCTACACACCCCCTCAATCCCTCCCACCAGGGGCGGGAAGCAGTGGTGCTTAACCGGCAGAATATGTTAGGTAATGAGTGTTATGATATGTCCATACTGCAAGGGTAAAACATCAGATCAGGGATTTAAATGTGTCCACTGCGGGCGCAAGATTAATCCCCGTGCTCAGCGGCCCACGACAGGCATCAGCTGTCCGCGCTGCCACTCCACAACGGATGTTGTTAATCTGGGCGGAGTGCACCTTGATCTGTGTACCCACTGCCACGGGCTCTGGTTTGATCGTGATGAACTTAAGCAGTTTAAGGAGATCGTGCAGGATTCAGAGCTGAATGCCAACATTCAGGAGGTGCTGCTGGAGCTGCGCCAGATGGAGTATGGGCTGCAGAAGGATGGCTATTTGAACTGTCCGATCTGCCACGAGCTTATGCGTCGTAAAAATTATGAGCAGATATCCGGCATTATCCTTGATCAGTGTCTTAAGCACGGCACATGGGCGGACCACGGGGATGCGGTGCGGCTTTTGGAGATCATTCAGGACGGCAGCCTGGATGAGATTAAGCGTAAGGCCACAGCCTTAGGTGATGAAGAGATAGCCCGCCGCTTCAGGCGCCTTGAGAATAAGCAGCGAGACACTCAGGCCCGGGTTAATAAGGTTGATGGCCGCTCAAGAGCGCACTTTCTCCTGGATATATTTGGGATAATGTAGTCGGGTGTCAGACCTACACACCCCCTCCCTCTGTCCCTCCCGCCAGGGGAGGGAAGAAATGAGAGACAGGAATAGAGGATGAAAAGAAGCCTACTAATAGTCATGGCCCTGCTGGCCGCCTGCGCCCAGACCCCGACTGTCTACCGGACCCAGACCGGCAAGACCATCCTGATCAGCGAGACCCACCCCGTGGGGCAGAGCCTCAGCACCATCAAGATCAGCACCCAGGGCTTTGAGCATGAGTTCAATGAGGTCTACGTCGACCGCGATCCCATCGAGGCGGTGCTGCTGGCCGACCTGGATCGTAACGGCTTTGATGAGATCTACATCATCCTGCGCTCAGCCGGTTCCGGCAGCTACGGCTCGCTGCTGGGCCTGGCCTCCAACCGCGACCAAAGCCTCTCCCTGATCCACCTGCCCGCGCCGGATGTTGACAGTGGCTACATGGGCCACGACACCTTCCAGATCGAGGGCCAGCAGCTGGTGCGCTCATTCCCGGTCTACAAACCGGGTGACAGCAATCTCAAGCCGAGCGGCGGGACCCGCAAACTGGTCTATGAGCTGGTGCCCGGCGAGGCCATGTGGCAGCTCAAGCTCACGGCGCAGCTCTCCGACTAGGCACCGCTCTGCCGCCGAGGCTTGCCCTTCAACGCTAGTCCGTTAACTTTCAGATGTCTGAAATTTTTTTTAATCAAAGGAGGTAACGGATGAAGTTTAAGGAGCTGCTGGTCTTTGTGTTAATCAGTGCCCTGACGGGCCCGGCCTTTGCGGCCGGCGGGGGCGGCGTTGTCACGGCGGACCCGGGCAAGCATTTTGACCCCAAGGGCAAGCTGCCCTCAGCCTACACCATTCAACTGCGGCAGATGCGCAAGAGCGCGCTGCCCTTGGCCGACGAGCGGGATTTTGAGGAGGCCCAGCGCGGTTTCATCGCCGCGCCCGCCTACCGGCAGATCATGGCCGAGGCTGGCAATGTGGCCTGGGACATGGGCAGCTACGAATGGCTGCTTGAAGAGGGCAAGGAGTTTGAGAGCATCCACCCGTCGCTGCAGCGCCAGGCGATTCTGAACATGGCCTACGGTCTCTATGAGGTCCTGCCGGGCAAGATCTATCAGGTGCGCGGCTTCGACCTGGCGAACATCAGCTTCATCAAGGGCCAGACCGGCTGGATCGTGTTTGACCCGCTGACGGCCAAGGAGACGGCCGCGGCGGCCCTTAAGTTTGTCAATCAGCAGCTTGGCGAGCGCCCGGTGGTGGCGGTGGTCTACTCGCACTCGCACGGCGATCACTTCGGCGGCGTGCGCGGCGTGGTCGACGAGAAGGATGTCAAGAGCGGCAAGGTCAAGGTGATCGCGCCGGTGGGCTTCATGCAGCATGCGATTGCCGAGAACGTGATGGCCGGCAACGCCATGACAAGGCGCATGTTCTTCCAGTACGGCGTCCTGCTGCCCCGCAGCCCGTTCGGGCATGTGGATCAGGCGATCGGCAAGAACACGGCCGCCGGCAACCTCGGCCTGATCGAGCCGAATGTGATCATTGCCAAGGACATCGAGAAGCTGACCGTGGACGGCGTCAGGATGGTATTCCAGAACACGCCCGGCACCGAGGCGCCGGCCGAGATGAACACCTGGTTCCCCGATTTCAAGGCCTTCTGGGCGGCCGAGAACATCTGCGCCACCATCCACAACATCTACACCCTGCGCGGCGCCATGGTGCGCGATGCACTGGAGTGGTCCAAGCAGATCAACAAGGCCATCTATATGTTCGGGCACGACGCCGAGGTCATGTTTGCCTCGCACTCCTGGCCGCGCTGGGGCAACGAGCGCATTCTTGAGGTGATGCGCTCCCAGCGCGACGCCTACGCCCACCTCAACAACCATGTGCTGCACCTGGTCAACCAGGGGGTGACGATCAACGAGATCCACAACGTCTACAAGCAGCCCGAGAGCCTGCAGCAGCAGTGGTCGGCCCACAGCTACCACGGCTCGGAAAGCCACAACAGCCGGGCGGTGGTCAACCGTTACATCGGTTACTGGGACGCCAATCCGGCGACCCTCGATCCCCTCTCGCCGCGCGACGCCGCGCCGCTCTATGTGGAGATGATGGGCGGCTCCCGCAAGATCATTGCCAAGGGCCGCAAACTCTACGATAAGGGCCAGTATCGCCATGCGGCCGAGATCCTCAACAAGCTGGTCTTTGCCGAGCCCGACAACCGCAAGGCCAAGGATCTGCTGGCCGATGTCTATGAGCAGATCGGCTACCAGAAGGAGAGCCCCAGCCAGCGCAACAGCTTCCTGGCCGGCGCCTTCGAGCTGCGCAACGGCATCCCCCAGGGGGCCTCGCCCAAGGCCAGCGGGCCGGACATGATCCGCGGCATGAGCACAGGGCTCTGGCTCGACTTCCTGGGGGTTCAGCTGGACAGCACCAGGGTTGAGGGTCAGGCGTTCAGCATCAACCTCATAACGCCTGATAACGGCGAGCAGTACGCCATCGAGCTGAGCAATGCGACCCTAACCAATATCGAGGGCTACCTGATCGAGAACCCGGACCTGACGATCACGCTCAAGCGGGCGGATTTGAACCGGGTCATGATGGGCGCGGCCACCTTTGATGAGCTGATCGAGCAGGGCCGGGCCGGCTTTGACGGCAACCGGGAGCCGTTCGAGCTGCTGCGCAGATCCATGGTGCGTTTCA
Source organism: uncultured Thermodesulfobacteriota bacterium (assembly GCA_942491525.1). Lineage (GTDB taxonomy): Bacteria > Desulfobacterota > Desulfomonilia > UBA1062 > UBA1062 > CAYWBU01. The sequence continues at coordinate 38,063 of CALOBW010000049.1, forward strand.
GCATGGACTTTGAGGTCCTGCCCGGAACCGGCGGCAAACGCCTGCAACAGCCCACCGGTGAGCCCTTCGAGATCGAGCCGCCCGCGATCCAGGCCATCACCGATTGAGACGAACTCCGGCGGACGGCCAGCGCCGTCCGCCTCATCT
>CALOBW010000050.1:0-11809 GCA_942491525.1 uncultured Thermodesulfobacteriota bacterium
CTCTGGCAATCAGCAGATCGCGCTCCTCCAGAACGGCGGCGATATCACAGGCCAGCGCCTTATCCCGGGCCATTATGATCATATGCGCCAGCCTGGGATGCAGCGGCAGACGCGCAACCGCCTGTCCATGCCGGGTCAGCTTCAGCTCATCATCCAGAATGCTCAGCCGCTGCAGCAAGCCGCGGGCCTGCTGCATGGCCGCCGGCGACGGCAGATCAAGCCATTTGAGATCAGCCGGATCTTTAACGCCCCAGGCCGCCAGCTGCATGGCCAGCGGCGCCAGATCAGCACTCATAATTTCCGGCTCACTATGCTCCTGCAGCCGCGCCTGCTGCGCCTCACTCCAGAGCCGATAGCAGATACCCGGTTCGATCCTCCCGGCCCGGCCGCGGCGCTGATCTGCCGCCGCCCGCGAAACGGGCCGCGTTTCCAGACGCGTCATGCCGCTGGCCGGACTGAATCGCGCAACACGCATCAAACCGGAATCAATCACAATGCGCACCCCCTCAATGGTCAGAGAGGTCTCGGCAATTGAGGTGGCCAGCACAACTTTGCGCTTTCCGGGCTCAGCCGGCCTGATGGCCTGCTCCTGCTGCTCCCTGGTCAGAGCTCCATAGAGCGGCGCCGTTTCAATGCCGCGCTGCTTAAGCGCCGTATCGGCACGCCTGATCTCGGCTACGCCGGGCAGAAAGGCCAGCATGCTGCCCTCCTCCTCATTAAGGGCCCGCACAATCACGTCCACGATGTTTACATCGCCTACATAACGCGTATCAACGGGATAGCTCCGCCCCTGGCTGGTGATCAGCGGACAGTCGTCCAGCAGCGCCGCGACCGCCTGGCCATCCAGCGTGGCCGACATCACCAGCAGCTTGAGATCTTCACGCAGCGCGCTCATGCTCTCCAGAGTCAAGGCCAGGCCCAGATCGGCATGCAGTGAACGCTCATGAAACTCGTCAAAGATTACCAGCGCAACATTCTCAAGCGCCGGATCCGACTGCAGCATGCGGGTCAGAATCCCCTCCGTCACCAGCTCAATGCGGGTGGCGGCTGAAACCCTGGTGTCCAACCGCACCCGGTATCCGACCGTCTGACCGACCTCTTCACCCAACTGCTCCGCCATATAAGCAGCAGCAGCCCTGGCTGCCAGACGCCGCGGCTCAAGCATGACTATCTTGCGGCCCTTGAGCCAGGGCTCCTCCAGCAGGGCCAACGGCACACGGGTGGTCTTGCCGGCCCCCGGCGGCGCCTCCAGCACCACCGCGCAACCATCGGAGAGAACAGCTTTAATTTGAGGAATAACAGACTCTATGGGTAACATTGCCAGGCTTAGTATCAGATTATCAGAAAAATTTCTCTGCTTCTATTTATGACGGCGCGCCTTTTCCTGCCGCTTCTCCTCCAGCCGGCGGGCACGGCGCTCCTGGGCCTCCAGGTGGCGGCGCTCCTCTATCGCCGTCTCGGGAATGATCGGCGCCAGAGGCATGGGCCTGTTTTCATCATCCAGAGCCACGAAGGTCAGATAGGCCGAAGCAGTATGCAGAGTCTCGCCGCTCATCATATCCTCGGTCTCAATACGCACACCAACCTCCATTGAGGTGCGGCCCACATAGTTGATGCTGGCACTCAGCTTCAGAATATTGCCCACATACACCGGCGAGTAAAAGTCCAGCCGGTCGATGGATGCGGTAACTACATTGGTGCGGGCATGACGCAAGGCAACTACCGATGCCGCATCGTCAATATGCTTCATAATCACGCCACCATGCACATTACCCGCAAAATTGGCGCTCTGGGGCGACATCAGATGGGCCAGGACCACGGAACTCTCATTTACGGTTCTTCCCTGCATAGACACCTCTGCTTAATTCCCTTATCAGATGATTAACTCCAAACTTGCCGAAAACCAGATCTATTTTTTATCTTTATAGATCTGCGGGTAGAGCTCATGGGCGCAATCCGGGCAAATACTATGTGAAAACTGGGCTTCGGAATGATCCCGAATGTAGGACTCCACCTGCTGCCAGTAGCCGCTGTCATCTCTGATCTTCTTGCAGTTGGCACAGATTGGCAGAAATCCGCTCAGGGTCTTGACATCCTCAAGGGCGGCCTGCAGTTTCTTAAGCAGGGCCTCACGCTCACGCTCATGATTTTTGCGCTCGGTGATATCACGGGCAATGCCGGTCATCAGGCGCACAACTCCTTCTTGATTATACTCAATGGTTCTGAGTTCATTGATCCAGATCACATCGCCATTGCGGCAGACGATACGGTATTCAAACGGCTTCTGCTTGGTCTCCTGGGGCGATTCAATACACTCGGTATATTCTCGGAAGATCCGTTCAAAGTCCTTGGGGTAGACCGCCCGGTTGATGAAGTTGAGCGGATCATTAATGATCTCCTGGGGAGAGTAGCCGGTTATCTTTTCCACCGACGGTGAAATATAAAAAAACCGGTAGAGGACCGGATCAAAGCTGAAAATCATGTCCGGCACATTTTCTGCGAACATCCTGAAGCGGGACTCGCTCTCACGGACCTCAGCCAGCTCTTCTTTCAGGCGGGCCAACTCCAATTCATAATCGTCCATACTATATTCCTTCATTATAAGGCCTTCCTATCAGCATAACCTCTTATAAGGATCGGCATATTCTGCAAATTATTCAACCAGGAGAACTTAAATCACCAGCCCCTCTCACATCTTCATTATTTATGAGCATTGCATTTTCATTTATTTAAATACCACAAAACGTAACTTTTAAAGGAAAATATGATTCAGCTCCAAGTAACACTGTCAATTCCCAAGAAACCTAAACGCTGCTTTCTGTTAATTCGTTAACGCTCTTCTTTACTCTTAACCCTCTTGCATTATCCATGATCTTGACTCTCTGCAAATCAATTAACGGTCATCTCGCTATGAAAAATTTTATCACCTTAGCTTCCGCCGACATACAATTATCATGCATTAGACAACCACTTATGATGCACAGTTTTTGCTCATTCTGTGCATTTTGATCTTGCTGAGTAAAATATTTTATGTTACCCACTGCCTATCAGGTCTAAAGGACTTAGACCTCCTTTTTGCCAGGCCACCTAAAAGGCCTGGCTTTTTTTTAAAAAGTGAGGTAAGAGGTCCGACGAAAGATGTGGGGGCGTAGTTAAGTCGGTTATAACGCCGGCCTGTCACGCCGGAGGCCGCGGGTTCGAGTCCCGTCGCTCCCGCCAAATTTAAGAGGAGACATTTGTCTCCTCTTTTTTTATATTGAGGCCATTATGAGTGGTGGCAGTAAAATTTTTGAAATTCCCAAAGAGGAGCGTATCCAGTTCATTGAGGGCTACAGCGACGCAGAACGGCAGAGCATTGAATCCCGGCTGCGTGAAGAGCTTTCTGAACGGTATGGGGCAGAGGGACTGAAACAGATCAGGTTTGTGGCCATCCGCTGGGAGAGCCTTGGCGACCGCTTCTAAACCAGGCCGAACTCCTTGATCTGGCTCACCAGCACCGGCTCCTTGATGGGCTTGGTGATATAGGCCGTGGCGCCGCCCTGATAGGACTCGATCACATTCTTAGGATCATCCAGGGCCGTTATCATGATAATCTTAACCTCGTCCGAAGGTCGTATGCCGAACTCCGACTCAAACTCGCGCATCTGACGTACAGCCTCTTTGCCGTCCATATTGGGCATCATGATATCCATCAAGATTAAATCATAGACCTGATCCTTAGCGTAGGCCAGGCTGAACTCATGAATGGCTTTCTGGCCGTCGGTGGCGATCACACACTCACCATAAGGCTTTATAATATTTTCAAGCAACAGCTGACTAGTAGGGTCATCTTCAACAATCAAAACCTTCATGGGCTCCTCCTTATGGACATTATTATAATAGCTTACGCAGTTAGCACAATAGGGGCAATACCACCAATTGACTTAAAATTCAGCAGCCTTAATATTTGGTCCATGAAAATCCTGATAGCCGAGGATGACCGCGTCAGTCGCAAATATATGCATGACATCCTTTCAAAGATTGGAGAGTGCACCTGCGTGGACAACGGCCGCGAGGCGGTTATGCAGTTCAAACAGGCCCTGCGGGCCGACCAACCCTTTGATCTAGTAACCATGGACATTATGATGCCGGAGATGGACGGACATGAGGCGGTCAGACTGATCCGGGCAACTGAGATTGAGAACGGCATCGGGCCGCAGGAGGAGGTGCCGATTATTATGACCACAGCACTGGATGATACCAAGAATGTGGTCAGCGCCTTTGATGAGAGTGGGGCGACCAGTTATCTGGTTAAGCCGATTATGAAGGCACGGCTGCTGGAGGAGTTGGGGAAGCTTGGGTTGGGGCAATAAAAAAGCCCGGCGCTTGCCGGGCTTTTTTATTGCTATTACACTATTACTGTTTGGGAATATATGAATTGGGCAGCGTATCATCAGAGTTGGGATTCCACTGACCACGAGTACTCTGAGCAACCTGAAGTGTTAAATCATATCCACTCCATGTACTATCGATGACACCATTAAACACAACTCTAACTTCACAATCAGTACCACCTGCTCCTGCTGTAACCTGAGCTCCCCCTGTTGCATCGGTAGTTAAAATGTAAGTGTTAGGTACAGATACACCCAAACTACTAGCGATACCACTTGCTGTACCAATAGTGGGATATACTCCCTTAGCCTGGAAGTACTCAATAGCAGCACTACCAACAGCACCCATAGCATTAGTAACCTCAGTCAGCTTAGCCTTCTTGGTATAACCAGAATAGGCCGGAATGGCCACGGCTGCCAAAATACCGATGATCGCAACAACGATCATTAACTCAATCAGTGTAAAACCCTTTTTGTCTGTTCTAATCATCTTCCAATTCCTCCTTGTCCTCTTGTTTAAATTATTTTTCCACCACTTTAAAACGCAGCAGCATAATAGTCGCTACGTACCTCTTATCCAATACATTACGGCAGAAAAGCTCAAGCACTTAACTTTTTTTTCAAAGTAAAAAATTAATCCTGATCCACATAGAGGATACGCTGACAGATGGGACAGAGATTTAGCTTGTCACCTCTGACCAGTTCATTGAAGAGCTGGGCCGGCACGCGCATATGACAGCCGTGGCAAACACCATCGACACACTCCACCACAACCTGACCCTTCTTATTCTGCTTGATGCGCTCATACTTGGAGAGCAGACTCGGATCAACACTCTTGCGCAGCTCCTCGGTCTTGCTCTGGCAATCCTCAATCTCCTGGCGCAGCTCGGCCTCCTGGGAATTCAGGATCTCCTTCTTGGCCTCCAGAGCCTCACGGTCGCTCTCAAAGTTTTTTGCAATCTCATCACGCTCGGCCTTAAGGCGCTCAAGCTTCTCCATGGCGTACAGGATCTTCTCCTCCAGTTCGCTCTTGCGCTTCTTAGAGACATCTATCTCTCGCTGCAGGGCCAGAAACTCCTTATTGGTCTTGATCTTCTTGATGCGGGCGTCCGCAGCCTTGATCAAGATCTGATTCTCCTCCAGCTCGCTGTCCATGGCGGACTTTCTCTCCTCAATGCTGGCGATATCCTCATCAATACCGTCCAGAGAGCTTTTGCGGGCCGCAATGATACTATCAAGCTCCTCAATCTGCTGCGGAATCTCGGCAATTCCCTTTTGCGCTTTAAATATTTCAACCTCTACTGCCTGCAGTGCCAACAAATCACTTAATAATTCCTTCACGTAATACTCCTTATCTCTCGAAAATATCGTGTGCCTCATACGGGCGGACATCCAGATTATGCGCCCTAAGCCGTTCAGCCAGGGGCTTGATGACTAACTCCTCCGAAGCAAAGTGTCCCAGGTCAACCACATTCATACCGGCCTCACGGGCTTCCAGGGCCTGGTGATACTTAACATCACCGGTCACGAAGGTGTCACATCCATATGCATGTGCCTGGCGCCAGAACTCCATACCACTGCCGGGACAAAGCCCCACCATTGAGACAGCCCTGCCCCCATCTACAACTCTGGGGACAGAATTAAATTCAGTCCCCAGCTTTTTTACCCACGCTTTAAGCACCTCCGGCTGTTTGAGCCGCCCGGTTCTTAAAAAACCCTCCTGCTCAAGCCCCTGCAGCCCCAGCTTAAGGGCCAGCTGATCGGCCACCCCGCCGGCGGCCTTGTCAAGATTGGTGTGCATCGCCACCAGCGCGGTTCTGTTCTGCATGAGCATGGCAACCTTGCGCCCCAGCGGTTCGCTTAAGTCGAGCGCCTGAATTGGTCCGAAAAAGAGCGGATGGTGGGTGATGATAAGATCACTCTCGGCGGCGGCTGCGATTACGGCCAGGGTAGGATCCAGAGCAACCATGACTTTCAAGACATCCTGCTCGGGGTCGCCTACCATCAGGCCGCAGTTGTCCCACTCCTCAGCCAAAGCAAAAGGCGCCACCTTATCCAGAATTTTTATGATCTCTTTTAGCCGCATAGTTACAAAAAAAGGGGTGCTCAAAGCACCCCTTCCATTTATTTTAAAGCCTGAATATCTCTCCCAATTGTGATCAAGCCATTCGCTCCTTATCATTATTATGGGCCTACCTGGGATCGAACCAGGGACCTACCGGTTATGAGCCGGTGGCTCTACCAATTGAGCTATAGGCCCGTTTTCCTGGTTCATAGTCCAATTAAATCAGCTGGTCAAGCGGTTAATGGCGCTGCAGCGGGCGCTCTATCGCTCTCCGTCGCAAACATTTAGGGATCTTTTCCCCAAATTCACTTTTCCTGATTCTCCAGCACACTGACAATATTGATACTGCTCTGAATAGTCTCTATCGTATTTGAAATTTTATCAATCTGCTCCTGGATTAACGCTTTCAGCTCCTCCGAATTCTCCTTGGTCTGCTGCTTCTTCAAGGCTGTACGCAGGCCCTTAAAGTACTCGAGCTCCCGCTCCGGCAGCGAGAGAATCTTGGGCACCTCGGTCATGGAGCCCGAGGAGGTCTCGCGCAGGAATTCAATCACATCGGGCGACTCGGCTCGAGTCAGGCCGTGCTGCATGTCAGTATCCAGGAACTCGATCTCATCATAGTAGAAGTTAAAGACCTTGTGGATCAGCTCGGCCCGATGGGCAGATATCAAATCCGCCAGATAGCGGTCGAACGCCTGGAACCTCTTCTCTATCACCTCTTCCAGGCGCGCCGACTCTGCGCCGTCAAGCGCCAGATAGTACTCCTTGATGGCGCCATAAAAGAAATCATAATAGCAGTGCAGCGCCATGAAGATGATGAAATCGCCAACCAGATTGCCATTGGTCGTACAGGAACTGGTGGAGAGGGCGCCGCCGCGTGAAATGATCTCCTGCGGAGCTTTAGTCATCCACGCTGTACCAAAAATACCGGCAATATTGGTAATTGCCTCATAATTGACACCCTGCTGCCTGGTCTTCTTGACCAGACTCTTGGACTTGTAGACCAGGCCGAGCGCCTTCAGGTTAGGGATCATGGCGGCACAGACAAAGCCGTACTCATTGTCCTCGTAGAAGCTGAACTTCAAGTACCGGTCCGAAAGGATCGTCAGGAAATCTTTCGGAAAATTGACCAGCACCCTCTCGCCCTCAATCTCCTGAATGGTCTTGGGATTCTCGTCCATAATCCTGGCAAAACAGCTGAAGGCCGGATTGTCCACTATCTGCTGCACTATACGCTGCATGATCACGCTGAAACGGCCGGCCGCACGTCCCAGCTCATACTTCTTGAATTCAAAGAGCGGCGCCCTCAAGGTCAGGCCGGTTCTGAATAAGGTCCCGGTCGGACTGTAGTTGCGGGTGGTCTGGACATTGATCACAGACTGACGCGAGAGCATGCGAGATTCCCAACCCTTGGCCGGGGCGGACTCCAAAAAGCCCATGGCATAGCCCTTATCATGGATCTTATCAAGCCAGCGCCGCATGCTGTCGACCCGCTTGGCCGTATCACCCACGCAGCTCAGCAGCACATTGGCACCCAGATCATAGGCCGCATCCAGGACCCGGTCCATGATGGCCTCGCCGGAAAGCTCTCCCAGCCGCACATTAATATGGCGGATCGTGGCCAGGGTCTCCTGACGGTCATCAGAGAGAATCTTGATGGCCGGAAAGCCCTCCGGAGTATCAACGATCTCCTGACGGTCAAACGGGATCAAGTGCTCGCGCTGGGGCTCCTCATCCAGGCTCTGCTCGACATATTGAGTCCTGAGTTCCATGCCGCCGGTGGCCTTCTGGCGATAGATGGGCTTGCCAAACTTATCATAGCCCTCCAGAACCTTGTTCTTCTCGGAGCGCATGACACCGGCCAGAATCTGCTGCACGGTCGGGATATCTGCCGTAAAGGCGCCAAATACCACATCTATCCAGACATCGTCCGGATTAAGCTGATTGGTTTTGGCGCGCTGCAGGATATCTTCATTATTTTCCATGGAGGCGTAGATGGCTTGCATGCCCATCCTGCCGTTGGCTCCACGAATTGCAACCTTGATCACCGGAACCTTGTCCCAAATGTCCATACCCACCTCCATACATTCAATTGCAAAATGATCTTAAATTTATAACAAGCAATAATAAGCCGGGCAAGATAAACTTCAATAAATATATTTAATTATATATCATAAATAGATGGTCGCTTTTCTGCTTTTTTACTTTGTTTACCACCCATTATCATTTTACAAAAAATTAATTAAAGCCTGGGCTTCTGCACATAAGCACAAATGATCCCCTGAGGCGCAAAACATTCTAAATTCAATTTTTCATATTGTGTGCAGCTTGAACTGCCACCTGAAGATATTCGTCCCCTGTGGTATGGATATGTCATGACGGATATCGATATTACAATTATCGGCGGCGGCGTGGTCGGCCTGGCCCTGGCCTACGAGCTTTCAGCATTTTCACCTGTGCTGCTGGAGGCCCAAAGCGCTTTGGGTCAGGGCATCAGTTCACGCAACAGCGAAGTGATTCATGCCGGAATCTACTACCCGTCGGACTTCCTGAAGACCAGCCTCTGCATTGAGGGCAGCCGCCTGCTCTACCGCTTCTGCCAAAAGCATGACGTGCCCCATCGGCGCATCGGCAAGCTGATCGCGGCCGGCAGCGATCAGGAGATTCCATCCATTGAAAAACTATTTCTCCAGGGCCAAGCCAACGGTGTCAGCGGCCTGCAGCTGCTGGACCGCCATGAAATCAAAAAGATTGAGCCCAACCTTAAGGCCGCGGCCGCCCTATTCTCGCCCAATACTGGCATCCTAGACAGCCACCAGCTGATGCGGCGCCTCGAACTCTGCGCCAAGGGCGATATCCTGTGCAATTCAGCAGTCACGGCCATTGAGCCCAAACCGGGCCGCTTCCTCTGTAGCGTCAACGATGAGTACCAGTTCAGCAGCCGCATCGTCATTAATGCAGCCGGCCTCAGGGCAGCCGAAGTCGCGGCTCTGGCCGGCATTGATCGTTACCGGATCTATCCGGTCAAAGGCGAATACTTCCGCCTTAAATCATCAAAATCAACCATCTGCAGCCACCTGATCTATCCCAGTCCGGAGCAGAACCTGGCCGGCCTGGGCATCCATCTGACCAAGGATCTGAGCGGAGCTGTCAGGCTGGGCCCGAACACCGTTTATGAGGAGAATTACCTGGTTGACCCAACCCATGCCGCCCAGTTTGCCGCCGGTATCCAGAAGCTGTTGCCGATTGAAAAGAGCGATCTGCAGCCTGACATGGCCGGCCTGCGCCCCAAGCTGAGCGCACCGGGCGAACCGGCGCGGGACTTTATCATCAAACATGAACCGGAAGGCATGCTCAGCCTGATTGGAATTGAATCGCCAGGCCTTACATCCTGCCTGGCGATTGCCAAATATGTGAAGAACTTAATGCTGCAGGACGGACTCCTGTCCGCCGGCTAATCTTTATAGACAACCTTACCGGCCACAATGGTCTGTTTGACCTTGCCCCTGAACTGCTCGCCGATAAAAGGTGAATTTTTGGACTTGGACAGAATCATATCAGCCGTGAAGACCCACTCCTCGTCGGGATCAACAATGGCCAGGTCGGCCGGTGCACCGGGCTGAATGCGGCCGGCCTCAATATTGATCAGATCAGCCGGTCCGCTGGTCATAAGACCGATCAGACTCATGAGGTCCAGATCATTCTCGCGCTGAAGTTTCAAAATTGCCGGCAGCAGGGTCTGCAGACCGATAATGCCGCAGGGCGCGTGCTCAAATGCACGGTCCTTCTCATCCTTGGCATGCGGAGCATGATCGGTGGCAATACAGTCGACAATGCCCTCCCGAAGAGCCTCGATCAACGCCTGACGGTCATCTTCGCTTCTAAGCGGCGGATACATCTTGGCGTCTGTGTCATACTTGCCGACAGCCGCCTCGGTCAGCAGCAGATGGTGCGGTGCAACTTCGCAGGTCACCTTGACGCCATGATGCTTGGCGCGTCTGATAATCTCCATACCGCCCCTGGTGGCCACATGCGTGATGTGGATCGGAAGGCCGGTGTACTCAGCCAGGGTCACATCACGAGCGATCTGCACGTCCTCGGCGGCATTTGGTATACCGGGCAGCCCCAATTCGGAAGAGAGGGCACTCTCATTCATGACGCCGCCGCCGTCCAGGTCGCGGTCCTGACAGTGGGTGAAAACCTTCAAACCAAAGGTTGCGGCATACTCCATGGCGCTTCTGAGTAGACCGGAATCCTGCACCGGCTGGCCGTCATCGGAGACCGCCACGATGCCGGCGGCTTTCATGAGGCCCATCTCTGAAAGCTCCTGGCCCTTAAGCCCCTTGGTCACGGCCCCCACCGGCAGTACATTGATGCAGCTGACAGCCTTAGCCTTGTCGATAATATATTTGGTAACCGAGGCATTGTCATTGACCGGATCGGTGTTGGCCATGCAGGCCACCGTGGTAACGCCGCCGGCTGCGGCCGCCTTTGAGCCGGTCTCAATATCCTCTTTATACTCCAGGCCGGGATCGCGGAAGTGTACATGCAGATCCACCAGTCCGGGGATGACCCATTTGCCGCTGGCATCGATAACCTCTTCGTCACTTTTCAGATTGCTGCCGATTGCCGCAATTCTGCCGTCTTCTATCTTGATATCACCGACCATGTCGGTACTGCTGGCCGGATCGATGATTCTTGCGTTCTTAATCAACATTTAGGCTTCCTCCGAGCGAGAGATACATCAGGGCCATGCGAATGGCCACGCCGTTTTCAACCTGATCCAGTATGATGGCCCGCGCATGGTCGGCGGCATCATGGTTGATCTCGACGCCGCGGTTCATGGGACCGGGATGCATGATGACGGCTCCGTCCTTCATCATATCCACCCGCCGCTTGTTAAGGCCGTAGAAGACCGAATATTCACGGTCACTGGCAAATAGCTGCCGGCTGATGCGCTCCTTCTGGACGCGCAGCATCATCATTACGTCACAACTGGGGATGACGGGATCAAGCTGGTTGGAGACCTCAACCCCCCAGCTATCAACTTCCGGCGGCAGCAGGGTCTTGGGTGCCACCAGGACAACTTCGGCGCCCAGCCTCTTCAAGGCATAGACATTGGAGCGCGCCACCCTGGAGTGCATGATGTCGCCCACAATCGCCACTCTGCGCAGGGTCGGGACCTTCTTGATATCACGCTTGGAAATATCCTTGAAGGTGGTGGCTGTGTCGAGCACATAGGTTATCTCTTCGGCGCTTAAACCCTTGAGGCCGATCAGATCCTTATGGCCCCAGCTCATTTATGCACCTCACTTATGATAACGCCAATCTTGTCGTCGCCGTCCTGCAGGTTCAGCTTAATGATTTTATCAGC
>CALOBW010000051.1:0-7661 GCA_942491525.1 uncultured Thermodesulfobacteriota bacterium
ATCAAATGGAATATGGCGCAGCCGGCCCTGACGCCAGGCCACCACGGCGATCTGATCCAGGCGCCGACCGCGCAGCTGATCAAAGCAGGAGGCCTCAAGGGCCGCCAGATCCACCAGCCTGTTCAAGCTCTTGCGCCCGGGCCCGGTCTGCCGGTGCGCCTGCTCATGCCGATAGAGATCATAGCGGTTGCGAATATCAGGGCCGTACTCCTGCTGATAATGGCGGGCCTGCTCATCAATATAGAGCGGCCAGGAGCGCTCGACCGCCCGCAGATCCCGCCAGAACTCGGCCGGCAACTGCTCAAGCTCCTCATCATCCCAGCGCGAGATGGGGAAAACACTCTCAGGCCAGGGAGCCTCGCCGGCGGCAACTGCCTGCCACTGGGCGGCCGGAATCTCGCAAATGGCGTCGAGCTCGCCGCCCTGCCCGCGGGCCGCTGTCAGCAGCACGACGCCGATGACCATCAGGAGAGAACGTCTCAGCGTATCCATGTCACCACCCTGCTGAAGGCAGCGCTGCGCAAGCCCACCCAGCCGGCCAATTTCCGGAGCGTATCCGGCACCGGCTTGGCCGCCAGCGGAGCATAGCGTTCATGCTGCTGCTGGATACGCTTAAGCTCGGCAATGGCCGTCAAGTCAACGCCGCGCTGACCAATGGCATGCCAGACGCACTCGATCTGCGGATCCACAACACACTGCACGCCCCGGGATTTCGCGCAGGGCCCCGACCCTTTTTTGAGCGGGCAGCGGCTGAGCGGACAGATCCCGCCGGTCAGACTGAGCACACAGGCCCCGCAGCCCGAGCAGAGGTCGGCAGGCGCGCTGCCGGCCAGCCTGACCGGCGTGCTGCCCACCGTATCGCAGGCCGCAATAACCGGCACTGCGCTGTTGAGGGCGGCAGCCTTGACGCCGCCGGCGCAGCTCAGAACAACAACGGCCTCGCAATTACCGCCGTACGAATCGATGGCCTGGCGCATGATCTCCTCGGCGCAGCAGGCCACCACCACCTTTGCCCCCACCACCTGCTTGCCCATCCTGCTGAGCTCGCCACGCATGAAGCGCAGACCCGCATGCCCGCCGGTGCCGCTCAGATTGGCGCAGACCCCGCAGGAGAAGAGCGCAACCCTGCCATAGGGCTCCAGGCTGTAGCTGATCTCCCTTGCCGATTTCCAGACCGTCTGCTGCATGGTTCAAGCCCCGATACGCGGCAGCTCGGCCTGGGGCCGCTGAGCCAGCAGGCGCGGCAGACGCCTCATGAATGTCTTGACGATCAGCGGCAGACGCGACTTCAGCGGCCGCTCCTGGTGATCACCGAAGGCCAGCAGGATCTGCTCGGGCATGTAGTGCAGCTGTTTGCCGTGCGCGAAGCTGGTGAAGCCCATGGTGATGAAGCAGCCCGGACAGTTCAGCGCAATATTATCAGTACCGCTGCTGCTGACCTCACGGTACTTGCGGTTCTGCTCCTTGAGCAGCGTCCTGGGCAGATTGAGCGAACGCAGGGTGCTGACCGCGCCGCAGGAGAGATTGTCGCAGCCGCGATGCTCCAGCTCGACACAGTCCAGCCCGACACTGCCATAGAGCTTGCGCAGGGTCGCGCCGAAGCCCTCGCCCAGCTCGCTGACATAGCAGGACTCATGCACCGCGGCCTGCAGATTGAGGGGCGCCTTACAGGTCAGTTCGCCGACCTCAACCTTTTCCCAGAGCCACTCATAGAGCGATACAACTTCAAAGGGCAGCGTCTGCCCATAGACATTGGGCAGGATATTGCTGAAATAGTTGTAGCAGGAGCCGCAGTAGCAGACCAGCCGTTCCAGCTCAAGCTCCTCAAAGCGCCGCAGGGTCTTTTCGATCGTATCGGCATAGGACTGCCAGGTGCCCAGACGGTAGGCCAGCTCACCGCAGCAGAGATCGCTCGGCGCAAACTTGGGCAAACTCTTGAGTACTGCCGAGTTCTCGATATCATAGCAGTTCAGCCGGCCGACGCAGCCGATAAAGAGGGCCTCCCTGACCGGCCCCGGCGCGACCGACCACTGTTCCAGGATCTGCTGCTCATCACTTTTAAGCTGGGCGTAGAGATCGGGAAAAAGCGAGATTGGCTGGCCGTTCATCAGATACTGCAGCATGGGCGGCACGCCACCGCGCTGGGCCATGAAACGGTCCAGGATCAGCTCATGGGGCCGCAGGCCCTGGGGGCAGTAGCTGTTGCAGTTAAAACAGAAGGTGCAGTTACCAAAAACTTCCGGCACCGGCTCACCGGCGATCAGCTTATCCATGGCCATCCCGGCCGCAGCCTTATCCATTTTGATGACCGGACAGCGGCTGAGACACTCGCCGCAGCGCGTGCACTCACTCCAGTCACAACAATCCATATATGACATACCTAAACCTCCTCAACTCTTAAGCGAATTTTGGAAGCCTAGATATCAATAGCCATGCCAGAAGAGGCAAATAGGCGCAAAGCATTTACAGGAGCCGATCTGCATGATCGTTAGATTTTCACAGAACCCCGGTAAGGGTTCAGATTTGGCAATCTGCGTTCAGGTTTTGGGACGAATTATCAGAGCAGTCCATGCTTGCGGATCTTATTGAAGAGGGTCGACTTGGGCACATTGAGCAGGCGGCCGGTCTCGGAAATGTTGCCGCCGGAGCGCAGCAATGCCTCATTGATCAGGCTGCGCTCAAAATGGGCGGTCTCCTCGATCAGCGAACAGCTGCGGCCGAGGGCCAGCTGCAGATAGCTGTTGAGCCCGCCTTCAGCCGGCTGATCAGGCGTCATCATGGCAATCAGCTCTTTCAGCTGAGCCGTGCGCACCAGCTCGCCGTCACAGATGGCAACCATGCGCTGCACCAGATTCTCAAGCTCGCGCACATTGCCGCGCCACTGACGGGTCATCAGATACTTCATGGCCGAGCGCGAAAGGCGCAGCCGGCCGCCGCAGCCGGCCATGAAATGATTCACCAGCAGCGGAATATCCTCAGGAATCATTCTAAGGGCCGGCGTAAAGATGGTCAGGGTATTGATGCGGTAGAAGAGATCCTCGCGAAAGAGACCGGCACTGATCTTATGCTCCAGGTCCTGGTTGGTGGCGCTGATGATGCGCACATCGACCCGGATCGTACGCTTGCCGCCCAGACGCACCAGTTCATGACTCTGCAGAAACCGGAAGAGCTTGATCTGCAGACTGACGCTCATGTCGCCGATCTCATCCAGAAAGATCGTGCCGCCTTGCGCCAGCTCAAAGATGCCCTGCTTGAGCCGGTCCGCCCCGGTAAAGGCCCCGCGCTCATGGCCGAAGAGTTCACTCTCGAGCAGGGTCTCCGGGATGGCCGCACAGTTGATGGGAATGAAGGGCCCGCCACTACGCGCACTGGCCTGATGCAGGGCCCGGGCCACCAGCTCCTTGCCGGTCCCGCTCTCGCCGCGCAGCAGCACCGGCAGATCGGTGCGGGCCGACTTCTCAATCAGCCCAAAAACCTTCCGCATGGGCGCACTGCGGCCTACAATCCCCAGATAGCCGTCCGGCGCTTCGGGCATGGCCTCGCTCTGAAGATCCTCAAACAGCAGGGAGTTCTGGACCGTCAGCCCGGCCTGCTGCGACAAATTACTGAGCAGCACCTTGTCATATTCACCATAGGCCAGCTCTGTACGCCGGGCCGCCACCTGAAATCCCACCCGGCGCCCCTCAAGCATGATGGGCGCCGCCACCAGCCAGACAACGCCCTCGGCCCGCAGGTGAGCGGTAAGCTCCCGGCCATACTGCATCTCCAGCTCGGTCAAAGTTTTAATCACGGCCCCGACCAACCGCCCCTCAAGCAGACCATCCAGGGCAAATCCCTGCCGGGCACCGGCCGCCACCACCGTATCAACCGCGCCTTCAGCATCCCCGAGACCCAGATAACAGAGATCGGAATTCAAAAGATCGCGGGTCTGCTCCACAATACTCAGAAGGCTCTTTTCAAGCTTGCGGCGCACCGAAATGCCAGAACCGATGTTCAGGAGCGTCGAAAGCTCCTTGAAGCGCTGATGCATGACCTGGTGCTCGCTCTCAACAATCTTTGTGAAGAGGTTATGAAAGATAAATGAGATGATGGTGAAGACCGAGAGCAGCAGCACCTTCTCAAAGATCAGCAGCCAGTCGGGGCTGATGGCATGCACCGCCGCATCAAACCAGGCCAGCACAAAAACCATCAGCGTGCAGAGCGCCAGACTGAAAAACGAGTACCTGAAATCATACTTGATGGTGCCGCTGACGCTGATGATGTAGTAGATGGCAAAGAGCGGCTCCAGCAGCAGCCCATTGTAGACAGGCCTGATGAATGAGAGCAGCATCAGACAGATGCCCAGGCCAACGACGTCACAAAGCAGGGTCAGGTAACCGAACCAGGGGCTGAAATAACCCCCTTTGAGCAGCCGCCTGATACCGAGCGCATAGGCCAGCACCAGCAGCACAAGCGCCAAGCCAGGATAGGCTCCATTAAGAATAATCATCATCAGAGGCGCAACGGACGCCAGCAGCACAATTACCAGCCGCAGCTGGCTGATCAGCAGCTCGCCGCGCTGCTTCTCCTGCATCAGGGCATCATCAAGGCTTGTCTCCAGCATCACATCCCCCATTTCATTCAATAGACCTTAGCATATCCAGTGAGAGAGAACAAATCAGACCACTGGATTTAAAGACAAAATCACGATATGTAGATCCTATGATTACAGACCAGATCACCAATGCCAGCAGCTACTACGGAATTAATCCCAGAATTGAGGCCGCCCTGCAATTTCTGAGCGCAACCGACCTCAACAGTCTTGAACCGGGCCGCTACGATATCGACGGCGATCAGGTCTTTGCCCTGGTGCAGGACTACAACACAAAACTGATTGAGGATGGATTTCTTGAGGCGCACCGCAAATATATCGACGTGCAGTTTGTGGCCAAAGGCCGGGAACTGATGGGCTACACCGCAGTTGCTCAGCCCGGTCCCTATGATGAGGAGAAGGACCTGATCGTGCTGGAGGGCCAGGCCGAGATGCTTAAGTTTGCGGCCGGTACATTTATGATCTTCCTGGCCGGCGAGGCGCATATGCCGTGTATTGCGGATGGTGAGAGCTCGTCTGTTCGGAAGGTTGTGGTTAAGGTGGCGGTTGAATAGATGGAAACACGGGCGAGCTTTGGCTTGGCCCGTGGCACATGTGGGTTTGCTTAGGTGTTGTTAATGGCTAGTTACATTCACTCTAAACTTTTGTATTCAATTATTTACTTCTAAAAAAGCTCACTCTTTAAAGAGTGAGCTTTCATTACGTAGCTGCGGTCAACTATTAACAAAATAGCAGTCTTATTTTAATTTACATCATTTCAAAATGGTCAATGTTTAGGGCTTTACTCCTCCCAATTAACTTCAACGCCAACACCTGTATTTTCAGCCAAAAAAGTTATAGGTTTAATCGCTTCACTGTAAATTGATGAATCAGGATTTTGAAGAGAAACCGACCTGCTTTGCCAATGCCACATATAGTGTGTATCAGAAAAAAGACTTACTCTAGCTTCATATTGATGATCAACTATATACATTTTCTCCATATTTAATTCAGCCAATGCTGAAGTTGGTAGCCCAGGAGCAGTAAAAATAGCACTAGCAACCCACTCCTGACCTTCTTGCGAGAAACTTGCATACTCATATGCATCACCCACCCTTATAGATGCATCACCTACATCAATAACATCAATAATAGTATTACCGGTTATAGTTACTGTATACTGACGACCACAAGTGACTTCTGCGGGAACAACAAACTCTGAAATCTTGGGTTTCAAATTAACGACAACATCAGTTCTTTCACCATCTAGAACTTCTACATTTTCAGTCATGCCAATTCCAAGTAAGGTAACTGAGGTGCTGTTGCTCCGACATTTTCCTGCCAATACAACAACTTTAAATATCCCGATCGGAACATTTATTGTATCATTTACGCTAAAATCATAAGCCGTAACCGCATTCTCACCATTATAAATAACCACTTCATAAGTATCTGTTTCCTCTTGTGATTCCTGAAATGTTAGCGTTTTAGAATTTTCTAAACTTGGTAGTTTAATACTTATTGTACCATGTGGAACATTACTCATATCAGGATTAATATCATATGTTGTTTCAGGGTTAACTCCGATAGCTAAATCATTGCTATCACTACTTCCTCCACAGCCGACAAAACACAGAACATAAAACGGTAGCAATAAGAACAATAATTTCCTCATGATCTTTTCCTCCATCATATTTGAAAGGACTTCTTTTTTATAGGTTATTAAGATTACCTATCGAGAAAGATTATCATGATCATTAGAGTCAATATGTTGAGCAAAAATCACAGAAGTTTGTTGCTAAGCTAAAACTGTACCCATTGACCTGTATAAGAAAATAACATATCCACCGATAACAAGAGGAATTGAAATAATTCAGTCCCAAATTTAAATACACCTAACTGCTATCTACCATGCCGTCCCTGGACTTCGATTTGCGCTTTGTAGCGCTAATTATTGGGAATTCTAAAAATAGATTTCAATCAACTTTCAATTAAGTATTCTACTTAGTATTAAAATAACGGTTCAGTTGTAAATCCCGCACTAGGGTCTTTTTTCCAAGCTGCCTTTTTGCCATCATAATAAATAGGAATTCCGACAACTTCAGCAGTAGAAAGAGTTTCTACCCAGAATTTATATTTATCATACCATCCGTATTTATACTTTTTACGGAATATATAAGTTTCACCTGGTTTGGCTTCGAATGAGTACGGTATCGTGTATTCACGAGAGGAATACCCTGTAATGTTACTGATACGTACTACAATTTCATGCTGCCCGGGTAGCACATGCACTTCTCGTGGACAATCCATCAAGCGCGAACCTAATGATTGTCCATCAGCACTTATAATATGGAAAGATTCACTAGCAATGAGTGCAAAATATCCTGATTCACATTTGATAATCGCCTCCTCACTCGGTTGTGGATCTCCATGATAGAGTTGTTGCGTGGTGGCGCATCCGGAAATTAAAAGAGTTAATAAAAGTAAGTTCAGTATTTTATTAGGTTTCATTATCTAACTCCAATGGTGTTTCTAAAAGTGATAATTCATATAACAACCACACATAAATCAAATATAATCTAAATTCGATTTTGTAGCGCAGCTCAACTGCATATAACTGCTATTACTCTGCCAACCGCTCTAATTTAACACCATTGATGACAATCAACTCTTTGTCATTTTCATCAAAAGCTTTTAGTATCCATGTATTATCGCCTTCATAAATAAAATTCAGCAATTTTACTTTACCGTTAAACTCTACCAAAAAGGAACTATCAATGGTTGATTTGAGGATCTTTCTGCCGCCATCTTCTATGCATCTGACAAGTATGGTCTCATTAGGATTGAATGGACCAAATCCCTTTGTCGCAGATGTGCCTATGGCTACGACACCAAAGTCTTCTTTAGTATTATTGGAATGCAATTCTGGGAAAATAGCAATTGTAGAGAGGTTGCTTACTCGAATTACAGTAGGATGAATAGATATTGATTTATCACCACAGCCAAACATCAGCACCAATAAGATTGCCACACATATAATTTTCTTCATACATATCCTGGTTTGAGACTTCATTTGATTATCTGTACAAAG
>CALOBW010000052.1:0-2665 GCA_942491525.1 uncultured Thermodesulfobacteriota bacterium
AGCAACGTTAAACTGGACAATATCTTTGAGATTGATACCAGAGGCGGGCTGCATGAATTTATTACCGCCATCGCCCACTGCGACGCCCTGGTATCCACCGACAGCTCGGCCTATCACATTGCAGCCGCCTTCAATATTCCATCGCTGGTTATATTTGGCGCCATAGACTCCAAGATCCGCACAACCTACTACCCCGATGTAATAGCCCTCAACGCCTGCTATGAAGGTGAAGTCTGCTCCAGCCCCTGCGGGATCTCATCCATCAGGCGCCGCACAAAACTCAGAAAACCGATAGGCTCTAACAGGCTTACCATGATTGAAGAGGGCGCACGGATAGAGACCATGTCCGGCGGATCTGTCATATTTGATCCTAAACTCGGCTGCCCCGAAATGGCTCTCGCAAAATCGCTAACCGCACCATGTTTAAACAACATCGCCACCAAGCGAATACATTCTGCCTTCGCACAACTTTTAAAACTAACCAGGGACAAGCAATGAAAACCCTGACCTTTGCCATGATCGTCAAGAATGCAGCCAAGGATCTGCCCGAGATCC
Source organism: uncultured Thermodesulfobacteriota bacterium (assembly GCA_942491525.1). Lineage (GTDB taxonomy): Bacteria > Desulfobacterota > Desulfomonilia > UBA1062 > UBA1062 > CAYWBU01. Next base: position 556 of record CALOBW010000052.1, read on the forward strand.
TGCCGGCCATGCAGTCAATCGCCGATGAGATGCTGATCGTTGATACAGGCTCATCAGATGATACCGTCAAGATTGCCCAGGAGCTTGGCGCACAAGTTCTGCTCCATCAGTGGAACGACTCCTTTGCCGAGGCCCGCAATGTCTACATTGAAGCGGCCACCACTGACTGGATATTCTCCATCGATGCCGATGAGAGAGTTGCCACCCAGGACCTCAGGCTAATCAAAGAGGCAACCGGCAAGCCCCCCCAGGGGTTCCTGATGACCACCCGCAACTATTCCGCATCACCCGACTCCCAGGGCTTCATCGCCTGCCGGGGCGAATATGCTGATCTGGAGCAAGGCCAAAAAGGCTGGACTCCATCAACCAAAGTGCGCATGTTTCCAAGGCTGCCGGGCATCCGCTACTCCGGTGCTGTACGCGAGTTGATTGAACCGTCGCTGGAAAAAGCCGGCATCAAGCTCGGCGAAATCCTGGCGCCCATCCACCACTTTGGCCAGATTTCCGAAGAGAAGCAGCTCTACTACCGCAACCTGTTACAGAAAAAAGTTAATGAAGAACCCGATAATCCGCGCCACCTTTTGGAACTGGCGACGGAGAACTTTCACCTCAAGCAGTTCAGCGCTACTGCCCAGCAGATCGCAAAGGCTATTGAACTATATTTAAGCGGCCACCAGGCCCCCTATTTTGATCTTGGCGGCGCCTACAACACCTTAGGGGTTGCCCTCATCAATCTCAAGCGCAGAACTGAGGCCCTAGACGCCTTTGAAATGGGCATCCAGGCCGGCGGCAACAGCTTGCAATCACTGATCAAGAACCGCGAGCTGCTGCAAAGGATGGGCAAAAGTCTCGGCGTGGTCATGATCGTCAAAAATGAAGAGCAGAACCTGCCCGGCATCCTGAATGAGGTCAAGAGCTTTGCCGACCAGATCGTGGTTGTCGATACCGGCTCGCAGGATCAAAGCGTCGAGATCGCAAAAAAGTGTGGCGCCACGATCGGTCAATTTGACTGGTGCGACGATTTTGCCGCCGCCCGCAACCACTCCATCAAACTGGCTGAGACAGACTATCTGCTCTGGGTCGACGCCGATGACCGCATTGATGTGAGTGAGCAGCGCAAACTGCAGGAACTTAAAAGCCAACTTGACGGTGCCTACTACCTGCGGGTCGAGAGTGCCACCGATGAGGCCGCTGCCTCCCGCGACGGGTTCACGGCCTTTTATCAGCTCCGGCTATTCCCGCGCCGTGAAGATATTATTTTCAGAGGCCGCGTGCACGAGGAGCTGGTAAGCTCTGTTCGTCAGGCAGGCCTAAACACCCAGGAGCTTCCGATCACCATCCGCCACACCGGCTACCACAAGGCTGAGGATCGCATCGCCAAGGGCCGCCGCAACCTTGCGATCCAACTCAAGGCCCTTGATGAAGGATCTGACAGCGCAGAGCAGCACTACATGATCGCGGCCAGCTTTTTTGCCGTCAAGAATTACAATGCCAGCCCGGAACACATCAGTATCGCCCGGGAAAAGGGCGGCGGCGGCCTCTGGCAAAAATATGCCTGTACCATATGGCCCGCGACTGCTACATGAACCTCGGACAACCGCAGGAAGCGCTGCAGGAACTTATAGACGGCGCAGGCGCATACCCCGAAAGCGGACTGATGCAATACTTCCTGGGCGCACAGCTGGTCAGCCAACAGCAGTATCAGCCAGCCATCACGGCACTCAAACATGCCGAAGAGCTGGGAATAGAGCAGGAGAGCTTTGCAATCCCGACCGACATTGATGCGCAGCTGCCTTACTATCTGGGGCTGGCCAATCAGAAATCCAGCCAGTTTGCTGCAGCAGAACAGAACTATCGCCGTACACTGGAAATCAATCCCCAACATGGTCCCGCATTGAGTGGTCTTGGATTCACATTGCTGCAACGCGGCCAGATCGCCCAGGCAGTCGAATTCCTACAAAGGGCCCAGCAGATCTCTCCCAGCCGCGAGATTCAGCTGAGCCTGGCCGGAGCCAACTACCATCTCGGCAAATATGAAGAGGCGCGCCAATTCTACCGGATGGATCAGCCGGATGCATCCAGTCTCAGCGGGCTGCTGCTCTGCTGCCTG
>CALOBW010000053.1:0-12790 GCA_942491525.1 uncultured Thermodesulfobacteriota bacterium
AAATGGGCTATCAGTTCCATCAGGATTCTTTGCCATAAGGGCTTCGACTAAAGGCATTAAAGCCTTTAAATCAATCCCGATAAAGAGCTCTGTTGTAAAGCCGTTAATCAACTCAACAATATCTCCGGCAAGACCTCCGACAGCACCTTTATCATCAACTTCCATACCAGCCAGCATACCCAGAACCATACCAACCAGTTCAACAACCTGTTCAGCTTTAACCAATTCCATTGCCAGTGATAATGATGATTCCTTCTCATTGTTCATTTGAGGAATCATGTCATTATACAGCGTAGGAATTAGACCATGAATAAGTCCTACTATCTGCACAATGGTTTCGCGCATTTTCTCTTCTTCATCAGTTCCCTCAGGGAAACCTTTGATTTTGATTCCTGTAAATGCGGGGTAGAGAATAGTTTCAGCATCCTGCAACATCAAATGCTCAAGCATCGCGTAAACATCAACATTATCAATGTTTGCAATCATAGATGCCAAATCATAGGCACCTTCATTAAGCATCTTCTCTCCAAGCCATGCCTTTGCAGTGCCAGGCTGCTCCGTAAGATTAGATGGATCTGCATCCCACAGCTTCGGATCAAGTCCAAATAACTGACAACATGCATTTAGAGTTAGCTCTTCTAGCTCTTTTTCAGTAAATTCAGGCTCGCCTTCACCTCTAGCCTCAGCAGCCAGCTCCTCATAGTAGATGATCTGTTTCTCAACCATCATATCATGAGCCCGACCCATCATATCGATAACATTCTGATAATCAGCCGAAAGTTCAGGATAGGCCGGATTATACTTACCGATCTCAGCCATCATATTCAAACGCCCCAGGGCGTCGCCGGCCACATTGAGCATATCCTGCTTAGTGGGATTGCCCAACAGCAGAGCCAGAGAGCCAAAATCTTCACCCACAATCTCCTCACCACCCACGGCGGCAAAGTTCTTCGATGCATAGCGGTCAGCCTCGTCAGCTGAACAGCCGTTGATAATAATTGCTGCTAATGCCAGTGCTACCAGTAAATTAATTCTCTTCATAATTTTTCCTCCCGGGCCTCACCTACTGGCACTACTCAGTGAAATGACCCAACATGAAATAATAAACCTCGCTTATCCCTCTCTCCCTTAGAAGCTGATATCGACGGTGACTCCGTAAACCATGGCATCACCCTCAACCTTATAGCTCTTCTGCGGATAGCTCTGCACGCCGTTGTTGGCAAAGGGCGGTTCAGTGCCGCGCTTATAAACGGTGTAGTCCTCGCAATCCTGATACTGCATGGCAAAACCGAGTTCAATGGGCAGGCTTTCCAGGATCTTGTTCAGGAAATCAACCTGCTTATGCAGATCGGCCAGGTTGTAGCTGATGCCGAACGAATAGAGCTTCTTGTCAAAATCAAGGTAGTTGGTAGCAATCCAGGACTGATCCGGCACACAGGACTCACGCTCGCCATAGCCGGTACGGATGCTGAGCATGTCGGTGGGACGGATCTCAAAACCGATGGCCCAGTTGGTAGTGTCCTGCAACAGTTTGATACCCGGTATAAGACCGAGATGGTACTGATAACTCATAGTCTCGTCATAATCGCCCCAACGCTGCTTGTTGTAGTCCAAGGATACGGTCAACGGCACCTGCTGCCAGATGCGCTCAAAGTTCAGCGCTACGCCGTAAGACTCTTCACTGGGATTCCAGTTGGCCAGCGACTCAAGGTAGAGCGGATAGTCCAGCGGGAAGGGGAAGGCGGCATTAACAATCGGATAGATGGGCAGCGGAACCTTCATCTTGGCCTGATCGCGGTAGGATGCGCCGATGCGCAGCAGATCGTTACCAAAAGGCGTGATCATGATGCCGGCGGTGCCGGCCCACTTGGTCTGAGCCTTAAGCTCGATCTGGGCATTCAAAAAGGCCTGAGACGGCGCCGTGCCGGGCGTCAGGGCATCAACATAGACATCACCGGGAACACGGACGGTCATCTGGGCACCGGCACCCAGGTAGAGGTACCTCTTTATGACCTCGACGCCCACACCGAGGCCCACACCAACATGCTCAATGGCATCGCCATATCTGAGCCAGTTGGGTGCTACCGGTGAGGTGTCATGAAATGTCCAGGCGGCCCGGAACCCATCCGGCAGCGTGATGGCCATGCCCATCTGAATGTTGATGGGAATATCAACGATGTTGCTGGCCAGCTGGTTAATATCCAGATCCATACCGATGATCGGGAAATTCATGGCCAGCGAATCGCCATCAGCCTGTTTGGACGGGTTGATGCGCTCAGCGCCGCGCCAGTCGTAGCAAATCAACGGGCCGCTGCCATCCAGATAGTTCACCTCGAAGTCAGGATTGATGTAGACCACATCGATGGTGATATTGGTACCGGTTTTCTGAGCCAAACCGGCCGGATTATAGTGCGCAGCAGAATAATCATCAGCCAAACCGGTCATTGCACCGGACATGCCCAGCGCCCGCGTACCAACACCTACCGTATCCTGGTAGCTGAAGGCCCAAGCCGGCAGGCTGCCCCCCAAAATAAACGCAAAAATCAAAAGACAACTAAAAAATCTCTTACCCATGAAACAAACCCCTCTCAAGAATTTTTATCAAACCCAGGAGACTCAATGTCTCCAATGCTAACTAGCGTTTATATCGTCCCCTCTAAGTGACAACATTAAGATCTTATACGCAGAAGTTAATACATTGTTAACATACGCAAGCGCGCCAAATCAAATACTAGCTTAACATAACACATGCGGCCGGCCCCATGTTGGCCAGCCCAATAACAATATTAATAAGGAGCCGGTCCAAATGAACCGGCTCCTCTTCTGCTAAAACTACGGCCTGGCGCGGCTGCTCACCATCTGGAGCAGATCCAGGGTGAAGTGATACATCTCGCCGCTCGGACTAAAATCAGCATCCTTCATATCAGTCATCAGATCACCAACATCGCCCATCAGACCCTTCATGTTGTTGATGTCGTCAAACTTCTTGCCGGGCTCATCACCTTCAAGCTCAAGGCTCTTAATGCCCCACTCAACCAGCGATCCGGGCTGACCCTTGACTCCGGTCTCTCTGAACATGGCCTGCACAAAGGGCAGCGTGACCAAACACTTGTCAGCTTCCATACCCAGAATGTCAGACACCTTGACCGGCCAGGTCACGTCCGTGTCGATACCCAGGATCTCCCAGGCCACACACTCGGGATCGACGATCCACTCAATGGCTGCCCAGAGATTCTCAGCCGATTTGGCATCGGTCAGATCGTAGAGACCGGCGACCGGGGCGTAGAGGTCGAAAAGACCCGGATCTTCAATCTTCACTGCACCTTCCTGCTCTTCGATAGGCATGCAAGCATAAAGAGTCTTGCCCTCTTCGATCGGCCCGCTGGGAGTAGCTGTATATATTTTAGCGCCGCCAACGGGATAGAGAGTCTTGTGCCTTTCAATCGGGCCATCGGGAGTACAGGTATAGATCTTCCAGCCAAATGCGTTGTAGTAATAGTACCAATCCCCAAAGGCATCGGTCTCATACCAATACCAACCACTTACAGACTCACCGGCACAATACACCTTACCATCCAGCTCGTATTTTATAAGACCCTGACGCTTAATCAGATGATCCAGGAAGGTTCTGGCACCCATGGACTGCGGGATCTGGCCGTCAGGGTTATAGGTGGCGTGCTCAACATCCAGCAACTCACAGAGCAGAACCTTAACATTCTCCATGAATAGGCCTTCGTCGGCCAGCAGATGCGCCAGGAGCGGCTGCATAGCCTTTATGTCGAGGCCCACGAACATATCATCCATTTCTAATTTCAAGACCAGATTAACGACCCACTCTGTAATCTTAGCAATAATCTTCTCAGCAACACCATCCCACTCCATATCTTCTTCAGAAAGGGCCATGCCTCCCAGCTTCTTCATAACAACGTTGGCAACAATCCCAAGATCCTCAACGTCAATAATATTGAGCACATTCAGAATATCAGCCAGAAGACCGGGAACCTCATCGTTCACCAGCGGCAAAATATCATTATACATTGCGGGCATCATGCCATGCATCAAATCAATCAAGCCAAGAACGGTCTTCTTGGTCTTTGCGGCATGCTCTTCATCCTCGAAGCCATTAATTTTGATGCCGGTAAAGGCAGGATAGAGGATGGTCTCGGCATCGGCCAGCATCAAGTATTCCAGCATGCCATAGACATCAACATTATCAATGTTGCCAATAGCAGTAGCCAGGGTAAAGGCAGCAGCGTCGTTCAGCTGTTTGCCGAGTTCACTGGTTACAACAACCTTGGTGGCACCCTCGCCGGAAACCTTGCCGTCCTCAACCGGCACAACCGTCTCTACGGCCGCGATACCAAAAAGCCTCTCTATATCATAGGGATCAACTTCACCGGTTGCCTGCTCGCCAGTCGGCGCATTGGGATCGGCATCTTCACCGTTCACCACTCTATCCATCGCCTGACCAGGAACATAGTTCTCAGCATTAGCGTACATCAGGTCGTAAACACGCCCCATCATGTCGACCACGTTCTGATAATCAGCTGAGAGATCGGGCCAGTCACTGGAGTACTTGCCAAGATCAGCCATGGTATTGAGACGGTCCAAGGATTTACCGGCCACATTCAACATTCCCTGTTTTGAGGGGTTACCGCCCAGCAGCATCTGAATGTAGACATAGTCGCCTTCACCCATAATTCCTTCGCTGCCTACCGCCCCGAAGTTTTTGGAAGCATAGCGGTCAGCCTCATTAGCCGAACAACCGCCCAACACAAATCCAAACACCAGAAATGTAATGGCTAGATAGTTGCTCAATCCTTTTTTATTCATAACGCCCTCCTGGCTCGTAAATTGTCGCATGCCTTAAATAGCAATTCACGTGCCACGGGACCCACAAAGCATCAAAAGACTAACAAGCATTAATCACAATCAACAACCATCAAAGCCAACTGCTTAATTTAAAACAACATATACTAATCGCAGACACCACAGTAACTATATTCATAAATAAAGGCAATAGACCTAATCGAGATCAGTCAATGGATTTTCCGTGCCCATTGTAAAACTTTCGCCACTTTTGAATTGGTTCATTTTTTTGAGATGTAATAATTTTCCATCAACCCTGCTATCCGTTAATTAAATAACACCCAAAACCCGCATAAACAGTGGCTCTAGCCACCATACCCACACATCAATGCTGCTTTGCTGTAATTTCCAAACTTTTCCCCTTTTCATCGCCATTCACCTGAAACCACTACAATCTTTTCTCCCCAAAAGACAATATTTGCCTCTCAAAGGCCATTCCTATATTAGAGAGGCAGAGGATTTCATATGAAGAACATACTGGACAAGAGCATTACCTACTCCCGCATGATCAAGCTGTCACACACCATCTTCGCACTGCCCTTTGCCCTGGCCAGCGTCATCCTGGCCAGCCGCGAGCAGGCTATCACCCTGCCCATGCTGGGCTGGATCATCGTGGCCATGACCGCCGCCAGATCCGCCGCCATGGGTTTCAACCGCCTGGCCGACGCCAAGATCGATGCCGCCAACCCCAGAACCGCCATGCGTGAGATTCCGGCCGGCAAGATCTCAAACACGGAAGCCGCGGCCTTCATCAGCATCTCATCCATCATATTCATCATTGCCGCCGGCATGCTCTCGAAGCTCTGCCTCTGGCTCTCGGTGCCCTGCCTGATCCTGCTCTTCATCTACTCCCTGACCAAGCGCTTCACCTGGCTGGCCCACATCTACCTCGGCTTTGCCATCGGCATGGTGCCGGCCGCCACCTGGATCGCCATCACCGGCACCCTGACCTTCGAGATCATCCTGCTCTGCCTGACCCTGCTGACCTACATCGCCGGCTTCGACATCCTCTACGCCTGCCAGGACCAGGAGTTCGATCATGAGGAGGATCTGCACTCGATCCCGTCACGCTTCGGCGCAAAGAAGGCCTTTGCCATCTCAACGGCCCTGCACATCATGAGCGTCGGCCTGCTGCTGAGCCTCTTCTGGGCCTACGACCTGAACTGGGCCTACCTAATCTTCGTGGCCATCATCGCGGTCCTGTTCATCATCGAGCACAGACTAGTCAACCCGGACGACCTCTCCAAAATCAACATCGCTTTTTTCAACGTCAACAGCGCCATCTCAGTCATGGTATTGCTGGCAATTATGGCCGGCGTCTGGAGTCCGCTGTGAAAATCATCGTCGGCATCACCGGCGCCTCGGGCAGCCTCTACGGACTAAATCTGATCAATAAACTGGCAAAGCTTAATATTGAAACCCACGTCATCATCAGCCCGGCCGGCGAGGCGGTCATGGACCACGAAGTTCCCGGCTGGTCCCTGTCCGAAGTTGCCATCCGCCACCAGGCAGACGACCTCTTCGCAGCAGTTGCCAGCGGATCATTTAGAACCGACGGCATGGTGGTCGCGCCCTGCTCCATGAAAACCCTAAGCAGCATCGCCAACGGCTTCAGCCAGAACCTGCTGACGCGCGCCGCCGACGTCTGCCTCAAGGAGCAGCGCCCCCTGATCCTGATGACCCGCGAGACACCCCTGAGCCTGATCCACATCCGAAACATGCAGCTGGCCTGCGAGGCCGGCGCCACCATCATGCCCGCGTCTCCGGGATTCTACCATAAACCCGCCAGCATTGATGAGATCGCCGACTTTATGGTAGAGAGGGTCCTCGATCAGCTTAATATTGCGCACAAAAAGCGCTTTGAATGGAAAGGTAAAGATAATGGATAAGAGGCCCCAGACCATCGGCGGCATGTTTGACCGCATCGCCCCCACCTACGACATCATCAACTCCGTGCTCTCACTGGCCATCGACCGCCTCTGGCGTAAAAAGGCCATCCGCAAACTTGAAATCAAGCCCGACTTCCAGGTGCTCGATATCGCCTCCGGCACCGGCGACCTGGCCTTCGAGGCCCTCAGCAAAACCAAGTGCCAGATCATCGGCATCGATCTCTCCTCCGAGATGCTGCAGGTGGCCCATCAAAAGAGCGGCGAGCTGGCAAAGCACTATCTGCCGACCTGCGGCGACGCCCTCTGCCTGCCCTTCCGGGACTGCTCCTTTGACCGCGCCATGGTGGCCTTCGGCGTGCGCAACATGCAGAACCTGGATCAGTTCCTGAGCGAGACCCGCCGCATCCTGAGGCGCGAAGGCCGTCTGGGCATCCTGGAGTTCTCGCTGCCCACCAACGGCTTCATCCGCTGGGCCTACCTGCTCTACTTCACCAAGATCCTGCCCCTGATCGGCGGCCTGATCTCCGGCGACCACGAAGCCTACCGGTACCTGCGCGACTCGGTCATGAACTTTCCGCCGCCCAAACGCCTGGAGCGCAAGATGGTCGAGCGCGGCTTCAGCGTCATCTCATCCGAACCCCTGCTCTTCGGCATCGCCCACCTCTACATCATCGAAAAAGATTAACAGGGGACAGAATTAATTCTGTCCCCTAACAGCACCCATCGCATCGACTCCCTCGTCTAAATTAGAGAGGGATTCAGATGAACATCTACGGCGTCAACCAGTACATGGCGACCCTGTTCGGCCAGACGCCCATCATCGATCTGATCAGCGCCGACAACATTCCCGTGACCTCGATCACAGGCGACTACCGCTATGTTGACAGCCTGCTGCTGGACATCAACTTCTTCAATGAGGACGGATCCTCCATCAGCACCCTCTACGGCGCCCTCTCGCGCAAGACCCAGTATGAACTGGCCAAGTTCGGCTACATCACCTACGACGTCAAGGGCCTCACCATCTCGACCGAGGATCTGGCCGAGAGCATCCTGAGCCTGGCCTGGTCGCTCTGGGACGGCACCAGCGAGGGCCTCTCGACAATCGCCGACATTATCCGGCAAAGCTTCGCGACAGCCGGCGACACCCTCGAAGGCACGCCCTGGCTCAAGCGCCAGACCGAGGAGATCGCCCAACTTATCTATGAAGAGATCGACAAGCTAATCGAATACCTCAAACAGAACGAAACCCCGGATGCAGCTTAGATCAAAAAATCCTATCTTTCACAAATGCGAAATTGAACCCGTTCACAAAACTTTTTTCGCAGAGGCCCTGATAATTGGTCCGACCAATTTTTCAGCAATATCAAAGGCCTAGAAAACCGGCGTTTCAGCTAAAGCTTAAGTCCTGATTTTATGCATTTTTTTCTCTTGATATCTTACATCCGCCTCTCTATCTATTTATGATACTAACGTTGTCTATAGACGTTATTAAAAGGAAGCATAGCTTCACAAAAGAAACCCGGAGGATAGTATGCAGAGAGATATAAAGAAATTGTCATCCACAAAATATGACCTGCTGGTCATCGGTGGCGGTATCACCGGTGCCTGCGTAGCCTGGGACGCTGCTCTCAGAGGCCTCAAAGTTGCCATGGTAGATAAGGCCGACTTCGGCGCTGCCACTTCAGCCGCAACATCCAAGCTGATCCACGGCGGCATGCGTTACCTTAAAACCTTTGAATTCGACATCGTGCGCGAGTCTCTGCGTGAGCGCCGCACCATGGAAGCCATCGTGCCCCACCAGGTCTACCCCTGGCCCTACGTCTTCCCGGCCTACGGCTGGACCACCCAGGGCTTCGGACCGGCCATGGCCGCCATGGTGCTCTTCCAGAGCTTCGCCTTTGACCGCAAATGGATCAACGACGAGGACAAGAAGGTTCCCGGCTTCAGCGTCTTCCCCACCAAGAAGAGCGTCCTGAAGGCCTCCCCCTACCTCGACCAGAAGGATCTCAAGGGCGGCGTCCAGTTCTACGACTGCCAGATGCACTCTCCCGAGCGCGTGACCCTCGAGTTCGTCCTCTCGGCCGCCGAGTTCGGCGCCGATGTGGCCAACTACGTCAAGGTTGACGACCTCAAGATGAACGGCAGCACCGTTGAAGGCGTCAAGGCCACTGACCTGCTGAGCGGCGAGGCCTTCGAGATCGACGCAGCCGTAACCCTGAACGCAGCCGGCCCCTGGGCCGACCTGATGCTCGGCAACCTCAAGGGCGCCCAGCAGAAGAACATGATCCGTTCCAAGGGTATCCACATCATCACCCGCGACGTCACCGGCGGCAAATCAGTCGTACTGAGAACCCCGGACGGACGCCACTTCATGGCGCTCTCCTGGAGAGGCCACAGCCTGATCGGCACCACCGACGAGAAGTTTGAAGGCGCCCCCGATGACTTCAAGGTCACCGAGTCCGACATCCAGGGCCTGATCCGCGACATCAACGCCTGCATGCCGAGCGCCAACATCAACCGCGACGACGTGCTCTGGTTCTACGGCGGCCTGCGTCCCATCGTTGAGCAGGACACCTCCGTTGAGGTTGAGGTCTATGACGCCTCCCGCAAGTATGAAGTTTACGATCACGCCAAAGATGACAACATCAACGGCTTCATCACCGTTATCGGCGGCAAGTACACCACCTCGCGCCACCTGGCCGAGAACCTGGTCGACCTGACCTATGAGAAGCTCGGCAAGCCCTCGCCCAAGTGCGAGACCGCCAGCACCCCGGTCTACGGCGGCGAGATGGGCCGTTTCAAGAGCTTTGTGCAGCGCGCCCAGAAGACCGGCGTCAAGGGCCTGGATGATGCATCCATCGCCAACCTCTGCCAGAACTACGGCTCCCACTACATGGACGTTGTGGCCCTGGCCGACAGCAAGAACAAGGGCCTCGAAAAGGTCTGCGAGACCATGCCCGACATCGTGGCCGAGCTGATCTATGCCGTACGCGTGGAGATGGCTCAGACTCTGGTTGACGTTCTCTTCCGCCGCACCGGCCTGGGCACCCTGGGACAGCCCTCCGACGAGATCCTCAAGAAGGTGGCCGACATCGTCGGCAACGAGCTCGGCTGGGACGCCAAGCGCAAGAAGGAGGAGATCGCAAAGGTCAAAGAGCAGTACATTCCGCTCGCAGGCTAAGATCACCTTTTACAGCAACACTGAGGGCAGCCATCCGGCTGCCCTTTTTTTGTCAGCCGTGCTATAGCCCAGACATGCGACGGGTTCTGCTGATAAATCCCTGGATCGATGACATTGCGGCCTATGACCTGTGGGCCAAGCCCCTGGGCCTGCTCGGTCTCGGCGCGCTCCTGCGCCGCAACCATATCCAGGTCAGCCTGATCGACTGCCTGAATGCCAGCCACCCCATGATGGACCAGAAACCGCCCAAGATCATGGCGCGCGGCGACCACAAGTACTACCGCACCCCCCGCGACAAACCGGCCGCCCTTGCCGATCTGCCACGCCAGTTCAGCCGCTACGGCATCTCAAGGGAGGCCTTCGAGCACGATCTCGGCCAGCAGCCGCAACCGGATGCCATTCTGGTGACCTCGCGCATGACCTACTGGTACACGGGCGTGCACGATACAATCGGCATCGTCAAAAAACGCTGGCCGGATGTGCCGGTCATTCTGGGCGGCATCTACGCCACCCTCTGCCCTGAACATGCCAAAGCTGCCGGCGCCGATCATATCATCAGCGGCGAGGGCGAGCTCAAGGTTCTGCAGCTCCTGTCTCGGCTCTGGAACTGGCGCCCGCCCTATGTGCCGGACATGCACAATCTGGACAGCCTGCCCTACCCCTGCTTTGATCTGCTGGATGAGCTGCACTACGTCTGCCTCCAGACCACGCGCGGCTGCCCCTACCGCTGCAGCTACTGCGCCTCGCACCTCTTGAGCGACGGCCTGCGGCGACGTGATCCGACCCGGGTGATTGAGGAGATCAAATTCTGGCGCGACCGGCATGGGGTGCGCCACTTCGCCTTCTACGATGATGCCCTGCTGCATGAGCCGCAAAAACTGGCCGTCCCGCTCTTCAAAATGGCGGCCGGCCTGGAGGTTAAGTTCCACTGCCCCAACGCCCTGCACATCCGCCACATCGACGACCAGCTGGCCGCGCTGATGATGGCGGCCGGCGTGCAGACCATCCGCCTGGGATTTGAATTTGCCGATGAGCAGCGCCAACAGTCAACCGGCGGCAAGGTCAACAACCGGCAGTTCGTCCAGGCCGTCGCCAGCCTGCAGCGCGCCGGCTACCAGCCCCAGGACATCGGCGTCTACATCCTCTGCGGCATCCCCGGCCAGAGCAAGGCCGAGCTGCTGCAGACCATCAACTTTGTCCATGCGGCCGGCGCCAGCCCCATCATCACCGAATTCTCGCCCATTCCGGGCAGCGCAATTTTTGATGACATTGAGTGCCAGTTTGACCTTGATGACCCACTCTGTCACAATAACAGTCTGCTGCCCTGCCGCTCTGCAGAACTGAGCTACGATGATTATGAAGAGGCCAAGCGCATCACCAAGGCTTTCCGCCGCCGCATTTGAGGTTAATATTATTAAACCATGAACAGAATCCTCTTTGTCGATGACGATGCCACCCAGCTTGAGACGCTCAAGGAGCTGCTGCCGCCCCTCTGCCCGGACTGGCAGATGATCTTTGTCAAAAGCGGCGCTCAAGCCCTAAGCCAGCTGCAGGGCGAACCCTTCGATGCGATAGTCAGCGACATGGTCATGCCGGTCATGGACGGCGCCAACCTTTTGAATGAACTCAGATCGCTCCATCCCGAAATCGTGCGCATCATCTTTTCGGCCCACACCGACGAGGAGACCGTCCTGCGCGCCGCTGGCTGCGCCCACCTCTACCTGAAAAAACCGCTGGATGCCGACATCCTGATAAACTCCATCAAACGCGCCTCCGACCTGCGCCGGCGCCTTAACGACAAAAAACTGCAGCAGCTGGTAGGCAGCATGAGAGCCCTGCCGTCACTGCCGGCCACCTTCAGCCGCATCACAGAGGAGCTCAACTCCAAGGATCCCACCCTTGAGCGCATCGGCCAGCTGATCAGCGAGGACGTCGCCATCACCAGCAAGATTCTGCAGCTGGTCAACTCAGCCTTTTTCGGATTGTCAAAACCGGTCTCCAGCCCCACCCAGGCGGTAAGCCTGCTGGGCATCAACACCATCACATCCCTGGTGCTGGCCACCGGCATCTTCACCCAGTTCAACCCTGAAATTGTCAACCGTTTCCGGCTGGACACAATTTTTGAGCACTCCCTGGCCGTGGGTGCCATGGCACGCACAATTGCCCGCGACCAGAGCTCGGCGCCACAGATCATCGACGACGCCCTGATGGGCGGCATGCTGCACGACATCGGCAAGCTGATCCTGGCCGCCAATCAACCTGACAGCTTCGCCCAGATCATCACCCTGGCCCACAAGCAGCAGATCTCAGCCCTGGAGGCCGAACGTGAAATCATCGGCACCACCCATGCCGAGATCGGCGCCTACCTGCTGGGCATCTGGGGCATCCCGGATCCCATCGTCGAGGCGGTGCTTTTCCACCACCAGCCTCAGGGGCGCAGCCACTTCTCGCCCATGAGCGCCGTCCATATCGCCAATGTGCTCGAATATGAGATCTCCGGCACCTCCTATGCTGTCACCCCGCCCACGCTCCACCTGCCCCACCTTGCGCAGCTCAAGCTTCAGGCCCAGCTGGATCACTGGAAGGAACTCTGCCTGCAGGTCATCTCAACTTAAAATTAAGTTGACTTAAGACCTTAGCAATAATAGGCCAATAGCTATGAGAGTTGCCGTCATCGGTGCCGGTCGCAGCAGCAATGGTCTGGGACCCTTCATCGCCAAATATTTCCAGCAGGCCGGACACGACGTCTGCGCCGTACTGACATCCAACCCCCAGAGCGCCCAGGCGGCGGCGGCAAACCTTGTTCAGTACGGCATCAAGGCCCACCCCTTCAGCGATGCCGTCCAACTTT
>CALOBW010000054.1:0-5827 GCA_942491525.1 uncultured Thermodesulfobacteriota bacterium
CATCCAGCGGTTCGAAACCGGGCTTGAAGCTGCTCTTGCAGAGATCGTAGATGGCCTGATTATATGGAACCCGCACGCCATTTTTTCTGGCCAGTGAGAGCATGTAGCCGTTGAGGGACTCCAGCTCCGAATCCGTGCCGCCGCGCTGGATAATGTCCTGACTCATGCTCGACATGACCATCTTGGAGACATTCTTCCTGAACATTGAGCGAGTCACCAGCTGCGGCAGTCTTGCGCCGGCCGTCATCTTACCCCAGCTCGGCATGCCGCCCAGTTTGCACTCGTGGTAGCCGGCCGCCTTCACGACCCTGACACCCTCATAGAGGGTATTGGTCAGCAGCTTCTGGAAGATATCCATGTCGGAGATTTCGCGAAAGCCGTGGCCCACCAGGGTAGTCAGCGAGTTGGTCAGGTTGACGATGATCTTGCAGTGCACGGCATCCTCAAGGTGGGGTGTGACAACCGTCTCAACCCCACGGTTGAAGATCGCGGCCAGCTGTTGCATCTCATCGGTCAGCTTATTATCCGGTGTCCCCAGAATTAACGGCCCTCGCTTCTGGTAGCCCACCACCACCGGCTCGTCCATCCAGGCGTTGTAGCTGATCACACAGTAGATGACCTTGGAGAAGTATCTGGGCAGGACCTGCTGATTCTCGGCGCCGTTGGCCATGGAGACGATCAGGGGCCGGTCACCGGCAATCTCCTTAATCATCCCGGCCACCGGCTCCAGCGAGTAGTTCTTGACGCCCAGCACGATCACATCGGCATCTTTCAGTTCATTCAAGTCCTCAATCACATTGACCTGACAATGCTCAATAGTTTCCCGTTCCCGGCCGCCCTCATAAACGGTTATGCCCTTGTTCTGCAGCGCATACTTAACCGGCCCCTGATCCACAAACCAGGTGTTCTGATGATGCGGCGCCACCCAGCCGCCCACCGAGGCGCCGATGGCCCCGGTACCAAAAAATACAATCTTCATACGGCCTCCATTATTTCACCCAGGCGGGCAGGGGCTTCTGCGGCATATCAAAACAGGAGCAGACATTTTCGGCATACCTGAGCTGGAAGGGATGCGGCTCAATTTCAAGGTTTTTTAGGAAACGGCCGGACTCGCTCTCGCCGATTTCCAGATAAGGTTTCTCGGGCACGACGTCGCTCTTAAAGAGCATATCCATATGCTTATTGACCGCAAAGGTGCCCATGAAGTTTGTCTCACTGCGGGTCAAGCGACCGCTGAAGCTGGTGTAGAGGTATGACGAGACATCAAACCTGGTCGGCTTGCCGCCCATGGGCACGCGCACCTTAAGGTATGGCTCACCGCTCGCCTCATAGGCCTCGGTAACACAGTCGCCGTCTTGACGGTAGATATCAATTCCCTGGGTAACCTTGGGCAGGCCCCAGATCTTGTGCCCGCGCTGGGTATTCTCATTGGAAGTTACCGGCATGGCCGCAATATAGTAGCCGAAGCGGCTGAAGCTGCTCAGCACCATGGGCAGCACCGGCGGATTGAAACCGGAGTTGACCATGATAGGGATGGCGACCGCAATCTCATTGTAGGGGCGCACACCTAAAACCTTCTTATACTCATAGTTTGAAAAGGCCACCAGCGCCCTGCCCCTGCCCATGCCGACCGGCTTGACAGTTGGCCCCAGCTTCTCGGCCAGCAGGGCCGCGGCCCTCTCATAGGAGCAGAAGAAGATCCCCATGGCACAGGTCACATCACCATAGAGGGTCGGAAAGAGATAGTCCTTCTCGACTCCCTCATCCATCAGCACCGGTCTGTCTCCCCTGCGCAGATCGAAACGCCTAAAAAAATCTTCACTGAACTCAGACTCATTGGCCAGAATGGTCTCCGGCACATCCCAGGTTGGTTCCATCACATCCTCCTTTATGACCGTCGGTCATTCACACATTATGACCACCGGTCATTAATTGCAAGTATAATTTCACCGAGCTTCCGGAAACTAAATAAACTAAGATTTGACTGCGATCAGGTGCAGCTGAAGAAGCGCTTCAGGATGTCGCCCAGCATCACCGCTCCGCCCTCATCGCCCTCAATAATGGCACGGTAGCTCACATCCAGAATCATACCCAGCAGGACGCGGGTATAGGTATCCCAATCGGAGATGCGGTACTCTTCTTGCTCGTTAATATAGACGGTAATCAGGCTGCGGAAGGCGTCCACGGTCTCGGCGGTGGAGCTGTAGGAGCTTCCGGCCATCAGGTTGCGGCGCAGCTCAACCAGGTAGAAGCGGTTCTCATTGAAATAATCGATTATATCTTCGGAGAGGGCCTTGATCTTGAGGTTCTCGCCATGCGGAAGTAAGACCTGCTCAAGAAACGCCTTGGTGTAACGGCCGATAATGGCATCTACCAGCTCATCCTTGTTCTTGAAGTAGAGATAGAAGGTTCCCTTGGCAATGCCGGCCCGTTTAACGATCTCATTGACCGAGGCCTTCTCCACCCCGCGCTCGACAAAGAGCTCCTCAGCATGCTGTTCGATGACATCGCGGCTGATAATCTTCTGTCTTTCCATCACATCTCCAGTCCTTAGCGCACTTGGAGATGGATGTCGAACTATTTGCGCTCTTTGATCAGGCGGCCCCAGTGCGCTGAATATGGATGCACCTCATTGGTCGGGCGTCCATCCGAGCCGACAACCGGATAGCCCTCGTTATACCAGCGGAAGATGCCGCCGCTCAGGTTCAAAACCGGCCGGTCAACCAACTGGCCGATTCTGTCGGCCAGGGCGCCGCTGCGGTAACCGACTGCACAGTAGAAGATCAGGTTTTTATCAGCAATCTGATCACCATATCGCTGCATGAATTTTTCCGCCCGCATAGCCGGACTGAGATTGATGGCCCCCTCAATATGGCTGACCGCATACTCCTGCGGCTCGCGCACATCGAAAAGCAGATAGCTCTTGCCGGCCATAATCTGGGTCAGTTCAGCCGGTTCAATCACCGGGGTTTCAAAACGGGCCCGAACAAAGGCTTCAGTCATCTTCAGGCTCGAATCAGCCCAAACCAGTATCGGCATCAACCCCAGCACCAGCAGCAGAACAAAGCTCTTCATCTTCTCAATTATACTCCGGCCCGGCCGCCCCACAAGTCAAGAAAGCGTTGCGCCGCCATGTTGATAGTGGTAGTCCCAAAGAAATATTGAATTCTGAGGATAATATGCTGAGCAAGAGAATCATCATCTGCCTGGATGTCCGCGAAGGCAAGACCACCAAGGGCATCAAATTTAAGGGCAACGTGGACATCGGCGATCCGGTCGAGATGGCCAGGG
Organism: uncultured Thermodesulfobacteriota bacterium; assembly: GCA_942491525.1. GTDB lineage: Bacteria > Desulfobacterota > Desulfomonilia > UBA1062 > UBA1062 > CAYWBU01. The sequence goes on from CALOBW010000054.1 coordinate 3,292, forward strand.
ACTACTATGAACAGGGTGTCGACGAGCTGGTTTTCTACGACATCACGGCCTCAAGCGACAAGCGCAACATCATGATCGATGTGGTCAACCGCGTGGCCCAGAATATCTTCATCCCCTTCTCCGTGGGCGGCGGCATCCGCACCATGGATGACATGTACAGCGTGCTGGACGCCGGCGCCGAAAAGATCAGCGTCAACTCGGCCGCCGTGCTCAACCCCGACATCATTTCCGAGGGCGCCAGGCGCTTCGGCAACCAGTGCATCGTGCTCGGCATGGACGCCAAGTGGGTCGGCGTCTCAAATAAGATTCCGTCCGGCTACGAGGTCGTCATCAACGGCGGCCGCAAGGCCATGGGCATGGACGCCCTGGAGTGGGCCCTCAAGGCCCAGGAGCTGGGCGCCGGCGAGATCTGCATGAACTCCATCGATGCCGACGGCACCAAGGACGGCTATGAACTCAACCTGACCGGCCTGATCTCGCGCAGCGTCACCATCCCGGTGATCGCCTCGGGCGGCGCCGGCACCCCCCAGCATCTGAGCGACGTCTTCAAGAAGGCCGACGCCGATGCCGCCCTGATCGCCTCCATGGTGCACTACGGCACCTACAGCGTGCCAGAGATCAAGGAGTTCCTCAAAAATGACGGCATCCCGGTGCGGGATAAGATTTAATCCACCAGCACTGCTTCACGCCACTTGCGCACCGAGTTGATCAGCCAGATCTTCTCGGCCCGGCGCAGCATCTCCCGGGTAATGACTGCCTCCTCAATCTGGCCGCGGTCCAGCAGATACTGGCGCATGGTGCCGGGCAGCAGGCCGCATTGCAAAGCCGGCGTCAGTTTGCACCCGTCCAGTTCAATGACGATATTGGCAATGGTGGTCTCGGTGACCTCGCCATGCTCATTCAGTAGAACCGTATCGTCGCAATCAGAGACCTTGGCCTGCTCATAGTGGTCACGGATGGTGGTCTTGTGGCGCAGGAAGATGTCGCCCTGGCGCATATTGACCGGTGAGAACCTGAGCCGCGCCGGCTCAGGCAGACTTGCCAGCGCATGGGGCTCAAGCATAAGCTGACCGTCACCGGCAAGCAGCAGCCGCAGACGGGTTGGCGCGCTCAAATCAAGATCCAACTGGTTGCGGATTGCATCCAGGTCGCACTCAAAGCCGAAGCAGGCGGCCGAGCGAGTCAAACGCGCCAGGTGGTAGTCCAGCAGGAAGAACTCGCCATCCCAGAGTATGGTCTCCAGCAATCTGAAACCATTGCCACGCTTGAGGACCTGGGCCTTCAGTTTCGTCTCGATATATTCAGCTTGCGCATCCGAGTCCCAGACGATGCCGCTGCCCACGCCATACTCAAGGCTCCGTTTCTGTTTATCAAACCAGAGGGTGCGGATGGCCACATTGAACTGGGCCCGCTCAGGCCCCATGAAACCGATAGTGCCGGTATAGATGCCGCGCGGAGAGTCCTCCAGCTCATCGATGATCCGCATGGTAGATACCTTGGGCGCACCGGTGATGGAGGCGCAGGGAAAGAGCGCGCTCATGATCTCGCTCAAACCCGCCCTGCTCCGGCAGGTCACACTGGAGGTCATCTGCCAGAGGGTGTTGTAGCGTTCGACCTCGAAGAGGCGCGGCACCTTAACCGAGCCGGGCTGAGCGATGCGCCCCATGTCATTGCGGATCATGTCCACAATCATGAGATTCTCGGCCCGGTTCTTCTCGCAGGCCATCAGGTCGCCGGCCAGCTTATGATCTTCATCCGGTGTGTTTCCGCGGCGGGCCGTGCCCTTCATGGGCTTCGATATTAGGAGATCCCCTTGGCGGGCGAAGAAGATCTCGGGCGAGGCCGAGAGCACGGCAAAGTCCGGCGTCTCAATGAAGGCGCCGTAGTCAAACTGCCCGGCGCGCACCAGCGAGCGGAAAGCTTCAAAAGCAGCCCCATCATAACCTGACTGCAAACGGTAGGTGTAGTTGACCTGATAGGTCTGGCCCTCGCGGATATACTCTTTGATGCGCCGGATATGCTCAATGTAAACGGCCTCGCTGATCGAGGGCTGCCAATCCTGCGGCAGGGACGCGGCCGTACCCGCCAGATCGGCCTCATGCACCTCGCTGAAGATGGCAAACCAGAGCAGCGGACATTCGCCCTGCTTGACCGCCAGGGCGGCATCAAAGGCCGGCGCCGCCTCATAGGTCAGGAAACCGGCCGCATATTGCCCAGCATCAACGGCCTCCTGCACCTGATCCAGCAGAAATTTCACCTGAGGCAGGTCATACGTGCAAAATACTCGCTGCAACCCGCCAAACTCCAGCCAGCGCTGCTCTTTGGCATCGTGCATTATCGCCCTGATTGTCATTATAAAAACTAACCCCTGGCCAAATCGGGCCTGCCCACCTCTTAATTGATCAGGCGCCGGATGGCAAGTATCCATAAAAATTCAAATTAGGTGTTAAGTGTTTTCTCAATCTGACGATCATATAATTACACCGAAAAAAAACCTCCTCTTTTTTGCCAGGCAACCTAATTGCCTGGCATTTTT
>CALOBW010000055.1:0-395011 GCA_942491525.1 uncultured Thermodesulfobacteriota bacterium
CAAGCAGATCCCGACCCTGCTCTCAACCGGAGCCAAAGCCCTGCATCTGGGCAATGCCGTCGATATGGGTGATATCCTGCCCCAGGTGCCGCCAGATATCCTGGCCTGCGGCAACCTGGACCCGGTGACCATCTTCAAACTGGGCACGCCCGCTGAGATCGAGGCCGGGACAATCGAGCTGCTGGAGCGTTTCGAGAAGTATCCCAACTTTGTGATCTCCTCGGGCTGCGACATTCCGCCGGGAACAGCAACCGCCTCAATCGACGCTTTTTTCAGCGCCCTGAGCAGATATAACGATCACAGATGCGGTAGGTGACTCTATGCGACTAAGCCAAAGTGATAATTTACTCAGGACACTCAGGAGAGAGGGCTTCGAACAGATCCCCTACGACATGCCCCTGACATGGACCAAGCGTAAGGAGTTCATGCGCAGGAGGCCCCTCAGGAGCGTCACCTCCTACTACGGCCTCTCCCATCGGCTGAGCACCTGCATCTATCGGCCGGGCTACAAAGGCGACGGCCGGCAGCTCTTCAGCCATATTGAGATACCTGAAAAGTTCAAAGTGGATGCTTTCGGGGTCGGCATGTCCTATGGTTCCAAAGAGGCCTTCCACATGTGCCACTTCCACAGCCCCCTGGAGGGCGAAGGCACAACCATCGAGCAGGTCCAGAACTACAGGCTGCCGGACTTTATCCCGGGAATGGAAATGCTGCTTAAACTATTCGTCAAATACTGCCACCATAAGGGCATTGCCGCCATGGGCGTCATGGATCAGACCATCTGGGAGAGAGCCTGGCTGATCAGAGGCATGAATGACCTGATGATGGACATGATGACAGGTGACGAGAAGGCTGCGGTCATCTTGGACAGGGTTACAGACCTGTCATGCAGAGCGGCGGTGCTCATGGCCAGGAGCGGCCATGATATCATTGCCATCGGCGATGATGTCGGCATGCAGAGCTCGTTGATGATGAGTCCCAGGCTCTGGCGCAAATGGCTCAAACCGCGGCTCGCCAAGGTGATCAACACCATCCGCGAGATAAAACCCGATGCGCTGATTTTCTACCACTCCTGCGGCTTCATCGAACCCTTCATCCCGGACCTGATCGAGATTGGCGTAGATATCCTCAATCCGGTCCAGCCCGAGTGCATGGATTTCAAAGAGATTCACGCTAAGTACGGTGACCAGATCTCCTTCTGGGGCGGAATCGGAGCCCAGACAACCCTGCCCTTCGGCTCCCCTGAAGATGTGCGGGCCAGAGTGCGGGAGTTGGTTGAGATCTGCGGCGAGAGAGGTGGTCTGGTGGTCTCGCCGGCCCATGAGCTGAGCCCCGAGGTTCCATGGGTAAACCAGGAGGCCCTGCTTGATGAGATGCGCATCCTGAACAGGGAGTTATAGACATGGATATAAAGAGAGATCGAGAAATTGTCAGGGAGCTGGCCAAACAGGTAGTCGAGATCGCGGCCCTGCCCGAGCAGCAGGAGACAAAGCGCCTCTGGAAAGCTTTGAATCGGCTCGAACCTGAGCGTCCCATGGCCATCATGGATGAGATCCCGTGGCATGAGATGAATGTTAATGATGAGCTGACTGTTCTGAGTGAGGACTTTGTCTGTCAGATGTATGAAAGGATGCTGCGCCAGACCCTCTATGCCTGGAAACACATGCGGCTGGATCAGGTAGTCGAGCCGCTGGTCATGGTGCCTATCTCAATGGAACCGTTTGACTACGAAGACCTGGGCGTACCGATAGTCGAAACCACCCTGGCGTCGAATGAGGACAATGATGTTGTTTCGCACCACTTTGAAGACCAGCTCCGGACTGAGGATGATCTGGAGAAGATTGCCTGCCCGAAGATTAGAATTAACCAGGAGTTTACCAAAAATTTTGTTGATCAGGTGAGCGAGATTTTTGACGGAATCCTTGAGGTTAGGCAGATTGGATGGGTTCCCTGGTGCACGCCCTGGGACCGGATTGCGGAAAGGCGCGGTGCTGAAAGTATCCTGGCTGATCTTGCCGAACGCCCCGAATATACGCACAAGCTCATGCAGAAATATATGCAAGCCTATTTTGATCTGCTGGATCAATGTGAAGAGCTTGGAATAGTGACCAACGATCCAAACCTGGCTAATGGTGGTACCTATTGCGATGAACTGCCCGACCCGTCTGAGCAGACCATGTTCAACTCCGGCAAGCAGCTCTGGACCCATGGCATGGCGCAGATCTTTTCCGCTGTTTCGCCCCGCATGCATAAAAAATATGAAATAGAGTATATGAAACCCTGGTTTGAACGTTTCGGACTGGTCTACTACGGCTGCTGTGAACCGCTGCACAATAAGATTAATATCCTGAGAGATATCCCCAACCTGCGAAAAATTTCCATGAGCCCCTGGGTTGATGTGGAGATTGGCGCCGAGAATATCGGCAGCGATTATGTCTTCTCGCGTAAACCCAACCCGGCCTTTGTGGCAACCCCCAGCTGGGATGCAGCGGAAGTTGAGAAGGACTTGAGGTCAACTCTTGAAAGCTGCAAGCGCCACGGTTGCCCGACCGAGTTTATCCTCAAAGATATCAGTACTGTGAACAATGAACCTAAGCGGCTCTGGGAGTGGGCCGATATTGCCAGAAGAGTTGTGAAGGGATAGATGAACTCATATAGAATCACTCTGCCGGGCAGATCGCAAACATTTGCAGCGGGCACGCGCCTGAGTGACGCCCTGCTGGATATGGGCGTGCGCCTCAAGACCCCCTGCGGTGGCAAGGGAACCTGCGGCAAGTGCCGGGTCTACGTTAATGGAGATGAGGTGCTGGCCTGCCGGACCTTTATCGATCAGGACCTGAATCTTAAAATCGGCGAGGAGTATGCCATTGAGAGCCGCCCTGCAGTTGTGATAGATCACCCCTGCGCGCTGGCCGTTGATATCGGCACCACAACAGTCAAGATATCCCTTGTTGAGCAGGATGGGACGAGTCATCCAGTGGATGCCTTCCTGAATCCCCAGCGCAGATACGGTGATGATGTTATCTCGCGTATCGCCGCCGCTGATGAACATGATCTGACCAGCCTAATTCGCGACCAGATCAAAGCTTCCATCGAGAGGCTGGACCTCAATATCGATTGTGTCACCTTTTCCGGCAACACCACCATGCTCTACCTGCTTTTCGGCTTGGAGGTGGCTCCACTGGGCCGCTCGCCGTTTAGAGCACCGCAGCGTGATTTCCATAATCTGTCTCTGGATATTGACGCCCAGATCCTGGCACTTCCGGTCCTGAGCGCCTTTGTGGGCGGCGACCTCATCGGTGGCCTGACCCTCTGTCACTCACGCGGATTTGAAAGCGGCGTCTTCTTCGTCGACCTGGGCACCAACGGCGAGATGTTCCTGATCAACCCTGAGGGTGATATTTTTGCAACATCCTGCGCCATGGGCCCGGCCCTTGAGGGAATGAACATCTCCTGCGGCATGACCGCCGAAGATGGCGCAATCACCCATGTCGCAAAAGAAAACGGCGAATTTGTCTACGAACAGCTCGGTTCAAATGATCCGGTCGGCATCAGCGGCACGGCCCTGATCGATCTGATCGCCCTACTGCTTGATGAGGGCAGTCTGGCTGCTAACGGTCGCCTGCCAGAGGATGTCCCCTTGAAAAACGGACTGACTGTCACCCAGAAGGATATCAGAAGTGTCCAGCTGGCCAAGGGCGCCAGCCTGGCGGCTGCGCTGAAACTGCTCCAGGAGTCAGAATGTAGGCTGGATGAAATTAAGCATGTCTTTATTGCCGGCGCCATCGGCGAACACCTCAACATTGAAAACTTCAGGCGTCTGGGCTTTATTCCTGAATTCCCGGCTGCCGAGTACAGCTTCATCGGCAACACCAGCCTGCAGGCCGCAGAGCGCAGCTGCATGGATGCAGCGTTCCTGGCACGCGCCCACCGGTTGCGCGACTCTGTCCAGGAGGTGGCGCTCGGCTCAGACCTTGAGTTCCAGCAGCACTATGTGGACTCTATGAAGTTTCCGGAGAGATCATGATCATTGATTCGATCTCTTTCAACCTGGATGAAGAGTTCCTTCTCGATATGATGCGGGTGCGGAACAACGGTGAGCTTGGGGACCGTTTGCTTGAACTTGGCCGGCAGGCGGTCGCTGTTGCCAGGCCCAAGGCGGCCTACCGTGAAGTTACGATAGATGAGCGTTCCGATGATGGCCTGATAATTGATGGAGTGAAATTCCAAAGCCGCCTGCTGAGCGAAAACCTGCCCGAGAGAGCCTACTCCTTTGTGGCCACCTGCGGGACAGAACTTGAGGAGTGGAGCAGATCATTCTCTGACCTGCTGGAAAGTTTCTGGCTGGATGGCATCATGAATCTGGCGCTGGATGCGGCCGTCAGTGAACTTGAAAGCAGGCTCGGCTGGGCCCAGCTTTCCTGTATGAATCCCGGCGGACTGCCTGATTGGCCCTTGACCGAGCAGCGTCCCCTGTTTGACCTGCTTGGCGATACAAACATCGGCGTCAGCCTGACCGAGAGCTGCCTGCTGCTGCCCATGAAATCGGTCTCGGGTATCTACTACTATTCCGAAGAGCAGTTCTGCAACTGTCAGCTCTGTCCCCGTGAGAACTGCCCCGGCCGCAGGGTGCCGATGAAAGTTACGTCCACTCCCTGAGCATCTTGTGCGCCGCGGCCTTGGGGGTGCGGGCCAGCTTCTGCATCAGCTCAAATGGCACGTCGCAGATCTGGAACTCATCCTCGATATCCCTGAGCATCTTGAGCCAGAGGCGGCCGGTCATCTCCGAGTCGGCCAGGGCGCGGTGGAAGCTGCCCTCGACGGGAATGTTGCGGTAGCGGATCAAGGTTTCCAGCTTGTGGTTGGGGGCCTTCTGGTAGAGGCGGCGGGCCGCCAGCATGGAGCAGACGAAGCGGCCCGTGTAGTTGCGGTTGATGCGCTGCAGTTCGGCGTCCAGGAAGCGCTTGTCGAAGGAGGCGTTGTGGGCCACCAGGTCGAAACCTGCAATGAAGTTGGCGAAGCTGTCCATGGCTTCGGCGCAGGGTGGGGCGTCCTTGATCATCTCATTGCTGATGCCGGTGTAGCTTTCGATGAAGGAGTTGATGCGCCGGCCAGGGTTCATCAGCTGCTGGAAGCGTCCGCTGATTTGACCGTCTTCAATTTTAACGGCGCCGATCTCGATGGCGCGGTCGCCATGGTCGGGCGAGAGGCCGGTGGTCTCAAAGTCCAGAACAATGACGTTATCGGCTCGGTTGATGTCTAATCTCTGCTGCATGGATGCACCATAGCATCCGTTGGCAGAAAAGTTAATCGGCTTTAGCCTTTGCGGCCGTCGTCGCAGGGCTCGTCGCTGTCGGCCGCCCGGAAAGACTCGGCGCTCTGGGGCTGGGAGCAGGGTTCAAGCTTCTGCTCCTGCATTGGTCTGCCGCAGCAGGTGGTCGGAGTGCTGCTGGTTCTGCCGCACATGTCACAATGGAATTCTCTCTTCATTATGCTTCTCCTTTTAATTCAGATGATAATTTGATCAAGAGGGGTGCAGGGTATCTGGAACGATCTCCAATGATGAGGTGTCAGGCCTACACCTTGGCAGTGCGGGCCTGACACCTGGCTGGTGCTAAGCGGTTACTCTTCGGCTGCCTCGGCGGCAGGCTCCTCTCCTTCGGTAGCCTCCGGCTCGATGCTGGCGGCACGGGTCGAGGTGACGCTGGCGATCACCCGGTCAAGCTGGGAGTTGGTCAGGCGCGTGTTAGGGGGCAGCTTGAGGTCGGTGGCGTGAATGGAGTCATCCATTGACTTGATCAGGTCCAGGTCGGCCTCCAGCTGTTGCGGGATGGCTGATGCGTTGCACTTGATGAAGATGGTGACCGTCTCCTGGTTGACCTTGGCCTTGCCGGCCTCAACCAGGGGAGATGTGCCGGTCAGGACTACCGGGACCTCAACTTTGATGCGGTCTTTGAGGGTCACCTTCTGGAAGTCGATATAGGTGATCTTGCCGGTCAGGCTGTTGCGCTGAACGCTGTGGACCAGCACGTTGTAGGATTTTGTGCCTACGGTGGTCTTGATGATGTGGGTGCTCTGGGACTGTTTGTAGATCGGCTCAAATTCGCGGGCATTGATCTGGATGGGCACGCTCTCCATGCCCTTGCCGCAGATGGCGCCGGGCAGGATGCCCTCTCTTCTAAGTGCGCGGACCTTTTTCTTGCGCAGATCCCTGGGTTCCAACGTGAGGCTCAGTGTCTCTTGGGTCGTCATAAATCCTCCTTTTCTGGGTCATGAAAAATAAAAAACAATGCTATAAATATACTGTTGGCGCGTGTTGAAGTCAATCAGCTTCCAAGATCATCTGCGCTCAGGACTCAAGCCTTGACATTTTTTAGCCCCATCTATATCTTACAGCGGCAATACCGGTGGTCCAGACTGCTGGTATTTTTTATTTCATGCTGGAGAAGATTATGAAACGTCACCCAATGACAAAAGCCGGACATGCAGCTCTGAGGGAAGAGCTTCACTATTTGAAGAGTGTCGAGAGACCCAAGATTGTGGATGCCATCGAAGAGGCCCGCGGCCATGGCGATCTCTCTGAGAATGCCGAATATCAGTATGCCAAGGAGCGTCAGGGGTTCATTGAGAGCCGCATTCAGGAGCTGGACGGCAAGCTTGCCGCCGCCGATGTGATCGACACGACCCGTCTGCCCGACGACCGCGTCGTTTTCGGCACCAAGGTTGTGCTCTGCAATGTGGACACCGAAGAGGAGATCTCCTACCAGATCGTGGGTGTGGATGAGTCGGATATCAAGGCCGGCAAGATCTCGGTGGAGTCGCCGATTGCCAAGGCTCTGATCGGCAAGAAGCTGGATGATCTGGTCGTGGTCAGCACCCCCAACGGCGAGCGCGAATATGAGGTCTTGGAGATCCTTGTCGACTAGAATAGTGCCTGTATTTCTACAATATGCGGCTCGTAGGTGATAAACCTGCGGGCCGTCTTGCTTTTTTGGCTGAAATTAGCTAGGTTCTTGCCCGAGAGGTTTCTGTTTGCCACTAGCCCGGGAGGCTGCACCCCTTATTAAATGGAGATATGAGGAATATATGAAATTTGAAGAACTAGAACTTAATGAGCACCTGCAAAAGGGGATCCTCGATGCCGGCTTTGTCGACTGTATGCCGGTTCAGGAGCAGACCTTTCAATATACCCTGATTGGCCGGGACGTCTCAGTTCAGTCCCAGACAGGCACCGGCAAGACCGCCGCTTTTCTGATCTCAATCTTCCAGCGCATGCTGGACAGCGAGACGCGGCCCAAGGCGCTGATCATCGTACCGACCCGTGAGCTGGCCGACCAGATCGAGAAGGAGGCCCTCATGCTGGGCAAACATCTCGACATCTCCATCGGCAGCTTCTACGGCGGCGTCGGTTACCATACCCAGGAGGAGCTGCTCAGGAACAATGTTGATGTCATGATCGGTACCCCCGGTCGTCTGATGGACCTGGCCCAGAAGCGCAAGCTCGATTTCAAGAAGGTCGGCATGCTGGTCATCGATGAGGCCGACCGTCTCTTCGACATGGGCTTCCTGCCCGACATCCGCAAGATGCTGCGCAAGATGCCGCCCTACAACAAGCGCATGAGCATGCTCTTCAGTGCGACCCTCAACTACACGGCCCGCGATCTGGCCTGGGAGTATATGAATGATCCCAAGGAGATCGAGATCGAGCCCGAGACGGTCACGGTTGAGGCCATCGAGCAGAAGATCTATCATGTCAGCATCGATGAGAAGATGAGCCTGATGCTGGGTATCCTCAAGCAGGAGAACGCCCAGAACTGCATCATCTTCACCAACACCAAGCAGGCTGCCGTGGAGGTGGCCCATCGCATGGAGTGCAACGGTTACAGCTGTAAATATCTGATCGGTGACCTGCCCCAGAAGAAGCGCCTCAAGGTCATTGAAGATGTCAAGACCGGCAAGATTCCCTTCCTGGTTGCCACCGATGTGGCCGCCCGCGGTCTGCACGTGGATGATCTGGAGCTGGTGATCAACTATGATGTGCCCCAGGACTGCGAAAACTATGTTCACCGCATCGGGCGTACCGCCCGCGCCGGCAAGAAGGGCAAGGCCGTCATGCTGGGCTGTGAGAAGTACGTTGAGGGGCTGGAGGCCATTGAGCGCTACACCCACACCAAGATTCCGGTGGCCTGGGCCGAAGAGGAGCTCTATGTTGAAGACAAGAGCGCCGGCCGCAACTTCCGCTCGGCCGGCAGGGCCCACAGCAAGACCCGGCGCGGTAAGCCTTCAACCAGGCCGGATGTCAGCGGTTCGCGGCACGGCCGCAAGGGCGACAGTCATCGCCGCAAGTCAGCCGGACCCAAGAGTTCATCGGCGCCCAAGAAGAGCCCGGCCCAGATGAGTGATGCCGAGCGCCGCGCCCACTACGCCGCCAAGTACGGCGATAAATTTTAATCAGATTAAACAGGGCCGGGGAGGATCCTCTCCGGCTTCTACTTTGCTTCAATCATTGTTAGCGTGATCCTGCCAACTTTGCGCACCAGTTTCTGGCCGTGGTAGGCCGACATGGCCACACCGAAGCCCACCGGCAGCAACCGGCCGATGCGGCCCTGGCGGAAGAAGCGGCCGGTGACGCGGTTGATGGCCTTGTTGAGTCCCTTGTTGAGATAGCGCTGGGGCATGGCGTGGCCGGCCAGCTCCTCATTAACGGCCTGGGCATCAGGCATGTTAAGCTCCAGGGCCCGGCCGATGGCGGTCGTAATCTGGGGCTGGATCTGATCGTAGTCGTCCAGGGGGGTGCCGTTCAAGGCGTGCAGGCCGAGGCTTAGGGTGATGCACTGGTCGAGCACCAGAAAGTCTTCGAAACCCAGCAGCCCCAGCGAGATCAGGGTGCCGAGTCCGGGAAAGATTGACGGCGAATTGACCAAAGCGTTTTTGGCGGCCTGCTGCCTGGCCAGCTCCTCAATCAGGTGGCGGCAGGCTTCACTCTTGCTGTCGGATGCCTGCAGCGATTTGCGCGCCAGCTTGAGGGCCTTCTTGCGGTTGCCTTTGATCAGATTGTTGATCAGCTTCTGCAGCTTGTGGCCGGCATCCGCGCGGATAAATTTCTCAGGGCCGGGCAGGCCTGGTTCTTCCTTAAAATCCATTGACATAGTCTCCAAGGTGGTAATATACAATCAAGGCTGTAGGGTGGTAAAGCACCAATTCTACAAATTACGAGGGCCTGCCATGCTGTTCATGGTATTCTTCAAACCTTGATTTTTAGCACCGCCTAACTATTAGGGTTCCCAACAATGGACATAAGGAGGAGACAAAATGGGAATTAGATCCATCAAGGATCTGGATTTAAATGACAAGCGTGTACTCATCCGCGTTGACTTCAACGTGCCGATGGATGACGCCGGTAACATTACTGATGATAACCGTATCAGGGCTGCGCTGCCCACCGTTAAATATGCCATCGAGGCCGGCGGCAAGGTGATCCTGATGTCGCATATGGGCCGTCCCAAGGGCGAGGTCGTCAAGGGCCTCTCGCTGGTGCCGGTTGCCAGAAAACTCTCTGAACTGCTGGGCTGCAGCGTCAACATGGCATCCGACTGCATCGGCGACGATGTCAGGAAGATGGTGTCTGAGCTCAAGGCCGGCGAAGTGCTGATGCTTGAGAATCTGCGTTTCCACGGCGGCGAGGGCAAGAATGATCCCGAGTTTGCGCAGCAGCTGGCTGATCTCTGTGACTGCTATATCAATGACGCTTTTGCCACCTCCCACCGCTCCCACGCCTCCAATGTGGGCGTCAGCGCCCTGGTTGAGGAGAAGGCTGCCGGCCTGCTGCTGGCCGCCGAGGTTGACAACATGACCAAGGCGCTCGAGAATCCGGACCGTCCCTTTGCGGCCATTGTCGGCGGCGCCAAGGTTTCCGGCAAGCTTGAAGTTATTGAGAACATGCTCGACCGCGTTGACAAGCTGGTCATCGGCGGCGGCATGGCCTACACCTTCATCAAGGCTCTGGGGCAGAACATCGGCCAGTCCCTCTGTGAGGATGATCTGATCGAGACCGCCAAGGATATCATGGCCAAGGCCAAGCAGAAGGGCGTCAAACTCTATCTGCCGGTCGACGGCTGCTGCATCAAAGAGTTCAAGGCCGATGCCGCGATCACCCACAAGTCGATCCAGGAGCTGGTCGACGATGATGAGAGCGTCGATATCGGACCGGCCACCCGCATCCTCTATGAAGAGGTGCTGGCTGACTGCGGCACCATCGTCTGGAACGGCCCCATGGGCGTCTTCGAGATCGATGCCTTTGCCAAGGGTACCGACGCCGTGGCCGTGGCCTTTGCCAACTCCAAGGGCCTGACCATTGTGGGCGGCGGTGATACCGATGCGGCTCTGCACAAGGCCGGCGTCCTGGATAAAGTTGATTTTGTTTCCACCGCTGGTGGAGCCTTCCTGGAGATGCTGGGGGGCAAAGCACTGCCCGGTGTTGTGGCACTGGATAAATAGGAGAGTTTGATGAGAAAAGCAATGTTAGCCGGAAACTGGAAAATGTTTAAGAGCGCCGACGAGGCCAGCGCCTTTGCCGCTGAGTTCAAGGATCTCTGCGGTGCCGTTGAAGACCGCGACGTTCTGATCTGCCCGCCCTACATCTACATCGACCGTATTGTGCAGGCCTTTGAGGGCACCAACATCAAGGTCGGCGGCCAGGATCTCTTCTGGGAAGAAGAGGGCGCCTACACCGCCTGTGTCAGCGGTTCCATGCTCAAGGGCATCGGTGCCGAGTATGTGATCGTGGGTCACTCCGAGCGTCGTCAGTACTTCGGCGAGACCGATGAGACCGTCAATAGGCGCACCAAGGCTGCCCTCAAGAACAACCTGATCCCGGTTGTCTGCGTCGGCGAGACCGAAGCGGAGTTTGACGCCGGCAAGACTTTGGAAGTTATCGAGACCCAGACCCGCGGCGGTCTGCAGGGTCTGGAAGATGCCTCGCAGATCCTGATCGCCTATGAGCCGGTCTGGGCCATCGGCACCGGCAAGACTGCCACTCCCGAGATCGCTCAGGACGTTCACGCCAAGATCCGCGCTATTCTTGCCGACATGTTTGGTGAAGAGGTTGCAGGAAAGATCAGAATCCTCTATGGTGGCAGCGTTAAACCCGATAATGTTGACGATCTGATGGCTAAGGAAGACATCGACGGTGCCCTGGTTGGTGGCGCCAGCCTCGATCCTAAGTCATTTGAGAGAATAGTAAAGTATAAAGGATAAAATTAAGATGTATGGATTGATGCTGGCAGTATTTGTCATTGTTTGTATCTTGCTGATTATTGGTGTGCTTCTGCAGGCCGGTAAGGGTGCTGATGTGGGTGCTGTGTTTGGCGGCGCCGGCGGCCAGGCTCTTTTCGGCAGCGCCGGGCCGGCCGACTTTCTTAACAAGGCGACCCGTGTTCTGGCGGTGCTCTTCATGCTGATGGCCATTGTGCTGGGTTATACCACCAAGGGCCAGACCACCAAGAGTGTTATGGATGACGTGAAGCCCGTAGCGGTAGAGGCTCCTGCAGTCCCGGCCGAAGCGGCGCCCGCTGCCGAATAGATCCGACGCATTTTACCTTTTGTGTAGGCTGGTCCCCATGGGGCCGGCCTACTGTTAATTTATATACGGGCACTCTGCCCGTCCTGCGTGCACCCCTCCAGAGACCTATCCGGTCAATCTTATGATCGCGCTACGCTGTAATTTGACCCCAAAACGGCAGAATCGCTTTGAGAGTAGTTCGAATCGGATTCAAAAATAGTAGTCGATTTAATTTTTATTTAACGAATGCAATTTTTTTTATTTATTCAATAAAATCGTATGCATTGACAATCATAAAGCCAAGCAAACTGTGAAAATTATCACACTTGGAAAATACCCTTAATAATAAGCGCCTTGACATACATTTTTAGATGGGGATAGATTTAGCCGTCGATTAATGTGGCGTGGATTGGGGTAAAACGCATTGGTCGGTGCGATTGCGAAAAGAAACAATTATGCAAACAATACAGGATTGGAGGATATTATGGATAAAGCTGTAAGAGAAGGCTTGGTTAAAGAGCTGGCAGCAGTAGTCGGCGATAAGTTTGTCCGGGGCGGCGACGTTACCCGTATGACTTATGCCATTGAGGATTTCGGCGGCGTTTTCTTCTACCCGCTGTCTGAGCGGTACACATCTCCCGACATCGTGGTTGTACCCCATACAACCGAAGAGGTTGCCGAGATCGTTAAGATCGCCAACAAGAAGAAGATTGCGGTTATCGCCCGCGGCGGCGGTCATGATATGACCGGTGCCTGTGCCCCGCTCAAGGGTGTCGGCGGTATCATCGTGGATACTACTTCGATGAACAAGGTTCTTGATTTCCAGCCCGGTCTGAACGCCGTACGTTTCCAGCCCGGTATCCGCTGGGGAGATATTGAGCATCAGCTGGCCAAGAAGGGCCTGACCCTGGGTGTTCTCGGACCCCACGGTCTGCACGGTGGTACCCTGGGTGCCGGCGTCGGCCACAACTGTTTCTCAATCAACGCTCCCAAGTATGGCTGGCCTTCTGAGAATGTCCTCAGCCTTGAAGTTGTTCTGCCCAACGGCGACATCATCAAGACCGGCTCCCTGGCCAACCAGAGCATCAAGGACTGGTACTTCCGTTACTGTAACGGTCCCGACATGACCGGTATGTTCCTGGGTGCCGGCGGCAGCTTCGGTATCATCACCGAGATCTGCATGAAGACCTACCCGAAACCGACCATGTCTTCCACCTTCGCTTATACCTTTGATAATATTGACAACTACCTCGAGTTCGTCCACAGAGTCGGCTGGTACCAGTATGTTACCGAGCTCTGGGGCATGGCTTTCATCGGTCTGCATGAGAAGATGCAGGGTATCCTGAGAGCCATCATTGGCGAGAAGGACATCGTTGCCTTCACCGTTGAGGGTCATGACAAGGATCTCTTTGCCGGCCAGAAAAAGGCCATCCACAAGATCGCCAAGGAGCTCAACGGCACCATGGTTCCGATCGAGGGCATCATGCACGCCATCGGCGGTTCTGTGATCGATAAGACCGAGTTTGCCGGCGGCGGTATGTACGGCGGCGTCATGGGTCCCAACGACAGCTGCACCTGTTCAATCACCACCGTTCTGAACTGGAAGAACGTTGTTACCGAAGGTATGAAGATTCTGAAGGCCAATCCCGGCGCCCTTTCCGGCAGCCTGCCCATGATGGATGCCGATCAGTTCTTCATCTTCCCGCTGCTGCTGGGTGGTGGTAACTCCTGCCAGTCCGTTGTATCCACCCCCGTTGACTACAACTGCGGCGGCGCCAACGGTACCAAGGCCTGTGATGAGCCGCTCAACGACGACGGTCCTGACAATGTTCAGATGGCCAAGGAGCTCTACCGCGAGATGTGGGAAGGTTACCTCGACAACCATGTTGCTCCCTACCGCATCGGTAAGGAACAGCCCGGTCTGTATAAGAGATTCAAGCCTGAGTACTGGAACTTCCTGAAGACAATCAAGGCCGCTCTTGATCCCAATAACATTATGAACCCTGGTGTAGTCGGACTTGGTCTGCCCGATGAAGAAATACTGGATGATCGTTTAGGGGGTAAGAAATAATGAAACTTGAAAAATTAAAAGTTGAAGTATGGAACTGTGCCCACTGTTCCATGTGTACGGAAATGGTTTGCGATGAGGCCGGCTACTACAAGACCTGTCCCATCTATCAGCTGCTCGAGTTTGAAGACTACTCGGCCCGTGGCCACAACACCATCGCCCTCTATCTGATGGAAGGCTCGCTGAAGTACAATCAGGAGCTGGCAGACAACATCTTCAGATGTACCACCTGCGGCATCTGTGTTGAGACCTGTAAGCCGCTGGGTAACGCCATGGCCGCCATGGGCGGCGCCGGCCTGACATCCATCATGGAGAACCTGACCAAGCCGGTCGGCGTTGTGCTGCCGCCGGTTCCCTCGGTTGCCATTGTCGAGGCCATGCGCGCCGACTGTGTTGACGCCGGTCTGGCTCCCGAAGGCCTCAAGAAGGCTGCTGCCGCAATCGAAAAGAACGGCAACATCTTCGGCGCTGCCAAGAAGGAGCGCACCGCCTGGGCCAATGGCATGGGTATCGATGAGTCATCCAGCACCGTGCTCTTCGTTGGTGACTATGCCGCCTACAAGGCTCCCGAAGTTGCCCAGGCCGCCGTTAAGATCCTCAAGGCCGCCCGCGCCAGCTTCACCATTCTGGCTGATGAGATCTCTTCCGGTTCGCTGATGTACCGCACCGGTAACGAGAAGGTGGCCGAGAAGTGCAAGCAGCACAACATCGAGGCCCTCAAGGCCGCCGGCGCCAAAGAGGTCATCTGCCTCTCCGCCGACGACTACATGACCCTCGGCAAGGACTACGGCGAGACGCCCTTCAAGGTGCGCCACATCAGCCAGGTGCTCTTCGATCTGCTGGGTGCCGGCAAGATCGCCTTCACCAAGCAGTTCGCCAACACCGTCACCTATGACGACCCCTGCCACCTCGGCAGAGGCATGGGCATCTACAAGGATCCCCGCAACCTGCTCAAGGCTATCCCGGGCGTCAGCTTCAAGGATCTCTATCCCAAGGAGCACGCCTCCTGGTGTGCCGGTAACTGCGGCGGCCTGCCCATCTCTGATCACGATCTCGCGATCGAGGTTGGTGAGAGAAAGCTGCCGCTCTACGCCGAGACCGGTGCTTCCATCGTGGCCACTGCCTGCCCTGAGGTAAAGGTCCACCTGGAAGAAGTTATGAAGAAAGCAAACAAGACAACCAAGGTAATGGATGTTACCGAGATGGTTGCTGAAGCAATGGGGGTATAAGAATGTCTGCAAATAACTTTGAGATTGTAGATCTGATTAGAGAGCTGGAGAAGGTTAACCTCGAGCCCTTGGCTATGCCTGCTCTGAAAATTATCGACCCGATCGCCCTGGCGATTCCCAAGGGCGCGGTCAAGAACTTCCTGGATCAGCAGAAGCCGTCCGAGGGTCAGTTCGACTTCCTCGGCACCGTGGCTCCCTACCTGCCCGGTGCCATCAGCACCCTGGGCAAGGTTGCCGAGATCAAGCCCCTGATGGTTGTCTGGGGCCTGCTGGCAGAAGCGCTGGCTTTTGTGTTCCGCGTGACCATGCCGGTTGTGAAGGTTGTCGCGCCCATCATCGGTGGCGTCTTCAAGACTGTTAAGAAGGCTCTTGCCTAATTAACAGTAGAATTGAATTTAAAAGCGGGAGCCTTTGGCTCCCGCTTTTTTTGTTTGTATCAAGTTGATTTGTTTGCGGATTGATGTGTTTGGGGAGTGGGGGTATATAGCAGTTAAGTGCACTTCCCAAATCCATTGTTGCACGTAATTTTTATTTGTAATTCTTTATCTTGCGAGGTCTTTTTCTATGAGAAATGCGATTGCTCTATTGGCTATGTTTTTTGTCGTCATGTGTGGCGAAGCTGATGCCTCACTATTTAGGGCAAAAATTTCATTTCTTGTGATTGATGAGCTTAGTGGTGAACCATTAGATAATGCCCGTATTGGGGTAAATTTCTCTACTGGTGGCTGGTCACCCAAAACCATTCATACAGATTGGTATACTAATGCTAAAGGAAAAGTGACGGCTTCTGGTCGTGGCATTGGTTATGTTGGCTATACCGTATTTTATGATGGTTATTACACAACATCAGAGGGGCTGGATTTTGATGACATGGATGTCGTTAAGCACAGATTCTTGCCATGGAATCAGGAGGTAATAGTCAAAATGCGCAAGATTGGCAAGCAGGTACCAATGTATGCCAAGCGAGTATATGGTCTAATACCTCCCGTGTCAGGAAAACCAATTGGATATGATTTAATGATTGGAGACTGGGTCGCACCTTATGGGGGAGGTGAGATAAGTGATTTCATTTTCCTTTTAGATCTTAAGTATGTCGACAAGTTGAATTATGAAATTAATTTGCGCCTTACTTTTAGTAATGAGTGTGATGGTATCAATTTTTATCCTAAAGAGAATTTGTTTCCGACTGCGTTAAAATTGCCATCTACTGCTCCTGAAATAGGTTATGTCAGTCATCTAGAAAAATATAGGCGTAGAGAACCTAATAAATATACTGAAGATAATTCTGATAAAAATCAGCACTATTACTTCCGTGTTCGTTCAGTTGTTGAGGATGGGAAGATTAAAAAGGCAATGTATGGTAAAATATATGATGATATTAGCGTGAGTCTTGCTTCCCCAATTAATGGTAAACATTCAGCTTCATTCTCATTTTCTTACTATTTAAATCCAGATTATAGTCGTAATGTTGAATTCGATATGGATAGAAATCTTTTGCCAGAAAATTCTTTTCATAGACGATCATCAAAAAAACCTAAGGCAAATTAAGTTATGATATCGTGAGATGGAGCGAAGACATTGACGGTTAGGCTATTCAGATCTTGTATTTCCCTTGATTTAAAAGTGCACATAACTAACCACTACCTTCACATCCTCAATCCTATACACCTAAGCCACTGGATACCCGCCTACGCGGGTATGACGATCTAGATTTAAAATGTAGGAGCGGCTTTCCAGCCGCGAATTACTACTGGGTGTCAGGCCTACACTCAGTCCGTAGGTCGGCTAGAAGAATGAAAGCCGACATTTGCTTCAAGGCCCCTGTCGGGTTTTGCAAGCTCATCCCGACCTACATTGATGCAAATCAAAAGAACTAGCTATTACCTGCACATATACACTTAAGCCACTGGATACCCGCCTACGCGGGTATGACGATCAAAATTTAAAATGTAGGAGCGGCTTGCCAGCCGCGAATTACTACTGGGTGTCAGGCCTACACTCAGCCTAAATGTCAAACTTGGCCTTGAGCTCTGCCGAGGGCCCGTCATAGAAGGCCCGGTTGACCATGCGCTTGGTGTAGATGGCGTGGCTGGGGCACTTAGAGTAGCAGGCGAAGCAGCCGTTGCACTTCTGCTCGTCGAAGATTGGCAGGCCGTCGACCTTGATGGCGTTGTAGGGGCATACTTCAGCGCAGCGGCCGCACGCGGTGCAGCGGACGTTGTTGACAAACTTGGGGCCCATCATAATTTTGGCCATCTTGCGCGGCAGGATGGCGCCCGTCACGATATCGTAGAGGCTGGGCCAGATGCTCTTGGCAATCAAGGGCGTGTCCGACTCTATCTTGCGGCTCAGGATCTCGAGCTCCTCAATGAATTTGTCAAACTTCTGCAGGGTGCGCGTGCTCGGCTTGCTGTCGCACTTGAGGCCCAGGGCGCGCAAAACCGGGTAGCATTCGGGCATGTCGAGCCGGTGGGCCAGCTGGGGCGCGAAGCCCTTGCGCCTGAGCCAGTCGCCCATGAACTTATGGGTCCAGCCGGTGCCCACGGCGCAGGTGGAGAGGATGAAGGCCGGCTTGCCGTTCTGCTGGGGCAGGGCCTCTATGAAGTCCTTCATGCCCAGGGGGGCGTTCTGGTAGTCGGTGTAGGTTGCAAAGCCGACCAGGTCAAACTGCGAGAGGTCGGGCAGGGGGTCCCTGGAGATGTTGCAGAGCTCCATGTTGCCGAGCTTGGCTGCCAGGTACTTGCTGGCCATGGCGGTGTGGCCGGAGCTTGAGATGTAACAGATGATGCCCTTCATAGAGTTCTCCTGCTGATGGAAAAATTTGCCCGCTCAGGCGCGGGCAGTTACGACAATTGCTTTTAAATAAAGATCAAATAAATGTTGGTGCTTCCCTTTGTCGTGAATTGAATAACATTTAAAAGTTGAATTAAATTCATAGATATTTTTATTGAAATTGGGCAGACAAAGCAAGTTGTTTTTCATTTTGGTTAGACTAGATGGAAGCGTTTCATGTCCGCCAGCAGGCTCTCCATATCGATGGGTTTGATCAGATAGGAGGAGGCGCCGCCGTCTTTGAAGGCCTTGTCGATGCTGATGTGATCTTCTACTGCCGTTGTCATGATGATGACCGCCTGCTGTTCAGCTTCGAGGTTGAGATCGTTTTCAAGGCTGCGGATGCGCTTGAGGGCCTCCTGTCCGTCCATGTTGGGCATCATGATATCCATGCAGATCAGGTCGAAGGGCTCATTCATGTCGTGGGCCTTCTTGAATGCGCGCAGGGCTTCCTCGCCGTCGGCGGCCAGAATGCACTTGCCGTAAGGTGCGAGGATGTCCTGTAAGAGAACCTGACAGCTGGTGTTGTCTTCAACGATCAGAATTTTCATCTCCTTAATAATATACGGAATATAGATGAATGAGTAAAGTCCGGCCGGTTGATTAAAATGTAAAGAGATGTTGTTCGAGTGTAAAAGATATTAAATATAACACCTTATGGTGGCTAAATTAAAGTTTAGCTGCTATGGAGCCGATATGCAAAACAGGTATGAGATTTACTTATTGTTATAGTTCTTATAGAACACGGGGAATTAAGACATGGCCGCTGCCCTTCATACCTCAGACGGCCACTTAGATGGAAGGCGCTTTGGAGAACATACTAAATAGAGAACAGAATAGGCAGAGTCGTAAGGAGCGGGAGCGGGAGCAGCGAAGACAGGCCATTCTGGCAGCAGCTTTGGAAGTCTTGATGGAGAATGGCTACCACAACACGACAATTGCAGAGATTGCCGCGCGGGCTGAATTCGGTGTCGGAACCCTCTATCAGTTCTTTTCCAGTAAGCAGAGCCTCTGTGCCGAAGTCATTCTGCAGAACTTTGGTGCCTACTACGACGTGCTCAAGGCTGAGATCGACAAGGGTGAGACCTGGCGCGACAAACTCAGAACCCTGATGAGCTTCTACCTCAACGTGGGTGTCGAGAACAGCACCGACTTCCTGCTCATGATCAGGGAGCTCTTCTATACGCCGGGCTCCCAGACCTCATCCGAGCTGGTCAACCGCTTCTTCGGATTCCAGAAGGAGCTGCTGGAGTATATGAAGGAGATCCTGGGCGAGGCCGCGCAGGAGACCGCCGACTTTGATATCGATTTCAGAGCCATGAGCGTCTTCAGCCTGCTCAACGGCATCTATGACTACTCAACCATGGGGCTGCTGACCAAGGCGCCTCAAGATTACGTCGAAGACATCATCGACTGGCTTGGTCGATAAATAAGGGACGCCGGCCATCAGCCGGCGTTTTTTATTGCCCGAATTGACACTCCCCGGGGTGCATGTTACGCCTAATTACATCTAAATATATTGGGGGGTAGTAAGTGTACTGGGATAAAGAGATTGAGACCATGCCGCGCGCTGCACTCGGGGAACTGCAGCTTAAGCGCCTTCAGAATATTGTCAAACGCGCCGCAGAGGCGCCCTTCTATAAACAGCTTGGCCTGGCCGACTACCGGGTCGACTCCATAGCCGATCTGACCAGGCTGCCCTTCACCACCAAGCAGGATTTAAGGGACAGCTATCCTTACGGCATGGTCTGCACCGACCTGGACAACGTTGTGCGCCTGCACTCATCCTCCGGTACAACGGGGACACCGACTGTGGTCTACCACTCCATGAATGATATCAAGGCCTGGACCGAACTGGTGGCCCGCTGCATGTACATGGCCGGCATCAGAAAGAGTGACACCTTTCAGAACATGGTCGGCTACGGCATGTTCACCGGCGGCATGGGCCTGCACTATGCCTCCGAACTGGTGGGCTGCCTGACCGTCCCGACCGGTCCCGGCAACACCAAGCGTCAGCTCAAGTTCCTCAAGGAGTTTGATGTCAGCGCCGTGCACGTCATCCCCAGCTACGCCCTGCATCTGGCCGACGCCATGGAGGCCATGCAGCTCGATCCCAAGGAGTATCTGCCAAACTTGCGCATCGCCATCATGGGCGCCGAGCCCCATACCGAGGAGACCCGCCAGAAGGTCGAGGAGTTCTTCGGCATCGACGCCTTCAACATGTACGGCCTCTCCGAGATGAACGGCCCCGGCGTGGCCTTTGAGTGCCCCGAGAAGAACGGTCTGCACATCTGGGAGGACTCCTTCCTGGTGGAGATCGTCGATCCCGAGACCCTCAAACCGGTGCCCGACGGCGAGCTGGGCGAGCTGGTGGTCACCACCCTCAACCGCGAGGCCATGCCCCTGGTGCGCTACCGCACCAAGGATCTGACTCGCATCATTCCCGGCGACTGCCCCTGCGGCCGCACCCACCGCCGCATCGAGCGCATCTCGGGCCGCAGCGACGACATGCTGATCATCAAGGGCGTCAATATCTTCCCCATGCAGATCGAGGAGGTCCTGATTGGCACCCCCGGCGTGGGGCGCAACTACCAGATCGTGCTCGAGTCCCGCGGCCACAACGACCACATGATCGTGCGCGTCGAGCTCGATCCGGCCCTCTTCAACGGTGAGCTCAGCTCGCTGGAGGCCCTGCGCAAGAAGATCACCCTGGCTCTCAGAGACGAGCTGCTGATCACCCCCGAAGTTGACCTCTGCGAGCCCGGCGGCATTCCCGTGGCCCAGGGCAAGGCAGTCAGAGTTGTGGATAACAGAAAGGGCTAGGAGGAAGATATGGCACACCAGATTTCACTGTTTGTGGAGAATAAGCCGGGCAAGATGGATGCCGTCATGGAGCTGATCACCGACCGGCAGATCGATATCAAGGCCCTCTCGATTGCCAGCGCCGGCTCCTTCGGCGTGATCAAGATGCTGGTCAATGAGCCGGTCAAGGTGCGCGAGATGCTCAAGGAGGCCGGCATGGCCGTGGCCCTGGAGGATGTGGTGGTCATCGAACTGGACGATCTGCCCAGCGGTGTCAAGCGCGTCACGGCGCTCTTCACCAGCGAAAATATCAACATTGAGAACGCCTACGGCTTCATGGCTGGCGATAAGAGCCTCTTCGTGGTCGAGACCAAGAACGGCAGCGCCCTGCGTGAGCTGGCCAGCGCCAAGGGTATCCGGGTTCTGAGCGACGCCCAGATCTACGGGCTCTAGCAGGCCCGGTTGCGCCCCGCGCGTTTGGCCTCGTAGAGTGAGTGGTCGGCCGCTTCGATCAGCGACTGCAGCTGGTCGCCCTCCTGGGGCGTCAGGCTGGCCGCGCCGGCGCTGATGGTCACCTGGGGGGCCACCGGCGAGGTGGCGTGGGGAATTTTTAGTTTCTCGACCTCCCGGCAGAGTCGCTGCGCCAGGTTGTGGGCCGCATTGATGCCGGTGTCGTGCAGGATGACGGCGAACTCCTCGCCGCCGTAGCGGGCCGCCAGATCATTGCTGCGTTTGGCCAGCCGCTGAATCTCCTTTGAGACCATCTTCAGACACTCGTCGCCGGCCTGATGACCGTAGCTGTCATTATAGTTCTTGAAATGGTCAACATCGATCATGATCAGCGCCAGCGGGGTCTGGCCGCGCTTGGCCCGCAGCCATTCGCGCTCCAGGGTGTCGTCGAAGATGCGCCGGTTGGCGATGCCGGTCAGGCCGTCCAGCTCCGAGAGCACTCGGAGCTCCTCGGTCAGGCGCTTGCGCTCGCTCATCTCCTTGGCAATCGTGCGCCGGCTCTTGAACTCCTGGCGCACCGCCCGCTCAATCTCATAGCAGATGTAGATGCCGATCAGGTTGGCGCACAAGAGCAGCATGGCGTTGATGAGGAAGATCGATCTGAAGGGGCCGTTCAGAATGTCCTGCACAATGAGGGTTGTCAGCAGGTAGGCGAGCATGATGAAGGAGCCGGTGGCCGTGGCATAACGGACCTCAAGATGCGCCAGGGAGTAGATCCAGAAGATCAGCAGAAACAGGCCGCTGTGGTAGGCCGTGAAGGCCGGTTCCTGCTCCTGGGCCAGGCCGAAGAAGGCGATTACGGCCAGGCCGGCAAAGATCAGGGTCATGCTGACCATCAGCTGCATGTGGCGCCTGAAGAAGTCGGTGTAGGAGAGTTTCAGGATCAGCAGCAGCATGGGCAGCACCAGGGCGAAGCGGATCAGGATCGTCTTGGGCCAGGATATTGGCAGCACCGCGAAGTCAACCAGCGCCAGCAGCGCATAGACAATGCTGGCGATAATCAGGCTGCCGCGGAAGCTGCGCAGCGACCACTCGATATAGTCTTTGCGGAACTGGGTCTCCAGTTGCGGTTCAAATTTGATGTTTAACTCTTTCAGTGTTTGAAACATGCAGCATATATCGGCCTTTGGCGGCCTGGAATTGAGGCTGGACTTACAAAGGGGCCGCTTTATGCTATTATTAGGCATGCCCTACAGAATCGCTGACCATACTGCAGATGTGGCTATTGAACTGGAAGCTGCCGATTATATTGAGCTCTTTTCGCAGGCGGCCGTGGCCCTGCTGGAGCTGCTGGGTGCGGCTGCGCCTGAGGCGGAGTTTGAAAATATGGTGGCGGTCAGGGGCGTCGACCGGGCCGACACAATGGTGCGCTGGCTGCAGGAGGTTCTCTATCTGGTGCAGGTCAAAGATCTGCGGATCGCTAAAATCAGGATCGTTGAGTTGACGGATACTCTGCTCAAGGCCCAACTTGAGGGTGGATACGGCAGTCAGCCGCTGCAAGGCGAGATCAAGGCCGTTACCTATCACGGCCTGGAGATAAAGGAGATAGATGGCCGCCTTAAGGCGACTGTCATTTGCGATACATGACAAATATTAAACGCATTGATCCATTTCGCCTGCAGCTCGAGCAGGCCGGGCCCATGCGCACCCACGGCCTGGTCTACGCCAATGGCGCCCTGGAGGAGCTGCTCATGGGCGAGAACGCCATTGAGCAGGTGGCCAATGTGGCCTGTCTGCCCGGCATCGTGGGGCCCTCCATGGCCATGCCCGACATTCACTGGGGCTACGGCTTCCCCATCGGCGGGGTGGCGGCCTTTGATCTGGAGGAGGGCGTAATCTCGCCGGGCGGGGTGGGCTATGACATCAACTGCGGTATCCGCTGCGTTGCCACCGACCTCAAGGATCAGCAGGTGCGCGAGCGGCTGAGCGAGCTGCTGCCGGCCATCTATAGACGCGTGCCCTGCGGCGTGGGCAGCAGGGGCGCCAAGGTCTCGAAGAAGGAGCTCAAACAGGTCCTGCGTGACGGGGCAGCCTGGCTGGTGAGTGTAGGCCTGACACCCGAGAGTGAGCTCTTGAACTGTGAAGAGGGCGGCGTTTTGTCGGGTGGCGATATGGCTGCCATCTCGGCGCGGGCTATCGAGCGCGGTCTGCCCCAGCTCGGCACCCTGGGCTCGGGCAACCACTTCATCGAGATCGATGTGGTTGAGAGCATCGCCGAACCCGAGATCGCCAAAGCCTTCGGCCTCGAGGTGGGGCAGGTGGTGGTTCTGATCCATACCGGCTCGCGCGGCCTGGGCTATCAGGTCTGCGACGATTATCTGCACTCCATGCTCAGAAACGCCCCCAAGCTGCCCGATCGCCAGCTGAGCTGCGCTCCGCTCAAGTCGGATGCGGCCAAGGAGTATATGAGTGCCATGGCCGCGGCGGCCAACTTTGCCTTTGCCAACCGCTCCATGATCACGGCCAATGTGCGCGAGGCCTTCGAGGCCATCTTTGGGCGTCCTGACTTGAGCCTGCTCTACGACTGCTGCCACAACATTGCCAAGATTGAGGAGGTTGAGGGCCGCAAGCTCTGCGTGCACCGCAAGGGCGCCACCCGAGCCCTGCCGCCGGGCGACCAGCGTCTGCCGGATCAGTTCAAGAGCAGCGGCCAGCCCATCATCGTGCCCGGCGACATGGGCACTTGCTCCTACATCCTGGCCGGCGACCACGGCTCAAGCGAGACCTTCAACAGCGCCTGCCACGGCGCCGGCCGCCAGCTTTCGCGCAATCAGGCCAAGAAAAGGGCCCAGGGGCGCAATCTCTTTGAGGAGCTCAAGAGACAGAATGTGACGGCTATGGCCGCCTCCAATAAGACCTTGGCCGAGGAGATGCCCGAGGCCTATAAGGATGTGAATGATGTTGTGCAGACTATGGCTGGGGCAGGGGTGGTTAGGATTGTGGCGAAGGTTCGGCCTATGGCGGTTATTAAGGGGTAAACTTTATTTGATAAATGACGATTAGTTTTGATGACCAATATCATCGATGTGTAATTATTGGGGGAGAGGTTATGTCACATTTGAATGATTTTCAGAATAAGACGGAAATAGCATTGATAAGTGCATTGGCTTCGAATGCTCGAGAACTGGAATCGCGTGAAGTTGTTGTTGGAAAGGATGAGACATACATAGAAGCAAATATTTCTCAGTCTCCCCTGAAAGTATATATCTATGAAGATGGCGCCGAAATTAGTGGCGGCGGTATTTCTGCAATATTTGAGATTCAGGACTTTGATACACTAGATGACCTGATGGATGTTTTTGTCTACCGTGCGAGTAATCTGGCTCTGCATCCTGATCCCCAAAGAGTCGAGATCGCTCCCAAAGATGCGTTGTTGGCGGCGATTCCTGCACTAATTGTAATTGGTGGGTTAGTGGCAGCGGAATTTGGGTATCATTTGATCGGTTATGGTATCTTTTTTTTAGTATTTGGCACCATTCTCATTAAGATGTCCCCCGTTGCTAAAAAGTCTCTGGGTTATGAAATAGCGAAACAAGAAAAGAAAAACAAAAAGTTTAACAAGTATGTATATGCGGTCATAATCCTCATGACCGTTTTGTTGATTCTTTTTAGGTGAGCTTCCACTGGTTGGGAGATGTGAGTTGCTATGAAGTGGCTGATTGCAGCGATTATGATCGGATTTTTGGCAATATTGGCCAATGGTTTGATTGTCCAAGTAGAAGACAACTCCCCAGGCGGATTAAATAATCCAGACGGGAAGTGGATTGATGTTCTGAAGTCTCCCAAACCCCATCGGGTGAAGTCCCGGGGACGGTTCTATTTAAAAATCAAGAACGCCGGGTGCCACGGGCCAAGACCCTTCCTGTTTGTCTAACCTGATATCTTGCCCGTGATCATCTGCACGGGCAAGCGTTCCGCTTAGCCCGTGGCACACACTCGGTAACCTTAGCGACTATCCAGAACCCGCCGAATAGTCCCCGCAATCTCACTCATCACCACCGGCTTCATGATGTACTCCTTGATGCCGGCGGCCTTGGCCTGCTCCTCTGACATGATGTCGCTGAAACCGGTGCAGAGGATGATCGGGATGTCGGGTTTGACCAGCATGATCTCGCGCGAAAACTCCTCGCCGGTCAGCTCGGGCATGGTCATGTCGGTGATGACCAGGTCGAAGCGGTCCATGTGGTGGCAGAAGGTGTCCAGGGCGTCCTTGCTGCTGCTGTGGGCCGTGACCTGATAGCCCAGGTACTGCAGCATGTCCTGCATCATGTCCACGATATACTCTTCGTCGTCCACCAGCAGGATATGCTCGTGGCCGGTGGGGTAGCTGGGGGTCGGGGTGTGTTCGGTCTCGGCTTCGGCCGGCTGCTGTTCGGGCAGGTAGATGCTGAAGGTGGTGCCCTTGCCGGGCTCGCTGTAGACGTTGATGTCGCCGCCGCACTTGGTGATGATGCCGTGGACCACGGCCAGGCCCATGCCGGTGCCCTTGCCCTGCTCCTTGGTGGTGAAGTAGGGGTCGAAGATGCGTTCGAGGATCTTGGGATCGATGCCTTCGCCGGTGTCGCTGATGCTCAGGCGCAGGTGGTTGCCCGGCGCGATCGAGACCGGCAGGTTATCGCTGGGGTCGATGTGGATGCGGTTGAGGTTGATGCTCAGCACGCCGCCCTTTTCGCCCATGGCGTGGTAGGCGTTGGTGCAGAGGTTCATCATGATCTGGTGGATCTGGGTCGGGTCGGCTTTGACCGGGCCGCAGTTATCGTCCAGTTTCTGACGGATCTCGATGGTCGAGGGCAGGGTCGATCTGAGCAGTTTGAGCGACTCCTTGATGATGGGCTGGATCTGCAGGTTCTCGAGGGTCTCGTCGGTCTGGCGGCTGAAGGTCAGGATGTGTTTGACCATCTCCTTGGCGCGGTCGGCGGCCTTGAGGATGTGCTCCAGGTGGCGGTAGAGCTTGCTGTCGTCGGGCACCAGGGCTGTGCCCATCTCGGCGTAGCCGATGATAGGGGTCAGGATGTTGTTGAAGTCGTGGGCGATGCCGCCGGCCAGAGTGCCGATGGCTTCCATCTTCTGGGCCTGGACCAGCTTCTTCTCCAGTTCGGTCTCGGTGGTCATGTCGCGGCTGACCGAGATGTACTTCTTGACCTCGCCGTCATTGTCGAAGATCGGCGTGATGGTGTTGTCCAGGGTGAAGATGTTGTTGTTGCGGTTGCGCACCAGGAAGCGGCCGGAGAAGGGCTCCTGGCGTTCCAGGCAGTGCTGGATGGCTTCAAACTGGGCCTGGTCCTCAAGGGTCAGGAAGTCCAGGGCGTTGGCGCCCATGATCTCATCGCCGTTGGCGCCGGTCATTTCGCGGTAGGCCGGGTTGGAGTAGAGGATGGTGCCGAACTGGTCGGTGATCAGGATGCTCTCGGTGGCGTGTTCGATGACGCTGGCCAGCAGCAGGCGCTCCTCTTCAGCTTCCTTGCGCTTGCTGATGTCGACGAAGAGGCTGATCAGGCACTGCTGATCGGCGATTGTGATGGCTTCGGCGTACATCAGGCCGTTCAGGACGCGGCCGTTGGCCAGGTGCAGCGGCATTTCGCGCGGCGGTTTTTTCTGCAGGGCGGCATTGACGAAGATTTTGTAGGCCTCATCCTTGATCAGGCCCAGCTCGGTGTAGGTTTTGCCGATGATCTCATCCTTGGGCAGGTCGAAGGTCTTGGCGAAGCTCAGGTTGTGCTCCAGGATGGCGCCGCTCTCGATGGCGAAGATGGCCATGGGCATGGGATTTTTGTTGAAGATGGTCAGGAAGCGCTTGTTCATCTCGTCCAGGGCGGCATTGGCCTGCATGCGTTTGGTGATGTCGCGGGCGATGTTGAGCACGGTCTGGACCCGGCCCTGGGAGTTGAACTCCGGGATCAGGCGCCACTCCACGAAGTAGGTTTCGTTGCCGAGCTTGAAGTCGAACTGGTGCACCGAGGGCTGGCCGCTGGCGAAGGTCTTGTCGAGCTCGGCCTCCCAGAGGTCGCAGATCTCGGCCGGGAAACCCATCTCGCGGGCCGAGTGGCCCATGAAATCTTCGGGCTTGATGCCGATCAGGCTGCTGATGTGGCTGCTGATGTAGTGGATGTGATAGTTCTGGCCGCAGCGGGCATAGACGTCGGGCGAGTTTTCCAGCACGGCGCGGTAGTTCTGCTCGCGCTCCAGCAGGGCGGTCTCGGCGTGGATGCGCTCCTGGATCTCGGCCTGCAGGTTCTTGTTGGCCTCCTGCAGCAGGGTGGTGCGCTGCTTGACCAGATCCTCCAGGTGCTCCTGATACTGCTGCAGCTCGATCTCGGTCTTCTTGCGGCTGGTGATGTCGCTCATGATGCCGGTGATGCCCGAGAACTCGTCCTCGTCGAAGAGGGGGCGGCTGGAGCAGGAGATGTGGCGGATCTTGCCCTCTTTGGTTCTGATGCGGAACTCGAAGGGGTTGGTGTCGCCCCTGAGGGTGTGCATCAGCTGGTTCATCAGCGAGGGCACATCGTCCGGATGGGCCCAGAAGGAGAATGACTGGCCGCCGATCTCGTCAACCCTGTAGCCCGAGATGCGCTCGGCCACCGAGTTGATGTAGGAGAAGCGTCCCTGTCCGTCGAGGGCGAAGATTATATCGTTAATATTTTCAGCTAGTTTTAGATAGTGGTGACGGCTGGTCTGCAGGTCTCTCTCAGCCTGCTCACGCCGACTGGATTCAAGTTCCAGCTTTTTAAGACGCTGTTCTAGTTCCTCGTACGTTGGTCTCATGCCTGATTTTCCTGCCGCTCATATAGCATCTGGAACACCAAAAAGATATCTTAAATCACTGCAGTGCAGATCTCTGGTCGCTTCAAGCGCTGTGGATCGACAGCCTGAATTTTCAGTTTTATCAGACACATATTGAGAAAAATAGCCTCATACTGTGTTTAAATTTTAACAGTTGACATAAATTGAACGCGTTCAATATTATGTTTATTCAATTAATAACATTTGAAAATTTAATAATGCAAGGGGGTTTTAGTTTTGGATTACAGCAGAGAGTATCAGCAGAAACTGGTCAGCGCCGCCGAGGCTGTCCGGCACATCAAATCGGGCGACATCGTGGACTATGGATTTTTCAACGGTAAACCGGTCATTTGTGACCAGGCCCTGGCCGAGCGGCACGCCGAGCTGGAGGATGTGCAGATCTACGGCGCCGTGACCCTGCCGCCGGTGCCCGAGGTGGCCAAGCATCCCGGCAGCTTTGTCTATCATGACTGGCACTACTCCAAGATCACGCGCATCATGCAGCGCGACTACTCGCTGGGATTCTACAGCCCCTTCCTCTATCATCGGGCGCCCCACATGTACCGCACCATCAACTACAACAAGCGCAACACGGTCATCCTGCATGTCTGTCCCATGGACAGCAACGGCTGCTTCAACCTGGGCCCGCAGAATTCGGCCGCCATGGCCAATGTTGAGATGGCCGACCAGGTGATTGTGGAGGTCAACAAAAACATGCCGGTCTGCCAGGGCGGCGCCGAGGAGTATGTGCCCATCTCCATGGTGGATGCGATCGTGGAGGCGCCGGACGACCAGCTGCTGCCTGATATTCCGGGAGCCGAACCCAACGAGGAGGATCGGCTGATCGCCAGCCACATCATGCAGCATGTCCATGACGGCTGCTGCATCCAGCTGGGCATCGGCGGCATGCCCAACGCCGTCGGCAAGATGATCGCCGAGTCCGATCTCAAGGATCTGGGCGGCCATACCGAGATGCTGGTGGACGCCTATGTGGACATGATCGAGTCGGGCCGCATGAACGGCAGCCGCAAGCAGTTTGACCGTTTCCGGGTGCCCTTCACCTTTGCCATCGGTTCCCAGCGCCTCTATGATTTCATCCATGACAATCCGCGGGTGGCATCCTATCCGGTGGACTACACCAATGATCCGCGCCTGATCAGCAAGCTCGACAACTTCATCTCCATCAACAACGCCGTGCAGGTGGACCTCTACTCGCAGGTCAATGCCGAGTCCCTGGGTATTCATCAGGTTTCCGGCAACGGCGGCATGTGGGATTTTGTGATCGGCTCCCAGTGGTCCGAGGGCGGCAAGAGCTTCATCTGCCTGCGCTCAACCTACAGTGATGCCGAGGGGGAGCTGCACTCGCGCATCGTGCCCCACTTTGCACCCGAGACCATCACCACCATCCCGCGTCAGATGGTCGACTATGTGGTCACCGAGTTCGGCGCCGTGCGCATGCAGGCCCGTCCGACCTGGCAGCGCGCCGAGGAGCTGATCAGCATCGCGCACCCCGACTTCCGTGACGAACTGGTTAAGGAAGCTGAGCGGATGAAGATCTGGCGTAACTCGAATAAGAAGATTTAAAGAGATAAGATTCGGGGAGCAGGTTGCTCCCCGGTAGATTATTTTGGTTCGATCTTGTCGTCAGACTTTTTTTCTTGCTCTTCTTCTTCGTTGACGGCCGACTTGAAGTTTTTGATGCCCTTGCCAAGTGCTCCGCCAACTTCAGGCAGCTTGCCGGCGCCGAAGATAATCAGCACGACCACCAGGATTATAATCAGTTCTGTCATTCCAAATCCACCCATCATGGGAAGCCTCCTAGAAATTTGCTGAGAACTGCATAGCATAACTTAGGGTTATAAGGCAAACTCTATGGGTGTTAAGGGAGTGTTGAAATTGTGATTGGGCGGGTGCTATGCTGGAGGGCATGAAACTGATAATTTTCACCGATCTGGACGGCACGCTGCTCGACCACCATAGCTACTCGTTTGCAGCGGCCCGGCCGGCGCTGGATAGAATCGCCGCGCGTAGAATTCCGCTGGTGATCGTCTCCAGCAAGACCCGTTCAGAGATCGAACCGATGCTGGCCGAAGCCGGCTTCGCCAGGATCTTCATCTCCGAGAACGGCAGCGGCATCTTTAGGCCGGGCGAGGGCGGCTATGAAATGGTCAGGCTGGGGATCGACTACGCCGAGGCGGTTGAAGCCCTGAAGGCGGCCAGCGCCGCCTGCGGCGTGGCGGTTGAGGGCTTTCATGAGATGAGCGTGGCGCGCGTCGCCGGGCTGACCGGTCTCGATCTGCAGGCGGCGGACCTGGCCAAGCGGCGCGACTTTTCGGAGCCCTTCATGGTCAGGTCCGGTGATCCTGAGGTTTTGGCCGGGCACCTGCGGGCGCAGGGCTACAACGTGATCCGCGGCGGGCGCTTCTGGCATCTGCTGGGCGACTGCGACAAGGGCCGGGCGGTCAGAAAAGTCATGCAGCTGCTGGGCGGCCAGCGCTCAATCGCCCTGGGCGACAGCCCCAATGATCTGGACATGCTGCGGGCCGCCGACATTGGGGTGGTGGTGCAGCGCCATGACGGCAGCTACATGGATCTCTCATCGGATCCGGGTCTCAGGCGCGCCGGTGGCATCGGTCCGGCGGGCTGGAATGCGGCGGTGCTGGAGTTGCTCGGGGCCGAATCTGAAATTTCGTAGCTTGAGAAATTTAGCATTTTGGCCGATATAGTGCGAACTATGGTCGGACCAATAAGGATGCGAAATTAAACCTCAAATCTCAAACATGAACGATGTTCAAGAAAATCAGCTAATTACGCAATTGATAAGGGCACTTGACCATTGCAAAAAGCAGGGTATATGGTGTGCTTTATCAATTCGAGGGACGAATCTATGATAAAAACTGATGTAGTAATTGTCGGCGGCGGAGCTACTGGATGTGGCTTGGCCAGGGACCTGACGCTCAGAGGCATCTCTGTGTGTCTTGTGGAGAAGAAAGACTTTGCAGCCGGTGCAACCGGTGCCTGTCACGGACTTCTGCACAGCGGCGGCCGTTATGTTGTCAATGACAAAGAGGCCGCTGAGGAGTGTATCACTGAAAACATGATCCTGCGCAGAATCGCCAAGAAGTGCGTCGAGCAGACCGAGGGTCTCTTTGTGCGTCTGCCCGGTGACTCCAAGGTCTATCGCGACCGCTTCCTGCAGAGCTGCGAAGAGGTAGGCATCCGTACCGAGGTGCTCTCGGCCAGCCGCGCGCTGCAGATGGAACCCAACCTCAACCCCAGCCTGGAAGAGGCCATCATGGTTCCCGACAGCTCGGTCGATCCGTTCAGACTCTGTATGCTGAACGCCATCACGGCCAAGAACCATGGCGCCACCATCCTGATCCACCATAAGGCCATCGATGTGATCAAGGAGCACGGCAAGTGTGTCGGCATCGTGGCTCAGGATGAGTTCTCGCAGCAGAAGAAGGTTATCCGCGCCAAGATCATCGTCAATGCCAGCGGCGCCTGGGGTGCCAAGGTGGCCCAGCTGGCCGGCGGCGACGTGCCCATGAGCCTCTCCAAGGGCTCGCTGGTGATTACCAACCATCGTCTGACCAATACGGTCGTCAACCGTCTGCGTCCGCCGTCAGACGGCGACATCATCGTGCCCAATGAGGCGGTCTGCCTGGCCGGTACCACCTCCATCCCCTGCCTGGACCCCGATCAGATCGAGGTCGATCCGGCCGAGGTCGACGTGGTTACCCGCGAGGCCGAGGCGATGATTCCGCAGTTCGGTTCCACCCGCCTGATCAGAACCTACACCGGCGTGCGGCCCCTGCTCAAGGCGCCCGAGGGTGCCGGCGACGGCCGCAACATTTCGCGCGGCTTCCAGATCATCAACCATCAGAACGGCATGTACTCCATTCTGGGCGGCAAGCTGACCACCTACCGTCTGATGGCCGAGAAGATGGCCGACACCCTGATGGATGAAGTTTTTGAGATGAACGTTCCCTGTACCACCGCCGAGCTGGAGCTCGAGGGCCAGGAGATTCTGAGCGGCTATCCGCTCTCCAGGCGCCTCAAGGATCTGAGCGACATCGTCTGCGAGTGCGAGCTGGTTACCCGCGCCGACGTCGAGGCCGTGGTCAACCGCATCGGCACCAAGTCGATCGGTGACATTCAGCACCGCACCCGTCTGGGCATGGGTCCCTGTCAGGGCGGCTTCTGCACCTACCGCGCCCTGGGCATCATCCAGGAGATGGGCCGCGTGACCCCCGACGAGTCCATGGACTCTCTGCGCACCTTCCTGCAGGGCCGCTACCGCGGCATCCGGCCGGCACTCTGGGGCGATCAGTTGCGTGAAGAGCAGATGGTTGAGGGAATCTATCTGGGTATTCTGAATATGGAGCAGAAATGAGAGTATATGATTCAGTAATTATCGGTGGCGGCATGTCGGGCCTGATGGCGGCCATTAAGCTGGCTGATCAGGGGCGCAGTGTGGCCCTGGTTTCCAAGGGCGATCCGGTCTGCTGTCTCTCTACCGGTTGTGTGGATGTTTTGAGTGGTGAGGGCACCCTGAAGGAGCGTCTGAAGGCGCTGCCCAAGGAGCACCCCTATAAGCTGGTTGGTGAGCAGGAGATCGTCTCCGCGCTGGATTACTTCAAGGAGGTTGTCGGCGACTATCTGGGCGAGCCAAGCGCCAACCGTGATATCATGACCCCGGTCGGCACGGCCAAGAGCACCTGCCTGGTGCCCGGCACCATGGCCAAGTCCGAGGCCATGCCCGAGGAGTATCTGCATGTGATCTCCTTTGCCAAGATCAAGGACTTCTTTCCCAGCTACATCACCGCGCGCCACAAGAACTCCGGCTACTCGGTCTTTGATGCCGGCGTGGGCACCACCCTGGGCATTGCCAATAAGTTTGACGAGCCCGAGTTCAGGGCCGAGTTCATCAGCTGGCTCAAGGATCTGGAGATCCCCGATGGCCGTCTGGCCATTCCGGCGGTCCTCGGCATTCTCAACTCCCAGGCCGTGCTGGATGAAATTACGGCGGCAACTGATCGTGAGATCTTTGAGATTCCGACCCTGCCGCCTTCAATCCCGGGTCTGCGGCTTTTCAAACGCCTGAAGCAGGTGCTGCAGGATAAGGGCGGCGACCTCTACTGGGGCAAGGAGATCGCCAGCGTCGAGCGCAGCGGTTCCAAGATTGAGGCCATCACCCTGGCCAAATCGGGCCGCACCACCCGCCTGGAGGGCAAGACCTTCATCCTGGCCACCGGCTCCTTTGTCAGCGGCGGCCTCTACGCCGGCCGCGACTCGGTGCGCGAGACCGTCTTCGACCTCAACCTGGATGTGCCGTCGGATCGTGAAGAGTGGTTCGGCCACGACTTCTTCCAGCGCGGTCACGAGATTGAGAAGGTCGGCATCAAGGTGGATAAGGAGTTCAGGCCCGATGGTCAGGACAACCTCTTTGTCTGCGGCAGCATTCTGGCCAACTCCGAGATTATGAAGTATCAGTGCGGCCACGGTCTGGCCATCGCCACCGGTGTAGCCGCCGCCAAGAACTGTGAGGAACAGCTATCATGAAGTCAGAATTTGAACACTGTATAAGGTGTACCATCTGTGTTGAGAACTGTCCGGTATTCAAGGTCAACAAGGACTATCCCGGACCCAAGCAGGCCGGGCCCGACTCTCAGCGCTTCCGCCTGGACGGCGAAGCCTCGGTGGATGACTGGGTCAAACTCTGCACCCAGTGTAAGCGCTGCGAAGTGGCCTGTCCCTACGGTGTCGATCCGGCCGAGATCATTCTCAAGGCTCAGCTCAAGTACGGCAAGGAGCATCTGCGTCCGCCGACGGCCCACCTTTTTGCCAACAACTTCTATCTGGGGACCCTCGGTTCGCTGGCGGCACCCATCGCCAACCGCGTCACCAAGTGGGGCTTTGTACAGAAGATCTTCAACCTGATGGGCATCTCCACCTACATGCCCTTCCCGAGCTTCAACTTCCGCTCCATGAACAAGAGCTGGCGCTGGAAGGGCAGGGGGCAGCGCAAGGTGGTCTTCTTCCACGGCTGTTTTCTGAATTTCAACCAGCCGGGTGTGGGACGCAACATCGTGGCCCTGTTGGCCTCCATGGGCCTCAAGGTGGTTGTGCCTCAGCAGACCTGCTGCGGGCTGCCGGCCCTGGGTAACGGCGATCTGGATACGGCCAAGCGCTATGCCGCCAAGAATGCCCGCATTCTGGCCGAGTATATCGACAAGGGCTACGACGTGATTTACAGCTGCACCTCCTGCGGCCAGACCATCATGCACGACTATCCCGGCATCATGGAGCTGCCCGAGGGCCGCAAGGTTTCCGAGAACTGCTACAACGTGCATGAGTACATTCTTAATCTGATTGAAGACGGCTACGTGACCCCCAATTTCGGGCCGGTCAATAAGACCATCGCCTACCATATACCCTGCCACCTGCGCGCGGCCGGCATCGGTTATCCGGCCGCCAAGCTGCTCAAGATGGTCCCCGGGCTTAAGCTGCACGTCATGGATGACAACTGCTGCGGTCTCTCCGGCAGCTACGGCTTCAAGACGCGCAACGCCGAGACCGCTCAGAAACTTGGTCAGCTGGCCGCCGACGCGGTTCTCTCGGTGAATCCGGATGAATTGATCTCCGACTGCGGCGC
Source organism: uncultured Thermodesulfobacteriota bacterium (assembly GCA_942491525.1). Taxonomy (GTDB): domain Bacteria; phylum Desulfobacterota; class Desulfomonilia; order UBA1062; family UBA1062; genus CAYWBU01. Next base: position 34,440 of record CALOBW010000055.1, read on the forward strand.
CTGCCGGATGCAGGTGGGCAATTTTGCCAAGATCCCGGCCGTTGATCCAACCGAGATTTTGTTGGAATCGCTATTGACGGCGCAGGGCGCAGGACGTAAGTTGAAACGTCTTAAATAGTCTGATTAAGGAGATATTGTAATGATAAAGGAACTTTCATCTGAACTTTTGCAGGAGATTCAATCGAAATCCGCAAAATCGCGTGGCGATATTGTCGCTATGACTCATTTGGCCGGCTCGGGTCATCCCGGTGGCTCGATGTCCTCAATCGATATCTACACGCTGCTCTACCATATCACTGATATGCAGAACGACAAGGTGGTCATCTCGCATGGCCACACTTCGCCGGCTGTCTACTCGGCCCTGGCCAGAAGCGGCAAGTTTGATCCCAAGATGGTCATCAAGGGCTTCAGGCGCGCCGGTTCGGTCTTTGAAGGCCATGTCGAGCCCACCGTGCCCGGTGTGCCCTGGGGAACCGGTAACCTCGGTCAGGGCATCTCGGTGGCGGCCGGTTTTGCCGTCGGCGCCCGGGTCAAGGGTGTCGATATGGACTGCTTCGTGATCATGGGCGACGGCGAGCAGCAGAAGGGCCAGATCGTGGAGGCCAAGCGCTTCATCCGCAAATATGATCTCAACAATGTGACCGTCATCATCGACAATAACATGCTGCAGATATCCGGCGACCGCCAGCAGGTCATGCCGCAGGATCTCAAGGCCGAGTACGAGGCGGCCGGCTTCAAGGTCTTAAGCGTCGACGGTCACGACATCCAGGCCCTCTACGACACCATCAGGGCCGCCCATGACGACAAGGACAACCCCTATGCCATCATCGCCAATACGGTCATGGGCAAGGGTGTCAGCTTCATGGAGAACAAGGAGGGCTTTCACGGCGCTCCGGTCAGTGCGGCCGATATCGATGCCGCCCTCAGCGAGCTCAAGCTCGAGTGGCCCCTGGCCGAGCTCAAGGCTCTCAGAGACGAGCCCCTTGACGAGAACATGCCGGCTCACGCCTGGCCCTTCCCGAACATCGTGGCCGGTGAAGCCAAGCTCTACACCAAGGATATCAAGACCGATAACCGCTCGGCCTTCGGTACGGCCCTGCTGGAAGTCGGCCAGGCCAATGCCGATGCTCCGATTGTGGTCTTTGACTGCGACCTGGCCGGTTCGGTCAAGACCGGCGACTTTGCCAAGGCCTTCCCCGAGAAGTTCTTCCAGGCCGGTATCGCCGAGCACAACACCGCCGTCATGGCCGGTGCCCTCTCATCCCAGAATGCGGTCAGTGTCTTTGCCGGTTTCGGTATGTTCGGCATTGATGAGACCTACAACCAGCAGCGTCTGAATGCGGTCAACGAAGCCCATATGAAGCTCTTCTGCACCCACATCGGCATCGACGTGGGTGAGGACGGCAAGACCCACCAGTGCATCGACTATGTGGCCTTGATGCGCAATCTGCCGGACTATAAGGTTATCATTCCCATCGATCCCAACGAGACCGACCGGGCCACCCGCTGGGCTTTGACCAACCCGGGTAATGTGCTGGTGGCCATGGGCCGCTCCAAACTGCCCATCCTGACCGATGAGAACGGCAATGAGTTCTTCAGGGATAAGGAGTTCGTTTACGGCGAGGCCCACCATCTGCGTCAGGGAACCAAGGCGACCCTCTTTGCCCTGGGAGCCATGAGCGTTAATGCGGTTGAGGTCTGGAACAGTCTGCAGGCTGAAGATATCGACATTGAGATTGTGGGCGTCTCCTGTCCGCTGGCCATCTCGGTTGAAGAGGTCAAGGCGGCGGCTGCCAGAGGCCCGATCTTTGTGGTTGAGGATCATCTGGAGGTCAGCGGTCTGGCGGCTCAGATCGCCTATGTGGCTGCCGTAAACGGCATCGCCGTTGAGGTTGTTCCCAACGGCGCCAAGGGCTTCCCGCCCTCAGGTCCGTCAGCCGACTGCTACAGAATCTGCGGTCTGGACAGCGCAAGCCTTGCCGAGAGGATCATGAATAGGTTAAAGTAACCTCCATGAAAAAACTACTGATTGCAGTGTTGCTGGGGATCTTCCTGATCCCCACACCATCCAGGGCAGCGTCATCGCTTGAGGTTATCATGGAGGATGCGCTCTGGGGCGCTGCAATCGGAACCCTGGTAGGGGCGGCAACCCTGCCATTTATGAAGAATCCGAGTAAACATTATGACAGGCTGGCCCAGGGGGCCGGCCTGGGTCTTATGGGCGGCATCGCATTCGGCGTCTATGAGATCTCACCCATCTTCTACACCTATAAGGATCCCGCTCATGGTCAGCAGGTCTATGCCCTGCGTGTGGTGGTCCCGCTCAATTAGCTTTTCGTTTAATATATCTCTCCCGGCTGTCGATATAGGACTGCAGGGAGAGTTATGGAACTATATCAAATATTGGGACTTGCCGGTGCAGGATTCCTGGCCGCAGCCGTTGTTTTTATTGTTATCGGGTTGATTCTCAGATCGCGGGGTCGTTCAGAACTGACTAAACATCAGCGCGAGCTGAAGCGTATCGAACGTGAGATTGCCTATCGCCAGGAAAGCCTCAAGGAGTTGGTTGACTGCCGAGAGCGGCAGGCTCAGAGTGCGCCCGCCGCAAAGGTGGCTGCGCCCGGCCAGGAGAAGGATCAGCTCTTTCAGGATGTGCTCAACTCTGTGCATGATCTGGTGATTGTCTGGAACAACCGTCTTCAGCCGACCTACATATCACCATCCATCGAGAAGATTCTGGGTTACTCAAAGTTTGAGTTCAGTGACTGGAAACCTGATCAGGCCTCTTTGGGGCGCATGCTGACCCATGAATCACTGGCCACGCTCAACCGCCATTACGGGCGTATGATTGCCGAAGGCAAGACCGTCACCGATGAGAGTGCCATCAGTCTGCCCCTGGTGCTTGAGGTGATAAAGAGTGACGGTTCCACAATCTGGACCGAAACCCAGATGGATCTGCTCAGGGGGGCCGACAGAAGGCCCAGGGGCATTGTCTCCATCACCCGCGACATAACCCGCCTGCGTAAGGAGGAGAGCCTCTATCGTGAGCTGGTCGACAACAGTGTCGATGTCTGCTTCGCCCTGGACGGCAAGGGCCGCTTCACCTTTCTGAATGGCGCTGTCAGCAGTCTGCTGGGTTATACTCCGCAGGAGCTGATGGGCAAGAGCCTGCTGGAGTATGTGCATGCGCAGGATGCCGCGCTGCTGGTTTCGAAGTTTTCGGCCGCCATGGATGGCAAGAGTGAGCCGGTTAACATATTCAGGATGATCGATAAGGGCGGCTCGACGGTTTATGTGCGGGCGGTCACCTCCCTGAGCTATGAGGGTGATGAGGTCATCGGCGTCTACGGTTTTGCGGGTGACCTGAGTGCGCTCAAGCGTACCGAGGCCAAGCTGCGGCGCGGCGAAGAGCAGTACCGCAGCCTGATTGAGAATATGAATGACATCACCTTCTCGCTGGATAGGAACGGCAACTACACCTACGCTTCGCCGGTGGCTGAATATGTGCTCGGTTATGCGATGGATGACATTGTCGGTTCACCCTTTATGCGCTTCGTGCATCAGGAAGATCTGGCTCAGCTTGAAGAGGCCTTTGCCAAGACCATTGAGGGACAGTATACCCTGGCCGAAACCCGGATCCGGAAGCGCAACGGTGAGGTGATGTATGTCAGGGTTTCGGCGCGCATGATGGATGACGGTGGTCAGGGGCGCAGCACGACCGGCATTATGTCGGATATCACCGAGCGCAAGAAGGCTGAGATTGCTCTGCACAAGGCGCTGGACGAGATCAAGATGCTTTCGGTCACCGATTCGCTGACCGGCTGCTATAACCGCGGCTATCTGACGGAGCATCTGCCCTATGAGATCAAACGCTCCATGCGCTATCGGCATCCGCTGGCCCTGATCATGTGCGACATCGACCACTTCAAGGAGGTCAATGACAACTATGGCCATCAGGCCGGTGACTACATCCTGAAGGAGTTTGTCAAGTGCATCCGGGGTGTGATCCGCGAAAATATGGACTGGCTGGCGCGCTACGGCGGCGAGGAGTTCCTGATTGCCGTGGGCGAGACCGATTTGGAAGGGGCCATGATCTTGGCTGAACGTCTGCGGATCAAGGTCAATAAGCTTGATCTGGAGTATGGCGGCCGCACCATGAAGATATCGGCCAGTTTCGGCGTGGTCAGCTGTGATCCGGCGCGCACCAAGGAGGAGCTGTCGGCCGATATTCTGGTCAGCCGGGTTGACAAGTGCCTCTATCAGGCCAAGGCGGCCGGACGTGACCGGGTGGTATCACAGGATCATCTCTTGAAATAGAGTGAGATAAGCAGAGAGAAAAGGGAGCCATCGGCTCCCTTTTTTTATTTCTGGGAGAGCTCCTGGGCGCGCTTGAAGGCGGCTGTCACCGCTTCGATGGCGGCGGATCGGAAGCCGCGCTCCTCCAGGGCCGCAATGCCGGCGATGGTTGTGCCGGCCGGCGAGCTGACCATGTCCTTGAGCTGCCCCGGGTGGGTGCCCTGCTGCAGGAAGAGTTCGGCCGAGCCCTTCATGGTGGCGGCTGCCAGTTTGAGGGCCGTGTCTCTGGGCAGGCCGGCGCGTACGCCGCCGTCAGCCAGGGCCTCCATGAAGAGGAAGCAGTAGGCCGGGCCGGATCCCGAGAGGGCCGTGACGGCGTTCAGCAGCGATTCGTCCAGCTGGATGCAGAGGCCGACGGCATCAAAGATCGCCTTGGCCGTGCTGATGTCGTCGGCCTGGCAGGCGGTTGAGGGCGAGATGCAGGAGGCGCTTTCCAGCACCATGGCCGGGGTGTTGGGCATTACGCGGACCACCCGGGCCTGCGGGTTCAGTTCGGCCAGCATGGTGTCGATGGTGACGCCGGCGGCGATGCTGATTACCAGCCTGGCTGCCAGCGCCTCCCTGTTTGCGCTGAGAACTTTGGTTACCGTGTCGGGTTTGACTGCCAGCAGAACCGCGTCGACATGGTCCAGCATTTCGGGTACCGAGGCGGCGGTCTTGATGCCGTGCCTCTCTCTGATCAGGCTGCAGCGCTCAGCTGATATGTCAAATGCGTAGATGTCTGTGGGCTGGTAGAGCCCCTGTTTGAGGATGCCCGTAATGATTGCCTCCGCCATGTTGCCGGCGCCGATAAAGCCTAATCCAGCCATAAGAATCTCCCTTGCAAAATAATTGTGTAGGCTTACATATTTAGTTGAAACGCGTCAACTCAGAAGCGGCTGAAAAAAGATGTAAACTTACAGTATAGTCGCACCGATATGGAGAGTTATGGAAAATCAGCAACCTAAAATCGAGGGAATTTTTTCAGAAGAGTCGGTCATGACTCTGGGCACTGGGCACACTCAGCAGACGCAGGTACTTAAGAACTACTGTCGCGCGACGCAGCTGGACGAGGATAGGGTTAAGGTTGAGTACCTGGGCAATGACGGCAATCCGACCGGCATCGCGGTAGAGGTGGCGTTAGTTGATTTTCTGCATAAGTACACCTTTGAGCCAAACTATAAGGTTAAGACCAAGGAGGAGCGTGAAGTTGATAAAAAGGTCGCCATGGCCGAAAAACATCGCGCCCGCAAGGAGTTCTGCTCGGCCGAGTGGGAGTATGAGGCGGCCCTGAAGATCGACAGTGAGAATATCCGCGCCAATTTCGGCATCGGCACCCTCTATATGGAGATGGGCGAGAAGGATAAGGCCAAGGATGTCTTCAAGAAGCTGACCCAGATCGACGCCCTCTTTGAGGATGAGAATAAGCATATTTTCAATGAGTTCGGCATCGAGCTGCGCAAGACCAACATGCTTGAAGAGGCTCTCGGTAACTACATGAAGGCGCTCGAGATCTCGCCCCAGGATGAGAATCTCTACTTCAATATCGCCCGCGTCTACTACGACATGCAAGACTTTATCAAGGCCAAGGAGTGGATCACCCGCTCATTGGGTATCAACCCCAATTCGCGTGACGCCAAACAGTTTGCCGAGCTAATCGGTCACATGATTGAAGAGTCCGGTCAGGCACTGAGATAAACGGGAGGCATTCGCCTCCCATTCTTATTGCATATCCAAAAAGTAGTCTAACAACTCCGCATCACCGGTCAGTTCAGGATGAAAGGTTGTCAGCAGGATGTTTTGCTGGCGGGCCGCCACGATGTCGCCGTCCAGCCGGGCCAGGATCTTCACCTCCTCGGCGACGGATGCGATCCTCGGGGCGCGGATGAAGGCCATGCGCACCTCCGCATCTGACCAGGCGGCGCGGCCCTCCTTGATCACGCTCTGCAGCTGCGAGCCGTAGGCGTTGCGCTCGACATCAACCTCAGCACTCTGCCAGATGCCGCCCTTGCCCAGCAGCACCACGCCGCAGCAGGTGCCCCAGGTCGGCAGACCGGCATCGATCAGGGCTTTGACCGGCTGCTCCAGCCCGCTGAAGCGGATCAGCTTGCTGATGGTGGTCGATTCGCCGCCGGGCAGAATCAGGCCGCTCAAACCCTCCAGTTGCTCAGGCTTCTTGACGGCCCGGCTTTTCACATTGTGCCGGGCCAGGTGCTGCTGGTGCATGGCAATGTTGCCCTGCAGACCCAAAATTCCGATCATTACCAGCCTCGCGTAGCCATGATCTGCTCTGCGGGGATGCTGTTCATCTCGAGGCCGCGCATGGCTTCGCCCAGATCCCGGGAGACCTCGGCAATCAGCTTGGCATCCTCATAGTGGGCGGTGGCCTTGACGATGGCTTTGGCGGTCTTGGACGGGTCGGCTGATTTGAAGATGCCGGAGCCTACGAAGACACCGTCGGCGCCCAGCTGCATCATGAGGGCCGCGTCGGCCGGGGTGGCCACGCCGCCGGCCGCAAAGTTGACTACGGGCAGGCGCCCCAGCTCCTTGATCTGGAAGAGCAGCTCCACCGGGCAGCTCAGGTCCTTGGCGTAGGCGTAGAGCTCGTCGTCGGCCAGGCCGCAGACCTCCCTGATCTGGCCCATGACGGTGCGCATGTGGCGCACGGCCTCGACGATGTTGCCGGTGCCGGGCTCACCCTTGGTGCGGATCATGCTGGCGCCTTCGCCGATGCGGCGGCAGGCCTCGCCCAGGTTGCGGCTGCCGCAGACAAAGGGGATCTTGTAGTCATGCTTGTTGAGGTGGTGCTCCTCGTCGGCCGGGGTCAGCACTTCGCTCTCGTCGATGTAGTCGATCTCGAGGGCCTCAAGGACGCGGGCCTCGACGATGTGGCCGATGCGGGCCTTGGCCATGACCGGGATGCTGACGGCCTCTTTGATGCCGATGATCATGGAGGGGTCGCTCATGCGGGCCACGCCGCCCTGCTTGCGAATGTCGGCCGGGACGCGTTCCAGGGCCATGACGGCCACGGCGCCGGCCTCTTCGGCGATTTTGGCCTCTGCGGGGGTGGTGACGTCCATGATGACGCCGCCGCGCAGCATCTCGGCCAGACCTTTATTGAGGGATGTTTGATCACTGTTCATAATATTCTCCTTGATTGTTATATAACAATTATTATATTGTTATATGAAAGTTGCATATTGTGGGTCCGCCTGTCAATAGATGACAGTGGGCCGACTCTCTGATATGCATTGGAGCTGTTATGAGATATCGCGAGATAGCCGACCGGTGGGCCCAGACAATTGTGCAGGAGATGCGTCCCGGGGACGCCCTGCCCGGGGTGCGCGAACTGGCCAAGAGCGAGGGCGTCAGCCTGGTTACGGCGCGCAACGTCTATCAGCTGCTGGCCCAGCGCGGCCTGGTGGTCACCCGCCAGGGTTCCGGCACCCTGGTGGCCCACGGTGCGGCCGATGATATGGTTGATATGTCGGCCATCCGGGCGCCCGAGGAGATGCTGCTCTGGGTCGGGCGCCATCTGAGTGTCTCGCATGCCGGACTCTCGACCTATGATCCGCCCCAGGGTTTTGCGCCGCTCTGTGAACAGGCCAGTTTCTGGCTCAAGCGTCTGGGGATTGACGGGGCGCCCATAATCACGGCCGGCTCCCAGCAGGCCCTCTTTCTGGCCGCGCTGGCGCTGCTCAAGCCCGGCGATGTGGTGGCGGTGGAGGATCCGGGCTATCTGGGGGCGCTCAAGATCTTCGAGATGTTGGGGGCCGAGGTCAGGCGTATCGACTATATCCAGAGCGAGTCCGACCTGGACCAGCTGCGCGACGATAGAATCAAGCTCTTCTACACCATGCCCCAGGGGCAGATCCCGACCGGCGCGGCCGTGCCGGCTGAACTCAGGCCTGAGCTGCTGCAGATTGCCGCCCAGCATGATTTCTACATCCTTGAGGATGATCCGCTTTCGGAGCTGCTGGGGATTGCGCCGCTCAAGGCGCAGGACCGTGATGGGCGGGTTATCTATGTAAAGTCGCTATCGAACTATCTGGGGCCCGGCATGCGCATCGGTTTCTGCGTTGTGCCTGATAACCTCTACGCCTCCATGCTCGACTTCAAGGAGATCAACGATATCGCCCTTTCCGGCATTCTGCAGCGCATTCTCTGCTCCATGCTTGAGAGCGGCGAGCTGCAGAACCATGTGCAGCGGCTGCGCAAAGAGCTCGGGCGCCGTCAGCACTTCCTGCGTGATGCATTGGGCTGGCAGGTCAACGGGGTCTGCGCCTGGCTTGAGACCGGTTCTCCCAGCCGGTTGCACGCCGAGCGTCTCAAGGCTGAGGATGTTCTGATTACGCCGGGCGACATCTACGGGGTGCGCTGGTCGAATCACATCCGGCTCTCGATCCTGACGCCGGCCTCGGCGCGCTTTGAGCCGGCGGTCCGCAGGGTGGCCGACTATCTGGCGCGTGAGTCCGGCCCCGGCTTGACCGCGTTCTGAGTGAGGTAGTCGAGCACCTCGAGGCTGCGCTTTCTGGTGTCGGCCAGGCTGAAGCTGTTGTCGATCACGATTGTGGCATGTTTGCGTTTCTGCTCGATGGGCATCTGGGCCCGGATGCGCGCCATGGCCGCCTCACGCCCGATTCCGTCGCGCTCCATCAGCCGCTTGAGCTGGATATACTCCGGGGTGTAGACCAGGATGACCTGCTCGAGGCCGAGGTGCATGCCGGTTTCAATCAGCAGGGGGATGTCCAGGATCACGATGTCGTCAGGTGCGGCGGCTTCGATTCTGTGCTGCATGGCCGTGAAGACATGGGGATGCACGATGCCATCCAGGCGTTTGCGCGCGGACGGGTCGTTGAAGACCAGGTCGCCCAAGGCTTCGCGGTTGATCTGGCCGTTCTCCAGGATGATCTCTTGGCCGAAGGTTTGGATGATCTCGGCATAGGCCGGCTGGCCCGGCTCGACCACCTGGCGGGCCAGCCGGTCGGCGCAGATGATTCTGGCTCCGGCCTCCTTGAGGAAGCCGGCCACGGTAGATTTTCCGGTGGCTATGCCACCCGTAAGCCCGGCAATGACCATGCTTGATTTCCTATAATTGTCAGATTTCTGCCCGCCCCAGCACTCTCGCGGCGGTAGGAGAATAGAATTTCGGGCGCGCAGTGGGTGCAGTGGTTGAAGGAGGCGATGTGGTGCGGGGCGATGCCGCTGCGCCTCAGCTGCTTGCCGATGGTCTGCCAGAGGTCCATGTGCATGCGGTCATGGACCGGCTCATGGATGGCATCGATGACCTCCTGGCCGACTTCGAAACAGCAGGGCCCGATGGCCGGTCCCACGGCGACCCGGATGTCGCGGGCCCCGAGCTGGCGCATCTTTTCGATGGTGTGGGCTGCGATCTCGCCGGCCACGCCGCGCCAGCCGGCATGGATGGCGGCCATGATCGGGCCGTCCCAGGCCAGCAGCGGCAGGCAGTCGGCGGTGCGCACGCAGAGCAGCTTGTCGGGATCGCAGGAGACGATGGCGTCGGCCTGGGGAATTTCGTCCTCAGCCAGCTCCTCGGCGATCACGACCCGGTTGCCGTGCACCTGTTCGAGGCAGAATATCTCGGTTTCCGGCAGCAGCAGCTGCAGGTGATCTCGGGCGGCCCGGGGGGTTGCCGGCAGGCCTTCGGATGCTTCTCTGGTTGCAAATAGTCCTCGCATGCGTCATTTATATAGCAGATGCACGCGGCGCGCAATGGTGCGGGTTTGGGGCTGCGGGATATTGCCCGTTATTGCCGCTTGACAACCATTTGGCCGGTGTGTAAATAGTATCCCCCTAAATTAGAACAGTTGAGGTGATTCATGAAACGTACATATCAGCCCCATAATACAAGACGTAAACGTACTCACGGTTTCCTGGTGAGAATGCGTACAGCTGGCGGTAAGGCCGTTATTGCTCGCAGGAGGGCCAAAGGGCGCAAACGTTTGGCAGTATAATGTCAAACGAGAATTTTCCGAAGCTTGAGCGGCTCAGGAAAAGACACGAATTTAAACGGGTAGAGCGGCGTAAAGTCGCTCGTTTCGTAACTGATCATCTTGTTATTCTGGCTGCCCCTAACGCGCTCGAAGGCAGCAGGGTTGGTTTCACGGTCAGCAAAAAGGTCGGAAATGCGGTCAGACGCAATCGGATCAAGAGGCTTTTAAGAGAAGTATACAGGAAAAATAAGGAGATCTTCCCTGCGGGGTATGATTTTGTCTTTATTGCCAGGCCTCGCAATGCTGTCCCGCCCCAGGAGTCATATCTGCGGGAGATAGAGACCGCCTTAAGTTCGTACCAATGGTGAAGACTACGATCATTGCATGCATAAGATTCTATCAGAGAGCAGTATCGCCTGCCTTTCTCTCGAGCTGCAGATATTATCCCACCTGTTCCCAATACGCCGTAGAAGCTGTTGAAACCTACGGTGTCTGCAGGGGTCTGTGCAAAGCAGCCTATAGAATTCTAAGATGCAATCCGTTCAGTCGCGGCGGATATGATCCAGTCTAACCTCTCAGAGGAGAGAATCAGATGGACAATGAAAAGAGAACTCTACTTGCCATAGTGCTGTCTATGGCTATTCTGTTTGGCTGGTACGCAATCTTCCCGCCTGAGAAGAAGGCGCCTGAAGAGGTGACGATCGAAAAGGTGGAGAGTGCCGCAGGCACCCCTCTGGCCGAACTGCCGTCAGTCAAGATTGACCTGCCCAAGAAGCAGGAGGGTCAGCTGCTGATCATCGAGACCCCGCTCTATGTGGCCTCCTTTGATTCGCTGGGCGCCCGCCTGGTTTCGCTGAAGCTCAAGAAGTACCACGTCAGCATGGATGAGGGCGCGCCGCTGGTGGAGATGATCGAGACTCCGCTGCCGACCGTTGCCATCACCGCCGATGCTGACGACAGCCGCATCGTCTTCCAGCCTTCGGCCACCGGCTTCGTGCAGGCTGAAGAGGCCTATGAACTGACCTATTCGGCCGAAGTTGCCGCTGGCGTCGTGCAGCACAAGATCTTTTCGATTGATCCCGAGAGCTATGTCATCGGCTTCAAGAACGTGATCGACAACCGCATGGAGGCCAGCGCCGCGCTGGACATAGCTTACTCTCTCAAGGGCCACTACCCGGTGGGCGAGAAGCCTTCGCGTTACTCGTTTGAGGGGCCGGTCTGGCGCGTGGGCAAGGAGCTGGATGAGTTTAAACTTTCCAAGATCGACGCCCCCGGCAAGTTCCGTCCCTTCGGTGGCGAGGTCAAGTGGTTCGGTTATGAGGACAAGTACTTCCTGACCGCCATGTTGCCGGCAACCGTGCGCAGCGCCGAGGCCAAGGTTGAACGTCTTGACAACAACTTCATCAGTCTGCGCTACTCTGCGGGCCAGGCCAAGATTGCGGCCGGTGAGCAGCAGAGTGACGAGTTCAGGCTCTACATCGGACCCAAGGAGATCTCATCGCTGAAAGCCGTCGGCCAGGAGCTGGACAAGGCTCTCTCGTTCGGCTTCTTCGATTTCCTGGCCAAGCCGCTGCTGATGGCCATGAACTGGATCCAGAGCCATATCGGCAGCTACGGTTTTGCCATTATCATTCTGACCTTCATCATCAAGTTCCTGCTCTACCCGCTGACCTTCAAGAGCTTCAAGTCCATGAAGGAGCTGCAGAAGGTGCAGCCGCTGATGAAGGAGATCCAGGAACAGTACAAGGATGACAAGCAGCAGCTCAATCAGCAGATGATGAAGCTCTACCAGGAGCACAGCATCAATCCCATGGGCGGCTGTCTGCCCATGCTGCTGCAGATTCCGATCCTGTTTGCGCTCTACCGCGTCTTCTTTGCCGCCATTGAGCTCAGGCACACTTCTTTCCATATCTTCGGTACCTGGCTGCCTGACCTTTCGGCCAAGGACCCCTACTTCATCACCCCCATTCTGATGGGCTTGTCGCAGTTTGTCATGCAGAAGATGACTCCGTCTGCCGGAGATCCGACGCAACAGAAGATAATGTTGGTTATGCCGGTCATGTTTACCTTCCTGTTCATGAGCTTCCCTTCCGGACTCGTCATGTACTGGCTGATCAGTAACATCATCTCAATTCTCCAGCAGACATACATAAACAGGGTACATACATAGGAGGCACACATTAATGGAATACAGAGAGTTTGAAGCAAAAACAGTTGATGCTGCGATCATCGCAGCCATGAAGGCTTTCAGGTCCGGGCCTGAAGAGCTCGACGTGACCGTCCTGGAAGAGGGCAGCAAGGGCCTCTTCGGCATCGGCGGCAAGCAGGCCAAGATCAAGGTCTGTCTGAAGTCCGAGCTGGAGGCCGAAGTTCCGGCCGAAAAAGTTGCTGCTCCGGTCGAGGCCAAGGTTGAAGTCAAACCGGAATCCAAGCCCGAGCCCAAGGTTGAAGATCCCGAAGCCCGTCCTGAGCTGCCATCTGCCGAGGTGCAGGAGGTGCTGGAGCAGGGCCAGGAGTTTTTGACCCAGATCCTGGCTATGATGCAGATCGAAGCTGAAGTTGTGATTGAAGAGCAGAACGTGCTCAACATCTGCGGCGACGGATCCGGCGTGGTGATCGGCAAGCGCGGTCAGACCCTGGACTCCCTGCAGTTCATCCTCAACCGCATGGTCAACCGCGACCGCGAAATTCCGGTCTATGTCAATGTGGACTCCGAGGGCTACCGCAGCCGTCACATCGACCACCTCAAGTCAATCGCCCAGAAGATGAGCGACAAAGCCAAGCGCACCGGCCACTCCGTGACCCTGGAGCGCATGAATCCGCATGACCGTCGCATCATCCATATGGAACTCAAGGATGACAGCCGCGTCAACACCCGCAGCATCGGTGATGGCTCCTTTAAGAAGGTTGTCATTGTACCGAGGAAAGCATCGAGATCATAACTGAGACCATCTATGCAGAGTCGAGCCCGCCTGGCTATGGCGGGCTCTCTGTCATCCGCCTGAGCGGCGACAACTCCCTGGCTGTGCTTGAGCAGCTGACCGGCCGCTCTGACTGGCCGGCCAACATGCAGCGCCTGGCCATTCTTAAAGACAGTCAGGGCCGTGAGCTCGACCGGGCCATGGCCGTATTTCATCCGGCCCCGCGCAACTATACCGGCGAAGATAGCGTCGAGATCAGCACCCACGGTAATCCTCTGATCGTCAGAAAGGTCATGGAGGCTATTCAGACTACAGGTCTGGCACGCCTGGCCGAGCGCGGTGAGTTTACCCGGCGCGCTTTTTTGAACGGCAAGCTCGATCTGGCCCAGGCCGAAGCCGTCCAGGCCCTCATCTCGGCGCGCAGCAATGCCGGGCTGGAGATGGCCGAAAATCTCCTTGATGGAGAACTCTCTGCAACTATCAGACGCCTGGCTGCAGCGCTGGAAACGATCATTGCCGACATTGAGGCCAGCTTCATCGTCGATGAAGATATCGAGTTCGATGCGCCCGTCAATGAGATATTGATTGAGCTTAACCGGATGCTCGAGAGTTCGGAGCGGGCCGCCAGCATGTATGAGGGTGTCACCACCGCCATTGCCGGGCTGCCCAACGCCGGCAAGTCATCGCTGCTGAATGCCGTGCTGGGCTATGAGCGCGCCATCGTGCACGAGGAGGCCGGCACCACCCGCGACATCATCCGTGAACATGTGGTGGTGGGCGGCATCGACTACATCTTCCACGATACCGCCGGTATCCGTGAGGTTGGCGACGGGCCGGAAAAGATCGGCATCGACCGCACCTTCCAGGCCCTGGCAGAGGCCCAGCTGCTGCTCTATGTGGTGGACGCCGCCAAGGGCTTGCAGGAGCATGAGCTACGTTGGCTCGGTTCGGCGCCGGAGGCCATCCTGGTCTACAACAAGATCGACCTGCTGGATGATGAGCCGGCCATTCCCGGCGGCTACCGGGCCGTGAAGCTATCGGCCAAGCATAAGCTCGATCTGGAGAGCCTCTTTGAGGCCATGCAGCAGGTCTTTCCGGATGATCTGCCGCGCATCTTCCTGGAGCGTCATGTGACCCTGCTCAGTGAGGCGCGTGATTGCCTGCAGAACGCTCTTGAGGCGGTGAGTGATGATGTGCTTAGTCTTGACCTGGTGGCCGCCCGTACGGCCCTGCTGTCAGTCATTGGTGAGGCGGTTAACGATGATGTGCTGGACCGGGTTTTTGCAACTTTCTGTGTCGGGAAATAGTTATGAATGAAAAGATAGAACAGTGGATAGATGAGATCCGGCGTTACAACAGCCGCCTGCACCTGGTGTCGCCGGCCATGCTGGCTGACCTGCCGGAGCATGTTCAGGATTGCCTAGAGCTGATGGCTGACATTGATGAGCCCGTCATGGCTGATCTGGGCAGCGGTTCGGGGCTGCCGGCCATCCCCTATAAGATTCAGCATCCGGAGTCCGACGTGTTCCTGATTGAACGCTCGGCCAAGAAGTGCCAGTTTTTGCGGCGCGTAATTGCGGTGCTGGGCCTGGACGGCATCGAGGTCATCGAGGGCGATCCGCTGGTGGATGATCTGGGGCGTTTTGATGCGATTCTCTCAAGAGCCTTTTCGCCCAAGGAGAATCTGGACAGGTCGCTCAAGAATCTGATCACCGAAGAGGGCACCTTCTACTATATGGGTAACTCGAGCGTGGCGCCTGTGAGTGAAGATTTTACGCGCAAGAGCTATGTGGATGTCCGCAGCGAGTACTATCTGGCGCGCTACGGTTTCAGTCGCGGCTGATCGGGATCGAGCGGGTCTGGGCGCTGGTCGCTTTGCCCAGCACAATTTTCAGCACTCCGCCTTCAAGCTTGGCGTCGATCATTGCGGGGTCCACTGATTCGGGGACGGTGAAGCTGCGGCGGAATGAGCCGTACTGGCGCTCGATCATGTGGTAGTTCTGGGCGCGGGTCTCGGAACAGTTGTTTTTCTTGCCGCTGATGGTCAGGGTCTCACCGCTGATGTCGAGCATGATGTCTTCGCGCGCCATGCCGGGCAGTTCGGCCATGATGGTGATGGACGTGCTGTCTTCGTAGATGTCCACATAAGGCACCCATTCTACGGCTTTGCCCACGCAACGGCGGCCCATGACGCTTTCATCGAAGGCGCGGTTCATGCGTTCCTGAAGGTAGAGGATATCCTGCAGCGGGTAGCGTTTAACCACAGTCATATCAGGCCAGCAGCGGCTCCAGCTGGCCTTCCAGCAGGGCTCTTAATTTAAGTTTGACGGCGTTCTCGATCTGGCGCACGCGCTCTTTGGAGATGCTGTACTTCTCGCCCAGCTCCTCGAGCGTGACGGCCTTCTCTTTCATCAGGCGGCCGCGCGCAATGTCCTGTTCGCGTTCGCTTAGCGAACTCAGCGCGTCTTCGATGTGGTTGTGCACATAGCTGATGCGCTGTTGCTCCATGATCTTGTCTTCCGGGGTAGGGGTGGTGTCGGCCACGAAGTCCTGGAAACTGCTGTCGCTGTCACTGGTCATGGGGGTGTTGAGCGACTGGTCGCGGTAGGAGAGGCGGGTGATGATCTCCTCGACCTGTTTGGGGTTGGCGTCAAGTTTTTCGCCGATCACCTGGGCTTTCTCATCCAGGCCGCCGTCCACGATATCCTCTTCCTGCACGATGCGGTTCAGGCCGTAGAAGAGCTTCTTCTGCAGCTTGGTGGTGCCGATCTTGACCTGGGAGTAGAACTTCATGATGTAGTCGTGAATCATGGCCTTGACCCACCAGGTGGCGTAGGTCATGAGGCGGTAGCCCTTGCTGGGGTCGAATTTCTTGACGGCGACCATCAGGCCGATGGTGCCCTCCTGAACGATGTCTTCCATGGGCAGACCGTAACCGGCGTAATCCATGGCTATTCTGACGACATTGCGCAGGTTGGAGGTGATCAGGGTCTGGGCGGCCTCAACATCGTTGTCTTCACGCAGACGGGTGGCCAGCTCATACTCTTCTTCGCGGCTTAAAACCGGAAACACCTCAAACCTTGATATCAGCTCAGAAGATGTGGATCTCTGCACAGCTGGTACATTCATTATTAATCTCCTGTGTCTTTTTAATATTATATAGTGACAATAAAGTCCAATTTCAACTTGTCCGATATTTTAGATGTAAAAAGTAATTGAAGGGTTCATGCCTGGCGTGTACTTAGGATAGGCTGGAGGAAATTTTATTAATGAAGAATAATTTGGTTACTATGGTGATGGTGTTGTTTGTCCTTGTGGGCTGTACTACTGCGCCACCCATCAAAGATGATATTTTAGTGGAGCCGCCGGTTGTTGTTGAACCCGTGGTTGAACCCGAGCCCGAAGTTGAGGCTGTGCCAGAGATCCTGCCGCGTTTTGATTTTGAGTATGAACACCATGCCAAGGTGGACTACTGGATCGATCGCTACACCGGCAAGAACCGCCGTTACTTCAGAAATACGCTCTACCGTTTTGACAAGGTCCGCCCCCAGATGGAGGAGATTTTTGTCGAACACGGCCTGCCCAAGGATCTGGTCTACCTGGCTCTGATTGAGAGCGGCGGTAACCCCAATGCGGTGTCCAAGGCCGGCGCCACCGGCTGTTGGCAGTTTATGCCGGTAACGGCCAAACGTTACGATCTTAATATCAACCGCTGGATAGATGAGCGCCGCGACATGGAGAAGGCAACGCACGCCGCCGCCGAGTATCTGAGTTATCTGAACTCAATTTTCGATGACTGGCTGCTGGCCGCTGCGGCCTACAATGCCGGTGAGGGCACTATCAAACGCCTGATGCGCCGCCATCCTGAGGTCAAGAGTTTCTGGGATATCGAGCAGGGCATGCCCATCAAGAGCGAGACCCTTTACTATGTGCCTAAGTTCATCGCCGCCGCCAATGTGGGCAAGTACCGCGAAGAGTACAAGATGAACGTGCCGCATGCCAAGATTCTGCCGGCCTATGATGTGGTCAAGGTTGACAAGTTCACCTATCTGGATGAGGTGGCCGAGGTGGCCGGCCGGCCGCTGTCGCAGATCGCCAAGCTTAATCCGGAGCTTATCCGTGGCTGCACACCGCCGGGCTACAGTAATTATGCCCTGAAGGTGCCGGTGGGCACCGGCGAGAAGATTAACAACTACCTGGCCCATGTCAATGATCCCAATATCAAATATGCCACCCACAAGGTTGCTCAGGGAGACACCCTTTATGATTTGGCCCGTCGCAACAATACCACGGTGGCCATGATCTCCGAGACCAACCGCATCGACGCCAACAGGTATCTGAGTCTCGGTCAGGTTTTAATAATTCCGGTCAACAGCGAGCACTCCAAGCCGCGCCGCAAACATACCTATGTGGTGGCCGCCGGCGAGAATCTGGGGGCGATCGCCCGCAAGCACAACGTGCTGCTGCAGGACCTGATCGACGTCAACAATATCAGCAACCCGTCCATGATCCAGCCCGAGATGGTGCTCAACATTCCGCCCCAGCGCATGGTGGCGGACGGCGCCAACCATATCCGCTACGAGGTCAAGGAGGGCGACACGGTCTGGGGCATTTCGCGCCAGTTTTCGGTCACTTCTCAGGATATCATGCGTTGGAATAAGCTCTCTTCCGCCAGCAACATCTATCCCGGCGACCAGCTGACCATCTATCGTTAGGCTGAAGGAACTGCGCTGAAAAAGGCCGGCCCATTGGGCCGGCCTTTTTTATTACCAGATCAGAATCGAAAGTCCCTGCGACGCCAGATATTTGGAGATGTCCGGGTCGATGGCCTTCTTGAGGATGATGTTGGGGCCCAGCTGGATGGCCGGCAGGTTGATGGTGGTGCGCCCATTGGCCAGTTTCATCTTGACCGGCGGGCCCACCACGTTGAAGCCCATGGAGTCCAGCACCTCGGCCAGCTGCGCATCTTTGGTGTAGATCAGGGTGTAGCCGCGCTGCTTGAGCAGGGTCTGGATGGTGTCATCGGGCAGTCGGTTGGTCAGGATGGTCTGACCCACCATTAGCGGGGCCTCATAGGAGATGTGGATAGGATCCTGCTCAACCAGCTTAATGCGGGTGTCGCGCTCGACCGGCAGCTGCAGGAGCGCGAAGAGCATCTCGTAGGAGTGGTTGATATCCTTGATGTAGTCCTTGTTGGCCGGCTGTGTCTGCGGATCCTTGCCGCCCAGCTCGATCAGGTCGATGCCGAAGCGCGAGGCGTAGCGTTTGATGGTTTTGGGGGTGCGCTCTTCATCTTTTTCCAGGGTGTTGATTACAAAGATGTTGCGGCGCGAGAAGTCCTTGTAGACGATCCATTCGCCCTTGAAGCTGACCTTCTCGTCGTTGCCAACCAGCAGGGGGGCGGCATCCTTGTTGATGGAGAAGTATCCCGAGGCGCTCAGCGTCCGGTCCAGCATCTCGTCGACGCTGCCGGCCGGGCCGCTCAGGACGTTGACGGACGGAAAGGCCTCCTCGATCAGGTTGCGGACATCCGGGGATATCTTATTGTCGCTGTCCAGGATGAGACGCTGGCCGGTGTCGAGCTCCATGACCGGAATATCGGCCGTGTCGATGGAGATGCTGCTGCCGCCGGCAATCGGCATGAAGTAGGTGCCCTGCTTGGAAACGCGGCTGCCCATCTCCTCAAAGGCCGGCAGGATCTCCTGCTGTACGATCTGGCTTGTGAGCTGCAGCTTGGCCTCGCTTTGGGGTTCAGCGGGTGGCGCAACCGGCTGCGGCTCGGGCTTGACTTCGGCCTTGGCTGCGACGGGCTTTACTGTTGGCTGCATTAGCGGGGCTTCGATAACTTCAGGCTTGGGCTCGGGTTTAGGCGCCGGCTCGGGTTTGGGTGCTGGCTTGGGGGTTGGTTTGGGCGCCGGCCTGGGTGATGGTTTGGGTGCGACCTGGGGCTGCTTCTTGGTGACGCCGCGTTTCATATCGTCGGTGATTTCGGGCATGCGGATGCGCTGGCCAACCTTGATGTGATTCGGGTTTTTGACCTCCGGATTGAGCTCCTTGATCAGGTCCAGGTATTCGTCAAAGATCACCTCATCCGGCAGATCGTAGACGTCGCGCAGCACCTTGGAGAGGTAGTCGCCCTTTTTGACGATGTAGACATCCTCAACTTGTGAGTTCTGCGGGTTGACGGTCTTGTAGCGGTCCAGCTTGGGGATCACCACTTTCTGGCCGGCCATCAGGCGGTTGAGGTCTGTGATTTCGGGATTGAGTTTGCGGAACTCCTTGTAGAGCGCCGGCAGCTCCTCCGGTTTGGCGTCATAGTGCTTCATCATGATCTTCCAGAGGGTGTCGCCGGCCTGGATCTTGTAGTTTTCCGGGCTGATATTCTCAATTCGGGTGGCGCGCTTGACCAGGGTGATCTCGCGCGCCTCGGCCGCTTGGCCCGACAGCATCAGCAGGCATGCCAGGCCGGTCAGTCTTTTTTGCATCAGAAGAGCTCCTTGAGAAGGTCTTCGTCTGGGGTGTCTTCGCTCTTGGGTGGCAGGTTACCTTCCACAAAACATTCAAATTTTACGTCACTGGAGTTGGGGCCGGCCAGTTTGCCGGTCTGTTTGTCAACTTTGGCAAAAACGATGCCGGTGGGAACATTGAAGTCGCGGGCCGGCTTGTCCTTGAGGGCCGCCTGCATGACATCGGTGAAGATCGGGCTGGCGGCGCGGCTGCCGGTCTCATGCTTGCCCAGGGGCATCATGTTGTCGAAGCCGACCCAGACGCCGCAGAGCATATCAGTGGTGTAGCCCAGGAACCAGGCGTCGCGGTTGTCGTTACTGGTGCCGGTCTTGCCGGCCACCGGGCGCTTGAGGGCCCGGGCGCGCCAGCCGGTGCCTTTGCTGACCACGTCAGTCAGCATGTTGGTGGTGATGAAGGCGGTCTGCTCCGAGATCACCTGGCTGTTGTCGTCGTCGCTGCTCTTCATCTCCAGCAGGTCATCCTTGCGCGCGGTGTAGATTGGTCCGATGCCGTCCTGGGTGATGTAGTCGATCAGGCGCGGCTCCAGGCGGCGGCCCTGGTTGGCGAAGACGCCGTAAGATTTGATCAGGTCAAAGGGGGCGATGACGCCGGAACCCAGGGCCAGCGAGAGGTCGCGGGGCAGGTTGGGGCCCAGGTTGAAGCGGTTGAGGTAGTCGATGGTGTAGCCCAGTCCCATCTCCTTCAAAAGTTTGATGGTCACCACGTTGCGCGAGAGCACCAGGCCGGTGCGCAAGGATGTGGCGCCGTAGAATTTGTCCTCATAGTTCTTGGGCCGCCAGACATTGTCGTCCTCTTCATTCTTGTAGGTGATGGGGGTGTCGAAGAGGATCGTGGCCGGGGTCATGCCCTTGTCGATGGCTGCGGCGTAGATGAATGGCTTGATGGCCGAGCCGCTCTGGCGCTGGGCGTTGATGGCGCGGTTGAACTGGTTGCGGGCGTAGTCGATGCCGCCCACCATGGCGATGACTGCGGCGTCATTGATGTCGATCAGGGCCAGGGCCGCCTGCACCTCGGGGTCCTGGGAGATCACCAGCCCCTTGTCGGTATGGCAGACCTTGATCATGTCGCCGGCCTTGAGATGCTCGGATGGCACCCAGCTCTCCTTGGGGTTGATCCAGGCGTAAGCCTTCTCGTCCAGCTCCTCGCTCTGGCCGCCCAGGTCGACGGTCAGCGGCTCCAGGCTGGTCACTTGAGCCCAGTAGAGTTCATAGGGCTGGATGCCCTTCCAGGCCAGCTGGTTCTGCTGCAGGGCCAGGTGGCGCTGCTTGCGGGTCTCGTTCAGTTCGGCCACCGGTCCGCGGTAGTTGCCCTGCCTGAGTTCCAGGTCGATGGCGCCCTTGAAGGCCGCCTTGATGGCTTGATCCTGAATGGCCGGCACGATGGAGGTCTGAATGCTGACACCCTTGTCCAGGATGTCCAGGCCGTAGCGCTCGATCACCATCGATTTGATGTGGTCGGTGATGTAGGGGTATCTGGTGAATTTGGCCACCGGCTCGGCTGTAATTTTGAGCGGCTGGTCAAAGGCGTCTTTGGCGGCGGCCTCGGTGATGAAGCCCTCCTGGTACATGCGCGCCAGCACGTACTTCTGGCGCCGCTTGGCGGCCTGGAAGTTGTTGAGCGGCGAGTAGCGGGCCGGCGCCGGGGCCAGGCCCGCCAGCAGGCTGATCTCGCTCAGATCCAGCTCGTGGCACTCTTTGCCGAAGTAGCGCAAAGATGCCGCGCCGACGCCGTAGGAGCCGCTGCCCAGGTAGAGCCGGCCCAGATAGAGGGTCAGGATCTCATCTTTGCTGAGGGTCTTCTCGATCCTGATGGCCAGCACAACCTCGCGCAGCTTGCGCGTGATGGTTTTCTCTCGGGTCAGCAGGTAGGATCTGACCACCTGCTGGGTGATGGTGGAGGCGCCCTGCACGAAGGAGGCCGCCCGGATGTCGGTGATCAGGGCCGCCATGATGCGGGTGTAGTCCAGGCCGTCATGTTCATAGAAGGTGGCATCTTCAGCTGCGATAAAGGCCTGTTTGACCAGCTCGGGAATTTCGTCCTGGGCCAGGATGATCATGCCTTCGGGCGGGAAGTAGGCGATGGTTGAACCGTCGGCGCCGATCAGACGGCTCAGCTTGGTGGGTTCAACGTTTCTGAGATCTTCAACCGAGGGCAGGTCTTTGAAAATAAACCAATATGCGCTGGCGCCTGCGCATATAAGGCACAGGACCAATAGAGAACCAATAATTTTAAACCATTTCATACTGATCTTCATACTTAAGGTGATGCGTAAAATGCAAGACATTTCAAAAGCCGGGCTGTGGAGCGATCAGTCATCACGGGCACAGATCTTTTGACTATTTCGTGTACGTTATGCTACAGATGCAGCAATATTTTTTATAAGGAGTAGACCATGGAGTACCAGCCCCAAGCAATTGAAACCAAATGGCAGCAGACCTGGGATGAGCAGCAGCTTTTTAAGGTGACTGAAGACCAGGATAAACGGAAGTACTATCTGCTGGAGATGTTCCCCTATCCTTCGGGCCGCATCCATATGGGGCATGTGCGCAACTACACCATCGGCGACGTGGTCGCCCGTTACAAACGCATGCAGGGTTTCAATGTGCTGCATCCCATGGGCTGGGACGCCTTCGGCATGCCGGCCGAGAACGCCGCCATGGCCAGGAGCGTGCATCCGGGCAAATGGACCTATGAAAATATCGACTATATGCGCGAGCAGCTCAAGCGCATCGGCTTCTCCTATGACTGGGACCGCGAAGTGGCCACCTGCAAGCCCGACTACTACCGCTGGGAGCAGCTCTTCTTCATTCAGATGTATGAGAGGGGCCTGGTCTACCGCAACCGCGGCTTTTTGAACTGGTGCGAGCAGTGCAAGACGGTGCTGGCCAACGAGCAGGTTGAGGACGGCCAGTGCTGGCGCTGCGACTCCCAGATCATCCTTAAGGAGCATGACCAGTGGTACTTCAAGATTACCGATTATGCCCAGGAGCTGCTCGACGATATCGAAAAGCTCAAGGCCGGCTGGCCCGAGCGCGTACTGACCATGCAGAAGAACTGGATTGGCCGCTCGACCGGCTCTCTGATCCGCTTCGCCGTGGACGGGAGCGAGGCTGAAATAGAGGTCTTCACCACCCGTCCCGACACCCTCTTCGGCGCCACCTTCATGAGCATGGCACCCGAGCATCCCATGGTTAAGGAGCTGGTTGCCGGCACAGAGCAGGAAGCTGAGGTCAAGGCCTTTGTGGACGAGACATTGAAGATGGACTCCATCGAGCGCACCTCTGACTCTTACGAGAAACGCGGCGTCTTCACCGGCCGCTACTGCATCAACCCGGTCACCGGCATCAGGATGCCGATCTATGTGGCCAACTTTGTGCTCTATGACTACGGCACCGGCGCGGTCATGGCCGTGCCGACCCATGATCAGCGTGATTTTGAGTTTGCCAAGAAGTACGGCCTGGACCTGATCGTGGTTATCCAGCCCGAGGGCGAGACCCTGGAGGCTGCCGCCATGCGTGAAGCCTATGTCGAGCCCGGCGTGCTGGTCAACTCCGGCAAGTTTGACGGCCAGCCCAACGATGAGGCCAAGGCCGCCATCACCGCCCATCTCGAGGAGATCGGCAAGGGTTCCGCCACGGTCAACTTCAGGCTGCGCGACTGGGGCATTTCGCGCCAGCGCTACTGGGGCACCCCGGTTCCGATGGTCAACTGTGACAAGTGCGGCCTGGTGCCGGCTAAAAAAGAGGATCTGCCCATCATGCTGCCGGAGAATGTTGAAATCACGGCCGAGGGCATCTCATCCATTGCGGATGTGCCCGAGTTCGTCAATACAAGCTGCCCCTGCTGCGGCGGCCCGGCCAAACGTGAAACCGACACCATGGACACCTTTGTGGAGTCATCATGGTACTTTTTGAAATACTGCTGCCCCCATACCGAGGACGCCCCCTTTGATCCGGAGGCCCTCAAGTACTGGATGAATGTTGACCAGTACATCGGCGGCATCGAGCACGCCATTCTGCATCTGCTCTACTCGCGCTTCTTCACCAAGGTGCTGCGCGACCTGGGCTATGTCGGGGTTGACGAGCCCTTCAAGAACCTGCTGACCCAGGGCATGGTGATCAAGGACGGCGCCAAGATGAGCAAGTCCAAGGGCAACGTGGTTGATCCCGAAGCGCTGATCAGTAAGTACGGCGCCGACGCCACGCGCCTCTTCTGCCTCTTCGCCGCCCCGCCCGAGAAGGATATGGACTGGAGCGACACCGGCATTGACGGCTCCTACCGCTTCCTGAACCGCCTCTGGCGCCTGGCTATGGACTACAAGGCCGTGGCCGCTCAGGCCGGCGAGGGCGAGCTCAGCAAGGCCGCTCAGGACCTGCAGCGCAAGACCCATCAGACCATCAAGAAGGTCACCGAGGATGTGGACAAGCGCTTCCACTTCAATACGGCCATCGCGGCCATGATGGAGCTGATCAATGAGCTCTACAAGGTTAAGGATCAGCTGAAGTCGCCGGCCGACATCGCGGTCATGGGCGAAGCCGTTGAATCCCTGATTGTGATGCTCTCGCCCTTTGTGCCCCACATCACCGATGAGCTCTGGCAGCTGCTGGGCCACAGCGAGATGCTGCTGGACTATCAGTGGCCGACCTATGAGGAGAAGCTCTGCGAAGAGCAGGAGATGACCCTGGCTGTTCAGGTTATGGGCAAGCTGCGCGGCACCATCAGTGTTGCCAAGGGCACGCCCCAGGATCAGATTGAAAAGCTGGCCATGGCCGACATCAATGTGGCCCGTCACCTGGAGGGCAAGACAATCGTCAAGGTGATCTATGTCCCGAATAAAATCGTTAATATTGTTGCTAAGTAGTCTGCTGGCCTTAAGTGCCTGCGGCTACAGCTTCGTGCTTGACGGCGGGGGCAACCTCAAAGAGGTGTCCCTGCGCGCCAGCCTCAATCAGACATTCCTGCGCAGTGCCGGGCTGGAGCTGGACAGCGCCCTGGAGGACGCCCTGAGCTCCATGGGTCTCAACTCCAGTGCTGACGGAATTCCGACCCTGACCTGTACCCTGGCCGGGGCCACTTCGCACACCATCACCAGCGAGTACATCGACACCGGCGACCGCTACCGCCTCATGGTCACCGTGCGCGCCGAGCTCAAGGACCCGGAGGGTAAACTTCTTTGGCAGAGCAGCTTCAGCGACGACGGCACCTACGCGGACGGCGGCTCTGAAGAGGATGCCCTGGCTGAGGCCTGTCAGGGCGTGGCCGAGCAGATTGCCAGGCAGTTGGCCGCCCTCAAGTTATGAAGCTGAGCGAGCTTAAACCCGTCTACGTCTTTGTGGGCGAGGAAGCCGTCCTGCTAGAGGAGTCGCTCAAGAAGCTCAAGAAGATGCTGGGCGAAAACGCCCTCATGAATTTCAACTCCTACAATGGCGAGGATAAGCTGAATCTTGATGATTTCTGCGAGGTCTGCAATACGCTGCCCTTCCTGGCCGAGAAGCGCCTGGTGATCCTGCGCCACTTCAACAAGCTCAAGAAGGATCAGCAGAAGCGTGTGCTGGACTACGCCACCGACCCGCTTGATTCCACCATCCTGGTACTGACCGTCGAGAGCGGCGCAGCCCTCAAGAAGGGCCTCGATGGGGTTCTGAAGCCCTTGAGCGGCAAGGCCGTCTTGAAGCGCTTCGACCCCCTTAAGGGCCACAATCTGATCGACTGGATTCAGCGCCGCGCCAAACTTTTCGGCAAGGAGATAGAAAAGGACGCCGCCTTTCGCCTCTCGGACGTCACCGGTACCAATACCTGGTTCATCAATTCCGAGCTCGAAAAATTGAGTATCTATGTGGGCCGCAACAAGAGTATCACCATCAAGGATGTGGACGCCCTGGTCATGCCCACCCAGGAGGCCTCAATCTTTGACTTTACCGACGCCCTCTTCGGGCGCCAGAAGGATGTCCTGAAACGCCTGCGCGAGATGGAACTCAGTGGTGCCGAAGCTTTGCCGCTGCTGGCCATGCTGCAGAATCAGACCATCCAGCACTATCAGGTGATCTGCGGTCCCTCCGATAAGCCCGCCGGCGTGCATCCCTTCGTGGCCAAGAAGA
Organism: uncultured Thermodesulfobacteriota bacterium; assembly: GCA_942491525.1. Lineage (GTDB taxonomy): Bacteria > Desulfobacterota > Desulfomonilia > UBA1062 > UBA1062 > CAYWBU01. The sequence goes on from CALOBW010000055.1 coordinate 60,276, forward strand.
TGGCCGCCCGCAAACGCCTCTGGAGCCCGGCCCAGCTCCGGCATCTGCTGGCCGATCTGCGCAGCATTGAGCGCGGCATGAAAACCGGGCGCACCATGGAACCCTTTATTGCGCTGGCTGATGCTGTGGCGCGGGTGATGTAGGCGGGGTCGATGCCCTGCTTGGGATTAGTTTATCAGGCTGTAGCGACCTATCAATCCATAGATTTCCGAGATATCGGAAGAATCTTGCTCTCCTATAGTGACTAAACCTACAAGGCTCTCTTCGCCATTTAGCTCTTCAAGTGAGAATCCAATGCCATTAATGCCATCTGTGTATGAGAACGCAGACAAGTTGGGTGAATATTCAAGCAGGACTTTGTCCTTAAAGCCTGAGGCAGAGTTTCCTATAGTAATGTCAAAAGAGTATTGGTCATCAGCATCGCCCTGGCCTTCTATTAACTCGATTTTTGCCCAGTAGATTTTGGATGCAATAATGTCTAAGTCTAAGCTGTTATCGTTCGGATTGAATAGATTAATCGGTATTTCATAGAAGTTCCAGTTGCCGCTGATGTCAGGCAGAATAATCTCTTCTGGCTCCTCCGGTTCGTCGCCGGGATCTTCTGGGTCCTCTATCGGCTCCTCCGGGATATCTTCAACGTCATTCTCTACAACCTCATCACTTTGTGTCTCGCTGGTCTGGGATTGCATCTGTTCAACCAGTGCCATCAGGTCATCATCGCTGTTGCTGTCATTGCACCCGGTGACAATCAGGCATAAGATCAGGACAATTAAGGTTAATGATTTTTCCATAGGGACCTCCATTAAAAAACAAATATCATTTAAAATATCAGCATGCTTAAAAGATGACAAGGATCATTGTGGCGGTGATATGAGTCTTTTAAAACGGGATCAATACACCGCTTTCCACTGGACAAAATCAGGCATATTCACTATGCATAGGCAGCATAAACTGGCAGGATTTTTCTCATAATTGGGAGTCTGCCCGGAGGATCAATGAAACAGAGAGTAGCCCGGATAATTGAAGAGACGATGGCGGAGCTGGCAGCGGCCGGCACGCTTCCGGAAGCTGATAAGATGGATGTCAGCATTCCGCAGAATAAAGATTTTGGCGATTACGCCACCAACGTGGCCATGATCATGGCCTCCAAGGCCAAACGCAACCCGCGCGAGATTGCGGCGATTGTGGTTGAGGCGTTACAGCAGAAAGAGTTTTTTGAGAAGGTTGAGATTGCCGGCCCCGGTTTTATCAACCTGACCCTTAAGCCCGCCATGTGGATCGATGTGATCAATGAGATCCAGCAGCAGGGCAGCAACTTCGGCCGCAGTGATTTCGGCGGCGGCAAGAAGGTCATGGTTGAGTTTGTCAGCGCCAACCCGACCGGCCCGCTGCATGTCGGCCATGGCCGCGGCGCGGCCGTGGGTGATGCCCTGGGCCGTATCCTGGGAGCCGCCGGCTATGCGGTTGAGCATGAGTACTACATCAACGATGTTGGTAACCAGATGAACACTCTGGGGCGCTCCGTCTTGATCCGTCTCAAACAGCAGCAGGGGCAGGATATCGAGTTCCCCGAGGATGGCTATCAGGGCGACTACATCGGCGAGCTGGCCGCTGAGCTGCGGGAGCAGGAGGGCGCTGCCATCCTGGCCATGGATGAGGACGCTGCCATTCAGCACTGTCGTAAGTATGCAGCCGACGAGATCCTGAAAGGCATCGAGGATGACCTTGAGGGGTTCAACGTTCATTTTGACAACTGGTTCAGCGAGGCCTCGCTCTACACCGACAACAAGGTTGAGAAGACCCTGGCCGAGTTGAAAGAAAAAGACATGGTTTACGAAGAGGGCGGCGCCGACTGGTTCCGCAGCACTAAATATGGCGACGAAAAGGACCGCGTTGTGCGCAAGCAGGACGGGGCTCTGACCTATTTTGCGCCCGACATCGCCTACCACCGCGACAAGATCGAGCGCGGCTTTGAGCAGATTATCGATATCTGGGGGGCCGACCATCACGGCTATGTGCCGCGCATGACCGCCGCCATCCAGGCGCTGGGGGCTCCCAAGGAGACCTTTCACGCTCTCTTGATTCAGATGGTGTCGCTGGTGCGCGATAATGAGCCGGTCTACATGTCGACCCGCGCCGGCGAGTTCATAACCCTCAAGGAGATCGTCGACGAGGTCGGGGTTGATGCGGCGCGCTTCTTCTTCCTGCTGCGCAAGTATGACTCCCAGTACGTCTTTGACCTGGAGCTGGCCAAGAAGAAGAGCGAGGAGAACCCGGTCTTCTATATCCAGTATGCCCATGCGCGCATCTGCTCGATTATCAATAACGCCAAGGAGCAGGGCCACGGGCCCGAGGCCGCCGATCTGAGCCGCCTGGATTCTGAGGGCGATATTGAGTTGATCAAGGCCCTGGCAACCTATCCTGAGGTTGTGCTCTCATCGGCCCGTGATCTGGAGCCGCACCGTATTCCCTTCTACCTTTTGGAGCTTGCCACAGTTTTCCACAGGTTCTATAATAAAAACAGAGTCATAAATGATGACGCTGCCCTGACCGGAGCTCGCCTGGTGCTGATCGACTCGGTGCGCCAGGTGCTGGCCAACGCTCTGGGACTGATGGGTGTCAGCGCCCCGGAGAGAATGTAAGTAATGGCTAAGCGCAAGAAGAGCCGAAAGAGACGGGCTAAGAAACAGTCCACCTCGCGCAACATGGCGCTCTTTTGCGTCTCGCTCTGCATGCTGGTGGGAGCCAGCTACCTCTTTTCGGTGGTGACCAGTCAGGAGGATCTGACCTTCAATCCGGCCGATCTGAGCCGCTACGACCTCTTCAGTAAGGCTGAGGAGGAGGTCGTGAAGGCTGAACCCAAGAAGGCTCCGCGCAAGAGCGCCATCGCCGACACCGAACTGGTTTTTTATGATCTGCTGAACTCCGACGACCAGCAGGCCGACAATAACTACTCGGTCCAGATTGCGGCCTTCAAATCCTATGAGCGGGCCAGTAAGTTTGCCGACAACCTCAAACAGAAGAAACGCTTGCAGTGTCGCCTGGTGCGTCAGGACGAGTGGATTCTGGTCCGCTGGGGCAGCTTTCCCACCAAGGCTTCGGCCGAGCGCTATAATAAGAAGATCTCAACCATGCTCGATCGTGAGTGTATGGTTGTCAAGATGTAGAGGTATCTCATGATTATACATGTTGTCGGGGCCAGGCCCCAGTTCGTTAAGCTGGCGCCTCTGGCGGCGGCCTGTCGCGCCGAAGGGCTTGATTTCAAGGTTGTCCACACCGGGCAGCACTATGACCACTCCATGTCGGGGCTCCATTTCGAGACCCTGGGCATCTCAAAACCGGACTACAATCTCAATATCGGTTCAGGTTCGCACGGCGCCATGACCGGGGCTATGCTGGCCGGGCTGGAGGAGATCTTCATCAAGGAGCAGCCCCGTCTGGTGATCGTCTACGGCGACACCAACTCCACCCTGGCTGCGGCGCTGGCCGCGGCCAAGCTGCACATTCCGGTTGGTCATGTTGAAGCGGGTGTGCGCAGCTATGACCGGCGCATGCCCGAGGAGATCAACCGGGTGGCCACCGACCACATTGCCGACTACCACTTCTGTCCGACCATGAATGCGGTAAACCTGCTCAGGAAGGAGGGCATTCAGGGTATCTTCAGCGGCGATGTGATGCTCGATATCTTGAACAGGATTGCCGCCGACCCGGTGCCTCATTCGCTGGGCGAGGGTTTCATTCTGACCACCATCCACCGGGCCGAGAACACCGATGATGAGGAACGCTTCAGGGCCATCTGGCAGGGGCTCAATGAGCTGGCCGTGGATTATGATGTTGTCTTTCCGGTGCATCCGCGCACCAGGGTGCGCTATGGAGATATGCTTGAACAGCGCGCGCAGCGCCTTGAACTGATCGAGCCGGTCAGCTATCTGGAGATGATCAGCCTGCTCAAAAGCGCCGGCTGCATGCTGACCGATTCGGGCGGTGTGCAGAAGGAGGCCTGTCTGCTTAATACTCCCTGCGTGACGGTGCGCAACGTCACCGAGTGGCCCGAGACGATCGAGGCCGGCGCCAATGTGCTGGTTGAGCCGGCGGGAATGGTCGCGGCGGTCAGGCAGCAGCTTGCGCGGCCGGTCAATATGGCGGCCAGCCCCTTTGGCGACGGGCATGCCGCCGAGCATATCGCGCAATTTATCCGGGAGAACTGCATCTAGCTTATTAAGTGCCGCCGCTTATCTTTGTTCTATAAATAAGCGGAGGTAGCTATGAATTGGGCCTCGGTGCCGGTCATGATGATGGCCGGCATAGCCATCTATGTCGGTCTGTACCATCTCAGCATGTACCTGCTGCGGCCCGCACTGCGTATTAACCTGCTCTTTGCGCTCTGCTGCATTTTTCTGGGCATCTACGATGTCGGGGCCGCCTTTCTCTACAATGCGTCCACGCCGCTCCAGGCCCTGCAATCCCAGCGGCTGCAGTTCATATGCGTGATCCTCTTCGGCCTGAGTTCGATCTGGTTCGTCTACTATCTGGTGGAGGCCGAGCAGCGCCGCCCCTATCTGATGTTGAGCATCCTGATGGCGCTCTTCATTCCCCTGGTGCTGGTCCGTTCGGAGTTGGGCCTGAGTGATGCCGCGCCCATGCCGCGGGCCATCGGTCTGACCAATCAGGTGCGCTTCATGGAGGTGCGGCTGGGACCGCTGATTCAACTTCTGAGTCTGGTGCTCTTCCTGGGGCAGTTCTGGCTGATCAGCGTGCTCTATCGGGCCTACCGGGCCGGCCGCCGCTATGTGCTGCCGATCTTGATCTCGATGCTGATTTTCTTCCTGGCCTGCATCAATGATATTCTGGTCGGGCAGAATCTCTACTCGGCGCTCTATCTGGTTGAGTACCTCTATCTGGCGGTGATCTTCTCCATGGCCTATGTGCTGCTGCGCCAGTTCGTGGGGCTGCACCGCCGTATCGAGGGGCTGAACGCCACCCTGGAGAGCAAGGTTGAGGAGCGCACCCTGGAGCTGCAGGACGCACTTGAGCGAGAGCGCCGCTCGCGGCAGAAGCTGCGCGCCATTACCTACAGCTCGGCTGACTGGGTCTGGGAGATCGACCAGGAGGGGCGCTTCGTTTCGTCCAGCGGCCGTGTCGAGGACCTGACCGGTTACGATGTAAATGAGATCATCGGCATGAGGCCCGATGATCTGGCCGAGGAGCCCGGGCAGGTCCGCGCCAGGATTCAGGCCGGGATCAATGAACGGGAGCCTTTTCATGACCTGGATGCCTGGATCCGGCACAAGAGTGGCAGCCGGGTCTGCCTGCAGATCAGTGCGGTGCCCATCATTGATCAGGACGGTCAGCTGAGCGGGTTCCAGGGGATTGCCAAGGATATCACCTCCCGGATGCAGTCGCGGGACGAGCTGCTGGCCAGTGAACGGCGCTATCGCCAGATCTTTAACAGTATCGCTGACATGTACGCGGAGATCCGACTGGACGGCACCATTGTGGAGGTCAGCCCCTCCATAAGCCGCCATCTGGGCTACAGCCGCGAGGAGGTTCTGGGCAGCAACATTCTCTCATACTATGCGCGCGCCCTGCAGCGTGACGAGATGCTCGCGGCCCTGCTTGAGAAGGGCGAGCTGAACGATTACGGGGTTGATTTCGTCAACAAGCAGGGGCAGGTGGTGCCGGTATCCTTTTCGATTCATACGGTCGAGATGCCTGACGGCTCGACCCACATTGTGGGGACGGCCCGCGATGTATCGGAGCGGGAGCTGGGAGAGCGGATGCTCAGGGACGCCAAGGAGCTGGCCGAGTCCGCCAGCCGGGCCAAGAGTGAGTTTCTGGCTAATATGAGTCATGAGATCCGTACGCCCATGAATGGGGTGGTGGGCATGACCAGCCTGCTGAAGACCACCGAGCTGGATGAGAAGCAGCGGCACTACACCGAGATAATCGAGACCAGTGCCAATGCTCTGCTGACCATCATCAATGATATTCTTGATTTCTCCAAGATCGAAGCCGGCAAGATGGAGCTGGAGCGGATCGAGTTTAACCTGCGGGTGACCCTTGAGGATCTCTGTGATGCGCTGGGCTCCAAGGTTGCGGAGAAGGGGCTCGATCTGAGTCTCTATGTTGAACCGGATGTGCCCCTGCTGCTGGAGGGTGACCCGGTACGGTTGCGCCAGGTGGTCAGCAATCTGGTGGACAACGCCATCAAGTTTACCCATGAGGGTGAGGTGGTGGTGCAGGTTGGCAGGGATCTCATTGAGGGCGGGCGCGCCCGGCTGCGGTTCTCGGTGACCGACAGCGGGATCGGCATTGCTCCGCAGAAGCAGGCCAGGTTATTTGATGCCTTTATTCAGGCTGACGGCTCCACCACCCGCCGTTACGGCGGTACCGGCCTGGGATTGAGCATCTGCCGGCAGCTGGTGCAGCTGATGGATGGCGAGATCGGCCTGGACAGCCGGGAGGGCGCAGGCTCCACCTTCTGGTTCACGGCAACCTTCAGGAGCCTCGGCCTTCAGGAGGGCTTTGCCCTGTTTGCGCGCCAGGCTGTGCTGGCGGTTGAGCCGCGGGCCATTGACTGCAAGATTCTGACGGCCCTGCTCGAGGAGTGGGGCTGTGAGTATGAGATTGTGTCCGGGGGGCAGGATATCCATGATCTGGGGCATTTTGATATCGTGCTTTGGGATATGCTGGCCTGCGGTCTGGAACGCCTGCTGGATGATCCGGAACGGCCGGAGGTCAAGGTTGTGGCCCTGAGCCGTTGCGCTGAAGCGGATGAGCGTTTCGATGCGGTGTTTGCCAAGCCGATCCTGAGCGGTCATCTGGCCAAGTGTTTGCTGGGTCTGACCGGCCGGCGCTGGGAGGAGAGCGCTGCGAAACCGGTCCGGCGCCGCTCGGCGGATGCGCGCATCCTGCTGGTGGAGGATAACCTGATCAACCAGGAGATGGCGCTGGCCATCCTGGAGAATATGGGCCTCAAGGCAGATCTGGCCGCCAATGGGGTTGAGGCCGTGGAGGCGGTTGAGCAGAAGAGCTATGACCTGATCCTGATGGACATCCAGATGCCCGAGATGGACGGTTTTGAAGCCACCCGCATCATTCGCGGGAGATTTCCTTCGATCCCGATCATCGCCATGACCGCCAAGGCCCTTAAGGGGGATGCTCAGGCCTGTCTGGATGCGGGCATGAATGATTATCTGTCTAAACCGGTGCAGCCTGAAGCGGTGGCTGAAAAGATTGACCAGTGGCTGCGCTAGATCCCGGCGGCCTTGGCCATCACGACTGCGGCGGCCACGGCCACATTCAGTGACTCGGTCCGGCCGGACATGGGGATGCGTACGCGTTTTGCGGCCAGCTTCATGATTTCGGGATGCACGCCGTCGGCCTCCTGTCCCATGCAGATGGCCAGCGGGCCGCTCAGGTCAACCGACCCAAGCTCTTCGGAGCCCTCCAGGCTGAGGGCCAGGATCGGCAGCTTCAGCTCTTGAATGTCGCCAAGTTCGGCGCGGGCCAGCTTGAGGCTCAGGCAGGAGCCCATGGAGGCCCGCACTGCCTTCTCGCCGAAGGGCGAGGCCGTGCCGGGGGTGAAGAGCACGCTTTCAAAGCCGAAGGCTTCGGCTGTTCTTAGAATGGTGCCCACGTTGCCGGGGTCCTGCAGCCGGTCCAGAATCAGGATGCGCTCGCCGATCTGGCTCAGGTCCGTCCAGGGCTGCTCGCAGAAGATCAGAATCCCCTGAGGAGAGTTGGTCGATGCGATCTTATTAAAGAGGTGCTCGTTGAGCAGGGTGTATTGATAAGCGGGTTCGCCGTGCTGTTCGATGTAGGCCGGGGTTGCGGCCATCAGCTGGGGCGTAATGCCGCGCTGCAGCGCATCCTGGACCAGGCGATGGCCCTCGAGCAGCAGCAGGCTCTTATTTTTACGAGCCGCCAGCAGGGCCTTGAAAGCAGGGTTCTGGCGGCTCGTTATCAAGCTAAAGACCTTTCAGGAAGGGTTTGATCAGGTCGATGGGCAGCGGCAGCAGCGTATTGGTCGAACCTTCCGAGGAGATTTCGCGGATGGTCTGCAGGAATCTGAGCTGCAGGGCGATGGGCTCCTTGGCGATGATGGCGGCGGCTTCGGAAAGTTTCTGGGCGGCCTGCTGTTCACCCTCGGCATGGATGATCTTGGCGCGCCGCTCACGTTCGGCTTCGGCCTGTTTGGCCATGGCGCGCTGCATCTCTTCGGGCAGGTCGATGTGCTTCAGTTCGACGGCGCTGACCTTGATGCCCCAGGGATCGGTCTGGCGGTCGAGGATGGTCTGAATCTGGGCGCTGATCTCTTCGCGTTTGGTCAGCAGCTCATCCAGTTCGGCTCCGCCGCAGACTGAACGCAGGGTGGTCTGGGAGAGCTGGCTGGTGGCGTAGAGGTAGTTTTCAACTTCAATTATCGATTTAAGCGGATCAATGACCCTGAAGTAGACCACCGCGTTGACCTTGACGGTGACGTTGTCCTTGGTGATGACGTCCTGGGATGGCACGTCCTGGACAATCGTTCTCAAACTGATGCGCACGTAGCGATCGATCAGCGGAATAACGATGATGATACCGGGACCCTTGGGCTTCTGGATGACGCGACCCAGGCGGAAGACGACGGCTCTTTCATACTCGTTGAGGACCTTGATGGCCGAGAAGAGGAAGAGCAGGGCTAATACAGCAATAACCGCGAACACAATCATGTGACACCTCCAGAGAAATCTTAATTAAAACCGGGCTTGAGCCCGGTACTAGCCATTATTAATTGAAAGGGAGGCAATATTCAAGCTGCGATCATCCAGCATGGCCAGGCGCTTGCTGGCCAGCTCCTTGAATGATACCAGATCTTCGCCCCTGAGCGGGTCGCCGGCCACGGCCTTGAGGCGCAGCGGGTTGACGAATTTGCCGTTGTGCTTGACGCGGAAATCCAGGTGCGGTCCGGTGGAGACGCCGGTGGAGCCCACATAGGCGATCACCTGGCCCTGCTCGACGCGGCTGCCGTTGCGCACTCCGCGGGCGTAGCCCGAGAGGTGGCCGTAGTAGGATACATAGCCGGCCTGGTGCTTTATCTTGACGCACTCGCCGAAGCCGCCGTTCCAGCCCTTGTGGATCACCTGGCCGTCGCCCAGCGCCACCACCGGGGTGCCCTGGGGGGCGGCGTAGTCCACGCCCAGATGTGGTTTGCTGGTCTTGTAGACCGGGTGGACCCGGTTGTAGGTGAACCGCGATGAGATGCGGCGGTAGTTGAGCGGTGCCTTCAGGAAGAGTTTCTGGATCGGTTTGCCGTCGGCGCCGTAGTAGCCGCGGGTGCCCTTGCCGTTGTTGTAGTAGATGGCGGTGTGGTCTTCGCCCTGGTTGATGAACTGGGCGGCCAGGATGCGGCCGTAGCCCTTAAACTTGTCTTCCACGAAGAACTTCTCGTAGACCAGGGTGTAGCGGTCGCCGGGCTGAATGTCGGTGAAGAAGTTGATGTCCCAGGCGAAGATGTCGGTCAGCTCCATGACGATGCTCGGCGCCAGACCGGCCTCGATGCCCGACTGGTAGAGGCTGCTGTTGATGACGCCCTCGGCGCGCTCATGGCGGATCTCAACGTCCAGGGTCTTCTTTGCAGCGACAAAGTTGCCGTTTTCGGCCGTGATCTCCAGGAAGGTCAGGCCGTCGATCTCATAGGTGATCTTGCTGGCGCGGATGGGCTTCTCAACCGTGATCAGGGCGCTCAGCTGATGCCCCGGGGCGATGCCCGAGAGGTTGAAAACCTTCTTGGAGGCGCGGTAGATCAGGTCTGACTGGTAGTCGTCGATGCCCATCTTGCTCAGAATTTCATAGACGTTGTCGCCCTTGTTGACCGTGGTCTTGACGGTCTGGAACTTGCCGGCATACGAGCTGGAGAGCACTCGCTCGATCTGTTTCTTGGTGCTGCTGATCTCCTCGCCGTTGAGGCTGACGATCAGGCTGTCGAGATAGGAGATCTCATAGATGATCTGTTCGAGGATCTGGCCGTCGGGCGAGTAGACCAGGCTCAGCTCATGGCCCGGCAGGATGCGCGCCAGGTCGAAGGTCTGCTTGGCGGCCTTGATGATTTTGTAGGCCTGCTGGGAGGCTATGCCGTTGGCGGTCAGAATGTTGTAGATGGAGTCGCCGCGGCCGATGGTGATCATCTTGACCAGGGGTTCGGGCTGGGAGGCCTCCTCTAGCGGTTCGTCGGTGGGGTCGTCCTGACACTCATTGATCTCGCCGCTGACTTCGATGGCGGGGAGCTTGTTGTGTTCATCGGAACTGCTGGAGCGGCCCAGACTGAAGGATAGAATTGCAATTGCGACTATTGTCACTGCCAGGATTAGCCGGTTGCGAGTCTTAAAGTTCATCGTCTGCAGATATAATGTATGGGTTGATATATCAAGGCAATTCTGTTTCTATACCCAGGTGTATTATTTTGTTGCAGATATCCATATCAGGCCCCATCAGGTCGGCGAGCGGCAGTGCTTTATCGCGTGGCTGGCGGATGCCAAAGAGCAGGCCGAGAGGATCTACATCCTGGGCGATCTCTTTGAGTACTGGTATACGGGGCTCGAGTCTGTGGCGGCTGATCTGCTGGCAGCTCTGGATGATCCAAGGGTCTTCATCCTGCCCGGCAACCGCGACTTTCTGCTGACCAACCTCAAACAGGTCAATCTGATCAAGGATGAGCACTGGCTGCAGGAATTTGGTGGTCGGCGCGTGATCCTGGCCCACGGCCATACCCTGCCCCAGGCCGACTACGGTTTCAAGTGTCTGCACGCCCTGGGCTGGCCCCTGCTGCGCCTGCTGGATAGGCTGGTGAGCCCGGCGCGTAAGAACCGCTGGGCCGAGGGCCTGGTCAGATCATCGGCCGTGGTGCGTCCGTTGCAGGCCGTCATATCCTCAGATAGGGCGCTTAAGCTGGGCGCCGACCTGATCATCTGCGGCCATCTGCACCGCAAGGTTGAGCAGGAGCACCTGATGGTGCTGCCCGCCTTCCAGGACCGCGGGGAGTATCTGGTCTGGGATGAGAGCGGCTTCAGCTGGCGTTAGCCTTGGCCCGCATCTCGCGGATCTCAACCTTGACGAAGCCCATCACCCCGAGCATCTTGTCCGGATAGTCCCACTGGCCGTCACTGTACTGGGCCATGATGATGTCCATGGCGGTGCGTTTTTCATCCATGTCTTCGATGAAGCTGGCCTCTCCGGTGCCGATGACGCTGCGGTACTTCTGGGTCCATCTGCAGGCCTTCTCACCCTCGATGATCTCGATGGGTTGGTCGATCTCAAAGCCCACCTTGGGGTTGTTTTCGAGCAGCCCGGCTTTACGCCCCTTGCGCGCGCAGTGGAAGTATAAGGTGTTGTCTTGATAGCCGAAGTTCATGGGCACGATGTAGGGCCACTCGCCGTCGATCATGGCCAGCCGGCAAACTATAGCCTCTTTGATGATGGCTTCGATTGATTCCTGGTCTTTGATTTCGCGTTCATGTCTGCGCATTTTGTTCTCCTTGAACTGCTCCCGGTGTCATGCTGTTTATCTAGTTGAAACCAATGCTGTTAATCAAGCATGGCTTGCAGTCGGCCGGCAATTATGCTCCGGGCCTGCTGCATGATCCTATCGATCAGCTCCCGGCAGGAGGGGATGTCATGGATCAGGCCGGCCACCATGCCGCAGGACCAGGCCCCGGCGTCCAGCTCGCCCTCCAGCATGATTCTGGGATAGACGCCGGCCACCTCTGCGATGATATCTTCGAAGCTGATCTCGGCGCCCAGCCGGCCCTCCTTCTCCAGCAGCCGTTCCACAGCTGCATTGTGCAGGACGCGTTCGGTGTTGCGCAGGGGGCGCATGATCAGGCGCGTATCAAGCTCGCTGGCATTCAGGATGGCCCGTTTGACATTTTCATGCACCGGCGATTCTTGCGTGGCGATGAAGCGCGTGCCCATGTTGATGCCCTCGGCGCCCAGGGCCAGGGCCGCCACCAGGCTGCGGCCGTCCGCCATGCCGCCCGAAGCCACGAAGGGGATCTGGAGCTCCTCGGCGGCGCGCGGTAGCAGGATCATGTTGGGGATGTCATCTTCGCCCGGATGGCCGCCGCACTCGAAACCGTCCACCGAGACCGCGTCGCAGCCTATTCTCTCGGCCTTGAGGGCGTGGCGCACCGAGGTGCACTTGTGGATCACCCTGATGCCGGCATCTTGGAGTTGGGGCAGATGCTGCTGGGGATTGCGCCCGGCTGTCTCCACAATAGTCACGCCGCCCTTTATGATGGCCTCGATGTAGCCGGGATAGTCGGGCGCGTTGACCGTGGGCAGAAAGGTCAGGTTGACGCCGAAGGGTTTGTCGGTCAGTTCGCGGCACCTGGCGATCTCGGCGGCCAGGTCGGCCGGACTTTTCTGGGTCAGGCCGGTGATGATGCCCAAGCCGCCGGCATTTGAGACGGCCGCGGCCAGCTGGGCAAAGCCCACATAGTGCATGCCGCCCTGGATGATGGGGTGCTGAATGCCGAAGAGTTCGGTTATGCGAGTCTTCATAGTTCCTCCTTTATTGCAATACAATGGCTTGAGTATGAAAGAATTGAGTGGTGATGGCAATCGATTTGTGTTCTATGCTTGGGCGTGGCCCAAATGGCCCGAAAAGGAAAGAGATGAGCGCTTTTACAACACTGCCCCTAACCAAACCCATGATCAACAATCTGCAGAGCATGGGCTATAGCGAGATGACCCCGGTGCAGGCCGAGTGTTTGCCGCAGGTGCTTAAGGGCGCCGACCTGCTGGCCCAGGCCAAGACCGGCAGCGGCAAGACCGCAGCCTTCGGTATTGGCCTGCTGCACAATCTGGATGTCAAGCTCTTCAGGGTTCAGGCCCTGGTGATGTGCCCGACCCGTGAGCTGGCCGAGCAGGTGGCCGGTGAGCTGCGCCGCATCGCGCGCTTCAAGCACAATATCAAGATTCTGACCATCTGCGGCGGGGTGCCGATCCGGCCCCAGCAGCTTTCGCTTGAGCATCAGGCCCATATCATTGTGGGGACGCCGGGGCGGATCGAACGCCATCTGGAGCGCGGCGCCCTCAACCTGAAGCATCTCAAGACCCTGGTCTTTGACGAGGCCGACCGCATGCTGGATATCGGCTTTGCGCAGAGTATCGATGCGATCATGACCCATGTGCCGCAGCGGCGGCAGACGCTGCTCTTCTCGGCAACCTTTCCCGAAACGATTCTGGAGCTGAGTGGGCGTTTTCAAAAGGATGCGGTGCGCATGTCAGTGGATGTGGCGCATGCAGAGAACATTATCCGTCAGCACTTCTATGAGACCGGAAATAAGCGTGATGTGGTGGCTGAAATTCTGAATACCTATAAGCCGGCCTCGGTGCTGATCTTCTGTAACACCAAGCAGGATTGCCGCACGCTGGCGGCGGCGCTCTGCAAGCTGGGATTCGGCGCCCTGGCCATCCATGGCGATCTGGAGCAGAAGCAGCGCACCGAAGTATTGGTGCGTTTTGCCAACGGCAGCAGCTCCATTCTGGTGGCCACCGACGTGGCCGCCCGCGGCCTGGATATCGATGACCTCAGCGCAGTCATAAACTATGAGCTGCCCTTTGAGCCCGAGGTCTATGTGCATCGCATCGGCCGTACCGGGCGGGCCGGCAGAGAGGGCCAGGCCTTCTCGCTGATCTCCGCCAAGGAGCGCGTCCGCCTGGATGATATCAACGCCCTGCTGGGCAGCGAGCATGTCATCTCAGATATCGCTGAGCTTGAACCCTCCACTGTGGCAGAACTGCGCCCGGCTTTTGTGACCCTCTCCATCAATGGCGGCAAGAAGAGCAAGTTGCGCCCCGGCGATATTCTGGGGGCCCTGACCAAGGAGGCGGGTCTGCCCGGCAGTTGCGTGGGCAAGATCGACTGTTTTGATTTCTACTCCTATGTGGCCATCGAGAGATCCCAGGTTGATCAAGCTCAGGAGGCCCTCTCGACCAGGAAAATTAAGGGCCGCAGCTTCATCATCCAGCGGCATGATTGATTGACAATCTGCGCGGGAATGGATAGTTTGTTTGCGCCCATGGAGCTGCCCAGATTGGCCAGCACCACCACCATCAGGATGCGGGTGATGGGGTTGCGCCAGAAGCCGGTCACGCCGCTGATGTCGTCGTGCAGGCTCTCAAAGTCGGCCACCTTGGGCTTGCGCAGCCAGGCTTCGGTCAGGCCGGCGAACCAGCCGGCCGCCAGAGTCGGGTTCATGGAGGTGATCGGCGAGGCCGCGCCGGCCACCAGGATCGTCAGGGGGTGGCCGAAGGCGATGGCCGCGCCCAGGGCGGCAAAGACCGCGTTGGAGATGAACCACCACTTGACCATCTCGACACCCTGCTGGCTATTGCCGGAAAAAAAACCCCAGCCCACCAGGATGCAGAAAAACAGCGGGATGATCCACTTGGCGTATGACTTGCCCTTTTCAGGCACCTCGGAGAGTTTGGTCAGGCTGTCCTCGTTCCCGGGCAGCTGACTGGTCATGCCGGGCACGTGGCCGGCGCCGACAACGGCCAGCACGTGCTCCTGTTTGAGGGTGTTGATCTTTTGAGCCATGTAGGTATCGCGCTCGTCGATCAGGACGCGCTTGACCGTGGGGGCGGTGCGGGCGATCTCGTCGACGGCGGCGGTCAGGACATCCTTCTCCTTCATGGCCTCGATCTCATCCTCTTCAAAATCTTCGGCGGCGAAGATGGAGGTGATCAGCGACCAGATCATGGCCATCTTTTCACGGAAACCAAGCAGGCGCCAGGCGCGCTGCAGGGTGATCTGGATGGGTCGGTCGATCAGGGCGATCTCAATGCCCAGCTCCTCGGCCTTTTCGATGGCCGCAATCATCTCCTGGCCGGGTTTGACGCCGATCTTGTTGCCGATGCGGCGCTGGAAGGATGACATGGCCAGGTTGGCAAAGAGGAAACCGGCGCGCTTGCTCTTGATGACGCTGACAATATCCATGCTCTGCCACTGGTTGGGGTTGCGGATGGTGTCATAGCGGCTCTGGCAGAGCTCGACGGCCACGACCTGCGGTCTGTGCTCTTCGATGGCGCGCTCTACTTCGGCGACTGAGCTGTGAGAGACATGGGCGGTGCCCAGCAGCAGGACCTCTTTGTTGTCGGTTTTGACGGTTTCAAGGGGCATGATGCAAGCCTTATATATTGGATAGGTTAGGCGGTCAAGACGCTTGTTTTGAGTCATGGTTCAGCAGAATGCCGGAAAAGTTTGACATTAGCGGATCTGATAATTTATGTAGGGTACATGTTTGATATGACAGCCAATCGTAAAATGTCCCGTAAAGAGCGCGAAAGAGAGTTTCGCAAACAGGCAATTCTGGAGATCGCCCGTGAGGTTTTCCGGCGTGAGGGTTATGCCAACACGGCCATGGCCCACATCGCGGAGCTGGCCGAGCTGAGCGTCGGCACCCTCTATCAGAGCTTCACCAACAAGGCGACCCTCTTTGCCGAGGTGGTGCTGCAGGATCTGGAGGCCGGCCGCAAGATGCTGGGCGAGAACCTGCCCCAGGATCAGCCCTGGGAGAAGCAGCTGCAAATCTTCCTGGAGCACTATTTGGGCTGGGCCAGGGATGCCGACGGCGACTATATGCGCACCATGATCGAGCTCTACTACTCGGCCGAGCCCGAGATCTCGCCCGAGGTCCTGAACCGTTTCCGCGATATGGAGCGTAAGGCCATGGAGATCGTGCGCGACATCCTGATGCAGTCCGATAAGTTCAGAGACTCGGGCGTCGATCCGGACCTGGTGGCCATCATCCTCTCGGGTTCGCTGAACGCCATCTATCGTGGCTGCAACATCGGTCTGCTGCCTATGAAGCCGACCGACTACATTCCTCAGATCACCGGCATGCTGCTGCGTGACTGATTTTGTTGAGTGCCGGATGGCCTGATCCAGGCCGTCCGTTTCCTTATTTCCCTGTAAAGACTTGAGATGTTTGTCGGTTGACATGCATCAGGAGAGTAACTATAAGGGCCTTGTTAGCAGACGACCATGGTGAGTGCTAACGGGACAGGGAATGAATAAGCTTAGCGAGCGTGACAAGAGCATATTGGGATCAGTGATCCAGGAGTATATCGCCACCGGTGAACCGGTCGGTTCCAGGATTGTTGCGCGCCGCTACATGCTCAACATTTCGCCGGCCACGGTGCGCAATGTGATGGCCGACCTGGAGGACATGGGTTACCTCTATCAGCCGCATGTTTCGGCCGGTCGCATTCCGACCCCCGAGGGCTTCCGGCTCTATCTGGCCGAGATCGCCGCTTTCAGCAAACTTAACAATGCCACCAAGTCCCTGATCACGACCCACATGCAGAAGGCGTCCGGTGATGTGACCCAGCTGCTGAAGGAGGCCTCGCACCTCTTGTCCGAGATCTCGCAGAACGCCTCGGTCATCATTCTGCCTAAGCTTGATACCTTCTACTTCAAACGGGTCGACTTTGTGCGCCTGGATTCCAGCCGCGTGCTGGTGGTGCTGATCAGCAAGACCGGTATGGTCTACAACCATATTGTATATGGCGAGGACATCACCAGTGATGATCTGACCAAGTATGCCAACTATCTGAATGAGAGCTATCGCGGCATGACCATCTTTGAGATGCGCGACCGGCTGATGGAACAGATGAAGGGTGAAAAGCGGCTCTTTGATTCGGTGATCGGCAAGGCCACCTCGCTGGGTGTGCAGGCCCTGAGCTGTGTGGGCGATGTGCCCGACGTGGTTATCGAGGGCAAGGACAGTGTATATAATAACCCCGGCATCTCGGATCTGGGCAGTCTGCGCGACGTGGTCAGGGCCTTTGAGGACAAGGGCCAGATCGTGCGCATGCTCAATCAGGTTCTGGATGCTGATCTGCCGGGCGTCAAGATGATGATCGGCGACGAAATGAACTCACTGGGCGTGCAGGACTTCAGTCTGATTGCCAGCGGCTACGGTCGCGGCTCTCAGCGGGTGGGCTCCCTGGGTGTAATCGGGCCCATGCGCATGGATTACGGCCGGGTGGTGCCGCTGGTGGAGTACATGGCAGGCGTTTTGAGTAACCTACTGGAGGATGTTTAAAATGGACAATGAGAATATCGATAATCTGGAAAATGAGGAGGCTCCCGTAGAGGAGGCCCCGAAGGACTATGAGGCTGAGGCTAACGAGTTCAAGGACAAGTTCCTGCGCGCGCACGCCGAGATGGAGAATCTGCGCAAGCGTTTCAACCGTGAGCGCAGCGAGATCGCCAAGTACTCCAAGGAGTCGCTCTTGAAGGACTTCATGCGCGTCTATGATGCCATCGAGAAGTCCATCACCATGGCCAAGGAGCATCACCCCGATGATGAGAGTTTTGTCTCCGGTCTGCAGATGACTGAAAAGATGTTGCTGGACATCTTGAAACAGAATGGAGTCGAACCTATAGAAACCGAGAACGCAGTTTTTGACCCAAACTATCATGAGGCTTTGATGCAGGTTAAGCGGGACGATCTTGAGTCAGGCATGGTTGCCCAGGAGCTTGAGAAGGGCTTTATGCTGCATGACCGTGTCCTGAGACCGGCCAAAGTGATGGTAAGCGAATAAAGAGAATAACGGAGGTATTGAAATGGGTAAAATATTAGGCATTGACCTGGGAACCACCAACTCCTGCATGGCCATTATGGAGGCCGGTGAGGCCAAGGTTATTTCCAATGTTGAGGGTGCACGCACAACGCCTTCAGTTGTTGCCTTCCCCAACAGTGGAGAGAGACTGGTCGGTCAGGTTGCCAGAAGACAGGCCATCACCAATTCGGAGAAGACCCTCTATGCCATCAAGCGCCTGATCGGTAGACGCTTTGAGGACATAGAGGTCCAGAAAGATATCGGCATCATGCCCTTTAAGATTGTGGCTGCCGACAACGGCGATGCCGCCATCGATATCGACGGCAAGAAGTACGCTTCGCCCGAGATCTCAGCCATGGTGCTGCAGAAGCTCAAGATGGACGCCGAAGCCTACCTGGGCGAAGAGATCACCGAAGCCGTCATCACGGTGCCGGCCTACTTCAACGACTCCCAGCGCCAGGCCACCAAGGATGCCGGTAAAATCGCCGGTTTCGACGTCAAGCGCATCATCAACGAGCCCACCGCGGCTGCTCTGGCCTACGGCATGGACAAGAAGTCCGAAGAGAAGATCGCCGTATTCGACCTGGGCGGCGGTACCTTCGATATCTCGATCCTGGAGATCGGCGACGGCGTCTTCGAGGTTAAGTCCACCAACGGTGACACCCACCTGGGCGGTGAAGACTTCGACAACCGCATCATCGATTACCTGGTCAGTGAGTTCAAGAAGGAGACCGGTGTTGATCTGAGCCATGACAAGATGGCCCTGCAGCGCCTCAAAGAGGGCGCCGAGCGTGCCAAGCATGAGCTCTCCAGCATGATGGAGACCGAGGTCAACCTGCCCTTCATCACCGCCGACGCCAGCGGTCCCAAGCATCTCAATATGCGTCTGACCCGTTCCAAGCTGGAGGCCCTGGTGGCCGACATCATCGACAAGCTGGATGCTCCTTGTAACAAGGCCCTGGCCGATGCCGGCCTCAAGGCGGCCGACATCGACGAGGTCATCCTGGTGGGCGGCCAGTCCAGAATGCCCAAGATCCAGGAGAAGGTTAAGGAGATCTTCGGTAAAGATCCCCACAAGGGCGTCAACCCGGACGAGGTTGTGGCGCTGGGTGCCGCCATTCAGGGCGGCGTGCTGGGCGGCGACGTCAAAGACGTGCTGCTGCTGGATGTTACTCCGCTTTCTCTGGGCATCGAGACCCTGGGCGGCGTGATGACCAAGGTTATCGAGCGCAACACCACCATCCCGACCAAGAAGTCGCAGATCTTCTCAACCGCCGAGGACAACCAGCCCGCAGTTACCATCCGCATCTTCCAGGGCGAGCGCTCCATGGCAACGGACAACAAGCTGCTGGGTAACTTTGACCTGACCGGCCTGCCGGCTGCCCCGCGCGGCGTACCCCAGATTGAGGTCAGCTTCGACCTGGACGCCAACGGCATCCTGCACGTTTCAGCCCAGGATAAGGCCACCGGCAAGGAGCAGAGCATCCGCATCACCAGCTCGTCAGGTTTGAGCGAGGATGACATCAACCGCATGGTGCGCGAGGCCGAGGAGCATGAGTCTGATGACAAGAAGCGCCAGGGGCTGATCGAGGCCAAGAACCAGGCTGACAGCCTGGTCTACACCACTGAGAAGACCCTCAAGGAGCACGGCGACAAGATCGATGCCGAGACGCGCGGTGGAATCGAGAACGCTATAAACGATCTCAAGAACGTCATGACGGGCGAGGATGCCGAGCTGATCAAGAGCAAGATGGAGGCTCTGACCACCGCATCGCACAAGCTGGCCGAGGTGCTCTACGCCTCTGCCGCCGAAGGCGCCCCCGGGGCCGAGGCCGGCGCAGCAGCTGCCGATGACAATGTCATGGACGCCGAGTTTGAAGAGGTCAAGGAAGACTAGTTTAAAAGTCTAACAGTCAAGAGGAGCGGGGCAGGATGCTGCCCCGCTTTTTTTATGCCCATGAGCCTTGTTGTCTTTTAGGGGACCCGAATTATTATTGTATGCCGGGAGGAGTGATGAAGACTGCAGTTGGTTTTTTGTGGCATATGCATCAGCCCTACTATAAGGACCCCCTGACCGGCGTCTACATGATGCCCTGGGTGCGTCTGCACGCCGTGCGCGGTTATTACGACATGATCGCGATCCTGGAGGACTATCCGGAGGTGCGCTGCACCTTTAATCTGGTGCCGTCGCTGATTGCCCAGATTCTGGATTATACCGAGAACGGTGCGCGCGACACCGACTATCTGCTCTCCCAGAAGCCGGCCAAGGATCTCAGCGATGATGATAAGGAGCAGATCCTCAACCGCCACTTCATGTGCAACCGCCAGACCATGATCGAGCCCTTTCCGCGCTTTGCCCAGCTGCTTGAGAAACGCGGTCACTACTCCAATCAGGCTGAGCGGGAGCGCGCATTGCGCAACTTCACCGCCCAGGATCTGCTCGATCTGCAGGTGCTCTTCAACCTGAGCTGGATCGGTTTCATGGCCCGGCGCGACAAGGGGTTGCTGGAGCTGATCAAGAAGGGTCAGGGCTACTCCGAGGTCGATAAATCCTACGTGCTGGAGCAGCATCTGCGCATCCTGCGCGAGCTGCTGCCGCTCTATAAGAAGGCCCAGGATGAGGGGCGCATCGAGATCACCACCACGCCCTTCTATCATCCCATCGGGCCGCTGGTGATGAATGTGGGCTATGCCCTGCGCTGCATGGATATCCCGCTGCCCTCTGAGCCCTTTGCCCATCCCGAGGATCTTGACCTGCATGTGCGCAAGGCCATCGAGCTGCACAGCGAGGTTTTCGGTCAGCCGCCCAAGGGCATGTGGCCGGCGGAGGGTTCGGTCTGCCCTGAGATGATTGAGCTGATCGGCCGTCACGGCATCCGCTGGGCCGCCACCGATGAGGATATCCTCTTTGCCTCGCTGAAGCAGGACCGCACCGGCCACCGGCTGCACCGGCCCTATAAGGTGGGGGAGGTGGCGCTCTTCTTCCGTGACCGGGCCCTGGCCGACAACATCGGTTTTGTCTATTCGCGCAATCCGGCCGAGAGCGCGGTCAACGACTTTATGCACCATCTGGATAATATCGGGCGCGGCGCCCGGGCCCACGAGAGCAACCCCTTCGTCTCGATCATTCTGGACGGCGAGAATCCCTGGGAGTACTATGCCGACGGTGGCGAAGGTTTCCTGCGCGGCATCTACAGCCGCCTAAGCCGCCATGACGGGGTCTATACGGCGCGCTTCGGCGACTTTATCAATGACAATGCCGTTGAGAGCCGCATCACCAACCTCTTTACCGGCTCCTGGATCAACCACAACTTTGCCATCTGGATCGGTCACGAGGAGGACCGCAAGGCCTGGGAGTATCTGGCCAAGACCCGCCAGTATGTGGTCTCCAAGGGCGATAAGGCCGACCCGCTGGCCTGGGAGGAGATCTATATCGCCGAAGGCAGCGACTGGTGCTGGTGGTATGGTGATGAGTTCTCCAATGAGGGCATTGCCGAGTTTGACCGCCTCTTCAGGCTGCATCTTAAGAACTGCTACGATATTCATGGTGATGCGCCGCCCGACTACCTCTCGCGCAGCATCATCACGCCCCATGACATCGTGCCCATGAAGGATCCGGCGGGCTTTGTGCATCCGCTGATCGACGGCGAGATCAGCCACTTCTACGAGTGGCGCAGGGCCGGGGTCTTCCTGACCTCCAGCGGGGCCTCCTCCATGTATCAGACCGAGCAGGTCATCAGTCAGGTCTACTACGGCTTTGATGCCGAGAGCCTGATGCTGCGGCTGGATTTCTTCAGGCCCATCAAGAAGCGCTGCTCGGTGGTGCTGGAGTTGGAGGAGCCGTCCAAGATGCAGGTTGTGGTCGATGTGGACAAGCAGCAGATCAAGGTGATTGACATGCTGGCCGGCAAGACGGTCCATCGGTCTGATGATGTGGCCTATGTTAATATTCTGGAGTTCAAAGTGCCCTTTGGGGTGCTGCGCTGTGAACTTAATCAGCGCTTGCGCTTCTGTGTGGCCCTGGAGGAGAACGGCATAGAGCTGGAGCGTCATCCGGCCAGCGGCCTGCTCTCCTTCAATGTGCCGGATCTGAATTTTGAAAGGAAGATGTGGTATGTCTGAGCGGATAGCGCTGGCCTTCTGTGTCCACTCCCATCAGCCGGTGGGCAATTTTCATGAGGTGTTTGAGCAGGGGGCCAACGATTGCTACATGCCGTTTCTGGAGATGCTGCAGAGTTATCCCAATATCCGCATGACCCTGCACTATACCGGCCCGCTGCTGGAATGGCTGGAGGAGCACCGGCCCGAGTTCTTTGATCTGCTCTCGGAGATGACGGGCCGCGGTCAGGTCGAGATCCTGGGTGGCGGCTTCTATGAGCCGATTCTGTCGGTGATTCCCCACGGGGACGCCCGGGCCCAGATTCTGAAGAGCGCCGAATATTCGCTGGAGAAGTTCGGCAGCCGGCCCAGCGGCATCTGGTGCGCCGAGCGCATCTGGGAGCCGGCGCTGCCCGAGAAGATCAGCGGCACCGGCATGGAGTACACCCTGCTGGATGATTCGCACTTCCTCTCGGCGGGCTTAAGTCCTGAGGATGTGCACGGCTACTACATGACCGAGCGCGAGGGTTTTCCGCTCAAGGTTTTCCCCATCGACATGCAGCTCAGGTATATGATTCCCTTCAAGGAGCCCCACGAGACGGTCAACTATCTCAGGCGGCTGCGTTCGCGCGGAGTCAGGCTGGTGACCTACGGCGATGACGGCGAGAAGTTCGGCATGTGGCCGGGCACGCGCAAGTGGGTCTATGATGACGGCTGGCTGCGGCGCTTCTTCGACACCCTCAACGATCTGGCCGATGAGATTGAGATCATGCCGCTCAATGAGGCCATCAGACGTTTCAGCGCCCAGGGCCGGGTCTATCTGCCGACCGCCACCTATCAGGAGATGATGGAGTGGAGTCTGCTGGCCGAGCCGGGGCGCTACTATGAGGATCTGGTGCATGAGGCCAAGCACTCCCATGACTGGGACCGCAAACGCGCCTTTCTGCGCGGCGGCATGTGGGACAACTTCCTGGCCAAGTATGACGAGGTCAACCGCATGCACAAGAAGATGCTCAAGGTCAGCGCCATGCTGCGCAGCTATGAGAGCAGCCCGCGGGCCCGCCAGCATGTCATGATGGGGCAGTGCAACTGTCCCTACTGGCACGGCCTTTTCGGCGGCGTCTATGTGCGCGGCCTGCGGCACGCCATCTATGAGAATCTGCTCAAGGCCGAGGAGATTATCGACCATGAGCGTCTCAAGGAGCAGTCCTGGCTGATCGAGCGTGAAGATTATGACCTTGACGGCTCCGCAGAAGTGATGGTTTCGGGGCGCAAGCTGAACTTCTATATCGCGCCCCACAGCGGCGCGGCGGTGGTCTGTCTGGAGTATAAGCCGCGGCACTATTCGCTCTCGAACATCTTGATGCGCCATCCCGAGATCTACCACCGCAAGATTACCGAGCAGGTGAGTGAGGGGGTTATGGCGCTTTCCCATGAGCCGGTCTCGATCCATGATCAGCCCACCGGCGATCTGAGCTGGCTCAAGAGCCTGCTGATCTATGACGACTACCCCAAGCACTCCTTTATGACCCACTGTCTCTCGAGTGCGCCGGATCTGGCGTCGATTCTGTCTCAGAACCGGGTGCTGGCCTCTCTCAGCGCCCAGCTGCCCATGCAGGAGGTTGAACAGAACCTCGAACATGAGCTGGTCTTCAAGGGCTCAATCGATGGATTTGATCTGACCAAGCGTTTTCTGTTCACACCCGACCAGTTGCGCCTGGTGAATGATATCGAGTCGGATTTTGATCGCGTCAATGTGGTGCTGGAGTTCAATCTGATGGTGCTCTCGGGCGAGCGGCCAAAGGTGGACGGCCATGAGATGGAGCACGATCGCGGTATCTTCAAGGGGCAACGCCTCATGCTGGCTGATAGTGGCCGGGATGTGCAGGTAGATTTAAGCGTGGGCAGTGAGATGGATATTGTGGTGGTGCCGATTGAGTGTGCATCGCAGTCGGAATCGGGCTTTGAGAAGACCTTCCAGGGCTGGTCGGTCTACTTCTGCGGCACCTTCAGTCGGGTGCCCGAGCTGACCTTCAGGGTGGGGCCATGTCAGAGTTGAGGAAAGATCCCATAGTTGACCGCTGGGTTATTATCAACGAGGAGAGCGGGCATGTGCCGCATTTTGAGCCCGATGCGCCGCAGACTGATGAGATCTGCCCCTTCTGTCGCGGCAGTGAGCACTTCTGTCCGCCCAATATTCTGAGTTCGCGGGCGGCCGACGGCAACTGGGGCGTGCGCGTCCTGCCGAGCCGGGCCCCCATGCTGAGGGTTGAGGAGGGGGATGTCAAGCGCAGCGGCGAGGGGCTGTTTGATAAGATTAACGGCATCGGCGCCCATGAAGTGATCATTGAGACCCCGCATCATGGCGTGAGGCAGGCCGACCTGACAGTGGCCGAGATTGAGAATATTTTCTGGGCCTATCGTGACCGTATTCTGGATCTGGAGCGCGACGGTCGCCTGCGTTACGTGCTGGTGTACAAGAACCAGGGGTCCAAGGCCGGCGCCACGGTGCTGAACCACTCCTACTCTCTGCTGGCCGGTCTTCCGATCGTGCCGCGTCTGCTGCAGGAGGAGCTGGCCGGGGCGCGTCAGCATTATGATTATAAGCACCGCTGCATCTACTGCGACATCATTGCCCAGGAGCGCAGCGCCGATATCCGGCTGATTGCCGAGACCCGTGACTGTGTCGCCCTGGCGCCCTTTGCGCCGCGGGTGCCCTTTGAGGTCTGGATACTGCCCAAACGTCACAGTGCGCGCTTCGTGGTGATCGAGCCCGGCGAGCTGCATAATCTGGCCATCATGTTCAAGGAGGTTCTGCAGCGCCTGGACAAGGCGCTGGCCTGCCCTGATTATAACTATGTGATTCATGCTTCGCCCTTCAACAGTGACTGCGAGAAGTATTACCACTGGCACATGGAGATTCTGCCGATGCTGGACGGGTTTTCCGGTTTTGAATCGGGGGCTGACATGTTTGTTAATCACACCTCGCCTGAGGAGGCGGCCCGTTATCTGAAACAGATCAGAATATAGGCTTTCCTACGTATGATGAATGATGTAGGGGAGAGCTATGCCCAGATTTTTTGCCGAAATGCTCGATAATGAACGGGCCGTGATTGAAGGTCCGGACGCTCTGCATATTGCCGGACCGCTGCGCCGCAAAACCGGCCATGAGCTGCCGGTGCGTGTCGGGGAGCAGGGTTATTCAGCCCGCATTGCAGCCGTTAAGCGCAACCGGATTGAACTGGAGCTGCTGGAGCCGGAAGAGCTCGTCGACCGCAGTTCCAGGTGTGTCCATCTGGGGATCTCCATGATCGCCGCCAAGGAGATGGATCAGGTGATGCGTTTCTGTTCGGAGCTGGGAGTGGCCACCATTCAGCCGCTGCTGGCCGAGCGCTCCAATCTGAGGGAGGCGTCGGCCAAACGGCTGAGCCGCTGGCAGGATATCTGCCTGGAGGGCGTTAAGCAGTCCCAGCGCCGTTCGATTCCGCAGGTTGCCGAGATGGTCGAGTTGGCTGACTTCGTGAAAAAATGTCCCTGGCCGCAGAAACTTGTAGCCACCCAGGGAGCCTCAGCGACTCTTAATGGTATGGAGTATGGGGAAGTTGGTATTCTGATCGGTCCGGAGGGCGGATTCAGCCCCGAGGAAGAGGCTCTGATTGAGGAGGCCGGTTTTGTGCCCGTCTGTATGGGGGGCACCATTCTGCGGGCCGTGACCGCCGCCGTGAGTGCCGTGGCTATCCTTGGCGGTTGACTTAATGCGTTGCTGCCCCTACCAAAAATAAGAAATTAACCTAAGGAGTAAATATGATTCTTGATCCGTTATACATGATGATGATTGCGCCGGCGTTCCTGCTGAGCCTCTATGCGTCAATGAAGGTTAAAACCACCTTCAATAGGTTCTCCAAGGTGCCCACCATGCGCGGCGTGAGCGGCGCTCAGGCCGCCCGTATGATCATGCAGAAGGAGGGCATCAATGATGTCAACATCGAGATGGCCCGCGGCTTCCTCTCCGACCACTATGATCCGCGCGCCAAGGTGCTGCGTCTTTCTCCGGATGTCTACAACGGCACTTCCGTGGCTTCGGTCGGTGTTGCCGCCCATGAGGTGGGTCACGCCATTCAGCATGCCCGCAACTATGCGCCCCTGAGTCTGCGCAGCGCGGTGGTGCCCATGGCCTCCATCGGCTCCAACCTCTCCTGGTTTTTGCTTTTCATCGGTCTGATGATGCAGTCCGCCGGCATGCTGACCATCGGCATTGTACTCTTTAGTTTTGTGGTGCTCTTCCAGCTGGTGACCCTGCCGGTTGAGTTCAACGCCTCGTCGCGGGCCCTGGCGGCCCTGCCGGCCACCGGCATTCTGAGCGACACCGAGGTGGGCGGCGCCCGCAAGGTGCTCTCGGCGGCTGCCATGACCTATGTTGCGGCCGCCATAACCGCTGTTCTGCAGTTGGTCTACTTTCTGATGCGCGCCGGATTCCTGGGTGGCGACGACTGATTTTTGTACTTTAATCTGCATAAAAACGGCCAGTTAGACTTTTTGATCTAACTGGCCGTTTTTATATGTGAAAAACACATAAGACTAAAGTCGTATATCTGTTTCACCAAGGTCCAATTGTTTTTATCTCAAAAAGGTATAAATTGATGAACAATAAAAGGATTGAGTCTCCTTTTGTTGCAGCATTGGGAGCCGGCGGCGGCCGGCTCCGCTTTAATAGTACTTCCTTATCATTTCCGAAATCTTCAGCAGTTTCTCATAGGCAAAAGGTTTATGCAGCAGCCGGTCATATAGTGAGACCTGTTCCGGCTTGACGCTGCTGCTGGCTGTGATGCAGATCAGATAGCTTTCGGAGAAGCGTTCCCGCAGCTCCAGGGCGACCTCATCTCCGCTGCCGTCCGGCAGCATCATGTCAATGTAGCACATGGTCGGGTGAACCTTGAGAGCGTAGAATCGGCTGCGCATGGACCGGATGTCACCGTAGCTGTGCAGTCTGACCGGGTAGCGGCTCAATGAGTAGGCGTCGTGAACCATTTCGCGCACCAGCGGGTCGTCGTCGATCACCAGGATATGCATCTCCTCTTCGCGGCGCAGCTGTTCCAGCAGCAGGCTCTGGTGGTGAATGTCGATGAATTTCTCGTAGTTGGACAGGAAAAGCTTGAGGATCTTGGTGTCGAAGTGTTTGTCCGGCATGAGGCGCTCATCGCCGTCCTGCAGGATGCGGCGTGCCTCGCTGTAGCTGAAGGCCTTCTTGTAGGAGCGTTCCGATACCAGGGCGTCAAAGACGTCTGCGATGCTGACGATGCGGGCGGCCAGCGGGATTTCATGACCCTTGAGTCCGTCCGGATAACCGCTGCCGTCCCACTTCTCATGATGATGCAGGGCGATCTGCAGGGCCAGGGCCAGCTCGGGGCTGCGGCCGATGATGATGCCGCCGTATTCGGTGTGGGCCTTGATGATTTCGAACTCTGCGGGAGTCAGGCGGCCGGGCTTGTTGATCAGCTCGCTGGGGACATGGATCTTGCCCACGTCATGCAGCTGGGCCTGAACTTTGATTGATTCCTGGTAGCTGGTATCCAGCCCCATCAGGTCGGCCAGCAGAGTGGCGCATTCGCCGATGCGGCGGGTGTGGTCGCCGGTGTCGGTGTCGAAGATTTCAGCCGAACGGGCCAGGGCGCCGGCGGAGTGCTCAACCATCTGTTCCAGTTTATAGGTGGCGATCTTTTGCTCTGTGATGTCGTTGACATTCAGCAGTCCGGTGGGCGCATTGTCGATCTCGAGGTAGCGGGCGGTAACATCGATCCACTTCTCGCTGCCATCTTTGGTCAGGATCGGCAGCTGGTAGCGGTTAATTCTGGTGGTGTCGGCACTCTTGAGGCGTTCGCGCCAGTTTCTCTTGGCCTGTTTGCGGTAGTCTGGGTGAACCAGGTCCCAGAAGTTCATGCTGGTCATCTCTGTGCGGCTGTAGCCTGAGATGACCTCGGCATAGTGGTTGACATAGGTCCATTTATTGTTTTGAAAGACCAGGATGGCCGTGGGAACGGTTTCGCTGAGTTGCAGCAGTAGGTTGTTTTCGCTACGCAGTCTGTCGATTTCTGGTCTGTCTTTCATAGTCCGGCCTCTTATCTAAGAGATAAGGCGGCCAGACCAGAAGACAAGTCAGATGTAGATGCGCGGGACCCTGGCGGTGATGGCGGAGACGATCTCGTAGTTGATGGTCTTTGTGGTTGCTGCCAGTTCGTCGGCGTGCAGCTCGTGGCCGTTCTGGCTGCCGAAGACCACAACCTCGTCGCCCGACTCGACGCCCTCAATGTGGCTGACGTCGATCATGGTCAGATCCATGCAGACCCGGCCGATGATGGGGGCGCGCTGACCATGCACCAGCATCTGGCCCTGGGACGAGAGCAGGCGGCTGTAGCCGTCGGCGTAGCCGATGGGCACCGTGGCGATGCGGGTCGGTTGCTGGGTTACGTGGGTGCTGCCGTAGCTGACCTTGAAGCCGGCCGGCACATCCTTGACCTGGATGACGGTTGACTTGAGGGTCATGGCCGGCTTGAGGTCGATCAGGGATTTCTCAACCTCATCGGAGGGGTAGAATCCGTAGAGTGAAATGCCTGGCCGCACCATGTCCAGATGGGTCTGGGGCATTTCAATGATGGCGGCGCTGTTGGCCGAGTGGCAGGTCGGTATTTCCAGGCCGCTCTTGCGCAGCTTGCAGAGCAGCTGGCTGAAGAGCCTGAACTGGCCCTTGGCGTGATCCTTGTCGCTGCTGTCGGCATTGGCAAAGTGGGTGTAGATGCCGTCGATCTCCAGGCCCGGCAGGCTGGCGATATCAAGGATATTCTGGATTGTTGACGGGCTGGGGCTGATGCCGTCGAAGCCCATGCGCCCCATGCCGGTGTCGATCTTGATGTGGGCCTTGAGTCTGCCGCCGGCCTTGGTGGCCCTGTCGGAGAGCTCCTGGGCCAGTTCAAGTGAATTGATGGATGGCCGCAGGTTGAGACCCAGCATCTGTTCGGTGAGCTCGGGCGGCGTATAGCCGAAGAGCAGCAGTGGCGCGTCCAGGCCGGCGGCGCGGATGACCTCGGCCTCATTGAAGCGCGCCACGGCCATTTCGGCGGCGCCGTTTTCCAGGGCCGTCTTGGCCACGGCAGCTGAGCCGTGGCCGTAGCCGTCGGCTTTGACCACGGCCATCATGCGGGCGTTGCGGTCGGTCAGGCGCCTGAGCTCGCGCACGTTGTGCGCAATTGAGCTCAGGTTGACTTCGGCTGATGTTACAAAACGGGTCATTGGGCCTTTATACCTCGCCCTTGCCGTAGGCGGTAGTGTAATCTCTGAAGATCTGCATGACCTTCTGGGTGTTGGGGCCGGGCTGACCCAATTGGATGTCATTGATTCTGGCCACCGGCACAACCTCTTTGTTGGAGGCGGTGATGAAGATCTCGTCAAACTCAGCCAGCTCGCTGCGCTTGATGTCGCGGATCTCGATCTCAAACTCATCCTTGAGAATCTTCAGCAGGGCCATGCGCGTGATGCCGGGCAGCATGTCATCGCCGGTGGTGATCAGTTTGCCGTCCTTGAAGGCGAAGAAGTTGGTGGTGGTGCCTTCCAGGACGCGGTCGTGGCGGTCAACATAGATGGCTTCAATGGCGCCCTTCTCCTTGGCCTCCATCTGGGCCATGACGGCGTTCATGTAGCTGGTGGACTTGGAGCCGGGGATGTAGCGCTCAACATCAACGGTGACGATGTGGACACCGTCGCTGTACCAGCTGGCGGGCAGGCCGTGCTTGTCGGTGACCATCACCAGCAGCTTGCCGTTGCCTTCGGGGCAGACGCCGTCGGAGCTGGTGCCGCCGGTGACCAGGAAGCGGATGTTGCACTCCTCGAAGTCGGGGTTCTTCTCCAGGGTGGTCATGACGGCGTCCCGGATCTCATCCTTGCTCCACTTGAGCGGCAGGCCGATCTGCTTGGCAGAGTTCTGCAGGCGCTCAATGTGCTCATCAAGATAGAAGGGTCTGCGGTTATAGGTTCGCAGGAAATCGAAGGCGCCGTAGCCTCTCAGTACAGCGATGTCAGAGACTGAAATGACGGCCTCTTTGGCCGATACGAATTCTCCATCTACGTAAAAAATGCTCATGGTTTCTCCTTACAAAAGATTAGTTGTTCAGTTGAAGCGTTTTTTTAATTTATTCAGGTCGCGCTCTTTCTGTCGGTTGATGGCGCGGGCTCTGTTCAGGGATATCTTCTTGAAGTGCAGCAGCTGGTCGGGCTGGAACTGGCCGAGCAGGTCGACATCGGCGCTGATGACATTGTAGATGCGCGGGTAGCCGCCGACCGTCTGGCGGTGCTTGAGCAGGATGATGGGGCCCTTGGGCGTCAGCTGGACCGTGCCGTTGGCCACGGCCTCGGAGACCATGTTTTCCAGCGAGACGTTCAAGCTGGCCTGGTCGCTGCTGATGCGCATGCCCATCTCGGAGGTGTCCCAGGTGATCTTCCAGTAGTTGTCGAGGAAGGCCTGCTTGTCGTTCAGGTAGCGGTGTTCGGGGCCTTCGATGACCCTGATGCAGCCGTCGGTGTCCTGCCAGCCGCAGAGGTCGTCAAAATTGCCGCGTTCATAACCGATGCGCCAGTCCTCGGCGCTGCTGGGCTTCATGCAGAGATAGGTGCGGAAGCCGTAAATCTTTTTCTTGCCCAGCCTGAGGGTGCTGCCCGCCTGTGCCAGGTAGACCCGGCCGTGCTCGACCGGCTGGCCGTCCAGTTTGCTGCCCTGGCAGTTGGCGCCGGTCAGGATGAAGATGACATCTTCGGTGAAGCGGATCTCGGGCGCGAAGAGCAGTTCCAGGGCCTCCTGGCCTTCGGGGTTGCCCAGGACGATGTTGCCGCTGCGCAGGGCGAAGCAGTCCATGGCGCCGCCGGGCGTGATGCCCACATCCTGCCGGCCGAAGCTGGGCAGGCCGACTCGCTTGAAAATGCCGTTGCCGATCGTTTCAAACATCGGCCAACTTTTGAGCCAGCTCCAGGGCGATGGCAGAGTCTGAGTGGATGCAGATGGTTTCGGCCTCCAGGCGCACGGTCTCGGTCTTGAGCTTACCACCGTCATCGATGTGGCCCTCGACGGTGCCGCTCTCGATGATGTTGCGGGCGTGGGCGACGGCTTCGTCGCAGTCATGGATCGAGGCGTAGTCCTTGGAACGGGCCACCAGGGTCAGGCGCTTGGTGTGCGGATTGTAGGCGTAGCGGCGCTCGGCAAAGGCCTCGGGAATCACGCTGATGCCCAGCTCCTTGCAGGAGGCGGCCAGTTCGGAGTCGAAGGGGGTCACAATCTCGGTGATGCCGTTGTTTTTGAGCCAGCCGCTCAGCAGTGCGGCCAGCTGGCGGTTGGTCCAGCAGTCGTTGTAGAGGGCGCCGTGGAACTTGACGCACTTGACGTCCGAGATCAGGGCGTACTGCTCATCCAGGGATTTAAGCAGGTCCTCGTTTGCAATCTCCATGCTGAAACGGCCGAAATTGTCGCGGTCCGGATAGGAGAGGTGGGCGGCCACCTTGACGCCGTGCCTGTCAGCCAGGCCTCTGAAGGCGGCAATGCTCTGCTCGTCGCCGGCATGCCCGCCGCAGGCGATGTTGGCCAGGTGAATGTGCTCCATGAGCTGGGTGTCGACGGGGTGGTCGTGGCCACGTTCGCCGATGTCGCAGTTGATCTTGATCATGCTGTCTCCTTGAAGATGATACTGTCCCCGGGTTTGATCTGTTCCAGATTTGCGGGGTCGGTGGAGCCGATCAGGTTCCAGCCGCCCGGCGATTCCTCGGGGTAGATGCCGGTCTGGGCGCCGCCGATGGCGACGGACCCGGCCGGGATTTTTGTTCTGGGGCTGTCCAGTCTGGGGGTCACGATGCGTTCATCGAGGCCGATCAGATAGGGGAAGTGGGGCTTGAAGCCCACCATGGCCACCTTGAAGGGGCTGGCCTTGTGAATCTCAATTACTTCGCGCACCGTGATGCCCGCCAGGTCGGCTACGCGCTGCAGGTCCTCGCCGTCGTACTTGACCGGGATGCTGATGGTGTCGCCTTCGATTGAGGCGCCATCGCGTTCGATCCTGGCCAGGGCCTGTCTGATCAGCTTGTCCACCTTGCGCTCCATGCGTCTGAGGTTGGCATTCTCATCAAAGTGCACGGCCAGGGCGTTGTATGACGGCACCATGTCCAGGATGGCGAATTCGGCCATTCTGGGCTTCAGCTCCTGGTAGAGGGCCAGGATCTTTGCTGATATCTCATCGTCAATCTTGTCAGAGAGCGACCAGCAGGTGCAGGCGTCACCAAGGGGGTACTTATTCATGCACCTGCTCCGCCGCAATCGAGTACATCTGCCTGAAGAGGTTGTGCTCCCAGCTGGCGTCCAGCCCGTCAACCGTGGCTTCATTCTTGCCGGATACGCCGTCAACGGCGCCGGCGGCTACGATTTCATCGAGCAGGATGCTGAAGCTGGCCGGTTCGGGCAGCAGGTTGCGTTTGCTCAGGCGTGAGAGCATGGCGGCTTTGGCGTAGCCGGCCCAGTTGCTGACGCCGGCGCAGACGCAGTAGTTGGCTGAAACCTTGCAGCTGAAGGCGCGGCCCGGGGCCACATGGGTGTCCACGGCGTGTGAGACCTGGCCCATGCCGAGCTCGTTGCCGCCGTCACCGATGCCGATGGTGACGATGTTGCGCGTCTCGCAGGCTATGAAGAGGTCGTCGACCGGGGCGACCCAGGGCGAGATGTCATCGCCGCGGAAGTTGTAGTACTTGCCGTCGGCGGCGCGGCCGGGGCGTTCGATCGAGACGAAGTGGGTGGTGTCGTCCTGGATCAGCTCTTCGATGGGCAGCATCTCGCCGGCTTTGAAGCATTTCATTTCGCATTCGCAGCCCAGGCTCTTGAGGCCGCGCTGCATGATCTCCTCGGAGTGGTCATCGGTGATGATGGTGACCTTTTTGCCCAGGTTGATCAGGGCGGCGGTCAGGATGATGGCGCCGGGAGGGCCGTCGGTCTCGATGACGCCGGAGTTCTTGATGAAGAAGCCGGTGGTCAGCAGCACGTGGTCCGCATTGAGCAGGGAGCGGGTGGCCGGCAGGAAGTGGTCGCGGATGGCCCACTGGGCCAGGCCGCGGTTGCCGGGGTCCTGCTGAATGACGGTTTCGATGGTCTGGGCAATGTTATATTCTGAAGTCATTGTCTTGTTTATCTCCCACAAACATGTGTCCTGGTGCGTGTGTGATCATCAGCTCGGGCTTGGCCA
The DNA here is from genome assembly GCA_942491525.1 of uncultured Thermodesulfobacteriota bacterium. Lineage (GTDB taxonomy): Bacteria > Desulfobacterota > Desulfomonilia > UBA1062 > UBA1062 > CAYWBU01. The sequence continues at coordinate 93,248 of CALOBW010000055.1, forward strand.
CCATGGCGGCCATCTGCGGCGTTACGCCGCAGGCCCAGAAGAGCGGAATCTCATTATCGTTGATGGTGACCGGGTCGCCCCAGTCGGGTGTGCTGATATTGTCGATGCCGATCAGGGCGGGGTCGCCCAGGTGGATCGGGCTGCCGTGCACGGCCGGGTAGTCGCGGGTGATCTCGATGGCGCGGATGGCGTCTCTGGCCTTGAACGGGCGCATGCTGACCACGGTCGGGATCGCCTTGAACTGGCCGGCGTCCTGGCAGATTATGTTGGTTTTGTACATGGGAACATTCTTGCCTTCGCTGATGTGGCGCACGTCCAGTCCGGCAGCCAGCAGGGCCTGCTCGAAGGAGAAGCTGCAGCCGAGCAGGAAGTAGACCAGGTCGTCGCTCCAGTGGGCGCTGATGTCGGTCAGCTCATCGGTCAGCTCGCCCTTGCGGTAGATGCGGTATTTTGGCAGATCGCTCCTGATGTCGGCGCGCTCGGCGATTATCCTGGTCAGGGGAGAGCCGGTCTCGCCGACTTCTAGCAGCGGGCAGGGCTTGGGGTTGCGCTGGGCAAAGAGCATGAAATCGTCGGCCTGGGCCTTGGGTAGGATAACCAGGTTGGCCTGCACATGGCCGTTGGCCATGCCGGCGGTGGGGCCGGTGATCTCCTGTTGGCGGCAGGCGGCTCGGACACTGCGTCCGTCGGTGTATGGCATCATCCCTCCATGCATAGTACTTATTTTTGAGCTAGTGGATAGTAGCCGGCTTATTTGGTTAAATCAAGATTTTTTTGCTAAAAACGTTATTTCAAGTAATTGAAAATTCATAATAAATAATTAACACTTGTTAATGGAGCTCTATATCGCATAACGTTGCTGATAATATATTATTATGGCTCAGGTTGCGCCATAAGAAGCAGTCTATTGCTTTTTATGTTAAATTTATTGGTTTTTAGAAGCTAAATAAGATTCTTTGTGCAGTTTGAGGGTCTGCTAAATGATTTTGTAACCGCCGGAGCAGTCAGGCAGACCTAAGGGAAGAGTCTTGCCGCTTGCGCTGCGGCGAACCATGGCATAATTAAAAGGAATCAATTGTATTGGAGGAATAATGACTAAAAAGATATTTGCTACCATTATAGTGGTGCTGGCTCTGGCGGGTTCCGTGCAGGCCGCCGAGATGCTGCTGTTGAATAAGGATATGGCCCTGCTGGATGCCCCCGACGGCCGTCAGGGACTCAAGGTTCTCTCGATGATGCGTGTCAGTGTGCTGGCTGAGCAGGGTGATAACGTTAAGGTGGGGGTCAGCGGCTGGGTCAGGGATGGGGCCGCCGAACTGGAGTTCAAGGAGCCCTACCGTTTCATGATCGCCCTGGACCGCAAGCTCTATAACGCCCCTGACGGTGATCTGTTGGCCGATCTGGCCGGCCGGCAGCTGGTTACGGTGACCGGCCACCAGAAAGGTTTTTTGAAGATCGAGCTGGAGCTCTGGTCGGTCAGCAGCAATGCTCCCCAGTTTGATGAACGCCCCATGACTCTCGGCGAGAAGATGCGTCTCTACGCAGAGCCCGGCGGCAAGCAGCTGGCTATTATTCGCCGCAATGTCGAGGTTACCGTGACCGCTGAGCAGGATGATATCTTCAGGGTTCGGTTTGACGGTTGGATCAAGAGTGATTCGGCGGATGATGAGTTCTATGAACCCTATCAGCTGGTGCTGGGTAAGAAGACCCGCTTCAAGACCAAACCCGGCGGCAGTACCTTTGCCGCCCTCTATAAAAACCAGTCAGTCACAGTGGTGGATCATCAGGACGGCTATCTCAAGGTTGCCCTCGAGGCTTGGACTGAAAGTGAAGATGTTCTCAAAGCTGAAGAGAAGAAGAACTCCCATAAACAGTGGGTCAAGGATGTCGGTAGCGGCAAGTTCAGAGACTGGGACTACCATGAGGATCGCTGAGCAGCTATAGGCTGCTCAGGATCAGTGCCTCGCCCTTGGTGATGGCGATGCTGTGTTCAAAATGGGCAGAGAGTGATTTGTCGGCCGTGACGGCGGTCCACTCATCCTTGAGGATCTTGATGCGCCAGCTGCCCGCCGACACCATGGGCTCGATGGCGAAGACCATGCCCTCCTCGAGCAGCGGGCCCTTGCCGGCGGCACCGAAGTTGGGGATCTGCGGATCCTCATGCAGGGCGCGGCCGATGCCGTGGCCCACAAAATCGCGGATTACGCTGAAGCCGGCTTTCTCGACTATCTGCTGGACGGCGTGGCCGATGTCCGAGAGTCGGTTGCCCGGCACGGCCTGCTCAATGGCGGCATAGAGGCTCTGCTCGGTCACATCCATCAGGCGCTGGGCCAGCTTGGAAACTTTGCCCACCGCGAAGGTGCGCGCGCTGTCCGAGTGAAAGCCGTTTTTGTAGGCGCCCACATCCACGCTGAAGATGTCGCCCTCCTTGAGTTTGCGTTCGCCGGGGATGCCATGCACGATCACCTCGTTGATTGAGGCGCAGATGGTGCCGGGAAAGCCGTGATAACCCTTGAATGATGGCACGGCGTCGTGGGCCCGGATGAACATCTCACACTCGCGGTCGATCTCGGCCGTGGAGACGCCCGGTTTGATCATGGGGGCGATGTTTTCAAACAGCTGAGCAATGATGCGGTTGTTTTCGCGCAGGATGGCGATCTCTTGGGCACTCTTCTTGATTATCATATTTCAGCTCATTTCTTGTAGACTTCGGCCGGGTCAAAAATCTGCACGCCGTCTTCAATGATGCGGCCGTCCTTGATCAGTTTGTAGAAGCAGGAGCGCTTGCCGGTGTGGCAGGCTGCCTGGCCGATCTGCTCAACCTTGAGCACAATGGTGTCGTTGTCGCAGTCGGTGCGGATCTCGTGCACGATCTGCACATTGCCCGACTCCTCGCCCTTGCGCCAGAGCCTGTCTCTTGAGCGGCTGTAGTAGACGGCCTTGCCGCTTTTGAGGGTTTCATTGAAGGCCTCGGCATTCATGTAGGCCATCATCAGTATCTCGCCCGAGGCATAGTCCTGGGCAATGGCCGGAATTAAACCGTCCTGCTTGTCAAAATCTAAAAGTCTCTCCATAGTCTCTCCGGCACTAACAGCTTTTGGGCAGAGGGTCAAGGCGGCTTACCTGTGCACGCACAGGCCGTGGACATCTTCAGCCGCCTCTTTGAGCAGCTCGCCCATGGTCGGGTGGGGGAAGAGCGGTTTCAGGAACTCTTCCACACTCAGGTTCTGGCTGATGGCCAGGGCGGCGGTTGAGATGAGCTCGGTGGCACAGGGCCCCATGATGGTCACGCGCTTGATGATGTCGAACTCGTCGCAGTGGATGGTGGCGAAGCCGTGATTCTCCTCTTTGGTGCGGGCGCGGCCCAGGCCGGCCACCGGGAAGGTGCCCGTTTTGCAGTCTTCGTCCGGGCTTAAGTCGCCGACCGAGGCGATCTCGGGGTTGGTGAAGATGACCGACGGAATGTTGTCGTAGTGCATCTGGTCGCTCTGGCCGCAGATGTTGTTGACGGCAACCTCGGCCTCCTTGGCGGCGGTGTAGGCCAGGGTGTATTCGCCGGTCACGTCGCCGATGGCGTAGATGTTCGGCTGTGAGCTCTGCATGCGTTTGTCAACTTTGATGCCGCCGCCGGCGTTCAGCTCCAGGCTGTCCGCCCCGGCCGGCAGATTGGGCCTGCGGCCGATGGTCAGCAGGATCTTGTCGGCTGTTAGTTCGTCTCCGCCGTCGGTTTTTATCAGCAGCTGGCCATCCTGCTCGCTGATATCGGTGACCATGGTGGATGTATGGAACTTGATTTTGCGGCTGATCTTCTGCAGCTCGCCGGATACTTGCGGATCTTCATTGATCAGGATGCGCTCCATGGCCTCGATGACGCTGACCTTGGACCCCAGGGTGTTGAAGATGTGGGCCATCTCCATGCCGATCACGCCGCCGCCCACGATCACCAGGCTGGCGGGCAGCTCATCCAGGCTGAAGATCTCATTGCTGGTCAGCACGCCGCTATGGTTGAAGAGGGCCGGTTTTATGGGGCTGCCGCCGCTGGCAATGATGATGTTCTTGGCCTCAATGTTCTCGCCGCCCACCTTGATCAGGTTTGCGCCGAGCAGTTCGGCCTGATTGCTGTAGATGGTTACGTCATTGCTCTTGAGTAGGTGCTCAATGCCTTTGCCCAGGCGGCTGGTGACGCGCAGGGTGCGCTTATTCAGTTCGGCCATGTTGAGGCTGGCTTTTTCGGCTGCGATGCCGAATTTTTTGGCCTGGCCGATTTTTTCCAGCAGGTGGGTGCTCTCGGCCCAGGTCTTGGTCGGGATGCAGCCGCTGTTGGTGCAGGTGCCGCCGAACGGTCCGGCTTCGGCAATGGCGGTCTTGAGTCCCCTCTTGGCGCCCAGGATGGCGGCGGTGTAACCGCCGGGTCCGGCGCCGATTACAAACAGATCATACATCTTCGATCTCCTACTATATGGTATCTATTGCTCATAACATACTGCACTCTAAAGGCCAGCTTTAATCGAGAAATAAAAGTTTGTTTGCTAACACTTTTAAGTGTATGGCAGAGAATTAGGAATAAAGAAATAAATGCAGAAGTCCGATATTAAGGATGCTTAGGAGGGACTCAATGGAGTTTAGTTTTATTAATGAGGATGTGGATACAACAATTAAATCGCTGGGCCAGCCGCGGATCGACTCTCCGGTTATGGGGGCGACTTTTGTTGATGAACATGAGAGTCTGGTAATCAATACGTCGCTGGCGAACTTTGAGCGTCAGATGGCCGAGGGCCGTAAGCCGGCCACTTTTGAGATTGCCGGTCCGCGGGAGAAGATCTTTTTTGATCCCTCCAAGACCAAGTGCGCCATCGTCACCTGCGGCGGCCTCTGTCCGGGCATCAATGATGTCATTAGGGGCGTGGTGCTGGAGCTCTTTCATATCTACGGGGTCAAGAATGTATTCGGTATACCCTACGGTTTGCAGGGATTCATTCCCAAGTACAAGCATTCGCTGATTGACCTTAATCCGGATACGGTCAGCACAATCCATGAACAGGGCGGCACCACTCTGGCATCGTCCCGCGGCGGACAGGATCCGGTCGAGATTGTGGATGCTCTGGAGCGTCTCAATATCAATCTGGTCTTTTTCATCGGCGGCGACGGCACCCTGAAGGCGGCTTCAACAGTTGCCCAGGAGGTTCTGGCGCGAGACTTTAAATGCTCGGTTATCGGCATTCCCAAAACCATCGATAACGATATCAGCTTTGTTTCCAAGACATTCGGTTTCGACACCGCGGTTGAAGAGACCAAGAAAATCATCCAGTGCGCCCATGTTGAGGCCAACGGTGCCCCCAACGGCATCGGGCTGGTCAAGGTTATGGGCCGCGATTCGGGCTTCATCGCTGCCACTGCCGCGCTCTCTCAGCGCGATGTAAATGTGGTGTTGGTGCCGGAGTCTGATTTTGATCTGGAAGGTCCGGCCGGACTCTTTGCGGTGCTTGAGCGGCGTCTTGAAAAACGCGGTCATGCCGTGGTTGTGGTGGCCGAGGGCGCCGGCACCAAGTTCTGGGACGACTCCCAGCGCAAGACGGATGCCTCTGGCAATGTGAAGCAGGGTGATATCGGTGTAATGATTAAGGACCGAATTTCCGAGTACTTTAAATCAAAGAACAAAGATATTAATTTGAAGTATATTGATCCGAGCTACATAATCAGAAGTGTGCCGGCCAATGCTTCGGATTCGGTTTTCTGTAACTTCCTGGCTCAGATGGCGGTGCATGCCGGCATGAGCGGCAAGACCGACATGCTGATCGGCCTCTGGAATGATATGTATGTGCATATACCCATTGCATTGGCCACCCGCGAACGTAAAAAGATAGATGTGCATGGTCCGCTCTGGCGCAGTGTGCTTGAGTCGACTGGCCAGCCGTCGCTGAAAAATTAATATTTGTCATAAGGAGAAGAGATGGTTGATAACGATGATGATGTCATAATTGATCTGACCGATCTGCTGGAAGAGGGGCAACCCCCTAAGGAAGAGAAATCCACCAGTGTGCCTGAGCCCGATAGTTTTGATCTGGGCAAGGAGATCTCCATGGAAGATGAGATCTCGGTGGATGAGATTGATCATGACGGCGAGAGCTTTGATATTGATGCCGACATATCCGCCAATGAGGCCGAAGTTCTGGGAACCTCGGATATTGACGCCGCTCTCGGTCTGGCAGATGAACCGGAGATAGAGAGTTCCGGTCATAAGGTTGTGCTGGATGCCGAAGGCCTGGAAACATCATCGACGGAGTCGGAAGAGGTGATAGACATTTCGGCGGATGCGGCTCTCAGTCCTGAGGAGGCGGCCGAGATGGGTGTCAGTGAGACCATCTCGCTTGAAGAGATTGATGAGACCCCTGTTGAGGATGATGTGATCGATCTTTCGGTGGATCTGGAAGAGGTCGAGAGCCTGGAAAGTATTGATCTGGAGGCTGTGTCTGATACCATTCAGCCAGAGCCAGAGCCAGAGCCAGAGCCAGAGCCAGAGCCAGAGCCAGAGCCAGAGCCAGAGCCAGAGCCAGAGCCAGAGCCAGAGCCAGAGCCAGAGCCAGAGCCAGAGCCAGAGCCAGAGCCGGTAGTGGATATTGAACCGGCTGAGCTGCCTGAAATCCCTGAGGTTGAAGAGGCGCCTGTCGTGCCCGAGCTGCCTGAGATCGAAGAGCCCGTTATTGAGCCGGCGCCCGTATTCGAGCCTGAAGCTGAGCCGGAAGTTATTGCTGAGCCTGAGATTGAACCGGAACCGGTCTTCGAGCCGGAGCCCGAGTTTGAAATTCCGGCAGCTGAGCCGGTCTTTGAACCCGCGGTTGCGGTTGAGACCCCGCCCATCGACAGTCAGGCCCTCCTGAGTGAGCTCAAGGCCGAGATGCCCGCCCTGCTCGAGAGCATGGTGCGCCCGCTGATCGGCGAGCTGGTCAAGGAGATGATGAACGTGGCTAAGGAGCAGCTTCCCGGCGTGGTCGAAAAGGTCATCCAGGAGGAGATCGAGAAGCTCAAGAAGATCGACGTCTGATTGGTCGATTTAATCGGATTGAAGGCTCCGCTCGCAAGGGTGGGGCCTTTTTTGTGTCTCTTGCGCAGCCCTGTTTCCCATGCTATGGAGCCCATAGTCTAAAATGGAGGAGTAGTATGCAGGAATACGATCCTAAAAATATTGAAGAGAAGTGGTATGAGCAGTGGCAGAACAGCGGCTATTTCCATGCCGATGAGAATGATGACACCAAGCCTACCTACAGCATAGTTATCCCGCCGCCCAACGTGACCGGCGTCTTGCACATGGGCCACGCCCTGAACAACACTTTGCAGGATATCATGATCCGCTACAAGCGTATGGACGGCTTCAACACCCTCTGGATGCCGGGCACCGACCATGCCGGTATCGCCACCCAGAACGTGGTTGAGAAGTATTTGGCCAGCCAGGGCAAGTCGCGCAACGATCTGGGCAGAGACGCCTTTATTGAGCAGGTCTGGGAGTGGAAGGAGAAGCACGGCAACTCCATCTTCGGCCAGCTCAAGCGCCTGGGCGCCTCCTGCGACTGGGACAGGGCCCGCTTCACCATGGACGAGGGCCTCTCCAAGGCCGTGCGCAAGGTCTTTGTGACCCTCTACAACGAGGATCTGATCTACCGCAGCGACTACATCGTCAACTGGTGCCCGCGCTGTCACAGCGCCCTCTCCGACCTGGAAGTTGAGCATGAGGATGAGAACAGCTTCCTCTGGCACATGCGCTATCCGCTGGCCGACGGCAGCGGCGAGGTTGTGGTGGCCACCACCCGCCCCGAGACCATGCTGGGTGATACCGCCGTGGCCGTCAACCCCCATGACGAGCGCTACAAAGATATGATCGGCAAGGAGGTCATCCTGCCCATCGTCAACAAGAAGATCCCGATCGTGGCCGACCACATGGTCGACGTCGAGTTCGGTACCGGTGCGGTCAAGATCACCCCGGCCCACGATCTTAACGACTATGAGACCGGCAAGCGCCACGACCTGGAGCTGGTTGTGATCATGGACCCCTCCGGCATCATGAATGAGAATGCCGGCCCCTACAAGGGACTCGATCGTTTCGAGTGCCGTAAACAGATCGAGATCGACCTGCAGGAGCAGGGCTTCCTGGTCGAGAAGACCGAGTACACCGTGCCGGCCGGAACCTGCTACCGCTGCAAGACCGTTATCGAACCCTACCTCTCAAAGCAGTGGTTCGTTAAGATCAAGCCCATGGCTGAAGAGGCTGTTCTGGCTGTCCGCGAAGGCGACACCAAGATCCTGCCCCAGCAGTGGGAGAAGGTCTACTATGAGTGGATGGAGAACATCCGCGACTGGTGCATCTCGCGCCAGATCTGGTGGGGCCACCGCATCCCGGCCTGGTTCTGCGCCGACTGCGGCGAGATCACCGTTAGTGAGGCCGATGCAACGACCTGCAGCAAATGTGGCTCAACCAACATTGAGCAGGATACCGACGTGCTCGACACCTGGTTCTCATCCGGTCTCTGGCCCTTCTCAACCATGGGCTGGCCCGAGCAGACCCCGGAACTGGCCAAGTTCTACCCCACCAGCGTGCTGATCACCGGCTTCGATATCCTCTTCTTCTGGGTGGCCCGCATGATGATGATGGGCGGCAAGTTCATGGGCGAGGTGCCCTTCAAGGATGTCTACCTGCACGCCCTGGTGCGTGACGAGAACGGCCAGAAGATGAGCAAGTCCAAGGGCAACGTCATCGACCCCATCGTTGAGATGGACAAGTACGGCGCCGATGCCTTCCGCTTCACCATGACCGCCTTTGCCGCCATGGGCCGCGATGTGCGTCTGAGCGAAAAGCGCATCCAGGGCTACCGCTTTTTCATCAACAAGATCTGGAACGCCGGCAAATTTGTTCTCTCCAACATCGAGGGCTACAACCCCGACGGCGTCGACCCCGCAACTTTGAAGTTCAGCCCGGCCGACAAGTGGATTCTGACCGAGCTCAACAAGACCATTAAGGATGTGCGCGAGGCGCTGGACGGCTACCGCTTCAATGAGGTGGCAGACACCCTCTACCACTTCACCTGGAACATGTTCTGCTCCTGGTACATTGAGCTCTCCAAGCCGCTCAAGGATGCCCCCGCCACCCAGTGGACCCTCTATTACGTGCTCAAGAGCGTGCTCGAGATGCTGCACCCGGTCATCCCGTTCGTCACCGAGGAGATCTGGCAGCAGCTGCCCGGCAGCAAGCCCGACTCCATCATGATCGCCAGCTTCCCCGAGGTTGACGAACAGCTTAACTTTGCTGCCGATGCCGCCAAGATGGACACCATCATCGAGGTTATCACCGGCGTGCGCTCCATCCGCGGTGAGAGCAACATCTCGCCCTCGGTCAAGCTCAACACCGTCTTCAAGGTCAGCGATGCCGACAGAGCTCTGATTGAGGAGTGTGAGATCTATATCCATGAGATCGCCAGAGTAGCCGACATCTCATTCATCAGCGGCGAAAGACCGGCCAAGAGCGCCGCGGCCGTCACCGGCAATATTGAAATTTATGTACCGCTTGAAGGTGTAATTGATATTGCCGCCGAGCTCGACCGCCTCAATAAGCAGATTGGCAAGGTTGAGAAGGAGCTGGAGAAGAAGAATAAGAAGCTCAGCAACGAAGGCTTCCTGGCCAAGGCCAAGCCCGAGGTTGTCGAGCAGCAGAAGAGCGAGAAGGCCGAGCTGGAGTTTAAGCTTGAGAAGCTGCAGCAGGCTAAGAGTATTCTGGATTAAGAAGTATTGATTGGAAATGGGAAGGCCGGGCTGATTTTAGTCCGGCCTTTTTTGTCTTTGTGAGGAGCGTAGCGACGAAGTAATCTGATTGCCGCGCTTCGCTCCCCGAAACGAATGGGTACGTTAGTTGAAAAATTGTCCAAGGAAATCTGAGTGAATCCGACCGATTTCATTGTATGTTGTTACTAGAAATTTGGGGTAAAAAATCCAAAACTCGTTAGGGTTCTGAGAGTCCCTGCCTATTTCTAGGTGATAAGTTTGAGTCTGAGTTACTATTCTTACTGGAACTTTTGAGATCGGAGATGAGTTGTGAGGGCGCATTCTTTGGATTTTATTGAAATCTGCAAGAGCATGTGCCGTGTCTACCTTTCTATGATTAATCTCGATTGTAATTTCAAGTGGTCGAAGCACTTCGAGGGTGTTTAAGAATTCATTGTATCCATGAGTCTTAATTGTTGAAAATAGAGACATTGTAAGAATGCAAGTTATGATAAAGATGGTTGTGACGACCCAATGTTGTTTGTCTCCTAAATTTTGATTCTGTTGGTTAGACAATGCGTATTTAAACCAAGATACAAATGTGGCAGGCGCAAGGATTATTGTAACAATTAAGGTTAGAATGGCTATTATGTCAATTATGATCATTGATATAATAGTTACATATCAGATAGTTATAATCAATGGTGAAGCTTAATTGATATGGTGGGGCTGGGGGGTAGAAGTTGTGAAGGCCGGGCAAAAGCCTGGCCTTACAATTTAAGCTTTCTCAGCCCTAATAATCTCCCTAACCTCATCAAACTCATCCAAAACGTCCTGATTATCCTGCTTAAAGTAGAAGTTCAGCACGAAGATGGTCAGCGCGTTGGCCGCAAAGCCGGGTACGATCTCGTACATGTATGAACCGAGGCCGAAATTTTTCCAGGCGATCAGAGTAACGGTGCCGATCACCATGCCGCCCAGGGCTGCCTGCCAGGAGGTGCGGCGCGAGAAGAGGGCGGCCAGCACCAGGGGGCCGAAGGCAGCACCGAGGCCGCCCCAGGCGTAGGCCACCAGGCCGAGGACGGTGTTGTCGGGCTTGAGGGCCAGCGAGAGGGCCACCACCGAGATGATGACCACGAAGGCGCGCCCGGCAATGATCAGCTCGCGCTCGCTGGCGTGCTTCTTGACCACCTTCTTGTAGAAGTCTTCGGTCAGGGTGGAGGATGATACCAGCAGCTGGGAGTCGATGGTGGACATGATGGCGGCCAGGATGCCGGCCAGCAGGATGCCGCCGACCCAGGGGTTGAAGAGTTCGCGGATCATGTTGATGAAGACCTTCTCGGCGTCCATCTCGACGCCGGCGAACATGGGGATGCCGATCAGGCCGACGAAGACGGCGCCGGTCAGCGAGACGAAGACCCAGACGATGGCGATGGCCATGGACTGGGGCAGCTTTTTGATGCTCTCGATGCTCATGAAGCGCGCCAGGATGTGGGGCTGGCCGAAGTAGCCCAGGCCCCAGGCCATGGTGGATATGATGGCCATGAGGGTGATCTTGTCGCCAAAGAGACCGGTGCTGACCTCTTTGGCCTGCATGGCGGCAGTCATTGCGTCCCAGCCGCCCACATTGTTAAGCGCCATGACCGGCACGACGGTGATGGCCACGAACATCAGGGCGCCCTGCAGCAGGTCGGTCCAGCAGACGGCCAGGAAGCCGCCCAGGAAGGTGTAGAGCATGATAACTACGGTGCCGGCGATCACGGCGGTGGCATACTCGATGCCGAACATGGACTCAAAGAGCTTGCCGGCGGCCACCAGGCCGGATGAGGCGTAGATGGTGAAGAAGATCAGGGTGATGATGGATGAGATGATGCGCAGCAGGCCGCTGGGGTCGCGGAAGCGTTCGCCGAAGAAGGAAGAGAGGGTCATGGAGTCGGTCTGCTGGGTATAGACGCGCAGGCGTGCCGCCACAAACTGCCAGTTCAAAACGGTGCCGATGAAGAGGCCGATGGCGATCCAGCTCTCGGATACGCCGCTCAGGAAGACCGCGCCGGGCAGACCCATCAGCAGCCAGCCGCTCATGTCGGAGGCCTGGGCCGAGAGGGCCGTGACCCAGGAGCCCATGCCGCGGCCGCCCAGCAGGTAGTCGCCGATGTCGTTAGTCTGTTTGTAGAAATAGATGCCGATAGCCATCAGGATTACGAAGTAGATGCCGAAGGTAACCAATGCTTGGATGCTGATCATGCGTGCTCCTCAAAAGTTGATTTTCCCGGGGAGCGTATAACGTTTGCCTAGGTTGGCTCAAGCAAAAACGAACACTTGATCGCAAGCGTATGAAATGCCTTTTGTTTTATGACACCTCGGCCTGCCGGTCGAGGGCGGCGTTGCGGTAGTAGAAGCAGATGTCGATGAATACCAGCAGCCCGTTCATGACGTAGAGCACGATGACAAAGTCCATGTTGTAGTAGACCTTGTGCAGGGTGCCGGCGATGTAGCCGACTAAGATGATGCAGAGGAAGGGCAGGCTCTTGCCCTTGGATGTGCGCGACTGCCAGGACTTGTAGATGGATGAGGGCCAGGCGGCGCCGAAACAGACCAGCATTATGATTTCGAAGATACTCATGGGGCTTCTCTTACTACTAATTCTGCCGGCCTGTCAAAATGGCAGTTTGAATCCCCCCAGCAGATTGCTGAATGCGTCGTCGCCAAGCAGGGCCCTGATCAGCTCCAGGCGTTCGGCCAGTTCCTGATCAACCTTGGCCATCTCGGCCAGCTGCTGGTCGAGATCTTCCAGCGGCTGCTTAACCTTGGCCTCGACGGCCGCTGAGAGTTCCTGCTTGAAACGCTCTGAGTAGGCCTGCATGGCTCTGCGCCCGACCCGCTTGAGGATCTCATCCAGGTCGGAGCTGAGATCGATCTTGTAGTCGTCAAAAGTGCCGTTGATTGTGGTGTTGAGGCTGAAGCTGTGGATATCCAGCAGGGCCTCGGCGATGGGACCGTAGATGATGTCGCCTTCGGGCAGCTCGCTGCTGAACTGGGCCTGGGAGGCCACGGTGGCGGCGTCAGCCCTGATCTGCTCATTGATGCGGTTGCCGCTGATGGTGCTGGCAACGGCGGCCCTCTCCAGGGTCAGGGGCAGGCTGCCGGCGCTGATCTCGATATCATTCAGCGGATAGTTATCAACCTTGAGGCTGAAGGCATCTCTGGCCGTCTCTGGCTTGGTGCGGTCAACGCTGCCGTCCAGCTGCAGGCTGATGCCCTGCCTGTCCTCGCCGGTCAGGCTGAAGGTCAGGGGCTGGCCCAGGATCTCCTGGCGCGCGGTGATGTTCTGGATGCTGCCGCCAAGGGTGCCGTTGGTCATGATGACGGAGAGCTGCAGGTTGCGGATCAGGAAGTCTGGCAGCGGTTCATGCTCTTTAAAACGCACGAACTGGCCCTTGGCGCGCTCCGGTTTTGCTTCAACCGGCTTGTCCGGTTGCCGCATGCGCTTGATGTAGGGCGCGGCCGCTGTATAGCCGTCCAGGCCGCGTTTGACCCAGGTTGCGATCTTGTCACCGAAGAGCAGGCGGCTGATGTTGGCCACGCCCTGGGAGGACGGGCTGTACTTCCGCTGCAGGCGTCTGATGTCGTTTGCGGGGGCGGCCTTGGCCTTATCAATCATCTTCTGCAGGCGGCCCTTCTCCTGACTTAGCTCAGTACGGGTGGTCTGAATCAGACGGATGTCGCTCTCCAGCTCATTTTTGATCTGCTTGAGATCATTGGTGGCCTTGAGCACCGCCTGCAGGTCGCGGGTGTCGGTCTGTTTGATTGTTTGCAGCCGGGTTTGATACTCAGTCAGCTTGGGTTGGTCCGGCAGCTCCTTGAGGCGCTGTTGCCAGAAGGCCTGACGGGCCGTGATCTCGGTCTCGGTGTTACTCACTATGTTGAGGGTTTCTAGCTGCTCGTTGCGCATAATCTCTTCGATATCGAGCTTCTTCATCTTGGGCAGCGCTCTCTTTTCTTTGACCGGTTCAGCTTGTGTTGGCTGCAGTTGCTCTGCACGGGCCTGCATCAGCTCTGCGGGGCTGGGCTTGATCTGCTGTACGCCGTCGGCTGTCATCTGATTGATGATGGCTTTGCGGCGTAGCAGTTTGCCCGGGTCCAGGTCAAAGGCGCTGCTCTCGATCAGGAGGTGGCCGCGGCTGGGGTGGTCGGGGTCGCTGATCTCAATGCCATCTAGTTTGATGCCCAGCGGGCTGAAGGTCAGGTCGGTCTTGGCGATCTTCATCTCAAGGCCGGTAACTTTGCTGAAACTTTTTTTGATGGCGGCAGCTGCCAGGCTGTCGGCAAAGAGGTAGACGCTGCCGCCGATCAGCAGCACAATCACGGCAAATGCGCCCAGACCGGGCAGGCGGATAAACTTCTTCATAGGGGGCCTCCATGGGAGAGGGCCTGATAGGCCTTGTAGATCTTGGTGCCCTTCATGATCTGCATGAATTTGGTCTTTTTGGCCCAGGCCACCACGCGCTCGCGGTACTTCTTGATCAGGTAGAGGCTCAATGCATAGAGCGGAATGAAGAGAATCAGGCTGACAATCAGGCTGCCCAGCAGGACCGTGTTGTTGAAGCCGCTCAGGATCCAGAAGTCGGAGTTGTACATGTTGGTCCAGAGCTGCTCCAAACCGGGCTGTTGCAATAGGTTGAGACCGAGCTTATGAAAGCTGCCATCAAATATCCAGGCAAAGCCCGAGAAGATGCCGAGGCCCAGAATGAAGCTGGCCAGGTTGACGCGCAGCACCAGCACCAGCAGGAGCACCAGAATGTTGTGCGGGCTGGACAGGGGCGTCAGCCCGGCAATCATGGCTAGGCAGAGGGCCAGCGCGATCTGGTTGGGATCGGCCTCTGAATTCAGGATTTTGATGAACTTGGCAATCTGTTTAAGCATGCAGCCTCCTTCAATACATTGGGAGATATAAAGATAAGCCGTTTAGGTTTTGGAATCAAGCAGCTGATAATCAAAAAGGGCCCGGTATGACCGAGCCCTTTTGCTGTTTGGTTGGGATTTTCTTCAGACGCTGCCGGCAATTTTAAAGATCGGCAGGTACATGGCGACAACGATGAAGCCGATGGTGCCGCCCAGGAAGACCATCAGCATCGGTTCCAGGGCCGAGGTCAGGGTTTCGACGGCGGTGTCAACTTCGTCATCATAGAAGTCGGCAATCTTGGTCAACATCTGGTCCAGGGCACCGGTGGCCTCACCGACCGAGATCATCTGTACAACCATGCCGGGGAAGATGCCGGTGGCGGCCAGCGGTTCCGCCATGGACTTACCCTCACTGATGGCTTGGCGGACATCTTTGATGCCGTTTTCAACTACCACGTTGCCCGAGGTGCGGGCCGTGATCTCCAGGCCGTCCATGATGGGTACGCCGGATGTGATCATGGTGCCCAGGGTGCGGGTGAACTTGGCGACGGAGACCTTTTTGATCAGGTCACCGAAAATGGGCAGTTTGAGCATCATGGTGTCAATGGCCAGGCGTCCCTTCTCCTGCTTGCCGGCATACTTGAAGCCGACGATGAAGAGAATTATGGCCAATATCATGGCCCACCAGAAGTCCTGGAAGAACTGGCTCATGTCGACGCAGAGCTGGGTCGGGCCCGGCAGGGTGCCGCCGAACTGGGTGAACATATCCTGGAAGGTCGGGATAACGAAGATCATCAGCAGGGCCACAACGCCGAAGGCCACGCTCAGAACGATGATAGGATAGGTCATGGCGCTCTTGACCTTGGCTTTGAGCTGTTCGTTCTTCTCCATGTACTGGGCCAGGCGGTTAAGGACAACGTCCAGAACACCGCCCAGCTCGCCGGCGGCCACCAGGTTGACATAGAGATTGTCAAACTGCTTGGGGTGCTTGCCCAGGGCGTCGGCAAAGGTGGAGCCGCCTTCGACATCACTCTTGATCTGCAGAATGATCTTTTTGAAGGTCGGGTTCTCCTGCTGGCTGCCCAGGATCTCCATACACTGGACCAGGGGCAGACCGGCATTGATCATGGTCGAGAACTGGCGCGTAAAGATAACTACATCTTTAGTGGTAATTTTGGGTTCAATCAGAACAATCTCTTTAGGCTTCTTTCTCACCTTGGTGGGATTGATCTTCTGGCGGCGCAGCATCATGGTGGCGGCAGTCGAGTTGGCTGCCTCGATCTCGCCTTTCTTCTTGACGCCGTTGGCCTGCTTGCCTTCCCATACGAAAACGGGCATAGCTATCTCCTCTCTGTTATATTAATCAGAATCCTCTATTCTGGCTAGCGGTCATCATCTGCTTGAGCTCGTCGGGGTCGCTGGACCAGCCGATGGCATCATCATAGGAAATCTTCTTCTGCTGGAAGAGCGACACCAGGCTCTGATTCATGGTCTGCATGCCGTGCTTGGTCTGGCCGACCTGCATCTGGGAGTAGATCTGATGGATCTTGTCTTCACGGATCAGGTTTCTGATGGCCGGGGTGGCGATCATGACCTCGGCAGACAGGGCGCGGCCCGTGCCGTCGGCCGTCGGAATCAGCGACTGGGAGATGACCGCCTGAAGCACGAAGGCCATCTGGGCCCTGACCTGGGACTGCTGGTGGGCCGGGAAGGCATCCACCACGCGGTTGATGGTCTGGACGGCGGAGTTGGTGTGCAGGGTGGCGAAGACCAGGTGGCCGGTCTCGGCGATGGTCAGGGCCGCCTGCATGGTCTCCAGGTCTCGCATTTCGCCGATGAAGACGACGTCGGGGTCCTGTCGCAGGATATATTTGAGGGCATTACCGAAACCCTTGGTGTCGGAGCCGATCTCGCGCTGGTTGACCAGGCAGTTCTTGTGCTTGTGCACAAATTCGATCGGGTCTTCAATGGTGACGATATGCTCGTGGCGCTCGGTGTTGATCTTGTCCAGGAAGGAGGCCAGGGTGGTCGATTTACCGGAACCGGTCGGTCCCGTGACCAGCACCATGCCGCGCGGGTAGTGGGTCAGCGTCTTGGCGACCGGAGGCAGGCCCAGCTTCTCGATGGGCAGGATCTCGTAGGGGATCATACGGAAGACGCCGGCCACGGCGCCGCGCTGGATAAAGAGATTGACACGGAAACGGGCCAGGCCCTTGATGCCGAATGAGAGGTCCAGCTCCTGTTCCTCTTCAAACTGGTGTTTCTGGGATTCGGTTAGGATTGAATAGAGCAGTTCACGGGTGGCCGGCGGACCCAGCGGCGGCACATCCATGGGTTGCAGCGAGCCCTTGACTCTTAAAAGCGGCGGGGTGCCCGTTGATATATGCAGGTCTGATGCGCCTTTCTCAACCATATCCTTCAACAGGTCATAAATGTTATTTTCCACTCTATTCTCCTTTTAGCTTATGAGTCGGCCATGGTTGTTCTGAGAACTTCCGGTGCGCTGGTGACGCCCTCGGCCAGTTTGGTCAGGCCGCTCTGGCGCAGGGTCTTCATGCCGCGATTGATGGCCTCTTTTTTGATCTCTGCCGAGGATGCACCCATCAGGATCATCTCCTTGATGACGTCATCAACCGGCATTACTTCGTAGAGGGCCACACGGCCCTTGTAGCCCGAGTTTGAGCAGACCGGACAGCCCTGGCCCTTGTAGGCCTTGGCGCTCTGGGCCATCTCGGGATTCATGCCCATGCTGATCAATGTTTCGCTGTTGACTTCGGGATCTTCGATCTTGCACTCCTGGCAGACCTTACGCGCCAGACGCTGGGCCACGATCAGGTTGACCGAGGATGACACCAGGAATGGTTCGATGCCCATGTTCAAGAGGCGGTTGATGGTCGAGGGCGCATCGTTGGTGTGCAGGGTTGAGAGCACCATGTGGCCGGTCAGAGCGGCCTTGATGCCGATCTCGGCGGTTTCAAAGTCACGGATCTCACCAACCAGGATGGTGTCGGGGTCCTGACGCAGGAAGGAGCGCAGCGCCGAGGCAAAGGTCAGGCCGATCTCCTCGTGCATCTGAACCTGGTTGACGCCGGGCAGGTCGAATTCGACCGGATCTTCGGCGGTTGAGATGTTGCAGTCGATCTTGTTCAGCTCTGAGAGGGCCGAGTAGAGGGTGGTGGTTTTACCGGAACCGGTCGGTCCGGTAACCAGCACCATGCCCCAGGGCTTGTTGATGCCATCCTTGAATTTGGCCAGCGCATCAACCTCGAAGCCCAGCTTGGTCATGTCGAGCTGCAGGTTCGATTTGTCAAGGATACGCAGAACGACCTTTTCGCCGAAGAGGGTCGGCAGGACCGAGACACGGAATTCGACCTCTTTGCCCTTGGAGATGCGCAGTTTTATGCGTCCATCCTGGGGCAGGCGGCGTTCGGCGATGTCCAGTTTGGCCATGATCTTGAGTCGGGAGACGATGGCGTTTTTGAGCCGGATCGGCGGCTTCATGACCTCATAGAGCATGCCGTCCAGACGGAAGCGGATGCGCATGAACTTCTCATAGGGTTCAATATGAATATCACTGGCGCCCTTGTTGATGGCATCCACCAGGGTCAGGTTGACCAGTTTGATGACCGGGGCCTCTTCGGCCTCCTTGGCCACTTCGCCAACGTTGACGCTGGAGCCTTCGGAGGCCAGCTCGATGTCATCATCATCGCCCATGCCGCTCAGGGCATCGTCGAGGGAGGCGGCCTGGTCGAAGTAGTTGTCCAGGGCCCACTTGAGGGACTGTTCCGAGGTCACATAGACCTCGATGGAGTAGCCGGTCAGGAACTTCAGATCGTCGATGGCGAAGATGTTGGTCGGGTCGGTCATGGCCACTTTGAGGGTCTGACCGCTGCGGCCGAAGGCGATTGCGTTATATTTCTGAACATCGGTCGCCGAGATGATGCGCACCGAGTCCGGATCGGGGTGGACGTCCTGCAGCACTACCGCGGGGACACCGTATTGATCGCCTAAAAAGTTGACCAGCTGTTCCTCAGTCAGGTGTCCCAGTTTTACCAGCTGGGAGCCCAATCGGCTGCCAGAGGTCTTCTGGGCCTGTTGGGCTTCCAGCAGCTGCTCTGATGTGATCAGGGCATTGCTTACTAATTTTTCACCTATACGTTCATTAGCCATACTTATCCTCGTAGATGGTTATCGGCACTCAAATATCGCGACTTTAAAATAGAATTCTTCGTTTAGCTTAAATTTACGCCAGGCCCAGATCTGAGTCGATCTCCTGCATGGCGGCCAGGGCCAGAGCGCAGAAGTCATTGAGCTCAAGGCCCAGTTTTTGGCAGAGCATGATCTTTTCGCGGCTGACGTTTTCGGCAAAGCGCTTGTCCTTCATTCGTTTGGTTATGGACTTTACTTTAACGCTTTTCAGCTTTTTATCCGGATAGATCAGGGTCACGGCGGTAATCAGGCCGGTGATGGTCTCGCCGGCCGTGATGGCATAATCGATGGGTGTTGAACGTTCAATGCCCAGCTCGTCGGCGTTGTGGGCCTTGATGGCGGCAGTGATTGCGGGCGCCACATCTGACAGCATTTGAGCTGAAACCAGTCCGTGTCTCTGCATCTCATTCCTGGTCTCATTATAATCCAGATCGTGCAGGAGTCCAGTCAGGGCCCAGAGATTCTCATCTTCGTTCAGATGTCTGGCCAGGGCGCGCATGACGGCTTCGCTGGCCAGGGAGTGTTTGAGCATGTTCGCCTGGGGCAGCTGCTCTTTAAGCAGTTTTAGGGCATTTTCACGGCTGATGCCGTAGTCCATGTTTACTCCTTTTTGCGCGAGCGCATCTCGGCCAGCGAGACAACCGGAGCTCTCTCCTGCTTGGATCTTGCAGGGGGCGGAGTTTCGAGAGCCGGCTCTTCGACTTCCAGGGCCTTGATAAGCATGGGGGTTCCCTGCATGGTGAAGGGGCTGCCGTTGAAGTACTCTTCGCGCAGGGTCCAGGTGACGCGCTGGGCCGGGTGGGTTAAAAGCAGCAGGTCAACCTGCCACCAGTCGGGTTTGTGGTCGGGGTTGATGGCTTCGATGCGGGCATAGAGGGTCGGAACCTCATTCATGTAAATTATTACCAGATCACCTTCGGTATTCATAACAAGGGCATAGCATAGCGTAATCTGGATGACAATGGTGCGGGCGCCATAAAAAATTACTTCATGAGATAAGTTATTAATGTTAAGAAACAAGAGATTAAAATTGAAAGGAAAAGCATGCAAGAGAAGATCCTCTTTGTTGACGACGAACCCTATATCCTAGAAGTAGCCGAAATCCTGTTTGCCGAGCAGGGCATCAATATCCTGACGGCCAGCAATGCCAAGGAGGCCCTCGAGAAGATCCGCAAGAATGAGATCGCGGTGCTGGTCTCGGACAACTGCATGCCGGGCATGAAGGGTATTGAGATGCTTTCGCAGGTCAAGGTGATCTCGCCGGATACGGTCAAAATCCTGATGACCGGCTATGCCGATCTTGAGACGGCCATTGAGGCCATCAACCGGGTTGAGGTCTTCCGCTTCATTGCCAAACCCTGGCAGAACCGTCAGCTGCTGGAGATCGTTGAGGATGCCCTTAAACGTTACCGCCTGGTCAAGTCGCTGAAGCGCGGCGATGAGAACAGTGTGCTCTCGCTGGTGCATGCCCTGGAGCTCAAGGACCCCTACACCAGGGGCCATTCCGAGCGGGTCAGCAAATATTCATTGATGATTGCCGAGAGGCTCGGGTTGGCTGAGCTGAGTGCCATCCGTTACGGCAGCTGGCTGCATGACTGCGGCAAGATCGGCGTTTCGGAGAACATCCTGCATTATGAAGGCCCCCTCGAGGAGGCTGAACTGCATATTGTGCGCAATCATCCGCTCTGGGGGGCCGAGGTGGCGCGTCAGGCCATGCTGCCCGATTTGGTGGTCAACATCGTGCTCTCGCACCATGAGCGTTATGACGGCAAAGGATATCCGGCCGGCCTGGAGGGTGAGGATATTCCGGTTGAGGCGCGGGTTGTGGCGGTGGCCGATGTCTATGATGCCCTGACTACCGACCGGCCCTATCGCGATGCCTATGAGCCGGAGAAGGCCCTGGAGATTCTACGTTCCATGAGTGGCAATGTGCTGGATCCGGAGATCGTCGCAATTTTTGAGCCGCTGATCCGGGAGGTCGGCTAGCTCTCCTCCCAGGCGGCCCGGCGGTCGCCGTCATTGGTGGTGAAGAGGATCTCTTTCATGCGTGAGCTGAGCCAGACGTCGCGGAAGAGCGCCTTGGGCTCGTCGCCGGTCATGTTGCAGTAGTTCTTCATGAAGAGCATGCGTGTCGAGCGCGGGATGTCGCGCGGGATGCTGTTGTTGATCTGGACCAGATTCTTGATGCGCTTTTCGCGCGAAACCTCGTTATAGAGATTGACCCGGTCGGTATCCACCAGGAAGAATTCGCGTTTCTTGGCGTCCACCAGCACGTTGCAGGCCTTGAGGTCGGCGTGGTAGATGCCGCGGGCGTGCATGGCGCCGATGATGCGGCCGTACTCGCCGATCAGCTGGTGGCGGTCGCGCACATCCATGGTTTTGAGGTCGTGGGAAGAGCACGCGGTCAAAACCGGGGTGCGGAACCGCCTCATTGATCAGGATGCTGCTCTTGTCGTTGAAGATCAGCATGGCGACCGGCTGGGCGGTGCGGATGCCGTTGAAGTGCAGGCTCAGCAGCCCCTTCCAGGCGCGCAGGGCGTAAGGCTCGGTGGCCGGCTTGGGCTTGCGGTAGGATTTGACGCAAAAGCTGTCCACGATTGAGAGCTGGGTCTTGTCCTGCACCTTGAGCACATTTTCATCATTCTTGAGGTTCTGATGGTGCCGGCGGATGGTCTGGTCCAGGTCGATCTCCTGCTGCTGGTAGATCAGGGCCGTATATTCGTCGCTGCTGATCTCGCGGGTGAAGCTGCTGGGTTTGATGCAGCGTTCAACCATATCAAGCGAGCGCCTGCGGGCGATCTCGTGGGATCGTCTGCGGATGGCCGGGATCAGATCCTTATGGCCCAGCTCCTTGAGGGCTGCTTTGAGCTGGCGGTCGCTGACCGAGTAGATGCTCAGCACCTGCCCGAACATCTCAATAATGTCTTTCTGTTTGATGGTTTTCTTCTGGATCTCGTAGGCGTCGATCAGATAGGCCCTCTGTTCGTGGTCGAGGATGACGTTGCCCCAGTGCAGATCCCTGTGCAGGTAGCCTGCTTTGAGTAGCTCGGTGGCCAGCTGCAGCATGATTTCGCGCTGGTCAGACTTCTCGATGTCGTGCAGGGGGGTGCCGGGGACAATGGCCTCGGTCACCAGGGCTGATTTGTGGCCGGTCGTGTGGTGTGCAATCACATCGGGAACCCGGAATCCGGCCGCCTTCAGATCTTTAAGAATGTGCGCCTCGCTTGCGGTGCGCGGGCGTAGCCGGTTGGAGATCTTCTGCCCCAGGTCGACCGGGTGGTAGATCTTGATGTAGGCCCAGGGCTGGCCGTTCCTGGCCAGCCGATAGACGCTGCGGGAGCTCTTCTCCTGGACTGCGATCCATTCACAGTCACTGTAAAGGTCTTTGAAGTAGTCCATGAGAATGGGCCCCTCTTTATTGGAAAATATTGAAACGCTTCTTCTTGGACGGTTTGCGGATCTCGTCGCCCTCTATCTCGGCCAGCTTTTCCAGCAGGGAGCGCTGTTCGCTGCTCAGCTTCTGCGGGATGATCACGTCGATGGTGACCCGCAGGTTGCCGTGGCCGCTGCCCCTGAGATGCTTGATGCCCTTGTCGCGAATGGTGTAGACGCTGCCGGGCTGGGTGCCGGGCTTGATCTCCAGTTCGCTCTCGCCGTCTAGGGTCGGTACGCTGATGGTGGTGCCCAGGGCCGCCTGGGTGTAGGAGATCGGCATCTCGATTATGAGATGGTCGCCCTGGCGCTCGAAAATTTCGTGCGCCTTGACCTCGATGATGACATAGAGGTCGCCGGGCGGGCCGCCGAGCTGGCCCAGTTCGCCCTCGCCGGAGACGCGCATGGTGGCGCCGTTGTCGACACCGGCCGGTATTTTGACCTGCAGGGTCTTGGTCTGGGTGGTTGTGCCGCGTCCGCGACACTCCTTGCAGGGGTTGGTGATGATCTGGCCTTCGCCGCGGCAGCTCGGGCAGGTGGTGCTGACCGTGAAGAATCCCTGGGACCGGTAGACCTGGCCGCGGCCCTGGCACTCATCGCACTGCTTGGGCGAGGTTCCGGGTTCGGCGCCGCTGCCGTCACAATGGTCGCATTTGATGGTTTTGGGGATTTCAACCGCGATCTCGGTGCCGCTGTTGGCCTCTTCAAGGGTGATCTCTGTTGTATATTTTAGGTCTGCTCCGCGCACCGGGCGCCGGCGGCCTGAGCCGCGTCCCGAAGAGAAACCGAACATCTCGCCGAAAAGGTCGGAGAAGCTGTTGAAAATATCTTCGGAGCCGGAGAATCCCTGGAAGCCCGAACCCTGCAGGCCGTCATGGCCGTACTGGTCGTAGAGGCGCTTCTTCTCGGCGTCGTGCAGCACCTCGTAGGCCTCGGAGGCCTCCTTGAAGCGTGCCTCGGCGTCGTCATCGCCAGGGTTGCGGTCGGGATGGTACTTCATGGCCAGCTTGCGGTAGGCCTTTTTGATTTCATCGGCTGACGCTGACCGGGAGAGACCTAAGATCTCGTAGTAATCTCTTTTGGTCATGACTTGTCGTGCAGGGTGACCTTTTTCTCGGCAATCTCTCTGAGAGAGGTTACGACGGCTTTATTTTCGGTACGCTTTGAGAGGGCTTCGGCTCCCTTCATGAGCTGCTTGGTGCGAATTGATGCCGCTCTTGCCAGGGAAAAACGATCGGTGACCTGTTCCAGACAATCTTCTACGGTAACTCTAGCCATATTCACCTTCCTGTGTTTTGGATATATATTAATGTTGCTGCAGTGTAAAGACAGCTGGGCAGCTTCTGCCTGCTGACAGAAACTGCCCAGTGCCTAATGCCATATAATTGGCTGGGCGTCAAGAGTACAGCATTAGTGGCTTGACATGGGGCTGGATTATGGCTACACAGAGGTCAGTTGTTATGAAACTTTGTTGTCTATCCATGAATAAATTGCAATAAAGATATCTTTGTAGTATTAACATTGCGATTAAAATAGATCACGGAGGGATATGGCGACTTTAAACGCAATTTGCTCAACTGATGTTTTAGGTGCTGCGTCTCGCGGCTTGTAGATCTCGGTATTCCATTTAATGAGTTAACTGGTATAATAGATAGATCAAAAATTTTCGGTACTTCTGAATAAGGAGAAGAGATGACAATTTCTTATAAAGATCTGGGGTTGGTTAATACGAAGGATATGTTCAAGAAGGCTTTTGAGGGCGGTTATGCCGTGCCGGCCTACAATTTCAATAACCTGGAGCAGCTGCAGGCCATCGTGGCCGGTTGCGTTGAGTCCGGTTCTCCGGTCATCCTGCAGGTATCCAAGGGTGCCAGGGCTTATGCCAATGAGACCCTGCTGCGCTACATGGCTCAGGGAGCCGTTGAGTACGCCAAAGAGCTGGGCAAGGCGATCCCCATAGCTCTGCATCTCGATCATGGTGATTCGTTTGAGACCTGCAAAGAGTGTATCGATGCCGGCTTCTCCTCCGTCATGATCGACGGTTCGCACCACTCATTTGAAGATAACATCGCCCTGACCAAGAGGGTTGTGGAGTATGCCCATCAGTTCGATGTGACCGTCGAGGCTGAGCTGGGTGTGCTGGCCGGCGTTGAGGATGACGTGGTTGCCGAGCACTCCACCTACACCAAGCCCGAAGAGGTGATTGAGTTTGTTGAGAGAACCGGCTGTGACTCGCTGGCCATCTCCATCGGCACCTCCCACGGAGCCAACAAGTTCAAGCCCGAGCAGTGCGAGCGCAATGCCGAGGGCAAACTGGTTCCGCCGCCGCTGGCCTTTGATATCCTCGAAGAGATCGAGAAGAAGATCCCCGGCTTCCCCATCGTGCTGCACGGATCATCGTCAGTGCCCCAGGAGTATGTTGAGATGATCAACGCCAATGGCGGCGCTCTGAAGGATTCGGTTGGTATCCCCGAGGAGCAGCTGCGCAAGGCTGCTAAGTCTGCCGTCTGCAAGATCAACGTTGACTCCGACGGCCGTCTGGCCATGACCGGCATGGTGCGCAAAGTTCTGGTTGAGAACCCCGGCGAGTTTGATCCGCGCAAGTTCCTCGGACCGGCTCGTGATGCTCTCAAGGAGATGTACAAGCGTAAGAATAAAGAGGTGCTCGGCTCTGCCGGTCGCGTCTAGAATTTAAGCTGAATGATCAGGGAGAGGCGGAGCAGATGCTCCGCCTTTTTTTGTCAGTTGTTTCTTTTGGCGAACTCTTCATACTCTAGCACGTCGGCCTTGGAGCCGATCACCAGCGGCACGCGCTGATGAATCTCGGTCGGTTTGATGTCCAGGATGCGCTCATAGCCGGTCGAGGCGTAGCCGCCGGCCTGTTCGGCGATGTAGGCCAGGGGGTTGGCCTCGTAGAGCAGGCGCAGTTTGCCGGTCGGTTTCTGGGGGTTCATGGTGTCTTCGGGGTAGAGGAAGATGCCGCCGCGCAGCAGGTTGCGGTGGAAGTCAGCCACCAAGGAGCCGATGTAGCGCGCGGTGTAGGGCTTGCCGTTGGCATTTTCGGTTGATTTGAGATGGTCGACATAGGCGCGGGTGCCCGGCTTCCAGTAGTTGTAGTAGGCCTCGTTGACGCTGAAGACCTTGCCGCGTTCGGGCATCTTGATGTTTTCACGCGAGAGCACGAACTCGCCGACGCTGGGGTCGAGGGTGAAGCAGTTGACGCCGTTGCCGGTGGAGTAGACCAGGTTGGTGCTGGATGAGTAGATGATGTAGCCGGCGCCGAACTGCTCATAGCCGGGCTGCAGGCAGTCCTCAACGGTGCCGTTGCCGTCGCCTTCCGAGGTGCGCTTGAAGATTGAGAAGATGGTGCCGATCGAGACGTTGACGTCGATGTTGCTGGAGCCGTCCAGCGGGTCGAACATCACCACATAGTCGCCCTTGGGGTACTCGTTGGGGATCAGCACGATCTCCTGATTCTCTTCGGAGGCCATGACGCAGACCTTGCCGATGTGGTTGAGGGCGTTGATGAAGACCTTGTTGGCGTAGACATCCAGTTTCTGGACATCCTCGCCCTGGACGTTCTTGTGGCCGATGCCGCCCAGGATGTCTTCGGCCAGGCCGGCCTGGCCGACGGCCGCGGCCACCATCTTGGCCGCAAAAACTATCTGAGAGAGCACGGAGCTGAAATCGCCGCGGCCGCCGTAGATGCGCTGCTCATTCAGGATGTGCCGCTGGATTGTGATGATTTCGTCGTTCATGGAAACCTCTTATTAAATGTAGTGGCGTTAATGATATCACCTTAAGCTGAAATTGCAAGATCAGGAAATCAGGACGTTTTCCAATAAAGTTTGTTTTCTGCCTGCTGATAAAATGCTTAAGCGTAAAAAGATGCTTGACGATAAGTTTGTTACTATGTATAGAAGCGGTATGGTTATTTTAAACGACAACAGATTCTGGTGGTGGCACAACTCGAAATGTTCGGGCTGTGTGTAGTCGTTTAGTCTAAAAACGTTAAGCTAGAGCGGCAGCCCAAAGGGTTGCCGCTTTTTTTTTGAGGATAAGAGATGCGATTGATCAGAGATATCAAGGACCGCGGGGTGGTAGTTGTCAGGCAGCTGAGCTGTGACACCCTGACGCCGGTGCAGGCTTTTGCCCAGCTGGTTGGCGATGGCGAGGGTTTTCTGCTGGAATCGATCCCCGGGGAATTTACCTTTCTGGGAGGTTTCAGCGATGACGTTGTGACCGTTGATCAGATGGGCTGCGGCGGTTTTGATCAGATCCCGCCGGCCGGCAGACTGCAGTTCGAGGCCGAGGGTATTCCGCCCTTCATCGGCGGCTATGTGGGTTATATGGGTTATGACATGGTGCGCGGCATCGAGGATCTGCCCCGGCCGGGCAAGCCCTCTGGGTTTGCCGATGTGATGCTGGGGCGCGTGAACACCCTGGTGGTCTTTGATCACCTCAATCAGCGCGTTTCAATCGTGCATACGATTGTGGGGGATGGCCTGGCAGAGGCAGCTGCCCTGGCTGAGGCCGCTGCAGCCATCGATCCGGTTGAGGCCGCCCTGCTCAGGCAGGATAATGTTGAGCCGGCCGCCGAACCCGCGGCGTGTCCGCTGCTGGGTGTTTCGCTGAGCGAGGCTGAGTTCAAGGATGCCGTCACAAGAGCCAAGGAGTATATCCGCGAGGGCGATATCATGCAGGTGGTGCTCTCGCGGCGCCTGGAGCTTAAGACCATGAGCAAGCCCTTTGATACCTATCGCCGCCTGCGCCGCATCAATCCCTCGCCCTATCTCTTCTATATCCGCATCAAGGATGTGACCCTGATCGGCTCCTCGCCCGAGGTCATGGTTAAGCTCAAGGATGACAAAATCACCTCCCTGCCGATTGCCGGCACCCGCCGGCGCGGCAGAAGCGCCGCCGATGACCAGGCCATGGTCGACGATCTGCTCTCGGATAAAAAGGAGCGCGCCGAGCACCTGATGCTGCTCGATCTGGCGCGCAACGACGTGGGCCGGGTGGCCCAGCCCGGCACGGTCAGGGTTGAGGAGCGCGAGACGGTTAAGTTCTACTCGCACGTCATGCATATCGTTTCCAAGGTGACCGGCAAGCTGCGCCGCGAGCTGACAAATATTGATGTTCTTACGGCCTGCTTTCCCTGCGGCACCGTCTCGGGCGCACCCAAGGTGCGCGCCATGCAGATCATCGACGAGCTGGAGGGGGTTGAGCGCGGGCCCTACGCCGGCGCCGTGGGCTACCTCTCCTTTGACGGCAATGTTGATACCGGCATCGCCATCCGCACCATCTTCATGAAGGGTGAGCGCGCCTTTGTGCAGGCCGGCGCCGGGGTGGTCTGGGACTCGGACCCCGACCTGGAACTGAAAGAGATTAACAATAAGCTGAAGGTGCTGAGCACGGCCCTGGGAGGTTTGCAATGATTCTGATGATCGATAACTTTGATTCATTTACCTATAACATTGTGCAGGCCATCACGGCCATGGGCGCCGAAGTGAAGACTCTGCGCAACAACCAGACCTCCATTGAGGAGATCGCGGGCATGGAGCTGAACGGCATCATCATCTCGCCCGGGCCGGGCACGCCGGAAGATGCCGGCATCTCGCGTGATGTGATCCGCTACTTCCATCGCAAGCTGCCCATGCTGGGCGTCTGTCTTGGCCACCAGTGCATCGCCGATGTCTTCGGCGGCAAGGTTATGCATGCCGGTCAAGTCATGCACGGCAAGCTCTCGCTGGTGGAGCACAATGCGCAGGGTCTTTTTGAAAATCTGCCGCAGAACTTCGCCGCCGTGCGCTACCACTCCCTGGCGGTTGAGCGCGGCACACTGCCGGATGAGCTGGAGATCTGCGCCGAGAGTGCGGACGGTGAGATCATGGCTCTGAAGCACCGCGACTACCCGCTCTTTGGCGTGCAGTTCCACCCCGAATCCATCTCCACCGAGTACGGCGTGGAGCTGATGAAAAACTTTGTGAACCTGACAGGAGAGATCTCATGAAAGAGATAATTGAAAAACTCATTAACCATCATGATTTGACCAGCCAGGAGATGGAGCAGGCCTTTGAGGCCATCATGGCCGGCGAAGTCAGCGAAACCATGATCAGCGCTTTTTTGGTGGCCCTGCGCGCCAAGGGCGAAACCCCGGCCGAGATCGCGGCGGCCGCGAAAATCATGCGCAAGAATGCGCGCCCGGTCAGGGTGAATGGCGACACGGTCGACACCTGCGGCACGGGCGGGGACTACGCCTCAACCTTCAATATCTCCACGGCCGTGGCCTTTGTGCTGGCCGGCGCCGGCCTGAAGGTGGCCAAGCACGGCAACCGCTCCTCCAGCTCGTCCTCGGGCAGTGCCGACTGCCTGGAGGCCCTCAATATTCCGATAGATCTGGGTCCCGCAGAGGTTGCGTCCTCAATTGCAGAACGGGGCTTCGGCTTCATGTTTGCGCCCAACTATCATCCCAGCATGAAGCATGTCATGCCGGTGCGCAAAAATCTGGGCCTCAAGACCATCTTCAATATTCTGGGACCGCTCTCCAATCCGGCGGCGGCCGACTATCAGGTGCTGGGCGTCTTCAGTCCGGATCTGATAGATCCTATGGTTCAGGTGCTGCAGCTGGTGGGGGTCAGGGGCGCCATGGTGGTGCACGGCGGACTGGACGAGGTCAATGTGGCTGAGCCCACCAGCTATGCCCGTCTGGTTGATGGCCATATCAGGCGCGGCACAATTGACCCGGCCGCGCTCGGCATGCAGGCCGAAAATCTGGCGGAGCTCAAAGTTGCTTCGCCCGCCGAATCAGCCGCCATTGTTGAGGCGGTGCTCAGGGGCGAGCGGCAGGGGGCCTGCCGCAACATCGTGCTGCTCAACGCTGCGGCCGCCCTGATGGCGGTTGACGCCGATCTCGATATCGCTGAGGGTGTCGCCCGGGCTGTGGCAGTCATCGACAGCGGGGCTGCCTATGCCGCGCTGGAGCGGGTGAGGGCTTAGATGGATTTCCTGCGGCAGATGTATGACGCCTCCAGGGCGCGCCAGTTTGATGAGGTGGCTGACGGCAACTATCCCTTGCGAACCTTCAAGGGGGCCTTGCGGGGCATGGCCGTGATCGCCGAGGTCAAGTATGCCACGCCGGCCGAGGGTGAGCTGGGGATTGCCGAGCCGCCGGCCGAGCTGGCAAAAATCTATGAGGCTATGGGGGCCAAGGCCATCTCCTGTCTGACCGAACCCGCATACTTCAAGGGCGACATGGATTACATCCGTCAGATTCGCGAGGCCAGCGGCCTGCCGGTTCTGATGAAGGATTTCATCAGCAGTCGCCGTCAGATCCGCCTCGGGCGCAATCTGGGTGCCGATGCCTTTCTGCTGATCTGTGAGATGCTGAGCCTTGATGAGCTGCAGGATCTCTATGATTTTGGCCGCTCCCTGGGCATGGATGGGCTGGTCGAGATTCACGGTCAGGAGGGACTTGAGAAGGCGGTTGCGATCGGCGCCGAGATCATCGGTGTCAATGTGCGCGATCTGGCAACCCTCAGGGTGCATCCCGAGCGCCATGCTGAGATGATTTCGCTTTTGCCGGCCGGGTCCGTGAGGGTGGCCGAGAGCGGCATCAGCAGCGGCGAGCGTCTGCAGGAGCTGAAGGAGCTGGGCTATGATGCGGCCCTGATCGGCCGGGGCGTGGTCAACGGCGCCACCCGGGAGGCGATCCTGTGTGGGTGAAGGTCTGCGGCATCACCAGGTATGAGGATGCCAGACTGGCCCAAGAGCTGGGGGCGGATGCCATCGGCTTCATCCTGACCAAGAGCCCGCGCCGCGCCGATCCGGAAAAGATCGGCGGCTGGATAGGCGAGTTCGGCGATATTGAGAAGGTTGGCGTATTTACCACCGAGAGTGCTGACGAGATCGAGGCCGTGGCAACGACCCTGGGTCTGGACACGGTTCAGATCCATGGTGAGCTCAGTGAGGAGCACCTGACGCTGAAAGAGAAATTTAAACTGATTAAGGCGATCAAGGATTTGGCGGATGCCGAAGGCTTGGACGGGGTTCGCATACTGCTCGACCCCAGCCAGGGAACCGGCCAGGTTGCCGACTGGCAGATTTCGGAGAGGCCCTATATTCTGGCGGGCGGTCTCAATCCGCAAAATGTGAGGGCGGCGATTGAGGCGGCGCGGCCCATGGGCATAGATGTTAATTCGGGTATTGAGCAAAGTCCCGGTATTAAGGATCACAACAAGATGCAGAGCTTCATGGAGGCAGTTAGATGAAAGGTTATTATGGCGATTTTGGCGGGCAGTATGTGCCCGAGACACTGATACCGGCTCTGAATGAGCTGGAGGAGTTGGCTGAGAAGTCCTTCTCTGATCCGGAGTTTTTGAATGAGTTCCAGGAGTATATGGTTGACTATGTGGGGCGGCCGTCGCCGCTGACAAAAGCCCGGCGTCTCTCCGAGCACTATGGCCTGGACGTCTGGCTCAAGCGTGAGGACCTCAACCATACCGGTTCGCACAAGATCAATAACGTGATCGGTCAGATCCTGTTGGCCCGGCGCATGGGTAAACGCCGCATCATCGCCGAGACCGGCGCCGGCCAGCACGGCGTGGCCACGGCCACGGCCTGCGCCCTCTTCGGCGTCGAGTGCGTGGTCTACATGGGCGCCGTGGATGTGGCGCGCCAGCAGCTAAATGCCGAGCGCATGCGCCTGCTGGGCGCAAAATTGGTCTCGGTTGAGAACGGTAGCCGCACCCTTAAGGATGCCACCAGCGAGGCCATTCGTGACTGGGCCGCCAATGTGGACGACACCTACTATCTGCTGGGTTCGGCCCTGGGCCCGCACCCCTATCCGGCCATCGTTAAAAAATTCCAGTCGGTGATCGGCAGGGAGGCCCGCGAGCAGATTCTGGCCAAGATCGGGCAGCTGCCGGATGCGGTGATCGCCTGTGTGGGCGGTGGATCCAATGCCATCGGCATTTTCAGCGCCTTTGTGGATGACCCGGTGGATCTGATCGGCGTGGAGGCCTACGGCGACGGCCATGACCATCACAGTGCCAGTATCAACTTCGGCCGTCCCGGCGTGCTGCACGGGACGCTCTCCTATCTGGTGCAGGATGAGAACGGGCAGGTGGGCGAGGTGCACAGCATCGCCGCCGGGCTGGACTACCCTAGCGTCGGCCCTGAGCATGCCGATATGGCTGCAAGCGGCCGCGCCACTTACGGGTTGGTGACTGATGACGAGGCGCTGGCGGCCTTCAACCTGCTCAACCGGCTGGAGGGCATCGCCCCGGCCCTGGAGAGCTCGCACGCCCTGGCCTACCTTGAGAAGTATGCGCCTGAAAACCAGGGTAAGCGTGTGATCGTGAATGTGTCGGGCCGCGGAGACAAAGACCTGCATACGATATTGGGAGAGTAGCGATGATCAGTGAAGCGATTAAGAGTTGTGACAGGGCCGTGATCCCCTATGTGACGGCCGGCGTGCCGAGCCTAGAGGAGACCGGCGCAATCTTGAAGGCCCTGGCCGAGGCCGGGGCACCGGTAATTGAGATCGGCCTGCCCTTTTCAGACCCCATGGCGGATGGCCCGGTGCTGCAGCGCGCCGGTCAGATTGCCATCCAGAACGGATTTAACCTGGATGAATTTTTCATGAAGCTGCCCGAGTGGGCAGAAGAGGTGGAGGCCGAGCTGGTAATAATGTCCTACATCAACCCGCTCATGGCTCGCGGTCTGAACGAGACCTTGAAGCTATTCAAGGATGCCGGCATCAGCGGCGTGATCATTCCCGACCTGCCGGCCGATGCGTCAGGGATATTTAATTATTGTCAATCAATTAACCTTGATCTGATCAGGCTGGTGGCACCCACCACCCTGCCGGAGCGTGCAAAGGAGGTCGTCTCCCAGTGCTCGGGTTTCGTCTATGCGGTCAGCGTCAAGGGTGTTACCGGTGCGCGCGCGGCGCTGCCCCGGGAGGTGCAGACTCAGGTTGAAAGCATCAAAGCCATGACCGACCTGCCGGTCTGTATCGGCTTCGGTGTCTCAAATGCCGAACAGGTGGATGGTTTGCTGGAGTTTGGGGACGGGGTGATAGTGGGCAGCCACCTGATGAATCAGGTGCTGGATGGTGATCCGGTTAACGCGGCGGCGAATGCGCTGCGGGGTTTGATTGGATAAACGGGGAGCCTAACTGCTCCCTTTTTCGTAGAGCTCCTGGTAGCGGCTGATCATGGCCTCGAGGCTGTAGTTCTCCAGGATGCGTTTCCTGGCCATTCTGCCAAGTTCCTGCCTTCTATCTGAATTAAGCAGTTCGCTCCAGGCATTGCACAGTGCTTGCGGGTCGGATGTTGGCACGATTATGCCGGTGTCGCTGATCAGGGCCCTTGAGTCGCCGGCGTCAGTGGCAACGCAGGGCAGGCCGCAGGCCATGGCTTCGCCGATGGTGTTGGGCAGCCCTTCGCTGACGGAGCTGAGGGTGGCGATGTCGGCGGATTTGAGGATCTCGGCGATGTCACTGCGCTCGCCCAGCAACTGGCAGTTGGAAGGAGCATCAGGAAATTTCTCAGCCGTAATCCCTCGTCCGGCCAGGATGAAACGCACAGTGGGGTCTGAGAGCTGCATGAGTCCGGCCGCTTTGAAGAAGGTTTGGTGATCCTTCATCGGGTCATTGCGCGCGATCATGACAACTGTTTTGCCGCCAGAACCATTCCCCGGCTGGAACCGGTCGGTGTCAAACCCGTTCGGGATAACCGTAGCTCGCTTTGTGCTGTAGCCCATCTGGCTGTGCCACATTCTGCCCGATTCCGAGTTGAAAACGATGCCCTTTGCAAACGGCGACAGGCGGGCGCCAAGCTTTACGCTCCAGCGGTAGACTGGTCCGTATTTGCTGAGATCCATATTGGAGCAGCGGATGTTCCAGATGACTTTTGTTCCGCAGAGCAGCCCCAGCAGGTTGGCATGGTACATCCAGCACTGGATGATGTCGGGATTGAACTGGCGAACTATGCGCATCAGCCTGAAGATGCCGCGCGGATCTGGCAGGCCCTTGGTCATGTTGAGAGCCTTGACCGGAATGCCGCACTTTTCAATCTCAATACCGACCGGGCCTTTTGTTGTCATGCTGACCACCATGTTCTCGAAACGATTGCGGTCCATCCCGCAGACCAGGCGCTGCAGGTTGCGCTCGGCGCCGCCTACATCAGTGGTGGATATAATGTGCAGGATTTTGAGCGGCTTAGAGATCATAGTGATCCCTCCACATCATGAAGACCAGCAGCAGCCAGAGGCGGTCGACGGCGATGGAGCCGTTCTGTTTTTTGAAGTCAGCCACAGTCTTAAGTACCGGCGCTGGATCAATGTAGCTCTGAGCTTTTAGGGCATCCGGATTGAGATATTGGTCAACCAGGTGCATCAGATCGTCATGCAGCCAGTCATAGATCGGCACGGCAAAGCCCTGCTTGGGACGGTCGAAGAGTTCCGTTGGCAGGTAGCGGGCCAGGATCTCCTTGAGGATAAATTTCATCTGGCCGTCGCGGTATTTATATTCCATGGGCAGCTGCAGGGCGAACTCCACGATGCGGTGATCCAGGAAGGGGTCGCGCCCCTCCAACGAGCAGTGCATGGTGGCGCGGTCAACTTTGGTCAGGATGTCGTCCGGTAGGTAGTGCTGCATGTCCCAGCGCATCATGGATTCGATCAGTCCGTGACCGGATAGTGGTTGCCGGGGGTCGGAATACTGCCCGGTCAGAGCATCAAGTTCATGGGGCAGCCAGTAGCCGACGGCAAATGGATATGAGCTGGCTGCGCTGCCGTTCCAGTTTTGTAGCACGGCCTGCAGTTTGCGGAAACGGTCCTTGATGGCCGGCAGGCGTAGGTTCGGAATTATTTGAGCCATGTCCGCGACATGGTCGGCGCCGATCAGATCGATAAGATTGCCGCCGCATTTTATCATTGATGTTGGTAAGTGTCCGAGTCTGCTCTGTAAACGCTGCATGACCCAGTAGCGGTGGTAACCGCAGAAGAGCTCGTCTCCGCCGTCGGCGCTGAGGCTGACCTTGACATGCCCGCGGGTCATGCGCGAGACGATGGTGGTCGGGATGCCCGAGATGTCGCCGAAGGGCTCATCATAGATCTCCGGCCAGAGCGGCAGGATTTTGCGGGCGTGCTCAGGTGTGACGATCTGTTCGGTGTGCTCGGTGCCAAGATGGTTGGCTATTTTGCGGGCCCAACCGGATTCGTCGTAGTTTTTCTCGTCAAAACCGATTGTGAAGGTCTTGATTGGTGTATCTGTGTGGCGGGCCAGGATGGCCGTCACCAGGGATGAGTCGATGCCGCCCGAGAGGAATACGCCCACCGGCACATCCGCGATCAGACGTTTCTGAAAGGAGTCGACCAGCAGCTCTTCCAGCTGATCCGTCGGGTTGGAACTTGGTTGGATCTGAAATTCATCCGGGTTCCAGTAGCAGTGCTTCTCTATTGAATGGTCGGCCCTGACCTTAACCCAGTGGCCCGGCTCCAGCTTTTGGACATGTCTGTAGATCGAGCGCGGGGCGCTGATATAGCCGTAATGGAAGAACTCCCCCAAGGCTTTCTGATCGATTTCAAGGTGATCTTTCAGCCCGGTATGCAGGGCCTTCAGTTCGGAGGCGAAGGCGAAGGTGCCGCCGTGGTTGAAGTAGTAGAGCGGCTTGACACCCATCCGGTCGCGAAAGAGGTAGAGGGCCTGTTCGGGACCATCCCAGATGGCAAAGGCGAACATGCCATTCAGGCGCGTGACGCATTCAGGCCCCCAATGGATGAAGGCCTGCAGCACGACTTCGCTGTCGGAACTGCCTTTTAAATGGGCCCCGGCCTGTTCAAGCTCGGCGCGCAGTTCGCGGAAGTTGTAGGTTTCGCCGTTGTAGCAAAGGGTGTATCGGCCGGCTGTCATGGGCTGGTGGCCGGTCTCGGTGAGGTCTATGATAGATAGCCGGCGGTGTCCGAACGCCAGTCCGGCCGACCGGTCGGTAAACAGACCGGCATCATCGGGCCCGCCCCGATAAAGCGAGTCCCGCATGGCTTCGCACCTGCGGGATAAATTTTCAGAGTTTTCGTCAGTCCAGATTCCGGTTATGCGGCACATATATGTCGCCTCAGCTCCTGGAGTCGGTGGTCATATGTGTGCTGGCTCATAATGTATTCATAGGTTTGTTCAACAATCTTTGTTCTCAGCTCCTGATCATTGAAGCGTCTGATGACATCGTCAAGATTGGAATGGTCATGGTTGAGGCTGATGTAGTGTTCGTCGGCCCTGAGGATGTCATTGTAGCGACCATGCAGCATTATCTGACAGGTCTTGGTGCCGATAGCATCAAAGTGTCTTGATGAGATGGCTTTGCTGTACTCCGGGCATTGAGGTGTGTTCTTGAAGAAGAGATTGTAAATCTCATCAAAATCTAGCTGTTCATAAACATCTGAATAGTATTGGAATCCGGTCAGATGCATCAGGCGCTGAATCTGTGCACGGCAGAGGTTTTTTATTGATCTGGGGATGTGATCCCAGATTCGGCCGACGGCAGATGTCGGTTGAACTATCTTCTGATCAGCCTGAAGGTATTCATTAATTTGGAATATGGTTTGGTCATCGCGCTCCAGGTAGTATGAGCCTGCTTCGTTGGCGATTGTGGCTTTGCAGCTGTTTAGAAAGTTTGCCCAGCCATCTCTGTTTAGACGTTCATCGGTCCGGATGTCCAGTTTCAGTTGCTGTGGGATTCTTTCTGATCTGAACAATTTGATTAGGTCGTTGCGCTCATTGTCACCGAGGCAGGCCCAGTACTGGTTGGTTCTGACGCCAATATCGATTGTTCGGTCGGCTTGGTTTACAACCGGCTTGAATTTTTGCGGATTGAGAGCATGTGGCAGGGCAATGACCTCTGAATTAGTACATTCGGCATAGAGCCACTTGCCGGCTTTGATGGGCAACTGTGTGGCAATGAAGTCAGCGCCAATCTTTTTGAGGAAGACAATCTTACTATTCAGGGGTATGCGCGGCAGGTTGACTTCATTGCCGACAAAGCTGAGCAGGATGCCCTTTCTTGACTGCAGGCTTGATTTGAATGGGTTCAGGTAGGTGAGAGTGTCGGCATTGGTTGAATGCAGCAGGATGATAAGTTCGTAGTGATCAATCTGCTTACGGATTATGGCGTGGCTGTTTTTGCTGCAGATGTTGAGGGCTGTTGTCTCAAACTGCGGATCTCTGGTGAAGGCATCTAGCCAATCGTCATAATATGACAGTCCCTTGGTATAGTCTGCAAAGAGGACGAGAGTTTTAATTGTAGAGAAGGACATTGGGCATGAGGGGGCAGGCTATTGCCCCCGTCGTTTGAATTATTTGACCGTCTTCAGATGTGTAAAGGTCTCATTGATGTCATGGGTTTTATACCACTCAACTGCCGCCTTGATGCCATCTTTGAGCGGGGTAGAGGTCTGCCAGTTGAAATCCTGATTGGTCTTGGACGGATCAATCAGGATCGTGAAGACATCATCCTCATTGCGTGGCCTTACTTCGACTTCATTTTCAAGTTTGATTCCAAGAGCATCCAGGGTATTGTCAAACAGCTCTTTGATCGAGTAATCCGAGCCGCTGGAGACATGATAGTAGCCCTTGGTTCCCATTCCGTCGATGGCCTTTAAGACCACGTCGATCAGATCCTGAACGTAGATGAAGTCTCTGCGTGTATCCATGACAAAGCAGGGTTTGGCAGTTGTCAGTCGCTGGTAGAATGTGGGGAGGGGGCCGCTGAGGTTGCGCGGGCCGTAAGCATTGGCTAGTCGGAATGATATGAAATCGAGGCCGCTCAGCTCGATGTACTGCTCGCCGGCGGTCTTGCTGATGGCGTAGCTGCTGCCGCCGGAATACTTGCCGGAGAAGAGCGGGTGGTTAAAGGTGATTGGCTGCTCCACCGGATGCAGGCCGTAGCAAAGGGCCGTCTGGAAGTAGATCAGACGCTTGATTCCATTGCGCACAGAAGCATTGGTGATGTTAATGCTGCCCAGGACGTTTGTATAGGCGTCTTCCACCCAGTTGTCGGGGTCTTTGTAGGAGGCGGCCGCGTGTACGACAATTTCCGGCTGGAATTCATCAAAGGTTGTATTGACTAGATTGGCGTCGGCAATGGTACCTTCAATAACTGTAAGGTTTGGATTGGGCTGCAGGTTGTCACGTCTGCCCGTGGCATAGTTGTCGATCACGAGAACGGAGTGATTCTGTCTAAGTAGATTCTCGGCCAGATGAGAACCGATGAATCCTGCGCCGCCGGTAATAAGTACTTTCATGATAATCTCCTATTGTAGTAACTTTTTGTAAGATTGACTCTTGTCATGGAACTCCTGCTGCCAAACTTCCAGGCAGAGCAGTCCCCATGTTTTTCGGCCAAATTTTGATTCACATTCAAGACCATTAACTATCTTTTTGTGGTTAATAAAGGGCCGTTGTTTGGCTCTCTGGGAGAGGAATATGTCCATGACATATTCTTTGAGATCGCCCTGTATCCATTCGTTAAGGGGTACCGGGAAGCCCATTTTGTCTTGTCGGTTTACAATCGAGTCCGGTAGATCATCTTTTAGCGCATTGAGCAGAATTTTTTTCAGCTTGCCATCCTTGAATTTAATGTCAGAGGGCATCGTGGCAGCAAATTCAACCAGTGCATGATCCAGGAATGGGACCCTGGACTCCAATCCGTGCGCCATGCTCATGCGGTCTTCAACCTGGAGCAGAGCCGGCAGGAGGGTCTTAAAGTCAAAATGGGTCATCTTGTCAAAGTAGGACTCTTTACCCACATTGCGGCCATTGAAGACTTTGTCAAATGAGTCATAGGGTGAGTAGTCTCCAAGGTCCTCCCAGCGGATCTCATCCTTAAGGCTGGTCGCGCGGTTGATCAGGCGGTAGTAGCGCCGGTCCAGATCTTCGAAGAGGCCCTCACTCCAGAACTCTTTGATCAGGGGCTTGTAGTTCCGCAAGGCAGTCAGGTTGGGGATGATTGATTCGTAGGTGACCACGAAGTTGCCCTTATCAAGGGTTCCGTCAATGGCACCTTTGATGCACTGCTCAAAGTAGGCTATTAGGTAGCGGGTGTAGCCCCCGAAGATCTCGTCGGCCCCCTGACCTCCCAGGACGACCTTGCGATGCTTGGATGCCAGTTTGGAGACATGATACTGGGCAAATGAGCCGGGCCCGGCCACCGGAAAATCAAGGTGGTAGATGATCTTGCTGAATGAATCGGTGAAATCGGAACTGGTGATGTCGACCTCATGCAGCTCGATGTTGCGCATCTCGGCCAGGTCTCGGGCATACCTGCTCTCATCATAAAGCTCGCCCAAGGAAAATTTACCGGTGAAGGCCATGAAGTCGTCCTGCAGACCGTTGGCGGAGGCGACTGAGGTTACCGCACTGGAGTCCACGCCGCCACTCAGGTAGGCTCCGATGGGGACGTCACTGACGGTATGCGCCTTGACCGAATCATGGAAGAGGTGCCTCAACTCTGCGGTGAAGTACTGATTTGTGTGATCGAAGTCTGGCCGGAAGTAGACCTCCCAGTAGCGTTCAATCCGCAGATTGCCGTTGGCCGCTATCATTAGGTGTCCGGGAGGCAGCTCATGGATGCCCTCAAAGAGGGTTTTACCATCCAGGCAGAGCTGGAAGGCCAGGTAGTCCTTGAGGGCTTCTATGTTGGTCGCTACTTCCGGGACAAAGGGCAATAGTGCTTTGGTTTCGGATGCGAAGTAGAGAGTGTTTTTATGGGTGGTGTAGTAGAGGGGTTTAATGCCGAATCTGTCGCGGGCGCAGAAGAGGCGCTGTTCATTCTCATCCCAGAGGGCAAAGGAGAACATTCCGCGTAAATGGGAGAGGCATTCAATCCCCCAGCGGTTGTAGGCCGCCAGGATCACCTCGGTGTCTGAGTTTGTCTTGAAAGGATAGCCCTTGAGTTGTTTGCGCAGTTCACGGTAATTGTAGATCTCGCCGTTGTAGCAGATGGTATGTCCATACTGGTTGCTCATCGGCTGGGCGCCAGTCTCAAGATCGATGATGCTGAGCCGCCTGTGGGCGAAGCCGACGCGACTGTATGCATCGGACCATATACCCTGGCCATCTGGTCCGCGATGTATCTGGAGAGTGTTCATGACCTCCAGATGTTGATCCAGATTGGAGTATTTCGAATGGTCGAGTCTATAAATTCCTGCGATGCCGCACATAGGGTTACCTTTTTAGCTGATGCTCATGAACTTTTCGTGTCTCTGAATACACTGATTGATCAGATCCATGTTTTCGCGGGTCCAGGCGATGGTCTTTTTTAATCCCTCCGGGAGGGCTGTCTGAGTCTCAAAGTTAAACGCGGCTCTGGATTTTTCTGTGCTGCCGAAACGTTTGCCTGATCTGTCCCAGTCTCTGGCGGGACCTATCTCAACAGGGATGGGATTTTCGGTGAGCCGGTTGATCTCCTGGGCGAGTTCCAGGATTGAGATTTCATCGCCGCTGGCCAGATTGTAGACCTCTCCGGGATTGCCCTCAGTGGCACATAGAATAAGGCCGTTGGCAATGTCCTCGACATAGATGAAGTCGCGGGTGGCCACACCGCCCTTTTCGACAATTAGGGGCATCTGGTTCAGGGCGCGGTAGATAAATGTGGGCGTGACGTTGCGCCATACCGTTGCCGGAGTTCCGCGCCACTGACCGGCGCCAAGTATTTCGCCGGGCCCGTAGACGTTCTGGAAACGGGCCTTTACGACGGGCAGGCTGTGCTGTTTGAAGTAGTAATTGGAGTAGAACTCGCCGATCATCTTGGATATCTGGTACGGGCTGTCCAGGTAGAGTGAGACGGGTGCATCCTCCTGGGTGGCTGTGGCGGTATCGAATGTCTTTTCGGCCACAACGCAGCCGGCCGAGGAGTAGACAGCCTTCTTGAGGTTTTGGAAGTCTTTGATGTGTTCGTAGAGCTTGAGGGTCGTGAATGTGTTGTTTTCATGATCAGCCAGCGGGTCATGGATTGAGCTCTGATTGCCATGGTAGGTTGCCAGATGGAAGATGTAGTCCAGGTTGTCTTCAATCTGAGCCAGTACATTGTTGTCGGTGATGGAGCCCTCGATGAAGGTTACCCTTGAATCCTGCGGGATGTTTGTTTTTTCTGCAGAGAGCAGGTTGTCGACGATCGTGATCTGGGCCGGTGCATGTTGCAGCAACATCTTGACCAGGTTTGAGCCGACAAAACCGGCTCCACCGATTAATAGAATACTTGCTTTTGTTAATCTACTCATAAATTTTTTCCGTATGTTATTTTGTGTTTAAACGAGATAGAAATTTCTTTAGTACGAGAACTGTTTTTCTGGTTAAAGTGTAGGTTTTATGTAGGAATTTCCGTGTTTTTGATCGTGTCTCCCATGCAATAATTATCCAATTTAGAGTATCTCTGATCGAGATTGTTGTTTGGATGAACTTTTGCCCTATAGGCTTATTGTGATGGTAGATTATTGGAGCAACATCGATTAGTGTGTCCTCCATTTGTCTTATAAACGATGGATAGGTGTAGAGGCCAGATTCGACTATGTCTGTATATGCCTGATCCGTGATTTTTTTGCAGCGAACTTGATCTCTTACAAGTAGTAGAATTTCATTTATATTCGAATAATCGCTTTTGATTGGTAGATAGTGTTTCCATGGTATAAGAATTTGTGAATACGTTCCTTCAATTAAAAGTTGGCAGGTTTTAGTTGCACATGCTTCTAAATGTCTGGGAGAGATGCAGGCTAGATTCAGATTATGGTCTTCCGTTGGAAAACAGGCCCTACGAGTTTCATGGAATGTGGCATTTGGGTGTTCTGCTAAGTATTCATTTACCTGTTTTCGAATATCGCCTTTTTTATCTATTACACTGGCGCCGCCTTCAACGCCAATAGTGGCTTTGCAGTTTATAAGGTATTCGAACCATTTGTCGCCAGCTAATACATCTTTATTCTCTAATGAAATGTCGGTCGTATATCCCAGTGAATGGATATGTTTCAAAACATTTTCAGCGACCCATACCTTATGCATTCCATGTTCTCCAAGCCAGTATTCTGCTTTCCAGGCTCGGTAGCCTATGTCAATATTTCTGTATTTATGTTTTTGTTCTAAATTTTTTATACGTAGGAGTGTCGCTGGGTCTAGATATCCGGTTAGAATAGTCCTAAACTTGACTTTATTGTGATCAACTTTGTCATATATTGTCTTCCAGTCTGAAGGTGAAGCACAGGTTAATACATCTGTAATACCGAAGTCGTTGATAACGTTATTAAGGATATCTGTATGAATGAATTCATCTTGTGGTATGGCTATTTTTTGACATTTAAGGTTTTTTAATGCTAGACACTTAGCCATGTTTTTTTGGAGGATATCCAGATCCCATCGCATGCCTAGAAACAAAGTATGGAAGATGATTACATCTATGTGTAATCTTTTTATTAGGTATTCAGGAAATCCAAATGCGACATTTACATATATTACGTTGTGGTGAGAATACTTCTTCCAGCAATAGAGCAGGTTCCATACAGTATCTCGGAGAGGATAAGTTCCCCTGGTATAGTATAGGACCAAGATAGTTTTTCTTTTGAGCATAGTTAGTAACACCTATAATTTACAGTATGCTGATAGCAGAACTTTTTCATAGGCTTGCCAGTTGAATGTATTCTTAGCTGTGGATAATGCATTTTCTTTATATATTTTAAGTTGTTCTGGATTATTGATATAGAATGTAAGAGCATCTTTGAGTGTGTGGGGTATATGTGAATCATAGGTGATACCGACTTTATTCTGGGAAATGATTTCTGATACAAAATCAAGGTTATTAGCTAGTATTGCCAATCCTGCATGCAGATACTGTGATAGTTTATTAGGGCAGGCATATTTGTTGTTTATTGTGACTGGTTCATAAGGGATAATTCCAACATCAAAGTAGGAAGCTGCGCATACTAAGTTGTCTTCGCTGACAGCGTCGATGAAGAAAAGATTTTTGTTTAAGAGTCCTGTCTTTTCAGCTAGGCATAGGCATTCTTCGTAGTATTTGTTATGTAGTCCTCGAATGCATAGAATTGCTTGTGGTGGATTGAGTTCTTTCCATGTGTTGAGTAGTAATTCAATACCGCGGCCTTTATAGAAGTTCCCTTGGTAAAGGAATTTGATGGCGCCGTGAGTAGAGTCTTTTAGTGGGGGGGTGGGTTTTAGAGGTGTCTGGGGCAACGGTTGCCAAGGTTCACAGTTGGGAATGGCATCAATTCGATCAAGTTTGTATTCCTGCCGCATAATGTCTGCAAGTAAGTGGTTTACTGTTATTACGTTATCGGCGTATTGAATTAGAAAATTTTCATATTTTTTTAACAGATTGACCAAGTGTTTCGGCGTTTCTACATTGCTGTATGGCCAGAATTCATGTGCATCATAGACAATACTGGATTTAAATATATGTTTTGCTAGTACTCCGGCGAGTAGGGTATCTAAGTCATTGCAGTGTATAATATCGACGCGAGGACTATTGCGTAAATTTTTCCAAAAGACTGAGCCTGTTGTCATGAAATGTAGAAATGTTCCATAGTATAAGGTTGCTGTTACATATACAGGATGGATGCGCTTGATGATGATTTTAGAAATTTTGTGATTAAGGCAATATTTAAGGATATTTCTGAGTAGAGTTGTTCTTTTTATAATTTTTTTTGTACTGAAAAGCATTTGTTGGCAGATATAGAGTGGGGGAAGAGTGAATATAAGCACGGTAATCGCACTTAAATATAGGATCACCATTCTCGTGCTGTGTTTGATCAATCTAAGGGTATCTAGCAGCAGGGGATATATCCCTGGCAGAATATGCTTCTCCAGAAGAATTGTTTCATAAGACTTTTTGGCTGAGGAATTTGCGTTACTGATTATATCATTGAATCCTACTACCTGAACAAGATAGTTTTTTGAGGCAGATTCTGCCTCCCAATCAATTCTAGGATCTAACGAAGGATGGTGAGCCGCTAACATTTTAATTGTCTGCATTATTATTCCTTATTTATTAATATGTTCTATTAATTATTTATAGAGGGCGATTGCCTTCTATAATTTGTTTGTACTCCATGATAGTAGTGGTCTCAATGATCCGCTGTATTCACCATGGTAATCACCTTTGAGTACTCCATCATCCACTGCGTCAAATGAAGCGACGTTTTCAGTGCGGAAGCCATCATTCCAATGATTAATGAAACCAGAGATGCTTATGTTGTATCTTCCTGAGTTAAGTAGATTGCCTGGAATAATACAGGTTGAGTAATAGGTTCCTTTGGTCAGATTGGAACCATAGTCGGGAGATTGATTGTTGAGCGAGCTGAAAACGCTGTTTCCATCCATGTCGAAGAGCATGAGTGAAAATTGAGGAGATGTTTTATTCGTAGTAACTTCGAAGGTTATACGAATGTGTAGTTCATCAGTAAGATTAAAAATTGATGATTCCTTACCCTCTTTGGTTAGTAGGGTTACTGCAGCTATATTCAATGATTCATTCCCTGGACGGTCTTGGGTCTTCCATGTTGTGGAGCTTTTTGTGCGACTTCCCAATTCCAGATAGTTATTCACCACTTTTTGTATTTTGTCATCCTGTTCTATTTCTCCGGCACTAATTAAAATGCCTCGGCTACAGAATTTGACCACAGCTGGCATGTTATGGCTGATAAATAGGATGGTACGGCCTTCTTGAGAAGATAGTTCATTCATTTTGCCAAGGCATTTTTTTTGAAAAGCCGCGTCGCCGACGGCTAAGACCTCATCTACAAGTAGTATTTCTGACTCAAGATGGGCGGCCACGGCAAAGGCTAGACGAACATACATACCGCTTGAGTAACGTTTTACGGGTGTATCAAGAAACCGTTCGATTTCAGAGAATGCTACAATTTCATCAAACTTACGGTTGATCTCAGCCTTGCGCATTCCTAGAATAGTTCCATTGAGATAAATATTCTCGCGGCCGGTCAACTCAGGGTGAAAGCCTGTGCCAACTTCTAGGAGACTTGCCACTCGTCCATGCAATTTTACTTCGCCGGATGTCGGTTCGGTGATGCGGCTGAGTATTTTGAGTAAAGTTGATTTGCCTGCACCGTTGCGCCCGATTATACCGACTACTTCTCCG
Source organism: uncultured Thermodesulfobacteriota bacterium (assembly GCA_942491525.1). Lineage (GTDB taxonomy): Bacteria > Desulfobacterota > Desulfomonilia > UBA1062 > UBA1062 > CAYWBU01. The sequence goes on from CALOBW010000055.1 coordinate 137,695, forward strand.
GGGTGAACCTGGCAACTGATATTTTTTAGTGCCCATATCATATCTTCGCTGGGATTCATTCCGCTCCTTGTTGAATCCTGCTCTTTTGTTGAGAACCGAGTAAGTCTACGCATGTTATTTAAGTTTCGAATCGGGGCGGCGAGTATATCGGCCATGGCTTCTCGTAGGTTTTGGCTTGTGTGGTTAGCGGCACCAATGCGATATGCCTTAGAGATATTGTTTATCTGGATTATTGGATGGGAAGTCATTGTTAGATTACATCCGCTAAGTGTTTTCTTGTCTGATTGAAATATATGAGTCCGATTATAAGTAGAATTGTGCTGACAATGCCAGATGTAATTATCATTACGATAGGAAAGTCTACGGTATCGAGTAGTACTGAACGGAAACCTTCTATTATACCAGTCATGGGGTTAAGTGAATAAACAAATTTCCATTTTTCAGGTACCAGTGAAGTTGGGTAGACAATGGGACTGGCGAACATCCAAAATTGTGTCAAAAAGGGGGTGAGATATTGGATGTCGCGGTATCTTGCATTTAATGCTGAGAGAAGTAGTCCAGTACCTGTCGCAGTAATAACCATAAGCATGATCAGTATTGGTAAAAATACTATGAAGATAGTGGGTTGGATTTGATAATAAAGAAGCATTCCAATTCCCACTCCGAAAGCGATGATGAAATCTAGTAATCCTGCCACCACAGGGGTAATGGGGATGAGTATTCGTGGAAAATAAACTTTGGATATTAAATGACTTGATCCGATAATACTGTTGCCGGAACTAGCGATTGCGGTTGAGAAATAGGTCCAGATAACCATAGCCGTGTAATTAAAGATCGCATACGGTACTCCATCGGAAGGGATTTTTGCTAGACGGCCTAGGAATATTGTGAAGATCATCATCATGAATAACGGGCGGATAACTGCCCACAAAAACCCTAAGATAGTTTGTTTGTATTTGACTTTGATGTCGCGGGCCACGAGAACGTATAGAAGATCTCGATATTGGCTTAGCTCATGGAAATCAATTAGTTGTAGGCCTTTTTTTACCTTAATGTGTACGTAGGGAGTTTCGTGCATAATAGTTTAAATAGATGGTGCTATTTGTGTATATAGCTCCGCCATTCCGGGTGTATCCGGTTGGAATGAGTATTTATTGTGATCATAGCGCTGCATGGTTTCTATGTTTATCTGAATAAACGATTAAATCTTAAGTCATGGACGTGTATAGATCAACATATCTTTGGGCGATGGTGGTCCATGAAGTGTCACAGCTAACCTGTGTGCGTTTTTTTTCAAGCGTTGAAATCGTTATGCGATTGTTAAGGGCATCGATGATTCTGTTGGCCAGCTCAAGGTCATTGCCTGGGGGAAACAGATAGCCGTCTGATCCATGATTGATCCAGGGGTGATTAGCTTCGATATCGGTTACTACCGGGATTAAGCCGGCGCTTATGGCTTCCAGCAGGGCGATGGAGGTGCCGTCTTCGGTGGCCGTGGATATAAAAATTTTGGATTTGGCCATTATCTGGGCAACTTCCTCGTTGGAGACTCGCCCTCTGATTTCGATGAAATCTGAGACGTTGAGTTTGTTGACCAGCGCTCTGAGTATTTCAAGCATTGATCCATCACCAACCATCAGAAAGCGGGCATCGGGGTGTTTTTTTAAAACATGGGGAATTGATCTGATAAAGGTTGCCGGATCGTATATTTTTTCCATGCTGCGGGCATAGAGAATTATCGGTGGACGGTTGCCTGGTTCAATTGAGCTGAAGATATCGGCAGATCCTGAAGGAATTATTTCAGCATTTCTTAATGATGCAATACTCTGCATCTGTCTGGATACAATGACCAATCGGTCTGATAAATTTGTGGCAAGGCGGAAGAGAAGGCCAATGGGGCCTTTTTGTCCGATGCGGGTGTCCATGCCGCGGGCGGTATTTATTACCGGTGTTCTTGTTATCTTGCCTACGATGCCGGCAATCAAGCCGGTTGGAACAATCCAGTGTCCATGAATGATGTCGGGTCGTTCCTTAATTACTAGAGTTAGGGCTTTGCAGAGGCCGGTTAACATGTAGATTGACATGGCGATGATTGGCACTTTGTTTGTTTGATTGAGCGGTTTGTCATCGCTTGGATAGCGGAATCTGTAGACTGGGATATCGTCGTCAAGTTCAAAACGGGGACTTTGACGGAAGACTTGGGGCGTCAGAACAATGGTATCGATGCCTTGCGCTTTTAGTGCAAGGCAGAGTTTTTTTATGAAGATTCCACGATAGGATTCAGGAAAGTCGGGGTAGCCGTTTGAAATCATAAGAACCTTCATGCCAGATCTATAGCATGTAAATTGAAAGGCTGAAAGGTTACATGATCAGAATGTTATTCTATGGTTGTACTCGTTTGATTGTTGTTATAGAGCTCATAGCAAATACGCTTATGCGCTTGAAAACGGAGGAGATATGATCCCATTTATCGATCTTAAGAAACAGCAGGATCTGATTATAGATAAAATTAACGAAAATATTCAAAAGGTTCTTAGTCATGGCGGCTATATTATGGGTCCAGAGGTTACAGAACTTGAGACGCGGCTAGCTGAGTATGTGGAAGTTAAACATGCCATCTCGTGCTCGTCCGGTACGGATGCTCTGCTAATGGCCCTGATGGCCTACGGTGTTGGCCCGGGCGACGCAATTTTTACAACCCCCTTTACTTTTGTGGCTACGGCTGAGGTCATTGCACTGCTGGGAGCAACGCCCGTATTTGTAGATATTGATCCGAAGACCTTCAATATCGATCCTGCCCTTTTGCAAAAGGCAATTGCTGCGCTGAAAGCAAAGGATACATCGATGCATCCTTTGCCTGCCGGTTATGAGAAGTTGACACCGCGTGGGATAATTCCGGTAGACCTGTTCGGTCAGCCGGCCGATTATGATCGGATCAATGCAATTGCAGCAGAAAACGATCTTTTTGTGATCGAGGACGCCTGTCAGTCATTCGGAGCTGAATATAAGGGGCGCAAGGCCTGTTCATTGGCAGAGGCGGCTGCGACCTCATTTTTTCCAGCCAAGCCCCTAGGCTGTTATGGTGACGGCGGCATGGTCTTTACCAATGACGATGAGTTGGCTGAGAAGATGATTTCTGTGCGTATCCACGGCAAGGGGTCTGACAAGTATGATAATATTCGCATCGGCATTAACGGCCGTCTGGATACCATGCAGGCTGCCATTCTCTTGGCCAAGATGGATATCTTCCCGGATGAGGTTGTCAAACGTCAGGCTGTGGCAGGCAGATATTCTGAACTGTTGAAAAATGTTGTCGAGTGCCCCTATGTTGAGGATGACAACTTGAGCGCCTGGGCTCAGTATTGTGTGCTTTCCGATGACCGGGATGCGATGCAGGAAAAGTTGAAGGCAGCTGGCGTTCCTAGCGCCATCTACTATCCGATCCCGCTTCATCTACAGAGTGGTTACAGTTATCTAGCGTACAAATCTGGAGATTTTGTGGTTTCTGAAAATGCTGCTGAGAACATTTTTGCGTTACCTATGCATCCCTATCTTGATGGGGGCGAACAACAGCAAATAGTGGAGCCCTTAGTGAGTTATGTATCCTTTGGGATGCCTTGACGAATTGGTGTTGTTAATATAGCACGTCGATACTTCGGTATGTTTTGATTTACTAAAATATTAGCAGTATGTCCGGTCACCCGGAATGGCGGAGCTGTATATTCTGTAGGAGATTAGATGATGAGTGTACAAAAAGCACATGAAGTTTATGAAGATGAAATCGATCTGGTAGAAATCGTTGCTGTCTTGTGGCGTCGCAAATGGCTGATTCTGTCAGTTGCGGTTATTGTATCTCTTGCTTGCGCGCTTCATTCGTTTTCAAAAGAGAAGCTTTATACGGTATCAGCAACTGTTATGCCTAACAGTTTGAGCTATGATGAAAGTGGCGACCCTCAATATGTTGATGATGTTAAGAATTTTAAGGCGAAGATTAATGGTGGCTGTTATTGGGATGAATTAAAGAGCAAGTCATCGGATGGTTGGTTGCCGTCATTTAGCGTCAATGTGAATGAGGTTGCTCGGGAAATAGTGATATCTTCTAATGTGGTCAAAGAGAGGGTTGATCAGACAAAGATTTTATTGGGTGATCTTAGTCGTTTGGTTAACCGTGATTATGAGAACCGTGTTTTGATTCAGCTGCAAGCTATAGAGCTTGAACAGGAAAAGTTGGCCATGCTGCTTAAGGAGGAACAAAATATTGTTGCAGAGATGAAAGCTGTCTCGTTAAGTATGTCTGAGCTGGTTGAACGGCGTGATAACTTTATTAAACAGAATCCATCTGCTTCTGACAGCACAGCCTTGCTTTATGCTACCGCAATCCAGCAGGATAGAGGTTATTTGAATCAGCTTAGCAATCAGTTGAAATCGGTCCGGGCGCAATTGCTGCTTAATAAGTTTAAATTTCAGAAGATGAAGCTGGCAAATGATTCTGGTGATGGTCAACAGATTGTGGCGTTGGTTACCATTCATGAACCGGCTGCGACAACCAGTCCGATTTCTCAGCATGGAAAACGTAATGTGTTGCTTTCGTTGATTGTCGGGTTGATTTTGGGTGTCTTTGTGGCATTTGTGGTGCAGTTTGCCGAGATTGTGCGGCATAGAAAAAGGAACTTTTCTAATCATAATTGAGAGGTTTATGTGAATATCTCGGGAAAAAATGTTTTGGTTACAGGTGCAGATGGCTTCATCGGGTCTCATTTGACAGAAACTCTTGTGCGGCAAGGTTATGATGTTCGTGCGTTTGTGATGTATAATTCTTTTAATTCTTGGGGATGGTTGGATCAGGCTGATTCTGAAGTGCAGAAAAATATGGATGTATTTGCTGGTGACATCAGAGATCCCCATGGAGTGCGTCAGGCCATGCAGGGTTGTGATATTGTAATGCATCTGGCTGCCCTGATTGCTATCCCATATTCATATCACTCTCCTGACACCTATGTGGATACAAATGTTAAGGGCACATTGAATGTTGTGCAGGCTGCTCGTGATTTGGGCGTCGAAAAAGTGGTACATACATCTACTAGCGAAGTGTATGGCACGGCTAGATTTGTGCCGATTACAGAGGAACATCCCCTGCAGGGGCAGTCGCCGTACTCGGCATCCAAGATTGGCGCAGATCAGATGGCATTGTCTTTTTATCAGTCATTTGATACGCCTGTGGCAGTGATTCGTCCATTCAATACTTACGGCCCCAGGCAGTCTGCTCGGGCTGTTATTCCTACAATTATTGGGCAGATCGCTAATGGTAAGCGAAAGATCAAGTTGGGATCGTTGCATCCGACCCGAGACTTTAATTATGTCAAGGATACTGTTAGGGGATTTTTAGCAGTTGCCGAGGCTGATTCTTCTGTTGGTGAAGTGATTAATATCGGTAGTAACTATGAGATTTCTATCGGTGATACCGTTGAGCTGATATCAGAGGTGATGGGGGTTAATATTGAAATTGAAACTGATGATCAGCGTCTGCGACCTGAAAAGAGTGAAGTTGAACGTCTCTGGGCTGACAATGCCAAAGCTAAAGAGTTGGTTGGTTGGGCTCCTGAATATGGTGAGCGTGATGGTTTTAAACGAGGATTAGCTGAAACGGTAGAGTGGTTTACCAATTCGGATAATTTGAAACAGTATAAAACTTCAATTTATAATATTTAAAAGTAAGTTAATTGGAATGAACGAAAAATTTAGAAAGATAGTCAGCTGTATTCGGGAGCAATATAACTGTCCTGATGAATTTATTCCACTGCATGCGCCAGTATTTAATGGGAATGAGAAAAAATATCTGATTGACTGTATTGATTCAACGTTTGTTTCTAGCGTTGGTAAGTTTGTTGATCGGTTTGAGGAGATGGTTGCTGACTATACCGGTGCTGAATATGCAATTGCCACTGTAAATGGTACCGCTGCATTGCATATAGCATTACTTTTGGTTGGAGTTGAACCGGAAGATGAAGTGCTAACTCAGGCTCTTACTTTTGTAGCAACTCCCAATGCAGTCAGTTATTGTGGAGCAACTCCTGTTTTCCTTGATAGTGATCGAATGACTTTAGGGTTGAGTCCGGAAGCTTTACGTACTTTTTTATCTGAAAATGCTGAAAAGCGTGCTGATGAATATACTTATAACCGAAAGTCGGGGAAACGGATCAAGGCTTGTGTTCCAATGCATGTGTTTGGCCATCCTGTCAGGGTTCTTGAACTGAAATCTATCTGTGATAGTTATAATATTACGCTAGTTGAGGATGCCGCGGAGTCATTAGGTAGTTTTTATGGTGAGCAACATACAGGAACCTTTGGTAAGTTAGGTGTTCTAAGTTTTAATGGTAATAAGACTCTTACTACCGGCGGTGGTGGGATGATTCTTACTAATGATGAAAAGTTGGCCCGGCAGGCAAAACATTTGACCACTACTGCTAAACAGCCTCATGCCTGGGAGTATGTTCATGATCAGGTTGGTTATAACTATCGGCTTCCCAATCTGAATGCAGCTTTGGGTTGTGCTCAGATGGAACAGTTGGATACTTTTCTTGAATATAAGCGTCATCTGGCCGGTAATTATTGGCAATGCTTTGATGTATTGGGTGTGAAGTTTATTTCCGTTCCGGATGGATGTATTTCAAATTATTGGTTGAATGCGATTGTTTTGGAAGATCGAAATGAACGCGATAAGTTTCTTGAATACTCTAATGCCAATGGTGTTATGACAAGACCATTGTGGATGCTGGCATCATCTCTTAAGATGTATCATGAGTGTGAAACGGATGGGCTTGATAATGCAAGGTGGTTTGAGGAGAGAGTTGTTAATATTCCGAGTGGTGTAATGGTATGAAGCCCGAGATTATTCTTATTGGTGGCGGTGGCCACTGTAAATCTTGCATTGATGTTATTGAGCAGCAAGATAAATTTAAGATATCTGGTATTGTTGATGTGAAGGATAAATTGCACCGAAGATTATTAGGTTATGAAATAATTGCTACTGATGATGACTTACCTGCACTTGTTAAAGAATATAGAAATTTTCATATTGCTATTGGACAGATCAAAGATCCAGCCCCCAGAATTAAGTTGTTTCAAATTTTAAAGAGATTATCTGTTAATATTCCAGAAATTATATCACCCAAGGCTCATGTTTCACCCCATGCCATAGTTGGGGAAGGATCAATAATAATGCATCATGCGCTTGTTAATGCAGGTGCAAAGATCGGCAATAATTGTATCGTAAATACAAAGACTTTAATTGAGCATGATGCTACTATTGAAGATTATTGTCATGTTGCTACGGCGGCGGTGATAAATGGCGGATGCAGTATCGGCAAGGGGGCCTTTATAGGCAGTAATGTTGTTTGCCGAGAATCAATATCTATCGGAGAGTTTTCTGTTGTTGGATGTGGAGTTAAGTTGGTTGAAAATGTAGATTCATATTCGTTGGTTGTGAAGTAGTTATTTGACTTATCGAATATTGATTTTGTTGATTAATTGAAAAATAAAGTAGTTTTTTTTACAGTTGTATATCCTGGCGTCGAGAAGTTTCTTGATGATTTCTTTAACTCTTTATGCAGGCAAACATTTCAAGAATTTGATGTTCTAGTATTTAATGATGGTGTTCGTGGTCTTTGGGATTACTGCAGGCCGTATAATGAGCTTAAGGTAATAGAAATTAGTGCAACTGGCACGCCGTCAAAGATAAGAGAGCAGGGCATTTGTTATTTGCTCTCAAATACTGAATATGAGTATATTGTTTTCGGAGACAGTGACGACTGTTTTCCAGATGAAAGGTTACATGTCGTCTTAGAGTTGCTTAATGAGTATGATATCGTTGTCAATGATTTAGATCTTTTTAATGATGATGATGTCTTAAGTAGAGGCTATATTTCACAACGTATTGCAAGTGGTACAGAGATTAATGCTGAAATGCTGATGCGTAGTAATATTATGGGATTGTCAAATACCTCGGTTCGTCGAGAATGTCTAACGCTTGAAGCGTTGCCTGGTAATTTGATAGCTGTTGATTGGTATCTATTTAGTCGCATGTTGCATCAAGGATTTTGCGCTGTTTTTACAGATGAAACTAAAACTGACTATAGGCAGTATGAGGATAACACTGTGGGTATTGGAACAATATCCAAGGAAAAATTGTTACGGCTAATTACAGTAAAGAATTTGCATTATCAAGAGATGGCGAAAGATTATCCAGAGTACATGAGTCTCGTTGAAACATATTCTCAAATGCGATCACTTGTTGAAGAAAATAAAGATATGTTAACGTTATTTCTTGATAAAATTGAAAATGCAAAGATTGCCAATCCGCTATGGTGGGAAGAGACTACGGTGCTGGAGGATATAGTTTTATGAAGGTTAATTTGACCGCAAATAAATATGTATATAATTTTGGTAAACCATATATTATTGCCGAGCTAGCTTCAAATCATAATGGTGATATGGAAATCGCTAAGCAGTTGATATTGGCTGCAAAAGAAGCTGGGGCTGATTGTGTTAAGTTTCAGAGTTGGAGTAAGAATACCATTTTTTCTAAGCAGAAATATCTAGATAATTGTTTTATAGGCGATGATTATAGAGGGCGTGATGATTATACTCTTGAAGAAATTGTAGAGGAGTTCTCCGTTTCTGAAGAGCAGCTTCTTATAATGAAAAAGTATGCAGACTCGTTAGAAATAGACTTCACATCTACTCCCTTCTCAAACCGTGAAGCAGATTTTTTAGTAGATGACCTTGATGCCCCCTTTATCAAAGTAGCGTCAATGGATCTGAATAATTACCCTTTTCTGGATTATGTTGCTCGTAAAGGTCGGCCTGTGATGATTTCTACAGGATTGAGTCAACTTTACGAAATTGATAAGGCCATTCGTACCATTGAAAATGCTGGTAATAATGAGATTGTTATTTTGCATTGTGTAGCGTTGTATCCGCCTCAGGATGAAGATATTAATTTGAATAATATTGTTTCATTACGCAATTTGTATCCATATCCTATTGGTTTTTCTGATCATACATTAGGATATTCTGTGCCATTAGCAGCTACTGCTTTAGGCGCAAGTGTAATTGAGAAGCATATTACTTTGGATAAAGAGATGTTTGGCTGGGATCATAAAGTTTCGGCAATGCCAGATGAGATGAAGATTATTGTCAATGAATCATTGCGGATATCTAAAGCCTTGGGTAGTCATCGTATTAGTTGTGTAGAAGATGCCTCCAGAAGGAATGAGTTTCGGAGAAGTATTGTAGTCACTCGCGATTTAAAGGTTGGAGATGTGATCAGTCGTGAAGATTGTGACTTTAAAAGACCTGGAACAGGTATTCAGCCAGGGGAAATTGGTTATGTTGTTGGTCGAAAATTGAAGCGGGATATAGAAAGTGATCAGATTCTAAGTTGGAATGATTTCATATAGTGGGGGACGCCTTGGATAATTTAATTGTTAATCCTGATCTGAAAGTGGTGGATGCATTGAGGGTTCTTGATCAGGGTGGACAGCGGATTCTGCTGGTATGTGATTCAAATCGTCGATTGGAAGGTGTTCTTACTGATGGTGATTTCCGTAGACACTTATTATCAAACAAATCATTAGAGATCTCAATATTTGATATAATGAATCGTGATTTTATTTCTCTTGGGATTAATGAAAGATCTAAGGCCCACGATATTCTGGAGACGAGCTGTTTGGATCATATACCGATTCTTGATGAATCAGGTTGTGTTGTCGAACTTGTAACAGTTGCTGGTTTCTTTAAAAAAAATAAGAATGAATTCAAAAATTCTGTTGTTATTATGGCTGGGGGTAAAGGGACACGGCTCTCACCGTTAACAAAAATTATTCCTAAACCATTGGTTCCTGTTGGCGATAAAACCATGATTGAGATGATCATGGATGAATTTAAAAGAAGTGGATTTAAAGATTTTAAGGTAATAGTTAATTATAAAAAAGAGCTTATTAAATCTTATTTCCAAGAGAATGGGCTTGTAGAGGAAGTGGATTTCATTGATGAAGAGAAGTTTTTAGGAACAGCCGGTGGTTTACGTCTTTTATCTGGTGTGATTGAGGATACATTTATTCTATCTAATTGTGATGTGGCAGCGCAGATAAACTATCTGAATTTGATGGATTGGCACAAGGAGCATGCTGCAGACTTGACCATTTTAGGTGTTAGAAAGAGTTTTGATGTTCCCTATGGGGTAGTCAATATTGATAGTGATCATTATGTGACCCATGTAACTGAGAAGCCCAATTATGATTTTACCATTATGAGCGGGATATATGTCTTGGAACCATCGATTTTTGAGTATATTCCAGATAATGAATTCTTTGGCATGGATGATCTGATAAGTTCGATGATTTCTGGAGGTAAGCGGGTTTCGTGTTATCCTATCGAAGACGGTTGGTTTGATGTTGGTGAATTTGATGAGTATAAAAAACTTTTGAAGCATTTCGGGGTATTGAGTGCATAAACGCTATCGTGATTTGTTCTATTTGGGTGGCAGAAAAGTTGTCGTTACAGGTGGTTGTGGTAGGTTGGGTTCTGAAATTGCAAAATGTTTTGGAGAGTTTGGTGCCCATGTTGTAGTTGCGGATATTGATGAAAAGAGTGCCAATTGTCTTGTGGATGAGATGGTAATGGCTAATCAATGTGCCGATGTGTTTTTGTTTGATCAATCAGATGTGGATTCGATTCCTGCACAAATTTCACGCTTAATAGATACGTTTGGACCAATTGATGTATGGGTCAATAATGCTTACCCGAGAACAGAAGATTGGGGAAATAAACTTGAAGCTGTTTCTGTAGAAAGTTGGCAGCAAAATGTTGATATGCATTTAAATGGATATTGTATTGCTTCAAATGAGATTGCAAAGAATATGGCAACTAGAGGCGGAGGATCGATTATCAATATTGCATCAATACAGGCCTTAGTTGCACCCGATTTTGCCGTCTATGAGGGTACTGAGATGACGTCTCCACCCGCATACATGGCGATTAAAGGGGGTATAATGGCGTATTCAAAATATTTAGCCAGCTATTTTGGTAAAGATGGTGTTCGGGTTAACGTCGTGTGTCCAGGAGGAATTGCCAATAATCAGCCTGATTTTTTTGTAGAACGCTATAGCAGTAGAACGATGCTGGGACGTATGGCCGAAGCTCAGGACATTGCGCCGGCAGTTATGTTTCTTGCGTCAGAAGCTGCTTCATATATTACAGGAGCCGTGTTTGCCGTAGATGGTGGGCTCACCGCTTTATAATAGGGAGATTTTAAATGAATAATACTTGGCGGTTTAGTGGAAATGAATTGAATTATGTTAGAGAAGTGATTGATTCAGGTTTTGGATCAGGTACTTCAGGTGGCATGAATAATAGGTTTGAAAATGCATTTGCTGAAAAAGTGGGAGCAAAATATGCGGTCACTTTTAATTCCGGGACATCGACTTTGCATGCTGCATTGCACGCGTTGGATGTAAATGCAGGGGATGAAGTAATAATTCCACCACTGACAGTTATTAGCAATGTTGCAGTTATTCTTGCGCAAAATGCCATTCCAGTATTTGCTGATATAGATCCGAATACATTTAATATAGATCCGGACGATATTAAGAGAAAGATTACAGACAAGACTAAAGCAATCATGCCTGTATCTCTTTATGGGCTTAGCTGTGATTTGGATCCCATCATGGAGATTGCTCGTGAGCGTAATATTGGTGTGATTAATGATGCTGCCGAGGCTCATGGTGCAACCTATAAAGGTGTACCTATCGCTAAGCTTGCTGATATTACCAGTTACAGCACTGAAAATTCAAAGCATTTGGCTACTGGTGATGGTGGAATTGTTGTTACTGACAATGAAGAGTATGCCATTGCGATGAGAAAATTTAATAGCCTTGGGTATGCTGCAATGACTTCGGGTGATGGTCGAATCAGGGTAAATAAAAAAATCTTTCAAGATCCTCAATATAAGAGGCATGATTCCCTTGCGCTTAATTATCGGATGCCAGAAGTGGCCGCAGCGTTGGGGCTAGCGCAGACGGAACGGTTGGATCATTTTGTTGATCTGCGGGTTAAGATTGCTGCGATGTACAGTGATGTAATAAAAGATTGTGATTTCTTAGTGCCTCAGTATACACCGGCAAATTGTAGAAACACGTATTGGACATTTGTAGTTAAGTTTGAACATAAAGATGTGTCCTGGTACGAATTCCGCGATAAATGCATTGAATTTGGTGGAGATGGCATTTATGCAGCCTGGGCACTTAGTTATGAGGAAACCCTCATATCATCAGGCGTCTATAAAAAGAGGGCTCCCTATTACTTTGATGAGCTGGAGTATCCTAAAGGGATTTGTCCTGTGGCTGAGGAAATACAGCCGAAGCTAATGCAGTTTGTTACTAATTATGGCAGTACTGAAGAGGCTCAGCCGATGGCGGATGCACTTAGGAAGACTATAGAGTATTACAGCTAGAGGACGAAGTGGAACGTAATATGAATCAATATGGTGTGATTGTGCAAGCTAGGATGAGTTCATCCAGGCTTCCTGGTAAAGTGTTAATGGATGTAGATGGGAAACCAATGCTTAGGCGTCAGCTGGAGCGTTTGCGTAACGGTTTGAAATGTGAAACGCTTGTGGTCGCAACTTCCGATGATTCATCAGACGATCCCATTCAAGATCTTTGTGATGAAATTGGTATAGGATGTTTTCGCGGTCCGTTAAATGATGTGATGAGTAGATTTATACTGTGTGCGAAGCATTACGGCATAGACTATCTTATAAGAGTCGGTGGCGATGATCCTCTGGTTGATTGGGATTGTTGCAATACGTTAATTGAAACTCATCAGGAGCATCAGTATGATTTTATGTATGCAAGTAATCGTGATGGGTGGCCATATGGATGTGCCGCTGAGCTGATTTCTAGAAGGTCTTTGGAGGAGATTAGATCAAAGACCGAAGAATCGATTTATTTGGAACACACTATTCCATATTTTTTTGATCATGGAAATGATTTTGATATGCTCAGGGTTGAGGCTCCTAATGAGCTGCACCGTCCAAATTATTATTTTACCGTAGATTTTCCTGAAGATTTTGAGTTGGTTAAGCTGCTTTTTAAAGAACTCAATGTGAAGGGAGAGTGTTTTTCCTTAAAGGAGATGATATCTTATATTGATCAACATCCTGAAGTGTTAAAGCTTAATTCTGAGTTGCATGTTGGCTTTGAACGATAACATGTGCTCGATTGGTAAGTAATTTATGAAAAAAGTCGCTATTCTGCAGTCAAATTATATTCCTTGGAAGGGATATTTGGATTTAATTAATATGGTGGATGAGTTCATCCTTTATGATGATTGTCAGTATACGAAGAATGATTGGCGTAATAGAAATAAAATATTTACGAGAGATGGACTTCAATGGCTAACGATACCTGTGAGGTATTCATTCCCTCAATTAATAAAAGATACGGTGGTTAGTTATGATGGTTGGAATAAAAAACACTGGAAAACGATAGAGCAAAATTATTCTAAGGCTCGATTCTTTCATGACTATAAGACCATCTTTGAGGAGTTATACTTAGGAAGTGAAGATAATTATTTAAGTCAGATTAATTATAAATTTTTGAGTCAGATTTGTGATATTTTGGGGATTAATACTAAGATTACATGGTCAATGGATTATAACTTAATTGAGGGTAAAACTGAAAGGTTAGTGGATTTGTGTCGTCAATCATGTGCAGCTGAATATATATCAGGACCTGCAGCTAGAAATTATATAGATGATGAGTTGTTCTGTCAGGAAGGAATTAAACTTACATACATAGACTATACTGGTTATAGAGAATATACCCAAATGCATCTGCCTTTTGAGCATGGAGTATCTATACTGGATTTAATATTTAACGAAGGGGCAGATGCTCCAAAATTTATGAAGAGTTTTGTTGAATGAAACTGTCAATAGTCACAACAATGTATTGTTCTGAAGCTTATATAGTTGAGTTTTATGAACGAATTTCGTCTGCTGCGGAAATGATTACAGAAGATTATGAGCTTATCTTTGTTAATGATGGATCGCCGGATAAATCGCTCGAGATTGCAATTTCATTACATAAAAAGGATTTGAAAGTCCGTGTTATTGATCTTTCACGGAATTTTGGACACCATAAAGCGATCATGACTGGTTTGGCGCATGCGTCTGGTGATCAAATTTTTTTAATAGATTGTGATTTGGAAGAGGATCCAAGCTGGCTTAATTTGTTCATGCAGGAATTGAACGATTCACCGGGAGTTGATGTTGTATATGGAGTACAGCGACAAAGGAAAGGTGAGTATTTTGAGAAGATCAGCGGGGCTTTATTTTTTGATTTTTTCAATCTGTTATCAGATGTAAAGGTACCGAAAAATCAGACAGTCGCGCGCTTAATGACTAAAAGATATGTGAATAGTTTACTGCAATTCTCTGAAAGGGAACTTGTCTTTGTTGGATTGTGTGAGCTGGCAGGATATTCTCAAAAGCGAGTTTATGTAAACAAAGGTCATAAGAATTGTTCCACTTATAACCTTTCACGTAAAATTGATATGGCTATTAATTTTGTTGTCTCATTTAGTAGCAGGCCTCTGGTGTTAATTTTTTATTTGGGGCTTTTCGTTACAATGATATCAGCTGTTTGCGCCGTATATATTGTTTGTTCAAAAGTATTATTTGGTATACCCGTTGATGGATGGGCATCTATTGTTACATCAATTTGGTTTATTGGTGGACTGCTAATGTTTAGTGTGGGGATAGTTGGAATATATTTATCTAAGATTTTTATTGAGGTTAAAAATCGACCATTTACAGTCATTCGTAATATCTACAGCTCTAGTAATGATGAGGAACTGTTATGAAGAAGCTTGTTATATTTGGGGCTGCGGACCAAGCAGAAGTTGCGAGTTTTCTTTTTAAGCATGACTCTGAGTATGAACCGGTAGCGTTTACAGTGAATGCTGATTATATTCAATCTAATACATTCAATGGGCTGCCAGTTGTTCCTTTTGAGAATGTTGAGCAGAATTATCCTCCATCAGAGTATGCAATGTTTGTTGCATTGGGATATACTCAAATGAATAAAATTAGAGCTGACAAATGTAGTGAGGCAAAGGGAAAAGGCTATATTTTGGCTAGCTACATAAGTAGCAGAGCTGTAATATGGCCTGATTTCTCCTGTGGTGAAAATTGCTTGATTTTAGAGCACAACAACATTCAACCATATGTTTCTATTGGCAATAATGTGACTTTGTGGAGTGGAAACCATCTTGGACATCATTCTTCTATAGGTGATAATACGTTTTTAACATCTCATGTAGTTGTGTCGGGGCGTGTAACTGTCGGTAAAAATTGTTTCTTGGGAGTCAATTCGACGGTGCGTGATAAGTTAGTTGTTGCAGACAATACTTTAGTTGCTGCAGGTAGTTTGCTTGTTAAAGATACACAATCATATGGTGTATACATGGGGAGCCCTGCTAAGATGCTAGAAAAAAGTAGTAAAGATATAATTATATAGGAATTGAAATGAAGTGGGAAAAGATCGGTCATATTTTTTGTGCTACTAATCAAAATGATTGGATGTATTCACATGCAATGATTCCTATTGCAGAGAATATTGAAGGTGATCTATTTCGAATATATTTTTCGCCGCGTGATAAATATAATAGAGGACATGGAGCATTTATAGAAATTGACATCAATGAACCTGAGAAAATTTTAAGAGTATCTGAGACTCCCATACTATCTCCAGGAGCGTTGGGGTGTTTTGATGATAGTGGTGCCTTGCCTAATTCAATTATCTGGGTTGGTGGTGAAAAATATCTTTACTATACGGGGATAAATTTAGGTGTAACTGTAAAAATTAGGAATTCAATTGGAATTGCGAAATGGGATGAGGAATTAGAGGTTTTTGAGAAATTATTTGAAGGCCCCATAATTGATAGAACCAGAAATCAACCCCATTTTGTGGCTACACCGGAAGTTCATTATCATAAAGGAATATACAAAGCCTGGTTTACTTCATGTGTTAGATGGAAGCAGGAGGGAGATGATGTACGCCATTATTATAACCTTGAGTATGCTGAATCTAATAACGGAATTGATTGGGAACGAAATGGGACTATTGCTATAGATTTTGCGGATGATTATGAATATGCCCTCGGCGTTCCTCGTGTAATTGAAGATTCCGATTGCTATCGGATGTGGTTTTGTTCTAGGGCAACGAAATTTGTGGACACGTATAGAATACGATATGCTGAATCTTTTGATGGTTATAATTGGCTTAGAAAAGATAATGAGGTAGGCATCGATGTGTCTGAATCTGGATGGGATAGTGAGATGATTTGTTATCCTTTTGTTTTTGATCACAATGGGAAGCGATATATGCTTTATAATGGCAATGGCTATGGTAGCACAGGGTTTGGTTTAGCTATATTGGTTGATGATGAGTAATAGCTAGTGAGTATGACTGCTGAATTTATAAATAAATTAGTTGCACATATATATATAGCAGGAACAATAGTTTTTACTCTTTATGGTCAGCTGATTATTAAATGGAAAATGTCACAAGTTGGGAATTTGCCAGATCACTTTATCGAGAAAACAACCTTTTTGTTTATGCAATTTTTAAATCCCTGGATAATCTCTGGCTTTATATCGGCTTTTATTGCATCTCTTTGCTGGATGGCAGCAATGACAAAGTTTGAGCTTAGTTATGCCTATCCATATATGGGATTGTCATTTATTCTAATTATGATTTCTAGTGCATTACTATTTCATGAACCAATTTCAGTATATAAGCTTGCCGGGCTTATATTAGTTGTGAGTGGAATTGTAGTTGGGGCGCAATGAACTATTGCTGTAACTGTCAGAGTTACTTGGTCAATGATGTTGCAATGTGTTCAGTATGTGGATATCAGCCAAAAGTTGTGAATGATATTCCTGTTTATGCCTCAGAACTTGCTGACGATAATGATGGATTCAGTTCAGATGACCATGTTTTCTTAACAGAAGTTGAAAATGGGCATTTTTGGTTTGAAAATAGAAACCTTGTCTTAAGGTGGATATTGCAGAAGTTTTTTCCGCAAATGGGATCATTTTGCGAAGTAGGTTGTGGTACCGGTTTTGTCTTAAGGGAGATTGCTAAATCTTTTCCTGACGTGAAATTGTTTGCAAGTGACATTTATGTGAATGCTCTTTCTTTTGTTCAGAAGAAGGTTCCTAATGCAAAATTGTTTCAGTCTGATCTTATGCAATTTCCGTATATTGAGAAATTTGATGTTGTAGGAGCATTTGATGTTATCGAGCATATTGATGATGATGTCGGTGCACTTGAGAGTATCTATCGGTCGTTAGTAGTTGGCGGTGGTGTCGTTATTACGATTCCGCAACACAAGTGGCTGTGGTCTGTTCAGGATATCAGTAGTTGTCATAAGCGACGGTATTATCGCAAAGATATCATTGATAAGATGGAGTCGGTAGGGTTTCGTGTTCTTAAGGTAACCTCATTCGTAAGCTTATTGCTACCACTTATGATTGTTTCGCGCCTTTTATTTCTAAAAAGAGTTGATTCAAATTCTAGAAATGAATTCGAATTGTCTACTATTGTTAATAAATTATTGGGGGCAATCTGTCGGATTGAAAGAGTAATCATTAAATTAGGGCTAGATTTTAGCGTGGGGGGATCACTTTTGGTTGTCGCGGTGAAGGATGAAAATACCGTTTAACAAGCCGTTTATTGTTGGTGACGAGATTGAAAATATCGTCCATGCCGTAAATGCCAATGGCTGGCTCGCCGGTGATGGTGATTTTACAAATAAGTGCCACACTTGGCTCGAATCATATTTGGGGTGTACAAAAGCTCTTCTCACCCATTCCTGTACCTCTGCGTTAGAGATGGCAGCTATTCTTTGTGATATACAGCCGGGTGATGAAGTAATAATGCCGTCATACACGTTTGTCTCCACGGCAAATGCTTTTGTATTGCGGGGTGGTGTACCTGTATTTGTTGATATCAGACCAGATACTTTGAATATAGATGAATCATTAATCGTACCAGCAATAACAGAGAAGGCTAAAGCTATTGTGCCAGTTCATTATGCCGGAGTTCCTTGTGCCATGGACGAGATAATGGATATTGCTCGGCAATATGATCTTTTTGTTATTGAGGATGCTGCCCAGGCTTTGTTGTCAACTTATAAAGGGCGGCATCTTGGAACGATTGGGGATTTGGGCACCCTAAGTTTTCATGAAACAAAGAATGTTATCAGCGGAGAGGGAGGGGCTCTGCTGATCAATAATGAAAAGTATATTGAACGTGCAGAAATCATAAGAGAGAAAGGTACAAATCGTAAACAGTTTTTTCGAGGACATATTGATAAATATACTTGGGTCGATGTGGGATCATCTTATCTGCCAAGTGAAATGATAGCAGCGTTTCTCTACGCGCAACTTCAACAGTCAGAGAAGATTATTAAAAAGCGTTGTGCGCTATATAATCGATATGATGAGATGTTAAGACCTCTAGAGTCCCAGGGGAAGATTCGCTTGGCACGTTCTCATGCGCAAGATATAAAAAATAATGGGCATATTTTTTATATTATTACTAACAATCCAGAAGAGCGGAGTCAGTTAATAAGCTATTTAAATAATAGATCAATAAATTCGGTCTTCCATTATGTCCCTTTGCATTCATCGCCAGCCGGAAAGAAATACGGGCGTGCTGTAGGGACGATGCAGTGTACAGATGACTTGAGTGATCGAATATTACGTTTGCCGCTCTATTATGAGATGCAGGATAATGATGTCTGCAAAGTATCGTTAGCTGTTATTGATTTTTTCAGTTAGGAAATATTATTTATGGATTTAAAATTAGAGAAAATTGATAAGATCATTCCGTCAGATAGAGAATTTTCTATTCAGAATAATGCACGTAGTTATTTGTCTGGAAATCGTATCCCCTGTGGCAGTGCTGGGGCTGGACTTATGGCAAAGGTCCAGGATCTCACTAAAAAGCATGGAAAAGTTTATTATTGGTTAATAAAACTGTTTGCACCAGTGTTGGTAAGTGCGGCATATCAGAAAAATATAGCTAATTTATTGGGTAATAATGGAAGAGACAAGGTCATTATCAATTTGGGAAGTGGGCCTAACATATTTATGAACCGTAAAGATATTATCAATGTAGATATCTTCGCCTTTGATGAAGTTGATATTGTGGCTGATGCGTCAAATCTTCCTATAGAAGATGGTACTGTAGATTTAATAATTAATGCAGCAATGATGGAACATGTATCTAATCCTCAGAAAATTGTAAGTGAGATGTACAGGATCTTAAATTCAGAAGGAAAGATTTTCTCATATTTGCCATATATAGTTCCATATCACGCAGCTCCACATGATTATCAGAGGTGGTCTAAATCTGGTGTAGAAGAACTTTTTTCTGGTTTTAGTAATGTAGAGGTAGGCATTGGTGCTGGCCCAACATCAGGTATGCTATGGGTTCTCCAGGAGTGGTTGGCAATTCTCTTCTCACTTGGGAATAAGACCCTGCACGACCTGCTCTTCATGATATTAATGTTATTAACCTCTCCAATTAAACTATTTGATATTGTTCTGGAGAAATTTCCTTATGCTGAAAAGATTGCAAGTGGCTTTTATATAGTTGCAGAAAAATAGACTAATAATGGTAGACAAGTCAAAGGGTATTAGTTTCGTTGGCCATCAACTGGTAGATGGTATAAAGGTTTCAGATGAATCTTTAAATTTTCTATTTGGGGCACTTTTATTAACCTCTTTTGGAGTTTTTGTTGCAGGGAATATACTGCTTTGGGACTTTGTAATTTTTGCACGTTCTGCGCAGATAGCACTACCTTGTTTTATTCTGCTTTTAATATTCTATTCATTATCTAGACAGTTATGCCCCATCTGGGGGTTAGTGCTGACTTATCTCATGATTTGGGCAGGAGTCTATAGCTCTTTGCCTGGATTACGGTATGTTTTCTATGTCTTGGGTTTTTTTGCGGTGCTATATTCGGCCCGTTTTTTGCGTGTTGCGCAAAAAGATTGGCTGTCACTAGCCTTAATGGCTA
Organism: uncultured Thermodesulfobacteriota bacterium; assembly: GCA_942491525.1. Taxonomy (GTDB): domain Bacteria; phylum Desulfobacterota; class Desulfomonilia; order UBA1062; family UBA1062; genus CAYWBU01. The sequence continues at coordinate 157,846 of CALOBW010000055.1, forward strand.
TGATTGGGACTGCGACTATACTCGGCGTTGAACGAGCTTACACATCGTTTGACATGTTGCCACGCCTTTATATGGGGGCTGTCCATCAGGATACTTTGTTTCATGCAAGTATCGCTGGGATGATTAAAAACTATGGTGTGGTATCTACTGGATTGCATGGTTTGGTTGAAATTGCATATCACACCTTTTCACATGTCTTGATGGCGGGTGTCAGTGTGATGTCGGGCTTGGGTGTTGTAGAGGTGTATGGAGTTGCCCCGTGGGTCTTGTTTGCGCCAATCCTGATATTTAGTTCTACCGTATTTGTAGCAATGCTGGATAGGCAAGAGCAGATGTCAATGCCCTTAGTGTGGGCAGTGACGGCATTGATTCTTTCAGTGGCGCCATATTTACTCTCAAATTGGGCGGTGTGGCAATCATATTTTATTTCCGAGTCATATATGGTTTCACTTGGGCTATTTTTGTTGGGGATGGGACTACTCTTTAAGCGTACATTGCGTCTTCAGGATTTGCTGCTTGTTTTTCTGTTGACTGCACTGATGGCGAAGGCAAAGTCTTCAGTGGGTGTTATCTATATGGGGCTCTGGTTTTCACGAGTTCTTTTTATTTCCGGTGGGCGTCGGATGTTTGATTTGGGAGTATTAATGATGTCCGCGGTTGCAGTTGGTTGGGTGACCTTTGATGCCGCTGCATGGTTTGTGACATATGCAGAACCCTTACGCATTTTCGGTTTCATAGAGAAGAACGGATTGTTGGGTGGTCATCTTGTCATGGTAATGGATGGATTACTTGGTGATTCGGCTTTGTCAGTCGGTATGATGTCCATGGCAGTGGTGGCCATCATAAGCTTTTTTATTCTGCACTTTCTTCCTTCATGGGTAGTGATTTGTCGAGCTTGCTGGGTTGATGGTGTAAGAAATATTTTTCGTAATCCGTTGGCTGTATATTCAATGGCAGCTTTGTTTGCTGGAATGATTGTTGTCACTTCGGACTATTTTGGTGGTGCTACCTTTTATTTTTCAAATGTAGCGTTCTTTGTGGCACTGCCTGGTGTGGTTATGATAATCGTTGCCTGTTGTCAGCGTCTGTCGTTGAATAATTGCGCGTTAATCGCTGTAACAATCGTTATTATCGGCATTATTCATTATCCGGCATATTATGGTAAAAGTATATTTGATCGTCAGCGTAATGGTTTGCGGGGGGCTTCTACTATTCATCTACAAGAGACGTCAGATACTTTAATTGATCGGCTGTTGATAATACGTCAGACTTCACCTAAGGATGTGGCATTGCGAGCTAATGATGATATATTACGTGATAATCCAATGCGTTCTTGCACAGCCCAGCCATTTCTTTTTCCGGCTGTTTCAGAGCGGCCATGGGTTGGTGTGATTCAAAGAGGTGGTAGTTGTCAGTATCGTGCATATGGATATGATTCATATGGGGTAACGATTGATGATCCAGAAGTTAAAGTGCTGCCTCAATTGCATCCTTCTATGCAGATTCAGGATGTATGGTAATGAAATTTGAAATATCTACCATTTAGTAATCAAATTGTTTTAGTGTCAGATGTAAGGATATCTTAGTAATGTCAAAAAAAGTTTTATTCTGGGATTCATGGACAAGGGGTATTCATAACTTTATCCCGATTGCTGATAAGTTGAGAAAAAATGACGACTCTTGTCTTCTGGTACATAGAGGATCCTGGGGGAGTGAAGAAGGTAGGCCTACTGAAGAGTATATTGAAGGTCTGCTTGTCCGTGATATCTCTTATTACAATACAAGCTTTGTTTATAAAGTAATAAAAGAAGAGAAGCCGGATTGTGTTCTTATTTTAACTACCTCCTACTTTATGGATAGAGCTATAATACTGGCCTGCAGGGCTTTAGGGGTGAAAAGTTTTTTTCTGATGCATGGAATTCGTGCTGTTGGAGATAATTTATCTGAGAGTGTGACAGTACTTGAAGATGATTTGCGGAAGAAAAGATGGAGCAGAGGTTGGAAATATTTGCGTTATACGCTTCCAAATTATTTTGTTTCAGGAACCTTTAGTGATGCCTTTTTCCCCTTTCGTATTTCACCTTATAAATTGATATTGGGAACATTCCTGAATCCTGCCAAGTATTTGTTTATGCCCCCGCCAAGTAGTGAGATGTATTGTGACGTTGGTTTGATCTGGGCCAATGAATATGTATCTCTTTTTAGAGATCAGTTTGGTTATCCTGAAGAAAGGCTTAAGGTTGTTGGGCATCCACCATTGGATGATGTTTTTGGGAAGAAGAACGGGCCGTTAAATCCAACAGAGCGAGAAACCTTGTTGGAATCCATAGGACTAACTGTCGATTGTGATTATACACTATATCTTGAAGATGCCTTTGTTGAGTCAGGGTTTGAGGGTTGGACAGATGAATCCCGACGGCAACATTTATCAGAGATTGCAATCGCAGTAAAAAAAGCAGGTAAAAGTTTAGTCATCAAGGTTCATCCTGGCACTAAAGATGATAGGCTTGAATCCATATTTGATAATGATGACCATGTTGCTGTTGTTAGAAAGGGCGAATTGCCCCTGTACATTAAAAATGCAGAATCATGTATTGCACATATTTCATCTACTGTTAACTTGGCGATCTGCTTCGAGAAGATGGTTTTAGTTCCAACGTGGGGAATCTCTTGTAGTGTTCCGGATTATTTTGTTAAATCGGGAGTAGCTGTTGGCTGTGATAATCCCGGTGAACTAGAATTTAATCTTTGTAACTTACAAGACCAGCAAGAGACACTCCATAAAACAAGACAAGATTATATTGATCGATTCATCACTTATACTGACGGCAAGGCCGTTGATCGTATTGTAGGTGCGATTGTCGGTGACTAATCGAGGTAAGTTTCTGTTTTTTGTTACCAGCTATGCCGGGGCCGAACTGTTTGTCAGGATAATTCAGTACTGTATAGTGATGTACTTGGCCGCTTGTCTCACTAAGAGTGCTTTTGGTGAATTTGGGTTGATGTTTGCCACACTGCAGTTGGTCATATTGATTGGCCTTGGCGGATTTATTGAAGTAATCCCGAAAGAGTTTGGATATTATAACGAGCAAAACAATCTTTCTGTTCTGTTTTCCTCTTTAATGATCTTGGTTGTTTTATTTCTCGTGCTGATAGTATTAATTTTAACACTATTTATATCTATTGAAGAAGTCAGGGTGTTTCTGCATTCGCCGTCCTTTATGGTTGTTGGGTCAATTATTATTGTGGCTACAACCCAGGTAATATCAAAAATTTGTGAATCATTGTTCCGCCTGCAGAATGATCATAAAGCAACAATTGTATTGAAAACATTGCCGTTGTTATTCTTGTATGTTGGTGGATTGTTATCATTTGTAGTTGTGGGGCGATCTGTTGAATTGGAATCTTTTTTTGAAGGTATGGCTGTCTCTGCTTTTATGGTTCTAGTTTTCTTGAATATGTTTGGCATGAAGAGGCTTGAAATAAAGTTGTCCTCTATAGATTGGATGCTTGCGCGAAAGTTGTTCAGAAGTAGTCTTCCTTATATTTTTGTAGCTTTTATTGGTTGGTTCATGGGTTATGGGTTTAATTATCTTATCAAGATCTTTTACTCTGTAGAAGAGGTTGCTGATTATACATTGGTTTTACAGATTGGTACTATGATTCTTCTTGTAATGGGGGCTTTGCAGCAGGTTTGGTATCCCAAACTGTTGGAAATATCACAAACTAAAGGGCTAGATGAATTAATTGCAATTAATTCAATAATGTATAATAAGTTTGGTGTAGTCGTCCTAGTATTTCTTATCCTTCTGTGGAGTGTTCTCTATGTTGTCGTTAATAGTGATGTTGTATTTTTCGCTAACTACTCAAATATTATATATATTTTGCCGCTTGTCTTTTTTTCATATTTGATCAATTTATTGTTCCGATTGCGATGGTTATTTTTTGTTAACTATATCGGTGCGGGCAAGGATTACTCTAAGATTATTGCATGCTGTGGTGTGGCTGGGATTGTAGTTGGAGTTGGGTTGATGTCTACGGGAGCGCCAATTATGATCTATTGCGCTATGTTGATTAACCAAATCATGATCGCAGCTTCGATGAGCTGGTATGCACATAGACATTGGGTGTAAATGTAGGTTTCGATTGTGCGTTTGAGTAAATGAATTGGAGATCAAGTGATGAATAAATCGATGTATTACAATTTATGTTGCCCTAATTGTAGAGGTGACTTCAATTTTTTTTGTCTCGCAAATGGTTGCGATGGCGAAGATGGATTATTGAAATGTGTCTGTTGTGACTCAATTTTCCCTGTTATTGATGACATCCCAATATTATTTAAAGATTCAGTGCGAAATTATAGTTATGAAAAGTTATTTTTCCAAAAACTCAGGTGTTATAATATTTCCAAAGAATTATGTTTTCAAATTGATCATCAACTAGTAAAAATGGCAGAGAATAATTCAGATGATGTGTGGGAATGGGAAGAGTTTGCGTTTTGGGATAAACAGTACCAGTCCCAATGGGAAAAACTTCTTACTGATGATTTTAATGATGCAGTATATCAAGAACGAATTTTGCAGCGCGCAAAAGAGATGTCCATTATGACACAACCCAATTTTTTCCCCGATGGTTTCTTTTTAGAGGCTGGAGCAGGTACAGCTATATATACTAGATCTATTTTGTCAAGATATCCTAATAATGGATATATTGCAGTTGATATGAGTTTTTTTGCTTTAAAGATAAGGCGAAAATTGTTGGCGAAGTCTGATGCATTCTTCATAATGGCTTCTGTTGATAATATTCCTCTTAAGAGGAATATTATATCAGGTATGTTTTTGATAGGAATATTGCATCATGCCGAAAGAAAGGAAAACACTCTGCAAGATTTGGTGCAGTATTTATGTCCTCAGGGGTGTATATATTTGGATGAAGTTTTAGAGCGGCCTTCTTTTTTGAAGCATGCAGAGATTGTTAAAGGCAAAGATGTTAGTTTACATGAAGAATGGATTCATTATGAATCGCTAATGGCAATACTTAGTAGCAATGGACGGATCATATATAATGTCATATTTAATACTCCTTTTTATCAGTTTGCGTTGAAATACTTGAAGGGACTTATGACCCGTAATCAGCGCACTTACAGCATATTTAGATTATTCGATGATGTCTTTAGAAAGATGCTTGGGAATATATTGCCTTCATTTCAGGCAGGAGAAATTGCTGTTATTTGGCGGAATGACTAATAAGGAGGTAGCTTTGGGTATTATAACTGATTATTATGATCGAACATCAGATCGCTTTTGGGACCCTCTGGGAGGTTTAGTAGGTCGGGACGCAGTCATTGCTCCATTAATTGATGATCGAGCTGGCAACTTTCTGGAATATGGATTTGGCAGTGGCTCATTGCTGTTTAATGTTGCGCAGAACTATAATTTCAAAAAGGTCATTGGTATTGATATTAGTGAAACGGTTGTTAAGAAAGCGAAACTAAGTTTAGCTGATGTTGATGGTGCCTGGAAAGATAATATTGAGTTTTCATTGCCTGTGAATGATACATTGCCTGGTTGTGGAGATAAATCCGTAGATGTAATAGTGAGTGTGGCAACGATTGAGCATGTATTGAATCCATATGTTGTATTGGATGAATTAAACCGAATTGCCAAAGATGGAGCTCAGCTGATCTGTTCGGTTCCTAATTACGCCTATCTGAAGCATAGAATTTCTTTATTGATTGGAGATTTGCCGAAGACTGGCACTGATGCACCGGTCTCGGAGTGGCGTGAGGCTGGTTGGGATGGGATGCATCTTCATACATTTACTCAAGATGCATTTGCTACCTTATTACGTGATTGTGGCTGGGAACCAGTAAGTTGGACAGGTTGGGGTATGCGTGCACCATTACTAAAACCACTAAGGCAAAAATTTCCTCAATTATTTTCCGGTGAGTTAATCGCTTGTTGTTCAAAGATGTAATTGTTTCTTGATTTATTAATGAAATATACCCTATCAAAAAAGAAGTTACTATTCATATTGCTGCTTATTTTCTTCCTCCCGATTTCAACCCCGGGAGGAATTTCTGCAAATTATTTGTATGCTGTACTGTTTCTTATCTGCCCGTTCCTGCCATATCGGCAGATGCCATTGATGGCGATAATGCTATTAGTAATAAGTTTTTTGTCTTATGGTTTAGGTTATATATTTATTGCTGATTTTGGATTTAACTTTGCAATACGGCAAACTTTTAGTTTCATAGTATTTATTGTAGGGGTATTGTTACTTCTTATTAATATTCCCTACTCATTGGATGATATATGTCGCGGTGTAGTGATTATTAGTGTTATGTATGCCATATTAGTTGTAGTGACTGTAGTAGTATATCCGCAATTCTCCCTTTCTGATCCCTATTTAATTAAAGGTGGTTTACGTGAATATGTACCCCACTGGCCTCAACGGTTTACCGTTATTGTGGGCTTTGGTTTTTTTTGCGCAATTGTAAAGATGTTTTCAGATTGGCGATATATCGTTGTTGCAGCGGGGTTAATTATCTGTCTTTTTCTGACATTCAGCAGGGCAATTTATTTGTCAGTTGTCATTGGCGTGTTTGCATTATTAGTTCAACTTCTACTTTACCCTTCTGCATTGGAGATTCCCAATCTGCGTAGGAAGATCGTTCTGTATTTAGGTGTTGCTGGTATTGGACTGATTCTTGTCTGTATGCTTAATCCAGCCATTCTGACTAATGTCAGTAACATTAGTCTTCGTACATATAATAGCATAGTCAATTTTGGGGGCGGTGCGCACGTCATGGCGGCTGGTTCTGATTCTGAAAGAATGTATTTCTGGTCAAATATTATAAAGGTTTGGCGTGACTATCCCGTATTGGGGACTGGATTTGCCAATATCTATCTTTTTAATCCTAAGATAGGATCAGCCCATAACCAATATTTGGATATACTTTTAAGGACAGGTCTTATCGGTTTGGTTATCTATCTTTCTCTTTGGATGAAGCTGTTTTGTACTTACTGGAAGAGGCGGCCTGATATTTTTTCAGGATTGGTTATGATTTTTATATTTGGATTTTTTCATGAAACTACAAAGCTAAGCTATACAGGTTTGTTGTTTTTCCTGTTACTGAATAAAGCTTATGAAATGGATCGCTGTGCAAGAATGCATAAGGGGGCTTAGTGTAGTATGTGTGGTATAGCGGGTGTGTGGTCTAGCAAAAAACCAGTTAGTCAAGGTTTGTTGTATGCAATGCAGGAACAGATGGCCTCACGTGGACCGGATGCTAATGGTGTATGGATCTCCGATGACAGAATGGTTGGTTTGGCGCATTGTCGTCTCTCAATTATTGACCTTTCTGAGAATGGCAGCCAACCCATGGTTTATCAAAACAGGTGGTCTATAACTTATAATGGTGAACTATATAATTATCTTGAAATAAAAAAAGAACTTGAAGATGCTGGTTTCGCTTTTCGTGGTGGAAGTGATACCGAAGTGGTCTTGGTTGCATATGTGAAGTGGGGTGTTGATTGCCTGAGTCGTTTTAACGGGATGTTTGCCTTTGCCATATATGATCAGCAGGAGCAACGCTTCTTTCTGGCCAGGGATCATCAAGGAATAAAGCCCCTATATTATCATTGTTCAGAAAGATTATTTGCCTTTGCGTCAAGGTTGTCGCCTTTGCTGGTGCATTCGGATATTTCACGTGATATTGACGAACAGGCTTTAAGTTATTATCTTGAGGTTGGTTTTGTTCCGCATGATAATTCAATATTTAAGTCGCTAAAAAAACTATCTCCAGGTCATTTTCTGACTATTGATAGAGATCGGCATGTGTCAGTTGAGCGTTACTATCAACCATCGTTAGATGAAGTTTGTGTTGAGCAACGCTCGTCTCATAGTTGGGTGGATGCTTTAGAAGGGAAAATATCGCAATCAGTTAAACGTCAGATGGTCGCTGATGTGCCCATTGGTGTGTTTTTGTCGGGGGGAATTGATAGTTCGGTTGTTGCTGCTATGATGCAGCAACATAGTTCCGCTCCTATACATTCATTTTGTGTTGGATTTGATCAAGATGGTTACGATGAATCCTTCCACTCACGTAATGTTGCAGAATATCTTGGTACCAATCATCATGAAATTCGTTTCTCTCCAGATGCCCTAATAGGGTTGCTGGATGAATATACTCAACACTATGATGAACCCTTTGCTGATTGGTCCGCTTTGCCCATGATGGCTGTCTCTCGATTTGCCAGGGAAACTGTAACTGTTTGCCTTGGGGGAGATGGTGGAGATGAGTTGTTTGGAGGATATAAATATTATCGATATCTGAAGTTAATGGAACCAATATTAAGATTGCCTGTGGGTCTTCGTTCTTGTCTTGTGAATGAGTTTCTGAAGAAGATTAATGTTCGCCATAAGCATAGGTTGCTATTAAAAGCGTTATCAGAGGAGGATGCTGTAAAATGCTTTGGTTTCATGCGTTCCATGATTAAAGATTATTCATTGACTAGTTTGTTGAATTTTGAAAGTCAGCAAAGACTTGCTGAATTATTTGGTGAACGGTTAGAGTTAAGTGCCGGATATGATGTTCTTAGCTGGAGTGGCAGGATTGATAGTGACATTTACCTTGTCGATGATATTCTGCAGAAAGTTGATGTTGCAAGCATGGCATTCTCTTTGGAATCAAGAGTACCATTATTAGACCGAGAGGTTGTAGATTTTGCAACAGCAGTACCTTCGCAGCTTAAAATTCGAGGGAATGTAACGAAATGGATCTTAAGAGAAGTCCTTTACCGTCATGTTCCTCGTGCAATAGTTGATCGACCAAAAGCCGGGTTTAATGTTCCCATACGAGAGTGGTTCAGAGGTGAGCTGAAAGAGCTTCTGCTGGATGAACTTTCTCAATCTAGAGTTAGACAGTTTGGATATATTGAAACGGATGGTGTTCAGGTGCTAATCAATAAGCATTTGGATGGGGCTATGGATACTCATCCGATGCTTTGGGTCTTAATGAGTTTGTTGCGATGGCATACGAGCGTAAGAGATGTACCTCGTTATAATCAATAAATTCTTATTCGGGAGATTCTGTCATGAAAAAATGGTTACTGGATATAATAGTTTGTCCTTCATGTAAGGAAAGCTTGGCAGCTAAAGGCCCTTGGGTAAATGACGAAATAATTGAGGGAGAGTTGTTCTGTGAGCGATGTCAGATGAAGTGGCCTGTTGTTGGTGGAATCCCGCGCTTTGTTGATGTTGGTGATGGATATTGTGAAAATTTTGGACAACAATGGAATCGGTTCAAAAAGACGCAGATTGATTCCTTTAGTGGTAACACCCATTCAAAAGATAGATTTTGTGCTGAAACTGGTTGGTCAAAGGATTTTCTAAAGGATGCCTTAGTATTAGATGCAGGATGTGGATCAGGCCGTTTCGCCGATGTGGCTATTGATATGGGAGCTCGAGTAATTTGTATTGATATGAGTAGTGCAGTGGATGCCTGCAAGGGTAATTTATCAGAGAATCATGACTCAGATAGATTTGAGGTTGTTCAGGCATCTATATATGAGTTGCCTTTCGCGGAGTGTATTTTTAAAGGGGTGTACTCTTTGGGGGTTATTCAGCATACCCCTGATCGTAAAGGAGCAGTACAATCTCTTATAAAATATGTTGCTAAAGACGGGGAATTGGCTTTGTGGGTATACGAGAAAAGTTGGCGCAGTTTATTGGGGTATAAATATTGGTTTAGATTGATTACAAAATATTTACCCTTAATTGTAAATTGGAAGTTGAGCAATATATTAGTAAACATATTTTTCCCAATAGCTTGGTATTTTAATAAACTTCCCAAATTTGGCCATTATTTGACGCGATTACTGCCTATGGCATTTCGATATACAGGAAGCATGACCAAGATACAGAGTAAAGAATGGTCACTATTGGACACCTTTGATAACTTGTCTCCTCGTTATGATTTTCCAATTACAGAAAGATCTCTTCAAGATTGGATCAATGGGTCTGGGTTGATATTTTCAGGAAGGCGCCCAACACCGGGGTTAGCTGTTACTGCTCGGCGTGGCTGAGATGATTTAAATATGAATATTGTTTTGCATTTCCTTGGTTTGCGTGCTGGTGGTGGTCGCACTGATGCGATAAATTTGTTGAAGGTTCTGCCGACGATCTCGTCTGATGATTTTCTTGCAATTGTACCTAGAGGGTGTGGTTATGAAAATATTTCATTGCCACCTAATTGCCAACTGCATTTTGAGGCAGTGCGTCGATTTAATGATGTTTGGCGGCTTTATTTTGATAACTACCGCTTGAAAAATCTATGTAAGCAGTTCAATGCGGATGTACTTTTTACTATGTGCAATAATGGTCCCTTGAAAATTGGTACTTGTAGACATGTGATTATGCTGAGACGCTCTCAGTTTGTTTATTCAACCATCGAGCTTAATGGAGCAAAAATTCAGACATCATTTAAGTTGAACTTTCTAAAATGGTATTTTCAGCAATCTCTGAAGTATGCAGACGCATTAATTGTACAAACCAATACAATTAAAGATCGGGTTAAACAAAAGTATCATATTGATTGTCCGGTAGAAGTGGTTGGAAAGGCTGTTAGTCAAGAAATTCGAACATCGGAAGATCAAGATGCTGTTTCTGAGCAGCCAAAGGCTATTAAGAATCATCCTGCAAAGTTTAAATGTCTCTATCTTTCAAAATATTATCCACATAAAAATATTGAGATGGCATGTCAAGCTGTTGCAGAATGTAGAAAGAATGGTTGTAATGTAGCATTGTTCTTGACATTAAATCCGGGGGAATCTCTAGATGGAGACAAGTTAATTGAAAGAGTTAACAACGGAAGTTACGGTGATAGTGTTGCAAATGTTGGGCATGTTGATTTGGTCGATATAGCGAGTGTTTATGAAGAGTGTGATGCTGTTTTGATACCCAGTCTTTTGGAATCTTATTCCGCTACATACCTTGAAGGGATGAAGTATGGTAAGCCGATTGTTGCAAGTGATCGTGATTTTGCCCGAGATGTCTGTGGCGCTGCTGCTTTTTATGTTGATCCGTTAAATATTGATTCAATGGTAAGTGCAATTGGACGGTTGGCTGAAGATAGTTCTATGAAATCATCATTAGCGCAAGAAGGTTTTGTCAGGTACGATGATTATACCAAGGCATGGGATGATATTGCTTTGCAATATTTAGAGATAATCAAAGGGTAGATGATTTGAAGCAAGTTATACAAAATATATCTAATGGTGAGACGCTATTGATCGATGTGCCATGTCCCCAGAAACAACGAGGCCATCTATTAATTGCGACTCAGGCCAGCCTTGTGTCTGCTGGTACAGAACGAATGCTTGTAGATTTTGGGAAGGCCAATTGGATTGATAAGGCCAGACAGCAGCCAGATAAAGTTAAAATGGTACTTGATAAGGTTCGTACAGATGGTCTTATGCCCACAGTAGATGCTGTCCGAAGTAAGTTGGATCAGCCCATTCCCTTGGGATATTGTAATGCCGGGGTTGTAATGGCGGTTGGTGATACAGTTTTTGGGTTTGAAGTTGGTGATAGAGTAGTCTCCAATGGCCCTCATGCTGGAATAGTTTCTGTGCCACGCAACCTTTGTGCTCGAATTCCAGCTGGCGTGGATGAAGAGTCTGCCGCCTTTACTGTACTTGGTGCAGTAGGTTTGCAGGGCGTCCGCTTGGCTGAGCCAACTCTTGGCGAAACCTTTGTGGTTACGGGGCTGGGATTGGTTGGTCTTATGACGGTTCAAATTTTACGGGCAAATGGTTGTCGAGTGCTTGGCATTGATTTTGATGATCGGCGTTTGGAACTTGCCCGTAATTTTGGTGCTGAAACCGTTAACCCGGCCAACGGGGAGGATCCATTAAGTGCGGCTGATAAGTTTAGCAGAGGACGTGGCGTTGACGGTGTATTGATAACAGCTTCAACAAAGAGCAGTGATCCTGTTCATCAGGCAGCCCAGATGTGTCGTAAGCGCGGGCGAATTGTGCTGGTCGGAGTCACAGGTCTGGAATTGTCCAGGGCTGATTTTTATGAAAAGGAACTCTCCTTTCAGGTTTCATGTTCCTACGGTCCTGGTAGGTATGATATAAATTATGAAGATAAGGGTCAGGACTACCCTCTGGGTTTTGTTCGCTGGACAGAACAGCGGAATTTTGAAGCGATTTTGGATATGATGGCTGATGGTAGTTTGGATGTTAAATCACTCATTAGTCATAGATTTGATATTGAAGATGCTGCTAATGCTTATCATATATTAAGTGAGGACAGTGCTTCCCTTGGGATTCTTTTGGCGTATTCTCCTCAATTGGATAATTTTAAAAAGAAATGTGTTCAGTTGAACAATGAAGGAATGGTTAATCAATCAGGTGCTCCAATCTGTGGGTTTATCGGCGCCGGAAATTATGCTTCAAGAATATTGATTCCTGCGTTTAAGAAATCTGGAGCAGTTCTTGAGACAATACTTACACAAAGTGGCATAAATGGTGTTCATCATGGCAAATGTGCTGGTTTCAGTAAAGCAACAACTGACAGTGCTGATGTTATGCAAAGTGATGTTATTAATACTGTTGTGATCGCATCTCGCCATAATAGTCATGCAGCATTTGTTATTGATGCCCTGCAAGCCGGAAAAAATGTATTTGTTGAGAAACCCCTTGCCATAACACATGATGAGTTAAATCAGATTGAGTCTGTTTATCGTGATCTATATACAAAAGGAAATGCCCCGCATTTGATGGTCGGTTTTAATCGCCGCTTTGCTCCTCATGTAATTAAGATGAAAAAGCTGTTATTAACCGACAATCAGCCAAAGTCTTTCGTTGTTACTGTTAATGCCGGCAATATTCCGGCTGAGCATTGGACGCAGGATAGTGAGATGGGTGGTGGAAGGATTATTGGCGAAAGCTGTCATTTTGTAGATCTTCTAAGGTTTCTGTCAGGTAGTCAGATTGTATCGGCAGAGTCGACTGTAATGGAATCAGTATGTGGTGATACAGCCTCGATTCAATTGAGATTTGAAGATGGTTCCATTGGTTCAATTCACTATTTTGCAAATGGTAATAAAGGTTTTCCAAAAGAAAGGGTTGAGGTTTTTTGTGGCGGACGTACGTTACAGCTTGATAACTTTCGCAGTCTTAAAGGTTGGGGCTGGGATGGTTTTAGAAAAATGAATCTAATTCGACAAGATAAGGGGCAGGTAGCCTGTGTTCAGGCATTTCTTGAGACTGTTTGTCATGGAGGTCAGGCCCCAATCTCATTTGAAGAGCTGCTAGAAGTTAGCAGGACCTCGATAGATATTGCTAATTGAAGTTGTGATGATGTCATTCCTGGGATTAATTTGTGAATATTAGGTTGTTTTGGAATACAGTAAGGTATCTTAGGCCGATTCAGGTTTATTGGCGTCTTTTTCTAAAGTTTAGTAATCCTCGCATTAACTTCGATTCTACACCTGAACTGCGTGCTCATGGTAGAAAATGGACAGCAGCTATACTTAAAGAACAGTCGTATTTTCCACCAAATACCTTCAAATTTCTCAATTATGAGGATTCTATTGTAGGGGTTAATGATTGGAATAATCATGAGCACGAAAAGCTTTGGCTCTATAATTTGCATTATTTTGATGATTTAAATGCCGAGGGTAGAGAAAAGAGGGCCGAGAAACATTCTATACTTATTGATAGGTGGATTGCGGATAACCCTCCTATGGAAGGGAATGGTTGGGAACCGTATCCGACTTCTTTACGTATTGTTAACTGGATAAAATGGTCATTATTTGGAAACCTTTTGTCTGAAAATCAAGTACAGAGTCTTGCGCTACAGATCCGGTGGTTGGCAAAACGGTTAGAGTATCATTTGTTGGGTAATCATTTAATTGCCAATGCGAAGGCCTTGGTTTTTGCCGGCTGCTTTTTTGAGGGGCGAGAGGCTCAGCGGTGGTTGTTGAAAGGCCTAAAGATATTAACTGAAGAATTGCCAGAGCAGGTTCTCCCGGATGGTGGTCATTTTGAACGTTCGCCGATGTATCATGCAATCATTTTAGAAGATTTGCTGGATTTGTTAAATGTGGCTAATGTCTATTGTCATGCGATAAAAAAAGATACTACTGATTATTGGGCTGTTACTGCTCAGAAAATGCTGCAGGCATATACATGCCTATGTCATCCAGATGATGAAATAGCCTTTTTTAATGATGCTTCTATAGGTATTGCATCTTCCTTATCTACTGTCCAACAATATGCAGATAGGCTCGGTGTAGGGTATAGTTTTGAGAATAGTCGGATTGGAGAACTTTCAGAAACTGGCTATTATTCCGTCAGGAGGAAAGAGTGGGCTCTTTTGGTTGATTGCGCTCCAGTTGGTCCAGATTATCTTCCTGGGCATGCCCATGCAGATACGCTTTCATTTGAATTATCTAAGGGGAGCCAACGTGTTCTGGTAAATAGTGGTACCTCTTGTTATGGAATAAATCAGGAACGGTTAAGACAGCGAGGGACTGCAGCGCATAATGCAGTTACCGTTGATGGAGAGAATTCATCGGAAGTATGGAGTGGGTTTAGAGTTGCTCGGCGTGCAAGGATAGTTGATAAGTGTATTTCGTCTTCTGATACTGTTGACAGTATTTTCGCCACGCATGATGGCTTCAGACGATTACCCAATGTCTGGGAACATCGCCGGGATTGGGTGATTTCTGAGGACAGAATGGTGATAAAGGATCGTCTAGGTGGCAAAGGGATGCATAATGTTGCCGTTTTCTACCATTTCCATCCTGCTATCGATGTTAAATTAGAAGATGGTAATCGACTATGTATAGCTATTAATGATGGGAGGCTTGCTGAGATGCTGCTAGATGAATCTCTTAGCTGGAGATTGTACCGTGGGTCATATCATCCTGAATTTGGCGTTAGTATTGATAATTGGGAATTGGTTGGTGAACAAGAGCTAGAATTTCCAGTGGCTATCACGAACAACATATTATTTATAGAGGATTAAATGTATAAGATTGTTTTGGTGGCCGGCGCTCGGCCTAATTTTATGAAGATTGCCCCTATTATGCGGGAAATAGATATACGAAAAGATTTCGAGGCTGTATTGGTTCATACAGGTCAGCACTATGATGATAATATGTCTGAAACTTTTTTTTCAGGCCTAGGTATTCGTCGGCCTGACTATTTTTTGTCTGTTGGATCAGGATCTCACGCCGTTCAGACGGCTAATATTATGGTTGAATTTGAAAGGGTTTGCATTACTGAAAAACCAGATATGGTGGTTGTTGTAGGGGATGTTAATTCAACTGTTGCAGCAGGTTTGGTTGCAAAAAAACTTGATATAACGTTGGCTCATGTGGAAGCTGGTTTACGGTCGAGAGATAGACGGATGCCTGAGGAGATTAATCGTCTAGCAACTGATTCTATTAGTGATCTCTTCTATGTAACGGAGCCTGATGGTGTTGTTAATTTACAGAAAGAGGGGCAAAGTCTGGATAAAGTTCATTTTGTTGGTCATGTTATGATCGATAACTTGTTCTTTCAACTAAATAAAATTAATGATGAAGAGGTAGTATCAAAATCAATTCGGGATTTTAAGCAGAAGTTGCCAGCAACGTATATATGCATGACTCTTCACCGGCCATCAAATGTTGATAGTAAGGAAGAGTTGTCATTATTGCTTAGTTCAATCGCAGAGATTGCCAGTAGTATTCCGGTAGTCTTCCCTTGTCATCCTCGTACTAAGTCTCGAATTTTAGAGTTTGGTCTTGAAGGTTTCGTGAAATTGTTTGATCAGAATAATTTTGCAGTGGATCAAGGTATATTGTTATTGGCTCCTCTTGGGTATGATGACTTTCTCTATCTGTGGAGAGATTCAGTTCTGGTGTTAACTGATAGTGGTGGTTTGCAAGAAGAGACCACTGCACTCAGGATACCATGCCTTACTCTTAGGGAAAATACAGAGAGGCCTATTACTGTTGATGTTGGATCTAATCAATTGGTCGGGCGGGATATGGAAAAGATGAAACGTGAGATCCAAAAAATATTAACTGGCAATAATTCTAAAGGTCAAATTCCTGATTTGTGGGATGGCAGTGCTAGTGTGAGAATTGTTGATAGTTTTCTAAGTTTCTTGGAGAATATGAATTGAGAATACTTGTTCTTTCTTTTTATTATCAGCCAGATTTGTGTGCGGGGTCATTTAGAACAACTGCCTTTGTTAAGGCTTTGAAGTCACATCTTTCAGATGATGATTCAATTGATATATTGACGACTATGCCTAATCGCTATAAATCATTCCGTCGTGGTGCTGAAACTGTTGAGCGTGATGGCAATGTTACTGTTACGCGCATACAACTTCCTTGTCATAAGAGTGGTTTTGTAGATCAGGCATGTGCGTTTTCTCGTTATATGATAGAAGTCATACGAAATGTGCGTGGTAAAAAATATGATGTAGTATTTGCAACGTCATCACGACTTTTTACGGCTTTTTTAGGCGCGTTGGTTGCTAAAGTGAAACATGCTAAGCTGTATCTTGATTTGCGTGATATTTTTACAGACACTATGTACTCATTATTACCAGCAAGATTTTCAATAATTGTTTTGCCTTTCTTTAAACTTATAGAAAAATTTACAGTTAAGTCTGCTAATAGGATAAATCTGGTTTCAGAAGGATTCCGGGACTATTTTCAACAAGTAGCTCCAACCCAGAAGTATTCCTTTTTTACAAATGGAATCGACCAAGAGTTTGTCGGTCAATCATTTGAAAAAAGTACAAATGAATCAGTGAAGATAATTACATATGCTGGAAATATTGGACAGGGACAAGGCCTTGAACAAGTTGTGCCAGATATGGCAGAATATTTGGGAGATGCTTTTAAGATTTGCATAATTGGTGATGGCGGTATGAGAGCGATTCTAGAAAATGAGCTGGTTAGAAGGAAAATACGTAATGTAGAGATATTCGACCCAGTAGGACGAGTTGAGTTGATGGAGTATTATCGTCAGAGCGATTATTTGTTTTTGCACTTGAATGATTGTGATGCATTTAAAAAAGTTTTACCTTCCAAAATATTTGAGTACGCCGCTACCGGTAAGCCAATGATTGCTGGTGTTAATGGCTATGCTCGCGATTTTATAAAAGATAATATTGAGGGGGCTATGGTTTTTAATCCCTGTGATGTAGTCGATTTCTCGAATAGTTTTGTTAATTGGTCCTATGATTATTTTCAGCGTGACGGATTTGTGTCAAAGTATCGTCGGGATTATATTATGTACCAAATGGCGCTGGATTTTGCAGGAATTATGGTTTGAGTTGTTATCTTAAACCAAGAGTTCTGATTACGGGAGCAGGAGGTTTTCTCGGCAGTTCTATTTGTTGTAGGCTTTCTAGTGAGATGGTCGTAATAGGCCAATATTTGACCAGGAAGCCTGTTTTTCCTGAAAGTGTGATCCTTGAATCGTTTGATATAAATGACTCTGAGTCAGTAGGTAAGATCGTTCGGAAGCATTGTCCTGATATTGTTATTCATTGTGCAGGAATTGCACATCAGAAAGCTGGTTTATGTCCGATGGATACATACATGCGGGTAAATAGCCTTGCTACAGAAGATTTAGCCCGGAAAGTAGTAGATGTTAATCCTGATGTTAAGTTTGTTTTTTTATCATCGGTTAGTGTTTATGGAGAACATCACATTGTATCTAATGGTAATGGGGTCAATGAAGATAGTAAATGTTATCCCTCTGGGGCTTATGCGCAAAGCAAAGCTGATGCAGAGAAACGGTTGGTTTATCTTTATGATAAAGGGATACTGAAAAGTCTGGATATTTTCAGGCTTGCGCCGGTTTATGACAAGGAGTGGAGTTTTAATCTTGAGCGTAGAGTTTTTGCTCCGAATAGGCTTGTATATCTTCGCTTTGGTAGTGGTACCCAGAGAATGTCTGCATTGGCAAGGCCAAATCTTGTGGAATTTATCCTCTATATGATTAATGATATTGGTTCCATTCGGGATCGAAACTTGCGGATTATTAATGTAAGTGATTTGCAACCCTATATGTTTAATCAAATTATCAGTGTTTTCAGGGATTCAGGTGTTCGTTCCGGTCGGCCAGTTATACCATTGGCGTTATCTCCTATCTGGGTTGCAACTCGTTTGATAGGGTTTGTTTTATTTTGGAATCGTCAGTGGTGGCATGCCTGTTATGATAAGCTTGCTGGTGATGTGGTGTTTGATAATAGTAGAATGTTGCAAACTGGGTTTTATCCTAGGCGGTCTTTGGAAAATATTTTTAGGGTTATTTAATATGTTTGAGTGTGAATGGTTAATTTACATATTTTCTTTAATATTAGGTGCTAGTGGGGCTCAGCTTGTAGCTGATTATGGAAATTGTTTGGGTTTAGTGGATTTGCCGACAGCTAGGAGTTCGCATGTTAATCCAACGCCCAAAGGTGGAGCAGTTGGTGTTGTGGCAGCCTTTATTGTGTTTGCTGTTGTGTTGAAGATATCTGGTTTGTTTTGGTTTCCATGTGTGGTTTTGGCTATGGTGAGTTTGTTAGGTGATAGGCGAGATATTTCCCCCAGGATTCGTTTGGCGGTACAGTTTGGGGCTGTCTTTTTTGTGTTATGTGGGTTTGTAATGGTTGATGGGATGGTGTTGCTCGGAGAATTATCATTGCAAACAATTCCACTGTTCTTGTTTTTTTCGGTATTTATAGTTGGTACAGCTAATTTCTACAACTTTATGGATGGTATTAATGGTATAGCTGCCATAACGGGTGTTGTGGGGTTTGGGTTGTTGGCTGGTTTTGCATACAGTAGAGGAAACCAGATGGCTTCTGGTTTGAGTCTTGGGTTGTTGTTTGCTTGTCTTGGTTTTCTTCCCTTTAATATTCCGTCTGCAAAAGTTTTTATGGGGGATGTAGGTAGTATTCTGTTGGGATTTGTTTTTGCTTGCCTGGTAACGCTCTTGTCAGAAAGCTGGCTAGATTTCATGTGTCTTGCGGCATGCCTCTTTCCTTTCTATGCGGATGAAATTTCGACAATGGCCTTTCGTATAATGGATCGGGAATCTCTTGGTAGGCCCCATCGTCGTCATTTGTACCAGTTGTTGGCAAATGAATTGAGAATTCCTCATTGGAAGATATCTATAGGTTATGGATTATTGCAATTGTTAATGGGTGTTAGTGTTTTATATGTTACTAATATAGGGAGGGGGGTTTTGCTATTATTGTTAAGTGTCTATGTAGTTTGTTTTTCTTTGTTTTCGGTTGTTGTTCGACATAAAGTGGCTGCTATTGATGTCAATTTGATATAAGTATTGAGGGGTAGTTTGCTAAAGATAGTATTAGTTGGATGGCTGATGTTAAGAGGACGATAATAGATGCACCTATTAAAATATAAAAATTTCTGGTTTATTTTGTTTCTAGACATCTGTGCCGTGGTTTTGTGTTTTATTCTTGCCTTTGGGTTGAGGTTTGGCGGTGATGTTGGGCAGCTTGATGGGCAGATTACTTCAGTTGTATTGCCTCTGGTTGGTTTGAAGATGATAGCATTCTTTACTTTTGATCTTTATAGAGGGATGTGGCGTTATGCTGGGGTTAATGATCTAATTAATGTCATCAAAGCATCTGTTGTTGGAAGCTTCCTTTTTGTAGTCTATATGGCGATGTTTCACCATTTTGAGGGTATGTCTCGCTCGGTATTGATTGCTGATTGTATTTTTACAATTGTTGCTGTTGGAGGTATTCGTCTGGGTGTACGGGTCTATTATCAGCGTGATCCCAAATTTCTGGAAGATATTGTGTTTTGGCGGCGGTCAATGCGTGAAGAACATCGGGTATTGATTTTAGGTACTGGTGCCCTGGCTGAGCAGCTCTATCGCGAATTATGCCATAGTACTGTTAAGTTTTATAAGATCGTAGGTTTTGTCGATGAAGGTGGCTTTCATAAAGGTCTTAAGATTCACGGAGTTCCAATCGCCGGTAATTTAAAAGATATTCCTCGTTTGATTGGATATTATTCTGTTAATGAAGTCATGGTTGCCTCAACTTCCTTGATGCCTGAAATTGTATCGAAATTGGTAGATGTGTGCTCGGCCGCTGGTGTTGAGCTTAAGACCGTTGAGCCGCTTGGTGATCGCTCGGTTGATAATATTGCTAATAATTTGAGATCAATTAAAGTAGAGGATCTACTTGATCGTGAACCTGTTCGTCTTGATATGGACTTGGTGCGCCAGGAGATTGAAGGTAAATGTGTTCTTGTAACAGGTGCGGGTGGGTCAATTGGCTCTGAATTGGCAAGACAGATTTTGAGTTATCGACCGAGTACGTTGGTACTATTGGATAATGCAGAAACCCCATTGTATCGGATTGATATGGAGCTTCAGAATCTGGAGGCTCAGACTGTCGTGATTCCCTGCATAGGTGACGTGCGTAGCTCTAGAAATTTGGAGCGTATTTTTAAGAAGTTTAAGCCTGAATATGTCTATCATGCTGCAGCCTATAAACACGTGCCTATGATGGAGATGGCACCACTTGATGCGGTTAATAATAACATTATGGGCACCTATAAGCTTGCTATGGTTGCCTGTAAATATCACGTAAATAAATTTGTCATGATTTCAACTGATAAGGCCGTGCGTCCCACATCTGTAATGGGTACAACAAAACGGGTGGCAGAGATGGTTGTCCAGAGCATGAATGGTAATGGCACTCGTTTTGCTGTTGTGCGATTTGGAAATGTCTTGGGTAGTAATGGAAGTGTGGTCCCTTTATTTGAACGTCAGATTGCTGAGGGGGGGCCGGTGACTGTCACCCATCCTGATGTGACCAGATATTTTATGACCATCCCTGAGGCTGTACAGTTAGTTTTGCAGGCAGGGTCGATTGGTCAGGGGGGGGAATTATTTCTGCTTGATATGGGTAGTCCTGTAAAAATTATCGATCTGGCTCGCAAAATGATTCGGTTGGCTGGAAAGGTTCCTGAACGGGATATTGAGATCGAGTGTGTCGGTTTGCGGCCAGGTGAAAAATTGTATGAAGAACTTTTGATAGACGATGAGGGTGTTGTTGACACGGCGTATGATAAGATAAAGATTTGTAATAGTAGTTGTGGTGTGGATGAGGAGAAACTTTATGCGGCGATTGAAAAGTTTAAGTTGTTAATCGAGAGTTCTGGTGATCAAAGTTTAGCAGTCAGTCTACTTTACAAATTAGTGCCAGCCTATGAAGAGCAGGTTCGTATGATGGATGATCGGTTAGTTTTGGCTCCTCAGCCTCTGATAGAACGAGAGGAAATTACGGATTAGTTTGATCTAAACGATGCGTAACTTGAGGCTCTCTGCGTCAGTAGGGGGCTTTTCTTGTATGTGAAGTTGCGTATCGTAGGGGGCTATGTTAATCACAAATAAAGTTTTATGAGGAGCTTGTATGAACAATTCAGCGTCTGCAGATATAATGCCCAAGGTTGCTGTCGTTGGCAGCGGATATTGGGGTAAGAATTTAATACGCAATCACCATGAATTAGGCTCACTTTGGGCTATTTGTGATACAAATCAGGATGTTTTGGATGGATTTGCTGTTCAGTATCCAGGGGTTCGGTGTGAAGCTAATTATCAGCAGTTACTGGCAGAACCTGAATTAGATGCCGTAGTGTTGGCTGCCCCGGCCGCTATGCATTTTTCACTAGCTCGTGAAGCCTTAACCGCAGGTAAGGATGTCTTTGTTGAGAAGCCCTTAGCGCTGGATGTGGTGGAGGCTCAGGAACTGTCAGATCTGGCAATAGAAAATAACTGTATCCTTATGGTTGGCCATTTGCTGCAGTATCATAGTGCTTTTATAAAGTTGAAAGAGCTGGTGGCCGGCGGTGAGCTTGGTCGAATTAACTATATCTATTCCAATCGGTTGAGTCTCGGGAAGATCAGGCGTGAGGAGGATATTCTTTGGAGTTTCGCTCCGCACGATATTTCTATGATTTTGTCTCTGGCAAAGGATCTGCCCGAGTCGGTGGCGGCGATCGGCGGCAACTACCTGCATAAAAAGATTGCTGATGTAACAACTACTCATTTGGAATTTTCCAGCGGCTTGAAAGCCCATGTGTTTGTCTCCTGGTTGCATCCATTCAAGGAGCAAGTACTGGTTGTGGTTGGCGACAAGAACATGGCCGTATTCAATGACACCCTGCCTTGGGATCAGAAACTGCAGCTATATCCTCATGATATCGCTTGGGATAACGGAGTGCCGGTGCCCAATAAGAAAGATGCGGTTAAGGTTGAATTAAAAGAGAGTGAGCCTCTCAAGGATGAGTGTCGGCATTTTCTTGATTGCGTTAGTGAACGTCGTAAGCCAGTAACCGATTCGTTGGAGGGCATGGCTGTACTTAAGGTTCTGAGGGCCAGTCAGGAATCATTGGAGCAGAACGGAAAACGAATTTTCCTGCAATCTGAGTTGCAGAACGAGCCAGAATATTTTGCACACGAAAGCGCTGAGATTGATGCCGATGTTTCTATTGGTAAGGGAACTAAGATTTGGCATTTTTCACATGTACTTGGACACTCTGTAATTGGTGAAAATTGTAACATAGGTCAGAATGTTGTGATTGGACCAAACGTGAATATTGGTCGGAACTGCAAAATTCAGAACAATGTCAGCGTCTATAAAGGCGTGACCCTTGAAGACGGTGTTTTCTGTGGACCGTCGATGGTCTTTACCAACATTTATAATCCACGGGCCGAAATCGTCAAAATGGATCAGGTGCGGCCGACTCTGGTTAAGAAAGGGGCCAGTATCGGGGCCAATGCCACAATAGTTTGTGGCGTGACTCTCGGCAGCTACTCATTTATCGGTGCCGGAGCGGTTGTTACAAAGGACGTACCGGACTATGCATTGATGGTCGGCAATCCGGCAAAGCAGAGCGGTTGGGTGTGTCGTTGTGGTGAAAAACTATCTGATTTGAAGTGTTGTCAGTGCGGTATTCAATATTATCTGGAAAAAGATGAATTGAAGTGCTGATGTCTGAGGGCTGAGATGGACAGACGACCAGCCGCATCGTTTATGAAGAATGCCTTTAAGCTTGCCTTCGGCAGTAGCTTTGCGCAGCTGCTGGGGCTGTTGGTTCTTCCGATTCTTACGAGAATATTTGCACCTGATGATTTTGGGATTTTTGCAATCTTTATATCGTTGACTGGTTTGCTGGGTGTTGTGGCGTGTTTGCGGTATGAGATGGCCATAATGTTACCTGAGCGTGATGAGGATGCTGCCAATATTGGGGTACTTTGTATCGGTCTCTCTTTGGTAGTTTCTCTTGTTCTTGGCGGTATCTTGGCGTTTTTTAAAGAACCACTCTTTGTTGCGATTAAGGCTGAGTCTTTTTTGCCCTATGTTGCATTAATACCTGTCAGCGTGTTCTTTTTCGGACTCTATCTCTCCTTGAACTATTGGAATACTCGATTTAAACGGTTTGGTGGCCTGGCAAAGGCTAGGATTGTACAGTCTTCGGCCAGTCAATTGGGTAAACTGTTGTTTGGTCTGTCTGGAATGGTTGCCGGTATCTTTTTGGTTATACCGCATCTGTTTGGGCAGGTACTTTGTGTCGGTTATCTGTTTTGGGATACCATAAAATCCGGCAGATTGAGTCTACTGAAGAGTGTAAGTTTTGAGAAAATATTTGAGAATGCCAAACGGTATAGGCATTTACCTCTCTACGGTACATGGTCTGCTTTGCTGAATACCGCATCCAATCAGGTGCCGCTTTTGATTTTGGCATATTACTTTACAACTCAGGTTGTCGGGTATTTCTCTCTCAGTTTTCAGGTACTGAGCTTGCCGATGCTTTTGTTGGGCACGGCAGTCGGTCAAGTTTTTTTTCAGAGAGCTACAGAAGCGCTCAGGGAAGGCGCTTTAGCGGTAACAGTTGAAAAGCTCTTGGTAGCTTTAGTTACATTGAGTATTGTGCCATTTTTTGTGTTGGGCATTGCAGGTGGTGATCTTTTCAGCATTGTGTTTGGCCCACAATGGACCGCCGCCGGATTATATGTGCAGCTATTGAGTGCCTGGGTGTTCCTCGTCTTTGTATCAACCCCATTGAGTACTATCTTTGATGTATTGGAAAAACAGAGAGTATTTTTGGGGTGGAATATCTTGCTTTTTGTTACGCGTGTGGCAGCTATGTTGGTGGGCGGCATTGCCGGCAGTCCTAAACTGTCTGTTGCGTTATTCGGCTTTGTAGGGGTGTTGGATTATACGTTGTTGATTGGCTTGATTGTCTATTATAGTTGTGCCGATATTTCCAGGATTTTGGCAGCTTTCAGTAAGCCAGTTCTAGTTGCAGCCCCTTTTTGTATATTGCTGTATATTATTGGACTTTTGCCTTTAGCTGGAGTGCAATTATTGTTATTGTTAGGAATTATGTTGCTAATATACTATGGGGTTTTGTTTAAGGTTACAGGATTAGAAAACTTAATGCGACAGGTCGTTCTTAGGTAGGGGTGTAAGTGATTAGATTGAAAAGCCAACAGGATCTGAAGAGCGGTGTTATGCAGGCACTGATCTTTATGAATTTACCTTTTTTGATGTTTATGATTGTGGCCATGATGTTTCAGCTTGTTAGACTAGAGACATATGATTCCGTCAAAATGGTTGTTCAGTTGCTCTCTTGTGGTGGGATATTGGTTCTACTTGCTATGAGTCTTGGTGATATTTACAAGAATTGGCAGTTCTTTTCATATTTCTATGTGTTTGTTTTGATGTTGATATGGTTGTCCATTGTGACCCTGGTTCATTCTGCTGTACAAAGTGGCTCAGTCTTGCGGTTGAATTTGTATGTAATCTATCTGTATATTGTTTATTTTATAGTTGGTTGTGGGGTTCTGAGCGAGAGAAGTCGAGCTTTAGATTTGCTGGCTGGTGGGCTGTGGATTGTAGCTGCTTTCTTGATTTGTCAGCATGTCGATTGGAGTAACCTTCGTATTAATATGTCACTGGTCAGAATTGATGCGCGGGCCATACATCTATATCTGGGAGATATGTTTGCTGTTGTTTCTCTTTACTTGATCTGTTCACGAGACCGATTTTGGCAGCGATATCTGTTGTGGGTTGCTGCTGTTGTGATGGTATTCATAATTGGCTCTCGTACATCTTTTTATGCCCTGGTGGCTGTCTTGCCGCTGACAATTGTTTTCGGGCGGGATTGGAAGGCTTTCGCAGGATTTGCCTTGACGTTGGCTGTTGTTGGTGTGCTGGGGATGGTATTTCTTGGCGATGATTACCTCAAGAGTCATCGGATGCTCTCGTTTGTCTTTACCGGTTCAGATCATAACTTTGCAGCGAGGGGGGATTATTTTGTTGAAGGTATGCGCCAGCTGTGGAGTAACTGGTTCTGGGGTGATTATGCAGGTCAGCTACATCAAGGACGAGGTATTGGCTTTTATATTCATAATTACTTTTCAATTTGGCGTCAGTTTGGACTGATTCCCTTTGTGCTGTTTTTGTACATGGTTGGAGTATCTTTGAGAATAATTGCCGAAGGTATTAGAACATTCAATGATGGTCGTTTTAAACTGTTTGTCCTGTTAATGGCTTTTTGTTTGATTGAGGTGGCCTTTTCAAGGGCATATATGTTTCCGTTTATATTTATACCGCTGGGAATGGGTGGGCGTTTTTTGATTGAGAAGTACAGAGATGATTCTGTGAGTGGGGGAGCCGTTGCAGCGGATACTTTATCTGACGTTTAATGATCCATATGCCTCGCCCGGTGTTAACCGTAAGGAACGGGAGTTCTGTGCGCGCATGGGCAGTGTCTGTGCTGAGCATGGCATTGAATTTAAGGGTGTTGATGTATTTACTCCTGAGTATTCCAATGGCAAGTCGCGTCAGGATTCTGAGTTCTTTGAACATCATGAGGTGACCAATTGGTTGCACAGGATTTTTATGCATGTGCGTTTTGTGAGGGCGCTTTTCAGGGTTCGACCACTGGTTGATGCCGCCTATAGGTTGATTGATGAGTATGATCCGGATGTTTTGATCTGGCGTTATGACATTATTAATCTGCCGGGAGTTTTCTATCCCAAGAGATATAAAAGGGATCTGGTGCTGATTAGCGAACATCAGACAAAGGAGCCGGAGGAGTTGGCCCTTAATCTGATCGGCCGGATTAAGATGCCGCTTTTGCGTCGTTATGAGCAGCAGTTTGCCCAGACAGTGGATGCGGTTGTGGGTGTGACGTCTGAGATTGCAACCTATGAAGTTGAACGCTTCAGGCCGGATTTGCCGAGTCATGTTCATACCAATGGCATCAATGTGGCGAGCTGTAAGGTTGCGGATTATTCTGATTTTGACGGCAAAGTGTTGCGTATTATCTTTGTGGGCTCGGCCACTGCGCCGTGGCATGGAGTGGATCGCCTGCTGCAGGGGCTGGCTGGTTACAGTGGAGATGTTAGGGTTGAGTTGCACATGGTCGGTGTTGCGACAGACGAGACAGTTGCTTTGGTGGATTCGCTCGGGCTCAATGATATGGTCGTCTATCATGGGGTTCAGTATGGCGCGGATCTGGATGCAATTTTTAATCAGGCCCATCTCGCTGTAGGTGCCCTGGGTTTGCATCGTCAGAACCTTAAGTATGGTTCTACCCTTAAGGTCAGAGAGTATATGGCGCGCGGCGTACCCATTGTGATTTCGCATATTGATGAGGATATTGCTCAGGACTTCCCGCTGTGCCATATTGCGCCGGCGGATGAGTCGCCCCTCGATATAGAGCGTCTTGTGGAGTTTGCCCGGTCCGCCTATTCAGATGTTGGTGCGGCGATTCCGCAAATTATGCACCGCTATGCTTCAGAAAATATGGACTATGAGGGCAAGGCCAGCCGTCTGCTGGATTTTGTCAAAGAGGTCGTGGGAGAGAGCTGAGTCATGCTTTTTGTCGTTGTGCTCTATACTGATGATCTTGGTTCCTGTACGACGATCGCATCGTTGGGTAGACTTGCCTTCACGCGTCAGATTCATCTCCACTTTCAGATAAACGGCACCCGAGATTTTAGTTCCGAGTTGCATGAGTTGTTTGATGCTGATTATGGCCGGGTGAGCTGTGCATATGATGGCTGCAATCGGGGGATTGTGCATGCCTATCGCGAAGCCGTCCGCATATATGGCGGTGGCAGTGAGTGGGTTACCCTGCTGGATCAGGACAGTGATTTTGATGTAACCTGGCTTGATACGCTCAATGCCGGTTTGTCAAATATGCAGCCGGATGATGTGGCCCTGGTGCCTCGTATCGTCTCATCTGGTGCGCAGATCTCACCATTCAGGCTGAGTCTGGGTAGGGTGATCCCTTTTGATAGCGATGGCGGCTTTCCGGTCTGCATCAACTCCTTGACCACCTTCCGGGCGGGCTATCTGCAGAAGCTGGCTGACGACTTTCCGGTCAGCTTCTTCCTGGACGCCTTCGATGTCTGGCTGTTTCATCGGATGCATAAGGCTGGGCTAAGTTTCAAGCTGCTGGATGTAACGGTCAAGCATGAGCTCTCCCTGAGCAGTGGTGCAGTCAGTGAAACCATGCTGGCGCGCGAGTTGATGTCACTGATTAATATGACTCGGATTTCCCTGACGCTTATGCCCATGAGTCTGCTGCGTTTTATATTTAGGCAGCTAAAGCTGGCAGCGCGTATGCGCAGCCTGCGGCCCTTTAATTTGATTGCAACTTATAGAAGATACAGATATCTGATTAAGGATATTGGAGCAGCATGAATGGATATCTCAATAATAATTGTTAATTACAACACGCGGGATGATCTGCGCAACGCACTGGCTTCCATCCGTACGGCCGGCAACAACCTTGATGTGCAGACCATCGTGGTCGATAATCAGTCCAAAGATGGCTCGCTCGAGATGATTAGGTCCGAGTTTTCTGAGGTGACTCTGATCGCCAACCAGGACAACAAAGGCTTTGCTGCGGCCAACAATCAGGGTATTGAAATCGCAAGCGGGCGCTACGTCCTGTTGCTTAATCCCGACACCATTCTCTATGAAGACACTCTCGATAAATGCGCTGCATATATGGAGCAGCATCAGGATATCGGCTGCCTGGGCATCAAGTCTCTGACCCGCTCGGGCAATGTCTTTCCCAACGGCAACTCATTTCCGTCCGAGATCAAGACGCTGGCGCGTCTGCTGATGCTGCGCGAGATTTTGCCCAACAAGCTGATTCGCAAATATCTGGCGCCGGTGGCCGGCAAACTGGCCACGACCTATGCGGACCGTGAAGTTGAACAGGATGTCGACATGGTGGGCGGCTTCTACCTCTTCATGCGCGGCGCAGCCGTCAAACAGGTTGGCATGCTCGAGGAGGCCTACTGGGCCGACATTGAGGACAGCGACTACTGCGCGCGCCTCTGGCGGGCCGGCTGGCGGGTGGTCTACTGGCCCGGGGCAAGCATGGTCCATCTGATTGGTGCCAGCATTGAGCGCAGACTCTATTCGCTTAATACGGTACTCAGGGTCAATGAGAATACCATGCTTTTCTTTAAGCGACACTATGCACCGTGGAGGCTGACGGCCCTGCGTTTGATCTATATTTTGAGTGCACCGGTCCAGACGGTCATGGCCTGCATTTTGCCCGTCTGCATGGGGCGCGAGAAGGCCCAGGTGGGCGAACGCATTCGCGGCGCCTGGGGGCTTGCCGGGAAAGCTTTATTCCTTCCGTCTAAGGTGCGCAGTGCAGAGGTGATGAGATGAAAGAGCTGATATGGGGGGACATGACCCGCTACTACGGGCATGAACCTTCGCTTAAAGAGCAAATTATTTACTGGATACATCCTAGGACTCAGGCAACGGCGACCTACAGGTTGTCGCAGTGGTGCAGCCGCAACGGGTTGAGCCCCATTGCCAAGGTGATCGAACTTGTGAATATGATCCTCTGGAGCTGTGAGCTCTCCCCCAAGATGGAGATCGGCAAGGGGCTCCTGATTGAACACACCATCGGCGTCGGCATGGCCTTTTATAAGGCCGGTGAAAATCTCAGCGTCAATATGGGCGTGGTGATTGCCGGTGCCGGCCATGATCCGGAGTTTGATGTTACCAAGCGGCCCAGCTTCGGCGATGATGTGACCATCAATATTGGCGCCAAAGTTTTCGGCGGGATCACGATCGGGGATAATGTCATTATCGGTGCCAATGCGGTTGTGAACCGTAGTGTGCCTTCAAACTGTGTGGTTGCCGGCGTGCCGGGTCGCATCATCAGGCATCTGCCCGGCTATGTGGCGCCGGCCGATCCCGAGAACTACTGCAAGGATGTTACGTGAAAGTCTCGCTGATCATTCCCACCCTGAACGCGGCGAGCTATCTGGCTGATCTGCTTGGCAAGCTGAATGACCAGAGTCGGCCGGCCGACGAGATCATCATTATCGACTCTGAGTCCGATGATGCCACGGCCGCTATCGCCCGGCAGCATGGCGCGACTGTCATCAACCAGCCCCGCGAAACCTTCAACCATGGCGGCACCCGCAACCGGGCCGCGGAAGCGTCCGGCGGCGATATCCTGATTTTTCTGACTCAGGATGTGATTCCGGCTGACAGTGACCTGATCGCCAATCTGATCGCGCCATTTAATGATCAGAGTGTGGCGGCGGCCTATGGCCGCCAGATCGCCTTCAGCACGGCGCGGCCCAGCGAGAAGTATGTGCGCACCTTCAACTATCCGGCCGTCTCGCGCATCAAGAGCAAGTCAGATCTGCCGGCCCTGGGCGTCAAGACCTTCTTCTGCAGCAATGCCTGCGCTGCCTACCGCCGCTCTGTGCATGAAGAGCTGGGCGGTTTTCGCAGTGATACCATCATGAATGAGGATATGGAGTTCGCCTACCGCCTGATCATGCATGACCAGCGAATCGCCTACACGGCCGGCGCGGTCGTTGAGCACTCCCACGACTACAGCTTCATGCAGCAGCTGGGGCGCTACGTCGATATCGGCGTCTTCTTTCGGGATAATCCAGAGCTGGCGGCCTGCGCCGGTAATGAGGGCGAGGGGCTGCGCTACATTCTGAACGCCGTCAGACATCTGATCTCCATTGGCGAGTATCTGGAGATCGTGCACCTCATCACCGACGCCGGGGCGCGCTTCATCGGCTACCGCCTGGGCTACCGTTACAAATCAATTCCCACATCCATTATCCGCCGCTTCTCCATGCATAGGGGCTACTGGGCCTAGATTCGGCCGACTGGACAGGCGCCTGATCATATTGTATAGAGCCATCACTAAGGGGTAAGGGATATGAAAAATGTCAATCTGGCCATGAAGTGGCTCGTAATGGTGATCGGTCTGATTCTGGCCGATGTCTTCGCGCTTGTCATTAGCTTTTTGCTGGCCTATTGGTTCAGGGCCGACTTTCTGGTCGAGGCGCTGCCCCTTTTCGGGTCCATTCAGCACTCTCTGCAGATCTACGCCGAATCCTGGCCGATTCTGCTGCTCTGGCCCCTGATGTTTCTCTATGAGGGTATCTATCCCTCGGTGGGTATGAACTTCTGGGAGGAGAACAAATCGCTGGTCAAGGGCAACCTGATCGCCTTCATCTTTGTGATCCTGCTGACCTTCATCACCCGCCGCTCCTTCCACTACTCGCGTTTCGTCATTGCGCTGGGCTTCATGATTTCGCTCTTTGCCCTGCCGCTGGCCAGAATTCTGGCGCGCAAACTTCTGCGGCTGCTGGGCGTCTGGCGCCGCGACATCGTGCTGGTGGGCAGCGCCGCCGGCGTTGGCCAGGTTATGAATAATCTGAATAAGCATCCGGACTGGGGTTTCAATGCCCTGGGCGCCGTGCTGCCGGCCGGCGAAAGTTTGGCGCTGCCGGTCTTGGGCGAGCTGGAGCATCTGGAAAATGTCAAGGTGCGCTGCAGTGAGGTGATCGTGGCCATGCCCGGCATCTCCTCCAAAGAGCTCTCCATGATCGTGGAGAAGGCCGCCACGATTGCGCCGGTGGTCAAGGTTTTGCCCGATCTCTACGGGCTGGCCTCGGCCGGGGTGCGCACCCATGATCTGGACGGCATGCTGCTGCTGGAGGTTGAAGACCGCCTGGCGCTGCGCAAGAACATCATCACCAAGCGCTTCTTTGACGTGGTCTGCGCGGTGATCGGTCTGATCCTGCTTTCACCCTTCTTCCTGATTACTGCCATGCTGGTGCGCCTGAGCTCCAGGGGGCCAGTCTTCTTCGGCCATACCCGGGTCGGGCAGGGCGGCAAGCCCTTCAAATGCTACAAGTTCCGCACCATGGTGGCCAATGCCCAGGAGGTGCTTGAGGAGCTGCTGGCGAACGACCCCGAGGCCCGCGCCCAGTGGGAGGCCGAGTTCAAGCTCAAGAACGATCCGCGCATCACCCGGATCGGCGGCTTCCTGCGCAAGACCTCGCTGGATGAGTTTCCGCAGCTCTGGAACGTCATCCGCGGCGACATGTCGCTGGTGGGGCCGCGGCCGATCGTCTCCGACGAGGTCGATCTCTACGGCGACAAGGCGCGCTACTTCTTCAAGGTCACCCCGGGCATCACCGGCCTCTGGCAGGTTTCGGGCCGTAACGACATCGATTATGATGAGCGCGTCATGCTGGATGAGTACTATGCCAAGAACTGGTCGCTCTGGCTCGATATCGAGATTCTGATCCGCACCTTCGGTGTGGTGCTTAATCGCTCCGGAGCCTATTAGGGAGGCGGTTTGCTCTTTAACTCATACGTATTTATCTTCATCTTTCTGCCGCTGACCCTGCTGGGCTTTTTCGCCCTGGGCCGGCGCGGTCATAGGGAGCTGGCCATCGCCTGGCTGGTGCTGGCATCTTTGTTCTTCTACGGCTGGTGGAATCCGGTCTACCTGCTGCTGCTGCTGGCTTCGATTGTGGTCAACTACAGCCTGGGGCGCAGCCTCAGCCACAGGAGCTCGAAGCCGCTGCTGGGCCTGGGCATCGCCTTCAACCTGGGGCTGCTGGGCTACTTCAAGTATGCCAACTTCTTCGTCGAGAACATAAATCTGCTGCTGAACAGCAACATCTATCTCGACCGCATCGTGCTGCCGCTGGCCATCTCATTCTTCACCTTCCAGCAGATCTCCTACCTGGTTGACGCTTTCAAGGGCTACACCAAGGAGTACAGCTTCCTGCACTACTGCCTCTTTGTCTCCTTCTTCCCGCAGCTGATCGCCGGGCCCATCGTGCACCACAAGGAGATGTTGCCCCAGTTCGGCGCCGAGAGCGTCTACCGCTTCAATCCCAAGACCTTTGCCGTCGGCTTGACCGCCTTCCTGATCGGCCTCTTCAAGAAGGTTGTGCTGGCCGACGAGGTTGCCAAGTTCAGCACGCCGGTCTTTGCGGCGGCCGCCAAAGGGGTTGACCTGAGCTTTGCCGAGGCCTGGACCGCGGGGCTGGCCTACAGCTTCCAGATCTACTTTGACTTTTCGGGTTATTCCGACATGGCCATCGGCCTGGCGCTGCTCTTCGGCATCAGGCTGCCGCTCAACTTCTACTCGCCCTACAAGTCCACCAGCATCATCGAGGTCTGGCGCCGCTGGCACATCACTCTGGGCCGCTTCCTGATGCAGTACATCTACATTCCGCTGGGCGGCGGGCGCTGCAGCACCGTGCGTAAATATTTTAACCTGTCGGTCACCTTTATCCTGGCCGGCATCTGGCACGGTGCGGGCTGGAACTACATCCTCTGGGGCGTGGTCCAGAGCGTCTATCTGGTCAGCAACAACCTCTGGCGTGACCTTAAGAAGGTCCTCGGCATCAGCGGCGAGTCCTGGTGGCGCATCATCCTGGCCGGCAGTTTCACCTATCTGCTCTGGGTGGTGTCGCTGATCGTTTTCCGCTCCGAATCCTTGAGCGGCATGCAGGTCATGCTATCCAGCGCCTTTGGTCTGAACGGCTTTGATTTGAGCGCCAGTCTGATTAAGCTGGAGCGTGCCTGGTACATTTTCATTCCGTTGGCTCTGATCGTCTGGGGTCTGCCCAATACCCAGCAGCTCCTGAGCGAGCATGAGCCCACCATCGACACCTACCGTGGGCAGCAGGCGCCGCCGCGGCTGCTGCAGTGGAAGCCGAGCGCCGCCTGGGCCTGCTACGTCGGCGTGGTCGGCCTGCTGGCTGTGCTCTACTGCACCCAGCCCAGCGAGTTTCTCTACTTCCAGTTCTGAGGTCTGAATGTATAAACGTTATCTAGCCATTATCACTGCTATCTTCGTCATTGGCCTGCTCGGCCATGTGGCTATAGTTATCCATTATGATCCCTACCGGGTCTTCGGTCTCAATGACTACAATCGGGTTAACTTTGAGCCCAATACTCGTTTTCTGAAGGTCGAGCAGATCAAGCAGCATCCGGAGTATGAGGCCTTTATTCTGGGCTCCTCACGGGCCGGCATCTACAGCACCGCAACCATCAGCCAGCTCAGCGGGCTCAACTACTACAACTACGGCGTCTCGGCCGCCAGCATCGAGGGCGTCATCCGGCGCATCTACTGGCTGACCGGGAACCGCGATGTCAAGCAGATCTTTCTGGCCCTGGACTACGATGTCATGTGCCTCAATCATACCATCGGCGAGTACGACCTGCTGCGCCAGGAGCATTATGAGCTCAGCGGCGAGAACCCGCTCAGGTTCTACTACAAGTATCTGCTCTTTCAGCCCCAGAAGATCAGGCGTGTCATCCGCGAGAATGAGAAGCCGGTCTGGTATGAGTTTGACCTGGCCAGCGGCCAGCACAGCCTGCCGCTGCAGGCCGCCATGCTCAAGGCCGACCCCGAGGCCTATACCCGCAACGGTTTTGACGCGCTGGGCTACAGCCTGGACGGCGTGCTGCCGGCCGAGCGGCTGCACGCCCTGGTGGAGGCCATCCAGTACCTCAAAGCACAGGATGTGGAGCTGATCTGCGTGATCAATCCCTACCACCACCTCTTCATGCGCGAGTATGATCTGGATGACTATGCCCTCTGGCTCAGAACGCTGGTGGAGCAGGGCGTGCCCGTCTGGGACTTTTCGGGCTTCAATACGGTTACGGCGGATAACGCCAACTACTATGATGTGCTGCACTTTACCGAAGAGGTGGGCGACATGGTGTTGCAGCGGGTCTATGGCGGCAGTTCCGGGTTCGGAGTGCTGCTGACCGCTGAGAATGTTGAGCAGAGGGTTGAGCAGATAATGACCGAGAAGCGATCTTATGAGTTAGCGCACCGCAATCTTTAATTGCTCTGATGCGTTGGATCGGTTAATAAGCCGATATGTCGGATAATAAGGTTACAGAGCGTAGGCTTGATCAAATTCCACTGACAATGATCTATTTGTTGTTATTGGTCTTTGCTTTTTTTGTGCTCCTTCCGTCATGGTTGCATTATGATATAATCTCCATGGATGGTGCATTTCAATATATTCCAGTGGCAAAGCTGTTTGCGGCCGGTAGTCTTGGTGAGGCCCTCTCCCAGTTTCAGATGCCGCTATTCCCGGCCCTGATTGCCTCTGTTGCCAATTTTGTGGCCGGTGACTTTGAGCTGGCCGGTCGCTTGGTTGCCGTGATTGGCTTCATGCTGCTTTTGTGTGGGGTCTTTGCCCTGACGTTTGCGCTTTTTGATAGACGGCTGACGGCGCTGCTGGCTGTGGTTTTTACCGCCTGCACGCCGATTCTGTTGAAGAGTTCGGTTGACTGCCTGAAGGAGTCCGTCTTCCTGGCCCTCTTGGTCTGGGGCACTCTGTTTGTGCTGCGGGCAATCAATGGATCTGGCAGAACCAGATTTTGCTGGGGCGTTCTGGCGGGAGTTTTTTTGCTGTTGGCCACGTTGTTGCGCTCAATGGCGCTCTTTGTGGTGGTCGCCTGGATGTTGTCGGGGATCATCTACGCTCCGCTGCAGAGGCGCCACAAGGTTATGATCATCTTAACGCCGCTCTTGCTGGCGCTGCTGTGCGCCTTGATCTTTCCCGCCCTCCTGACGGTGGAGCGCAAGGGTTTTTATCTGGCGCCGCTGATTGCAATCTATCCCGGAACAGCCAAACTCCTGCTCAATGCCCTGGGGGTTCTGGGGCAGATCCTGCTGCTGGGCAACCCGCTGGTGCTGCTGCTGGCGATCAGGGTGTTGCTGGGCAGGGAGTATAGTCGTTACTATGTATACAGTCTCGGCTTGATTGTCCTGACGCTGCCGATCTTTGCCCTCTTGGGTGACTGGGTTTCTGGCCGTTACCTCCTGATGGTCGTGGTTGGACTCTATCCGATCGCAGCCAATGTCGCGGTTAAGTTTATGGATGCCGGCTCAAGGCGCGGCATCGTTGTCGCCATTGTGTTGGTCAGTTGTCTGGGAGCTTGGCTCTACCAGTCCACCAGGCTGCCCAATGCGGATTATCTGGATCGCCGCGCGGCCGGAATCTGGCTGAAGGAGCAGGATTGCAGTGTGATAATGACCAATCGTCCCCGCATCGCATTTTATGCTGGTGCCGAGGTGCTGGAGTGGGATGTGGCGGCTTTGAATAGTAGTTGCGTAGCCGTTGATTTGAGTCTCATGGGCGAAAAACCGGATCGGCCTGCAGCGGCTAGTTTCGGTTCAATTAATATCTATATGCCAGGAAAAGAGATTGAAGATAGAAAAGAATCAGACGATTAACGGCCTGCGTGGTTTTGCGATACTGCTGGTGTTCTCCCTGCACGCCTTGGGGGGGGCGATAACTGGCGGCTGGTTCCGGCTGCTTGAGGATGTCAACCTGGCGGAGTCCGTCTGGATCTGGGGCGGGATCGGGGTGGAGATCTTCTTCATGCTTACCGGTTATCTGATGATTGGCAGTCTGCAGCGGGCGCGCTCATTGAAAGAGTTTCTGGTTAAGCGGGTGGTCCGGATCTACCCTGTCTTTCTGGTTCTGCATCTCTTTGTGTTCTCGGTAGGGATTGTGCTGGGGGAACCTGAGTGGTTTGCGGGCATGTCGGCCGCGATGCTGGCGCTTAATTTTGTTTCCAACTTGCTGTTTCTGCCCGGAATATTTGACCTGCCCATTGCGCAGCCGGTCACCTGGATGATGGGGTTCATCTTTTACTCCTATATCGTTGCCGGTTGTGTCCATTTCCTTTTCAGGAGGGGCCGCCGCTGGGGTGTGATGGCCGCGCTTGTGTTGGCAGCTCCGGTGATTGCGGTGGTTGTCCATCATCCCAGATCTATCTTTATTGGGGTCGGCATGGTCGTCTGCTTCCTGGAGCAGAGGTTCGGGCGTCATGAGCTGTGCTTCCCGGGGATCTCGCTGATCAGTGTCTGTTCGCTGGCGGCGCTGGCGTATTGCACCTTCAATCTGCATCAGAGTTACTGGGCCACTGGCTGGGGAGGGATCTTTTTGATCTCCTGCCTTTGGGGTCGTGGCTGGTGGATACGCCTGCTGAATTGGCGTTTCTTTACCAGGTTTGGCACCATAAGTTACAGCTTCTACCTGGTGCATACGTTTGTGATGTTCCCGCTGAAGAGGATCATGGCCCTGGTGCCTTCAATTCTGGAGCATCAGCTGCTGGGGTTGCTGGTGTTCTCGCTCTGTTCATTTGCCCTGAGCTATGTCATATCAATCTTCACGCATAAATATATCGAAGAGCTGGCTATGCAGAAGATACTCCGACTCTAGGCTTGGTTAATATGTCGCATAAATCTAAAAATTCAGTCATTCAGGAGTGGCGCGGCATTGCCGTGCTGCTGGTGTTTTTTTCGCACATCTACTCCAGTGCGGCCGAGTCGGCCGGCTGGCTGAGCGTTGACGCGCAGCTGGGCGCCGCCATGATCAACATGGGCGCCGTGGGCGTGCATCTCTTCTTCATGCTGAGCGGCTACTTCGTGCTGAAGAGTCTGCAGGGTTCGAAATCTCTCTGGCACTACATGAAGAAGCGCCTGGCGCGCATCTATCCGCTCTTCGTCATCCTGACGCTGTGCGTCTTCGCCTTCGGGCCCCTGATCCATTCGCCCAAGTGGATGGCCGGGCTGACGCCCGCCAGCTACCTGCTCAACCTTATCAGCAACCTGCTGCTGCTGCCGGGCATCTTCGAGCTGCCCATTGCCCAGCCGGTGACCTGGGCCATCAGCTACATCTTCGCCTTCTACATCCTGGCCGGCTCGATCTACTTCAGCTATCAGAAGATCCGCGACTACAGCTGGGCCTATCTGCCGCTCTGTCTGGCGATCGTGCTGACGGCGCTCTTTATGACCGTCCACCCGCGGGCCATCTTCTTTATCTTTGGGGTGGCCATCTACCTCTTCAATCAGCAGCTGCCGCCGCATTTTAACATCAGGGCGGCCGTGCTGCTGGAAATTGCCCTGCTGGCCGGCTGGATCGCCAAGGTGCCGTCGGCCGGTTCGCTGCTGGGCTGGGGCTTCGGCATCCTGCTCTTCACCTTGGCCACGCGCCGCGAGCGCGCGCTGCCGCTCAGCCGCGGCCGGCTGGAGTTGATCGGCGACATGGGCTTCAGCATCTACCTGGTGCACCCCTTCATCATGACTCCCCTGGGCAAGCTCTGGGGCAAGCTGGTCTTTGATAACCCCTGGTTGGGGCTGGCGGCCTTTACGCTGGTGGCCTTCACGCTGACCATGCTGGTGGCCTTTGGCGCCTACCGGCTGATCGAGCAGCGCTTCACCGAACGCTATCTGCAGCGCTTCCTAAATGCTTGACGAAAAGGGTCTGGCGATGTTAGATGCGACAACGTACATGCAGTTGGCACTCGAAGAGGCTGAACGGGCCGCCGAGTGCGGCGAGGTTCCGGTGGGAGCCGTGCTGGTGATGGGAGATCAGATCTTCCGCGGTCATAACCGTATGATCATGGATAGTGATCCCAGCGCCCATGCCGAGGTTGTGGTCATGCGCGCGGCCGCTCACGAGACGGGCAACTACCGTCTGCTGGGTGGGGTGCTCTATGTGACCCTGGAACCCTGCATCATGTGCACCGGCACGATTGTGCAGGCCAGAATTGAGCGGCTTGTCTACGGTGCCAGCGACCCGCGTTACGGCGCGGTTGAATCAATGCTCAAAACCTTTGAGTTCGGCGTCAATCATAAGCCGGAGATCGAAGGCGGAGTACTTGGGGAAGAGGCTGGTCGAATCCTCAAGCAGTTTTTCAAGGCCAGACGTTAGGGAGGAGTACCGAAGTGGTCGTAACGGGGCCGACTCGAAATCGGTTGTCCTTAGAAATAGGGACCGGGGGTTCGAATCCCTCCTCCTCCGCCATTTCTTTAATTTAATATTATGTAGTTGTTCTAAGATATGCGTGTTGGATGTGAGTGCAAGGCATGTGTATTTTTGTAGTTTAATGATTGCGAGTAGGTGAAAAATGAAACCAAGAGAGCTCGTTCTAATTTCAATTTTAATACTCCTAATTCCATTTGCATTGTATTTTTGGATGGGTGGCAATGGGGTTGGTGATTTAGGGTCATTGTTAGGTGCAGCGTCTGGATTATTGGCGGTAATTTGGTTCTATCGTAGCCTACGCCTTCAATCTATTCAGATAAAAGAACAAAAAGAACAGTTTATTAAACAACATCATATTCAACTTCAAGATTCGCTTCTTACTTTTTTGGACAAATCCTCTGAACGAATGGAAGAGTATCATTCGGATCTGATCAAGTCTTTGGGTATTTCCGAACCTTCACATTTAGTCGGCACATATATTGACAACGTTCAGTATTTTAAAGACGCACTTGAAAGCACTGACCCCGAGGAGGTCATGTCCAAATTCCAATCATGGATGAAGATAGAAGGGCCTTGTGTGAAGTTCATGTCTGCTGTTCGGGATATAATTATTCTTCACGACAAACGGCTAGGAATTAGCAAGGATTCTGACGGAGTAGATCCAGCAGATTTTGTCTTTATAAATGGTGCACATCTCATGGAGCAGCCCTTTATGTCTGCCTATCAAGTCTCAGTAAATTTATTGTCTGAACAGATGATGTTAATAACTCCGGGAAGGAATGCCATGATACTTGCTTCAATGGCGGCTGCGGCGCAAATCTATCCTGAGGGTTATATGAAAACAGATAAGATTATTGAGGATATTAAAAAAGCCAAGTCCAATGGTTTATTGGTACCCAGAATATGTGATGTGCTATATTGCTAATCGGGATTTTGCGTAATCCGAGAGTCATGTCTTGCATTCAGCCATACCTCGCACTAGCAAGCTGCACTAATCTAGTGGCACTCCAATCTTCAGCTCATAGAACGCCTCTTAATGAAAACCCCCATAACATCCGATAATTACCTGCAAGATAATCAAATTGAACTTAGAGGAGGCAATCATGGAAGTTAAGGTAGAGCGTTGGAAGAGTGAAAGAGCCTGGTTTGCGCTTGTTTTAGTTATCTCGCTGGTTTTATGGGGTCTGCTGACCATATCGGTGGTGGGACTTGTCTATGCGCTGATGATTGCCCTCTTCTTTGTGATCTCGCATATCGCCTTCATTGCCCATATCCGCGGCAGCGCCGTGCGTATAAGCGAGACCCAGTTCCCGGAGCTCCATGAGCGCATTCGGCAGCTGTCGCAGGCGGCGGGGCTGGCGAAGGCTCCTGAGGCTTATATCATGCAGGCCGGCGGCTCTCTGAATGCGCTGGCGACCAAGCTCTTCGGTTCAAAGTTCATCATTCTCTACTCCGACCTGCTGGAGGCCTGCGGCGATAATGACGCGGCGCGCGACATGATCATCGGCCATGAGCTGGGTCACATCAAGGCCGGCCATCTGCGCATGCTCTGGCTGCTGCTGCCGGGGCTCTTCTTCCCCTTTGTGGGGTCGGCCTATTCGCGGGCGCGTGAATTTACCTGTGACCGTTATGGCGCGGCCCTGTGCGGCGATCAGAAGGCGGCCCTGCAGGGCCTGGCCATTCTGTCGGCCGGCGCCCAGTACGGACCCAAGGTCAACATGGAGGCCTTTATGGCCCAGCGCCATGATCTGAACAGCGGTCTGATGACCATCGGCAAGTGGTTTGGTAGCCATCCGCCGCTGAGCGAGCGGGTGGCGGCCCTGGAACCCGCTGCGGCCAGTGTCTCGCTGACCAAGGGGCATCTGCGGGCCGCGCTGGTGCTTTTCATCCTGTTTGTGATGCCGGCCGTTGCGGCTGCCGTGGGCTGGAACTCCTTTAAGGGCATGCTGGATGAGGCGGCGGACTTTGATGGGGGCTATCAGATGCAGCTGAGCGCCGAGGAGGCCCAGCTGAAGGTTGTTTCAGACCTGGATCTTCTGGTTGCGCTGGTTGCTGAGATTCAGGCGCAGAGCGGCCAGCTGCCGGATGATGAGAATGAGACGCTCTCGGCTCTCTGGCGGACGCATCGCGCGGAGATGGCTGAGCCCCTGGATCCGTTCGACGGCCAGCCCTATGGCTATTATCTGGTGGAGGGGGGCTATGTCATCTGGAGCATCGGCCCGGATGGTGAAGTCTACACGGATGATGACATTATTTATGATTCGACCAAGGTTGAGTAATGCTTGACAAGCTAAAGTGTCCCAGCTATTACGGAAAAGCTTTTAGTGTGGAGGGATGACCGAGAGGCTGAAGGTGTGCGCTTGGAAAGCGTATGTACCTTAACGGGTACCGGGGGTTCGAATCCCCCTCTCTCCGCCAAAGATTTTCACGAAGGCCCTGAAGGGGGCCGGGTCTCATGCAATACAGCGCTGTGAACTCCGCCAGGCCCGGGAGGGAGCAACGGTAAGCAGTCCGCTGTATGTGTATGTTAAGGCCTGGCCCCCTTCAGGGCCTTTCTTTGTGGAGCTCAATTTTACTCTTGATCCTGCCCCGGTTCTCAGTGCTATGATGCGGCCATGAGTTATCAGGTAATTGCGCGAAAATTCAGGCCTCAGAGATTTGAAGATGTTGTCGGGCAGGAGCATGTCACCCGCGTCATCAAGAACGCCATCGACATGGACCGCATCCCGCACGCCTTCGTCTTTTCGGGCCCGCGCGGTGTCGGCAAGACTTCGATCGCGCGCATTCTGGCCAAGGCCCTCAGCTGCGCCGAGGGGCTCTCAAGCGTGCCCTGTAACAGCTGCGCCATCTGTGAGGATATCACGGCCAGCCGCGCCGTGGATGTCTTTGAGATCGACGCCGCCTCGCACACCGGCGTCGACAACATCCGTGAACTGATCGAGAATGCGCGCTACGCCCCGAGTGTGGCGCGCTACAAGACCTTCATCATCGATGAGGTCCATATGCTCTCCAAGAGCGCCTTCAACGCCCTGCTCAAGACCCTGGAGGAGCCGCCGCCGCATGTGATCTTCATCATGGCCACTACCGAGCTCAACAAGATCCCGGTGACCGTGCTCTCGCGCTGCCAGCGCTACGACTTCAGGCGCATCGGCGTCGATGAGATCGTTAAGCACCTGCAGAGCATCGCGACGCAGGAGCAGATCGATATCAGCGATGACGCTTTGATGCTGATCGCCCTGCAGGCCGACGGCGGCATGCGCGATGCCCAGGGTATGCTGGAACGGGTCGCGGCCAGCGGTGTGGCCAAGGTTGATGTGGATGTGATCTCCGAGATGCTCGGCATGGTCGGCCGCACCATCATGCGCGATCTGCTGGTCAGCATCATGAGTAAGGATGCGGTAGGCGCCCTGAGCGTGATCGACAGGGTCTACCAGTACGGCCACGATCTGGCGCAGGTCTACCGCTCGTTGCTGGAGCAGTTCCGCAACATGATGGTGCTCAAGAGCGGCTATCAGAGCGTGGCCCTGCCCAAGGATGAGAAAGATTTTCTGAGCGATCTGATCAAGGAGATCTCCTT
The DNA here is from genome assembly GCA_942491525.1 of uncultured Thermodesulfobacteriota bacterium. Taxonomy (GTDB): domain Bacteria; phylum Desulfobacterota; class Desulfomonilia; order UBA1062; family UBA1062; genus CAYWBU01. The sequence goes on from CALOBW010000055.1 coordinate 199,606, forward strand.
TGAGGATATTCATCGCTCCCTGAGTGTGCTGATCCGGGCCGAGGAGGACTTTAAGTACTCGTCCCTGCCCAAGATCACCCTTGAGACCATCGTCCTGCGCATCATTGCGGCGCCGGCCCTGGCTGATATCCGCGAGCTGCTGCAGAATCCCGGTGCGCGCAGCAGTGCTGCGCCCAGCCCGCCCAAGCGGCCACCGACTTTTAAGCGGCCCCTTTCGGATCTGCCCAAGTCCTGGGAGGGGTTTATAACTTATCTTAAGGGGCATGATCAGCCGCTCTATGCGCTGCTCTCCAAGACCAACCTGGCCGAGGAGGGCGACGGTGCGGTCAAGATATTTGCCTCCGGCAGATTTCTGGCCGATCAGCTGAATGCCGCCCAGTCCGACATGCTCAAGAAGGCCAGCGCCTTTTTCGGCAAAGAGGTGCGGGTTGAGGTTGAGGTTCTGAGCTCCGGCAGTCAGGCCGTCCGCAAGCCCCGGCCGTCTGAGGTTCGCCATCAGCTGCGCCAGGATCCCCTGGTCAAGGAGGTCATCGCCGAGTTTGGCGCCGAGATCAAGGAAGTTCGCTCCAAAGAGTAGGTTTCTTGAATTAAGATATTGACAAAGAGGGCCTCTTTAAGTAGTAGAAAGCTCCGTGGCGGAGTAGCTCAGGTGGTTAGAGCATACGGCTCATATCCGTAGTGTCGGGGGTTCAAATCCCTCCTCCGCTACCAGTCTTTTAATTCCCAATCTCCCATGCTATTAATCAGATAATTGCAATGGGAGGTATCTATGCCAGATTTCGTTGCCTACAATGATCTGCCGGATTTTGCCCGTCCGGTTCTTGATGTTCATGAAGATTTTCGTAAAACCGCCTTGCAGCGCCTGAGTTTTCTCTATGGCGAGGATGAGGCCCGGTCTGCCTTGGTGGAGCTTGAGCGGCGCATGGCTGTGCATTATGCCCACAAGCCGGCGGCCATGATTGAGGCTGAGCGCTCATTTGATGCCGGCCGGCGCTTTTCGCAGCGCGATATGGTGCTGATAACCTATGGCGACCTGCTGCTGGGCGAGGAGCTTTCGCCGCTGGAGACCCTGGCGCGTTTTGTGGAGGAGCGGCCGGCGCTCAGGCGGACCTTCAATACCCTGCACATCCTGCCCTTCTTTCCATATTCATCGGACAAGGGCTTCTCGGTCATCGATTTCCATGCCGTGGACCCCAGCCTGGGCTCCTGGGAGCATATCGGGCAGATGGGGCGCAGCTATCGTTTGATGTTTGATGGCGTGCTCAATCACATCTCGTCGCTGAGTCCCGAGTTCCGCGAGTTCCTGAACGGCAACCCCGATTATGATGACTACTTCACGGCCTATGTCTCGCCGGATGATCTGACGCCCGAGCAGCGCGCGCTGATTGTGCGCCCGCGCACCACGGATGTTCTGAGTCGCTTCGATTCCATCGGGGGGCCGCTCTGGGTCTGGTCGACCTTCTCCAGTGATCAGATTGACCTCAACTATCACAGCCCCAAGGTGCTGCTGGATGTGATTGACACGCTGCTGCTCTATGTGCGGCGCGGCGCCGATCTGATCCGCCTGGATGCCGTGACCTACCTCTGGGAGGAGCCGGGCACGCCCTGTGTCAGTCTGGAGCAGACGCATCAGATCATTAAGCTCTGCCGCGACGTGCTGGATGTGGTGGCGCCCCCAGTGGCCCTGGTGACCGAGACCAATGTGCCGCACGCCGAGAATGTCTCATATTTCGGCAGCGGCTACGATGAGGCCCAGATGGTCTATAATTTTGCCCTGCCGCCGCTGGTGCTCCATAGTTTCTACCGGCAGGACGCATCATTTCTGACCGCCTGGGCGAAGGCGCTGGATTATCCGTCGGACAGGACAACTTTCTTTAATATCCTCGATACCCATGACGGCATCGGGGTTATGGGGGTCAGGGATATTCTGCCGGCGGCGGAGCTGGATTTTATGGTTGAACGGGCCCGGGAGCACGGTGCCTACATATCATATAAGGCGGGCGGTGATGGTTCCGAGCTGCCCTATGAGATCAACTCGACCTGGTTCAGTGCGCTTAATCAGGCGGGTGGGGATCTTGATCTGCAGGCGGGCCGCTATGCGGCTTCGCGCAGTATCGCCCTGGCGTTGAGGGGCGTGCCGGGGATCTATTTCCATGGTCTGATCGGTTCGCTGAACAATGTCGGCGGGGCAGTCAAGAGCGGCGTCAAGCGCGACATAAACCGCGGCATTGTCCATGAGCGCCAGCTGCTTGAGCAGGTCTGGGATCGCGAGTCGCGCACCTCGGTCGTGCTGGAGGCTCTGGCGGTGCTGCTGCGGCTGCGGACCGAGCATGCGGCCTTTGATCCGGCTGCGGCTCAGGAGGTGCTGGAGCTGGATGCGCGTGTGTTTGCTCTGCGGCGCTGCGGTGGATCCGAGACAGTCCTGTGTATGGTCAATGTGTCTGGTTCCCGGGTTGTCTTGAAAGATATTGCGGGCGGTTATGATCTGGTGGCCGAGCGGGAGCATCCTGGGGGCGAGCTGGTGTTGGGGCCTTACGGGGTCTGCTGGCTGCTGGAGCAATAAAAAAAGCCGTCGGGATGACGACTTCACCGAGGTAGTAAAAAGGGGAACCGTTTGGTTCCCCAACTTACTTTAGCTTGGCGTCCCCAAGGGGATTTGAACCCCTGTCGCCGCCGTGAAAGGGCGGTGTCCTAGGCCAGGCTAGACGATGGGGACTCACGTGTATGAGTCAGGAGGGGCTCGAACCCTCGACCACCTGATTAAAAGTCAGGTGCTCTGCCAACTGAGCTACTGACTCGGTGTGATCAGTCCTATCTCACGCTGATTTAAAAAAAGCAAGCTCAAATTTTAAATCTGTTAAATATTCTATAGTTGATGGCTTTAAGAGGTATAAAATCAATAAAAACGTGATCATATGCATGAAAAAGCGGGTCGGCCAACTTGTTTGATATCAGGGGTTTTTATAAGCCCGCAATCTGTGCTATGGCTGGATTATGATTTGGATTATTCTATTTATACCACTGTGCGCTTTTTTGAGCCTGCACATTATGGCCGGTATGAATGCCGTTTCGCTGGCGGTCCTGCTGGTGGTGGCGGTGCTCTTCCTGCTGGTTGAGTTGGGGCAGTTGCGTAAGAGCAGCAGCCGCTCCAGAACGCCCATCTACATCATGCTGATCTTTCTGGTCTCTGTCGGCGCCGGCTTCCTGCTTTAGACCTAAAAAAAGGGAGCCAGCGGCTCCCCCTAGACGGGCTTTTTATAGGTCTTCCTGATAGAGAAAATCGTACACCTTAAGAACCTTGATTCCTTGGATGGAGAAATAAAACTCATCGCCTTTTTCGATGCCACTTACTTCAGCCACCCCGGACTCTTGGGCCTGGAAAATTTTGGTGGTCTCAAAGTTGAATATGGGCATGTTTTTGCTGGTATATGTCCAGATCGTGCCATCCTCGGCGATGGTTGAAACAATATACTCTCCCTGTTTCATCCATTTTTTCAATCCCTGAAAATGTATTTTATGATTCTGGCTTGTTAACATACTAGCCCCCTTTCATGCCGTCTAAAATACTTATCGGAAATATCGTTGATTATGTTAGTGAGTTTAGTGAATTAGGGGCTAATTAGTAATTGATGCTATCAAATTGGAAGGTTATGGAGATGATCTTGATTGTGATGCAGCCGGAGAGCTATTTCTCTCCGGCCGTCTCTTTGTGCAGCTTGTAATCCATGCTGTCCACCAGCGCCATCCAGGATGCCTCGATGATATTGCTGGAGACGCCGACCGTGTTCCAGTGGTTCTGTTTGTCGCCGGACTCGGCCAGGACTCTGACCACCGATTCCGTGCCGGCCTTGGACGAGATGACTCGCACCTTGTAGTCCAGCAGGTTGACCTCGCTGACGCAGGGGTAGAATTTGACCAGGGCCTTGCGCAGGGCCAGATCCAGGGCGTTGACCGGTCCGTTGCCGATGGCCGCGGTGTGCTCGGTGCTGCCGTCCACCTCGATCATGATGGTGGCCTCGGAGAGTGGGTCGGTCACGTCGCTGCGCTTTTCGCTGATGACGCGGAAGCCGATCAGTTTGAAGTGGCGCGTATGCAGGCCCATGGAGCGTTTCATGAGCAGTTCCAGTGAGGCGTCGGCGCCTTCGAAGGAGTAGCCCAGGTGTTCCAGCTCTTTGATCTGTTTGGTGATCTCGGCCGCAGACGTGTTGTCCTTGGAGAGGTCGATATTGAACTTCTTGGCCTTGTGCAGGATGTTGCTCTTGCCGGCCTGCTCCGAGATCAGGATGCGGCGCTTGTTGCCCACCGTGCCCGGCTCGACATGCTCGTAGGTCTTGGAGTTGCGGCGCACCGCGCTGACGTGGATGCCGCCCTTGTGGGCAAAGGCTGACTCGCCCACATAGGGCTGGTGCTTGTTGTGGGAGAGGTTGGCCATCTCGTCGATGAAGCGCGAGACCTCGGTCAGCATGGACATGGTCTCTTTCATGGTGCAGACGTAGCCCATCTTGAGGCCCAGGTTGGGCAGGATCGAGCAGAGGTTGGCGTTGCCGCAGCGCTCGCCGATGCCGTTGATGGTGCCCTGAACATGGTCGACGCCGGCTTCCACGCCGCAGAGCGTGTTGGCCACAGCCAGCTCGCCGTCGTTGTGGCAGTGGATGCCCAGCGGCACGGCCACCTTGTCCTTCACTGCGCTGACGATTCTGGTGATCTCGCTGGGCAGGCTGCCGCCGTTGGTGTCGCAGAGGATCACGCGCTGGGCGCCGCCGTCGCAGGCCGCCTGGATCGCCTTGATGGCATAATCGGGGTTGGCCTTGTAGCCGTCGAAGAAGTGTTCGGCATCAAAGAAGACGATCTCCAGCTGACTCTTGAGGTAGGCCACGCTGGTTCTGATCAGCTCCAGGTTCTCGTCCAGAGTGCAGCCGATGCCGCCGTCGCCCTCGATGTGGATATCCCAGCTCTTGCCGAAGATGGTTGCGCCGTCGGGCTGGGCCTTGATCAGGGCATTCAGCATCTTGTCGTCGGCCGGCTTTGTGCCGGGGCGGCCGGTGCTGCCGAAGGCCATGATTTTGGATTTCTGAAAATCCATCTTGTTCAGTTTCTTGAAGAGGGCGGTCGCCTTGGGGTTGGCACCAGGCCAGCCGGCCTCAATGTAATCGACTCCCAGCTGGTCAAGTTTCAGGGCGATGGCGCACTTGTCATCCAGTGAAAAGGTTATGTCTTCAGACTGTTCGCCATCCCGCAGTGTAGTATCGTAGATCTCAATTTTACCCAACTCAAACTCCCATTTTGTCTAGTTCAAAGGCCTCATGCAGAACCCGTACGCCTAGCTCTACGTATTTTTCATCAATCACACAAGAAACTTTTATCTCCGAGGTCGATATCATCATGATGTTGATGCCCTCGCTGGCCAGGGCCCTGAACATCTTGGAGGCCACCCCGGCGTGAGAACGCATGCCGACGCCCACGATTGAAAGTTTGACAATTCCCTGATCGCCGACCACCTCGCGGGCTCCCAGCGCGTCTTTGCGCGACTGTATCATCTCAAGAGCCTTCATATAATCTGTTTTGGTAACAGTAAAGCTCAAATCTCCATGCACGCCGTCGGTGGAGCTGTTCTGGATGATCATATCCACGTTGATGTTTTCGCTGGCCAGGGCGTCAAAGATCTCAGCGGCAATGCCCGGTGTGTCCGGTACCCCCAGCAGCGAGATGCGGGCCTCATTCTTGTCATAGGTAATGCCGGAAACGATCTCCTGTTCCATAGAATCATCCTCCTTGGTCACATAGGTGCCGCCGGTGTCAACGAAGCTGGATTTAACCAGGATGGGCACATTGTATTTTTTGGCAAACTCCACCGAGCGGGTCTGCAGCACCTTGGCGCCCAGGGATGCCAGCTCCAGCATCTCTTCATAGCTGATCTTCTCCAGGCGCCGGGCGTGAGCGCACATGTTGGGGTCGCAGGTGTAGACGCCGTCCACATCGGTGTAGATTTCGCAGACATCGGCCTGTAGCGCGGCGGCCAGGGCTACGGCCGAAGTGTCGGAGCCCCCGCGTCCCAGGGTGGTGATGTCGCCGTTCTCGGTCAGGCCCTGGAAGCCGGCCACGATGGCTATCTCGCCGTTATCAAGGACACGCCTGAGCTGCTGTTGATCGATGCCGGTGATGCGGGCCCTGGTATGGGCGCTGTCGGTGCGGATGCCAACCTGGGAGGCGATCAGGGAGCGGGCCGGGCAGCCCATCTCTTGCAGGGTCAGCGCGAGCAGGGCGATGGAGACCTGCTCGCCGGTCGAGACCAGCATGTCCAGTTCGCGCGGGCTGGGGCGTTTCGTGATCTCGCCGGCCAGACCCAGCAGGCGGTCAGTCTCGCCGGCCATGGCCGAGAGCACCACCGCAATCTGGTCGCCGGCGCGGTGGCGTCTGGCGACGCGCTCGGCCACATTGCGGATCTTGTCGATTGATCCGACCGATGTGCCGCCATACTTCTGCACCACAATGCCCATAGGCACCTCCATGGGTTTAATTAGGCAGGGATATGTAGTCTAGCTCGGTCTTGATTGTAATTCTGCGTGACTCGGCGCCGGTGTAGCTGATGCCGATCTCGATGATCGGGCCCTTGAAGAAGTCGCGGCCCACATCGGCCCACTCGATGACCAGCACATGCTGCTCGTCCATGTAGTCGTCCAGGCCCAGGTCGTAGATCTCGTCGGAGCAGAGGCGGTAGAGGTCCACATGCACAAGTTCCAGGCGGGCCGGGTGGATGTTGACCAGGGTGAAGCTGGGGCTGACCACCGGGTTGTTCTCGTCAATGCCCAGGGCTGAAGCGATGCCCTTGGTGAGCAGGGTCTTGCCGGCGCCCAGGTCGCCGTTCATCAGGATGATTTCCGAACCTCTGAGTTGCCCGCCAAGCGTTCTGCCCAGCGCCAGGGTCTCTTGCGGTGAGTTACTGATATGTTCCAAAACAGTTATATTCCTTTAGAATTGTGGGGATTTCGTCTATCAGGTCGCTGGCCAGCTGACCGCGTTTCATATTGAGCCTGTCGGAGGCCAGTCCGTGCAGGTAGGTGGCCACGCAGGCCGCCTCAAAGGCCGGCATGCTGTTGGCCAGCATGGTGCCGGCGATTCCGGCCAGCACGTCGCCCATGCCGCCCGAAGCCAGCGCATTGCTGCCGGTGGGGTTGATGGCCACATCGCCGTTTGGCGAGGCGATTATGGTACGGTAGCCCTTGAGGATGGTGACCATGTTGTAGCGTCTGGCGCAGCTGCGGGCGGCCTCAATGCGGTCGGCCTGCACTGCGGGGGTCGGCAGGTTGAGCAGCCTGGCCATCTCGCCGGGATGGGGGGTCATGATGGCCGGCAGGTGGGCGCAGATATCCTGGCCGGCAATGATGTTGAGCGCATCGGCGTCGATCACCATGGGCCGGTTGATGTCCCGGATCAGGTCGCAGATGAAAGCGGCCGTTGGCGCGGCCGTGCCGATGCCGGGGCCGATCACCACCGCGTCGCACTCCGTGACCAGCTTGCGGGCCGGTTCCAGCATTTCGGGCTCGAAGATCATGGACTGGCCCAGGGGGCGGGTCATGACTTCGGTCAGTTTGGTCTCCATGATGGCGTTGATGCCTTCAGGCACGGCCAAAGTCACCAGGCCGGCGCCGCTGCGGGCCGCAGCCAGGCTGGCTAGGGTGGCCGCGCCGGTAAGTCCGTCGGAGCCGGCCACCAGCGCCAGGCGGCCGAAGTCGCCCTTGTGCGATTCCGGTGCGCGGTTGGGGATCGTTTCGAAGATCTGCTCGTCGAGCAGCTCGATGTTCCAGTCATCGCGCTCAACGCATTTGGGGATCGAGATGTCGGGTACGAGCAGTTCGCCCACATACTGGCTTGAGAGGACCAGGCCCACCTTGGGGTAGGCGAAGCTGACGGTGATGTCGGCGCGCACGGCAATGCCCATGGCGTGGCCGCTGTCCGAGTTGAGGCCCGAGGGGATGTCCACGGCCACCACCGGCAGGTCGCTGTCATTGATGGTCCGGATGGCTAAAGCGTGCAGCGGGCGAACTTCCTGGCTCAGTCCGGTGCCCAGCAGGGCGTCCACGCAGAGGGTTGTCTTGCGCGAGGCCAGCTCCCTTTTGAGAGCTTCGATGTCGTTGTCGTTGGCGATGGGCTTGATGGGCAGGCCCATGGCCCGGATGCCGTCAAGGTTGGTGAGGGCGTCACCCGTGATATCCTGGCCGATGATGTAGACGCTGACGTCATAGCCGTTGTTCCAGAGGTGGCGCGCGATCACGAAGCCGTCGCCGCCGTTGTTGCCCTTGCCGGCCACGATCACGATGCGGCCGCTGTCGCTCCAGCGCTTAATGATCTCCTCATAGACGCTGCGCCCGGCATTTTCCATCAGCAGCAGGCCGGGAATGCCGAGTCCGATTGTATCCTGGTCGGCGCGGCGCATCTGTTCAGCATAGAGGCACTTCATCAATCTCTCTCCATTACGCACATGGCGCTCGCATACTCTTTTTCATGTGAGATGCTGATGAATATCTTAACGATATTGAACTTTTGTGCAATAGTTTTTGCTTGGCCGGATAACGCGGCCACGCAAGGGCCGCCGTCTGAGCTTACCTCAATCTCCTGCCAGCTGATGCCCTGACTCAGGCCCGTGCCGAGGGCCTTGAGGACCGCCTCCTTGGCAGCGAAGCGGCCGGCCAGGTGCTGGGCCTGGTTAGTCTTGCCGAGACAGTATTCGATCTCTGGGACGGTCAGGATTTTGTCTAGAAAACTGTCACCATGCTTCTGCCAGGCCTTTTCGATGCGGCCGACGGCCACGATGTCAGTGCCGATGCCGTGGATCATGGCTGAATGGCTCTGAGCACGCTGCGGATCTGCTGGGCGTGGCGTACATTGTGGACACGCACCAGCTGGATCTTCTCCAGGGCGGCCCAGGCCGTGACCGCGTCGGTGCCGGTCTCGCGCTCATCTACTTCGGTATCGGTCAGCTGGCCGATGAAGCGTTTGCGCGAGTGGCCCAGCAGGATGGGAACGCCGATTGAGTTGAAGTCGGCCAGCTGCCTGAGCAGGCTCAGGTTGCCCTCAAGGTCTTTGCCGAAGCCGATGCCCGGATCGATCATCAGGCTTTCAGGCCGGATGCCGCTTGCCAGGCAGAAATTCACCCGCTCTTCAAGGTAGCGGTAGACCTCTTGCACCACATCGTCGTAGTCGGTCTGCTGCTGCATGGTTTGGGGGGTGCCGCGCATGTGCATCAGGATCAGGCCGGCGCCGCTTTCCCGGGCGACAGTCAGCATGGCCGGGTCGCTCTCCAGGGCGCTGACGTCATTGATAATAACTGCGCCGGCATCGATGGCAGCTCTGGCCACGGCGGCCTTCTGGGTGTCGATGCTGATGGGCGTGTCAAACTCGGACGCCAGGGCCTTGATGACGGGCAGCACGCGTTTGAGCTCCTCCTCAGCGGAAACCGGCTCGGCGCCCGGGCGGGTCGATTCGCCGCCCACATCGATTATTTCGGCGCCCTCGGCCACCATTTGGCGGGCGTGCTCGAGGGCGGTTGCCGGATCGCTCCAGGAGCCGCCATCCGAGAAGGAGTCGGTTGTCAGGTTGAGGATGCCCATGATGACCGGCAGCTGCTGCCAGCTGTAGGCTTTGCCGCAGGCCTCTATTGTAAGGCCGGGGGGCGGTCCTGCCAGCTGGCACTCGATCTCGCGTGTCAGCTCCCTAAGGCCGGGCTGGTGCTGCAGCTTGTCGGTCAGCATGTGGAAGTGGCGTTCGTCGCCCATCAGCAGGCAGTTGGAGAACTCAACCTTGCCGGTGATCACGTCGCGATGTACGGCGGCATCGCCGCCGAGCGAGAGCATGGTCTGCTTGATGATGTTGGCCGCATAAAGTTTAACCCCCTCGATGAGCAGGAAGACCTGCTTCATCTTGGGGGCGAATATCTTCAGCGAGGCCGGATCGACGCCGCAGCTTCTGAGCTCTTTGTCGCCGGCGCGCGAGATGCGGCGGACCCTAGGCTGATTCCAGGATTTCGTCGATCTCGGCTCCATCTATAACCTCTTTGTCCAGCAGCAGTTCAGCAATCTTATGCAGGGCATCCAGGTTGTCCTGGATGATTTTGGTGGCTGTCTCATGACATTGGGTGATGATGTCATGAACTTCCTGGTCAATCTTGCGGGCGGTCTCTTCGGAGTAGTTGGTGCTCTTGGTGACCTCGCGGCCCAGGAACATCTCCTGCTCGTTCTGGCCGAAGCAGATCGGCCCCAGATCACTCATGCCCCACTTGGTGACCATATTGCGGGCCATGTCGCTGGCGCGCTCCAGGTCGTTGCTGGCGCCGGTGGTTAGCTGGTCCAGGACGATCATTTCGGCGATGCGGCCTCCCATGAAGACGGCGATCTCGTCAAACATGAACTGTTTGCTGTAGTTGTGGCGGTCATCAATGGGCAGCTGCTGGGTGACGCCCAGGGCGCGGCCGCGCGGAATGATGCTGACCTTGTAGACCGGATCGGCGTTGGGCAGCTTCTTGGCCACCAGGGCGTGTCCGGCCTCATGATAGGCGGTGGTCTTCTTCTCCTCTTCGCTGATCACCATGGACTTGCGCTCAACACCCATCATGACCTTGTCTTTGGCCATCTCCAGGCGCTTCATGCTGACCTTGGTCTCGTTGTAGCGGGCGGCCAGCAGGGCGCCCTCGTTAACCAGGTTGGCCAGGTCGGCGCCCGAGAATCCCGGGGTGGCCTTGGCCAGGGTCTGCAGGTTGACGTCGCTCGACATGGGAATCTTGCTGGTGTGGACCTTCAGGATGCCTTCGCGCCCCTTGACGTCGGGGCTGGCAACCACCACCTGGCGGTCGAAGCGGCCCGGCCTGAGCAGAGCCGGATCCAGCACGTCCGGCCGGTTGGTGGCCGCAACCAGGATCACGCCTTCGTTGGATTCGAAGCCGTCCATCTCGACCAGCAGCTGGTTGAGGGTCTGTTCGCGTTCATCGTGACCGCCGCCCAGGCCGGCGCCGCGGTGGCGGCCGACAGCGTCGATCTCATCGATGAAGATGATGCAGGGGGCGTGCTGCTTGCCCTGGGCGAAGAGGTCGCGCACACGTGAGGCGCCGACGCCCACGAACATCTCAACAAAGTCGGAGCCCGACATGCTGAAGAAGGGCACGCCGGCTTCACCGGCTACAGCTTTGGCCAGCAGGGTCTTGCCGGTTCCGGGAGGCCCCAGCAGCAGGACTCCCTTGGGGATTTTACCGCCCAGGGCCGTGAACTTCTTGGGTTCCTTGAGAAACTCGATGATCTCCTCCAGCTCCTCCTTGGCCTCGTTGACGCCGGCCACATCCTTGAAGGTGACCTTGATCTTGTCCTGGGTCATCAGTTTAGCCTTGGAACGGCCGAAGCTCATGGCCTTGGAGCCGCCCGACTGCATCTGGCGCATGAAGATGATCCAGATGGCGATCAAAAAGATCATGGGCAGCCAGGTGGCCAGGATAGTCATGTACCAGGGGGTCTCGGGTTTCGGCAGGGCCGAGATCTTGACGCCCTTGGACTCGAGGCGGCTGACGATGTCTGCATCGTCAGGGATATAGGTTTCGAAGGCCTTGTCGCCTTCAATCAGAATGCCTTTAATATTGTTTTGCTGGATGGTCACCTCGGCGACGGCCCCCTCTTCAACCAATTGCAGGAACTCGGAGAACGAGAACTTGTCAATCTGGGTTGTCTCCTGGCTGAAGAGGTTGTAGAGCATTACCGCGATCAGCGGAATGACTATCCAGAGGGCGGCGCTTTTCAGGAAATTGTTGTCACCCAATCCTTTATTATTCTCCATCTTACTCCTCGATATGGGTCAGGGCAGCCTGTGCCAGTGCTTTGTAGGGATCATTGATTTGTGCGGCCAGGGTCTGGGCCTCGTCGCCGCGCTTGAGTGCCACCAGGGCGTTAACCTTGTAGAAACCGGCCTGGTCTTTGATAGCAGCCGCGGCATCTTCGATGCATGCATCCAGATAGGAGAGGCTCTCGGCGGGCTTGCCGTCGGATATGTAGCTGGCGGCCAGCAGCATGGATGCTTCCCAATAGAAGATATCGCGTTTGCTCCAGCTGTCGATGAACAGTTCGGCGTTTTCAATTGCTTTTGTATATTCAGCCTGGGCATAGGCCAGGTCGGCCAGACGCAGCAGGGCCATTTTGCCGGCCCGGGTGCCGGCATACTCGTCGGCAACGGCCTGGGTCTTGGCTTCATCGCCGCTGGCGGCGTAATATTTTGACATGGCTGTATTTTCTGAGGCGTTGTACCAGGCGTAGTAGCCTGAACCGCCGCCGATAACTACGGCCATAACAGTCAGCGTGATCAGGACTGATTTAAGGTTTTCATTGATCCAGCGGGTAGCAGCTGCAGTAGCAGTAATAAATTCATCGGGTTCGTTGAGCAGCTCTTTTCTTGTCTGTTTTGCCATTTTTTCCTCCTATAGATCTATAACATATAGTGACTATGCCTCGTGAATGTCAACGTGGATTGTCCGATTAAATTTCACCTTTGAATGTTGACACTTATTACTTTTTGATGGCTCTGGCCGGCAGGATGGCATCTACTCCGTAACGTTCACGGATCTTGTCTATTCCGCTGTAAAGTTGATCTTTGTCGTTGGCGGTCAAGCGATCCTGCCTGTGGGAATCTAGCTTTGAACAGGTGATGCCCAGCAGGCGGATGCCCTGGCTGGGGTTGCAGTGCAGACCGATCAGCTCGGATGCGTGCCGGTTTATGACGGCGTCGCTGTTGGTGGCCTCTCTGAGCATGATCTGGCGGGTACGCTGCTGGTAGTTGCTGTATTTGATCTTGATCTGAATGCAGCTGCTGTAGATGCCGGCCTTGCGCAGCGCGGTGCCGACGCGTGAGGAGATCTCGCTGATCTCTTGGTAGACATGCTCCAAATCATAGAGGTCCCGGTTGAAGGTTACCTCATGGCCGAGAGACTTGCGCGGCCGGTGCGGGACGATGGGGCTGTCGTCAATGCCGTAGGCCAGGTCAAGCAGGCGCTCGGCTGGAGTTCCAAGCTGACTGCCCAGGCTCTGGGGGTCAAACCGGCGCAGGTCGCGGACGAATTTGATGCCCAGGCTGTTCAGACGCTCGGCCGTCTTGGGGCCGACGCCCCAGAGCTTGCGCACCGGCAGATCCGCCAGATAGTCGGCGGCGTTATTCTGTGTGATTTCCAGGATGCCGCTCGGTTTGGCCTGGTCCGAGGCCAGTTTGGCGATAAATTTGTTGGGACCGATGCCAACGCTGCAGTTCAGGCCGGTGGCCTCTTTGATCTTGGCCTTGATCTCCTGAGCGATGCTGAAGGCCGAGCCGAAGAGCATGGTTGAGTCCGTCACGTCCAGGTAGGCCTCGTCCAGCGCCAGGGCTTCAACCAGCGGAGTGTAGAGGGCAAAGATCTCATGGATGCGGATCGAGAAGGCGCGGTAGATGTGCATTCTGACCGGTAGAATATTCAGGTCCGGGCAGAGGGTTTTGGCCTTTGAGAGCGGCATGGCCGAGTGGATGCCGAACTGGCGGGCCTCATAGGAGGCGGCGCTGACGACGGAGTGGCTGCTGTTGCCAGCAACCACCACCGGTTTGGATCTAAAAGAAGGCCTCAGTAGTTGTTCTACTGAGGCGTAATAGGCATCCATGTCAACATGGATGATATGTTGCATCTTAGTTTATCGGTTTCAGTACATGCGGAGTGATGAAGATCAGCAGCTCACGCTTGGTCTTGGTCTTCTTGGTGCCCTTGAAGAGCCAGCCCAGTCCGGGGATGTCGCCCAGCCACGGGATCTGGTCCTTGGAGTCACGGATCTCCTCTTCGATGATGCCGCCGATGACGCTGGTCTCGCCGTCCTGGACCAGAACTTCGGTCTCAACTTCGCGGGATGCGATGCTGGGGTCGCCGAGCTGGTTGGTGGTGGCGCCGATGGCGTTACGCTTGACCGAGATCTCCATGTTGATGGAACCGTCAAATGCGATTCTGGGGGTAACCTCGAGGACCAGCTCGATATCCTTGAGCTCGGTGGAGAGGTTGCCGTCGCTGTCGCGGGTGATGTAGGGATATTTCTCGCCCTGACGGATGGTGGCCTTCTTGTTGTCGAGGGTCACGACCTTGGGTCGGGCGACAACCTTGGCTTCACCGGTGGTCTCGCCGACGTCGATTCTGAGGTCGAGGTCCATGATGGTGCCGGCCAGGCGGCCGAGGGTGATGCCGATACCGGAGTCAAAACCCTGTCCCATGTTAACGGCCATGGCCGGGCTGGGGGCAACCGTGGTTGACCAGCTGGGCTCGGTGGCCGGCGGGGTGACCGTGGTGCCGAAGAGGTTGTTGGCGGCGCCGGTCTGGACGCCGGTCAGGCCGAAGTGCGAGTTGTTGGACTGGTTTCTGTAGCGTCCGCCCCAGGTGACACCGAGGCCTCTGGTGAAGTCATCGTCAGCCTGGATGATTCTGGCCTGGATCAAAACCTGAGGGGTGGCCTTGTCCAGACGCTTGACCATGGCGTAGATGGCGTCGACGTTCTTTTTGATATCCTTGACGATCAGCACGTTGGTGCGGTCTTCGGCGGTGATGCTGCCGCGCTCCGAAACCATGCCCACGTTCTTGCCCTGGATGGTGCCGGCAATTTCAGAGGCCTTGGCAAAGTTGACCGGGATAACGCTTGTGACCAGCGGCTCCAGCTTCTCTTCGGTCTTCTGGGAGGAGAGTTTGCGCTCCTTGGCGGCCTTGATCTTGGATGCCGGGGCAATTCTGACAACATTGCCGATCTGCATCATGTCCAGATCCTTGCCCTCCAGGATGACTTCCAGCGCCTGGTCCCAGGGGACGTTGCGCAGCTTGACCGTAACCTCGCCCTTGACGTCGTCAGAGGTGACGATGTTGAGGCCGCTGACATCGGCGATGATGCGGATCAAGGCATGGATGTCCGCATTCTGGAACTCCATGGTGATGGGCTGGCCCGTATACTTCTTGCGGCCGCTGTCATCGACCACGGTTGAGCTGATATCTGCGGCCCGCTTGGTTTCAATGGCGGCCTGCTGTGAGACCACAACCTTCTTGGGTGCAGCCTTCTTCTTGACGCTGGCCGGGATATCGAAGTCCATCAGCAGCAGATCTTTATCCTGGGAAACGAAGTAGGGGGCCATGACCTTCATGGAGATGTCGAAGACGACATTGGCGCCGCTCTGCTTCGGGATGATCTGGTAGATCGCGGTTTCGAACTCTTTGGTGATCAGGGGTCTGGCAAAATGGTCCGGAATGTTGGCATTCTCGATGATCAGCTGAACGTTGTTGCCGTCTCTGACGACATCATAGGTCGCCTGGGCGTCGAGTCCGATCTGGATGCGTGACTTGCCCTGGACATTCTGGAAGTCCACGCTTTGCACATTTAGCCCGAATGCGCATACAGGCAGGGCAAAAATGCTCGCCAATAGCAGGATGATTAAATTTTTCTTCATGTTAATTTTCCCCCTCTTCTTTCCTGAGCGAAAGTACAACTTCTCTTGTGTTAACGCGGCCCATGTAGTCTTTGAAATGCTGTTTGATAGTCACTCCGCTATCGGTAATGCTGGTTACGATGCCATCGTTTTCGCCGATACGGGTACCTTCGGTAATGATGTATCCGCGGTTGGTGCCATCCTGAACCAGGGCGCGTTTTTCGTCTCCCATGATAACACCCACCAGCTCGAGCTGTGAGAGTGTCAGTTTCTGCAGCGGCTCCAGCTTCTTGGTGTCACCATTGCTGGTGATTTCAGACGGAGCGATTGCATAGGGTTTGAACGGATCGCGGGTGCCGCTGACCTTGTAGGGCGGTCGCTGAACTTCTTCCTTTACGGCAACCGTCTTGGCCTTGGCGGCTTCCTTTTTCCAGGCCGGGGTCGTGGTGACAGGGGCAGCCTCCTGGTTGCCTCCGCCCGAACAGGCGCACAGCCCGGCCATAATCAGAACGGCAAGTAATCTGCTTATTGTGTTCTTCATTCTGTCACGGCCCCCTCTATGAATTTGTAAGTCGTTGCATTGCATGATGTGCTGAGAATCATTGCACCGGTCGAGTCAGCCTTGGGACTGGCCATCACAATATTGGAGATCGTGACGATTCTTGGCATGTTGGCCACTTTGTCAAAGAAGTTTACAATGTCCTTGTACTGGCCCTGGACTTTGATATCAACCGGGATGTCGGCATAGAAGTTCTTCTGGACCTCGGCTTTGGGTCTGAATAGCTGGAACTCGAGACCGGACTCCTTGCCCAGCGCCGAGATGTTCTCAAGCAGTGAAGGGATCTCGCTCTTGTCTGGCAGCTGCTTGAGGGCAATAATCAGTTCGCGGCGGGTCTCCTCAAGCTCGGCCTCATATTTGTCTTTCTCGGCCACGATGGCACGCTTGGCGCTCAGGTCGGCCTTGAGCTGATTGAGCTGCGGCTCCATGGCGTCAACTTCAGCCTTGAGGGGCTGGTAAAATACTTTCCAGTAGGCGCCAATCACGGTCAGTACAATGAAGACCAGGATCAGAACCTTGACGGCCGGATTTCTCTTTAGGATTTCATCTACAATATTCATATCTTCACCTCAAGACGGCAAGGTTATTCTGCATTTAATGGTGAATTTATGCCTGGGGCCATCCTGCTGGGAGAGCACCAGCACCACATCACTGAAGTACTGGGAGGCCTGCAGGCGCTTGAGGAACTGGGCAATGGTCGGGTTGTCAACGGCATAACCGTCGAGCACCAGGCTGTTGCCGGAGTTCTTGATCGAGTTGACCCAGGCTTTCTCCGGAATGATCAGGCTCAGCTGGTCAAGCACTTCGACCGGGCCGCTCTTCTGGGTCTTGAGGTTGGCGATGATCTCAAGCTTGCGCTCCAGATCCTGCTTGCGTTTCTTGAACTCCTCAATCTTCTCCGCTTCCTTGGCCAGCTTGTTGATTTCAACCTTGGTGCTGGCGATCTCAGCATTCAGGTAGTCCTTTTTGCTGTTGAGGCTGCCCTGAATCGTACTCAGGAGCAGTATGGCCACAATCACGCAGAAGCCGAGGATGGCGGCGTGCTCTATCAGAGCCCGCTTTCTGAGTTCCGCTTTTACTGGCAGTAGATTAATCGTTACCATTTGTAATCAACCCTCCTTAAGGCGAGGCCCACTGCAACAGCCATCTGAGGAGCTATATAGGCCATATATTCAGGATCGAACAGCTGCTGATCCCATGAAATGTTATTGAAGGGATTTACCAACTCAACCGGGATTGACATCTGCTTTTCGAGCAGCGTCAGCAACCCTGGGATTCGGCAGGAGGCACCGCTGATGTAGATCTTTTCGATGGTTTCATTGACCATGGTGGACAGGAAGAAGTCCAGTGTCCGGCGGACCTCCTGCACATAGGTTTCAGAAGCCATCTTGAAGATGTAGTTGATGCGCTCGAGGTCGATGCCTTCGATGTCGGCGCCGCCCTTGATGTTTTCGGCCTTCTCGAAGCTGGTGCCGAATTCACGCTGGATGCGTTCGGTCAGCTGGCGGCCGCCCATGGCGATGTCGCGGGCAAAGACGCTCATGTCATCCTTGAGGACGTTGATGTTAATCATGGATGCGCCGATGTCGACCAGGGCTACGATATCCTCCTGCGCGTCGGGGTAGTTTGTCTGGTACATGGTCTCGAGCGCGAAAACATCCACATCGACGATCATCGGTTTCAGGCCGGCGTTGCGGATGGCGGAGGCATAGTCGTCGACCAGCTCCTTCTTGGAGGCCACGAAGAGGATGTCCATCATGTCGGAGCGTTCGATGCTTTCACCCAGGATGAATGAGTCGAGGTAGACGTCATTGATATCGAAGGGGATGTACTGTTCGGCTTCCAGCATGAGGGTCTGTTCCAGTTCGGCTTCGGTCATGGAAGGCAGCTCCGCTTTCTTGACGATCACAGAGTGACCCGAAACTGAAGTTGCGGCGCCCTTGGTGCGCACCTGCAGGTTCTCTCTGAGGGCCTTGATGGTGTCCACAACGGTCTCTGAATCCATGATGTCTTTGTCGACGATGCATTCAGCGGGTATCATGCCTACGCCAAGGTTCTTGAGCTCAAAGCCACCTTTGGTGTGGGCAAGGTCCACCATCTTTATGGAATGTGAACCGATGTCCAATCCAAGTAATGATTTTTTGTCAAACAACATTATCCCACCCCGTCAAATAGTCTTTTTGTCTTTAAATACAACCACAATATCTCCCGGCCTTACCAAATTCATCTCCTTGATGATGACATGTTCCACGTAGGCCATATTTTCTCGTAGCAGGTACGCTTGCTGGGCCAGTTGATAATTGTTCTGCTTCAGCTGTGCATTTTCGGTGCGCATTTGATTGAGTTCGCGGTTCATATGGTAGGCGTGTACCAGCCCTTTTTCACCGGGCAGAGTGAAACTTAAAGTTAAGCCTAACACCATGATAATGCCTGCAATAATGAATCGCGATGTGTTCATTGTTTTAATTATAACCCTCAAATCATAAAACGCTAATTTATGCACTCTGTACATGCATAGACTATCTATCGGGAGCACCCCAACCAATCTTTAGTAAAAATAAAATGATGTAGTTGGGAAATATATTCAGAAATACAGATATTTAGGCTTGGTTGGATGTTAAGGCAACGTAAATACAGAGAATTATATTGTTGGTTAGCTGAACCATCTGAAATGTATACCTAAAATTATGCCCAGCAAAAAACCGCCGATATGGGCGAACCAGGCAACTTCGGTGGGGTTGGCGGCGCTCAGATAGCCGTTGACGCCCTGCAGGATGAACCAGCCCATGATGAATAAAAATGATGGAATTTCAATGACTTTAATTGTGAAGAAGAGCGGGACGATGGTTGAGATGCGGGCGCGGGGACAGAAGATTAGATATGTCCCCATGATGGCTGAGATGGCCCCCGAGGCCCCGATCAGCGGTGCGCTTGATTGGGGGGTGATGGCCATATGGCTGTAGAATCCGATGTAGATCGCGGCAATGTAGCTGGCCAGAAATATTAGCGGTCCGAGGGCCTTTTCGACCGCCGGCCCAAAAACCATCAGGAAAAGCATGTTACCGAAGAGGTGCAGGAAGCCGCCATGCATGAAGCCGGAGATCAGGATCTTGAGCTGGGACCAGTATATGTTGCCGCTGCCGCTGGTGGCAAAATCGTAAATTTCAAGCGGCACGGCGCCATAGATGTCGAACATGGCCTTGCCGATGCGCAACTCCTGGGTAAAGACCGCCAGGTTGATCAACAGTATAATAATGGTTAGGGGCGCAAATCCCTGTTTTTCATTTTGGATGGGGATCATGATTTTTTCAATTAACATGAAGCCGGGCCAAGATCTATCGCCTTTACCTGTCTTGAGCTTTGGGGTAATGGGTTCTGCATGATTATTGAAAACTTCATTACCTGGTTTATGAAGCAGACTTCAGGTCAGTACCTGAACTTTGCCGAACTTGACAATATTACACTGCCTGACGCGCCCGCCGATCCGATCCAGCTCTACGTTCACATCCCGTTCTGCTCGCGCTTATGTCCCTACTGCTCGTTCCACCGGGTCGCGTTTGATGAGAAGTTGACCCGTGACTATTTTGCTGCCCTCAGGAAGGAGCTCAAAATTTACCATGCGCTGGGCTTCAAGTTTTCCGGCGTCTACATGGGCGGCGGCACCCCGACTGTTTTGATGGATGAATTGATGCAGACGCTGCAGCTGATTCAGGACCTCTTCAGTCCCGGCGATATCTCGGTTGAGACCAATCCTGACCGGCTGGAGCCGGAGATGATCAAGTCCCTGGCCGATATGGGCGTCAAGCGTGTCTCGGTGGGTATTCAGACCTTTGATGATGGGATGCTTAAGATGCTGGACCGCTACGACAAGTATGGCAGCGGCGCCGAGCTGGTCGAAAAGCTCAATGCCTGCAAGGGCTATGTGCAGACGTTGAACGCCGACATGATCTATAATTTCCCCATTCAGACCCGCGAGATGCTGGAGCGTGATCTGCGCTGTCTGCAGGAGGTGGGTCCGGATCAGATCACCTTCTATCCGCTCATGATCTCGGATGCCACCCGCAAGGAGATGGAGAGGCTGATGGGGCCCCACAGCTACAGGAAGGAGAAACTTTTCAACAGCATCATCAATGAGGAGCTTGGCGGCGAGTATCAGCACGGTTCAGCCTGGTGCTATTCGCGCAAGGGTTCAGCCATGATTGATGAGTATATTGTGGAGAACAACGAGTATGCCGGAGTCGGCAGCGGCGCCTTCGGTCTGGTGGGCGGCTCCATCTATGCCAACACCTTCTCCATTCCCGACTATATTCGCGAGATCAATGCCGGCCAGCTGCCGCTCAAGAAGAAGAAAACTTTTTCGCGGATTGAACTTCTGCGCTACAGCTTCCTGATGGACCTTTTCGGCCTGAAGATGGAGCGTGCTGAATTCAGGCAGCGTTTCGGTAAGGACATCTGGCGCCTGATGCCGCTGGAAGCAACTTTCTTTTCCATGGTCGGCGGCATCCGGATCGATAAGGACAGCATCACCCTGACGGAACGCGGCCAGTACTACTGGGTGATCATGATGCGCGAGTTCTTCACCGGCGTGGACAATTTCCGTGACATCAGCCGCGCCGCCGTTGGCATTGAACCTTCATTTAAGAGATAATGAAGTTTGCCATCACCACCCTGGGCTGCAAGGTCAACCAGTATGATTCAGAGCGCATCCGCGAGGCCCTGCTGCTGCTCGGTTATGAGGAGCAGTCATTTCAGGAGCCGGGCGCGGATCTCTACATCATTAATACATGTACAGTCACCCACCGTTCGGATGCCCAGAACCGTAAGCTCATCCGCCGCGCCTTGAATCAGGGCGGGCGCGTGATTGTGACCGGCTGCCAGGCGGTTGTCTTTGCCAATGACCTGGAGGTGGTCTCGGGCCGGCTGGAGGTGGCGACCCTTGCTCAGCTGGAAGGTCTGCTGGGGCTGGATCTTTCGGCATCCATTAGCGGTTTTGCCGGCCATGCCAGGGCCTTTGTCAAGGTTCAGCAGGGCTGCAACAACTACTGCACCTACTGTATTGTGCCCTATACCCGCGGTGAACCGGTTACCCGTGATCTGATGGAGATTGTTGCTGAGATTAACCAGCTGCAGGCGGCCGGTTACAGCGAGGTCATTCTGACTGGCATCAACATCGGCCTCTATGATGGGGGGCTGACGGGTCTGCTGGAGGAGGTTCTGAAGCGCACCGGCATGCCGCGCATCCGCATCTCTTCGGTGGAGCCCTGGACCGTGGACGAACAGTTCATTGAGCTGCTGGCCGGCGAGGCGCGGATCTGCAAACATCTGCATCTGCCGCTGCAGAGCGGTAGTGATCGGATCTTGCAGGCCATGCACCGTCCCTATGAGCGCAGCTACTACGCCTCATTGGTGGAAAAGGTCAGAAATGCTTCGGCTGAAATTGCCATCGGCACCGATCTGATGGTGGGCTTTCCGGGCGAGAGTGATGAGATCTTTAGGGACAGTGCTGCTTTTATCGAGAGTCTGCCGCTGACCTACATGCATGTTTTCCCCTACTCGAAAAGATCGGGGACCCCGGCCGCGGAGCTGCCAGGACAGGTGGATGAGGAGCTCAAGAAACAACGGGCCGCTGAGCTGCGCGCCATCTCGGCAATTAAGCGCGAGGGTTTTGTCAAGGGACAGCTTGGCCGTAGGCAGGAAGTGCTGGTGACGGAAGTTGATGAAAAGAGCTTTATTGGGGTCACCGGCAACTATCTGCGCGTGAAGGTTGTCGGGCAGGCCTCCTGGGGCAGCCTGCAGTCGGTGGTGCTGAGCGAGTATAGGGGTGGAGTGGTTGTGGGGCGCGCCGATGCTGATTGAGTGCCGAGACCTATCTTATCGCTATGATCTGCCGGGCTCGGACTGGGCGCTGCGCAATATTGACCTGCAGATTGCCCAGGGCGAGCGCTTGGCCTGTATCGGGCCGGCCGGCTCCGGCAAGACCACCCTGATTCAGCTGCTGGATGCGCTGGTGCTGCCGAGCTCCGGTCAGCTGCTATATGATGGAATTGATGTGATGGAGCTTAAGAAACGGCGCAAGCTGCCGCTGATCAGGCGCCAGGTTGGTGTGCTGTTTCAGTTTCCCGAGCACCAGTTCTTTCAGGAGAGGGCCTATGATGAGCTGGCCTTTGCCCTGCGCAACTTCTTTCATCCTGACGAGGCCGAAATTGAGCGGCGTGCCGAGATGATCCTGGGGCCCTTGGGGCTCGATGTGGGTCGGCTCAGGGAGGTCTCGCCCTTTAATCTTAGCACTGGTGAAAAGCGTAAGCTCGCCTTGGCATCGGCCCTGATGACCGAGCCGCGGGTGCTGATCCTGGATGAACCCACCGCCGGCATGGATGCCGGTGGCCGGCAGGAGCTGTTGCGGTTCATTGACAGCCTCAAGGACACGACGGTTATTCTGGTGACCCATAATCTGGAGGATTTTCTGTCGATCATTGATCGGGTGGTGGGTCTCAAGGATGGCCGCAAGGTGCTGGATCTGAATCGGTCCGAGCTTTTTAGCGCCGCCGAGATGCAGTTGGAGCTGCCGCTGGTGATTGAGTTGCAGCGGGCCCTGCGGCGACAGGGGCTGCCGTTGGATGAGCACTACCAGATGGATGATTTGCTGGTTACCCTGGAGCAGGGACTGAGTTGACTCGGCGCTGAATCTGCTTAATTTGTCACTAGGAGGTGGCAAGTGGCAGAGTTTGTTGAAATGGTTGTGGCAGGCATTGCGCTGGATCCGTCAACCAATGCGCCGATTGTAATACTGAAGGGGCGCGAGGAGAATGTCCTGCTGCCGATCTGGATCGGGCTGATGGAGGCCAACTCCATAGCTGCCGCCCTTGAGGGTGTCACCTATTCGCGTCCCATGACGCATGATCTTTTCAAGGCGGTGCTGGACGCATTTCATACAAGTGTAAAAAAAATAGAAGTTGTTGATGTTAAAGACAATGTTTTTTATGCTGTTATCTATGCCGAGATGGGCGGCAAACGCTATCGTATCGATTCGCGCCCATCGGACGCCATTGCCATGGCTCTGCGGCTGGATGCCGGCATATTTGTCGCTGAAAAGGTTATCCGTGAGTCTGCCGGCCTCAAGGTCAGTGAAGAGTTGGCCGTTGATATGATTGGATTTGAGAGTGATGCCGAAAAGATGAAGGATCTGCTCGATGTTATGAATCCTGATGATTTCGGTAAGTTTAAAGCTTAAAATAGCAGCTTAGAAGGGAATGTTATGAAGAGGCAAATCTGTGAGATTTGCGGCCAGATGCAGGCCATCTGCCTTTGCGATGGTTGTGGCAGGATGCTCTGTGCTGACTGTGAATGTTTTGAAATTTGGGGGCGAGATCCTGATGAGATGGTTGAGAAGCACTTTTGTGCCAAGTGTCACGCCGATCCTGAGATTAATCCGTGGGGAGAACGAGACCGGCAGGCCGGCCTGCAGGATCTCCTGAACGCAATCAGCGAGCCTGAGGATGTTGATCTGGCCATGTGAGTCTTGCCTAAGTGCAGAGAGTGTTTAATTTTACTGTAAAACTCTTGGGTGGTGGAAATGCGCACTTTGATTGCTGATGATGATTTCACCAATCGTCGGATTCTGCAGAAGATCATTGAGGTCTATGGCGAATATGATGTGGTGATGGATGGTGATGAGGCGCTTAAGGCCTTTGCTCTCTCCTGGCAGGAGAAGAATCCCTACGACCTGATCCTGATGGATGTCATGATGCCAAACCTTGACGGCATTGATGCGGTCAAGAGGATCCGTGAGTTGGAGACGGAGATGGGCCTTAAGGATACCCAGAGGGTTAAGGTGATTATGATCACGGCTCTGGCTGATCAGAAGACGGTTAAAAAGGCTCTGCTGGCCGGTGCCTCCTGGTATCTGGTTAAGCCCATCAGTAAGGCCGGCATGCTGGAGCAGATTCGCAAGATGGGTCTGATTTGAACAATTTTAGTGGGTTAGCTAATATTGGAGGTAGTCCAGGCTAACTCTTTGGTAATGTTGATTATTTGAGTCTTGCAATTGCGTCTGAAACCCGTTAGAGATTTTTTGAACGATCTTACGAAAGGAGAGAGATATGGCACACGTAATTACTGATGATTGCATTAGCT
Organism: uncultured Thermodesulfobacteriota bacterium; assembly: GCA_942491525.1. Classification (GTDB taxonomy): domain Bacteria; phylum Desulfobacterota; class Desulfomonilia; order UBA1062; family UBA1062; genus CAYWBU01. The sequence goes on from CALOBW010000055.1 coordinate 223,739, forward strand.
GCGGCGCTTGTGTTGATGAGTGTCCCGTTGAGGCTATCAGCGAAGGCGATGACAAGTACGTCATCGATGCTGATACCTGCACCGATTGTGGCTCTTGTGTAGACGCCTGCCCTTCAGAGGCAATCAAAGAAGCCTAAGGTTATGGCGGGCTCTGCCCGCCTCTCTTTTATCCCGCCTTTCTTGACAACCCTGGTCTCATCTTATATGCAGCCCAACACGGGTCTCATATGATAGCTATCGAAAATATTTCCAAATCATTTGGTGGTCAGACTCTCTTTGAGAGTGCTGGTTTCAAGGTCAATGCGCGCGAGCGGATCGGTCTGGTCGGGCGTAATGGCCACGGCAAGACCACCCTGCTGCGCATTCTGATCGGCGAAGAGGAGTCTGATGAGGGTCGGGTTGTCATACCCAAGAATTACCGCATCGGCTATGTGCAGCAGCACCTGAAGTTCAGCGAGCCGACGCTGCTGGCCGAAGGTGCGCTGGGGCTGCGGCCTGAAGAGCGTGATCAGCTCTGGCGGGTCGAGAAGGTGCTGGCCGGCCTGGGATTTTCGCAGGACGACATGCAGCGCCATCCTTCCGAGTTTTCCGGTGGCTATCAGGTGCGTCTCAATCTGGCCAAGGTGCTTGTTTCAGATCCCAATCTGCTGCTGCTGGATGAGCCCACCAACTATCTGGATATCACCTCGATCCGCTGGATCGAGAGTTTTCTGCTGGACTGGCCCGGCGAGTTGTTGCTGATCACCCATGACCGGGCCTTCATGGACCGGGTCGTGACTCATACGGTGGGCATCCACCGCAAGAAGATGCGCAAAATTGCCGGTGACACCTCGGCCTACTACAATCAGATCGCCCAGGATGAAGAGATCTATGAGAAGACGCGTCTCAATGATGAACGCAAGCGCAAGGATATGGAGCTCTTCATCAACCGGTTCAGGGCCAAGGCGCGGCTGGCCAACATGGTGCAGTCGCGGGTTAAGACGCTGGAGAAGTCGCGCAAGCTTGATAAGCTTGAAGATCTGCGCGATCTGGATTTTGCTTTTCGTGAGGCCCCCTTTGCCGCCAAACAGATGATGTCTGTTAAGGATCTGGCCTTCGGTTATGATGAGCCGCTTTTCAGCGGGCTCGATCTGAATGTCGGCGTCGGCGAGAAGATCTGCGTCATCGGTCGCAACGGTAAGGGTAAGACCACCCTCCTGCGGCTGCTGGCCGGCGAACTCAATCCGGGCGAGGGCGAGATCCGAAGTCATCCGGCCACTGTTTGCGGCTACTTCTCCCAGACAAATTCTAGCCGCCTCAACCCCGCTCTGACGGTTGAAGATGAGGTGCGTCAGGCCGCGGCAGATCTTACCCCCCAGCAGGCGCGCAATATTTGCGGTGCCATGATGTTTGAAGGCGATTTTGCGCTCAAGAAGGTTGCGGTACTCTCGGGTGGCGAGAAGAGCAGGGTTATGCTGGGGCAGCTGTTGGCGAGTCCGCTCAACCTGCTGTTGCTGGATGAGCCCACCAACCATCTGGATATGGAGTCGTGCGACGCCCTGGTGGCAGCCCTGGACCGTTTCGAGGGTACCCTGATCATGGTGACCCATAATGAGATGTTTCTGCATGCCCTGGCCGACCGGCTGGTCGTATTTGACGGCGGCAGAGTCACTGTTCATGATGGCACCTATCAGGACTTTCTGGAACGGGTCGGTTGGCAGGAGGAGTCAGACCAGGTCGCACCTCAGGTCAAGGAGAGTCCCAAGCTCTCCAAGAAGGATTTGCGCCGGCTGCGCTCCGAGATCATTTCCGAGCGTTCAAAGATTGTGAAGCCGATTGAGAAGATGATTGCTGGACTTGAGGATGAGCTGGAAAAGCTGGATATCAAGCTGCAGGAGTTGAATCAGGATCTGCTGGATGCATCTGCCCGGCAGGAAGGTGGGGCGATTCAGGAGATCTCCTGTGCCATGCATGATCTGCAGCAGCGCCAGGATCAGCTTTTTGATCAGCTTGAGGTCTGCTCTGACGATTATGATCAGCATAAGCTGTTTTTTGATGCCCAACTTGAAGAGCTTGGTGACATCTAAGTTATTGTAAATAGTTTATTATTGTTTTTGCGATGACAAGTTGTCACGGTTAAAAACTTAACGGTTGCCGCTTTTGACACTTTGTCGCAGTTTTGTTATCAGGCTAGGATCTCTGTGTCAGAGTGTCAGCCGGGGCTGAGGGTTGTTGATATAATATTCATGATATTAGACGTTTGCGTTAAGTTGCTGATTGGCATGCCCCTTGCCTTATATGTGTTATCCCAAGTAAAAGGAGAGAGCTATGTTAGCTTTTTGGATCATAATCGGTTGTCTGTTTCTTACCGCCATCGGGCTCAGGTTTGTTTACCGCGTTTTGGGTCTCACTCCGGCAGAGGCGCTGTCAGTCTACATGCTGATCGTAATGCTGGTGGGAGTCAACTCGGCGCCGGTGCGTCAGCTGATCGCCCAGCTCTTTTGAGGTGCGTTATGAGTGAAGATAGACGTTATTTTTCTAACAATCGGATCGTACGGATCAGTGCCTGCAGCCTGATGATGGTAACACTGACCTTCCTGGGGCTCTATCTGGGCCTCTGGCTTGATAAGGTGATGAATATGGCCCCTAATTTTACCATTATCGGCCTGGTGATTGGTATTGCGCTGGGCTTCCATGGTTTTATTAATGAAACCATGCCCCATAAGGCCAGGTAGCTCTGCTGCAACTCATGAGAAAAAGCGGGCTTGCCCGCTTTTTTTATGTCCGGAGGTTATGAATGTTGAAGGATCTGGTATTGAAGAACCGCAGCTATCGCCGTTTTGACGAGAGCCGCAAGATTGATGAGGCTGTGCTGCGCGAACTGGTCGATCTGGCGCGCATCACTCCGTCGGCAGCCAATAAGCAGCCGTTGAAGTATAAGCTGATCAGCACGCCCGATGATGCTGTCTTCGAAACTCTGGGGTGGGCGGCTTATCTTAAGGATTGGAAGGGTCCCGTGCCGGGGGAGCGGCCCGCGGCCTATATTGTTGTTCTGACGGACAGAACGATTGATTCCCCCATGGGGATTGATCCCGGCATTGTGGCTCAGACCATTATGCTGGGGGCGGTTGAGCGCGGCTTCGGGGGCTGCATTATCGGCTCTATCGCCAAGCGGGCGCTGCGTGTGGTTCTCGGGCTGCCAGAGCGCTATGAGATCGCGCTGGTGCTGGCCCTGGGCCATCCGGTTGAGCAGGTTGCGCTTGAGGAGCTGGGGAATGATGATATCCGCTATTGGCGTGATCTTGACGGAGTACACCATGTGCCCAAGCGCCGCCTGGACGACATTATTCTGCCCTAGCGCCTGAGGCTTAGCCGACGACGTATTTCAGGCTGGGGTTGGCAAACAGCAGAATCAGCTCGATGACCAGGGCGTAGATCGCCAGTGATTCGGTCATGGCCAGTCCGATAATCAGGGCGGTGATGATCTTGCCGTTGGCGTCAGGGTTGCGCGAGATGCCGTCGCAGGCGCTCTTGACGCTCATTCCCTGGCTGATGGCCGGTCCCAGGACCGCAATCGGCATGCCCAGGCCGGCCGCAATGACGACCCACTTGAGATAGTTGATTGCTTCGGGGGAGATCGTCTGGCTGGCGCATGCCAGCGAGCTCAGGCTCAGGATGAGCAGGAACACAAGGCCGAGGACTCTACCTAGCTTCATAAAAACCTCCTGAATTAATTATATAATAATAACAAAAGGTCCGAAGCCTAGTGGGCTTCGGACATGGCGCCGCTGATATACATCATGGCGAGCAGCATAAATACAAAGGCCTGCAGCACTGAGGTGAAGATCATCAGGAAGAGCATTGGTACCGGCAGCAGGAAGGGCACCAGGGCCAGTAGAACCATCAGAACCAGGTCTTCGCCCATGATGTTGCCGAAGAGGCGCATGGTCAGTGAGACCGGGCGGGCGAAGTGGCCGATCAGCTCAATGGGGATCATGAGCGGGGCCAGCCACCAGACCGGGCCGACAAATTGTTTCAGGTAGGCTGCGCCGTGGACCTTGATGCCCACGATATGGGTCAGGAAGAAGACCACCAGGGCTATGGCTGCATTGGTGTTCATGTTGGAGGTTGGGGAGTAGAATCCGGGAATCACGCCGCCCAGGTTGGCCACCAGGATGAAGATGGCGATTGTGGCCATCAGCGGAAAGAAGCGCAGGCCCTCTTTGCCCATGGTGTTGATGATCAAATTCCTGAGCAGGTCGACGATGGTTTCAAGCACGTTCTGCAGTTTGCCGGGAATCAGCCTGGGGTTGCGGGCGATCGGAATGGCGATCAGGATCAGCAGCAGCATGTAGAGCCAGGTGAATCCGACATGGGTCAGGTGATTGGAATCGGTAAGGGTGAACACATGCTCTACAAAGTGTGACAGGGGCTTCGTAATAAAGTCCAGTACTAGAGTAGGGTGTTCCATTCAGCAATCTCCTTACATTATAATATAATAGCAGTAAGCATAGCTCATTATGCCAAACAAGGCAACTGACAAGCCGATCAGAAAGCCGATTATGTTGATATTTGTGAAGATCAGCAGCAGGGCCACGCACAGGCCGAGCAGTGCAAAACGTAACATAAAGCGGCCGGCTGCAAAAATCTGGATTGTGGCCCGCGGGGCCGTCACGGCCCGGTAGGTGGAGCGGCGCAGCAGCAGGAAGTCGGCAATCCAGAAGAGACCGCCCAGAAAGCTCCAGCAGGCCAGTTCCAGATTGCCCAGGACGATGAATGTTGCACTTGTCAGGCAGAGCAGCCCGCAGGAGTTGATCAGCGCCAGGTTAATCATCCTTGGTTACCTCGCGGAAGTAGCGCATGTAGTTCTTATAGAGCAGCCGGAAGCCGGCCACGATGCCGGCAAAGAGCAGCAGCAGGGTGTAGAGCGGCTCGGTGCCGAAACGGGCGTCGAGGTAGATGCCCAGCATCAGGCCCAGCACGATCGAGAGCGCCATGGCGATGCCCATGGTGGTCAGGTCGGCCAGCAGCAGATAGGTGTTTTTGTCATCCTGCATGGTTATAGGGTACTGGCCCGGTCGTCATTGCGCAAGCCATTTCATTTAGTAGAGGAAGAGTGGTTTGCCGGCCAGATTCTTGATGCGCGGCCGGTACTCACCTACGTCGTAGAACTCATCCACATTGACCCGCTTGGTGCCGCCGGTGGTCATGCTGAATGGGATGTGGGTGTAGACGCCGTTCTGGATGGCCAGCATGCGGCCGAAATTGTGCTTGCTGAGCAGCTCGAGGGCCAGATTGGCAAAGTTGAAGCCCACCATCAGGTCGACGGAGTCGGGCGCGCCGCAGCGCATCATGTAGGCGATCTGCTGGTTGAGGACCTCCTGGCCGGTCAGTTTTTTGAGCGCGCTGCCGGTCAGCTGGCCGATGCCGCCCAGTTTGCGGTGGCCGTAGGCGTCGGCGTCGCCGCTTTCGATAATGTCGCCGTCGATCATGCGGGCGCCCTCCGAGATGGTCAGCATGGCGTAGTTGCTGGGGTTGTCGCGCTTGTCGCGCATGATGCGTTCAGCCAGCAGTTCGGGGTCAAAGGGCACTTCCGAGATGATGGCGCGGTCAACGGCCGCCAGATAGGCGACCATCAGGGATGTTTCACCCGAGTTGCGGCCGAAGAGTTCGATCACGGCGATGCGCTCGTGGGAGCCGGTGGTGGTGCGCAGGGTGGTGATGAACTGGGTGCTGAGGGAGACGGCCGTGGAGAAGCCGATACAGTAGTCGGTGCCGTAGACATCATTGTCCATGGTTTTGGGGATGGCAATGGTCGGGATGCCTTCGCGGTGCAGGCGTTCGCCGAAACTCTGGGTGTCATCGCCGCCGATGGGAATCAGGCAGTCCAGCCCCAGGGATTCGATGACCTTGATTGTGTGATCAGTCAGGTCCAGGAGTTCTCCCTGCCACAGATGTTTCAGAAAGTCCGGCAGGTCTTTCTCCTTGACCTTGGACGGATTGGTGCGGGATGTGTGCAGGAAGGTGCCGCCGGTGCGGTCGACCGTGCGCACGCTGTTTTTGGAGAGCGGGATGGTGTGCTGGGAGTTTTCTGCGAAACTCAGTTCCGGGTTGTAGTGCAGCAGACCCTGCCAGCCTCTGCGGATACCGATGACTTCATGTCCGGCGTCGATTGCGCCCCAGACAAAGGCTTTGATACATGGATTGAGGCCCGGAACATCGCCGCCGCCCGTCAGAATTCCTATCTTCATAACACCCTCCTTGGCTGATCTGAGAATAAGGTTAATATATAATGATTAAGATGCAATTTGTACCGCGAAAAGGGATGCTTGTCTGATTAATTGGGATGTGCTATCGCTGAAAAGATATGCAAAAAGTTAAATACTTAATTTTAATCACGATATTGATTCTTGCGACTGGGCTGCTGATCGGTATGTCGGCCGGCGGGCCGGGCAGCGCTGAGCCGGCACTGCAGCCGACCGCGGTCTCGGTGCCGGCGGAGCTGCTGACCATGCGTGATGTTAAGCAGAAGAAGGCGCTTTTTCTTGAGACGATCCTGCCGGTTGTCAATAACACCAACCTGAAGGTTGAGCTTAAGCGGGAGCGGCTGCAGGATATCAAGGGATCGTGGCTGATTACACCGAAGGAGCGGGCATTCGTTCATCAGCTGGCCGCGGAGTATCGGGTCGACGGTGATGATCTGGATGTTGTTATGGATGAGTTGCTGCTGCGGGTGGACGGTCTGCCGCCCTCGCTGATGCTGGCTCAGGCGGCCATTGAATCGGGCTGGGGCACTTCGCGTTTCGCGACCAAGGGCAACAACCTGTTCGGGTTGCGCTCGACCTCCGGCCAAGGTATGGTGCCCTCAGAGCGGGCTAAGGGTCAGATTTTCAAGGTTTCTGAGTTTGATGACCTGCAGGCCTGTATGGACTACTACCTTTGGACCATCAACACCCATTCGCATTATGCGGAGTTGCGGGATATGCGCAGTCAGAAGCCCGACGATGCCGAAGTTCTGGCGCAGGGGTTGATCTACTACTCTGAGCAGGCTGAGCGCTATGTTGAGAAGGTTATTGCAGTATTGCGTTATAATGAATTGCAAAGATTTGATTTTCAAGGATGAATTATTCAGCAGGAGAGTCTGTCGGTATTTTTAGGCCGCTAATAAGGCAGTTGCCTCAATAAGTTTCATATTTTGTCAATTTTTGTGTATATATTTGCCCTGACAATCAACGTACTGTATATGGTTTCTCGTATCAGACTGGGTTGTGAGGATATATGCTAAGTCAAAATGCAGAGGCGGTTCTGGAGCTTAATTCGTCTATTATGGACGTCTACGAGTATCAGGATCTGGCCAATAGACTATTCGAAGTTCTGAAAAGTTACATCCATATCGATTGGCTTGGCTTCTTCGTTATGAATCGGTTTGACACCCATGTCACCGTTACGACTAACGATCACATCACCTTCAACTGGGATGAGCACTACATGAACATCTTTAATCATGATGCCTTCGGGCGTCAGACCCTGCAGGGTCAGCCGGGAGATGTTTTCTTTTCCCATGAGATCTTCAATGCCCAGTCGGATGAAGACGTCTATGTGATGGATTATATCCGTAAACATGCCAATACCAACTACTGCATGACCATGCCCATCCTGATGGAGGAGGGCAACCGCATGGTTATGGGACTCTATCGTGGTGACCGCAGCTGCCCCTTTGGGCAGAATGAGAAGGAGATCATGCTCAATCTCTTCCCGCTGCTGGTAACCAAGACCAGAATGTTGATGATGTGCCGTGAGTATGAGCTCAAACTGGCCTCGCTGGAGCGCCTGATCGACAATCAGGAGGTCAACTGCATCTTCCTGGATGACCGTCTGGTGCCCATCGATGTGCCTATGCGTACCCTGGAGATGCTGAGTAATTTTTATGGTCAGCCCTCCATCAGTAAACTGCCGCTGCCGCTCATGAACTGGCTGCGCAATGTGGTGGCGCCCGGTAAGGTTATTGATTCCAATGGCGGCCCGTGGAGCCTGGAGCAGCATCTGCCCGGCGGACGCTTGCGCTGTACGGCCTACAGCGTCATCGACGAACGCAAGCGTCCCAGCCTGATGGTGGTCTTCAAGGAGCATACCGGCCGGGAAGATTTCTCGGCCCTGACCCGTTACGGACTTACCAAACGTGAGATTGAGGTGATCTCCTATCTGCCGCTGGGCTACTCGAATAATCTGATCGCCCAGGCGCTTGAGATTACCGAGGTCACGGTCAAAAAACACCTGCGCAATGCCGGTCTGAAGCTGGGCGCCTCCGGTAAGACCGAGATCATCTATCATGCCGTCAAGAAGTTGCGTGAGATTGATTGACATAACAGAGAGAAGTTTAGCCAACAATGAATAGAACAGCAGATGCCATTATGGATCTATGCAGCTCTTGTGTGGATTGTCAGAGCTATGGCGAGGCCGCCGACTGCTACCTGGAATTTATCAACCGTTATTTCCCCGTGGACTGGCTCTCGATCTACCTGGTCAACCGTGGCGATCAGCACATCTCGGTGACGACCAACAGCGGTCTTGCCTTCAACTGGGAAGAGCTCTATTCCAATATGCTGCAGCATGTCAGCTTTGAGATGTGTGTCGAGAGTGAGCCGGGCACGGTGCAGCTGTCCCATGAGCATTCGGATTTAAACTGCAGCGGTGATCTCTGGGCCAGGGAATATATGCAAAAGCACACCAATACGGCATATTGTCTGACCATGTTGCTGCACCGTGAAGAGCAGTGGCTGTGTGCGTTGGGGCTCTATCGTTTTGATCCGGCAGATCCTTTCTCGGTGGCTGACGCCGAACTGATGAGTCAGCTGCAGCCTCTGCTGAGTTCCAGAATCAAGGTTTTAAGGAAAGAGTGTGAGGCCAGGATGAAGATCTCATCCTGCAATAAGTTTCTGGAAAACAACTCTGTCTGTGCAATTTTTCTCAAATCTAATCTTGCGCTGATCGACTATCCGCAGAGTACCATCGATTTTCTGGCCGGCTTTCTCGGTGAGGCGGATACTGTTCCTGTGCCGGTGAGGGCTTGGCTGGCGGAGAGTGTGGCGCCCATGCTCGGTCTGGCTGACGGGCCCTGGAGCATGCAGCAGGATCTGCCCGCCGGAAAGCTTAGTTGGAAGGCCTATCCCATTCCTGATGAGAATGAGGCGCTGAATATTCTTCTGACTGTTCAAGAGGCTGAATCGGGTGATGATTTCTCGGTATTGACGGAGCATGGACTCTCAAAGCGCGAGATTGAGGTCATATCATTCCTGCCGCAAGGCAATTCCAATACTCAGATTGCCGCAGAGCTGGGCATCAGCGAGATCACAGTCAAAAAGCACCTGCGCAATGTCTGTAAAAAGTTTGACTGTTCCGGGCGTACCGAGATCGTTTATATGGCCGCAAAAAAAATACTGGCTATCAAATAAATTCATTCTTTATGTAACCTACCGTTTATCAAAAGATTTGTTGCTGGATCGCCTGTGGCGGAGTAGGTGATTTTCTCACAAACCTTCTAAAGGTATCCTTTCGGATACTTACGCTGATAATTTTTTGCTGCTAGAAATACTTCAGAAACGAGCCGAACAGCGGGCGGGAACTATATGGCAAAGATACTTGTGGTTGATGACGACAATTTGATGCAGGATCTTTTGAAACAGGTTCTGGAAACAGAGGGTTATGAAGTGCTGGTGGCTTCAGATGGTCGCGAGGCCCTTGATTTCTTCGATGCTGCGCCCAGTGACCTGGTGATTACCGATATGGCTATGCCCCGCATGAACGGTATTGAGCTGATCAGGGATCTGACGGATCGTGACCATGATGTGAAAATCATCGCCATGTCCGGCGGCGGGCACCTCAGCGCGGAAGATTATCTGAGAATTGCGCAAATGCTGGGCGCCCGGCACACTATGAGCAAACCTTTTGAAATGCATAGCTTTTTAAATGCGGTGACGGAGGTCTTGAATTATAATTAAAAGCACCCTTTGTCTGACTATCTGATTTTTGCAATTTCTTGTTCTTGCCGTGTATAGGCCACTATACACGGATTTTTTATGTCCGGTGTCCACGTGGTACATTGGGCGCCTTGGTGATCTGGTTGAGCAGCTCGGTGGTGCGCCGTATGTTAAGTTTGGCCAGAATTTCTGCGACGGCCGGCGGATTGTCGTCCAGCAGGTTTTTGGCCAGATCCAGGGTTGCCGTCCGGTGACAGCGGGTATGTTCGCGCAGGGTTTCAGCGATATCGATGTAGGTGGCGTTTGCGGCCCGGGTGGACTCTATGGCCGCATTGATGGCCAACAGTTCGGACTCCTGCGCCAGTTGCTCCATCATCTGCGAGATCAGATCAATTTTACGTTGCTGAAGTTCATCTCTTGCCGGCATAAACTGCTCCTTTTAATGCGTTGCTGATTGTGCATATTAATAGGGGCAGCTTTAAAAACAATGCCATGGAGCCAATATGTCACGACTGCTTAAAATATTTTATCTTTCAATCTTTGCCGTTCTTACCTTTGCCGCGGCCGCCGAGGCCCAGATTTCGGTCCTGCTCTATCATAAGTTTGATGAGGCCGATTCGCCTTCCACCTCCATCTCGTCAACCATGTTCCGTGAGCAGATGGAGTACCTGAAAGTTAACAATTACAAAGTGCTGTCTCTGGCCGAGATGGAGGCGTGCCTCAGCGGTAAACGCCCCATTCCGGAGAAGGGCGTCGTCATTACCATTGATGACGGTTATATCTCCGAGTACACCAAAGCCTTTCCGATTTTGAAGGAGTACGGCTATCCCTTCTCGATATTCGTCTTCACCAATGCGGTCGGCAAATCCAACTATATGAGCTGGGATCAGCTGCGCGAGATTGAAAAGACCGGCGGCGAGATCGGTTCCCATAGCGTGACCCATCCGCGTCTGACCAATGAGAATGCTGAGCGGGTGCGCCGGGAGATGGTCGATTCCAAGGCGATGCTTGAAAAAGAGCTGGGCCATGCGGTGCGTGCCTTCGCCTATCCCTTCGGTCAGTACGATGATGCGATCCGGGCCATGGGCCGCGAGGCCGGCTACACCCTGCTGCTGACCTCAGAGCCTGACAATGTCGACGGTACGGTGGCCTTTGATCTGGTGCCGCGCCAGGCCATCGTCGGTAAAAATATGACCATGCAGAAGTTTAAGGATAAGCTGGAACAGCCGACATTGCCGGTCAGTAAACGTCTGCCCGAGCGTGGCCGTCTGAGCAGCAACCGGCTGCAGCAGATAGAGATCCGGCTGGATAACCCGGAGCTCTATCTGCCCGGTCAGATCAATCTCTTCATCTCCGAGGTTGGCCGTCTGGAGGCCAGGTTTGATCCCGCCAGCGGCATTCTGAGCTGGAGCGGCGATCTGCAGCTGAAAAACAAGACCAACCGTATCAGCGTCACGGCCCGGCGCAAGTCCGACAAGCTCTTTGCGCGTCACTCCTACATGATTGTGCTGCCGGAGTAGGCTATGATAGAATTGAGCGAGCTTGACCGCAAAATACTGGCCCTGGCCCAGGGCGATCTGGATATCTGTGAGCGCCCCTTTGATGGCTGGGCCGAGCAGCTGGGCATCTCGGTGGATGAATTGCTGGAGCGGCTGCGCGAGCTCAAACGTACCGGTGTGATCCGTGACTTCAAGGCCATCCTGCGTCACCAGCGCTCGGGCTTCAGGGCCAATGCCATGGTGACCTGGGCCGTGCCGCCTGATGATATCGATCGTGTCGGTTACGCCCTGGCCGAATCGAAAGCCGTGACCCACTGCTATGAGCGGCCCGCTTACGGCCGCTACAGCATCTTTTCGATGGTGCACGGCCGCAGTCGCGAGGAGCTGGAGCAAATTGTGAAAGAGCTGGCCGGGCAGGTCGGCATTGATGACTATCAGCTGCACTGGAGTGAGCGCGAGCTGAAGAAAACTTCCATGCAATACTTCTAAGGAGGAGCAATGAGTAATTCTGAACTTTTTGAACAGGCAAAGCGATACATTCCCGGCGGGGTCGATTCGCCGGTCAGGGCCTTCGGCAAGGTGGGCGGCACCCCGCGCTTCATCGCAGCGGCCGAAGGCCCCTATCTGATCGATGCCGAGGGTAAACGCTATATCGACCATGTGCTCTCCTGGGGGCCCATGATCCTGGGCCATGCCGATGCCCGCGTGCAGGCCGCCCTTGAGGAGCAGCTGCCCAAGGGCCTGAGCTACGGCGCGCCCACCGAGCTGGAAACATTGATGGCGGCCGAGGTCTGCGGCGCGATTGACTCGATCGAGCGCGTGCGCTTCGTCAACTCCGGCACCGAGGCCACCATGAGCGCCATCCGCCTGGCGCGCGCCTATACCGGCCGTGATCTGGTGATCAAGTTTGAGGGCTGCTACCATGGCCATGTGGACTCCCTGCTGGTCAAGGCCGGTTCCGGCATTCTGACCCACGGCGTGCCCGACACCTCGGGCGTGCCCGAGTCGATCGCCGGCACCAGCCTGGTGCTTGATTACAACGACATGGCGGCCTTCAGTGAGGCCATGCAGGAACACGGCGAGCGTATTGCCGCCGTGATTGTGGAGCCCATCGCCGGCAACATGGGCATGGTGCCCCCGGCCGAGGGTTTCCTGCAGCTGCTGCGCGCTGAGACGAGCAAGGCCGGCGCGTTGCTGATCTTTGACGAGGTCATCACCGGCTTCCGCTTCTGCTTCGGCGGCTACCAGGATATTGTTGGCATCACCCCGGATTTGACCTGCCTGGGTAAGATTATCGGCGGCGGCATGCCGGTCGGTGCCTTTGGCGGGCGCGCCGAGATCATGGAGATGCTGGCGCCCATGGGACCGGTCTATCAGGCCGGCACCTTGGCTGGAAACCCCATGGCCATGGCTGCCGGTCTGGCAACCCTGAACGCTCTGAAGAATGACGACCCTTATCCTGCAATGGCGGATGCGATGCAGAAATTTGTTGCTGGCATAGAAGAGGCTGCTGAGGCAAAGGGCATCGCAATTTCAATCAACAGCTTCGGCTCCATGGCCGGGCTCTTCTTCAACGACCAGCCGGTTGCTGGTTTCGATGATGTGATGGCCTCCGATGCCGAAACCTACTGCCGCTTCTTCCATCTGATGCTGGATCGCGGCGTCTATCTGGCGCCGTCACCCTTTGAGTCGCTCTTCATCAGCGCCGCCCACACTCCCGAAGTGATGGCCCAGTCGCTGGCTGCGGCTCAGGAGGCAATTGCGGCGCTCTAGATAGTCACCCGCGGCTCAGCAGGGCTCTTCATGTGCGGCGAGAAGGGGAAGATGTCCTGATGGTCGTCGGGGAAGGCGTGCTTCATGACCTCCTCGATGTTGTCGATCAGGTCGATTCTGAGTTCGCCCAGGGCCTCGCCGTCAATGTCGGCCAGGTCCTTGGCGTTCAGGCGCGGCAGCAGAATGTGGGTCAGGCCGGCGCGCTTGGCGGCCAGCACCTTCTCCTTGATGCCGCCCACCGGCAGCACGACGCCCCTGAGGGTGATCTCGCCGGTCATGGCCAGATCCTCCAGAATCGGCTTGCCGGTCAGCAGCGAGATGATTGAGCTGACCAGGGTCACGCCGGCCGAGGGTCCGTCCTTGGGAATGGCGCCGGCCGGCAGGTGGATGTGCAGCCCCTTGTCTTCGGGCAGGCGGTGGCCCATGCTCTTGATCAGGCTGAGGGCGATTCTGGCCGACTCCTTCATGACGTCGCCCATCTGGCCGGTCAGGATCATCTCATCCTTGCCGTCCACCAGGGCGCTCTCGATGAAGAGGATCTCGCCGCCAAAAGGTGTCCAGGCCAGGCCGGTGGCCACGCCGGGCATGCTGGTGCGCTCCCTGATCTCGGGGGTGTGGCGGATGGGGCCCAGGGCCTCGGCGATATAGTCCAGGTCGACCTCGAAGCTGTCCTGATTGCCGCGGGCCACCTCGGAGGCGATGGTGCGCAGCACGGCTGCGATCTCGCGCTGCAGGTTGCGCACGCCCGATTCGCGGGTGTAGTAGCGGATAACCTGGCGGATGGCGTCGTCATCAAAGCTGATCTCGGTCTTCTCCAGCCCGTTGGCCTCGAGCTCCTTGGGGATCAGGAAGTGGCGGGCGATCTCCAGTTTGTCCTCCTGGGTGTAGCCCTCCACCTCGACGATCTCGAGGCGGTCGCGCAGGGCCGACGGGATGTCGTCGATCACGTTGGCCGTGGTGATGAAGAAGATCTGCGAGAGGTCGTAGGGCACGTTCAGGTAGTGGTCCACAAAATTGCTGTTCTGCTCCGGATCGAGGGCTTCCAGCAGGGCTGAGGCCGGGTCGCCGTGGATGTCTTTTGAGAGCTTGTCGATCTCATCCAGCATGAAGACCGGGTTTACGGTGCCGGCCTGCTTGAGGCTGCTGATGATGCGGCCGGGCATGGCGCCGATATAGGTGCGGCGGTGGCCGCGTATTTCCGCCTCGTCGCGCACGCCGCCCAGCGAGATGCGCACAAACTTGCGCCCCATGGCGCGGGCGATGGATTTGCCCAGCGAGGTTTTGCCGACGCCGGGCGGGCCCACCAGGCAGAGGATCGGGCCCTTGAGGTTGCCCTTGAGCTTCTGGACGGCCAGGAACTCCAGGATGCGCTTCTTGGGGCGCTTGAGGTCGAAGTGGTCCTGATTGAGGATCTCTTCGACGGCCGGGATCTCCAGGTTGTCTTCGCTCTTTTCGCTCCAGGGCAGATCCTGGATCCAGTCAAGATAGGTGCGGATGGTGACAAATTCGCTGGAGCCGGGCTGCATGCGGCTGATGCGCTTGAGGTCCTTTTCGACCTCTTTTTGAACATCCTCGGGTAGCCCCTTTGCCTCCAGGTCAGTTTGAAGCTGGTCGATCTCGTTATCCGGATCGCTCTTGTCGCCCAGCTCCTTGCGGATCGCCTTGAGCTGCTGGCGCAGGTAGTATTCGCGCTGGGCGTCGTTGATTTCGCCCTTGGCGGTCTCGGCTATTCTGCTGGAGAGTTCGATGATCTCGAGCTCTTCGGTCAGGCAGCGGTAGAGCTTGTGGTACTTGACCGTGAGACTTTTGCACTCCAGGATCTCCTGCTTCTTTTTGACGGCAAAGGGCACGGTGGTGGCGCAGGTGTTGAAGAGGATCAGCGGATCCTTGATCTTGGCCAGATTGTTGAGGATTGTTTCAATGTTGTGGTAGGAGAGGCGCGCCAGCCGGTCCAGGGTGTTGCGGGTGGAGTGGGCGATGGCCTGGGCCTCCTTGTCAACCTCCATATCTTCCTCAAGATAGCTGATGCGGGCCGCGAGATGCGGGGTGTCGCTGAGCTTCTCCTCCAGGCGCACCTTGTGGATGCCCTTGAGCATCAGGGAGACATTTTTGCTCTCGCTGCTGCTGATCTGGCTTATGCGCGCCAGGCAGCCGGTTTTGTGGAGATTATCCCAGGTGGCCTGGGTGATGTCGCCGGGCTCCTTCATGGCCACGGCCAGGATGTAGTCGCCGGACTCATGCAGCGCCTTGATCTTTTCGGCGGAGCTCTGGTTGGAGATCATGAGCGGCAGGATTGAGTTCGGGAAGAGGACGGCGTCCTTGAGCGGCAGCACCGCGACGCTGGTGGGCAGCGGCCGCTCTTTGGTTTCGGATTCCGTAAAGTTGTGATTGAGAAATTGTTTAAGCCATTTCATATTCTTCTTGTAAGTAATGAGTTGGCTAATGTCAATTGCGGTAGGGCTGAATTGCTGCCGGTTTAGGCGAATGCTGCTTGTAAAAGTTAGGGGTATTTGTTAAGGATTGGAAAGATTTTTCTCGTTTTATTGAAAGGAGAGGGCTTTATGGTCTTTGAGTGGCTTTCTGGACTGTTTTCCAGCGACCTAGCAATCGATTTGGGAACTGCCAACACGCTCGTATATGTTAGGGATAAGGGGATTGTGCTCTCTGAACCCTCGGTGGTTACTGTCAGAATGGAAGGCGGCGGCGTCAACCGCATCGTCGCCGTGGGAACCGAGGCTAAGAAGATGCTGGGCCGTACGCCGGAAAATATTCAGGCTATTCGTCCCATGAAGGACGGCGTGATTGCCGACTTCGACGCGACCGAAGCCATGCTCAAATATTTTATAACCAAGGTGCATCAGCGCCGCCTCTTCGTGCGTCCGCGCGTGATCATCTGTGTGCCTTCGGGTATCACCCAGGTTGAGAAGCGCGCCGTCAAAGAGTCGGCCGAGGCTGCCGGCGCCCGCGAAGTGCATATCATCGCCGAGCCCATGGCCGCGGCCATCGGCGCCGGTCTGCCGGTCAGCGAGCCCATCAGCTCCATGATCGTCGATATCGGTGGCGGTACCACCGAGGTGGCCGTGATCTCGCTCTCCGGCATCGTCTACACCAACAGTGTGCGCGTGGCCGGCGACAAGATCGATCAGGCCATCATGCAGCACATCAAGCGTGAGTACAATCTGCTGATCGGTGAGCGCACCGCTGAGATCATCAAGATTATGATCGGCTCGGCCGCTTCCGACGATGTCGAGAAGACCATCGAAGTCAAGGGCCGCGATCTGGTTGACGGTATTCCGAAAATTTTCACCATCAGTTCCGAAGAGATCCGCAAGGCCTGTTCCGGTCCGGTACGCACCATCATCGATGCCGTGCGCGTGGCCCTGGAGCAGACACCGCCCGAGCTGGCCGCCGACATTGTCGACCGCGGCATCATGCTGACCGGCGGCGGCGCGCTCTATAAGAATCTGGATAAGCTGATCCGCGAAGAGACCGGCCTGCCGGTCATCATTGCCGAAGATCCGCTCTCAACGGTTGCCCGGGGTGCCGGTCAGCTGCTGGATGACCTCAACTTACTGAGGGATGTCTCTATCTCCGGTTGATGAAAAACAGCTCTTCAAGGATACCTCTGATCATCCTGGCTGCAGTGGTGGTCCTTGTGCTGATTTCGCTGGGTCAGCGCGGCGAGTCGCCGAGCGGCAGCGGCGCGGCGCGTGAGAGCTACTACTGGACCGATCTGATAATCTCGGCTCCCGTCAATTTTATTGGCGGGATCTGGGATACCTATATCAGCAACATCAATGCTTCGCAGGAGAACGAACGGCTCCGGGGCGAGCTGGCCGCCTCCCGGGTGCGCTGCATGACCCTTGAAGAGGTGCGCGATGAGAATCGGCGCCTGCGCAGCATGCTCGACTTCAAGAAGATCTTCCGTGAATACGGCCTGATTCCGGCCAGTCTGCTGACCCAGGACATCACCCTGGTCTTCAAGAGCGCCACCATTGACCGCGGCAGCCGGGCCGGTTTCTACAAGGATATGCCCATCGTCAGCCCCGAGGGGGTCCTGGGGCGCGTGATCGCGGTTTCGCCCAACACCTCCCAGGTGCTGCTGGTTACCGATCCCAACAGTGCCATCCCGGCCATGATCGAGTCGAGCCGCATCAAAGGCATCGTCAAGGGCAGCGGCAAGGGTTACCTGACGCTGGAGTATGTGCGCCGCAGCGAGGAGCTCAAGGAGGGCGATTCGGTGGTGACCTCGGGCCTGCTGGGCATCTTCCCCAAGGGCTTGAGGATCGGTCAGGTTGAGCGCATCAGCCGTGATGAGGGCAACATCTTTGCCGTTATCTCACTGAACCCCTACGTGCAGATGGATCGGATAGAAGAGGTCTTCGGAGTGGTTTACGATGCGTCAGCTAATCGCTAGTCTCTTCGGCATCCTGCTGGTCATCATAATTCTGGAGGCTGTGATCGTGCCCGGTATCTGGGCGCCGCTGCGGATAGACTTCTTCGTCGGCATGATCATGGGCCTGGTGCTCTGGGTGCCCTTTGACATCGGTTTCGCCTTTCTGATTCTGGGATCCATCATCCTGCAGTCTTTCTCCTGCGCCCGCGCCGGTTATCTGCCTTTCGTCTATGTGCTGACCTATCTGGGGCTGGATGTGGTGCGCAACATCTTCTACCTTGAAAATGCCGTGACCCAGATTCTGTTTGCCATGGTTTTCTACGTGATCGGCGTCATTCTGGCCGAATTCTTCATTGATATAAAGCTTTCACCGGGCGCCTGGCTGCATCTGCTGAGCGGCACGCTGATGACCGGGCTGGTGGCCCCGCTGATGGTCAAGCTGATTGAGAAGCTGGAGGCGCGCTATGGCGCAGAACATACCTGATCCGCATGTGGATGATGATCTGAAGGCCAAGGGGCGCTGGATCACGGTGATGGTCTTCATCGTGCTGGCCTTCCTGCTGCTGCGCCTGATGCATATGCAGATCTTTAAGGGTTCCTATTTTGAGGGACTCTCGCGCAACAACCGTATCCGAATCGTGAGCATCAAGGCGCCGCGCGGCAAGATTATCGATCGCAACGGCATCGTGCTGGCCGATAACCGGCCGGCCTACAATGTGCGCCTGCTGCCCGAAGATATCGAGGACGCCGACCTGATTGCCGAGCGGTTGGCCGAGATCCTGGATGTGGATGTGGCCGAGATTGCCCGGGCCATCGAGAAGGCCCGGCCGCGCCCCTATGACCTGGCGATTCTGGCCAAGGATATCACCTTTGATGAGATGGCGCGGCTGGAGTCGGAAATATTCAATCTGCCGGGCGTCTCCATCGAGGCCACCACCGAGCGCGACTATGTCTACAAGGAGCTGGCCTCGCACGTGCTGGGCTTTCTGGGTGAGGTTTCGCGCAAGGAGATCAATGCCGCCGAGGACGGAGTCTACGCTTCGGGCGATCTGATCGGTAAGAGCGGCGTCGAGGAGTCCTTTGAGGCCATGATGCGCGGCGAGAAGGGTACCCGTATTTTTGAGGTGGATGCCCGCGGCCGCAAGGTGCGGGTGCTGGATGAGGTTGCCCCCATTCCGGGCCGCGAGGTGCGCCTCTCGCTGGACAAGCGGTTGCAGGAGATCGCCAAGGGCGCCTTGGGCGACCGGGCCGGGGCCGTGGTTGTCATGAATGTTAACACCGGCGAGGTGCTGACCATGGTCAGTTCGCCCTCATTTGACCCCAATATGTATCTGACGCCCATTGCGCCGGACACCTGGAAGCAGATTATCAATGACCCGCGCTATCCGCTCGAGCATCGGGCTCTGCGCGGCCAGTATCCGCCGGGTTCGATATTCAAGATCTTCATGGCCCTGGCGGCCCTGGAGAATGAGATTATAACGCCCGAGGATACGATTGTCTGCGGCGGCTCCTACTCCATGGGCGATCATAAGTATGGCTGCTGGAAGCGCAGCGGCCACGGCGAGGTTGATCTGATCAAATCCATGGCCGAGTCCTGCGACGTCTACTACTACAAGCTGGGCGAGGAGATGGGCATCGACATGATCTCGGAGTTTGCCATGCGTTTCGGCTTCGGCCGCAAGACCGGCATCAGCCTCAATGATGAGCAGAAGGGCATCATGCCCAGCCGGGAGTGGAAGATGGAGCGCTATAAACGGTCGTGGGTGCCGGGCGAGACCATCAATGTTTCCATCGGCCAGGGCTTTATGCTGGTGACCCCGTTGCAGATGACCCGGGCCGTGGCGGCGGCGGTCAATGGCGGAAAGCTTTATACGCCCCTGATTATGGCGGACAGCCAGCCCAATCTGGAAAAGGAGCTGGATATTTCTGATGCCAATCTGGAGGTTGTCAAGGATTCCATGCGCGCCGTTATCGAGGGCAAGTATGGCACCGGCCGCGGTATCCGCAATCCGATGTTTGCCATCGGGGGTAAGAGCGGCACGGCTCAGGTGACCAAGAATATGATAGCCAAGCTGCCGGATGCGTCTGATATCCCGTATAAGAAGCGCGACCACGCCTGGTTTACGGCTTTTTCGCCGGTGGAGGCGCCCGAGATCGTGGTGACGGCCGTGGTTGAACATGGCGGTCATGGCGGCGCAATTGCGGCTCCCATCGTCAGTGACGTCATCAAGGGATATTATTTTTTGAAAGGTATGGAAGGTGTACAATCGGATAACTGAACATATCGACTGGGGCATCCTGACGCTGGTGGTGATGATTGTATCAATCGGCCTGCTGGCGCTCTACAGCTCCACCAGTATGACCAACATCCAGATATTCTACAAGCAGCTGATCTGGGTCGGGCTGGGTTTCACGGTCATGTTCCTGGCCTTTGCCTTTGACTATCGCAACCTGATGGTGCTGGCCTGGCCGCTCTATGGCCTGGTGCTGTTTCTGCTGGTGCTGGTTCTTATGATTGCGCCTGAAATCGGCGGCTCCAGGCGCTGGCTCTCACTGGGGCCCATCGGTGGGCAGCCGTCGGAGCTGGCCAAGATCATGGTCATCATCTGGGTGGCCTACTGGGGCTCCAAGAAACGTCACATTCAGGATCACACCTTCCGTGACCTGCTGCCTGCACTGGCGATTGTTGCGTTGCCGGTGCTGCTGATATTCTGGGAACCCGATCTGGGAACTTCGGGCATTGTTGGGATTATTGCGGTCCTGATGCTGGTGCTGCTGGGCATTCGGCGCTCGACCCTGCTGGGAGCGGGAGCCGTGGTGCTGGCGGCGATTCCCATCGCCTGGTTCTTCGTGCTCAAGAGTTATCAGCGGCTGAGGGTGCTCTCCTTCCTGGATCCGTCGCGGGATCCGCTGGGCAGCGGCTATCACGCCATGCAGTCCAAGATTGCGGTGGGCTCTGGCGGGCTCTTCGGCAAGGGTCTCATGCACGGCACCCAGACTCAGCTCAGGTTTCTGCCCGAGTGTCATACCGACTTCATCTTCTCGGTGATTGCCGAGGAGTGGGGTTTTGTGGGATCGGCGCTGCTGATCTTCCTATATCTGGTTCTGATCACGAGAATTATCGGTGTCGGGCTGAAGGCCAAGGACCGTTTCGGCTCCATGATCTGCTTCGGTATCGGCGTCTATCTGACCCTGCATGTCTTTATTAATATTGCCATGGTGATCGGCGCCTTCCCGGTGGTGGGTGTGCCGCTGCCCTTTGTCAGTTACGGCGGCTCCTTCATGTTGATCAATATGGCCTGTATCGGTGTGGTGCTGAGTATTGACTGGCGCAAGTATGCTTTCTGAGAGGTATCCGAACGGATAATATACAGGGTCTGTTTTTGGTGATAAAATCAGTTGTACTTTTTTAGTACGCATTTATATTATTTATATTTACTGTTCAGGAGGATTCTGTGGAGAAGCGCAAGTATCCTAGGAAAAATATCTGTACGGATGTGATTTTCGCCGGCAGTGATGTCAATCAGCGGGCGGTCACTATCGATATTTCAGCTGGGGGTGTCTGGATTTCAACCTCCGAGCCTCTGCCGGTGGGTGCCAAGATAGATCTTTCGATCAATGATGATTGGCACGGCAAAATCATCAGTGCCGAGGGCTTGGTGGCCCGGATGGAGTATGGCATCGGCATGGCGGTTGAGTTTCTGCGTCCGCCCATGGGCATTGATAATTTTGTGAACGCCTTCGGCTGATCAGCTGTACCTGCCGTCTGCCAGTCTGATCCTCTCCTGTGCCAGCAGTTCGCTCAGGTGGTGCAGGATCATGTCGCGTTCCCAGAAGCCGGTTACCGGGTCGTCATAACCCTGGGCGCCGTAGATCGGGCTGCGCACGGTCAGTTCATCGAGGCTGAGGCCCCGGGACTCCTTAATCAGGTTCAGAATTCTGTCGCTGCGGATGGCGATCTGCTCTTCAAATTTGGCCATGCGCCGGAGGGCCTGCTCGCGCGGCACCGGTCGGGTGGCGTGGCAGCTCAGCAGCTGGTCAAAGGGCAACTTGCTGATGCGGGCCAGAGAATCCTTCAGCAGCTTCAGGTCAGAGAGGTGGCTGCCGTACCAGGGGCCGAAGGGGCTCAGGTCGATGTCGCTGCTTAAAAGCAGTTTCTGCTCCTCGAGCCAGAAGCAGTAGTGGTCGTCAAGGTGGCCGGGGGTATGGATGGCCTGAATCCGGTGGCGGCCGCAGTCGATAACCTCGCCGTCTTTGAAACCGTGGTCGGGCGTGAAATCTTTGAAGCCGGTTAGGGGCAGGAAGTAGTCAAGCCAGAGCTGGGCGTTCTGCTCTCCCATGAAGCGCAGCGCCAGGGCCTCGGCGGAACCGATGGTCTCGATGCTCTCGCAGGGCACCATGAGCTGGCTGCCGTGCTCCTGCAGCAGCCAGTTGCCGCCGATGTGGTCGGGGTGCGAGTGGGAGTTTATGACCCGGTCTATTCTGACCTGCAGCTGCTGCAGCACCTCGATGCCGCAGCCCGTATCGATCAGGGTGTTGATCTCATCCAGGATCAGGACGGCGCCGGCAAAGGGCTGGCGGTTGCGGTTGGTGCCGATGATCAGGTGGATCTCATCGCTGATGGCTCTTGCTCTGCTCTCTCCAAACATGGCGGCACTATAGGCCCTTGGGGCGGGGTGGTCAAGTTTGACCTGGTTGCATATTCCCGGTATAGGGTAGGCATGTTTGAGAGGCTTACCACTGCCGATATTGTGCTGATTGTCGGTCTGGCCCTGGGCTCGCTGCTGATGCTGGGGATTAATTTCTACCGCAGCACCGAGGGGCTCAGTGTCGAGATCTATAATGCCGACGGCCTCTATATGCGTCTGCCGCTCGAAGGCGAGCAGCTGATCCGGGTTCCCGGCCCCCTGGGCGAGAGCCTGGTGGAGTTGAAGGACGGCAGCGTGCATATGCAGCACTCGCCCTGTCCCCAGAAAATCTGCGTCGAGATGGGCAGGATAGACAAGGCGGGTCAGAGCGTCATCTGCATGCCCAATCGGGTCAATATCCGCATCGCCGATAAGCATGCCGACAGTGTGGTCTACTGAGGCTTTTCGAAAACTACGACCCGATTGCCCCCGCGTTTCTGGGCCCTTTTGAGTTCGGTCTGGATGCGCTCCAGAATCATATGCGGCGTATCGCTCCTGTAGGACTGGCTGGCGCCGATTGAGCCCGTGATCTTGATCAGCTGGCCATCGACCTCAATCCAGGAGCGCTCGATGAAGCGGCGGATGCGCTGCGCCACCGTCAGCATGATCTCGGTCGAGGTTATGGGCAGTATGATGATAAATTCCTCACGCCCCCAGTGGGCAACATTGTCGGGTGCGCGTACGATGTTGGAGATGGTGTAGGCGGTCTGTCTGATAAGGCTGTCGCCGATCTCGTTGCCGTGGAGCTCGATGATGCGTTCAAAGTTGTCGATGGCCACGAAGAGTGCGCAGAAGGAGAGGCTGGAGCCGTCCTGTTCGAAGAGCAGGCTCTGGAGGATGGTTTCGGCAAATCTGCGGTTGCCGACATCGGTCAGCATGTCAATGTAGATATCTTTGCGTGTGCTCTCCAGATCCTGAATGATGCCGGGGCGGTTGCCGCGGCAGATGAAGACTTCAGCGGCGCCGACCAGATTGTTGCTCTCATCCCTGAGGGGCGTGGTGCGGATCTGGGTCGGCAGCCGGTAGCCGTCCCGGTGGCGCAGGAAGTAGTGGGCCATGCGCTCCTGGCCGTCAAGCAAGGTCAGCTGCAGCGGATATTGGTCAAAGGCCAGGCCATTGCCCTCAATGGTGACATAGCTCATCAGCTCTTCATTGTAGGGCGTGTTGAGCAGTTCATGGCGGGTTCTGCCGGTGAAGCGGGCGGCAGCCTCGTTCCAGAAGACCAGGTTCCCCTTGAGATCCACGAAGCAGATGCCTTCATGCAGGCTGTCCAACAGATGCCAGTCCAGCTTATATTGCATGCCCGTCTCCCATTGCTTTTTTATGTCATAATAAGACCGGGGCGCATTTAGGGAAGGACGGCCACGGTCAGCTCGGCGCTTTCGAAACGTGAGCAGCGGGCCTTGATCCGGATCCGGCCGCTCTGGCCTTCAGTTCTGATCCAGGCGCCCAGGACGCCGCCGATCATGGCGCTTCTCCTGGGGCCGATAATTTCGGCCGGGCCCTCAATGTCAAACTCGATAATTTCATTGATGTAGGGCATTGTGTTGCCGTACTGGTCGACCACTTTGCACACGATGCGGGTGGTGTCCCAGTCACCGCTGTTCAGCTCGTTGTCATCGACGCTGATGCTGAGGGCGGCCGGTGATCCGGCGCCCACGCCTCGGCGCAGTACCTCGGCGCCGTCCTTGATGGCGGCGATCTCAAAGACATCCTCTTCGCAGCCCCAGCCCACGATGAACTGGCTGAAAAGTTTTTCGGCCTCGGGGTAGGAGAGCTTGTGGCGCAGCATCATCCAGCCCATCTTCAGCATCTGCGAGATCTTGAGATTCTCTTCGCCGTGAATCATGATCTGGCTGATGATTTCGCGAATCCAGCGCACCTCGCGCCTGGAGAAGCCCTGGTCGTCGAGTTGGTTGCCTACCAGGTCGCGAATGATGACCGGCGGGTGCATGACACCCGCATACTCATCGAAGGCCGGATAGTAGCTGCCGACTGATTTTGAATTGCGGTAGAGCTTGATCTCATCGCAGTTGGTGTAGACTTCGATGGGCAGCAGACGGGCGGCATTGACTTCGCCCTGGGCCAGCAGGCTGGCGATCTCCAGCACGGGCTGCTCATCCTGCTGGCTGGCGTAGACCGCGGCCGCATATTTGGGAATGCGGAACATGTCCATGACGCCGTGGTAGCAGATGCGGTCGCCGCTGCCGAAATCTTTGTGGGTGTTGTAGTCGAAGGCGCACCAGCCGATGGCGCCGCTGATCCTCTCGTCGCCGCCCATGCGGTTGATGACGCGCAGGTGGCGCAGGGCCTGCTCGGCCAGGCGCTCCTGCTGGTCGAAGCGTTTGGTGGGGTACATGTGGCCATTGTATTCGCTGACCAGGTAGGGCACATCTCGTTTGAGTCCCGTGACCTTGCGCGGATCCTTGAGTACGACGGAGCCGCCTTCATGGACAAAGTCGTTCATGGTGTAGACGTCTTCCAGCAGCTCGCTCTTGTCGAAGCAGCGCACGCCGCCGGTGGCGCGCGTCGGGTCGAGCTCGCGGGCGATGGCGTTGGTCCTGGTGTAGAAGTCGTGGTTGTCGCCGCTCTCATTGATGCGCACACCCCAGAGGATGATCGAGGGGCGGTTCCAGTCGCGTCTGATCATGTCGGATACGTCCCGGCAGGCCAGCTCCTGCCAGGCCTCGTCGCCGATGTGCTGCCAGCCGGGGATCTCCTCGAAGACCAGCAGGCCGATCTCGTCGCAGCGGTCCAGGAAGTGGCGCGACTGGGGGTAGTGCGAGGTGCGCACCAGGTTCAGTCCCAACTCATATTTCAGAATGTCTGCATCTCTATACTGGGCGCGCCAGGGCATGGCGTAGCCCACATAGGGCCAGGCCTGGTGGCGGTTGAGGCCCCTGATCTTGAGGGGCTTGCCGTTCAGCAGGAAGCCGTCCGGCCTGAACTCGGCGCTGCGGAAGCCGACGTTGGTCTCATAGCAGTCAACTTCGCGGTCGTCCTGGATCAGGAACACCCTCAGTTTGTAGAGCTTGGGATTGTCGATGTGCCAGAGTTCGATGTCTCTCAGCTTTCTGAGGCTGAGCTCGTTGGCGCCGCCCCGGGTATCGCTGACGAAGGTGTCGGCCAGCATGTTGTCGCCGTCGAGCAGTGTGGCGCGCAGCTCGAATAAGCCGCTGCCCTCCACGAAGATGGATATGTCCAGCTGCTTGTCCTCCTCCAGCACGGCCGCCGGGCGGGCGAAGATGTTTTCAATGTAGGTTTCATTTACGACCCTCAGGCTCACCTCGCGGTAGATGCCGCCGAAGGTCAGGTAGTCGACCACGCCGCCGAAGGGCGGGATGTCGGGACGCTCGGTGGAGTCCACCTCAACGGCGATTATGTTTTCCGATCCGTACTCGGCCAGCTCGGTGATCTCGATGCTGAAGGGGGTGTAGCCGCCCCGGTGCTCGCCGGCCAATTTCCCATTGATAAATACTCTAGCGGCCAGCATGACGCCCTCGAAGTCGATGAAGAGGCGCCTGCCCTTCAGCTCGGCGGCGATATCCAGGCTGCGGCGGTAGCAGGAGATGAACTGGAAATCTTTCTCGTCAAAGCAGTTGTAGGGCAGCTCCCGGTTGGTGTGCGGCAGGCAGACCCTGTCCCAGCCGGAATCATCAAAATTCTTCTGGACGTAGTCCTGTTGAAATTGGGGCGTGTAACGCCACTCTTGGTTGATGCTTATAATCTTGCGCATAGTTTCTCTCCTGGGAGGTTATGCAACAAAGTTTAACATCTATTGGTTGTAGCTCAAAGTAAAAATGTACTCTGATCTAAGATTGCAGTCTGAGCAGCTCCTTAATCTGCTGCTTATAGTTGTCCAGCACCTGCGGCAGTTCGTCAGGCTGCATGGAGAGCATGACGCTGTAGATGCCGAGGCCCTCAAAGAAGGATATCAGGCTGACGCTGGCCGTGTGGGCCAGTTCGGCGTCAATGCCGCTCTGGACTATGAGTCCCTCGATCATCTTTTCCCACTCCCTGAAGACCGTCTGCAGCTTGGCCTTGACCATCGGGTTATGGTTGGCCAGGGCCCAGGCTTCGATGAAGAGCTTGGTCAGGTCCTGGTCGAGGATGAACTTTTCATATTTGACCTGGAAGATCATATCGATCAGTTCGGCGGTGCTGAAATTTTCATGCCGGGTGATGATCTCGCTCAGGTAGCCCTTGTAGCGCTCAAGGATGTAGTCGATGAACTGCAGCAGGATGTCATCCTTGTTCTTGAAGTAGTAGTGCAGCACGCCGTGGTTGACGCCGGCCTCTTTGGCGATATCCTTGATGGAGGTCTGCTGGAATGGCTTCTGGAGCAGGCAGCGGCAGAGCGCTTCCAGGATCTGTTGCTTGCGTTCAGCTTGTACATTTTTACGTGCCATAGAAAAAGTCCGGATATTTGATAGTTGTAGGATTAAACCATGTGCCCGGCGATGTAAACCACTATTCGGTCTTGAAAAAAATGGTGGCGCTAATTATAAGTTAGTTGATTGACTAAATAAGGGCTGCGGCCCGGAGGAACTATGGAAGAGACAATCTCATATAACAAGGCGACCGGCGAGGTTATCGGCAGTTCGCCCCTGCACAGTGTTGAGGATCTGCAACTGGCCATGCAGCAGGCCCGGGCCGCCCAGGATTTCTGGGGCCGTCTGAGTGTGGCCGAGCGCATCCCCTATATGATCCGCGTCCGCGACTACATTGTCGAGCATATCGACGAACTGGCCCTGATCGTGGCCCAGGATAACGGCAAGACCCGCACCGATGCGCTGGTGACCGAGATCCTGCCGGCGGCCATGGGCATCACCTACTACAACCGCATGGCGCGCAAGTTCCTCAAGGACAAGCCGCTCAAATCCGGCAGCATCGCCCTGCTCAACAAGCGTTCCAAGATCGTGCGCGTGCCCTACGGCGTCATCGGGGTCATCTCGCCCTGGAACTATCCCTATTCGATCCCCTTCTCGGAGGTGGTCATGGGGCTGTTGGCCGGCAACTGCGTCATTCTGAAGACTGCCAGCGAGACCCAGCAGGTCGGTCTGGCCCTCAAGCGCAGCATCGAGGCCGCCGGTCTGCCCCAGGGCGTCTTCAGCTATGTCAATATGCCGGGGCGCATCGCCGGTGACGCCTTCCTGGAGGCCGGGGTCGACAAGCTCTTCCTGACCGGCTCGGTGGCCGTGGGCAAGCAGCTCATGCAGAAGGCGTCTGAGACGCTGACGCCGCTGAGCCTCGAGCTGGGCGGCAACGACCCCATGCTGGTCTGTGCAAGCGCCGACCTGGAGAAGGCCGCGGCCGGCGCCCTCTGGGCCGGCTTTCAGAATGCGGGCCAGTCCTGCGGCGGGGTTGAGCGCATCTATGTGCATCGGGAGGTCTATGAGCCCTTCCTCAAGCTGCTCAAGGCCAAGGTTGAAGCGCTCAGGGTCGGCTATGACACCGATTTCAATGTTGATATGGGTACCATGACCACCGCGCGTCAGAAGGAGGCGGTTGAGCGCCATGTGGCCGATGCCCTGGAGAAGGGCGCCACCATCTACGCCCAGTCAAGTGTGCCGGCGGATGCCGGTCTGCGCAACTTCCATCCGGCCATGCTGATCACCGACGTCAACCATGAGATGCTGCTGATGCGTGATGAGACCTTCGGGCCGGTGGTGGGTGTCATGCGGGTCGATGACATGCAGGAGGCGATTGCGCTGGCCAATGACTCCTATCTGGGCCTGACCGCTTCAGTCTGGTCCCAGCAGATCGGCGAGGCCGAGAAGATCGCCCGCCGCCTGCAGACCGGCGTGGTCAATATCAATGACCATCTCATGAGCCACGGTATGGCCGAGACCCCCTGGGGCGGCTTTAAACAGTCATCCATCGGGCGTTCGCACGGTGAGATCGGCTTTGAGGAGATGACCCAGCCCCAGGTCGTGATCAAGGACCTCTTCATCTACGCCAAGCGCGGCGTCTGGTGGCACCCCTTTGACAAGCGCATCTATGACGGCATCAAGGGCATCATGCAGGCCCTCTACGGGCATGCGCTGTCTGAACGCCTGCTGGGGGCCGCCCGGCTGCTGAGGATCTTCCCGCGGATTTTCAGCCGCTGAGCTGACCGTAACTCTCCACCCGGTTGCGCCCCTGAGCCTTGGCCTGGTAGAGGGCCGTGTCGGCCAGTTTGAGCAGCCCCTCAACGGTGCTGATGTCGTTTGTGACGGTGGCGACACCGATGCTGACGGTGAAGCTGACCGGTTGCGGGTTGCACTGCACTGTCTGCGCGGCGATGATCCTGCGCAGCCTTTCGGCCACCTGGATGGCCTCTTGAAGGCTTGTTTCCGGCATCAGGAGCGCGAACTCCTCGCCGCCGATGCGGGCGAGGATGTCGGCATCTCTGATCGCCTCGGCGCTGATCCGGGTCAGGCATTGCAGAACTTTGTCGCCGCAGTCGTGGCCGTAGCTGTCGTTGATGTTTTTGAAGTGGTCGGCATCCATGATCAGCAGCGAGAGGGGGGTCTTGTAGCGCAGGGCGACGGTCAGGATCTGGTTGGAAAGCTCCATGAAGTGGCGGCGGTTGCAGATGCCGGTCAGGCCGTCGGTGGTGGCCAGTTCTCTGAGTTTCTCTTCGGTCTTTTTCTGGGCGGTTATATCCATCAGGCTGCCGTATAGCCGGCAGGTCTGGCCGTCTTTGAGCTGGGCTTTGCCGGTGGCCCTGACCCAGATGTACCTGCCTTTGGCCGTTATGAAGGGCAGCTCCAGGTCGTAGGGCGTGCCGTGGGTGATGGCATCCGTGAAGGCTTTCTCAATCTCGGGCCGGGCCTCGCTGGGGAAGTAGCGGAGCCAAGCGGTGGCTGCGCTCTCCAGCTCATCGGTTGTTATGCCGAAGATCTCGGCCAGCACCGGCGTAACTTTGACACGGCTGGTGTCTACGTCATACTCCCAGCCGCCCACACGGGTGATGCGCTGGGTCTCTCGCAGGATGGCCTCCTTGTGTGACAAGGCGTCTTCGACCTCCTTGAGGTTGGTGATGTCGGTGATGGTCAGCAGAAATTTGGGGTTGCGCGGGTCGGCATGGAAGGACCAGTTGATCAGAACATGGCGTATATCGCTCTGGGCGTTGCGGATGATGGTCTCATGTTCGAAGGTGTTGCTGCCGGTGGCGAAGGCGAAGAGCATCTCGCGCAGCGCCTTCCAGGTCTCGGGCAGGAAGATTCCCTGGCCGGCTTCGGTCAGCTCGGTCTTGTCGCTGAGGCCGAAGAGGTTGAGGCTGGCCCGGTTTATGTCCAGGATCTTAATCTTGCTGGCGCATAGGGAGACTGCCCGGGGCGTGGTTTCAAAGAACTCCCTGAAGTCGGTGATTTTAGCGGCCCGCAGTTCCGCGAAGTAGTTCAGCAGCCAGCTGATGTCTATCTCCCACATGGGCAGCGGGGACTCCTCGAAGAGGGTGCGGTAGCGCTCTTCGCTGGTTTTGAGATAACGGCGGGCAGTCCGGCGGGAGTGGATGGCCGATGCCAGAATTAGGGATGCTAGGATGATAAAGAGTGTCCAGATGAGTAGGACCGGCAGCCATCGTTGAACATATCTCTTGATGTCATCATTAATTGATGTCCTTGGATAGAGAGAGACAATCTTCCAGGCTCTGTCGCAGCGTGGGCTTACATTTTCGCCCAGCGTGCAGATTGTGGTAAAGGTGAAGATGCCGTCATGATTGGTGAATTGGCCATGGTTTCCGTTGTAAATTGTGTGCCAAGCCTGCGGGTAGCGTCGGGCAAAGGAGATATCTTTCCGCTCATCAAACATGAACCCCCACTCCTCGCTTTTGTTGGGACTCATCAGCCAGTAGCCGTCGTTGTTGATCAACATCAGTTTGGCGGCATCCTTGTCGTTGCGACTGCGAATTTTTTCCAGCAGTGGGCCGGTCAGATAGTTTGTCAGCACGATGCCTCTTTTGTTTCCCTGCTTGTCACTGACGGGAGTGCCGATGCGCAGCATGGGCTTGTAGGGCAACTCTATCTCGCCATGTTCGATGTTGAGGTCCAGCGGTGAAATATAGATTTTGCCGGGTTGAAGACGGAAAACTTCGCTGAAGTAGTAACGTTTGGATTTGTCCTGGAGATCTTTGGCGGGCACGATTGATAGGGCACCGGCGTTATAGTTGATGCGCACGATCTCCATGCCGCTGCTGTCCAGGAATCTTATCTGATCATAGTGTCTGTCGGTCCGGCAAAAGTGCAGGTAATCATGTTTGAGAACATCCAGATAGGCTGGATTGCCGGTGTTGAGATAGGAGTCCAGTGCATCCATGCCGGCCAGGAAGTGCACGTCTGAGAAGACGTTCTCAAGGTTGTTTATAAGACTCTGGCGGTCGATCTCAACATGGGATACTTCATGTTCCAGAAAGATTTTGCGGTCACTGAGAAATTCAACCCTGAGCAGCAGTCCGGCAACGGCAACTGATCCAATGAAGGCCAGCAGGAAGATCGGTAAAAATATCTTCAGGGCTTCATATGTCCTGGAGCTGATCAATGTCTGCATGGGCTAACCCTGCTTGTTGAAACTTCATTCATAAGTAACCTCTATGAAATTCAATAGTAATAGCAGGGATAAAAAAGTCGATGCCTGAATTTTAGGGAGATGTGATTAGTAGCGTTTGATGCGGCGGGTTTCGGTCAGATTTCTGATGTCTGCGGCAAACTGCTCGCTGATCTCTTCCAGCTGGCTGTGTCCCTTTATATATTCGTGCAGGAAGAGCTGGCGCTTCTCGGCCGGGATGGTCTCCACAAAGGAGGCGTTGAGGTAGCTCAGGTTCTTGGCGCGCTGTCCCGCTGTCAGGAATTTCTCGCGGCGCAGGCGGTCGAGGTCGATCAGGTAGAGGGTCTGGCCGTCATACATCAGGTTCTCACCCTTGAGGTCGACGTGCAGCACGCCCATGTCGTGCAGCTTGCGGATCAGGCGGGCGCTCCTGAGCAGCAGCTCATCACTGCAGCCGTGCTTAGCTACATATTCGACAAGGTTGAGGGCTTCGACTTTGCGGGTGGCGATGAAGGACTCCTTCAGGATGCGGTGCTTACGCTCCTCGCAGGCCAGCACAACTTCAGGCGTGCTGATGCCGAGCTCCTGCAGCATCAGGGCCGCCTCCAGACAGTGCTGGGCGCGGCTCTGGCGGAAGATGTTCTTGAGGCAGTCCTTGGGGCCCTTGAAGTTGTAGCGCTTGAAGAAGATCTCTTCGCCATTGAGCTGTCCCGATTTCACATAGGTGGTGCGGGAGTCGTTGAGCACATTGAGGCTGAAGGAGTTCATGAATTGATTGGGCTGGCGCAGGGCCTCGGGCAGCTGCTGGCCGATGGGCAGGAACCAGGTGTAGCCGGCCTCACTGAAGATTGCATATTCCGGTCGGCTGCGCTCAATGCCCCAGCCTTGGGGCATGCCCAGCAGATGCCACAGCAGCAATGTCCCTGATTTCTTCAGCTTGTTGCGCATCCTGGGCAGAAATATCAGCAGCAGGTTGCCGAGGGTCTCGAAACTCAGTTTTAAGAGGGTCAGCAGGAAGTAGCATGCCGCATATCCCTGTCCCTTGTTTTTACGGAAGAAGCGGTAGAGCGAGCGGTGAAACTCGACCTTGCGCCGTACATCGATTCGCTTGGCGCTCAACCCCTGATGGTGGACAACATTGATCTGGGGCAGGTGCCAGATCTGCCAGCCGTGCTCCACGGTGCGCTTGCAGAAGTCGGTCTCTTCCAGATAGAAGAAGTAGCCCTCATCCAGACCGCCGATTATCTCGATAACCCCGCGCCTGATCAGCATGCAGGCGCCGATGACTGATGGCACCTGTACCGGCGCGGTGTAGCCTGAACGCTTGCTGGGATAGCGTTTGGGAAAGAGGATCTTGAGCAGCGATTTGTTGAGGAACTGGCTGGCCAGCGTCGGGATGATGTCGATGGAGTTCTGTAGCCGTCCGTCATCATAAATAAGCTGAACGCCGCAGATGCCGGCCGCGGGTTGTTCTTCCATGAAGTCGGCCATCCGGTCGATGGCGTCATTCTCCAGGCGGGCATCGTTGTTGAGCAGCAGGATGTAGTCGCCCTTGGCGGCTTCGATGCCGCGGTTGACAGCTTTGGCAAAGCCCAGGTTGCGGCCGTTTTCGATGGTTGTGATATCGGCGCGCGGTTGAATGGGTTTGGCGGCGTTGTTGACCACGATGATTTCGTGCTCGCGGCGGGTGTGGCGCGTAATTGAATCGATACACTCCGCCATAATTTCATCCAGACCCATGGTGACTATGACAATACTGATCATGGGGCCTTCATACGATCATTTGGGGCGGCCTGTCCAGATGGAAAAAAGCCCCGGCACTGCCGGGGCCCGTGGAAAAATAAAAAGGATTTCGGAAGAAATTATAGTATTCCTATCGACACAATCGCTGAAGGCTTGAGCCTTTTTATGCAGAAAGTTTATTGCAAAGAGCGAACCGTGTTCACATCTGGGTTGTGATGATTTATAGTGGGGCGATGAAAGAACAACTCATGCAAGGTAAAAATTGTCTGATTAGCGGGCCTACCAGCGGCATCGGCCGGGCCACGGCCCTGGCCCTGGCCGGCATGGGCGCCCGGCTTATTCTGCTGGGGCGCACGCCCGCTAAATTGGCAGAGGTGGCCGCCGAAGTTGAAGCGGCCGGCGGTCAAAGCCGCATCCTGCTCTGTGATCTCAACTCTCTGACGGATGTGAGGCGCGCCGCCCAAGAGTATCTCGGCTGCGGCGAGGATCTGCATGTGCTGATCAACAATGCCGGGCTGGTCAACCAGACGCGTCTGCTTTCGGCCGATGGGATCGAGCAGACGCTGGCGGTCAACTACCTGGCGCCCTTTCTGCTGACCAACTTGCTGCTGCCGGCGCTGGAAAATTCAGGCCGTATCATCAGCGTCTCGTCAGAGGCCCACCGCTTCAGCGGCGGCCTGGATCTGGATGATCTGGAGTTTCAGCGGCGCAGGTACAGCGGCTTCAAGGCCTACAACCACTCCAAGCTGGCCCTGATCCTCTTCACCCGGGCCCTGGCCCCCAGACTTGAAAGCGCCACCGTCAACGTGCTCGATCCGGGACCGGTCAACACCAATCTGGGGCTGCAGAATGATTCGGTGGCATCTCAGATTCTGAGTGTTGTCTACCGGCTCTTCTTCAGGCCGCCCGCGGTCGGCGCCCAGACCTCGATCTATCTGGCATCATCGCCGGAGGTGGTTGGTATCAGTGGGCGCTACTTTACGCGCTGCAGGGAGAAGGAACCAGCCCGACATGCCACCGACCCGGCGGTGATGGAGCGCCTCTGGCAGATCAGCGCTCAGATGACAGATATTCGTAGATCGGCAGACCGTTGATATAGAGCTCATCCAGGGCGGCGTAGCCGTGCCAGACGCGTACCGTGATGTAGGCGTTCAGATTGTCGCGGCGTGAATGCTGGCGGTAGGCGCTCTCAGCCCTGGGCGCCAGATCCTCCTGCATGTAGTAGCGGTCAAAGGGCCAGCGGACGGTTGAGACTCCCTCCTGACTGTAGCCGGCATGGGCTCTGATATAGGCGCCTGCGCGCGGTTTGCTGCTGTTGATGGCGCTGATGGTGGCAAAGCCCGACGCATCGTCTGTTATGCTGACATAGATGCGCTGGTTGGGACTGAACTCAGCCGCCCTGAAACTCTCCTGCTGCATCTGGAGGGCCACGTAGCGTCCGCGCAGGGCGTCATAGGGGTCGACGGGCGCCGTCTGGAATTTGTACTGGGTGCCGAAGTGCAGAACCGCCTCGCGCCAGCCGATCATGCCCAGCACTGCGCTCAGCTGCAGCAAGGCCAGCAGAGAGAAGAGCAGGAGGCCTAAGCGTGTTCTCATGACGCCCTCCGGCGGCCGAGGTAGATGTTGACCAGCATGAAGGCCGTGCCGATCAGGATGAAGCTGATTCCGCGGCCCACAAAGCTTAGCGATGAATCAAAGAAGCGCAGAGTTATGAGTCCTGCCAGAATCAGCATGCCTCCGTTGATGGTGGCGATGCTGTTCAGCCTGAGGCCGCGCCGGATGGTCAGGCCGCCCAGGCTCAGCAGCCAGAGGTTGAAGATGATGATCTGGCTGTTGTGCAGCAGCAAGCAGATGATGCTCAAAAAAGGCAGGCAGCCGGTTAGGAAGGGCTGTTTGCGCCAGACGGCCCTGACCAATAGGGCGCTGCAGCCAATCAGGATGACTGCCGTCAGCAGCCAGGCGGCGAAATCATCTTTTGGCAGCCAGATCATGGCGGCCTCGCGCCAGACATCCCGGATGGTCAGCAGCAGGCCCATGATGACCGCGCCCAGGGCGCCGGCATATTTGAGGGGTATGATGCCGCTCAGGTAGAGCAGGCTGAAGTAGCCGGAGAAGAGCAGCAGCCAGAGATCGTCAATGTCGGGTGTCAGCGGCAGGGCCAGGCTGCCGCTGATGGCGATCGTCCAGCCCAGCAGCAGGCCGCGGTTGCTGTTCCTGATATCAATGAAGTGCGGCAGGATCAGGGCGCTCAGGGGCCAGAACCAGATCGCCTGATGTCCCAGCTGCAGGCTGTAGGCCGCCCAACTCAGGATTCCGATCAGATAGATGATGGCCGGCAGCGTTGCGCGCAAAAGATAGACGACCGGCAGGCTCAGCAGCATCCAGCTCAAGAGGATGCTCTCCGGGTTGCCGGGCACGTTGTAGGTCTGGGTGATCAGGGCCATGGCCGCGCCCAGGCTCAGGGTCAGGAAGGTTGCGGCCGCCTCCTTGTAGTTGGAGCGGTGGCCCTGGATGACCCAGAGGCAGCTTAGTTGGGCGGTGATGAGCGGGAGAGTTGCGATGACGGCCCGCAGCGGTCGTGTCAGGTTCTGCCAGTTGTGGGCCAGCAGCAGGATGATGCCCAGGCCGATCAAGGTTGCGCCCAGCAGGCTCAGAATCAGCATGCCGCGGCTGCGCGAACCTTCCAGCTCTGTGTAGTGCAGGCGGATGCGGGTGGCGCTCTCGGCGGTGATCAGGCCCCGGTCAACCATGACCGGCAGTTCGCCCAGCAGCCAGCGGATCGATTTCTTGCTCATCTCTTCCCCCATTGCATATTATAAAGCGAATCTAGGCCAGAGCTATCTTCAGTTGCTCCAGAACTTCATCAGCCGTGATCTCCAGCATGCATCTGGGCTCAGCGCAGTGGCGCTTGCCGCATGGAATACACTCCAGCTCATGCTGGATGACATAGCCCCTGTATGGGCCGGTGCGGCGCGGGTTGGCCGGACCGAAGAGGGCGACGACCGGGCGCTTGAGGGCCACGCCCAGGTGCATGGGGCCGGTGTCGCAGCTGACGATGGCAGCCGCGCCGGCCAGCAGCTCCTTGAGCTCCAGCAGGCTGGTCCGGCCCACCATGTTCTGCAGGCCCGGGGCACTGATCTCAGCGGCCATGGCCACATCTTCGGGTCCGCCGCTCAGGATGCATTTCAATCCAAGCCCTTCATGAATCAGGCCGGCCAGCCGGCTGAAGCCCTCGGTGGTCCAGCGGTTGGCGGCCTTGGTGGCGCCGATGTTGAGCACGATGTAGGGATCATTTTGCCTGTTGCTTGCCGGCAGGTCCCAGCGCACCTCAAAGTTATTAATGCCGAGGTGGGTGGCAAAGTCGCGGTACTGGTGCAGCATGTGGTCGTATCTGTCGCCGGGAGCGATGCGTTCGAAGGGCAGCAGCCAGGTCTGCTCCTTGCAGCGCTGCTTGTCGAAACCGATGCGCCGCCGGGCGCGCGCCGCCAGGCTGAAGATGCCCGATTTCCAGATGCGCTGCAGGTCCAGCACCATGTCATATCTGACCTGGCGAATCTGCCTGATGGTTGCAGGTACAGCATCAAGTTTTTTGGGAAATATGATTACGCGCTCAACGGCCGGGTGCTCTTGGAGCAGCGGCGCGCTCAGGGGCTCGCTGACCCAGTCGATGGTGGCGTCCAGTTCGCGCTTGAGATTGACGGCCAGGGGCAGGCTGTTGATAACATCGCCCAGGGCACCAAGTTTTACGATTAAAATACGCATGTTGCCTACGATATTTGATATCCTTACAATTGGCAAGGCGCAGCTTGACGGATGCCTGTTGATGTCTTACTCATAAGTAGCGGAGGAGATATGGAAAAGAATAACAAGTTGATCGCAGTACTGGTTGCCATTTGTGCTGTTTTTATTCTGGGGCTTTTCAGCGGCTATCTGCTCTGGGGCAAGGGCGGTGATGTGCCCGACTATCGCACCAGCCTCAAGGAGATTACCGATTATATCGTGACCCTGGAGCATAAGAACAAGAAGCTGCTCAAGGAGCTGGATGCGGCCGAGAGTGCCCTGGCCACTCAGGAGCAGCCCGCCGTGACTATCGATCCGCAGGTGGGGATGCTGCAGAGCCGGCTTGAAACGCTGCAGCGCGAGAATGCGCGCATTTCGGCCGAGCTGCAGCGGCTAAAAGCGCCGGCCCCGGTTGTTACGCCTCTTCCTGAGACATCAGTTCAATAAAGATGTCGGCCAGTTCCGGGTCGAACTGGCTGCCCTTGCAGCGCTGAATCTCGGCCAGGGCCTCGGCATTGGACATGCCCTTGCGGTAGGGTCTGTCCGAGGTCATGGCGTCATAGGCATCGGCGATTCCGATGATGCGCGAGAGCAGCGGGATCTCCGCGCCCTTGATGCCGTCCGGATAGCCGCTGCCGTTGTAGTGTTCGTGGTGATGCTTGATGATGACGGCCTCGTTGCGCATGGGGATGATTGGCTGCAGGATATTGGCGCCCACCTCCGGGTGGGTCATGATTATTTTGAACTCCTCGTCGGTCAGGCGGGCCGGCTTGAGCAGCACGCTGTCCGGAATGCCGACTTTGCCGATGTCGTGCAGGGACGAGGCGATGTTGAGGATGTCCATGTCGTCGCGCGACAGGTTTAAGGCCTGACCCAGCTGCACCGCAAATGAGGTTACCCTTGATGAGTGCTGCATGGTGTAGGGGTCCTTGGCATCGATGATCTTGGCCATGGAGTTCAGGGTTGAGAGGATGTTTTCGTAGAGCCCTTCGTAGAGCGCCACATTTTCCATGCGCTCGGCGGTGCGCTGCAGCAGGTAGCGCAGCTTGTTCTGCATCTCTTCGCCGACCGGCTTGGTGGCGCAGATATCCAGGGCCCCGAAGAGCTGCCCCTCAATCATCAGGGGCAGGGTGGTGCGGTACTCGGGGTTGCCCAGAATACCGGTGATCTCCTCAATGCAGATCTTGCCGTCAATCAGCTCCTTGTTGAGCTCGCGGTCGGCCCCGCCCAGCGGGTCGATCAGTTTCCATGACTGGCGGTTGAGCGGATAGAAGTTGACCTGGGCGTTGCTGACCAGCTCCATGGTGATGTCCTCGATGGCGTGCACCAGTTCGCGGATGCCCTTGAGGCTGGTGATCTTCTGGGAAATTGACTGCAGGGCGGTCATCTCCTCATTCTTGTCCTCCAGCTGGCTGGAGAGGTCATCAATCATGCGGTGCAGGTGCAGCTCGTCATTGATGCGTTTGTTCTCCTCCAGCAGAGACTTTTCGCGGGTGATCTTGTTCAGGATCAGCTCAATCTGCTTGAGTTTGAATGGTTTGGTGATGAAGTCGGAGGCGCCGTTCTTCATGGCGTCGATGGCGATCTCGATGGAGGCGTAGCCCGTGATCACAACCACCGGCAGGCTGAAGTCCTTGGCCTTGACCTTCTTGATCAGCTCCAGGCCGGTCATGTTGGGCATCATGATGTCGGTCAGGATGCACAGATAGGGGCCCTCCTTGAGGCGTCCCAGGGCCTGCAGGCCGTCTTCGGCGCTGGCGGTTTCATAGCCCAGGGCTTCCACGAGCTCACTGAGGGTATCCCGGATGCCCTGATCGTCGTCAACGATCAGGACCTTCTTTTCGTGCTGCATTATACAATCCTTTTGAGTAGTTTTCCGCGATATTCGCCATACTCCTCTTCGGAGATATGGCCGTCATTTTTAAGTTTACCGAGGTGTTCGATGGCGTTGAAGACCTTGCTCAGGTCGTTGTAGCCGTAGGGGTTGGCGGCCGGTTGGCGCGGCACGTCAACAATGGCATCCTCTTTGGTTGCCTCCAGTTTGTCCTTGTAGAGCTGGATCTTGTCATTCAGGGCCTTGATTTCAGCCATAGTGTTCAGATGCTGCTCCAGCCGCAGGATGGCTAAGCGCACCTCTTCAATATTGAAGGGTTTCTTGATGTAGTGGAAGGCTCCGCGGTTGACGGCCTGAATGGCCTGCTCCAGCGAGGCGTAACCGGTCAGCAGGATGAGGGGGATCTGATAGTCCAGCAGATGCACCTCATCGAGGAGCTCCAGCCCGGACATGCCCGGCAGCAGTAGATCGGAGATGATAACATCGAAGCTGGCTTCCGGCAGTACTTTGAGGAGCTCTTCGGCGCTGTAGAATCTGGACACCTTGAGCGACTCTTCGCTCAAGATCTGCTCAATCAGGTCCAATACCTCAGCGTCATCATCAACTATGGCAGCATAATTGATTCTCATTCCTAGGTATATCGAATAAGCCGCCGTAATTCTTTAGGCGAAACTTAATCAGTGACGCAGACGCCGTAATTCGGCCACGGCCCGGTTGTGGTCCTTCAGGTTGGTCGAGAAGGTGTGGCGTCCCCCTCCGCGGGCCACGAAGTAGAGGTACTTGGTCTCGGCTGGCCAGAGGGCCGCCTTGATGGATGTCGCATCCGGATTGGCAATCGGCCCGGGCGGCAGGCCGCCGTTGCGGTAGGTGTTGTAGGGGTTGTCGTTTCTGAGGTCTTCGGGGCGGATCTTGCCGCCGTTGAAGTCGGCGCGCCCGTAGACTGCGGTCGGGTCAGACTGCAGGCGCATGCCGCGTTTCAGCCGGTTGTGAAAGACCGAAGAGATCAGCGGCTTCTCATCCTGCACCACGGCCTCGCGTTCAATGATAGAGGCCAGGGTGACGACCTCCAGCCGGCTCAGATTCAGCTCGGCGGCGCGCTGTTCATAGCTGGCCGGATAGGCCTGGTGGAAGCGGCTGACCATGCGGCCCATGATCTCAATGGGTGTCATCTCCTTGGCCAGATAGTAGGTGTCGGGGTAGAGGAAACCCTCCATGCTGGGGGCTTCAATCTGAAAGAACTCGCAGGTCTTGATTGAACGGGCGGCGCTTAGGAAGTCCTGCTGCCCGGTAACTTCAAGCTTCGCCAGCCCGTTGGCGATATCGAAGATGTTGGCGCCTTCGGGAACAGTCAGCTTGAGCTGGTAGATCTGGCCCTTGAAGAGCATGTTGATCACGTCGCCGGGTTTGCGCGCGCCGTCGAAGATGTAGGTACCGGCCTGCAGATACTTGATGCGCCCGCTCAGGACCGCCAGAATCATGAAGAGTTCGGCGTTTGTGATGATCTGCTGTTCGTTGAGGTTCTGGGCAATTTCATAGGCCCCGCTGCCGGGCTTGATTTGAATGATGGTGGGCGCGGGCGGGGCCACCGGTCTGCTGCTGAAGGTGATCAGCGGCAGCGTGACAAGCAGGCCGATTGTGCCCAGCAGGAGGCCCAGCTTGAGCTTCATTGCAGCGACTCCAGGTAGCCGCTCAGGATCAGGCTGGCGGCGATCTTGTCCACCACCTGGCGGCGCTTCTTGCCCTTGACGTTCATGTCGATCATCATGCTGTGGGCCTCGGAGGTTGTCAGGCGCTCATCCCACATGACCACTTCCAGGCCTGAGACCTCGCGCACCTTTTCGGCAAAGGCTAGGGCCCGCTCGCCGCTCTCGCCGACTGTGCCGTCCATGTTGTAGGGCATGCCCACCACCACGCGCTCGACGTCGTACTCTTTGATCAGCTTGTTGATCTCATTGAAGTGGCCGTCGTCTGCGCGTACCATGATTGTGTCGAGGGGGTGGGCCATGGTGCCCCAGGGCGCGCTCAGGGCCACGCCGATGCGTTTTGTGCCGTAGTCAAGTCCCAGGGTTCTCATCGGCTTTCGGATACCATCCTTTCCATGGAGTTGAGGGCCTCGGTGTCGCCGATGCAGACCAGCACGTCGCCGGGGGTCACGGTGTATTCAGCCGGCGGATTGAAGAGCATGTTGCCCTCGCTGCCCTGGATGCTGACGACGATCAGCCCCAGATCCTTGCGGATGTCGGATTGCAGCAGGGTCTTGTTGGCGATGCGCGAGCCGGCCTGGACCTTGAAACCCTCCATCTTGATGAACTCGTTGCCGGTGGCCAGGTCGATGAAGTCAACCACGGTGGGTTTCATCAGGATGTTGGCCATGTGGCGGCCGCCGATCATGTAGGGCGAGATGACCTTGTCGGCGCCGGCGCGCTTCAGGTTGCGGATGGAGTCTTCGGTTTCGGCACGGGCCAGGACGAAGATATCCGGATTCATCTCCTTGGCGATCAGGGTGATGTAGACGTTGGTGACGTCGGAGGAGGCGGTGGCGATCAAACCTTTGGCGCGCTGAAGCCCGGCTTTGATCAGGACGTCTTCGTTGGTGGCGTCTCCGACCAGGTGGGGCATCAGGCCATGCTCGCCCGAGTGCACGGCCTGGGGGTCCGAGTCAACCACCACAAAGTTTCTGTCGCCGCCCTGCAGCTCCTTGGAGATCAGGGTGCCGATGCGTCCGTGACCGCAGATTATGTAGTGGTCCTTCATGGCCGTAATTTTCTTGTCCAATCTTCTCCTCCCGACGATGCGCTGCACCTCTCCCTCAACGATGAACTGGGTGAAGGCCGCAAAGGTGTAGGCAACCGTTCCGACTCCCATCACAATAATCATGATATTGATCAGCCTTCCGGCAGTCGAGAGCGGGCTGATCTCCTGATAACCGATGGTGGTTACCGTAATCAGGGTCATGTAGAACGAATCTAAAAGGTTCCACCCCTCAACGAGATGGAACCCCATGGTGCCGATGGTAAATATGACCAGCAGCAGCGTGACTGCATAGGCCAGCTTGCCGGCTACTGTTGTCTGGCGTTGTCTGCTAACCAATTAAATTCCTTTATCTCAACCTGAACTGACCGGGGGCCATCGGCATTGCCGAAGAAGGCAACGATGAAAGGAATTTCTCGGCTTTCGGCAAATTCCCCCAGCTCTTTGGGGGCCGCGCTCAGGAGGCCGTTGATCTCTGCGGCGCTCTTGCGTTCAAACTCTGCAATATCCGGGATGACGCCGGCGTAGATGTTGCGCGTCTCCAGCAGGTTCTTCTCCTTGTCATAGAGGCGGGCCTGCAGCATGACCGAGTCGAGGGGCTTGGTTGTCAGCTTGATTACGATGCCCTTGACGATCAGCACGTCGCCCTCATCGGGGTTGACGCTGCGCTCGTAGGTGATCTGCTCTTTGGGGATGTGCAGGAAGGGGCCCTTCTCCTCGGGGACGGCCGGGGCGGTCTCCTCAACCTGCATGTAGTTCATATAGTAGTAGTAAGCGCCGCCGCCTGCGATCAGCAACAGTAATAATAATAGGAGCAGCGGCGTCATTGATTTTTTCTTTTTCTTCTTAAGGGTTTCCTTCTTGGTGCCGGTCTCCTCCTCAACATCTTCGCCGCTGCCCAGAATCGAGTCGATCTCCTTGATGACCGATTCGGGCTGGGCTCCGTTGTTGATGGCGACGGCCGGCGCGTCGTTTTCCTGGCTGAGGTCCTTACTTTCGTCCTCGGCCGAGATCAGGCTTTCAAACTCCTCTTCCAGGGACGGGGTCTCCCCCTCGAACTGGTGGGTGAAGACGTGGGTGCAGATTTTGCAGCGCAGCTTGAGTGACTGACCGGCAAACTGTGATTCATCCAGATTGAATTTGCTCTGACACTTAGGACATTCTATAACCATTAGGCGGTTTCTCCTATATCATCAGGATCCAGAACATAGATTTCAGGGATGGTCCTGTATTTTTCAGCATAGTCCAGGCCATAGCCCACAATGAAGCCGTCGTCCATCCTGAATCCGTAGAAATCGGGTTCGATGTCCGCCTCGCGGCGGCAGCGCTTGTCGACGAGGGTGCAGATCTTAACGGATGCGGGTTCCATCTGGTTGAGGTGCAGTTTGTAGGCATTCAGGCTCAAGCCGGTATCGAGGATGTCATCCACGATCAGTACGTGACGGCCGCGGATATCCTGGCGGATGTCGCTCAGAATTTTTACCTTGCCCTGGGGGGAGTCCGAGTTGCCGTAGCTTGAAAGACATGCAAAGTCGATCTGGACGTCAGCCGGCAGAAATTTCATCAGATCTGACATGAACATGTAGCAGCCTTTGAGGATGCCGATGACAGTCAGTTTTTCGCCCGCATAGGTCTTGGCGATCTCTGTTCCGAGCTGGGCCACTTTCTCTTCTATCTCATTTTTGCTGAATAAAATTTGCATAGGCCGGAATATAGCGTATTGCATCAGGAGTGTCAATCTGGCGGCCCTAAGATTGGGAGCCTTTCGACGGCGCAAAAAAAAGGTGCCGGCCACAGGGTCGGCACCTTTATATGCAAGTGGTGGAGGGTTATTTTGAGGCAGTCGTGATGTAGCCTTTGCGAATGACATCCTTGGAGTCGTTGATCAGGCACATGGAGGTGTTCTCCAGTGTCGCCAGGACCATGCCGATGCCCTTGAATTCGCGAGAGGAGAGGCCTTCGGCTTCAAATTTTACTTCGCGGTAGATGTCGATCAGGGCTCCCTTCTTGGCGCCCTGGTTGGAGCCGATGTCGACAAATACGACGTCGATGTTGCTGGCGCCGCTCAGGCGGCCCATGAAGTCGATGATCTTGCCCTCCTGGGAAAATTCAGGCGTTGATACCATGACCTTCTCGGGTTTGATGCCGGCCGCTGAAGCGAGGATGATGTTGTCCTTCTCAACTTCCTGGTTGGCGTAGATGATTCTGGCGTCCACCAGAGCGCCCTGAACCTTTTCGGCTTTGGCGATGGCGATGGTGCGGTAGACATGGCCGCGGCTCTCTTCGTCGATTACGACCTCATGGATCTTGGCGACGATCGGGATGTACTGGCCGACCTTCATGTCAACGTCACTCTTGATGGCGATGATCTCTTCGAGGCTGGCCATGGTGCCGTCCTCGTACTTGCCGATGACCTTGCCGTCACCCTTGAGCGGGGTGGCGCTGTACTGCAGGGTGGCAAGTTTGGGGGCCAGCATCACGCTGCGCTCCTTGGCGTCGTAAATCTGTTTGGGGGTGTAGATCTTGAAATCTTCACCGCTGTCGGCGGCCGGGATGACCTTGATGATGGTCTGGCCGTTCTCCTTGACGATCACGATGCGGTCGCCGGGGTAGATGAAGTGCGGGTTGGTGAGATCCTGGTTGTTGGACCAGACCAGGGGCCACTCCCAGGGGGTGTTGAGATATTGGTCTGAGATGTCCCAGAGGGTATCCCCTTTTTTGACAGTATGGATTGCCTCGTCGGCCCAGGCTGCGGGCATTGCGCAGGCAAAGATAAACAAGCCGATCAGTGTGCAGATTCTGCTCTTCAAAACTACTCCTCCTTATATGTCTACTTCAGGGATTCTTATAACTTTAAACCCCTATCGGTAATGTCAAGACCATTCTTGAATAATGTTTGCATAAACAGTCTGTTTTGCGGTAAATTTTGGCCATGAAACTGGAAAGTCAATATGATCAGGCTCATATCTTTGTGGCCGCCCTGCGGATTTATGAATTTCTCAACAACCGGCCGGCCGGCCTGAATGAACTTGCGGGTCTGCTCAATATCTCAACCGATGAACTCTCGCGCATCTCGCGCATGCTGGAGAGAGAGGGGATTGTGGGCGGCGTCCGCAGCGGCGCCAGCGAGTGTTTCCGCATTGACGACTACCTCCGGATTGAGGATTTGCAGCGCGATGTCGAGGCTCTGGCCATGCAGGATGAGATCAAGAGTTTTCAGCAGAGTCAGCAGGCGCGCCTGGGCGAGCTTGAAAAGACCATGGGCAGAAAACAGGAAAAAGAGGATCTTTTTGGTAAGTTGGAACAGGCCCTCAAGGATCCGGCCAGCATGAAGAAGAAAAACCCCCTGGATTAAGCAGGGTAGCGGCTTGTCGCCTGCCGGTCTGCTGCCTACCTATATTTATATATGGGAAGAGTGCTCTTAGAACTTGTGTTTTGCAGTTCTATATTGTATAGGGTCCATCCTTGAAACAAATACTAGGAAATAAGGAACGACGGTAGGGGGTAAAACAAAATGTTAACCACAGAAGAAGTAAAATCAGAAGAAAATTCAAGTAATTCAGTCGAAACGGAA
Organism: uncultured Thermodesulfobacteriota bacterium; assembly: GCA_942491525.1. Lineage (GTDB taxonomy): Bacteria > Desulfobacterota > Desulfomonilia > UBA1062 > UBA1062 > CAYWBU01. Next base: position 268,262 of record CALOBW010000055.1, read on the forward strand.
ATCACCATGGAGTCTCTTTTAGAGGAGTCTCTTGACCAGAGGATCTCAACCGGTTCAGTTGTGACCGGTACTGTAGTCCAGATTGGTTCTGAATTCATCATGCTGGACGTCGGCAGAAAGAGCGACGGTCAGGTACCGATAAGGGAATTTTTGGATGAAAATGGTGATATCACCGTCAAAGTTGGCGATGATGTCGAAGTTCTTGTTGAGAGCATCAATGCCGGTAAGGGTATTATCAGGCTCAGTAAAGAGAAGGCCGAGCGCTTTAAGGTCTGGGACGTGCTGATTGAGGCTTACAACGAGGGTCGCCCGGTTGAGGGTAAAGTTGTTGAGCGCATCAAGGGCGGTCTGACCGTCGATGTGGGCATCAATGCATTCCTGCCCGGATCTCAGGCCAATATCATGCCGCTGCCCGATGCTGAGCTCGAGAAGATGGTCGGTAAGACCATTGAAGTTGCCATCATCAAATACAACCGCAAGAAGAACAACGTGGTTGTTTCCCGCCGCGAGCTGCTCGAAAAAGAGCGCTCTGCCAAGAAGGGCGAGGTTATGGAAAACCTCAAGGTTGGCGACAAGGTTACTGGTATTGTTAAGAATATCATGGCTTATGGCGCCTTTGTTGACATCGGCGGCATCGACGGCCTGCTGCACATCACCGACATGTCCTGGGGCAAGCTTAAGGATCCCAAGGATAAGGTTGCTCCCGGTCAGGAGATCGAAGTTCAGGTGCTCGAGTTCAATCCCGAGACCGAGAAGATCTCCCTGGGCCTCAAGCAGCTTATGGATGATCCGTGGGAAGGTATCGAGTACAGATATCCCATCGGCAAGAAGGTTCCGGGTACCGTAACCTCCATCACCAACTACGGCGCCTTTGTGGAGCTGGAAGAGGGTGTTGAAGGCCTGGTCCACATCTCGGAGATGTTCTGGACCAAGCGCGTGCGTCACCCCTCCTCAGTTCTCTCTGACGGTCAGGATGTTGATGTGGTTGTGCTGGGTGTTGATCAGAGCGATCGCCGCATCTCTCTGGGCCTCAAGCAGGCTATGCCCAATCCCTGGGATCAGCTGCAGGACTTCTATCCTGAAGGCACCGTTGTGGATGCCAAGGTTAAGAACATCACCGATTTCGGCGTATTCGTCAGCGTTGATGATGAGCTGGATGTTGATGGTCTGATCCACGTGTCCGACATTTCATGGGATCCCAAGCAGAAGAATCCGAAGGATCTCTTCAATAAGGGTGACGTGGTTTCAGCCAAGGTCTTGACCATCGATGCCGAGAGCGAGAAGTTCTCGCTGGGTATCAAGCAGCTGCAGCCCGATCCCTGGACCCAGGTTGCCAATGACAACCCGGTCGGCAGCGTGATCACCGGCAAGGTTACCAGCATCACTGACTTCGGCGCCTTCGTGGAGATTCGCGACGGTGTTGAGGGTATGATTCATATCTCAGAGGTCAGCAGCGAGAAGATTGATTCTCTGGCCGATGCCTTGTCGGTTGGACAGGAAGTTGAAGCTGTTGTGCTGCGGGTCAGCCCCGAGAATAAGAAGATCGGTCTTTCGATCCGTGCCCTGGATGAGGATGAGCCCGTTGTGGCTCCTTCAGATTACAACAAGGGTTCTGACAAGGTTGGTACCAACCTGGGTGATCTGCTTAAGACTCTGCAGGATAAGGGCAACAACTAAGTCAGGTTGCCGGGATATCTCGGCTGACCAGTTTTAGGATTACCGGGCCTAAGCAGGGGTTTCATGGAAACCCCTGGCTTAGGCCTTATTGTATGCAGCTGGACAACCTGGGTGTTAATATAATATAGACTATATAATGTTTTCGGTGTAGCAGCAATTGGGCTGACTGGAAATAAATCTTTAATATATATCGGTGATTATGACTAAAAAGAAGAAGTGGTTTATCGCTATTGCTGTAATCGCAGTCCTGGTTGTCCTGGCCGGCCGTTCCGCTGAGGAGAAGTTGACCCCCGGCGTGGGCCTGCTGGAGATCGTCGGTCCCATAACCGAGTCCTATGAGCTGCTGCAGACCATCCGTGAATTTGAGAAGGATGAGATGGTCAAGTCGGTCCTGGTGCGTATTGATTCGCCCGGCGGCAGCGTCGGCCCCTCGCAGGAGATTTATGAGGCGCTGCTGCGTCTTAGAGAGACCAAGCCGGTGGTGGCCTCCATGTCGGCCGTGGGAGCCTCGGGCGGTTATTACATCGCCCTGGCCGCCGAGCAGATCTACGCCATGCCCGGCACCATGACCGGCAGCATCGGTGTGATCATGCAGTTTATGGATATGAGCTCCGGGCTGGACAAGCTCGGCATTAAGGGGCAGGCCGTCACCAGCGGCGCCATGAAGGATGCCGGCAGCACCTTCCGTGAGATGACGCCTAAGGAGCGGCTCTACTTCAAGTCCCTGGTGGACGACGTGCATGCCCAGTTCGTGGAGGCGGTCGTGGAATCGCGCAAGCTGCCCGTTGAACAGGTTGAGCCGGTGGCTGACGGTCGCGTGCTGACCGGTCGCCAGGCGTTTGAGGCCGGATTGATCGATGCGCTGGGCGGTTTTGACCTGGCCTTCAAGGATGCCCGCGAACGCGCCGGTCTTGAGGCGGATGCCCGCCTGATCAAGCCGCGCAAGAAGGCCAACCTGATGGATGATTTAAGGGAATATGTCGGTGCGACTCTGCCGGTACAGCAGGTCCGCCTCGAGTATAGTATCTGGTAAGGAGTTGAAAATGGAAAAAATTGTTGAACACGCACTAACTTTTGATGATGTTCTGCTTTTGCCGGCCGCTTCCAATGTGGTGCCGTCAGAGGTGGATCTGAGGACTAACCTGACCAAGCAGATATCACTGAATATCCCGATGATCTCGGCGGCCATGGATACGGTCACCGAGGCCAGAACCGCCGTGGCCATGGCCCGTGAGGGCGGCATCGGCATCATCCACAAGAATATGAGCGTCGAGGCCCAGGCCATCGAGGTTGACAAGGTCAAGAAATCTGAGAGCGGCATGATCGTCGATCCCATCACCATGGGGCCGGGCAAGAAGATCGGCGATGCTCTGGAACTGATGAAGCACTACCGCATCTCGGGTGTGCCGATCACCGACAACGGCAAGCTGGTCGGTATTCTGACCAACCGCGACCTGCGCTTCGAGACCGACATGAACAAGCCCATCAGCGAGGCCATGACCAAGGAGAACCTGGTTACGGTCAAGGGTGTTATTCCGCTTGAAGAGGCCAAGAAACTGCTGCATCAGCACAAGATTGAAAAGTTGCTGGTGACCGATGAGGACGGCACCCTCAAGGGTCTGATCACCATCAAGGATATTGAAAAGGCTCACATGTTCCCCAATTCGGCCAAAGATTCACGCGGCCGTCTGCTGGTGGGCGCCTCGGTCGGCGTCTTCCCCGACAACGAGGAGCGCGTGCACGCCCTGATGAAGGCCGGCGTCGACGTCATTGTGGTTGACACCGCCCATGGCCACAATCAGGCTGTCGTTGAGACCGTGCGTTCGATCAAGAAGCTCTATCCCGAGTCCCAGGTGGTCGCCGGTAACGTGGTTACCGCTTCTGCCACCCGCGCCCTGATCGATGCCGGTGCCGATGCCGTCAAGGTTGGCATCGGACCGGGCTCCATCTGCACCACCCGCGTGGTGGCCGGTGTGGGCATGCCGCAGGTCAGTGCGGTCATGAACTGCTATGCCGAGGCCAGGAAGGACGGCGTGCCGATCATCGCCGACGGCGGCATCAAGTTTTCGGGTGACATCGCCAAGGCCATGGCCTGCGGCGCATCCGTGGTCATGATCGGTTCGCTCTTCGCCGGCACCGAAGAGGCTCCCGGCGAGATGATCATCTACCAGGGCCGTACCTACAAGTCCTACCGCGGCATGGGTTCGCTCGAGGCCATGCAGCAGGGTTCCAAGGACCGCTACTTCCAGGATGATGAAGATGCCGCCAAACTGGTGCCCGAAGGCATTGTGGGCCGCGTGCCCTACCGCGGCAAGATCTCTGAAAATGTCTACCAGCTCCTGGGCGGTCTGCGTTCCGGCATGGGATACACCGGTTGCGCCACCATTGCCGAACTGCAGCAGAAGGGCCAGATGGTCAAAATCACGGCGGCCGGGCTCAAGGAGTCCCACGTGCATGATGTGATCATTACCAAAGAGGCTCCCAACTACAAACTGGACTAAGAACAGTTTATGGGCTTCGTACATCTGCATGTTCACACCCAGTATTCACTGCTGGACGGGGCCATTAGGGTCAAGGATCTGATCGACCGCTCTTTAGCGTTCGGTCAGGAGGCGTGTGCCATCACTGACCACGGCGTGCTCTATGGCGCCTGTGAGTTTCATGATAAGGCCAAGGGCTACGGCCTCAAGCCGATTATCGGCTCAGAGGTCTATGTGGCGCCCCAGGCCCGCACCCATAAGAAGCAGATCCCGACCCATCCCAACTACTACCATCTGGTGCTGCTGGCCCAGAATGAGGTTGGTTATCACAATCTGGTCAAGCTGGTCTCGCGCGGCAATGTTGAGGGTTTCTACCACAAGCCGCGCGTCGACCATGAGATTCTGAAGGAGCACAGTGAGGGCATCATCGCCCTTTCGGCCTGTCTGCAGGGCGAGATACCCTATGCCCTGCTGCGCGACAATGAGCAGCGCGCCGTCGAGGCGCTGGAGTTCTACCGCTCCACCTTTGATAATCGTTTCTACATCGAGCTGCAGGAGAACGGCCTGGATGATCAGAACCGGGTCAACCCCATGCTGGTGGACATCGCCAGGCGCTACGACCTGCCGCTGGTGGCCACCAATGACTGCCACTATCTGAATCAGGGCGACGCCAAGGCCCATGAGGCGTTGATGTGCATCCAGACCCAGAAAACGCTGCTGGATGCCAAACGCATGGAGTTTGAGACCGATCAGCTCTATCTCAAGTCCCCCGAGCAGATGGCCAAGGATTTCAGCTGGATTCCAGAGGCCATAGATACCAGCGGCGAGATCGCGGCCATGTGCGACGTGGATATTCCCAAGGGGCTCTACTTCTTCCCCAATCCGCCCACCAAGGACGGCAACTCGCTGGAGGAGGAGATCGAGCAGCAGTCCTGGGAGGGGCTGGAGCGCCGCCTGGGCGACAAGGTCAACGACGAGTACCGCGACCGCCTGCGCGAAGAGCTCGATATCATCAAGTCGATGGGCTTCCCGGGCTACTTCCTGATCGTGGCCGACTACATCAACTACGCCAAGGACAACGACATTCCGGTCGGTCCGGGGCGCGGCTCGGCGGCCGGCTCGCTGGTGGCCTACTGCATCGGCATCACCGACATCGATCCGATCCGCTGGGAGCTGCTCTTTGAGCGCTTCCTCAATCCCGAACGCAAGAGCATGCCCGATATCGATACCGACTTCTGTCAGGGCAAGCGCGATCAGGTCATCGACTACGTCAAGCGCACCTACGGCGCCGAGTATGTCGGCCAGATCACAACCTTCGGTAACATGAAGGCCAAGGCCGTTATCCGCGATGTTGGCCGCGTCATGGGCCTCAGCTTTGCCGACGTCAACAATATCGCCAAGCTGATTCCGGCCGATCTGAGCATGACCTTGGCGAAGGCCGTCGAGGAGGAGCCCAAGCTTAAGGAGCTGATCGAGCGTGATACCCAGGTGGCCAAGCTCTGGGACATCGCCACCGCCCTCGAGGGTCTCAGTCGCCACGCCTCGGTGCACGCCGGCGGCGTCGTCATCTCGGATGATGATCCGCTGACCCAGCATGTTCCGGTCTATGTTGACAAGAAGAACATGTACATCAGCCAGTACGACAAGAAGTACGTTGAGCGCGTCGGGCTGATCAAGTTTGATATGTTGGGTCTCAAGACCCTGACCGTTATCGATGTGGCCCTCAAGATTCTGAGGGTCAAGGGCATTGATCTGGACATTGCCGAGATCCCGCTGGACGACCCCGTGACCTTGAAGCTGGTCGGCGACGGTGACACCTCCAGCGTCTTCCAGCTGGAATCCAGCGGCATGAAGCAGATGCTGCGGGCCCTCAAACCGTCCAAGTTTGAGGATATCATCGCGGCCGTCTCGCTCTACCGCCCCGGCCCCATGGATCTGATCCCATCCTATGTTGAGCGGCGCCACGGCCGTGAAGCGGTAACTTATCCGCATCCCATGCTGGAGAAGATTCTGGCCGAGACCTACGGCATCATCATCTACCAGGAGCAGGTTATGCAGATTGCGCAGGTCATGGGCGGCTACTCGCTCGGCAAAGCTGACCTGCTCAGGCGTGCCATGGGCAAGAAGGATGCGGCTGAGATGGACGCCCAGCGCAGCGTCTTCATGAAGGGCGCTATTGAGCGCAATGTGGACAAGGATATCGCCAAGAACGTCTTTGACCTGATGGAGAAGTTTGCCTCCTACGGCTTCAATAAGTCCCACGCCGCGGCCTATGCCTTCGTCTCCTTTCAGACCGCCTATCTGAAGGCGCACCACTTCAAGGAGTTCATGGCGGCCAACTTCACCCTGGACCTCAACAACACCGACAAGGTGGTCGGCCATATTGCCGAGTGCCGCGCCAACAAGGTCAAGATCCTCTCGCCCGACATCAATGAGAGCCGCTGGGAGTTCATCACCACCCGTGACGGTATCCGTTTCGGCCTGGGCGGCATCAAGGGTGTCGGCCAGGGCGCCGTTGAGATGATTCTGGAGGAGCGCGACGAGAACGGCCCCTACGAGACCCTGCAGTCGTTCACCCAGCGCGTCAACCTCTCCAAGGTCAACAAGCGCGTCATGGAGGCGCTGATCAAGTCGGGCGCCTTCGACACCCTGCACAAGAACCGCCGCTCCATGATCGAAGCCCTGGACGCCATGGTTGAGGCGGCTCAGCGCTACGCCAAGAATCGCGACAGCGCTCAGGCGACCCTCTTCAGTCTCGATAATTTCGATGATGCCACCCCAGCCATCATCGAGCTGCCCAATATTCCGGACTGGCCCGATAACGAGAAGCTCAAAATGGAGAAGGACTTCATGGGCTTCTATGTCTCCGGCCATCCGCTCAACAAGTACGCCTCGCTGGTGAACAAGTTCGCCACCGCGAGCACCGCCGACCTCAAGGAGCGATCCGGCACGGTTATCATGGCTGGCATGCTCAGCGGGCTGAATGTGCTGCGCACCAAACGCGGCGACATGATGGCGCGCGCCAACCTTGAGGATCTGACCGGCGCCGTGCCGGTGATCTTTTTCCCCAAGTGTTTTGCGGCCTATCAGAACATGATCACCGATGAGGAGCCGGTTGTTATCAAGGCCAACATCAATATCAGCGGCGGTGATGACGAGGATGATGTGCGCGAGGTTGAGCTCTTTGCCGAAGAGGTCTATCCGATCGATGATGCTGAGGCCACCCTGGCCAGGCGCCTGCTGGTGCGCTTTAACAAGAACACCAAGAGTCAGGATATCGCGGCCGTCAAGGAGGCGGTGCGCGGATATAAGGGTTCCTGTAAGCTCAGTTTTGAGATAAATACAGAGAAAGCCATTGTGAATCTGGATGCCGGGCAGGAGTTTATGGTCAATCCATCGCGCGAGCTGATTGAGCGGGTGGCCATGATCCTGGGACCGGGCGGAGTTGAAATCCGATGAGAAAAGATAAGTTTGTCGAGCTCGATCAGGCGCTCAAGGAGCTGCGGGCCAGTCTTGAGCGTCTTGATGATGTGGATGCCAGCGAGGTCACCCGACGCGTTGAATCCCTGCGTCAGGATCTCTATGACGGGGTCTCGCGCTGGAGCAGCATTGAGATCGCCCGCCATCCCCAGCGCCCCTGCTGTGATGACTATATCGCCGAGCTTTGCGACGAGTTTTATGACCTGCACGGTGACCGCTGCTACGGCGATGATCCGGCTATCCGCGGCGGTCTGGCTAAGATAGCCGGGCGCAGCGTGGTGGTGATTGCGCACAAGAAGCGTTCATCCAGCCGCAAGGATAATATCAATTTCCATAACGGCATGGCTTCGCCCTCCGGCCACAACAAGGTTGTGCGGCTGCTGAAGCTGGCCGAGAAGTTCGGTCACCCGGTCGTGACCCTGGTCGACACCCCGGGCGCCTATCCGATCCCCGAGGCCGAGTACAAGGGTCAGGCCCTCAGTATTGCCAATTGCATCGCCACCATTGCGGATTTGAAGACGCCGGTCATCGCCTGTATCGTGGGCGAGGGCGGCTCCGGCGGCGCACTGGCCATCGGCTTCGGTGACCGCATGATCATGTGTGAGAACTCGTTTTATTCGGTCATCTCGCCCGAGAGCTACGCCTCCATCGTCTATCGCGACACCGAGCGTAAGGAGGAGGCCGCCGAGGCCCTCAAGGGTACCGGGGCTGACCTGCTCGAGCTGGGCATCATAGATCGTCTGGTGCAGGAGCCCGTGGGCGGGGCTCACAATGAACCGGCCGCTTTCGTGAAAACCATCGCCAAAATCATAAAAGAGACTCTGGACGAGTTGCAGAGCAGCGATATTGACGATCTGCTGCGCCTGCGCGACCAGCGCATCAACGCTTTGGCGCCGTTTGTCTGAAGGCTGGATAATTTTGCGTAACTGAGGCGGCATAATCTGCCTGCTAAAGAGAGCCAAGCAAGTAACCGAGAGGATATGCAACTGGTGGCACTGAATTTGCTGAAAAGCTGCCAGGAGGTTGTGATGAAGATAGATCCTAATATGATTATTGGCGGTATCAATGCTAACCGGCCGGTCAGCGGCGCCAAAGGTGTTGCCGGCGGGTTCGAGGACCTGCTCAAGGGTATTGAGCAGCAGGCTCCGGCCGCAACGAACAGTGTGCAGGGCTTGCGTCCCATGGATATGCTGAGTCCGCAGAAGATCATGGCCATGAGCCTCTCTGATCAGGCGCTGGATATGCTCGGCGAATATGCCTCTGCGCTGCAAGATCCGTCCCAGACCCTCAAAGATCTGGCTGCAAAGGTTGGCGAGCTGCAGGGCATCAAGAGCGATGTCGATAATGCCGCCGTGGCCATCTCGCCCGATGATCCGCTCAAGAGCATCATGGATGAGGTTTCCGCCAGCCTGGAGACAGAGATCGTGCGCTTCACGAGAGGAGACCTGTCTAGTTGATCGATCCTGAGTTTCTAAATATCGCCGCGCCGATCTTTGCGGCGATATTCGGCCTTTTCATCGGCAGTTTTTTGAACGTCTGCATCTATCGGATTCCCAAAGAGGAGTCGATTGTCTGGCCCGGTTCGCACTGCCCCCAGTGCGGCCAGGCCGTCAAGCCCTGGGACAACATCCCGGTGCTGAGCTACATCTTGCTGCGCGGGCGCTGCCGCTCCTGCAGGATCCGCATCTCGCCACGCTATCCGCTGGTGGAGCTGCTCAGCGGCCTGATCTGTCTGGGCATGCTCTACAAGTTCGGTCCGACCCTTTCATTCATCATCTACTACATCTGGGCGGCGGCCCTGCTGGTGGTGACCTTTATCGACCTGGACTATCAGATTATCCCGGACCGCATCTCGCTGGGCGGCATCGTGATCGGTCTGATCTGCGTCTACTTCCTGCCCATCGGCTACAAGGATGCCCTGATCGGTCTAGGGCTGGGTGCCGGCGGCCTGATGGCTGTGATTTACGGCTACTACTTCCTGACCGGCAAGCAGGGCATGGGCGGCGGCGACGTCAAACTGCTCGGTATGATCGGCGTCTTCATCGGCTGGCAGGGTGTCATCTTCACCATCTTCATGGCCTCCCTGATCGGCTCCATTGTGGGCGTCAGCTGGATGCTCTACAAGGGCAAGGATATGAAAGCCGCCATTCCCTTCGGGCCCTTCCTGGCCCTGGGCGCTCTGATCTTTGTCTTCTGGGGCGATCCTATGATTGGCTGGTACTTTGGGTTGATGGGGCCGGGTGTTTAGAAAGTCTGTATGATGATTTCTTTTAGTTAAGTTATTTATTTTAAATTTGTGTAGTAAATCAATCGTGATGGTATTCCTGATGGTGGGGGAGGGAATGACGAAATATTTTAGGAAAAAGCTATCACACATTGCTTTCATGGCAGTGGCGTTTCTTTTCGTGTTTTCCGCTGGTATAGGTGTTGGCTGGTATCACTGTTTGTTATTTCCAACTGTTGGGTGTTTCCAAGACGTCGTTGGGGAGCGCGTAGGTGGTTCTGACGCTGATCGCAGTAGTTTTGTAAATTACAGTCTTAATACATCTCGTTATTCATATTTTAAGTTGGATAGTCAGGGTTTTTTGGAGTTGGAAGATGGTTTGCCTGTGCGTGCCGAAGATGTGTATCGATTTGAACGGACTATTTATCCTCAGCGGACAGCAGTTGTGGTTATGGACCCTTGGGTTGATATGGCTTCGGAGCATCTTAATGAATATTTTAGTGAAATTATTGAGTCGCGTATTGTTCCTTTTCTGAAAAAGGCAATTGAACTGGGGCATCCGATATTGATTTTGACCAATGATCCAAAGTCAGTTGATTATAACTCTAAAATTCATGATGACCTTGAATCACTGGTCGCTTTTGGCAAGGCGGAATTGCTGTTTCATCAAGATATGGATGATGAGCTGTTTGCTGCTTTTTTAAGATCTAAGGGTGTTGATTCGTTAATTTATGTGGGTTTTGCTTCCAATATGTGCGTTATTGGACGGGAAATGGGTATGATTAATATGGTGCAGCAAGGATTAAAGCTATATTTTGTTTCGGAGGCTTCGGGAGCAGTGGAATATCTGGATAGCTGGGATGATCGGACTATTCATATGGCTACGACCAGAATTATTTCTCAGTGGGTCGCTGAACTGATTGATTATGAAGAATATTTGGGTTTGGTGAGAGCCGTTAGTTTGACTGAATAGTTTATATTTTAGATTGATTTATGAAATCTGACAATTGTGTATTCGCGGGCAAGCGCTTCGTTTAGCCCGTTGTATGCGAATTTCAGTCTACTCTTTTTCTTCTTCTTCCTCCGGAAACAGTTTCTCAATCTCCTCACTAAGCTTGGTAACCGTGATCGGCTTAACGATATAGGAGTCAGCTCCTAGCTGGCCGGCGCTGTAGATGATGTCCAGGTCGCCCAGGGCGGTGGTCATGACTATCTTGACTTTTTGATCGGGTTGAATCTCCATGCGGCCCTCCATCTCGCGGATCATCTTGAGGGCTTCTTTGCCGTTCAGGTTGGGCATCATGACGTCCAGGCAGATCAGGTCGTAGGGTTTATCTTCCTCCCAGGCTACGTTGAAGGCGTGCACGGCCTCCTTGCCGTCCACGGCTGCATCGCATTTGCCGAATTTCTTGAGAATGTTGCGCATCATTTCAAGACTGGTATGGTCATCTTCAACAATCAGGATTTTCATTTGAGCCTCCAATGTTCAAATATTAGAGATGTTTAGTGTTTTTTGCAAGGGCGATCATATGGGGCTCTTGAAGCTTGCTTTTGTAACCCACTGTAAATATAGTGATATATTATGGGCGTGACTTTATGCTCTGTTGCTATTGCAGATATGGTCTGCTAGTATCGATTTCTGGAGGTCATCTTTGGCTAAAAGTGCTGTGTTTATGTACGCTGAAGGTTTTGAAACCTTTGACTATGGCGACTATCATCCCTTCAAGCCCTATCGTGCGCGGTTGGTTTACGAGGAGAGTCTGCGCCAGCAGTTGTTTGATGCTCAGGCCCGGGTCATGGAGGCTCTGCCGGCCGAAGCTGATGAGCTCTTGCGGTTCCACTCGGCCGAATTTGTTGAGACTCTGCGTGGAGCCAACAGCGGCACCACTGATTCGCTCATGATTAATTACGGTCTGGGCACCTATGACAATCCGATCTTTCCGGGTGTGTTTGATTTTTCGCTGCTGGCCCTGGGGGCTACGCTTGGCGGCGCTCAGCAGATCATCAGCGGCGAGGCTCAGCGGGCCTTTAATCCCGTGGGCGGTTTCCATCATGCCGGCGTCAATCATGCTGAGGGTTTCTGTTATGTGAATGATATCTGCGTGGCCATCAGCATGCTGCAGGATGCCGGCTATGAGCGCATCCTCTATCTGGATATTGATGCCCATCATGGCAACGGCGTGCAGGATGCCTACTATGAGAGTCGCGAGGTGTTGACCTTCTCCATTCATCAGAACGGGCACACCCTCTATCCGGGCACCGGCTTTGAGACCGAGGTCGGTGTCGGCGAGGGGCGCGGCTACTGTATCAATCTGCCTCTGCCCGAGTATACGGATGATGACGCTTATGTGAGGGCCTTCAGGGCGATCTTTCCCATTATCATGGAGAGGTATGATCCCCAGATGATCGTGGCTCAGATCGGTCTGGATATTCTGAAGCGTGATCCGCTGACCAACCTGCGCTGCACCAATAACGGCTACTATGCGGTAATCAGGGATCTGTGTGCCGCCCATGAAAAGATTCTGGCACTGGGCGGCGGCGGTTACAGTATTGAGGATGCCGCCCGCGGCTGGACCCTTGCCTGGTCCGCCCTTGGTGATGTTGAGCCGGCCATGGCAGAGGAGTTGATTGATCGGCCCCATCGCATTTCGCCCGGCCTGAAGCAGGGGGTTGATCGTCTGGTGGATGAGAAAGTTAGCCTGTTGCAGAATGCTGTCTTGCCTCTGCTGAAACGTTAATATATTCCGAACCTTGACAGGTTTTGATAATCTGCTTAAGATCCGTACAATTTAGTATTGAGGTTTAGGAATGCCGGATAAACAAGGAGACGCGGTTGATTTTTCAACCCTGATCATGGGTTTCGCCAGTGCCGCCATGATCAATCTTGGGCTTGCGCCCGATCCCCAGAGTGGTCAGTCATGTGTCGACGTGGTCGTGGCGCGTCAGAATATCAGTATTATCGCAATGCTGCATGAGAAAACCCGTGGCAATCTGAGTGAGAAGGAAGATCAGCTGATGGAGCAGGTGCTTTTTGAACTGCGCCAGAACTATCTGCGGGTCATGGAAGGACGAAAATGAAAAAAAAGATTATCTCATTTAATCTGCTGATAATGGTTGCTGTCTGTTCGCTGTTGGCGGGCATGCTGATCGCATCCTCGTTTAAGCTGCCGGCGATCGGCGAGGCCAAGGAGTTCTGGCATGTGGGCGAGGCCGATGACGCAGTCAAGGTTGTCATGCCGAGCCTCAAGAGTCTGGCCGACAGCGTGCGCCCGACCGTGGTCAGCATCAGCACCACCAAGGTGGTCAGCAGCCGCGATATGTATAAGCGCTTCATGCCGCCGGGTGGTCCCTTTGATGAGTTTTTTGATCGCTTCAATGAGGGCGATAAGGGTGAAGAGTTTAAGCAGCGAGGCTTGGGGTCGGGTTTTATCATCTCGGCCGATGGTTATATCCTGACCAACAACCATGTGATTGCCGAGTCTGAGGAGATCCGTGTCACGCTGGCTGACGGCAGTGATTATGAGGCGCAGATTGTCGGCCGCGATGACAAGAGTGATATTGCCCTGATCAAGATCGATCCGGGCCGCAAGGCGCTGCCCTACTCAAAGCTTGGTGATTCCGACAAGCTGGAGATCGGCGACTGGGTGATCGCCATGGGCAACCCGTTTGGCTTCGGCCACACCCTGACCCAGGGCATCGTGAGTGCCAAGGCGCGCGACATCGGCGCCGGGCTTTATGACTACTTCATTCAGACCGATGCGGCCATCAATCCCGGTAATTCGGGTGGTCCGATGGTGGACATGCGCGGCCATGTGGTCGGTATCAATACGGCCATCATCTCGACCGGCCAGGGTATCGGCTTCGCCATACCCATTAATATGGTCACCGACATTCTTTCCGAGCTCAAGCAGACCGGTCAGGTTTCCCGTGGCTGGCTGGGGGTTGCGGTGCAGCCGGTGACTCCGGAGATCGCCAGGGCCACCGGCCTGGATGGCAAGCGCGGTGCGATGATCTCGAGGGTCTATCCCGGTGATCCGGCCGATAAGGCCGGCATCAAGGCCGGTGACATTATTATAAAGGTGCAGGCCGGTGCGATTAACAATCCCCATGACTTGACCCGCATGGTGGGCAGCTTCAAGCCGGGCGCCCGGATTGAAGTGACCGTCTGGCGCGAAGGCAAGGAGCTGGTTCTGGAAGTCAGGCTGGATGAACGCCTGGATGAACATGTGGCCGAGCTGGATAGTTCAGCGCCGGGCAAGGCCGGTGAGGCGAAGGATCGTTTGGGGCTGACGGTCGGCAATATAACAAAGGAGCTGGCGCGTCAGTTCAATGTTGAGGACCCTAAGGGCGTCATTCTGCTGGATATCGATGCTGCCGGCCTGGCGGCTGCGGCCGGGTTGCGCCGCGGAGATGTGATCCGCGAGGTCAACCGCCAGGTGGTGCGCGACATTGATGAGTACCAGGCCCTGCTCAACTCCATGCAGAGTGATGAGACGGCTCTGCTGTTGATTAATCGCGGCGGCAGCCCGCTCTATGTGGCGGTGGATCTTAAATGAAGATTCTGGCCCCCGCCAAGGTAAACCTGACCCTCGAGATTCTCGGCAAGCGCCCGGACGGGTTCCATGAGTTGCGCACCATCATGTTGCCGCTCAGTCTCTGTGACGAGCTTGAGCTGGAGCGTATAGAGTCTGGGATTGAGCTGCTCGCTCCCGGTTGTGATTGTGCCGTTGAGGACAATCTGGCCTATCGGGCCGCGCGTCTCTTTTTTGAGGATCAGAATATCGCCGGCGGCATAAAAATTTCGCTCAAAAAAAATGTTCCCTCCGGAGCCGGACTGGGGGGCGGCAGCAGCGATGCGGCCAGTGTTCTGCTCGCCCTTAATCGGATATTTGAGGCCGGCTTGGATGATGATCATCTCATGCAGATGGCGGCCAGGCTTGGTTCTGACTGTGCTTTCTTTGTGAAGAGCTCAGCTCTGGAGATGGGCGGCCGCGGTGAAAAGTTGTTGCGTGCCGTAGATGTTGAAGATCGTTCATATTTATTGGTGCTGCCACCTTTTGGTCTTTCTACACCGAAAGTGTATAAAGAATTGAAGAAGCCATTGACTAAGGGTTCAGATAGCTTTAATATATCAATATCTAACGATGATTTTATCGCACCCGAAGGGTGCCTGTTAAATGATCTTGAGGAAGCTGCTTTTGTTATTTGCCCTGAGTTGAGTGAGGTTAAGCAGGATTTAATCGACGCAGGTGCTTTAGGTGCAATGATGTCAGGCAGCGGTTCAACTGTATTCGGTATTTTTTTTGGTGAAGATCACCTATCTAGTGCACTAGGCCGGCTTCGGCGGCGTGAGGGCTACCAATATACGCCCGTTACTAGGTTTATGGGAGAGAGGTATGGACATTACAGAGGTTAAGGTATTTCCGGTTGATGATAATGATAAGCTCAAAGCGTATGCTTCCGTGGTGTTTGATGACTGTTTTGTGATCCGGGATTTGCGGGTTATTAGCGGCACATCAGGACTTTTTGTTGCAATGCCGTCACGCAAACGGAAGGATGGCACCTTCCGTGACACTGCACACCCCCTCAATGTGGAGACTCGAACCAAGATTGAACAATCGATCCTTCGGGAGTACGAACAAAGGATTGCCAACGAAGTTTAATTCGACTATATAGGCACCCTGCGCAAAAAAAGCGTAAAAAAGCTAGGAAGCCGGGGTGTCATCTTTGAGTGGTTGCGCCATTTCCGGCTTTCTCGCATAAGGGAGACATGCTTATATGGAATCGTGCGTACGCGTGTTTACGTGTAATGCCAGCAAGGCATTGGGCCAGAGCATCTGCAGTATCCTTGGATTGACCATGGGCGACGCCAACGTTCGCCGTTTTTCCGACGGTGAGATCTGTGTCGATGTTCATGAGAGCATCAGAGGTAAAGATATCTTTATTGTGCAGTCCACCTGTTCGCCTGCCAATGAGCATATTATGGAACTCCTGGTGATGATTGATGCCTTCAGACGCGCTTCAGCCAAGAGGATCACGGCCGTGATTCCCTATTTCGGCTATGCCCGTCAGGATCGCAAGGCATCCCCGCGTGCGCCGATCACCGCCAAGCTGGTCGCCAATCTGCTGACTGAGGCCGGAGCCGACCGCGTTCTGACCATGGAGCTGCATGCCGGCCAGATTCAGGGCTTCTTCGATATTCCGCTGGATAACCTCTATGCCAAGCCTGTCTTCCTGGACTACATTCAGGATAACTATAAGAAGGATCTGGTCATCGTCTCGCCGGATGCCGGTGGCGTTGAGCGTGCCCGCGGGCTGGCCAAGCCGCTGCATGCCGAGATGGCCATTATTGATAAGCGCCGCGAGCGCGCTAATGAGTCTGAAGTTATGCACATCATTGGTGATGTAAGGGGCAAGGACTGTCTGATCGTGGATGACATGGTTGATACCGCCGGTACTCTGACCCATGGCGCCCAGGCCCTGATCGACCGCGGCGCCAACAGCGTTTCGGCCTGTTGTACCCATGGCGTACTTTCCGGTCCGGCCATTGAGCGCATCAATAATTCTCCTATTGAAGAGATGATTATTACCGATACAATTCCTTTGAAAGGCGAGGCAGTGGACTGTAAGAAGATTACGGTTCTCAGCGTGGCTCCGCTGCTGGCTGAGGCCATCAACCGGATCTATGACAACGGATCGGTAAGTTCACTTTTCCTGTAAGAATAGAGTAAGCCGGGGGTGCTCACCAAGGGCGCTCCCGTATCCTTGAAAAATCCGGAAAAATTATGACAGGACTCACTGTCGAGTAAGCCGAAAAAATAACCCTTAGGGAGTAGAATATGTCAGAGAACAAAGAGATGAGTATGGCTGATCTGCTGGATGCCAGCGATGCAGCCCAGGATCAGCAGTTAAAGGTGGGTAACCGCGTCAAGGGTGAGATTATCTCCATTGGCGCCGACACGGTTTTCGTTGACCTGGCCGCCGGCGTTGACGGTGTGGTCGATGCAGAGGATCTGCTTAACGCCGATGGTGAATTGACGTTAAGCGTCGGCGATGAGATTGAACTCTACATCGGTTCAATCAAGGAGCATGAGATCCGCCTGACCAAGTATCTGAGCGGCCGCGGCGGCGCCGAGCAGATCGAAGAGGCCTTCCGGGGCGGTATTCCGGTTGAAGGTAAGGTCAAGGCCGAGTGCAAGGGCGGATTCACCGTGACCGTCATGGGCAAGCGCGCCTTCTGTCCCATCTCGCAGATCGATTCCAGATATGTTGAGGATGCCTCCGAGTACGTTGGCAAGTCCTACACCTTCAGGATCACCGAGTTCGGTGAGGGGGGGCGTAATATTGTTGTCTCGCGCCGCAGCCTGCTGGAGCAGGAGGCCGAGGTGGCCCGCGAAGAGTTCATGAGCGGTGTCAATGTCTGTGACATCGTTGAGGGCCGCATCACCAAGCTGATGCCCTTCGGCGCCTTTGTTGAGCTGATGCCCGGTGTTGAGGGTATGGTCCACATCTCTGAACTGGGCTGGTCCAGGGTTGAGAAGCCTGAAGATGCAGTCAGTGTTGATGAGGTGGTCAAGGTCAAGGTGCTGGCCATTGAGCCCGGCGACAAGGGTCCGCGCATCTCGCTCTCCATCAAGCAGGTTGGCGGCAATCCCTGGGAGCAGGGTGAGCTTGGCTTCAGCGAGGGCGATCGCGTCAAGGGCCGTGTCATCAAGTGCATGGATTTCGGCGCCTTCGTCGAGATTGCCCCCGGCATCGAAGGACTGGTGCATATCTCAGAGATGAGCTATACCCGTCGCGTCAACCGTCCTGATGAGATCGTCAGCCCCGGTGATGAGGTCTATGTCATGGTCAAGGGCATCGAGCGCGACACCAAGCGCATCTCCCTGAGCATGAAGGAGGCCGAGGGTGACCCCTGGGCCGAGGTGGCCGGGAAGTACAGCTGCGGTCAGCAGATTGAGGGCACCGTTGAGAAAACCGAGAAGTTCGGCATCTTCATCAACCTGGAGCCCGGCATCACCGGCTTGCTGCCCAAGTCCGAGATCGCCCGTTCCGAGAAGCCGGCCGCCTTTGATAACCTCAAGAGCGGTGAGACGGTATCTGTCAGCATCAAAGAGATCAATGCCGCCGGCCGCAAGATGACCCTGATGCCCTCCGATGTTGAGGATGGCGGTGACTGGCGCCAGTTCAACGCCGGCAACAGCTCTTCCTTCGGCTCCCTGGCCGATAAGCTGCAGCAGGCCATGAACAACAAGAAATAGAGAGTTTAAACGGTGTAAAGAGAGAGCCGGCCTATTGGGCCGGCTTTTTTTGTTTAAGCGAAAATTCTGAGCGGGAAAGTTACGATCTTGAGTGCCAGCTTGATGGGGAAGAGCACGATGCTGGTGGCGATGCAGAGGCTCTTGGCCACAATCTTGAAGGGCAGGGTCACCAGTTTGCAGGCTGCCTTGAGCAGGCATTTGACCAGCAGGACCGGTGCCATGGCAATTTTGAAAACCAGGCCCAGCAACATGCCCACCAGGTTGAACGGCAGCATGACAATTTTAAACGGCAGTAACAGTAGTCCTTTAATCATCGAATCCTCCTTGGAATAAAATCGCCCTTGGGCTTCATTAATTTAATACCTCGGCGCTTCAGGTGCAAATGTTAAATTTAACAGAGGGCATCGGGCCGATATTGCAGGGCTTCGGCCATGTGCTGGCTCTGGATTGTGTCCTGCCCGTCGAGGTCGGCAATGGTGCGCGCAACCTTGATGACCCGCTTGTAGCTGCGCATGCTCAGGTTGTAGCGCTGCATGGCGCTCAGCAGCAATTGACGGCTCTCATCGGCCAGCGGGCAGAGCTTATCCAGCTGCTTGTCGCTGATATGAGCGTTCAGGCAGCCGCGCCCCAGCTGGCGCCGGCGGGCGTTCTCGACCATTTCGCGGATCTCGGCAGAAGATGTGGATGGGCGCGCATCCAGGATGAATTCGCTCTTGACCGGGTGGATCCAGATGTGGATGTCGATGCGGTCCAGCAGGGGGCCCGAGATGCGGCCCATGTATTTTTCGATCTGGATCGGGGTGCAGCGGCACTCCTTGTCCGGGTGTCCCAGAAAGCCGCAGGGGCAGGGGTTCATGGCGCTGATCAGCTGGAAGCGGGCCGGAAAGGTGACTGAGTTGCTGGCCCGTGAGACGGTCACATGGCCGTCCTCCAGCGGCTGGCGCAGGGACTCTAGTGCCGCGCGCCTGAATTCGGGCAGTTCGTCCAGGAAGAGCACCCCGTTGTGCGAGAGGGTGATCTCGCCGGGCGACGGCTGGGTGCCGCCGCCGATCAGGCCGGCATCCGAAATGGTGTGGTGGGGCGGGCGGAATGGCCGCCGGGTGATGACATGATCGCTGCTCAGGCGGCCGGCCGCCGAGTAGATGCGAGTGCACTCCAGCACCTCCTGGCGGGTCAGGGGCGGCAGGATTGAGGGCAGGCGTTTGGCCAGCATCGATTTGCCGGCCCCGGGCGGGCCGATCATCAGCATGTTGTGGGCCCCGGCCGCCGCGATCTGCAGGGCGCGCTTGGCCATCTCCTGGCCGGTGATCTCGTTCATGTCGATCTGCTCGCTGTGCCAGCAGGCCTCGATGACCTCATAGGGCAGGGTGGATGGGATCTGTTCGCTCAGGCAGACGTTGACCGCCTCCTTGAGGTCGTCAACCGGCCAGACGTCGATTTCGGCCAGCGAGGCCTCCTTGAGGTTGGCGCGCGGGCAGACGATGCCCAGGTTGAGCTCGCGGGCCAGAAAGGCGGCCGCGATGACGCCCTTGACCGGCCGGATGGTGCCGTCCAGCCCCAGTTCGCCGGCAAAGAGGAAGCGCGAGGCCCGGCTCTGCGGTACGACCCCCAGGGCGGTCAGGATGGCCATGGCGATGGGCAGGTCGAAGATGCCGCCCTCCTTCCTGACGTCGGCCGGGGCCAGGTTGACCGTGATGCGTTTGGGCGGCAGGTCGAGGCCGGAGTTGATGATGCCAGAGCGCACGCGCTCCTTGCTCTCCTTGACCGCGTTGTCGGGCAGGCCGACGATGGTGAAGGACGGCACCCCATTCTGGATATGGGACTCAACGCTTATATGCAGGGCATCGGTGCCCCAGAGAGTGGCGGAGCTCGTCAGTGCGATCATTAAAGCCTAGAATAAGGAGCCTATGTTAGATGTCCAGTGGCCTGATAAATTGGGCTTGTGCTATAGTCGTTTGTATTGGGGGAGGAATTTATGTTTAAGCGTATCTGTTCAGTTGTGTTGCTGTTCTGTATTCTGAGTGCTGGTGCGAATGCCGCCGAGCGACCCAAGGTCGGTCTCTGCCTGAGCGGCGGTGGGGCGCGCGGCGCCGCCCACATCGGCGTGCTCAGGGTGCTGGAGGAACTTAACGTGCCGGTGGACTACATTGCCGGCACCAGCATGGGTGCCATCATCGGCGGGCTCTATGCCAGCGGCTACTCCCTGGATGAGATCGAAGAGTTTGCCGTCTACACCGACTGGCCCGGCGTGCTGGGGGATGTGATCCCGCGCAACAAGCAGCTCTATGAGAGCAAGCTGGATGACGCCAACTACTTCGTGGGGCTCGAGATCGACAGGGGCGTCAAGCTGCCGGACGCTCTGATCAGCGCCAAACGCCTTGACTACATGCTGCAGTCGCTGCTGGTCGGGGTTGAGCACATTACCGATTTTGATCAGCTGGCGATCCCCTTCAGGGCCGTGACCGCCGACATCGCCACCGGTGAGATGGTGGTGCTGGGCGAGGGCGAACTCTCGGCGGCCATCCGCGCCAGCATGGCTGTGCCGGGGGTCTTCTCGCCGGTTGAGATCGACGGCCGGCTGCTGGTGGACGGCGGCATCGCCCGCAATCTGCCGGTGGACGTGGTGCGCGCCATGGGGGCTGACATCCTGATTGTGGTCGATATCAGTACGCCCATGCAGGAGCAGGCGGCCATCAAGTCAGCCTTCAGCATCGTGGGGCAGCTCTCGCGCTACCTGACCAACCGCAACACCAGCGAGCAGCTGGCCGCGATCGGTGATGCGGATATTCTGATTGTGCCCGCGCTGGGCGACATCACCACGGGCAGTTTTGAACGCTCGGCTGAGGCCATCGAGATCGGTGATGACGCGGCGCGTGCCAGGCTCAGTGAACTCTCCGCATTGAGCATCTCGAGGGCCGAGTATCAGGCCTACTGGGATGACCGGCTCAGCCGGACCCCCGAGCGGGTGCAGGTCGAGTTCATCAAGCTGCCGGCCATGGATAAGATTCTTTCGCAGTACTTCCGTGAACGCTCCGAGAGGACGCTAAATCAGGATCTGAAGGATGAACCGCTGGACGGTATTCTGCTGCGCCTGCAGCAGTACTCCAAACTTGAGGATATCGACCTGGATATCATTGAGAGTGACGGCCAGCAGGGGCTGCTGATCAGCGGCGAGCAGCGCAAGGAGCGTTTCAGCACGCTCAAGTTCGGCTTTGACTACAGCTACGATTCGGCCTCTGACCGGGGCGTGGTGCTGCTCAAGTTCAAGCATGACATGCTCAACATCAATGCGCTGGGCGCCAGCTGGAGCAACTGGATCCATGTGGGCGATGAGGCCTATCTGCGCAGCGAGTACTATCAGCCGCTGCTGCCCTACTTCTGGGCGCCCTTCATTGCGCCCTATGTTGATTACTCGATGATGTTCAGAAATGTCTACAACCCGCTGGGTGACCGCATGGCCGAGTATCAGTTCCGCGGCTACAGCGGCGGGCTGGATGTCGGCTACGCTCTGGGCGAGTATGGCGAGCTGCGCATCGGCGTTGTGCGGGGCCGCACCAAGGCCGACCGCCGCATTGGCGACCCCCTGACCTATTATGACGTCTCCACCGGGGATGGCGGCTACCTGGCGCAGTTCAAGCTTGATCAGCTTGACTCTTCCTCCTTCCCCACCCGCGGTCTCTGGCTGGATTTTGAATATTTTGCGGCCCGCCACGGCATGGGTTCCGAGGCCAGCTTTGACCTGGTGGATGCCAAGGTTGTCTGGCCCGTCAGCATCGGCAGTCACACCCTGGCCTTCAAGGCCCGCTGGGCCAGCTCTTCGGATGACGCGCCGCTCTATGAGTTTTTTGAGCTCGGCGGCTGGACCGAACTTTCGGGCACCGGTCTGGGTAAGCTGCACGGCAACCATCTGATGCTGGGTTCGCTGATCTACTACTGCAACTTGTGGCCTGAGCCCGTCGGGCCGCTCAGGGGTATCTATCTGGGCGGCAGCCTGGAGGCCGGCAATGTCTGGGAGCGCAGCAGTGACGTGGTTATCAGCGTGCCCGAGATGATTGTGGCCGGCAGCCTCTTTGTGGGCACCGAGACCCCCCTCGGGCCCTTCACTGTGGGCCTCGGGCACACTGACAGCGGTGACAGTGCCCTCTACTGCCGGCTTGGTTACTCTTTCTAGGGTCAATTAGTTGTTGATCTGGCACCTTGGCGCTGATTAAAGGAAGTTATGAACAGTAAACTGCACCGCTCCGGCGGTTTTTTGAATCTGCTGATTGTAGTCATTATGGTTGCGGCCTTTGTGACGGCCGCTCTGCTTGGCATCTCCTGGTTTGGCGCGCGGCAGGAGCGCATGGAGGGCGTTGTGACGCAGATGGGCGTCGGGGCCTTCGGGCGCATCGAGCGTTTTCTGATGCCGGTTGACAGCCTGCTGGTGACCATGCAGCAGTGGGGTGCGCAGGGGCTGCTCAATCTGGATGATCCGGTCCAGATAACGCGCTCGGTGATCCCGCTGATCGACAAGGAGCAGCTGCGGCATATCTCGGCCGTGATCGTGGCGCAACCTGATGGCCGTTCATATACCCTCTTCAGGGAGGCCGACAGCTGGCTCTCGCGTTCAGTCAACGGCGAGGCCGCCATGATTCGCTGGCGCAATCTGGAGAAGGTTGAGCAGTGGTCGGAGGAGAGCGACTATGATCCGCGCCAGCGTCCCTGGTATGTGGGCGTGGCGCGCCAGGAGATCTTCTGGACCAGGCCCTACCAGTTCATGACCCAGCAGAAGCCCGGGGTGACCGCTTCGGTGGCGGTGCAGGGGCCGGCAAACGGCATCGCTCAGGTCATCGCCGTGGATGTGCTGCTTGAGGACTACCGCGGCCTGCTGGGGCAGCTTGATCTGGGCGATGACGGCCATATCTTCCTGCTCAGCGCCAACGGCCAGGTTGCCGACCTGACCCGGGTACACGACAAGCTGCCGGCCACCCGGCCGAACGTCGGGCTTTTCGGGGCCTTTCTGGCCCATAAGGGCGGCAATCCCTTTAGGTTCAGGTATGAGAATAGAAGCTGGTGGGGTTGGATTTCGGATAACCTGACTGATGAGCGCGAGGTGCATCTGGCGCTGGTGATGCCCGAGAGCTCTCTCATTATGCGCCAGAAGGGCAGCTACCTGCTCCTGATCTCGGTGTCGGTCCTGGTGGTCGGCATGGCGATTGTGCTGGTGCTGGCCATTCTTTATCGCCGGCAGCTGGGTAAGGATGAGGGCTTCTCCGAAGAGCGCCTGCTGGATCTGATCAGCCAGGGCGAGGGCGAGCAGCTGGAGTTCAAGTCGACCCTGCGCTGGAACCTGGAGACGGGCCAGCCCGGCAAGGAGATCGAGTTCGTGATCGTCAAGACCATAGCCGCCTTCCTGAATACCGACGGCGGCATCCTGCTGGTGGGTGTCGGCGATGACGGCGCGGTGCTGGGCATGGATGCCGACGGTTTCCAGAGTGATGACAAGTGCCTGCTGCACCTCAACAATATGTTCAAGCGTCATATCGGCCTGGAGTATGCCGGCTGTATCCGTTTTGAGCTCTGTCCGCTGGCCGGCAAGAAGATTCTGGTGGTGGAGTGTCTCAGGTCTGAGCAGCCGATCTTCTTTAAGCATCAGGGTAATGAGGAGTTCTATATCCGGGTCGGTCCCGGCAGCCGCAAGCTGAGTCCCAGTGAAGTATTGGAATATATGAAAAACAGATAAGAGAGGTATTTGATGAAGAGAGTGTTGATTTTAATGATGGCGCTGTTGGCCGGTTGCGCATCCTCAACCGAGTTTGCCAAGATTGACTCGGACTACGCCGGGCCGGCTTTTGAGGAGATTCTGGTGATCGGTGTCGGTGACAACCAGGATAACCGTAAGCTCTTTGAGGATCGGTTTGCTGCCAGACTGGAGCTGGCCGGGGTCAAGGCCATCGCCAGCCACACCGTGCTGGCCCAGTCCGATAAGCTGGATAAGGCTGAGATTGCCGAGGCTATCCGGCAATATGGCATCGATGCGGTGCTGGTGACCCGCCTGGCCGGTATGCAGCGCAAGGATCATGCAACCTATGAGTATAAACGCATGAGTGGCGCCTATAACCATGACTTCTACGGCTACTATTCATCGGCCTGGGATGTCTGGAATACGCCGCAGTATGTGCGTTCGCACGAGTACAAGGTGGCCTGGCTGGAGACCAACATCTGGGCCGTGGCCGAAGAGGATAAGGTCTGGAGCGGCACCACCAAGACAACCACTCCGCGTAAGGTTGTAGATGAGGTTGACCGGGTGGCTGACGTGCTGATCAAGCAGCTTAAGGCGCAGGGGCTGCTTAACTGAGAAGACTCTGGTTTTAAAATTGAAGAGCCGGCCCAATGGCCGGCTCTTTTTTTTACTCTTTGACGTTGTAGACGATGGCGTAGAGCACCGGTACGAAGATCATGGTCAGGACGGTGGCCATCAAGAGGCCGCCGATGATGGTGACTGCCATGGAGACGAAGAAGGGGTCTTTGATCAGCGGCAGCATGCCCAGCATGGTGGTGGCCGCGGCCATGGAGACGGGGCGCAGCCTGCTGACGCCCGAGCTGATGATGGCTTCCATGGTTTTCATGCCGGAGGTCAGCTCAAGGTTGATCTGGTCGATCAGCACGATGGCGTTCTTGATCAGCATGCCCATGAGGCTCAGGAAGCCCAGGAGCGACATGAAGCCGAATGACTGGCCGGTCAGCAGCAGGCCGCCCGCCACGCCGATCAGGGCCAGCGGCACGCAGGCCCAGATCACCAGCGGCTGGCGGATGGAGTTGAAGAGGATGATTACAATAATAATCATCATGAGGATGATCGGCGGCAGCTTGCCCATGAGCTTGGAGTTGGCTTCGCTGGACTGGTCGTACTCGCCGCCCCATTCAAAGGTGTAGCCGGGGGGCAGCTCCAGATCCTTGATGTCCTCCAGCAGACGGTTCTGCAGGTTGGAGGTGATCACGCCAACTTGGGGGTCACAGGTGACGGAGAGCTGGCGCTGACGGTCAAAGCGGAAGATGCGTGCATCCACGTAGTCGGTTTCAAAGCTTTTGACAACCTGGCGTATGGGGATCATCTTGCCGGCCTTGGGGCTCCAGATCTGGATGTTCTTGAGGCTGTCGATGCTGGCCCGCTCCTCTTGGCTGGCGCGCATGACGATGGGCAGCAGCAGGTCGCCGTCGCGGAAGATGCCGACGGTGACGCCCTCATAGGCTTGCTGCAGCACGCGGGCGATATCGGGCTCGGTGATGCCGTTCAGGTTGGCCTGTTCCTCGGCAACAACAACCTTGACGGCCTTGGCCTTCTGACGCCAGTCGGTGCGGATGCCCTTGGCCATGCCGGTCTCGCGCATGATCTGCTCGGTCTGGCTGGCCATCTTGCGCAGAACATTGGCATCCGGGCCTTTAAGCTTTACCTCGATCTTGCTGCCGGGAGGGCCGAAGCTGAACTTCTCGCTGCGCGCCAGGCCGTCGGGATGATTCTGATAGAGGTAGTCTTCGATCTCCTGGCGCAGGCCGTCGATTATCTTGTAGTCATCCACATCCACCAGGAACTGGCAGTAGGAGCTGTTGGCCTTCTGGGGCGCATAGGTCAGCATGAAGCGCATGGCGCCTTCGCCTACCAGGGTGGTGATGTGGGTTACATGGTCAAGTTCCAGCAGGTACTTCTCGATCTCAGCGGCCTGGCGGGTGGTCTCTTCAATATGGGTGCCCTCGGGCAGCATGTAGTCCACCAGGAACTGGGGGCGGCTGGAGTCCGGGAAGAAGGTGCGGTCGATGTAGCCGAAGCCTTTCAGCGAGAGGAAGAAGAGGATCAGGATGACGCCCAGAGTTGCCCAGCGTCTGTCGATGCAGCCCCTCAGGAAACCTTTGTAGAGGTTGTAGAATTTAGTGTCATAGACATCGCCCGTCTGCACTTTGGGCTCTTCCAGGAAGCTCACGGCCATGAGCGGCACAACGGTGATGGCGACGATCCAGCTCAGGCTCAGGGAGTAGAGGATGACGTAGAAGAGGGAGCCGCAGATTTCGCCGGTGGCGTCGTCTGAGAGGCCGATGCTGGCAAAGGCCAGGATGGCCACGGCGGTGGCGCCGAAGAGGGGCCACATGGTTTTCTGGACGGTCTCGCTGGCGGCGGCGTTGCGGCTCATGCCCTGCTGGGTGCGCACCAGAATGCCGTCCACGACTACGATGGCGTTATCCACCAGCATACCCAGGGCGATGACCAGGGCACCCAGCGAGATGCGCTCAAGGGTGATGCCGCCCAGCTGCATCAGGATGAAGGTGCCCAGAATGGTCAGCATCAGCGAGAAGCCGATCAGAACACCGCTTCTGAGGCCCATGAAGAACATCAGCACGATGATGACGATGCCGACCGCCTGGTAGAGGTTGATCAGGAAGCCGTCGATGGATTCGGTGACCGCATCGGACTGGAAGGAGATGCTCTCAATTTGGACGCCCAGCGGAGTCTGGTCTTCAAGTTCTGTCAGACGCTGCTGGACAGCCTCGCCCATGGTGACGACGTTGCCGCCGGACTTGGTTGAGATGCCGAGGCTGATGGCGGTGTGGCCGTCATAGCGCAGCAGATTTGAGGGCGGGTCCACATAGTCGCGGCGGATGTCGGCGATATCCTTGAGGTAGATCTGGGTGTCGGACTGGCTGCTGGCGATCAGCAGGGAGCCGAACTGCTCGACGGTCGAGAAGGTGCCAGTGGGTTCCACATAGATGTGTTCGCGGCCGGCTTTGAACATGCCGCCGTTGGCAACGATATTCTTTGCCTGCAGCAGATTTATAATTACGCTGTCCGGAATGCCCAGCTGGGCCATGCGGTCGCGGTGGGGCTCGATGATGATGGCCTCCTGGCGCAGGTTGCCCAGCTCCACTTTGGCCACGTCGTCAACCAGCAGCAGTTCGCGCTGCAGCAGTTTGGCGAATTCATAGAGCTCGGCATAGGAGTATTCTGATCCGTAGATGGCCAGGAATATGCCGTAGACGTCGCCGTAGTCATCCACAACCATGGATGGGCCGGCGCCGGGCGGCAGGTAGGCCTGGACGTCGCTTACCTTGCGTCTGACTTCGTCCCAGACCTGGGGCAGGGTGTCCTTGTCATAGGTGTCCTCAATGGTGACCGTTACAATTGAACGGCCGCGGTCAGACTGGGAGTAGACCTCCTTGAGCTGGCTGAGCTGCTGGACGGCCTTCTCGATCTTGTCGGAGACCTCCTCCTCGACCTCCTCGGCGGTTGCGCCGGGGTAGTTGGTGATGACCAGGGCCTGTTTAATTGTGAATTCGGGGTCCTCAAGGCGCCCGAGCTTGTCGAAGGCGATTATGCCGCCGCCGAACATGGCGATCGTCAGTACGATCGTAACAATCTTCTTTTCAATGGCTAGTTTAGCGATATCCATGCCGGCTCCTAGTAACTGCGGACTTTCTGACCTTCACTGAGCTGGTGAACGCCGGAGATGGCGATCAGTTCACCCTGTTCCAGGCCGCTCAGCAGCATGATGGAGTCGCCGCTCAGAGAGCCAACCTCAATGATGCGCCGCTCGGCCAGCATGGTATTGGGGTTGATGACCCAGACGGTGGAGTTGCCGTCATCGTCGGCCAGCACGGCGTGGGCCGGGATCAGAGTGGCGCCGGTATTGTCGGCTTTAGCCGGCACCCGGATGGTGACCTTGGCGGTCATGCCGGGCAGTACGCGGATATCTTCGGGTGTATCGAAGGCTAAGGTCAGCTCAAAGGTGCGGGTGACAGGGTCGGCGGTTGTTGAGACCTCTTTGAAGTGGGCCGGGAACTGGCGGTCGGGGAAGGAGCTTATGATGACCTGCGGGTCTGGTTTGGGGCCGCCCTTTTTGCGCTGGGCCAGGTCGCGCTCCGGTACATTAACTTTTATCTCCAGGCTGGAGTTGTCCTGCAGGATCAGGATGGCCTGTTTGGGTTGAATGTTCTGGAAGTTGTCGACCAGTTTCTTGGCCACGATGCCGTCAAAGGGTGCGATCAGTCTGGTGTCGTCCAGGCGCTTCTGGGCTGTGTCCAGATTGGCCTCAGCGGTCTCGAACTTTGCCTGGGCGATCTCTTTCTCGCGCACCGAGAGGGCGCCGCTCTTGACCAGGTTCTGGGCGCGGTCAAAGTCGGCTTTGTTGGTGTTGTACTGGGCCTGGGCTGAGTTGAGTGCCGATTGATAGTCTCTGGGGTCAAGCTGGCAGAGCAGGTCGCCTTTGCTTACCGCCTGCCCCTCGGTGACGGGCAGTTCGGTGATTTTGCCGGTCACCTCAAACGCCATGGTGACCTCCTGGGCCGGCGAAACTTTGCCGGGGAACTCCAGCACTCGGCTGATTCCCTCAATATTCACCGCAAGCATCTTGATGGGTCTGACGACCGGTGCGGCTTGCTCCTGTTCCTTTTGGCTGCAGCCGGCAGCGATCATAAAGATTGCAAGATAGGTAATGGTTCTGAGTTTTAAGTTCATTAGTGGCTCCTCTCGTTAATGAATCAATTACTTGGAGAAAATTGTATGGCACTGTTATAATGAGTCCCATCTTAAAATACAACCGTGGAGAATAGGGTGGAAAAAGAGGATTTGCACATTTCGGCGGCCGTATCGGCCCTGGCGATCTGGATTGCATCCGGCACGCTGATTTTTCATCGTCTGGAGGATTGGACCTGGATTCAGGCCTTCTATTTCTCGGTGGCCACCATGACCACGGTCGGCTACGGCGATCTGGTGCCGACCAGGGATATTACGCGCCTCTGTGTGGCGATCTATATTCTCTCGGGGGTTTCGGTGGTGGTGGCCTCGCTGGGTGTAATTGGCAGTAATGCCGTGCATAAGCGCCAGAAGCGCATGCAACGTAAGCAGGCCCGCAAGCAGATAGTAAAGGATTATAAGGATTAGGTCTTTGACAACTGTTAATGCTTGGTTTAAATTATTGATGCTTTGGAAGATGTTGCATCCTATGATTTAAATTCTGATTGAAGAAGGAGATAGTAATGAAGAGAATCGTGATTAGTTTGTCGGTGCTTGTGGCTCTGCTGGTGATGCCAGTCTGCGGTATGGCCAAGGAGATCAAGGTTGAGGGTTCTATCCAGGGTCTGATGTGTACCACCAAGGGCATGGTCTGTCCGGTGGGTGAAGAGGATGTGATTGCCGCCATCGAGAGCACCTTTGTGGTGGTCGACAAGGATGGCAACTGGTACCTGATGCCCAATATTGATCCAGTGCAGGCTGCCAAGGCTCTTAATATGACAGTCAGACTCGAGGGCGAGAAGGTTCTGGGCGGCAGAGGTATCAATGTCACCAGGGCCGAGCTGCTTGAGGATGGCGAGTGGAAAGTTATCTACGACGCTGAGATCGCCGCCAAGATGGAGGAGCGCCAGCGCAACCTCAGAAACGTGGGCAAAATGAAGACCGGAATGTCCAAAAAATAAGCTTGCACCTGATTTATAATATTGTCAGTCGTAAAGCCCCGGCCGTGTGTCGGGGCTTTTGCTTTTTTTAATGTGTTCGGCAACTTGACAATGCTTTGTGTGAAACTAACTTCTAACCCAATGAGATAAAACCAAGGGAGGTTAGTTATGCAGAGGTTTATTGTCGGTAGTTTGATGGTGATTGCCCTTCTGGTAGCTCCGATGAGTGGATTTGCCAAGGATATCAAGGTTGAAGGCACTATTCAGGGTTTGCTGTGCACCTTGAATGGTCTGACCTGTCCGGTGGGTGAAGAGGATGTCATCGCTGCAGTTGAGGATACGTTTATTCTGGTGGCGGATGACGGTGACTGGTACCTGATGCCTAATGTCAAGTCGGCGCTGGCGGCCAAGTATCTGAACAAGACCGTGCGTGTGATCGGTCAGAAGGCCATGGGCGGCCAGGCCATCAATGTCAGCAGCGCAGATGTGCTTGAAGACGGTGAGTGGCGCACGATCTATGATCCGGCCATGGCCCAGAAGGCCAAGGATAGAGAGGATCGCATGCGTAAGGTTATTCAGTCCAATCTCACCTGGGGCAGCAAGTCTGCCAAAGATACCAAAAGTAGCAGATAGAATCTCTGTCGTTCGCAGCTCCGGTATGTCGTGTGATATGCCGGAGTTGTCTGTTTATGTCTCTTGACACCCAATATCTGTTCCTATATAGCTACTACTCCATATATATAAGAGAGGGGGTGTTGTACACCTTATGCCAGGAATTAGAGTAAGAGAAGGCGAAGCTTTTGAAGGCGCCATGAAGCGCTTCAAAAAGCAGATTGAAAAAGCTGGAGTTCTCTCTGAGGTCCGCAGACGCGAGTATTATGAGAAGCCGAGTGTTAAGAGAAAAAGAAAGGCTATCGCTGCCCGCAAGCGCGCCATGAAGAGAATGCACAAGTCCAGAACATTTTATTAATGCTGCTGGATACAATTAAATCAGATTTAACAAAAGCTATGAAGGCAGGAGACCGCTCAAAGGTCTCCTGCCTTAGACTTATCCTGACGGCTGCCAAGGTCAGAGAGGTTGAACTGAAAGGTTCCCTTGATGATGAGGCCTGTCTGGCCATTTTGCGCTCCCAGGTTAAGCAGATTAGCGACTCCATTGAGCAGTACGAGTCCGGCGGTCGTCCCGATCTGGCCGAGCCCGAGAAGGTTGCGCTGGGAATCGTAAAAGAGTATCTGCCCCAGGAGCTGAGCGCCGCCGAGATTGAAGCGGTGGTCGAGGGTGTGATCAGTGATTCGCCCGGGGCTAATTTTGGCCTGGTTATGAAAGAGGCCATGTCAAAACTTGCCGGACAAGCTGACGGCAAAGCCGTGAGTGCCATCGTAAAACAGAAACTGGGCTGATTATCCTGGCCATCTATTGCCATGAATGCTGACCTGCTTGAGTTTGCATCCTATAAAGAGTGTCTTAAAAAACTGCTAGCCTCCAACATGGGGGAATCTGCCCTTGCATCCCTTGCGCCTCTTGATGACTGGGGCGCCGTGCGTGGGCGCTGGGCTGATCTGCGCGAGATGATGGATCTGATCTCGACAGATGCCCCGCTGCACTTCGGTAGTCTGGCGGATATTCACGAAGCTCTCGCCATCAAACAGGGCGCCACGCTTGAAGGTCCCGATCTGATTGATATCGCAAATGTGCTCAAGAGTATGGCGCGGATTCCGGCCTATCTGAGTTCTGCCCGCCGGCTGGCTGAGCTGGCCGCTGAGATTGATCCCCTGATGGATCTGAGCTCCACCATTCAGTATCGTCTCGAGCCGACCGGTGAGATTTCCGAGCGCGGCAATCCGGTCTTGGCGGATCTGCGTCGCCGCTATCGCTCCTTGCGCGGGCGCATCCTGAATCGCATGGAAGACATTCTGGACGGAGCCGAGCATGCGGTGCAGGAGGATCTGATCACGACCCGCAATGATCGTTACGTGATTCCGCTTAAGCAGGGCTTCGGGTCCAAAGTTAAGGGCATCGCCCATGACTACTCCCGCACTCAGCAGACGGTCTATGTAGAGCCGCTGGAGCTGGTGGATGACAATAATGAGCTCTCGCAGGTGCGCTCAAGCATCCGTGAGGAGGAGCATAAGGTCCTTAGCGAGCTTTCGCGTCTGGTCTATGACCGGGCGGCTGTGATCCGGCGCAATCTGGAAATTTACGGGCAGCTCGATCTGCTGCATGCTGCGGCGCGCTGGGCTGTCAGGAACGGCGCGATTATTCCGCAGGTGTCCGAGACCTGTTTTGAGCTTAAGTCGGCCCGGCATCCCATCCTGATTGAGCAGCTCGGTTTTGACAATACCGTGCCGCTGGACATCCGGCTGCCGGATGAGAAGAGCTGTCTGATTATTTCGGGTCCCAATGCCGGCGGCAAGACGGTGGCCCTCAAAACTTTGGGCCTGCTGCACCACATGGCCAGATGCGGTCTGGCGATCCCGGCTGCGGATGGTTCCAGGGTGATGGCGGTCGGGAGTGTTCATGTGGCCATGGACTCCTCCCAGGATATTCAGCACGGTCTTTCATCCTTCACGGCCCATGCTTATGCCCTCAAGGAGATATATAATAAGGTTGCGCCGGGCGATCTGGTCTTGCTGGATGAACCCGGCGAGGGCACTGATTATCAGCAGGGCGGCGCCTTTGCCGTGGCCTATGTGGACGCGGTGCTAAAAAAAGGCGCGCATGTGGTGCTGACATCTCACTCTCAGATGGTCAAGCTCTACGGCCTGGCCAGTGATCTGGCCGAGAATGCCGCCGCCGCCTTTGATGACTCCGGTCTGATGCCGCTCTACCGTCTGGAATACGGTTTGATGGGCGGCAGCCATGCCTTTGAAATTCTCAGATCGGTCGATTTTCCGGCTGAAATTATTGATGAGGCCAGGGCTGTGATTGCCGAAGATGAACAGAGTCCGCTGGCGCGCGCTCTGGATGATATTGAGTCGGCCCGCAAGATGAAGCTGGCGGCCGAGGCGGAGCGGGCTGAGCTTGAGCGGCTGAAGGTTAAACTGCAGCAGGAAACTCAACAATTTGAGAAAGAACGTCTGGAAAGTGCTTACAAGTATAAAGATTTAATCAAAAAGGCCGAAAGGTTAGCTCGCAGGCCGCATGCGCCGGAAAAGGTGGCCGAACTTAAAAAATCAGCCAGGGAACTGGAAGATGCGGCGGCCAGGGCCCCTGAAGCGCTGCTGGACATCAAGGTTGGATCGATTGTACGTTTGCGCGGTGCCAAGGCTGAGGCTGAGGTGCTCAAGCTGTCGGACGGCAAGGCTCTGATATTGAGCGGCGGCAAGCGTCTGACCATGGGTCTCGATATGCTGGAAGTGGTGCCGCAGGCGAAGAAGAAGCAAAAGCAGCGGACTGCCCATGTGAAGGCCGGTGCCCCCATGGTGCATCCGATCGTGGTGGTCGGCATGCGGGTTGATGAGGCGCTGCCGGTGGTTGAGCAGGCGCTGGATCGGGCCATGCTGGCCGGTCAGAAAGAGTTTGAAGTTATTCATGGCGGTGGCACGGGCGCGCTGCGTAAGGCTATCCGGGAACATATAAAGCATATTCCGGGAGTGGCCGGTTTTGAAGACGGGGCTGTCACCGAAGGCGGCAGCACCAAAACGGTTGTCAGGTTGAAAAATGGATAGAGATCTAATCGACAAGATAAAACAGCAGACCGACATTGTGGCCATCGTGGGCGAGCATGTTGATCTGAAGAAGAAGGGGCGCTCCTACTGGGGCTGCTGCCCTTTTCATAACGAGAAGACCCCCTCATTCCATGTGGAGCCGACCCGGCAGATGTATAAATGTTTCGGCTGCGGCGCGGCCGGCGATGTGATCCGTTTTGTCATGGAGACCAAGGGCTTGAGCTTTATGGAGACCGTTGAGGATCTGGGGCTGCGGGTCGGCATCACGGTTGAGCGCGATGAGAAGTATCAGCGCGGCGGCTACTCCATGAAGAAGAGCTGCTATCAGGCCGGCGGCTTGGCCATGGAGTACTACAAGCATGTGCTTTTCACGCCCCACGGCGAACAGGCCCTGAACTATCTGAAGCAGCGCGGCATGAGCGAAGATACTATCCGGCGTTTCAATATCGGTTATGCGCCCGACAGCTGGGATGCCCTGATCAAGGTCTTCAATAAACGCGGTATGCCCATCGAGGCGGCCGAAAAGTGCGGTCTGGTGGTCAGGCGCAATAACGGCAGCGGCTACTATGACCGTTTCCGCGGCCGGGTAATGTTTCCCATTATCGATCTTTCCGGTGAGGTGATCGGCTTCGGCGGGCGCATCATCGGCGAGGGGGAGCCCAAGTACCTTAACACGTCTGAGACGCCGGTCTTTGAGAAGCGTCGTGTGCTCTACAATCTGCAGCATGCGCGCAATGACATTCGTGAAGGCGGGGCCGTGGTTGTTGAGGGTTATATGGATGTGGTCTCGCTGGCAAACTGCGGATTCGACAGTGCGGTGGCCACCCTGGGGACGGCCCTGACCGAGGATCATGTGCGCATTTTACGACGCTTTAGCGACAATATTACGCTTGTTTTTGACGGTGACGCGGCCGGTCGTCAGGCTATGCACCGCGCGGTCGAGCCCTTTCTGGCCGGCGACTTGATGCCCAGGGTGGTGATACTGCCTCAGGGTAAGGATCCGGATGATGTGGCCCGGGATTCAATTGAACACTGGAATCAACTGCTTGATAATGCACAGAATCTTTGGGATTTCATTTTAGATGAATCTTTTTCGGGACGCGATTCCTCTAAACTGGAAAACCG
This sequence comes from uncultured Thermodesulfobacteriota bacterium, assembly GCA_942491525.1. GTDB lineage: Bacteria > Desulfobacterota > Desulfomonilia > UBA1062 > UBA1062 > CAYWBU01. The sequence continues at coordinate 302,599 of CALOBW010000055.1, forward strand.
GAACTTGATTATCAAGGAGTTGGCCCCGTTAATCTCGAAGATTCAGGATGATGTGGTCCGGGAATTGCTAGTAGAGAGGTTGGCGATCAGGTTGGGTGTTGAAGCTGATGTGATTAGAAGACAGTTGAAGTCTCCGGAAGCTGTTCCGGTAAATCCCATCGTTACTCCCCAGGTAAGCCGTATCAGGGATCTTGAAGAGACCCTGGTTCGCCAGATGCTCTTTGATGAGAGTGCGGTGAATGCGGTCAAGGCGCTTGATTTGGCAAAAGAGTTTGAGCAGAGCAGCTACCGTGAACTGGTGGACTATCTGCTGCAGAATGGCCCGGTGATCCTGGAGGACCCGGAGTGCCCTGACGCCCTACGAGTGCAGGCCGAGAAAATGATGGCTGAGGGTGAAATTGAAGGCGATCGAAAAAAAGCGTTGATTGATATCCTCACAGGGGTTATGTATCGGACTTTTGACAGCGAGATACAGATGCTGCAAATGGAGATCACCCAGGCGCAGGATAGAGGTGAACAGCAAAGGGCTATGGAACTGGCGCGTGCAAAGCAGGCCAAGATCCTGGCCCGACGTAATATAAACAACACTGTATCGGAGGTACTGTGAAGGAATTAGAAGATAAGAAGGCCTATTCCAAAGAGGTCCAGAAACTGGTAGCCATGGGAAAGGCCAAAGGTTATCTCACCTATGATGAGGTCAGCAATGCCCTTCCGGAAGGGGAAGTTTCCCCCGATGACCTCGAAGACGTGATGGATCTTTTCAATGAGAAGGATATCCAGCTCGTCGACAACAAAGATGAATATGAGTCGGTCTCCGCAGACGAGGATGATGCCGAGGACAAGAGCGTGGATATTCACGAGGATGGATCTTCGCGTTCGCCCGATCCGGTGCGGATGTATCTGCACGAGATGGGCTCCGTCTCGCTGCTCTCGCGTGAAGATGAAACTGAGATCGCCAAGCGGATTGAGGCTGGTCAGCGCCAGATCCTGAACGTTATTATCAATTCTCCGGTTACCGTTAAAGAGGTTATCGCCATCGGCCAGGCCTTGGAGGCCGGCGTGATCCGTCTGAAGGACGTGGTCGACATGGAGGATATCTTCACCGGTGATGAAGAGGATAGCCAGGATGAGCCCGATAATGAGAACGAGGTCGACGGCGAGGAGCTGGAGGCTGAGGAGGAGTCGGTAGAGGATGAGGCTGCCCTGACCCGGATTCTGGAGATGATCAACCAGATCGAGCAGAAGCAGGAGGAGCTTAAAGGCCATAAGCAGGCTTTCTTCCACGCCAAGGATGATAAGGAGAAGGATCAGATCAAGAAGGCCATGGCTGATGTCAGCCGCGAGGTCGTGCGTCTGATTCATGAGATTCATTTCCGGCCTGAGCAGATTGAGGCCTTCGGCAACCGTCTGAAAGAGCTCAGGCGCCAGCTTGAAGTTAAAGAGGAGCTGATCGCCAATTATGAGGATCAGTTCGGCGTCGGCTACGAAGAGATGGTTGAGATGAAGAAGCGCGTGGAGAAAAAGTCTGCGCCCAAGACCGTCGCCAAATTTCTGGAGAAGCACAATCTGACTGAAGATGAAGTTGTCGGCATCGCCACCAAGATGGAGAGCTTCAAAAATGATATCAAGAGCATCGAGCGTGAAGGCGGGTTGACCGCCAATGGTCTCAAGAAGGCCGTTCGGGTGCTCGAAGAGGCCGAGGCCAAGACCGAAGCCGCCAAAACCGAGCTGATTCAGGCCAATCTGCGCCTGGTGGTCAGCATCGCCAAGAAGTATGTCAACCGCGGCCTGCAGTTTCTGGACCTGATCCAGGAGGGTAACATCGGCCTGATGAAGGCGGTTGAGAAGTTTGAGTACCGCCGCGGCTACAAGTTCTCCACTTATGCCACCTGGTGGATTCGCCAGGCCATCACCCGTGCCATCGCCGACCAGGCCCGCACCATCCGTATCCCGGTCCATATGATCGAGACTATCAATAAGTTGATCCGCACCTCGCGCTCCCTGGTGCAGGAGCTGGGCCGCGAGCCCACCCCTGAGGAGATCGCCGAGAAGATGGAGTACCCCGAACATAAGGTGCGCAAGATTCTCAAGATTGCCAAGGAGCCTATCTCCCTTGAGACGCCCATCGGCGAAGAGGAAGACAGCCATCTGGGTGACTTCATTGAGGACAAGAAGGTGCCGTCGCCCTCTGAAGCCATCACGGCCAAGAACCTCTCCGAGCAGTCGCGCCGTGTACTGGCAACTCTGACTCCGCGTGAGGAGAAGGTGCTGCGCATGCGCTTCGGCATCGGTGAGAAATCTGATCATACTCTCGAAGAGGTCGGCAAGGACTTTTCGGTCACCCGTGAGCGTATCCGTCAGATCGAGGCCAAGGCGCTTCGTAAGCTGCGCCACCCGGTGCGCTCCAAGAAGCTGCGCTCGTTCATCGATACCTAGATCCAGTTATTTCTAATCCGTAAAGGCCCGTCTTTTAGGCGGGCCTTTTTTTTATCATGCTTGTTCTTGGCTACCTCAATATTATATCATCCTGATATGGCTAAGAAAATGATGATTTCATCCGTCCATCGTCATCTTGCGCTGCGCCTTTTGCTGGTGGCATTGGTTATCGCCCTGTTGGTCAGCCTGATTGTCGTGGTCCGCAGTCGCGACGATGTGGGGCAGGTTGCCGTTGACCGTGCCATTGAGGCTACGGTGGCCTATAATGATCAGGTCAGGGATATTCTGGATCAGGGGCCCGATTTCAATCTTCTGCAGCAGGAGCTGGTCTTCTTTGCCCGGGGGCGTGACGACAACCTTTTGCGCTATCTGCGCCGCAAAGTCAGAAGTGTCTATGCCACAATCCTTGACAGTGAGCTGCTGGAACGCGGTGTTGTCTCTGACGGCAGCTATGAGCACCATGATGCGGTCAAGCTCTACCTGCAGCGGAATCCGGCCGCCAGAGGCGTCTGGTATCAGGTGGTCTCGATTGCCGATACGCCGCATATCCTGGTGATGGCGCCGCTTAAAAGCCGGGATGGTGAAGTGAGGGCCTATCTGCGGGGGGTCTATATGCTCACGCCGGAGGCGCGCCAGGAGATCAGCACGCGCATGCAGCGCTCAATGCTGCTGGTGATTGCCATTGTGCTGGTTACCACGGCCTGCATCTACCCGATAGTGCTGCGCCTGATCAAGCGGGTGGTCTCCATGTCGCTGAGTCTGCTTGACTCGCATCTTGATACGCTGCGTGTGCTGGGCAGTGCGGTTGCCAAGCGCGACAGTGACACCGATGCCCACAACTATCGTGTCACCATCATGGCCGTGCGCATCGCCGAAACCATGGGCCTTGAAAATCGTGAGATGCGCAGTCTGATCAAGGGCGCCTTTCTGCATGATGTGGGTAAGATCGGCATACCGGATGAGATCCTGCTTAAACCCGGCAAGCTTGATGATGCCGAGTTTGCAATTATGAAGACCCATGTGGACAACGGCCTTGAAATCATCAGTAGTTCCAGCTGGCTGCTGGATGCCATGGAGGTGGTGGCCTCTCACCATGAGAAGGCCGACTGCTCCGGCTATCCTCTGGGGCTCTGTCGGCAGACCACGCCCCTCACAGCGCGCATCTTTGCCGTGGCTGATGTCTTTGATGCCCTGACCTCAAAGAGACCCTACAAGGAGTCATTTAGCCTCGAGAGGGCCATCTCTATCCTTGAGGAGGGTCGCGGGAGTCACTTTGATCCGGAGGTGCTTGAGCATTTCATGCGCGTCAAGGATCAGCTCTATACTCTGGGTGAACTGGACGATGCCGCTCTTAAGGCTCGGCTGGCGGCAATTACGCGCCGCTACTTTCTGGATGATGTTGGCGATATGATTCTGTGAGTCAATAAAAAAGGGGAGCGCTTAAGCGCTCCCCTTTTTCGTTTAGGCTCTAACTGGATTAGAATGATACGGTTGCGATCCAACGGGCTGCCCAGGTGGGCTCGACCTCGAGGCCGCTCTTGACTGCAAGGGGACTTACGCTGGCGAAGGCCATGTTTTCCAGAGTGTTCTGGAAGGGCACTGCGCCTTCAATCATGTCCTGGTAGAAACCACCGGGAGCAAAGTAGGAAGCTTCAACAGCAGCGCTGAAGTTGTCCTGAATGTTCCAGGTTGCTTTGGCGTTAACTTCCCAACCCATGTCCTTGCTGACTTCGTTCTTCTGAACGTTGGCCAGACCGGTTACGGTATTGGTGTACTGGCCTACCATGGCAATCTTAGACATGGCCGGGTTGAGGCAATTGACAAAGCCCCACTCGGGGTTCCACTCTTCAAGGTAGGTGGTGTCGGCTTTCTGGGCGTACAGCAGGTTGCCTTCAAGCAACACATCTTCGCTTACCTGAGTGTTGAGACCCATGCGAACCAGGATGACGTTGGAGAAGCTGTAGTCATCATCACCGGCGTTACCGACTGCATCGGCGGTGACCGGAGAGATGATGAACTTGTCTGAGGCATCAACAACGTCGTTCATCAGCCAGGAACCGAAGGTGGTTGAGTCACTGAATGCACCGTCAATCTCGTTCGGTGCTTTGGCGCCTGATGCATAGGCCAGGGTGAATACCGGAGTAACAGTGGCATCGCCGGCGGCGATATCGTAGCTGGCCTCAACATAGGTGGCAACTGCACCCTTGTACTCCAGATCTTCGGTGATGGAGTAGGGATAGGTCTGGGCAGATGCGAAGACCGGTGTAAGGGCCGGGGCGTTGGCGGTCATGATGGCGAGGATATCCTGATAGCCGAAGGCAACGTTGCGCAGCTTGTTGGAATCCTTTTTGACGTAAGTGCCGTCGGTGTAGCTCAGGTAGAAGTTCAGACCGAGTCCGTCCTTGCTGTAGGCAACATCAATAGCCGGGTTGAAGTAGCTGGTTTCGGCGTTGTCCTTACCGGACCAGGCATAGGACAGTGAACCGGCAGCGCTCAGGTTGTCGCTGTTGTAGGCGGCCAGGGCTACGATGCCGTCTTCATCATAGTCATCGGAGTTGAGGCCTTTGTAGTTGTTTGCAACATCGACCAACAGGCCGTTAGCTTCATCCTCATCCTCTTTGTGCCAGATCAAACCGTAAGTCCACTCTTCCATGTCGGGCAGCTGGATGAAGTAGCCGATACCGGTGAAGTCGGAGTGTTTGCCCAGGATGAACTTACCGAAGTCGGTGGTGACGTCGGCATAGAGGTTCTGGATGCGCATCAAGGTGTAGCTGTCAACGTCTTCCTCGGTGAAGCCAGGGGCGTCAACGGTGCCATAGTCAGCATCGGATACAACGTTCTCGAATACATCGATATCCATGACGATGCGGGCATTATCATTAATGATCAGCTCGGGGGTCATGGAGAAGTAGTGCTTCAGGTAGGCGTCGTTTGACTTTGTATCGGTGATGGCTGCAGCTTCTTCCATCAGGATGTCTGAATCGAGCTTTGCAACAGCAAGCTGAGTCTTCATGGTATTAATGCCGCCTACAAGAGTGTTACCATTGGTTCTGTCAAGACCGAGGGCATCAGCGGCGGCATTTAGCTGAGCACCGATCACGGGTCCAGCTATGGCTGTGTAGTCAACAGGGGCCGGTGATGACGTTGAATATTGCAGTAGAGCGTCAAGGGTAGCATCTGTTGCATCAATAACATCAGCAACAAACCTTGAACCAAGAGTTGTTGTTGCGCCGGGATATTTAGCCTTCACCCAGTCTGATTCCGCGTAATAGCGGCCCTGCATTTCATACTCACCGCTAATCTTCAGTTCGACAGCGCCGGCAGGCATTGCGAACCCCATGGCAACTACTGCCATACAGATCCATTTTGTCCAGTTAAGCTTCATGTGATCTCCTCCTAAGTTTTCGTTTTAGCTCCATTCCCTTAGACACCGATGGAATGAAACCAACACCATAAAGATTAGCTTTGTGTTCGGCATTTGCACCATCAATGTTTAAGAAAATATTAATCTTTTTCTTAGCAATGTGCAGGCCAAAGTGTTTTATTAATTTAAATCAATATATTAGCTCGAAAAATTTTTTTTGCTGTTGTCGCAAAGACAACACAATTGAGATGCTGTTGTCAGTTTTGTTACGCTATGGTGATGGGGTTGTCATATCTGATCAGCGTGTTGATTTTGTTTAAGACTCTAGGTTGACATATAATGATAGCCCACCTATAGAGGTCCAAAAATGAACAGGAGAAATGTATGAATCCTGCAGTTTTCAGAGAGTATGATATCAGAGGGGTTGTCGGGCGCGATCTTGATGACGATTTTGTGGCCGGTCTGGCGCGGGCCCTGGGTTGCTACTGGCACTCGAAGGGGGTGCGCAAAGTTTCGATTGGCATGGATGCCCGTCTCTCTTCGCCGCGTTTCAGGGAGCTGATGATTGACGGTGTGCTCAAGAGCGGCATCGATGTCGTCGACCTCGGTCTGGTGCCCACCCCGGTCATGTACTACTCGCTCTTCAAGCTCGATCTGGATGGCGGCCTTGAAATCACCGGCTCGCACAATCCGGCTGACAACAACGGTTTCAAGATCGCCCTGGGCAAGACCACCATCCATGGTGAGGCCATCCGTGAGATCCGGGATCTCATGCAGAGCGGCCGGACAGTTGATGGACAGGGTGAGCTGATCAGCTATGACATCATTCCTGAATATGTAGACGAGGTTGTCTCGCGCATCAGTCTGGGTAAACGTAAGCTCAAGGTTGTGGTTGATCCGGGCAACGGCGCCGGCGGGGTGACCGTCATGCAGGTGCTGGAGAGGCTGGGCCTGGATGCGCATGGCATCTGTCTGGAGCCTGACGGTAATTTCCCCAATCATCACCCCGACCCCACTGTGGCTGAGGGCGTAGCAATGTTACGCGACGCCGTACTGAAACAGGGCGCCGACATCGGCATCGGCCTGGATGGTGACGCCGACCGCATCGGTATCATCGACCGGCGCGGCAACACCATCTATGGCGACATGATCACGGCCATCCTGGCCGATGAGATTCTGTCCCGCCGCCCCGGCGAGAAGATCGTGGGTGAGGTCAAGTGCTCCAAGGTGTTCTTTGATAAGGTTGAGCAGGCCGGCGGCACGCCCATTATGAGCAAGGTTGGTCATTCGCTGATGAAGGCCCGTCTGCATGAGGAGAATGCCGCTCTGGCCGGCGAAATGAGCGGTCACATCTTTTTCAGCGACCGCTGGTTCGGCTTCGATGACGCCGTTTATGCGGCGGTCCGCATGCTTGAGATCCTCTCGAGGCAGGAGGAGCCGCAGCAGATTTTCGACGCCCTGCCGCGAATGTGCAACACTCCCGAGCTGCGCTTTGACTGCGCCGACGATGAGATCAAGTTCAAGGCCGTTGAGGCCTTTGTGCCCTATGCTCGCCAGCAGTATGGCAGGTGCCTTGATATTGACGGGGTGCGTTTCGAGTCAGATGACGCCTGGGGCCTTGTGCGTGCCTCCAATACTCAGCCGGTGATTGTGTTGCGTTTTGAAGCTGAGAGTCAATCCGCCCTCAGGGCCATCGAGCAGGATACCCGTGCCAAACTTGATGAGATCATGCGGCAGCTTGGCGGCTAGCCAGAATCTCTTGCTTTATTCAGCTGCTTTGCGCTATGAATGTTAAAGATTTTGTTCCAGCATCAGCTGGTTGGAGGAGATTCACAATGAAGAAAAGAGCTATCATCATATTGGCGTTCGCTCTGCTGCTGCCGCTGCAGGCGGTACAGGCCAAGGGGCTTTATGTCAGGGACTGGATTACCATCTCGGTACGCAACTCGCCTGAGGGTAACCATGTGGCCATGGCCAACAGCAATGACTATATGGAGATTCTGGGTGAGAATGGCGAGTGGACCAAGGTGCGCACGCCGGCCGGTAAGACCGGCTGGGTTCTGACCCGCTATCTGACCAATAAGACGCCCAAGGCCCTGCTGGTTGATCAGCTGACTGAGAAGACAACTGCCCAGGCGGCTGCCATTGAGAAGCTCAGCACCGAGAACAAGCAGCTCAGAAAAGAGAACCGTGAGCAGAAGTATAAGATCAGCACCCTTTCCAGCGACGTCAGCAGCGCCCAGACCAAGTTTGACAGCCTCAAGGAGGCGTCCGGGTCCTATCTGGAGCTTAAGGCGGCCCATGACAAACTGCTGGAGGATGACAAGCTCCGGGCTGAGCAGGTGAAGGCGCTGGAAAAGGAGAATGTGCGCTACAAAACGTCTGAGCGCATCAAGTTCTTCTTCCTGGGGGGGCTGTTCCTGGTCTTTGGTATCGGTGTGGGCGGCCTGCTGCAGTCCATGCGCGGACGCAACAAACGGACCGGCTACAAACTCTAAAGCAAAAGGCGGGCATCATGCCCGCCTTTTTTATTAAGCTACCTGATACTCCTTGCGCATCTCCCACTCGGCGCGCTTGCCGTCATTCCACTGGTTAACCGGCCGCAGATAGCCCACCACGCGCGAGTAGACCTCGCAGGACTTGTTGTGCAGGACCGGATCTTGGGCGTGGCAAGCCGGACATTTGAGGTCGTAGTTGCCGGTCGCATTCTGGTTGTAGACGGCGCCGCCCTCAATGGTCATGGCGACTTTGTCGCCCTGGGGCTCGGCTGCCACCAGCACCCGGGTTTCGCATCCGCAGTCGTGGCAGCGGCCGTTAAACTGGATTGAGTCAAAACCGTTCTGCATCTTATCTTCGAGCATTGCTTTGAGTTCTTCTTTGGTCATCTTTTTCTCCTCAATTTAAACTAAGAGTAACTATTATCGTTAGTGGCGAGAAAAGTCAATATCTGGTATGGAAATTATTCTGAGGGGTCAGATGTGGTAGGGAATAGGCGGTTGCCTATTCCCAGTTCTGGTCGATTTCAGTCTGCAGGCGCTTGAGGTCGGCTTGGTCCAGGCCCTTGAAGCGCGACTGCAGTTTGATGTATTCGTCCACCGGCTTGCGTTTGCCGCTCTTTTTGAGCTGGGCGGTGGCGGAGGTGTAGCTCTTGACGCCATTTTCAATCTCATAGAGTTCCCAGAGGCCGCTCTGGACCGCCATCTTGCCGATGGCCACGGTGGCGTCGGTGCCGAAGCCCCAGCCGGGCGGGCAGGGGGTGTGGATGTGGATGTACTTGGTGCCCCGTATCCCTTTGGCCTTCACGATCTTGTCATAGAGGTCGATTGGGTAGGCGGCTGACGCGGTTGCCATGTAGCTCAGGTTGTGGGCCTGCATGATGGCGGGCACATCCTTCTTGGGCTGCAGCTTGCCGTGAATCGGTGTGGTGGTGGTCAGGGCTCCCTGCGGCGTGGTGCCGGAGCGCTGCACGCCGGTGTTCATGTAGGCCTCGTTGTCATAACAGATGTAGATGAAGTCTTCGCCCCTTTCGGCTGCGCCCGAGAGGGCCTGGATGCCGATGTCGCCGGTGCCGCCGTCGCCGGCCCAGCCGGCCACGGTGATGTGCTCCTTCTTGAGGGCGCGCAGGGCACCCAGCACGCCGGTGGCGCCGGCGGCCGTGGAGGCGAAGGTCACGTTCAGGCAGGGCAGCTTGGTGGCAGCGATGGGATATAAACCCTGCAGCACGGTCAGGCAGCTGGGCGGCACCACCAGGATGGTCTCCTTGCCCAGGGCCTTGAGTCCGATGCGGTAGGCGATTCCCAGGCCGCAGCCGGAGCAGGCTCGGTTGCCGGGGTGGACAAACTCTTCTTTGGGGAGGCTCAGTATGTTGCTCATGGCAGCTCCTTGCGGCCGATCCAGCGCCCGGTCTCTTCGCCGGCGATCGCCTTCTTGATATTGTTGTAGAGGTCCTCGGTTTTGATTTCGCGGCCGCCCAGACCCAGGGTGTAGCTTCTGATCCAGGGGCGCTGCTGCTCATCGTAGAGGGCCGCCTTGAGGTCGGAGGTCAGCGGGCCTTCGTAGCCGTAGCTCAGGGCTTTCTCGAAGATCATCAGCCCGGCTTTGCCCCGGGTGTGCTCCTGGATCGACTTGAGCGGGAAGGGGCGGTAGAGCTGGACGCTCAATATGCCGACCTTGAGGCCCTCATTGCGTAGCTCGTCAACCACGTCACGCAGCTGGTAGGAGAGGCTGCCGATGGCAATGGCCAGAAAGTCGGCATCCTCGTTGCGGTAGCCCTCGATGAAAGGGTTGCTGCCGCGGCCGAAGATCTCCTCAAACCTGGCGTCGGCCTCGGCTGCGGCCTCCAGGGTCGCCTCGAGGTCCTCCTGCAGCCAGGAGCGGATCTCCATGTAGCCCGGGGCCATCTCGCCGTTGATGTCGGGGCGGCCGTCGGGCAGGGTGACGGTGTTGAGGTTGGCCGGATCATCCGGGTCCAGGGCGTAAGATGGGCTGAACTTGGGCAGGAAGTGGTCGACCTTATCCTGCTCGGGCAGCACAAAGGGCATGTAGGTGTGCGAGAGCAGGTAGCCGTCGTAGCAGACCATGACCGGGATGCTGACCTTCTCGGCGATGTAGTAGGCCTTGATGACGCTATCGATGATCTGCTGGTGATCGTTGGCGTAGATCTGGATCCAGCCGGTGTCGCGCTGACTCATGGAGTCCTGGTGGTCGTTCCAGACCGTCCAGGGGGCACCGAGTCCGCGGTTGGCGATGCACATCACGATCGGCAGGCGCGCACCGGCGGCCCAGTTGATCTGCTCATGCATGTAGAGCAATCCGTTGGCCGAGGTGGCGGTGAAGGCGCGGGCCCCGGCGCTGGAGGCGGCGATGCAGACCGCCATGGCGCTGTGCTCGCTCTCGACCGGGATATATTCGGCCGGCATCTGGCCGGCTTCGATGATTTCGGAAAGTTTTTCGGTCAGGGGGGTCTGGGGGGTGATGGGGTAGGCGGCAATCACCTGGGCGCGCGAGAGTTTGACGCCCAGGGCCGCGGCCACGTTGCCGGATTCGATCATATGCATCAGTCGTCCCCTTTGTCGGCTTCCAGGATCATGCTGAGGGCGCCGGTCGGGCACTCGCGGGCGCAGATGCCGCAGCCTTTGCAGTATTCAAAGTCGATTTTGGGCGGGATCTCGCGGCTGATGACTCCGTCCGGGCAGTAGAGCCAGCAGAGGAAGCAGGACTCCTTGCCGCTCTTGGCCGGGGTGCAGATGCTCGGATCCAGCACGGGGCGTGAGACGCGCCAGGAGCCGGTGCGGCCGGCGTCGCCCGGACCGGGCAGAGAGTGAGATGTGCGTTTTCTGTTCATATTAACCTCGGATTTCAAATTGACGGTCAGCCGTTGACGGCTTTGGGTGCGGCGTCGATGTCAGTGGCGGCGAAGGCCAGTTCGGCGGCCTTGGCATTCTGCTGCGGGCGTTTGCCTTCAAACTCGGCCTCGATATGCCTGAGCAGTCCGGCAAAGTCCGGGATCAGCTCGCTGGCGCGGGCAAAGGCGCCGATGATGCCTGAGTTGACGATCTCTTTGCGCAGGCCGGCATCAACGGCCAGGGCGTTGATGCTGGCGGTGGCCAGCTGGAAACCCTCAAAGCGATAGTGCTCTTTGGCATAGGGCGTGTTGAGGATGATTGTGCCGCCCGCTTTGAGTCCGGCGGTCACGTCGACCTCGTCCAGCAGGGTGTGGTCGAGCACCACCACCAGGTCGGGATTCTTGATCGGCGAGAGGTCGTAGATTTTGGTTTTTGAGAGTTTGAGGGAGGTTGAAACGGGGGCGCCGCGTCTTTCGGTGCCGAAGGTCGGTGCCATGGTGACGCCGGTATAGCCCGCGTCAAAGGCCGCCTTGGCCACGATCTTGGCCGCGGTGATGGCGCCCTGGCCTCCTCTGCCGTGCCATCTGATTCCAATGGTAGTCATAAGCAGTCCAATCAAGGCTGACCCTAGGAGGGGTCAACCCACTTGTCGAAACTTTTGAGGATCAGGAAGGTCTCGGTCTTGCCGATGCCTTCAATGGTGGCCAGCTCCTCTTTGAGGAATTGGATGATGCCCTTGTTGGAGGAGACCAGGATTTCAATGATGAAATCATAACTTCCTGAAACAATGGAGACATTCTGAACGCTGGGGAGCTTGGCTATCTGGCTGCCGATGGAATCAAGATCTTTAACCTGCACAACCTCCAGTCCCACAAAGGCAACCAGCTTGTCCTCGAATGAGTCCTGGTTGATCTGGCCCGAGATGCGCAATTTGCCGGAATCAATTAGTCTATTCAGGCGGTTGCGGATGGTTGCCTCGGCCAGGCCAAGTTTCTGGGACATTGATTTGGCGGTCATGCGACCATCTTCAGCCAGAAGATCTACAATTTTCCAATCAGTTTCATCAAAGCTGTATTTCATAGAATATTCACCTCTTTATTAATCGATAAGTATATATTAAGATAGGTAGCCAAGCAAGGAACATATCATTATTGTAATTGTGTTGGGGAGAAAAATTTTATGTTGGAGACCGGCGGCAATATGGATGACCGGCCAGTATCGGTGCAGATGAGTCAGGGTGAACCGGCGCTTTTTGCCGAGAGCATGCTGATCCTGCTCTCCAGTACCTCCAGTGAGCAGGCCTATCAAGACCTGGTGAGTCTGATGGCGCAGAGCTTTCCGCTGGCAGCGGTCAGTCTCTATGTGGCTGACTTGAGCGAGCGGGTGCGCGTGTTCTCGGCTCTGGATTGTGACTGCGGCGGTGCCGGCGACATGGAGCGTGTGTTGGGCAATATGCCATCATCCTACCAGCGGGTCGTGGTCGGCGGGTATCCGCCTGTCATTCAGAACCGGGTCGACTTTCCGCTGCTCTCGGATGCCAGGGGTTTTGTAATCCTCTCTGTTAATGTGGGTAATCATGTTCAGTTGTTCTCGGACTGGACCCGCTTTCTGGCCCCGGCGGTGCGCAAGCTGATGGAGATCTCCCAGCTCAGACGCCTGGCCTATAAGGACGGCCTGACCGGCGTGTTCAATCACCGCGCCTTTGATGATATGCTCTATGCCGAGTGGGAGCGCTCGCGGCGCTATGGCGATCCCTTTGCCTTGATTATGCTTGATATTGACTGGTTTAAGAAAATCAACGATAATTTCGGCCACCAGATAGGAGATATGGTGCTGACAACCATTGGCGGCACCATAAAACAGAGTATCCGTAAGAGTGACATTGCTTTTCGCTACGGTGGCGAAGAGTTTGCAGTTATCATGCCTAATACCGCCCTGGAACAGGCCGGTATGCTGGCTGAACGTATCCGGCAGGCCGTTGAGGAGAATGATTTCGGCGACGACCTGAGTGTGACCGTCAGCCTGGGGGTCAGCCACTATGATGATGGCATTGCAGCTGAAGAGATAGTTTCAAATGCTGATCGCGGGCTTTACAGGGCCAAAAACAATGGCCGTAACAGAGTGGAGGTAGTCAGGGGTCTCTATGAATATTGATAATCTTCTCGATATCAAGGCAAGTATCACAGCTTATACATCCGGTGGTGACAAGGTCAGTGGCAGAATTACGGATGTGGCCGGTGACGACGTTTTTGTTTTTCAGCCGCAGCAGCTGCTGGATACCGAGGCCGGCCGGCTGCTCAAGATTTCAGACGGCAACGATGCCATTCTGGCCAAAGTCATTGAAAACGGCTCCGCCGGCCTCAAGATGGCCATCGAGTGCTATGCCACCCCCGGTAAAGAGCGCCGTGAGGACGTGCGCATCAATGACAAGATCTACTACAATATGAAATATATCGGTCCAGGCGCTAAGCGGGATGAGATTCTGGATGCAGCCCTGCAGACCATCCGGGCCGACAAGCTGATCATCGACTCTTTCCTGAAGGGCCGCTATGGCAGCAGCGGCGGCGACGATATGCCCTACACCCGCGAGGCTCCATTCAACCAGACCCTCTGGGAGATCAACCGCAAGCTGGATCTGCTGATCCATATGTATATCTCGGACGACTTCAAGGATCTGATGGGTTCAACGCCGCAGGCGGTCAATATCAGCGCCTCGGGTCTGCGTTTCATCTGTGATGATGAGCTTAACGAGGGTGATCTGCTGGATGTCGGTTTTATTCTGCCCATGGTGCCGCTGCTCTTCATGCGCGTGGTGGCCGAGGTTATCCGCGTCAAACCGGTGACCAGCTACGGCAGTGACCGCTACGCCATTGCCACCCGCTTTGTTGATCTGGATAATGATGCCAAGGATGACATTGTGCGTTATCTCTTTAGGCGTCAGCGCGAGATTTTGCGCCGCCGCCAGGACCTCGAATAGTAAACCCAGGCCCCCTGGTGGGGCCGAAGCCTGCCAAAGTTGACATCCCGGCTTGAATAACGCTATGCATGTTGCCATGAAAGATAGATTCAAGCGCATTTTCAAATGGCTGATCCTGGTTCTGCTCCTGATCTCAACAGTGATTTGTCTCGAGGCCTATCGCGAGATTCGTAAGATCGGCCAAGAGGCGGTCTGGGAGTTGCCGTCGCGGATATTCAGCTCTGAACTGATGATCCGTCCCGGAGATGATATTAAAACCATCGGTCTGATGCAGCGCCTGGAGCGGCTGCGCTACCGCAAGGCGGACAGGATCAGTGAACCGGGCGAGTACGCCCTGCAAGGCCACTATCTGGATGTTTATGTGAGGCCCTTTGACTATGCCGGCGGCAGCATGACGGCCCAGCCGCTCAGGATGGTGCTGGAGGGCAGCCGCATTGAGAGCATTGATCACGCCTTTTCCGGCCGCCGGCTGGAGAGTGTGCTGCTTGAACCCGAGGTGATCAGCGAGATCTTTGACCGACAGCTTGAGGATCGAACGGTGGTCGAGCTGGGCCAGTGCCCCGCTTTCCTGCTGGAGGCCATTATCGCCACCGAGGATAAGCGCTTCTACCGCCACTGGGGCATCGACTTCAGGGCCATCCTGCGGGCGGCGCTGGTCAATCTCAAGCATGGATCAATCGTGGAGGGCGGTTCCACCATCACCCAGCAGGTTATCAAGAACGTTTTCCTGACCAGCAAGCGCACCTTTACGCGCAAGATTAAGGAGACCGGCATGGCCTTCATGCTGGAGGCCACCTACAGCAAAGACGAGATCCTGCAGCTCTATGTCAATGAGATCTATATGGGGCAGTGGGGGCACGCCGGCGTTTACGGCATGGCCCGGGCCGCGCGGCTCTTCTTTGACAAGGATATCTCCAAGCTCAGTCTCTCCGAGGCCGCGCTGCTGGCCGGTATCATCCGGGCGCCCAACCGTTACTCGCCCTACAACTCGCCCAACCGGGCCATCGGCCGGCGCAACACGGTGCTGGAGCTGATGTATAAGCAGGGGCACATTGAGAAGCCGACTTATGAGCTGGCCGTTAATGAGCCGCTGGAACTGGCGCCCATGCAGCCGCGCGCCCGTTATGCGCCATACTTTGTGGATTACATGCTCTACTCCATCAAGGAGCAGTATCCCATGAACCTGCTTGCGCGGGGCGGTTACAACATCTACACCTCCATTGATACCCATATGCAGCTGATAGCCGAGCAGAAGCTGCAGCACGGGGTCAAGAACCTGCGCGTCAAACGCGGCCCGATGAATGGCGCAGTGGTGATGTTGGATCCTGCCAGTGGCGAGATTCGGGCCATGGTTGGCGGCGAGGACTACGCCAGCTCCCAGTTTAATCGGGCGGTGCAGATCAAACGCCATATGGGCTCGCTGGTCAAGCCGCTGGTCTACTATACGGCTCTCAGGCATGGTTCGACTCTGGCTGATATGATCAGTGAGAAGCCGGTCAGTATCGACACCAAAGAGGGCGAGAAGTGGCAGCCCGAAAATTATGACAAGAAGCTGCACGGCGACGTGCTGCTGGTCGATGCCCTGATCAACTCCTACAATGTGGCCACGGTCAACCTTGGTCTGGATGTGGGGCTGGACAGTATTATCGGCGAGGTGCGCAGCCTGCTGCCCGGAGTTGAGGTGGAGGAGAACCCTTCAATTCTGCTCGGGGCCATTGATAGCTCGCCCCTAAGTGTGGCCGGCATGTTTGCGGTCTATGCCAATCACGGCGTGTCCGTGGAGCCGGTGGCCGTCAAGGCGATCATCAACGACAAGGGCCTTGAGGTCTATGGGCGCCCCCAGCGCATGTCGAACCAGTTGCTGGACTCTTCGACCGTCTTCCTGCTGAACAGCGCCCTGCAGCAGGTCATTACGCGCGGTACGGCCCGCAATGCTAATATGTACGGCATGCCGGCCGGCTTCTGCGGCAAGACCGGCACCACCAATGATCTGCGGGACTCCTGGTTTGCGGCTTTTTCGCCCGAACTTGTGACCGTCGTCTGGCTGGGCAATGATGAGTTCAAGCCGGTCAACCTGACCGGCAGCTCCGGCGCCATGCCGATCGCCAGCATGATTCTGGCGGCGGTGGCCGATGACGCCAGCTGGCCGGTGCCGGGCGATGTTGTCTTTAAGGATATCGATCCCCAGAACGGCAAGCTGGCCAGTTCGTGGAACAGAGATAAGCTGAATCTGCCGTTTATCCGGGGCACTGCGCCGACGGAGCGCTCGCGTGAAGAGTTGCCCAGCTTCTTTGAGATTTTTAAGCCCAAAAAGAAAAAAAGCTGGAAGTGGCTGAACAACTAAGCGCTTGCCCTTTGTTCTGACAGCTATTATGCTGCGCTTATGGATTTCAGGCAGAGTTATTGTGCGTGGTGTGGCAGTCGTGATCAGCGGGTGGCTGAGTGTGAGGGCTGTCCCCGTTATGTTGCCTATCACGACAGTTGCATGATCAGTTCGGCTGATCTGTGTTCCGTCTGCCTCAATCGCGACAATCAGGACATCGAGATCTTCTGCAGGACCAATCGCCAATTTCAGGAGGGCTCGCAAGAGACCTTTGAATGTTATAAATTCAGCCTGGACAGGGGGTTGCGCAGTGAAAGAAGTTGAGGTAGTCACCACCTTTCTGATGCATGGGGGCAAGGTGGCCCTCTTTAAACGCTCGGATCAGGTGCGCACCTACAAGGGGTGCATGGCTGGCATCAGCGGTTATCTGGAGGGCGAGCCGTCCCACCATTTCATGGTTGAAGTTGAGGAGGAGACCGGTCTGACGCCCTATGAGTATCGTCTGCTCAGGAGTGCGCCGCCGCTTGGATTCTTCGATGAGGATCTGCGCATCAACTGGCTGGTGCACCCCTTTCTCTGTGAGGTTGATAATCCCGATGCGATCCGCCTGGATCGTGAGAACAGTGAGATGGTCTGGGTCAGGCCCGAAGAGATCGCTGCATTTGATACTGTCCCCGGTCTGCTGGAGACCTACAAGGCGGTGTCCCGTTTTCCACTCAAGGAGCAGGTCTTAAGTTTTTCAGACCAGCTCTCTGCGGACCGCCGGTCGGGAGCCCGCCAGTTGGCCCTGCAGTGCCTTGCTTTTCTTGATCAGCTGGTCGTGGGCAGCAATGCGGCCACGGCCGGGGTGCTGGTGGATGATCTTGAGGCGGCCTGTCGGCGGTTGAGCAAGGTCAGGAGCTCGATGGTCACGATAGCCACGACCCTTGAACTGCTGCGCCTCGATATTCAGACGGCCCGGAGCGAAGAGCTGGCGCTGGCCGTCAATCTGATCCGTAACCTGATCAACGAGCACCGGCTGCAGATGGAGAGTTCGCTGCGCTACGCCTGCGCTTTTCTGAAGGATATTGTGCCCCGGGGCAGCCGCGTGCTGCTGCACTCCTACAGCTCCTCCATCGAGGCGGCCCTGCCGATACTGAAGGAGCTGGACGCCAGGCTGGTTGTGACGGAGTCCCGGCCGGGCATGGAGGGGCGCCAAATGGCGGCCCGGGCGGTCGAGAGCGGACTGGATGTGACCCTGATCAGTGACATGGGGGCCTCTCTGGCGTTAAAAGAGGTTGATATCTGCCTCTTCGGTGCCGATGGTATCGAGAAGGGCGGGGCTCTGATCAATAAGACCGGCACGGCCCTGATGGCAGCCATGGCACATAACCTGGGGGTTAAGGTCTACTCTTTGGCCGAGATTCGCAAGATATCCATGGATGAGGAGAGCGTCAGGCTGGAGGAGTATGAGGCCGCAGAGATCTGGTCGGAGGCTCCGGCCGGTCTGAAAATGAGGAATATTTATTTTGACCGGACCCTGCCGCGCTATGTGAGCGGCTATGTGCTGGAGCAGGGGGTTATCGAGCCCTATCAGGTGCGCATGATTATTGAGGGGCAGATGCGCCGCAATCGTTAACAACTGAGAAGATTAGGAAAGGTTATATGTGGTTTAAACGGAAACAAGATTTTGATTTTTTTGAGCATCTGCATACGCAGGGCAGTAAGACCCTTGAGGGCATTGAAGCTCTCTGCCATTTTGCCTCCAGTCGGGAGGATGCTGAGCGGGTCAAGGAGATTGAGCGCGAAGCTGATGAGATCAGGCGGATTGTGGTGGATCGGCTCAATCATACCTTTATCACGCCCATCGACCGGGAGGATATTTTTGCGCTGTCACGGGCCATTGATGATATCATGGACTACGCCCACACCACGGTATATGAGATGCAGATCTATAAGGTCAGTGCGGATCTTCATATTCTGGAGATGCTGGAGATTCTGAAGGAGTCTGGCCGTGAAATTGAGCTGGCCCTGAAAAATCTGCATCGCTATCCTCAGGTGGCCATGGAGCATGCCCGCAAGGCCAAGGCGGCTGAAAACCGCATGGAGAAGGCCTATCGGGATGCCCTGGCAGAACTTTTTGAGGGCAATGATCCGGTATACATGCTCAAGATGCGTGAAGTTTATCGCCATATGAGCAATGCCGCCGATCGTGGTGACGAGGCCGCCGACATTATCGGTGACATTGTTGTAAAGATGACATGATAATATAGGAGAAGTGAATGAATATTTATGGATGGCTGCGGGAGAATGCGCAGCAGAGACCAGATAAGGTCTGCTTGAAATATTCCGGTGGCGAGCTGAGCTTTGCCGAGCTTGACCGCCAGACCCGCGCCTTTGGAACCAGTCTGAGGGCCAAAGGCGTCGGCCGCGGAGACCGGGTGGTGATTGTGCTCAACAACTCGCCCGAGTTTGTGATCAGCTACATGGGGATCATCGGCCTGGGGGCCGTGGTGGTTCCGGTAAATCCGGCCTATTCGCCGCGTGAGTTGCAGCACATTCTGAGCGACTCCGAGGCCAAGGGCTTGGTGATCGAGAAGGCCAAATTCAATAATTATGAGAAGATTCAGGATGTCTGTCCGCTGGATGTTGTGATTACGGCAGGCGAGGGCTCCAGCTTTGCGGAGTGGACCTCAGGCCCGGCAGATGAGATCTATACCGAAGTCGACAGCCATGATGTGGCGGCCTTTGTATATTCGGCCGGTCTGACCGGTTACGCCATGGGTGCCATGCTCACCCATGGCAATCTGGACCACAATGCCGATCTGATGCGGATTGTGATGGGCTGCGGCGAAAATGATACCACCCTGGTCCTGATCCCCTGTTTCCACACCTTCAGCGCCAGCGTCAATATGCTCTCCATGCTGCGTTACGGCGGCTGCATGTACGTGATGAAGACCGCCGACTTTGGCGAGCTGAAGTACGCCCTGACCGAGGGCGGGGTGACTGCCATGGGCGTGGTGCCGACACTCTGCTTCGGTTTCACCCATCATCCTGAGATGCAGGATGTTGATTTTTCAAAGGTTCATACCATAATCTCGGGCGGCGCGGCGCTGCCGATGGAGATCTATGACGAGTTCAAGAAACGCCATGGGGTTGAGATTCTGCAGGGCTATGGCCTGACCGAGGCTTCCCCGGTCTGCGCCACCAACGATCATAAGCGTAACCGGCCCGGATCCATCGGTCCGGTGGTGCCGGGTGTCGAGGTGCGCGTGGTTGACGGTGACGGCAATATTCTGGCCCCGGGGGTTGAAGGCGAGCTGATGTTCAGGGGTGCCAACGTGATGAAGGGCTACTACGAGCGTCCGCAGGAGAGTGCCGATATCCTTGAGGATGGCTGGCTGCACACCGGCGACTTGGGCTATGTTGACGAAGATGGCTACATCTTTATCACCGGCTATCTCAAGGAGATGATCATCGTCTCGGGCTTCAATGTCTACTGCCGCGAAGTGGAAGAGGTGCTGCAGGAGATGGACGGGGTTGTGGATTGCGCTATTGTCGGCGTGCCGGATCTGATTCGCGGAGCGATTGTCAAGGCCTACATCGTCCCCAAAGATGCCGAGGTCAGCGAAAAGGTCATTCGCAAGGAGGCCCGTCGCCAGCTGGCTTCATATAAAACGCCCCGTGAAGTGGTGTTTGTTGAGTCCATTCCGCGTGACGCCGAGGGTAAAATCATGCGTGAACAGCTGGCCGGTCTGGATGTTCAATAGTTTGATGCGACGGCTGCTGGAGTTCTCATTATTGACGGGTGGTAACCCCATCTGAGGCCGTTGGCAAAAAATAATTTGGGGAAAGTTAAATATCGCTAGGCATTATGCCGATATGAGAGCTGTTATGGACACTATTGATAAAAATCATCTAGAAAAGTTTAGGGTTGAGACTCGGGATCTTTACCATCAGCGCACCTTGGCCGTGCTGCTGGTCGGCTTTATTCTGATTCCTCTATTTAGCATTCTGGACTATGTCGTTGTCCGTGAATACTTCGAAAGATTCTTTGTCTATCGAGCCCTCTGTTCCGGAGCGTTTTTGATTCTGCTGCTGATCTATTTCCAGGAGTTCGGCAAGAAGCATCCCTTCGGACTTTCGGTCTTCGCCTATATCGTTGCCGGCGGCACCATGACCATGATGTGTGTGGACATGGGCGGCTACAGCGCATTCTACTATGTGGGCGTCCTGATGGTTTTGATAACCTTTGCCTCAGTTCTGCCGCTGAATGTTAAGCAGGCTACGGCGACCGGTATCATGCTCTATGCCATCTACGCGGTACCGATTGTGGCTATGTCTGACTATGAGCCTGAAACGTTCAAGGTCTTCTTCTCCAACAGTTTCTTCTTTGTCTTCTTTATCGTGATTACGATCATCCAGTGTTACGAGGATGACAAGGCGCGTCACCGTGAGTTCAACCTGCGTATGGAGCTGGACGTGTTGGCCGAGCGGCTCTCGTACTATGCCCAGAACCTGGAGGTTGAGGTTGAGAAGCGCGCCAAGGAGCTTGAGGAGTCCGAATTCCGTTACCGCGAACTCTATGAGAACATAATCGATATCGTTATTCTGGTGGACCGTGACAACAAGATCCTGATGGCCAACCCCTGCTTCTATGACACCATCGGTATCCCGAGCGGCAACCAGATCGATTTCAGTCTGATGAACTTTATCCACAGCGGCGACAAGGCCAATGTGGAGCGCAATATGGTCGGTCGCTTGCTGCGGGAGCAGAGCGTGCAGGACTTCCAGTTCAGGCTGGTCAGCAAGCTGGGCAAGGTCTTCGACGTTGAATGTAACGCCCAGACCATCAAACGCGACAATGAACTGATCGGTTTCCAGATGGTTATCCGTGACATCACCGAGCGCAAGAAGATGGAGAAAGATCTGCTGGAGTCCTACAAGAACGTCCAGGAGGCCCGCACGGCCACCATCCTTGGTCTGGCCAAGCTGGCCGAGTACCGCGACGAAGATACCGGCACCCATCTTGAGCGTATCCGTGAATATGCCAAGATCCTTTCGGTCGAGATGGGTCGCAGCAGCAAGTATAAGAAGTATGTCACCCAGGAGTATATCGATGACATCTACACCTCATCGATTCTGCATGACATCGGCAAGGTTGGTGTACCTGACTCGATCCTGCTGAAACCCGGCAAACTGACTGCCGAGGAGTTTGAGGTCATCAAACGCCACTCATCGCTGGGCGGTGACGCCCTCAAAGCCGTCGAGGCTCAGATTGAGGGCACCTCTTATCTGACCCTGGGCAAGGAGATTGCCTATGCCCACCATGAGAAGTGGGACGGTTCCGGTTATCCGCTGGGCCTCAAGGGCGAGGAGATTCCGCTTTCGGCCCGTATCGTGGCCCTGGCCGACGTCTATGACGCTCTGACCTCCAAGCGTGTCTATAAGGATGCCTTCAGCCATGAGAAAGCTGTCGAGATCATTCAGAACGATTCGGGCACCCATTTTGATCCGGATGTCGTAGAGGCCTTCCTGAGTCATACCGATGACTTCCGCAGGATCCGCGAGGAGCTGCATGAGGCTGAGGAGCAGGAAAAGACGGCGTAAAAACTGCTAGATGATGAGATAAGGCCGGGAAGATCTTCCCGGCCTTTTTTTATTCAGCCTGCTGGCTCTTCTTGTAGTTGGCCAGCTGCTTGCTGATCAGAGCGGCTTTTCTGGTATCCATATTGGCGATGATGCCGCCGGCAATGTCGCCCTTCATATTGATGAAAACTTCGGTGGCCACATCCAGATCCATGTTGTTCATCAGGCTGGCGGCGGCTTTGGGTTTCATGGATGAGTAGATCTTGACCAGGTGGCTGATGCGCTCGTCGCTGATCTGCTGGTAGAGCGCCACCTCCTGTCTGATTGAGGCTTCCAGGGTCTCCAGATGCTTGATCTTCTCGTTGAGCTCGGTCTCCAGCTGCTTCAGCTGAGCCTCCTTGACGCTCAGCTCCTGTTCGCGCTGGCGCAGCAGTTCCCACTCGTCCTGGCTGACAGTTGCGCTCTGGGTCGGTGCGGCCGCCGGTTCTTCGTCTTCGGCTACGGCCAGGGCGCCGGTGAAATTGAGGTAGGTGAAGAGCAGGCTGATGTTGACGATGATGGCTAGTAGTAGAATTTTCTTGATTTTCATATGCTTTTCCCGTGTCTGGTGATCGCGATCTCGTTGATGAAATTCATCTCCAGTTTGCGTTGCTCGTCATTGTAGCGTTCGCGTTCAATTTCTTCAAGCCGTTCCATGGCCTGAACCTCCTGCTTGGCTTTGAGCAGCACCTGACGCGTGCGTTCAACTTCATTTTCGGACTGCATGATCTGCGTCTCGAGGTGCAGGATCTCGACCCTCAGGATATCGCAGTAGTTCTGCACATCGGCGGCTTCGCGCGCAAGCATCCCATCCTGCAGGCGCTGCACCAGCGACTCCTCTTTGGCCAGGATGGTGGTGCGGTTCTGGTCGCGCTGGCGCATGAGCTCCTGCTTGTAGCGCTGGGCCGCGGCAAAGGCTTGCAGGGCGCGTTCCTCGTTGATCCGTCTGACTTTGAGCAGGGTCGCAAATCTAAATTTAAACATCAGGCTCTACCCCCCTCCAGGATCTCCTTGAGTCCCTGGATTGACTCATCCATAGAGGCCCGTTCAGGGATGTCCTGTTTCAGGAACTGGTCGATGGCGTCAATATAGAGCAGGGCGTTGTCGATGGCCGGGTTGTTGCCCTCCACATAGGCGCCGATGTTGATCAGATCCTTGGCGTCTTCGTAGATTGCCATGATCTCCTGCATCTTACGCGCCAGGCGCAGATGGTCTGGATCGGCGATGTCGTTCATGACGCGGCTGATGCTTTTGAGCACGTCGATGGCCGGATAGTGGTTGCGGGCCGCAATCTCGCGTGAAAGCACGATGTGGCCGTCGACGATGGAGCGCACCGCATCGGCCACCGGCTCATTGAAGTCGTCGCCCTCCACCAGCACGGTGTAGAGGCCGGTGATGCTGCCCTTGGTGGAGCCATTGCCGGCGCGTTCCAGCAGCTTGGGCAGCCGCGCGAAGCAGGAGGGGGTGTAGCCCTTGGTGGTGGGCGGTTCGCCGATGGCCAGGCCGATCTCGCGCATGGCCATGGCGTAGCGGGTGACCGAGTCCATCATCAGCAGGACGTCCTGGCCCTGATTGCGGAAGTATTCGGCAATGGAGGTGGCCAGGTAGGCGCCCCTGATTCTGACCAGCGCCGGCTGGTCCGAGGTGGCGGCGATCACCACCGAGCGTTTCATGCCCTCTTCGCCCAGGTCGCGCTCCAGGAACTCCTTGACCTCGCGTCCGCGCTCGCCGATCAGGGCGATCACATTCACATCGGCCTTGGTATGGCGGGCCATCATGCCCAGCAGCACGCTTTTGCCCACGCCCGAGCCGGCCATGATCGCCATACGCTGGCCCTTGCCGACTGTCAGCGCCGAGTTGATGGCGCGGATGCCCAGGTCCAGCGGCTCCCGGATACGGCGTTTGCTGAGCGGATTGATCGACTCGCCGTGCAGCGGCATGTCGGTGTGCCCGGTGATGATGCCCTTGCTGTCCAGCGGGTTGCCCAGGCCGTCCATGACTCTGCCCAGCATCTGCTCGCCGACTTTGATGACGGGATTGTTACGGCGGGCCACGATGGTGCTGCCGGGGCCGATGCCGCTCAGGTCGCCCAGGGGCATCAGCAGGACCCGGTTTTCACGGAAGCCCACAACTTCAGCCATGATGGAGGTGCGGCGGTCCTTGGAGTAGACCTCGCAGAGACCGCCCATGGATGAGCCGGGACCGTGTCCCTCGATCACCAGACCGACAATGTTGGTAACCTTGCCCCGGATCTGGATCGGGTCGATCTCATCGATGACACTCTCTATGTCGTAGAGACTATTCATTTTCAAAAATTGATGCCCGGATATGCTCTATCTGGGACTGGATTGTGGCGTCAATATCGCCCAGTTTGGTTTCGATTATCATATCGCCGCGGCTTAGGCCGCTGTCGTCGATAAAGTGGATGGTTTTGTGGCCTGAGAGCCGGCGCCCGAGGGCAGCTTCAATCTCCTGGATATACTCATAGTCCGACGGGTTGAGCCGCACCCGGATCTCGTCGGTCTCCATCAGGTGGTTGCTGGCCTGCTTGACGGTCTCTAGGATTGTCTCGGGCGTGATTGAGATCTCGTGCTGGATGACCTTCTCGGCAATCAGGTAGATCAGCTTCAGGATCTGTTCGGAGTGGTTGCTGGTGAGCTGTTCGCGCAGCTTGGCCACCTCCTGCAGGGCCTTCTCGAAGGCCTCGAAGACCGGCTCGAGCTTCTTGATGGCGATCTTCTGACCCTGCTCCTGGCCCTGTTCCAGGCCGCGGTTGTAGGCCTCCATCTCGATGGATTCCTTCTCCTGGCGGGCCTTGCGCAGGATGGCTTCGGCCTCCTGACGTGCTATGTTCTCATGGTCAGGGGTCTCGGCATTCATGTTCTTGAGGGTGAAGAGCTGGTGCTCTGTCTTTGAGAAGTGCTCACCCTTGATGATCTTAGACGAGGACATCCTCGCCTCCCTTGCCGCCGATCACGATCTTGCCGGCGGACTCAAGCTTGCGCACCACGCGTACAATGTTCTGCTGGGCCGATTCGACGTCGGAGAGCTTGACCGGTCCCATGGCCTCCATGTCGTCCACCAGCATTTCGGATGCGCGCGACGACATGTTGCTGAGCATCTTATCCTTCATGGGTTCGCTGGCGGTCTTGAGGGCCAGCGAGAGATCCTCATTGGTGATCTCCTTGAGGATGGCCTGGATGCCGCGGTTGTCGATATTGATGATGTCCTCGAAGACGAACATCTTCTGTCTGATCTTTTCGACCAGCTCGGCGTCGATCTCTTCCAGGGCGGCGAAGACATTGTTCTCGGTGGTGTTGTCCAGCGAGTTCATGACCTCGGCCACGGCTTCGACACCGCCGAGCTTCTTGCTCTCCATGGTACCCATGGCCTCGATCTCCTTCTTTAATACACTGTCGACATCTTCGATGACTCCTGAAGGGATCATGCCCAGATTCGACATGCGGAAGATCACTTCGGGCTGCAGCTTCTCGGGCAGATTGCGGATGATCTGGGCCACCTGGCCGTAGTCGAGGTGGGCCAGGACCAGGGCGATTGTCTGGGGGTGCTCGCCCTTGAGATAGTCCACCAGCAGGGCCGCATCCACGTGACGCAGGGATGAGAAGGCGGTGCGGTCGGTGGCCTGGTTGATGGAGTCGATGATCGGCTTGGCGCGATCTTCGCCCAGGGCCTCGACCAGGGCCGTCTCAAGGAAGTCCATGCCCTTGCCGGTGACGCCGCTGACCTTTTGGCTGACATCTTGGAACTCCTGCATGACGCTCTGGACCGTGTGTACCGGAATGGTGATGTCTTCCAGATTGGCCATCTCTTTGCCGAGCTGTCTGATTTCGTAACTGTTTAATCCCTTGAGGATGTCCTTGGCAAAGGAATCTCCCATAGCCATCAGAAGGATGGCTGCCTTTTTGGCTCCGTATAGTTCATCTTTTGGCATCAGCCGTTCTCCTGTAGCCATGCCTTAATGACGGCAGTTGCGCTCGCGGAATCATTGTCTTTTATTATTTCGATAACTTCACGCTCATTTTGGATCACTTCACGCATATCTTCGGTCATGGAGAGGGCCTTGACCTTGTTGGTCTCGCGCTCCAGCTCCTTGCGCGCGCGCTCCTCCTCGGCCGCGGTAAGCTGAGCTTCGGCCTGCTCGGGGGAGGGCTTCTCTTCGGGCTTGGCGCTGACCGTGAACCACTTCATGATCGGGCGCACGATGAAGAGCAGCACTATCAGGATGATGATGGCCGCTGGTATGTAGCGCACGGAGTCCATCAGGCTGTCCTGCAGCCTGGTTTTGATGGAGGCTGAGGCCATCTGCATATCTCCCTGGGCGAAGGGCATGGAGGAGACCGAGATCAGGTCTTCGCGGTCGGCGCTGTAACCCACGGCGTTCTTGACGGCCTCTTCGATGGTTCGCAGTTCGGCGTCGCTGCGGGGCTGGAAGACGGACTTGCCGTCCTCGTCCTTGGTGTAGGTGCCGTCGACCACAACCGAGATGGTCAGGCGTGATATTTCACCCGGGGACTGGATGATCTCGGTCTGATTGCGGCTGATCTCATAGTTGCGGATGATGTTGGAGCTGCCGCTGTCGGCACTGTCCGGAATGTTCATGGCGCCGCCGCGGCCGGTCGGCAGATTGGACTGGGTGCCGGGAATGCCGCCTACGTTGCCGTCACTGCCGGCAAACTTGCTGTTGAGCTCCTCGCTTCTGACCACCTGCAGTTCGGGGTCGTACTCATCGCGCACGCTCTTGATCATGTCCATGTTGACGGTGGCGCTGACCTTGACGATTGCGCCGCCGGGGCCGACGATCTTCTCCAGAATCTCCTGGGCCCGCCGCTCGAGCATGCTCTCGGTGGTGCTCTTGATCTCGAGGCGGTTGCTGGCGAAGGCGGCGGCGGACTCCTCGTCCTGGCCCTCGTAGAGCACGCGGCCGCGGACGTCGACGATGGAGATGTTCTGCTGATCAAGGCCGCGCACGCTTTTGGCCACCAGGAAGACGATGCCCTGGACCTGGTTGGCGTTCAGCCGTTTGCCGGCGCGGGGCTGGAGCACGATGGAGGCCTTGGCCGGCTGCTCATCTTCGATGAAGACGCTCTCCTTGGGCAGCACGATGTGCACGCGGGCATAATCTATCTCGTCCATGGATGAGATGGTCTTGGCCAGCTCATTCTGCAGGGCGCGCTGATAGTTGATCTTCTGGACAAATTCAGAGGTGGAGAAACCGGTCTCATCAAAGATTGAGAATCCGTCGCCGGTGCCGCCCTTGGGCAGGCCCTGGGCAGCCAGCTGCAGACGGGTTTCATAGACCTGCTTTTCGGGAATCTGGATGGCGGTGCCGCCCTTGACCAGTTTGTAGGGGATGCGGTTTTCCTTCAGGTTCTGCAGGATCAGGGAGGCATCGGTTTCATCCAGGTTGGTGAAGAGGTACTGATAGGTGGGGGCCATGGCCCACATCATGCTGACGGTCATGGCGGCGATTGCGAGGGCCACCATGGCCACCAGGCCGACCTTGCGGCTGGTGTCGAGAGCTTTGAATTTCTCCTGAATCTGGGTGATGAATTCTTGCGGTGTCATGCGATTCTCATCAGTTCCTTATAGCCTTCTAGAATTTTGTTGGTGGCCTTGACCATGAACTGGACCGAGACGCTTGATTTCTGCATGGTGACCATGGCCTCATGGATGTTGGTCGACTGGCCGGTGGCCAGCTCCATGGAGGCCTTATGGGAGGCCTGAGAGGCCTGATTGGTCGCGCGGAGGGCGTCGTTCAGGGTGTCGGCAAAGCTGGTGTCGGTGCTTTTCTGCTGGTTCTGCTGCGCGATGCTAGGAATGGATGTGTCGAGAGTTGATGTTATCTTCATTAGTTACTCCCTATGGACAGGGCCCGCATGGCCATGTCTTTCTGGGCTTTGATGGCCGTGGTGTTGGCTTCGAAGGCGCGGTTGGCGCTCATCATGTTGACCATCTCCTCCATCATGTTGACGTTGGGCATGGCCACCATGCCGTCCTCATTGGCATCGGGGTGGCTGGGATTGTAGATCATCTGGGGTTGCTGATCATCCTCGATGACTTCGGATGCCTCGACGCCGGCCAGCACCTCGTCAAAACGGTTGGTGGTGAAGACGACATCCTGACGCTTGTAGGGGCCGCCCTCTTCGGTGCGGGTCGTCTGGGCATTGGCGATGTTGGATGAGATGGAGTTAAGCCTGGTGCGCTGGGCCCGCAGGCCGCTGGCGGAAATATCCATTGCGGTAAAGAGATCCATTAGGCGATACCTCGAATGGCCTCTTTGAGGCCTTTAATTTTATTGGCGAGATCCTGGGAGGCTGCATTGTAGAGCAGCTGGTTCTGGGCCAGTTTCATCATTTCACGGTCGATATCAACGGTGTTGCCGTCGTTGCCGATGCGGCCGTGGGGGTCGCTGAAGCTTTCATAGGCCTTGATTGCGGCGCGGCTGGAGTGCTTGTGCGCCGGGTTGGTGGTGCTCAGCTGCAGGCGGCTTTCGAACTCCTGCTCAAAGCTGATGTCCTGGGCCTTGTAGCCCGGGGTGTCCACATTGGCAACGTTGCTGGAGATGACTCCCTGCCTGGTCAGGCGGTAGTCCATCACTTCCTTGAGGCTGTTTATCTTGTCAAATATTCCGGCCATGCCACTCCTCCTGGGGGCATTAAAGCAAAGGTTATACCAATGCTGGGGTATGCTTGGGGCCCAATGGGCCTTCTTGAGGTTAAATATCCTAATTTATTGATTTTTTATTGAAAGATTGAATGGTGATTGGCGGGGCGTTTGAGGATGAACTTTTGGTAAGAGGTTCATCCTCATGCTTTCAAGCGAGATCAGGTGTCGGAAAATTGACCATTCTGCTTGTATTCATTAAGTTTGTTGCGCAGGGTGCGGATGCTGATGCCGAGCAGTTCGGCGGCCCTGGTGCGGTTGCCGTCAACATCGCCAAGGGTAGATATGATCAGGCGGCGCTCCATCTCATGGATGGTTGTGCCGGGGGCGGAATCGGTGTTTGCCGGACTGGTCTGGCCGCTGAGCATGATGTTGTCGACGTCAATTGTTTGACCATCGCAGAGGATGATGGCGCGTTCCATCACATTTTCCAGTTCACGTACGTTGCCGGGCCAGGCGTAGCTCAAGAGGGCATCTTTTGCCGCGCCGGAGAGCTCTTTGGGCGGCAGATCTTCCCGTCTGGAAATTTTAGCGATGAAGTGCTCGGCCAGGGGGAGGATGTCGTTCTTGCGCTCCCTGAGGGGCGGCACCTTGATGGGGATGACATTGAGGCGGAAGTAGAGGTCGTTTCTGAAGTTGCCGGCCTGGATCTCGCTCTCGATGTCGCGGTTGGTGGTGGCGATGACGCGGAAGTCCACATTGGTGGGCGCCTTGGCGCCGACGCGGTCGACCTGCTTCTCCTGCAGCACGCGCAGTAGCTTGGCCTGCAGGCCCATGCTGATCTCGGTGATCTCGTCCAGCAGGATGGTGCCGCCGTCGGCCTGCTCGAATTTGCCGACGCGCTGGGCGTAGGCGCCGGTGAAGGCTCCCTTCTCGTAACCGAAGAGCTCGCTTTCCAGCAGGGTGTCGGGGATGGCGGCCAGGTTGATGCCCACATAGGGCGCACTGCTGCGCTTGCTCTGGTTGTGGATGTAGCGCGCGATGACCTCCTTGCCGGTGCCGGACTCTCCCTGGATCAGCACCGGGGCCTGGGTTGGAGCAACCTTGTCCAGGATGCGGATGATGTGCTGCATGGTCGGGTCGTGGGCAATGAAGGCCTTGTCGTCCCTCTTGGGCGCGCTCTTTCTGTCCAGGGTGCTGATGGCATCGCGGATATCCTCGGCCCTGAAGGGCTTCTTGAGATAGTGGGCGGCCCCGACTTTGATGAAACGGGCGCTGTCGGAGGCGTGCCCGATGGCGATGGTCTCAATCTCAGGGTAGACCTGCTTGGTGCCCTCGAGGACATCGAAGAAGTCTTCGGCGATGATGGCCACGCTGTGGTTCTTGGGGTTGATGGCATCCAGAAAGCGGTCTTTGTCGCTGAACGGGGCCGGGGTGCGCCCCATGTCGGCAATCAGTTCGCTCAAGATGTTAACGGTTTCATTATCCGGGTCCAGGATGGCAATGGACATTGTTACTCTCCCTCAAACCTGCTTTTTTTCTGGTTGTATGCCTCAACCTGGCCCTGCAGGGCAATGTTGTTGAGGGCAAATCTGGCGGCACTCAACAGGGTCTCGTTGGTGCTGTTCTGGATGACCTGGTTCAGGAGCGCAGCGGCATCCTGGTAGTTCTGGCTGGCGCTTTCGAGGCCCGCCAGTTCGTAGATGGCCCACCACTTATAGCTTGACTGGGGATACTCCTCGATCAGGCTGTTGTAGAGTTCGCGGGCCCGGTTCAGGTTGCCGGCCTCTTTAAGCTGGCCGGCCCTCAGGTAGAGGCTCTTCTCAATGATCGGGGACTGCAGGCTCGACTTGAGGCTGATGATGCGGTCCAGGGTGGCGGCCTCCAGCCCGGCCTCTCCGGTGCGGCGGTAGATGTCGGCCAGTTTGGAGAGGTTGTTGAGGCCCTGCTCATCGCGGCTGCGTGAGAGCGGCTGCAGGAACTTGGCGGCCTCATCAAGCTGGCCGAGGCGGTAGAGCAGATCGCCGCGGGCGTTCTTGACCGCATTGATCCACTCCCCTGCGGGATAATCCGCCAGATAGAGTGTGTTCCATCTGAGGGCGCCGGCCAGATCGCTGGCTTCGAAGTCAATTTTAAAGAGCAGCCAGAGGGCTTTTTCGCGGTAGGTGCTGTCATTGGCCACGTAGTTGCTGAGCAGCTCCTTGGCCGGTTCAAGATTGTTTTGCTCAAACATGGAGAGGCCGATGAAGTAGATGATTCTGTAATCCTTGATGTCGGAGAGGAAGCTGTCCTGATAGAGGCGGTAGAGTTCGTGGATCTGTTCGTAATCCTGCTTCTCAAAGAGGACTTCAATGCGTTCGAGCATGCTGGTCTGGGCCTCGGCCATGGCGTAGTTGTGGACCGGGGAGTTCTTTTTGGTGTCGATCCAGGCCTTGTAGTAGGCGGCGAAGGAGTCGTTCCAGTCGTGGTGGCGGGCGTAGGTCTGAGCGATGCGCACCTTGACGATGGCCTCCAGCGGGCTCTCCTGCTCCTCGCTGGGAATTTCGATGGTCTCGTAGATGTCCAGGACCTGATAGAAGGTGCTGTCCGAGAGGACATCATTTTGCGCCAGATCCTGCTCCGTGAGGATGTTGGCCGTCCGCAGTTTGGCAATTACGTTGCTGTCGGAGCGCGGCGAGATATTTTCCACTTCGGCGAAGATGTGCAGGGCGCGTTTGGAGTCGCCGAGGTTGTGCAGGGTGTCGCCCAGGCGCACCAGGTAGCGGTCCCGCTTGCCCGGATGGCCGAGGTTGATGGCCTTGATGTAGAGATCGTGGGCGGTCTGGAAGTCCTCCATCTTGAAGGCGGCCTCGGCCATGCGCCCATAGAGGGTCGGGTCGTGGATGAAGATCTCTGGATCGGCCTGCATGGCGCTGCGGTAGCGCTGCATGGCCTTGTCGTAGGCATTCAGTCCCATGTAGGTGTCGCCCAGGATGCCGAGGTATTGAGCCTCGAGCTCTTCGGGGACGCGTTCAAATGCCTTGAGCATGCGCTGGTTGCCGACAAAGGCATCGTCAAACTTCTCCTGCAGGTTGAGCATGGCAATCTCGAGGACGTGGCCCTCAATGGCAACTTTGTCTTCGGGCGAATCCTTGAGGTAACGGACATACTTGCGCATGTTGTTGGGCCTTTCGGCCAGCATCAGCATCTTTGTCAGGATCAGCATCTGCTGGTCGCGGGTCGGATCGGGGGCCATGTTGTTGATGCCGTCGGTCATCAGCTCGATGGCCTCCTCCAGCAGTTCGGGAGATCCCTGGGGATAGGCCGTGTCCCAGTAGGCCCGGCCGAGCAGGGCCTGCTCGCGGGGGTAGAGCAGCAGTTTGTGCGGCTCGAGGATGTCGATGCAGGCGGCCGTGTCGCCGCCGCTGAAGGCTTTGAGCGCCATGATGTAGCGCTCGTCGGGCTGCATTTCGCGCATGGCCAGGATGTCGAGCACGATCCGGCTGCTGAGTCTGAGCGGTGTGACCTCAATGGCGGCGTCCTTGGTGGCGCTGAAGACAAAGGTGGTGCCCCTGTTCTGCATGCCGAAGGTGCCGGCGAACTCCAGGTTGGGGATTGTGTGCAGCCGATTCAGGGCCCGGTTGCAGTCGAAGTCGCCGTCAAAGATCAGGTAGATCATATTGTTGTATTGGCGGATGCGCGGAAAGGCATCATCGGCCAGCTGGATTGTGACGGAGACGCCGCCGGTCTTGGTCTGGGCCTCAATGCTTTCGATGGGGCAGGGCAGGGCCCTGGGACGCGTGCCCGTGATGTCGATCACCCAGCGGGACGGCTTCTTGAGCAGAAAGGATTCGTAGGTGAACTCATCATTGAGCATGATGCGGGCTGTCTGGCCGTCATAATCGATGTTGTTGATCAGGAAGAAGTCATCGATGCGGATCGGCTGGCCGACCTTGTTGGAAAATTTGACGATCAGGTTGTTATTCTGTTTGGTTTCCTGTGGCGTGATATTGTAGGGCAGCTGGAAAACTACCCGCACCTTGTTGTCTGATCCGCCCACGCGGATGCTCTCGGCCCGGGCCGTAAACGCGGGGCAGAGCAGGAGCAGCGCGATCCCGGCGGCCAGAGCTGTATGCAATCTGATGGTGTCCTTAACTCTCTTCATAATGATCTCTCAGGCAGAGAATACAACATCCATGCCATCTAAGATAGGGGAGAGGCTGAAGGATAGCAATCAGTTGACGGTGGCCTCTGGTTTCTGCAGGTTCTGTTTCTTGATCTTCTCTACCAGGGTGGTGCGGTTGACCTTGAGCAGCTGGGCGGCGCGGTTCTTGACCCAGTTGGTCTTGTTGAGGGCCTGGACAATGATGTCGCGTTCAAATTCACTGACAGCGATGGAGAGGTCGATGCCGTCATCGGGCAGTTCCAGACGCGGTACCGCAGAAGGGGCTTCGTAGGTGTGGCAGGATATCTTGTCGGGCAGGTCCCTGAGTTCAACGACTGGGCCGTCACACAGGACGCTCAGCCGCTCGATCAGATTTTCGAGCTCGCGGACGTTGCCGGGCCACTGGTAGCTGTTGAGCGCGCCCAGGCACTGCTCGCTGAAGTCTGTGATGGAGCCGCTGCGGCTCTGCAGAAAGTGCTGGGCCAGCAGGGTTACATCGCCGGTGCGCTCCCGGAGGGGGGGCAGGTCTATCGGGATAACGTTGAGGCGGTAGTAGAGATCTTCGCGGAAGCGGCCGGCCGCCACCTCCTCCTCCAGATTCTTGTTGGTGGCGGCGATGATGCGCACGTCGGCCTTGATGGAACTGACGCCGCCCACGCGCTCAAACTCCTTCTCCTGGATGACGCGCAGCAGCTTGACCTGCAGGGTCGGGCTCATCTCGCCGATCTCGTCCAGAAAGATGCTGCCGCCGCCGGCCAGTTCGAAACGGCCGATGCGGGTGCGGAAGGCGCCGGTGAAGGCCCCTTTTTCGTGGCCGAAAAGTTCGCTCTCCAGCAGCTCTTCGGGGATGGCGCCGCAGTTGACCGGTACGAACGGCCCGTCGGCGCGGCCGGAGTTGAAGTGGGTGGCGCGGGCCACCAGCTCTTTGCCGGTGCCGCTTTCGCCCAGGATCAGGATGGTGGAGTCGGAAGATGCCACGCGGCTGATCAGGTCGAAGACCCTCTTCATTTTGGATGAGGACCCGACAATATTATCAAATGTGTAGAGCTGCTTGAGCTCCTCTTTTTGCTCGTCGCGGGAGGTCTGCACATTCAGGTATTCGATGGCTTCATTGGCCGCCGCGGTGATTGTCTCGGGGGTGAAGGGCTTCTCGATATAGTCAAAGGCGCCCATCTTCATGGCATCCACGGCCACCTGGACAGAGCTCTTGTCGGCGTAGATGATAATCAGGCAGCCGGAATCTCTCAGGATCTTGAAAGACTGCAGGGCGTGGGCTTCATCAAAGTTGATCAGGGCCAGCTGGAAGTTTTTCTCGGCCAGTCGCGGATCCTGACTGTTTGAGGCTCCTTCAACTTTAAGGGTGCGGCTGCTTAGGATATCGGAGAGGTGTTCCCGGGTCTGGGCGTCATTGTCAACTATCAGTGTATTGTAGCCATTCATCAAAGAGAGGCTAGCACAATAAAAAACGAGCGTCAATATTTAGACGCTCGCTTTTTGTTGATTTTTAAATAATTATTCGGAGTTTACGCGGTCACGCATATCCTTGCCGGTCTTGAAAAAAGGCAGGCGTTTTGACTCGACCTGGATTTTTTCACCGCTCTTGGGGTTGCGGCCGGTGTAGGGCTTGTAATCACGCATTACAAAACTGCCGAATCCACGAATCTCTACGCGGCGATTCTCTTTCATAGCGTCGATCATGGAGTTGAGTATTGTATTGACAACGGCTTCGGCTTTTTTGGGATGCAGGGCCATGCGCATTGAGAGTTCTTCTATCAATTCGGACTTATTCATTTTTTCCTCCTGGCTAATAATAGTTTAAGATATAAGTACAATGAATACCAAGTCAAGGTTTTTTCTGCGGATTGATCATCTTATATATCGATTTTAGTTCGGAATTTTTTAAAAGTCGGGTTTCGCCGGGCTGCATGTCGTCCAGATTGATCGGGCCGATGGAGATGCGCTTGATCGCCGTGACTTTGAGGCCCACGGCGGTGCCCATGCGTTTGAGCTGGTTTTTAAGTCCCTGTTTTAGCGTGACTTTCAATGTGGAGCTGTTGCCTTGGTGGCGCAGAAGCTTGACCTTGGCCGGCCTGGTTTGGCGCCCGTCCAGCATAACTCCCTGTTCCATCTGCTGAATTTGTGCGGGATCGGCCTGGGGAGTGACCCGGATGATGTAGGTTTTGGGCATGCTGTGGCTGGGGTGGTGGATATAGTTGGAGAGGTCGCCGTCATTGGTCAGCAGCAGCAGGCCGCTGGCGTCATAGTCGAGGCGCCCGGATGGAACAACGCCCAGATACTGTTTGGGGATCAGGTCGCGTACGCATCTGCGCCCCTGGGGGTCATGCATGGTGGTCAGCACATTTTCAGGCTTGTACATGGCCAGGTAGATGTGCTCCTGGCTGCCCAGCTCCTTGCCGTCCAGGGTGACCCGGTCTGTTTGGGGATCAACCTGGTCACCGATGCCGGCCACTTCACCGTTGAGCTGGACGCGGCCAGCCATGATGAGCTCGTCAGCCTTGCGCCGGGAAACTTCTCCGCAGCTGGCTACAAATTTATTGATCCTGATCATGGCTGGTCTATATCCTAAATTAATCAGCCATTAAACCGAAAGATCACCTATTTGCAGCAGCAGCTCTTGCTTGTGTCGATGCCCAGGGGCCTGTAGGCGAAGCAGTAGCCGCTGATGGCGCTGGAGATCAGCATGCCGCAGAGCACCAGCAGCAGTTTGGCGAAGATGCCGCCGCCTCTTATGAGATAGATGATTGCCAGCGGGATTATGAGACGTGCGATGCGGTCGCAGGTTCCGATATTGGGTTCCATGGGGGCCTCCTTAGATTGGATATAACCTTTATATAATAACGGGAATTTGCTTGTTAAGGGCTATTCCGTTGAGGTCAATGATTGTGTCGTAGGCCAGGACCTCGACGCCGGCGGCGTGGGCCTCGTTTAAGCCTTCGGCGTAGGCCGGGTCGATCATGGCGGCGGCGCGGAAACTGCTGGCGTCCATGCGCTGGATCAAAAAGAGCATCACAGCCCGGTTGCCGGCCTTGACCTCATTGATCAGTTCGGTCAGATGTTTGCGGCCGCGCTCGCTGGGGGCATCCGGGAAGAGCCCCATGCCCCCTTCGACCAGGGTGCAGCTCTTGACCTCCACATAGCAATCTTCACCCAGCAGCAGGTCGATGCGCGAGTTCTGGCCGTACTTAACTTCGCTGCGGATCTTGTCATAGCTGCCAAGCTCCCTGATCTGCCCGGCCTCAATGGCGGCTCTGGCCACGTGGTTGGCCATCAGGGTGTTGACCACGATTCTTGACTCCGGCATCTGGGTCATCTCCAGCGTATAGCGCAGTTTGCGCTTGGGGTTATCCGACTCCGAGAGCCAGACCGGGCAACCCGCCTCCCAGCAGCCGGTCATGCGGCCGGAGTTGGGGCAGTGGGCCGTGACGATTTGGCCGTCGGCCAGCTCTATATCGGCCAGGAAGCGTTTGTAGCGCTTGATGATTCGGCCCTCAGTCAGCTGGGGCCATCTGATAAGATAATCCATGTCTGGGGGCTAGCATCGGCCGGGTTTTAAATCAAGGCTATCCTTTTGACAGCCACATGGGCATGGGGTATAACCCCTGCCCATGAGTAATATAATAGCCGATACAATTTTACTGTTTGTGCCGATTATGTTTTCGATCACCGTGCATGAGGCCTGCCATGGCCTGGCAGCGTATAAATTTGGTGACCCGACCGCCAAGTTGGCCGGGCGTCTTACCCTGAATCCCATCAAGCACATCGATCCCGTCGGGTTGCTGGTGCTTTTTGTGACACGCATGATCGGCTGGGCCAAACCGGTGCCGGTTGATCCGCGTTATTTCAAGCATCCGCGCCGCGATATGATGTGGGTGGCCCTGGCTGGGCCGGCTTCCAACCTGAGTCTGGCGGTTGTTTTTGCGTTGATTTACAAATTTGCCGGCGGTTACCTGGTCTCCAGTGAGGCTCTCTATCCTTTGCGTTTCATGCTGGAGGTCGCCGTCTGGATAAATGTCGGACTGGCCGTCTTCAATCTTATTCCGATCCCGCCGCTGGACGGAGGCCGGGTTGTTGCCGGTCTGCTGCCGCCGGATAAGGCCAATGAGTGGGACAAGGTGGAACAGTATGGCTTTATAATTGTGCTGGGATTGGTTTTCCTGGGCGCCACCAAAGTGGTAATTGTGCCCATAGTTAGGTTAATTGGTAATTTCTTATTTAGTCTTTAGAGGTGAACTGTGGAAAAAAAGAAAAGAATTGTATCTGGCATGAGACCGACCGGTGCCCTGCACCTTGGGCACTATCTGGGCGTTCTTAAGAACTGGGCCCAGCTGCAGCATGAATATGACAGCTTCTTCTTTGTGGCGGACTGGCATGCCCTGACCAGTGACTATCGTGATCCGTCCAAGATCAAGGAAAGTACCCGTGATATGATCATTAACTGGCTCAGCATCGGCATCGATCCTGAAAAAGCGGTCCTTTTCCGCCAGTCAGACATTAAAACCCATGCCGAGTTCTATCTGTTGCTCTCCATGATTACACCGGTTGCCTGGCTGGAGCGCAATCCAACCTACAAGGAGATGCGCAACGAGATTAAAGATAAGGATCTCAGCAACCTGGGCTTTTTGGGCTATCCGGTGCTGCAGGCTGCCGACATCGTCATCTACGGCGCCGACTGTGTGCCGATCGGCGAGGATCAGCTGCCCCATGTGGAGCTGACCCGTGAGATCGTGCGCCGCTTCAACTACATCTATGGCGGCGGCAGTGATGCGGTTGAGCCCGAGCAGATTCTGGTGGAGCCCAAGTCAATTCTGACCGAAGCCGCCCGCGTGCCCGGCCTGGACGGCCGCAAGATGTCAAAATCCTACAACAACGCCATCTTCATTGATGAGACGGCGGAGAGCCTGAAGCAGAAGGTCATGCAGATGTTGACCGACGCCAAGCGCATGCGCAAGAGCGATGCGGGTGAGCCCAATGATTGCAATCTCTATCCCTTCCATGAGTACTTCACCGATGAGGAGTCGCGCTGCGAGATCCAGGAGGGCTGCCGTAATGCATCTCTGGGTTGCGTCGACTGTAAGCGTAAGCTGATCGCCAATCTTGAGGCTGAGTTTGCGCCGATCTGGGAGAAGATCGCCTTCTATAGGGCGAAGGATGAGCTGGTGCATGAGATTCTGGAAGCCGGCGAGGCCCGTGCCCGTGAGGTGTCTGACGGGACCATGCAGCAGGTGCGCCGCGTCATGAACCTGGACTGTAAAATCTAGGGGCGGATGCTGGGGGGGGCTTGGAAAATTTTATTCTGCAGCTGTCCAAATTTGAGGGTCCCCTGGACCTGCTGCTCTATCTGATTGATAAGAACAGATTTACCCTGGAGGAGCTTGAGGTCTGCCCGATCATCGACCAGTATCTGGACTATGTTAACCAGGCCCAGCAGCTTGACATCTCGCTGGCCGGCGAGTTCCTGGAGATGTCATCCTACCTGGTCTGGGTCAAGTCCTGTGTGCTGCTGCCTCAGGATCGGGTGGACGAGGACGAGGATGAGCTTGACCCGGTGCGCGACCTGCAGGAGATGCTGATCGCCTACCGCGCCATCAAAGAGGCTTCATTGGATCTGGCGTCCCGGCCGCAGCTTTTCCGTGATAAGTTTCCGCGCGGCGGCACCGAGATCGAGCCCGGGGTGGCCAGGACGACGCTGGCATCGCTGCTGCAGTCCATCGATGCAATCAAGGCGCGCACGCGCCACATCGTGATCAAGAAGGTCAAGTCGCGTCTTAGTATCCGTGAGGTGATGTCGCGAATTCATGACATCCTGCGGCGCAAGGGCACGGTGACGGTCAGAGAGGCTTCGCAGGGAGAGACGCGGCCTGAGATAATTGCTGCATTTCTGGCGGCGCTGGAGCTCTCCAAGGCCTCCATTGCCAAGCTTTCCCAGAAGGGTCTTTTTGAACCGATTGTGATCAGGAGTCGCGAGCATGAATAAACGAGAGGTTTTGGAATCTTTGATTTTCTCAACCGAGGGCGCCCTGCCTGTGGTTGATATTCTGCGTATTATTCCGGATGTGAATCTGCAGGAGATTGATGATCTGGTGGCCGAGCTGAACGGGATCTATCAAAAGCATGGTCGTTCCTTCCGCATAGAACAGGCTGCCGGCGGCTATATGTTTGTGACCCTTGAGGAGTACAGCTATTTTGTTAAGAGCCTCAAGGCGCCGACCCGTCTATCGAATGCGGCCATGGAGGTTCTGGCGGTAGTGGCCTACAAGGGGCCCTGTACAAAACAGGTTGTCGACAATATCAGGGGCGTGGATTCATCTTCATCATTGAAGAGTCTGCTGAAGCAGCAGCTGATTGACATCAAGGCCGGCAAGCCCCTGCGCTACTACACCACCGAGCGTTTCCTCGAAGTTTTCGGACTGGATTCGTTGGCGGACCTGCCGGATATGCTCCAGTTTGAAGAGCTGTTTGCTGAAGAGATATAAAAAGGGCACCCGGTTGGGTGCCCTTGTGTTCTAGCCCGGTTTGCGAATATTGAGGAAGAGGTTGACCCCTTCGGGTTCTTTCTCAATGGTGATCTTGGTGTCCTCTGGCAGGCCGGCGGCCAGCTCCTTGAACTCCTCCTCGCTGCGGTGGATCAGGAACCATTCGGAACCGTACTCCATGATGAAGCGCTGCGGGTTGTAGATGCCGAAGTTGCCGATCACCAGAGTGGCGCCTGGCTTGAGGAATGAGTAGAGCTTGTGAATCAGTCGGTTGGCGGCTCTGAATGATAAGTAGTCGAACAGGCCGGCGGTGTAGACCAGATTGGCGTTGCCGTACTCGGATTTCTCCTTGTCCTTGCCGACGATCAGACGCTTGATGTTGTCTTCAACAAAGTTGATGTCGATGTCGGCGCGGTTTTCAACCAGCGGCGTCAGGCGTGACTTGGCGTTCTCAAGGGCCAGCTTGTCCTGGTCCATGGCGACGACGTTGACTTTGACCGGCAGCTCGCGGCCCTCCAGGCTGTTGAGCATGTCGAACATCTCCAGGCAGGGGCCGCAGGCGATGCTGACGATCTTGGCGACCTCACCGTTGCCGATGGGGGCAATGGCGCCGTTGACTTTGGACTGCAGGTATTCGCGGCGGTTTCTGACCGCCTTGGATGCGGGGCCTTCGCAGTCGATCTTGTTCAGGACCTGGGCGAAGAGGTCGTCTCCCTCAAATTCGTTGCGGTAGATGATATTCATCATCTCGAAGTCGCCGGCGTAGCCCAGCGGCTTGCTGTAGGCCCGGTCGTAGAGCTTCGACTTTAAGTAGAGTGACTTCAGGCGTTTCTGGAAGAACTCCCGGTGGATAAAGTGCTGCTTGGAGTCGGTGAAGCGTCTGATGATGCGCGAGAAGTGGTCGTAGTAGCTGTTGAGCTCCTCATTGAGGGCATCATAGCTCAGGGTGCGCAGGGTTTCCAGCAGTGCCGGTCGGATAGCCTCATCCTCTTTTTCGATGGCCTTCTCCTCCAGGAGCAGCTTCTCCTGGAATCCGGTCAGAATGAAGTGCAGGTGAGATGTCAGGTGCACGAATTCCGGATCCAGGTTGTCCTCTATGGCCATGGATTGGATGAAGTCCAGGAAGTCGTTCTGCAGATGGCAGATCTTGTCCATCTTCTGAATGGCGTAGATGTCCATCAGACGGTCGTCGAATGTGCAGCCTATGCGTGAGATGTCTCCGCCCTCTTCATCCTGAATGTGGATGATGGTGGCTGAACCGGTATGAACTTCCTGGTCAAGAGAGTAGAATCTCAGATCAGAGATGATGTCTCCTATCTTAAAGAGCAGACTGCCATCTTCTAGTAGGAAGGAAACACCGGTGCGGGAGTAGTCGCGGACCAGGCAGGTCCGTTCAACATCCTGGAAGTCGTGGAAACGTACCACCTTGGTGGTATCGCTTGAATCAACAATATAGCGTGAATCTCGGCTGAGCCTCAAAATATCCTCCCCAAATTGATTTCACAGCTTTATGATCGGACATGCATTTGGATTACTTTAGTTTTTTTAAAAAAACTGAACCTAATTGCAGTCAGCCATGGATCCTTTTATCTTTTCAACAGCGTGAGGGATTACCTCCAAAAGGGTTTCGATGCCTGTTTGGGCACCATCCGGGCTGCCGGGCAGGTTGATGATAAGTGTCCGGTTGTGGATGCCGCAGACGGCCCTTGAGAGCATGGCGCGCGATGTTTTCCGCAGGCTGGCGTAACGCATGGCCTCCTCCATGCCGGGAATGCGCTGGTCAATAACCGACAGGGTGGCCTCGGGGGTGATGTCGCGCGGTGAGACGCCGGTGCCGCCGGTGGTCAGAATCAGATCAATATCCTCTGAGGCCGACCAGCTCCTGAGTCGCTCAGTCAGAGTCTCCTGGTCGTCGGGAATAATTTCATAGAGATGGGTGTCAATGCCGTGGCTGTTCAGGAGCTCTTTTAATAATGGTCCTGAGATGTCGCGGCGCTGGCCAGCGGCCCCTTTGTCGCTTAAGGTTAGTACTCCGGCTCTTATCATCGTTTCATTACCCTCAGTCTGCCCTGGGCGGCCACGCTGATGGCGCGCGGGATCGACTTGCTCCTGGCGAGCTGTTCAAGATCCTTGACGCCCAGCAGGTTTACCAGTTTAAGCGAGGTGGGCAGCGGTGTCTTGGGATTGTTGACCAGGGCGACTTTGACCTGGTAGTTTTTCATCCACTCCCGTTTGGCAGAGATGATTCGCAGTACCTCTTCGTTGATCTGGCGGTTGCCGGCAACGCTTAGAACTTCTGATTCGGTGATCTTGGGGGATTGGATGACGGCAACTTGGATTATCTTGTTGGCATCCCTCATCAGGATGGTGCGCTCCTCCTTGCCGCCCCTGCGAGCCAGATCCAGGCGCTGGGCTACTGTCATCTCCTGGATCTGCTGCAGGATCGATTTATTCTCTGTTGCGTCATTTGACATCTCTGGCTGCTTGGGCCTCCGCTACAATTTTATCCTGTATATTATATGGTACAGGCTCCATGTGTGAGAATGACATGTTGAAGGTGCCGCGTCCGGAGGTGATGGATGTCAGTTCTGACGCATAGGTCAGAATCTCGGCCAGGGGGACCTGGGCCTTGAGCTCCTGATACTTGCCGCGCGCATTCATGCCTTCAATCTTGCCGCGGCGGCTGTTCAGGTCGCCCATCACATCACCCATGGAATCTTCCGGTACAGTCACAGTCAGGTTCATTATGGGTTCCAGTAGGATTGGTTTACACGCTTCCATGGCTTTTTTAAAGGCCAAAGATCCGGCGATCTTGAAGGCCATCTCGGAGGAGTCCACATCGTGGTAGGAGCCGTCATAGAGGGTGACCTTGATGCCGGTCATCGGGCTGCCGGTCAGGGGGCCGCTGTTCATGGACTCGACAATGCCCTTCTCGACCGCCGGAATGTAGGTGCGCGGGATGGAGCCACCGACGATTTTATCGACGAATTCAAAGTGCTGCCCGCCGTTGAGTGGTTCGACGACCACCTTGCAGTCACCGTACTGGCCGTGGCCGCCGGAC
Organism: uncultured Thermodesulfobacteriota bacterium; assembly: GCA_942491525.1. GTDB lineage: Bacteria > Desulfobacterota > Desulfomonilia > UBA1062 > UBA1062 > CAYWBU01. The sequence continues at coordinate 344,974 of CALOBW010000055.1, forward strand.
TGTTTCTTGTGCTTGCCCTGGACATCGGCCTTGGCGGTGATGGTCTCCTTGTAGGGTACCTTGGGGGTCTTGATGTCGACCTCGACGCCGTAGCGCCGCTTCAGGCGGTCGACTGCGATCTCGATATGCAGCTGGCCCAGACCCGACAGGATGAACTCGCCTGTCTCTTCGTCGCGGTGACCTCTGAGGACCGGATCCTCGTCCATCAGCTTCTTGATGGCCGGCAGGATCTTGTCCACGTCGGCCTTGGTCTTGGGGCTGACCGCCATGTCCATGATCGGATCCGGGAAGTGGGGGGCCGGCAGGCCGAAGTTGATGTCTTCGGCCAGCAGGGTGTCGCCGGTCTTGGTGTTCTTCAGTTTGGCGACCGCAAAGATGTCACCCGGGCCGATCAGGTCCAGGGGCTTCTGGTTCTTGCCTTCGATGGTCAGGATTGAGCCGATGCGCTCCTTTTCGCCCTGATTGTAGAGGCTGCTGTCCGGCTTGAGGCTGCCGGAGAGGCAGCGGATGATGCTGAGGGTGCCGGTGTAGGGGTCGCTCATGGTCTTGAAGACATAGCCGCAGAAGGCCGCGTCGTCCGCCACGGGCAGCTCCTTGGTGTGGCCGTCCTTGTCGGTTAGGTTGAGCGTCGTTTTTTCGCCGGGGTTGACCAAAGTGTTGTTGATGTAGTCCATCAGGGGCTGGATGCCCATATTGCATAGGGCTGACCCGGCAAAGACCGGCAGGAACTTGCCTTCACGCAGGCCGCGCTTGAGGGCGGCATCCATTTCGGCGGGGGTCAGGTCGCCGCCATCGAGATACTTCTCCATCAGGTCGTCATCAACTTCGGCCAGGTCTTCGACCATCTGCATGAAGGCCGTTTCGGCATCATCGCTCAGTTCGGCCGGGATGGAGGCCTCTTCAAATAAGCCTGAACCATCATTTTTGAAGATGAAGGCTCTTTTGTTCATCACATCAATGACGCCTCTGAATTCAGCTTCGGCGCCGATGGGGATGGTCAGGGGCAGGGGGCGGATGCCGAACTGCTCCTGGATGTCGCCCAGGATCTTTTCGAAATTGGCGTTTTCGCGATCCATCTTATTAATAAAGGCGGATCTGGTTAGTCCCTCTTCGCCGGCCATCTGCCAGAGGTTTTCGGTGTGGGGCTTGACGCCTCCAATGGCGGAGATGACGAAGATGGCGTTTTCGGCGGATTTGAGTCCCAAAATGGACTCTGATGAAAAGTTTGTATCACCCGGCGTGTCGACCATGTTGATGCCGCAGGTCTGCCACTTGTAGCTGAAGATGGCGCTGAAGATGGATGATTGTCTCTTCTGCTCCTCCGGTTCAAAATCAAGAACCGAGTTGCCCTCAAGTACTTTGCCCAGTCTGGTGGTGGCTTTGGCGTTGAACAGCATGGCTTCGCCCAGTGTTGTTTTTCCGGAGCGTGACTGAGAGACAAGAACTATATCCCGTATGTTTTCGGTAGCATAACTTCTCATTGAACCTCCCTTGTGAATTCCAGAATATCATCTCCAGCCTACTGAAAACACACAGTTAAGTCAAGCTGCACTCAATTTAAGCTTGCCTCGTAAAAGCGGCCTGTGTTATGCAATCCGGTTTTGCTCCGCGTGCAGTCAGGGAGCCGTTCTTGGCGGTTGTGGCCATGCAGCTGTTGGTATATCATGTGTCCATGGATATTGTTGGACATCAGGATCAGTTAAAACTTCTTAAGGGTTATATCGAGGCCGAGCGCGTGCCGCATGCCTTCCTGTTTGCCGGCATAGCCGGTCTCGGCAAGAGCAAGGTTGCACGGGAGTTTTTCCGTTCATTGAACTGCCGGCGTACTCCGGGCGATCCCTGCGGCAGCTGCAGCAGCTGCGTTAAGGCTGAAGCTGGCAACCATCCTGACTACATCCACTTTGAGCCGCCATCCAGCGGCAAGCAGATTGACGTGCTGCGTGGCGTGCTGGCTGATATCCGGCTTAAGCCTTTTGAGGCGGCCCGGCGGGTGGTTGTGATTGAGCCGACTGAGGGGTTGAATAAGTCCAGTGCCAATGCGCTGCTTAAAGCGCTGGAAGAGCCGCCCGAGGCGACCATCTTTATCCTGGTGTCGCATAAGCCGAATCTGCTGCTGCCGACCATCATCTCGCGTTGTCAGCAGGTGCGCTTTGCTCCGCTGGAGGCTGGCGGTTATCACTCCGCCTCGGTGGATCCGCAGCTGCTGCGTTTGACCTCGGGGACGATTGGCGAGCTTGCGGCAGGTGATCAGGCTGAGATCTTGCGTTTCCGTCAGGGGGTGCTTGATATTCTGCGCGGCGGAGATCCGGTTGCTCTGGCCGCGTCAATCACGTCCAATGACAAGGAGAGTGTGCCGCTCTGGATTTCGGTTGTGGAATCGGTGCTGCGGGATGTCCTGCTCTACTTTGCCGGTGGTGATAAGCTGGTAAATGTTGAGATCGCCGATATTGAATTGCGGCACCTGCCCTCAAGTGAGCTTGATGAGATGGCGGATGCCATTCGTCGGCTGCGTCGGGGGGTGCAGGAGAATCTCAATCTGAAGGTGGCTTTCAGCGAGATATTCATGCTCATGGGTCGTCTGGCGGCCTGATTGTGTAGGCTTGCTCGCTTTTTAATTGTAATTTTGTTTTAGAATTGGATTTGGAATCCGGCTCAGTCAGTCTGGGGCATGCTTTGTGGTGAAGTATGTGTGTCTTTTGAGGTCGGCGCTGGTAAAAATAATCGTAAATTTTGGTAAAATAGTTCCTTTCTCTCTTTCCTGATGATCGTCTGCTAATATCTAACTGACTGAATTCATGGGTAAGGCTGTTTTGGCACGTAGATTGCTCATCTCTGCTGTAATTAGTTTGATGGCGTGGGCCTGTTTTTGGTTCTTGGACGCCGTATGAGAGGGTGGTTTGTTTGTAAATGAATTTATAATTTATTTACAAATATTTACAAATGTCTTGACAATGAAATAAAATTTCATAAATATGTAAAGATATAAATGAACCCTGTCGATAATTTGAATGTCGATCAGTAATTGATTGATAGTCAAGCATTGAACTTGATTTGGCAGTAAGCATCTTCACTGGGGTTTGTCCCGAAATGGGTAGTGAAGATGATGGTTTTATAAAAATTATTTGGAGGAATTATAATTATGAATTTTTCAAAGGTGGAGATTTTTAAGAAAGTATTAGTTTTAATGGTTATGTCTGTATTGGCTCTTGGTTTGGGTGGTTGTCCTAATGGTTCTGATTCAGGCGATGTTCCCTATGTTCCTGGTCAGACTGAACAGAAGTCCTATGAGCCCAATCAGATTGGTGGTGCTGCTGCTGTTGCCGGTCTAATGGAATCTGCTGCTCCTGCTCCGGCGACCAAGAATATTAGTGCTGAAGTTGATGCGTTGACTGCTGCTATTAACACTCTTGTGGATGTTGTTCTGCCGACTATTGGTGCTTCAGATATCCCCTCAATTCAGGATATTCTTGATGCCATTTATTTTGATGGTGTTACTGAATCAGCGTTTGAACTGTATGTAGCCATCATGGCTGAAATTAGTGATTTTGTAAGTGGTACTTATGAGGGTGGTGAGCCTGCTCTTAAAATGAACCTTGAGGCAATGGCAGCAGATCCTACCATTGATTGGCAGGGATTCCCTTATGTGAGTGATGGACTTGAGCTGTCCAAGATGATTTTGGAAATTGACAAGGATATTGATCCCGAAGCTTCTACTATTGATAATGTAAATGTTGTTCTTGGAAGAGCAGAGCTGGTAAGGCAGTTTGCATCAAATATTCAGGCTGATCAGGTAAAGTGGGCTAGAGATTTCTTGATTGACGGTGATAATCCTATTCTCAATAAGCAGGATAATCCGGTGGCATACAACATTGCCTTGAATGTACTGAATGCTACAGGAGCAGGTCTTGAGCTTTCGCATGAGCAGGCACAGCTGTTCTCTGAGAATCTGGCAGACTGTGTAGATGCTTTGACTGATCCTGCTGGTCCGAGATATGGTGATTTTGCCAGGTCTTTCAAGAAGCTGGTGAAGGATATTGTGGTTGGTGGCCAGCTTGAGATGGTTAAGATTGTTCTGTATGCTTTGACTGGCAATGCAGAGGTTTTGGAAATTGCATTTACGCGAGCATAATTTTCTTATTGATTAGGTGAAGGGGCGTCCATTGGGCGCCCTTTTTTTGTCCTTTGGAAAAGAATTTCCCCATCCCCATGTCTAAAAGATTTCCGTTGTAGTTGTCTGGTCGTGTCGATCTCTTGTTAGTATATGATTTTATTCACTATATATCTAGGCATGTATATTGCTATTTAATCGCCGTTGGTAAATGTTTGCTGCCAATTCGCGGATTTTTTAGGAATTGACGCCTGTTGGGCGAGAAAAAGTTTTGAATACAAGTCTTAAGGAGGACTCATCAATGAAAAGGTTTAAGTCTTCGATTTTGCTGCTGGCAATGATCGCTGCCGTGGGCATGTTGAGCGGCTGCAGTAAGGATGATGACGATGTCATGGCGAGCTATCTGGTTGCGGCCGGGGTTGAGGCATCGAAGGAGGCTACCTCAGAGGAGATGACTTTTGCTGCCGCTGTTGCCTTGGCTGTAGAGGGTAACTATGATGAGTTGGCCAAACTGATCGTTATTACCGATATCCCGGGTTCAATTGAAAGGTTTGACGAGCACAATATTGCCACTGTGCGCGAAATCTTTGAGACCGGCGTTGAAGATCCCGGTGCCCGGACGGTTCTGCTGCAGACGCTGGATGTGGTTGACGAATTTAAGGGTGCCAACAGTGACATTGTGCAAGCGATGCTTGACGGTGCATTCTATGCCGATGGCGTTGATGTCGACTCAGAGATATTCTTGGCATCTAGTGCCGCCATGGAAATAATGAATGGTGACTTGTCAAGTCTTAATGAGGAGTCTCTCAGTCAGACTTTTAGTTTTGTGGAAATCTTTTTCCGTGCTGCGGAAGCCGGCAGCCAGGAGCAGATGAAGATTGCCAAGCAGGTTATCTGCAAGTTTGCGCCCATTGATCCCAATAGATACTCTCTGCTTGATAAGCTTTTTGACGTCGCTGCCAAGGGGCAGAAGATCTACTTTGATGGAGCCCGCAAGGGGATGGAAGAGTTTGTTCTAATCTTTGACTTTATGGCTAAGCAGTATGAAATGAAGCATTCTACCTATGAAACCATGATTGCCTCCCCCCAGGAGTATCTGAAGCATAATGGTGTACCCTCCATGCCGGGATATGCTACCTTGGATTCCAAGGATCACCTGCAGTTTGAGTATGGTGCCAGCAGCAATCTGTTGACTGTGTTCCGTAGGGTTGAAGGTCAGCCTGATCGTCATATCTTTGTTGATGGTTTCAATCGAGTTCCAATGTTTGCGGAGCTTGATCCGATTTGTGTAGACGCTGTTGGTGGTCAGGTTTTGTCAGGTGTCGCAGCAGACGAGCTTGTTTTTAAGATAAGAAAAACCAATAATTATGAAGAATTTTTCGAGACAGTCAAAAAGAATGTGCGCGATCCCCAGACTAATACGATTATTGGTACAGTGCCTGTCACTCTCAGTGATGTAGAGGTTGTTTCTGAATATGGCAGTGGTCTTAGCGGTGGCTCTGAGTATGTAATGGCTGAGCCGATTGTGTTCTGGGACCCGGTTTATGTTAGAGGTCTGGTTGAGCATATGTACTGCTTTGCTGTCTATTGCCATTCACCCGGCCTTGAGATTGCTGAACTGATGCTGGAGCTGGTTTTCCCTGCTGGCCCTCTGCGGGATGGAATGTTTGGACTTGTTGAGACGGTTGGCGGTACTCTCCAGAATATGGGTGTTGATACGGCCCCGCGCCAGACTGTGCCCGATGAAGAGTCTGATGATTCCGAGGGTGCTGATGGAGCAGAGAAAGCAGTTAAGCTGGGAGAGCCGACTGAGGTAACCAATGTGATCGTTGATGGTATCGTGAAAGGTATTGAAGATGATTACATGGATTTCTGTGAAAACGGCCTTGATCTGGCAACTGCCTGGATTTTCTTTGAGAGTATGTTTACCAATGATGATCTGAAGGAGTTTGATTTCTTTGGTGATATTGGTGGAAGCATCCAGGATGTGCTGCCTGATATTAAAACATGGATTGAAGCCATTGTGGGTGCGGCAGAGGCTTCGGAGTAGTTAATGTAAGGGCGCCCAACGGGCGCCCTCATAATAATCGGGGAGAGGGCTTTTTTTTTATTTTATTCCGGAATCATATTCATTTTTCGAAGCTATCTTGTTAGTCTCATCCCCATGTTAAACTATGGAGGGATTTATGTTTAAGAGGTATCATTTTTCTGTACTGGTTATTCTGTTGGGTCTGCTGGCCGGCTGTTCCGGATCTGAAAGTTCGGATGATCTGGCTTTGGCCGTGCTGCTGGCTTCGCAGGATAGAGCCATCGGGGCCAGTGCCAAGGATATGGCGGTTGCCAGCACCTTTGCTGCAGCTCTTGAGAGTAAGAAGGCTGTTAAGGGTGTAGAGCCGGGCACGATTGATTTTGCGACCTGGGGCGATGAGATGTTGGGTGATATCCTGGAAGTTGCCGATGCACCGGATGGTGCGGTGGCTGCTGCGATTGCTCTTTCTGAAAAGATTACCCAGGCCCAGATTGATATGGCTGATCAGATTCTGAGTGGCATGGCCAAGACCCCCGAGGCACAGCAGCTGGTTGATGAACTCATGGCGCTGGTGAACTCCGGAGTTGATAACAGAATTCAGTTGGCTGCGGATTTGACCACTTACTTTAATGATCTCTCCGGTGTCAGTGCCGATCTAGACCTTGGCGGCAACGATCTGGGCGTGGCCGCTCTGCTGACCTCGGTTAAGGAAATTTTTGTAGCTGATCAGAACTTTGATCTGGCGGCTTTTACCGCCAGGATGGAAATTGAAATTCCGGCCATGGTTACGGACATCAACAATATGAATCTGGATCTGGCTGAAGATATTCTGATGTTCTGCGTGCGTGATGAGCAGGGACGTGATCTTACGTTGGCGTTGCTGGATGTTGCCCGAGCCGGTTGTCAGGTTGATAATGAGTTTTCTGCTGCAACGGTTGTCTATGTGTTTGCTGCCGGCACAATAATTAAGGATATTGCTGTTCAGCCCTCAGGGGCGGATGTTTCTGTGCAGGTTGAAGCGCTGGTTGTTCTGACCAACGAGTATGCCCGCACAGTCAGTGACCGCAATATGGCTCTGGCCAGAATCATCATGGTAGGCACTATTCGTGCTTTTACGAATAACCAGGAGCTGATCACTGCTACCGAGGAGTTTATGGAGTTTGTTGATCTGCATCGTCAGATCCCGCATGACGTTGCCAGCCGTATCATTAATGAGATGGTCGGTAAGAAATAGATGACCTCAGGGGGCGCTTCAGCGCCCCTAGTTTAAAGATTTGTTAAAGTTTAAATTTTTGTAATGAATTTTAGTTCATTTTCTGGCATCTGCATTGCAAATATGCTAGTGTAGTTTATATTGAGTCATTGTTGTTGTGGCGCTCAGTCATCGCGCTGCATGTTGTAAAGTAGGAGGCATCAGAGATAACAGCTTGTTTTTGCAGCTCTATGTGATTGTTATTTATTGTGGGTGGTCTAGTCGCTGTCAATTTAAGTCAAGCCTGTCTCAGGATAGCTCTCTGTTGGCTAAAGTGTAAAATAGTGTAAAAATGCCACTGATCTGTGTCATGGGCGCACGGCGGGAGGCAGGATGTTTAATTCATTTATGGAGGAAAATTATGTCTAAGAGGAACCTGGGGATTAAGGTGATTATGGTGGCCCTGCTGGGCTTGATGGTGGGCTGTTCGGGCAGCGAGAGTTCAGATGATTGGGCTACTACGGCTGCGTTGCTGGCGGCGCAGGAATCCAAGTCCAATATTCCGGCCAGTGTTGAGGATATGGAGTTGGGTGATGCCGCCCTGGATAGTGCCCAGAGCGGTGATGGTGCGATTTTGTTGGGTTTCCTGGCTTCGCGCGAAATCAACTCAGCCAATGTTGAAATGGCCCGCCAGATTCTGGAAGGTCTCATTCCGGATGGATTGGCTCAGGAGAAGGCCCTCGAGCTTTTGGCATTCGTGGATGAGTGCATCGAGAAGGAGACCGATCTGGTTGAGGGGATCTTTGATAGTATTCTCGGTGGAGTAGCGCTTGGTGGTGATACAAAGTCTCTTGATGCCGCAATCTTGGTCCGCAAGCTTGGCGAAGGCAGTGGTATCGACAGTGAGTTTGAGTTGCCGGAAAGACTGAGTGGGCTGAGTGAGGCCGTTAATGATTTTATCGATAAAGTTGAGGGTTTCAAGCTTTCGGGAGACGGATCTCTCGATGATGATGCCGTCGACAGCGTAATTGATCTGGCCTATGTTTTGGGACTGGTCTCCCAGATAGAGAAGGGTCAGCGGGATTTGGCCTGGGATATTCTTGACGGCGTTCTGCCTGAAGGCCCGGTGCGCGATTTTGCCAAGGCGACGCTGGATGTTGCTGAATATGGTCTGGAGAGTGTTGATATTCCTCTCGCATGGGAATTGGCTGCGCATATTGAGAATTGTTTCAAATATGCGCAGGAGGGTGACGCAGCGAAGCTGGCCGGTGAGATGAATATGATGGCCGACAAGATTATGGGCCGCAATGCCGAGTTGGCGCGGGTTATTTTGCTGCTGCTGGCTCCTGATGAGATAGATCCCGTGATTGTCGAGTTCATGAAGTTTGTTGACGGCAGTATTGATGCGTCGACCGGTTTTGCGCAGCAGATAATTGATAAGTTGGCTGAGGCCAATGCACCTAAATAAGAAGAAGTAAAATCATAAGCAAAAGGCGCCCAACCGGGCGCCTTTTCTTTTTCAGTCCGCATCCCTACATTTAACTCATGAACGATATGCTGGACCGCGATGAGGTCATGTCTCACAGGCTGCACAATCTGTTGCACACCCTGCTGCTGCTGGGCGGCATGCTCGGCCTGTTGGGCTTGCTGGGTTATCTCTTCGCCGGTCCTGCGGGTTTTGGCTGGGCTCTGCTGTTGAGCTTCGGCATCATGCTCTTCACGCCGCGCATCTCGCCTGCGCTGATGCAGCGCATCTATCGCGGGCAGGAGCTCGATCTGCGCAGTGCGCCGGGGCTCTACCGGATGGTGCATGAGCTGGCCGGCCGGGCAAATTTAAGCGCTATGCCGGGCCTCTTCTATATTCCGAGCCGCAGCATGAACGCCTTTGCCCTTGGACGGAATGGCGCATCCGCCATCGGCGTGACCGACGGTCTGCTGCGTGGCCTCAACTCGCGCGAGCTGGCCGCCACCCTGGCCCATGAGATCTCGCACATCCGCTACGGCGATACCCGGGTCATGGCGCTGGCCGATATTCTGAGCCGCGTCACCAATGCCCTCTCCCTGCTCGGCCAGCTGCTGCTCTTGATCAATCTGCCGTTGCTCCTGACCGGTCATGTGGTTGTGCCCTGGTCGGTGGTTCTGCTGCTGCTTGGGGCCCCCTATCTGAGCTCCATGATGCAGCTGGCCCTGTCGCGTACCCGTGAGTTCAACGCCGACCTGGGCGCTGCCGGTCTGACCGGCGATCCCAAGGCTCTGGTCAGCGCTCTGCATAAGCTGGACAGCCCGCCCGGTTCTGTGCTGATGCGTATCTTCAGGCCGCAACGCAGTCAGCTCTCCATCCTGCGCACGCACCCGGCAATTGAGGAGCGCATACGCCGCCTTGAAGCCCTGAGTGTCAAGGCGCAGCCCGCCCTTGCGCCCGGGGTTCTGTTGCAGGCCCTGCCGCAGGTCGTTCAGCGTCGCCGCCCGTGGTGGCACTGATTTGTTTCCTCCCGTAAAGAGTTTCTGCTATAGTCGCGCCAGCAAGATTTAGGAGACAAAAGTGAAAGACTATCTGGTACGGGTAATGAGTAAGGATGGCGGCGTGCGCGCGCTGGCCTGTTTGACGACCAATCTGGTGGGTGATGCCTGCGGCCTGCACGGCACCTGTCCGACCGTTTCGGCGGCCCTGGGGCGCGCCCTGAGCGGCGGAGTCCTGATGGGCGGCATGCTTGATGATGATCAGCGCGTGGCCCTGAAGTTTGAAGGTAACGGTCCCATGCAGAAGATTCTTATCGAGGCCGACAGCTACGGCAATGTGCGCGGTTATCCGGGCGTGGCGGCTGTTCATCTGCCGCCCAATGCCGAGGGCAAGCTGGATGTGGCTGCGGCCATCGGCAAGGCCGGTTTTCTGACCGTTACCAAGGATTTGCGCCTGCGCGAGCCCTACAGCGGGGTCGTGCAGCTCTTCACCAGTGAGATTGCCGAGGACCTGGCCTTCTACCTGACCGATTCTGAGCAGATTCCTTCGGCGGTGGGTCTGGGGGTCTTTGTGGAGCCCAGCGGCAGGGGGGCCTCAGCCGGCGGTTCATGATCCAGTCCATGCCCGGGGCCGGGGATGCGGGTGTGGATGCCCGGGCGAGCGCACGCTGAGATGCCGCCCGGTCAGTCAGCTGCTGAACGCGGGGGGGGGGGCGGTGATCTCACTGGGCAAGGATGAGGTCAATAAAATTGTCGCGGATGAGGAAGTTGTTGAGATCGTTTGCGATTTTTGCAGCCAGAAGTACGCTTTCAATCGTGATAATCTGAGGCGGGTGCTGGAAGAGATGCAGTGAGGGCCTCTGCTCAGTTGAGGACGCTGTTCAGCTCATCGATGCAGCGGTCCAGGCTGGCCCGGATGCGGGCGATGGTGGTCGGGTCGATCCGCAGCTTCCTGGTTGAGATGGCGTCGTCAATGTCAAGCTGGTCCTGCCCCTCCATGAGTTCGCAGAGCAGGTTGGCAAAGTTGACCACCAGGAACTCCACCGGAATGTCCTTGAGCTCCTCGAGGCGGTTGTAGTCGCGGCACATGCGTGAGTAGATCTGGGGCAGGTCCCAGCGTTTCAGGAGGGTGGCGCCGATCTGGCGGTGGTAGCTGGTCAGGACGTAGAAGAGCTCCAGGCCGTCGTCGTCATTTTCCGGTTTGAGCTGCTTGTCCAGCTCGGCCACCAGCTGCAGCAGGATCAGCTTGCCGATGTTGTGCAGCAGCCCCATCATGAAGACATTGCTCTCAAGTTCCAGCTGCAGTTCATTGCAGGTGATCTGGGCGGCGTAGGCGCAGCGCAGCGAGTGCTGCCAGAGCTGCTGCATGATCTCGCCGTACTGCTTGTGCGAGACGGTGTAGAGGGAGTGGGCCGAGATGAATTCGACGATCTCGAGGGTCTTGTCCTGGCCCAGGCGCCCGATGGCCTGCTCCAGGCTGTGGTTCTTGTCTACGCCGCGGTAGTAGCTGGTGTTGGATACGGCGATGATCTTGGAGGTGATGGCCGCATCCTGGCCGATCAGCTCGGCGATCTGCTGCTGATTGGTGCCGCTCTTAATCATTTCGCGCAGCTTGACCGTGATCTGGGGCAGCGACGGCGGGCTGATCTCGCCGGACTGGAAGCGGTTGATCAGGTCCTGGATCATGGCCCGGCGCTGCTCCTCGATGGTGGGCGGGCGCTCGGTGAGCAGGCCGATCTCGGAGAGCTTGTCGGAAACCGTCTCCCGGTTGAAGGGTTTGGCGATGTAGCTGTTGCAGCCGCTGCGCACGCAGTTGATGACCGTGTCCTTGTCGGACTGGGATGTGACCATGATAATCTTGACCGCCTCGTCACCGGAGAGCATCTCGGCCTTTTCGATGTTGCGGATGCGCTGCAGCACTTCGGTGCCGTCCATCTCGGGCATGGAGATGTCCAGGGTGATCAGATTGAAGGGCTGCTGCTGGTGATGGGCCTCCTTGAAGGCGCTGACGGCCGCCGGGCCATTTTCAACGGCGATGCATTCACCGAAGTGCTGCATGATCTTCTTCATCTTCTGGCGGCTGACAAGTTCATCGTCAACGATCAATGTTTTCATATCAATCCTCTTTTATCGATTGGTAGTAATCTCGCAGGCGTTCATGCTCGTCGGCCAGGCGCTCCAGGACGGCAGGCTCCAGCCGGTTTTCGGCGCCGCACTCCTCCAGTTCCTTGGCAATGCCCGAGAGCTCCTCGGCGCAGAGGTTGGCGGCCCCGCCCTTGATGGCGTGGGCCTCCTTGCGCACGGTCTCGGCGTCGCCGGCGGCAATGGCGGATCTGATTTTCTCAAGCTGGGCCGCAGTGGTCTGCAGGAAGCCCTCGATGACCTCCATCAGCAGTTCGCGGTCGTTCTCAAATTCGTCCAGCGCCAGTTCCAGGTCCATGGGTAGGGCGCTGTTGGGGATCTTATCCTCAGCCGGCGGCTGGGCCTGGCGTTTGAGCAGCCAGCTGTCAATGGTCTTGATCAGCTCCTTGCGCCTGAGGGGCTTGGTGATGTAGTCGTCCATGCCCTTGTTGAGGCAGGCTTCGCGGTAGCCTTTGACCGCATGGGCCGTCATGGCGATGATCGTCACCGGCGGGTAGTCGTACTGGCGTTCCCATTCGCGGATGGCCTGGGTGGCTTCAAAGCCGTCCATGACCGGCATCTGCAGATCCATCAGGATCAGATCGTAGCGCTGTTTCTGCTGGGCCATGGTGGCCTGCAGACCGTTTTCGGCCAGGTCAACCTTGTAGCCGGCACTCCTGAGGTGGCGCAGCGCGACCTGCTGGTTGGTCGGGTAGTCCTCGGCCAGCAGCAGGCGGAACTGGTCGCGGCTGGCCGTCTGGCTCGGCGTCGCCGGCATCTTCTTGCGCTTTTCATGCTGCAGATCGAGCACCGTGGTGATCGTTTCATAGAGGTCGTTGCGTCTGATCGGCTTGATCAGGCAGGCCTGCACGCCGGGGTCGCGGCAGCTGATGCCCTTGCCGACCGAACCGCTGGAGGTCAGGATGATGATCGGGATGTTTTTGAGCGACTCGATCTCGCGGATGCGGGCGGCAAAATCAAAGCCGTTCATCTCGGGCATGAAGAAGTCCGAGATGATGATGTCGAAGCTCTCCCTGAGGGCCACCCCGGCCTTGAGCACCGAGAGGCCGGCCTCGGCGCTGCCGGCCTCCACCGGCAGGCAGTTCCAGCTCTTGAGGTGTTCACAGAGGATCTGCAGGTTGGTGGGGTTGTCGTCCACCACCAGGGCGCGGGTGCCCTCCAGGGAGACCGCCTCCTTCTCGGGTGCGGTGCGTCTTTCAAAGCGCGCCGTGAACCAGAAGGTCGATCCCTTGCCCTTTTCGCTCTCCAGGCCGATCTCGCCGCCCAGCATGTGCACCAGGTGCTGGGAGATGGTGGTGCCCAGGCCGGTGCCGCCGTATTTGCGGGTGGTTGAGGAGTCGGCCTGGGTGAAGCTCTCAAAGATGCCGGCCTGTTTCTCCTTCTCGATGCCGATGCCCGTATCTTGGACCGTGAAGAGTAGCAGAGCCTGCTCATTCTCGAGTTCGCGCAGCGAGACCTGCAGGTTGATCTGACCCTTGTTGGTGAATTTGAGGGCGTTGCCGGTCAGGTTGGTCAGGATCTGGCGCAGGCGGTTGGGGTCGCCGATCAGGTAGACCGGCACATCCGGTTCGATGAAGGCGGTGAACTCCAGGTTCTTCTTGGTGGCCATGATGCCGCAGATGTTGGCGATATCCTCGATGATGTGGCGCAGGTTGAAGGGGATCTCCTCCAGCTCCATCTTGCCGGCCTCGATCTTGGAGAAGTCCAGCACCTGGTTGATGAGTCCCATCAGGGCCTCGGCCTCGCTGCTGATGGTGGTGATCAGGTCGCGCTGGTAGCTGTCGAGTTCGGTGTCCAGTGAGAGTTCGGTCATGCCGATGATGCCGTTGAGCGGGGTGCGGATCTCATGGCTGATGTTGGCCAGGAAGTCGCTCTTGGCCTGGCTGCTGGCCTCGGCCTTGAACTTTTCGCGCTCCAGGATCTGGCTCAGCTTGCGCGCCGAGATGTCCTGCACGATGCCCCTGAAGCCGATGGGGTTGCCGCCGGGGTCCAGAATCAGGGAGACGGTGGCCTCCACGCTGATGGTGGGGCCGTCACGCCGGATCAGCTCCCACTCGAAGCGCTGCTGCTTAAGGCCCTTGGTGTAGGCCTCGTTGAAGATCTTGAAGAGCCGGCCGGAATTTTCCAGCTCCATGAAGTCTTTGTAGTTCAGGCCCCTCAGATCGTTGATGCCCAGGATCTGGTTCATGGTCTCGTTGACAAAGGTGAAGCTGCCGTGCAGGTCGACCTCGTAGTAGCCGGCGTGGATGTTTTCCAGGATGGTGCGGTACTTCTGCTCCTGCTCCCTGATGAAGCTGGCCATCTCGCGCTGATGGGTGATGTCCTCCACGATCGCCACATTGTAGCGCGACCGGGCCTGTTCATCGCGCACGGCCGCCACATGGATGCGGCCCCAGACGATGTGGCCGTCCTTGTGCAGGTAGCGCTTCTCCATCACAAAACTTTCAAACTGGCCCCTCTCCAGCTGCTGGATCTGCTCGATGCTCGACTGGATGTCGTTGGGATGGGTGATCTCTTTGTAGCTCATCTGCTGCAGCTCTTCGGCGCTGTAGCCCAGCATGCGGCAGAACTCGGGGTTGGCGGTCAGGATGCGCCCTTTGGAGGATGTCTGGGTGATGCCGATGGGGGCGTGTTCAAAGGTCACCTTGAAGCGCTGCTGGCTCTGGCGCAGATCCTCCTGGATCTGTTTCTGCTCGGCCAGCAGGTCGTCCAGGTCGCTCTTGATCAGGGCGATGGCGTCAAAGATCGGGCTGAAGGGGTGCTGCTCTTCGATGGCGGGCGGATTGTAGCCTTCGATCTCCCAGTTGATGTTGCCGATGTAGTTCAGGAGCTCCTCGATATAGTCATTGAGGGTGTCGCGCTGCAGGGTGATGGTCTCCTTGATGGGGCCGGCGGCGTAGGAGTGGATCAGGCTGATGCCCTCCTCCAGGTTGCGCGCGATCTTGACGTGGAAGGGCAGCATCGGGTTGAGCAGGCTGATGGTGGCGCGCAGCTTGCGGTTGGGGCCGTAGACCACGTAGTGATTCAGCGGCTGGTGGCTTGACAGCTCTCGCAGATAGTCCAGATACCCCAGGCGGGCCCGGCGGCTGGTGTCGGGCATGTGCTCTAGGTTGACCAGGACACTCAGGGGTTTGCCGTCAAGATTCATGTCGCAAAGCAGTTTCTGGTGCAGCCTGATGATTGGCTCCAGATAGCTTTCGTTCAGATAACCCTGGGGGATGGAGTGCAGCACGCCGCCGGGCAGGATCTCGTAGCGGATCTTGAAGTCGCCCAGTTCGATTTCCCAGTCCTGGCTGCTGATGATGCGTGAGCACCTGTCGCTGAAGCTGTGACTGCGCACCGCATCCAGGGCCTCCAGTACGGCGGCGCGGTAGGAGTCGACCACCTGCATGGGGAAGGGCGACTTGAAGATCGAGCGCCCCACATTGATGCTCAGCCTGATCGAGGTCGGCGCGCAGTAGCCGATGAAGCCGATGATGCGGTGTTTATGGGCCAGCATGTGGCGGGCATATTCGTCGCGGGCTTCCTTGGACGGATTGTGGGTTATGTGGGAGTAGTCCTTGAGTTCGAAGAAGGGTTCATCTTCGGCCAGCTGTTGGTCAATGATCTGCTTGCGCTTGGCGAAGTAGTTCTGCATGGCCACGCCGGTGGCGTAGCCCTTGGGGATTGAGAGCAGGATATGCTGGCCGATGAAGCAGAAGCTGGCGGCGTAACCGTCGGCCAGCGGCACGTCGATCCATTCCGGTTTCTGGATGATGGGCAGCCCGGATACCGGGCAGAATTTCTGTTCCTCCACGTACGCCTCCTAACTAAACGTAAGCGGAGCCGGCAAATAGTCAAGTATTCCTAGAACATAAGCTTGAGAATGGCGGCGCCGGGATCCTCGCCCAGCACCAGGTAGAAGGCCAGGGTGCCCAGCAGACCGTGCACCGTGCCGATGGCCCAGAGGTTGGGGTGGCGTTGGTAGATCAGGCTGAAGATTATGCCGGCCGGCAAGGTCAGGCTCATCAGCGCATAGTTGGGATAGTGGGCCAGGCCGAAGAGAGCGCCGGCCACAACAGCCACTAGCACTCTGCTGTTAATCAGCCGGCCGAGGTTGCGCGTGATCAGCACCTGCAGGGCGAACTGCTGCACGATGCCCCAGACGGGGTAGATCAGCAGCGTCAGCCAGAAAGCTGCGGTCAGCTGCCCGGGCCCGCAGAGGTAGAGGATGATTGTTGCCGGAACGGCACAGGCGGATGAGATTATGAGGGCCGGCCGGAAGTGGGCGCACCCGAAACCCCACTCCTTGAGCAGGCCAGGCTGCTGGCGGATGCGCCAGGCCAGGTAGACGCTCCAGCCAAGGGCCGCGATAAAGTTGAAGATTGTCTCGGGGCCGCCCAGCTTATTCGAGCCGCCAAAATTCAGCTCCAGCGCAATATGCAGCATGCCGGTCAGGATGACCGCGATCAGTTCAATCTGTTTCATGTTGATTTCTCCTTCAATATTCCTATGCTATCAGAATAGCAGACGCTATGGTATTGATGATTAATGTGGAGGGTCTATGTCTGATATTTCTAGACGCGGGTTTATCAAACTGAGCTCTCTGGCTTCGGCCGGCGTGCTGGTGGGCTGCGCCACCAATCCGGTGAGCGGCCGGCGCGAGTTGATGCTGATGAGCGAGCAGCAGGAGATCGCCATGGACCGGCAGCACTCGCCGCATCAGTTTTCGGCCGACTACGGCGCGGTGCAGGATACGGCCCTGAATGGCTATATCAGCGCCTGCGGCAACGTTCTGGCGCGGGCTTCGCACCGACCGCAGATGCCCTACAGCTTCCGGGTGGTCAACGCCAACTACATCAACGCCTACACCTTTCCGGCCGGCAGCGTGGCCGTGACCCGCGGCATTCTGCTGGATATTGAGAACGAGTCCCAGCTGGCCGGCCTGCTGGGCCATGAGATCGGGCACGTTGCGGCCCGCCACACCGGCCAGCGCATGTCCAAGCAGCTGATCACCTCCCTGGTGGTGGCCGGCGTGAGTGCCGTGATCGCCATCGACAATGAGGAGCTGGCGCCCCTGGCCGCCGGCCTGGGCGGCATCGGCGCCGGCATGCTCCTGGCCGGCTACAGCCGCGACAATGAGCGCGAGGCCGATGCTCTGGGCATGGACTACATGGTGGCAGGCGGCTACAATCCGGACGGCATGCCCGGGCTGATGCAGATTCTGGTCGCGAGCTCCAGGCATAGCCCGTCGGCCATCGAGCGCATGTTTGCCACCCATCCCATGAGCGATGAGCGTCTCCATACCGCCCAGCAGAGTTCGGCCGGCGACTTTGCCGCGGCCCGTAGCCGCAACCTGGGCCGCGAGCGCTACATGGACAATACCGTCTCTCTGCGCAGAATCGCGCCGGCTATCAGATCCATGCAGAGCGGCGAGCAGGCTCTGCGCAAAAGTGATTTTGCGCAGGCCGAGACCCACTTCCGGTCCGCCCTTAAGACGGCTCCCAATGACTATTGCGGCCTGCTGCTGATGGCCAAGTGCCAGCTGGCCCAGGAGAAGTATCAGGAGGCCGCCGCCTACACCGCTCAGGCCCGGCGCGTCTATGCGCAGGAGCCTCAGGCGCTGCACCTCTCAGGCATAGCGCTCACCAGGCAGCAGAAGTATGATGCCGCCTACCGGGAGTTTGCCGCCTATGAGGAGCTGCTGCCCGGCAATCCCAACACCATCTTCTATAAGGGCTACACCCAGGAGGGCCTGCAGCATCGGGATGCCGCGGCCCAGGAGTACACCCGCTTCCTCAAGGTTCAGAACCAGGGCGACATGGCCCAGCACGCCTATCAGCGGCTGGTGGAGTGGGGTTATATTAAGCCGCAGGCGGCCGAGGCTGAATAGAAAGATCATAAAGATTGCATCGTTGTACCCGTCTGGGGTAAGATCATGCTGTTCCGAGGAGGTGTCACATGCGTAAATTTTGGATTCCCTGTCTGCTGATACTTATGTTTACCAACGGCTGCTGCTACCTGGCCAGCAGCAATGCCGACTATCTGGCCCATCCGCCGCGGGTGACCCATGACAAGACGCCGGCTGATTATGGGATTGAGTATCGCGATATCTCCTTTGTCTCGGATGACGAGAATGCCTATACCCTGAAGGGCTGGTACATTCCGCCGGCCGCAGGTATGGACGGGGCCACCATCATCTATGTGCACGGCCTGGAGGCCCATCGCGGCTGGCTGCTGCCCCAGGCTGAAGGTCTGATCAAGGCCGGTTTCGGCGCGCTGCTCTTTGATCTGCGCAACCATGGCGAGAGTGAGGGCGAGCTGACCACCTTGGGCATTGAGGAACAGGCCGACGTGCGCGGCGCGCTGAAATTTCTGGCGCAGCAGCCCGAGGTCAATATGCAGCGCCTGGGCATCATGGGGCGCTCCATGGGCGGGGCGGTCGTCATCCGGGCGGCCTACGAAAATCCCATCTATAGGGCGGTGGTGGCCCAGAGCACCTTCACCAGTTTTGATGAGTCGCTGGCCTATCGCATCAAAGTTTCGACGATTCTGCCGGCCGAGCCGCTGGCCAGCATGATGAACTGGTTCTACAAACGCACCTCCGGTTACGGTTTTGATGAGTTTGATTCGCTTGCGCTGATGCCCTCAATCAGCAATGTGATGATTATCCACGGTATTGAGGATGACTGGGTGCCGGTTGAGCAGGCCAAGCAGCTGCATGATGCTGCCGCCGAACCCAAACGCCTCTACCTGATCGAGGGCGCGCAGCACTATCCGCTGCTGGAGCACGATCCGGTGGGACTGCCGGCGGCCCTGCAGGGCTTTTTCGAGCGCTATCTGCTAGATGATATAGTTGTCGAGGGCGAAGTTGCGCCGCTGCCCGTTCAGGGGGCACTTGAACTTCAGCCCGCTGGCAACTAGCTGCAGCCCGTCCGGGCAGCTGTTGTTTTGTCCGTAGCGCGGGTCGCCCAGCACCGGGTGGTTGATGGAGGCCAGATGGCGCCGGATCTGGTGCAGGCGGCCGCCCCTGATGGAAACTTCCAGGGTCGCGCTGCTCACTTGCTGGCTGATGAGTCTGAATCTGGTGTGAGCCTCTTTGCCGTCCAGGGGCGCATCAATTGTCCCTTCAGCCGGCGGGACACCTTTGACCCTGACCCGGTAGTGCTTCTCTATCTGCTGATCCTGAAAAAGTTTGGAGAGCCCGGCCGCACCTGATCTGGTGTGGGCCAGCAGCATCAGGCCGCTGGCCTCGCGGTCCAGGCGCTGCACCAGGAAGACTTCCCGCTTTAAGCTCAGCTCGGCTTGACGGCTGATGGCGCAGTGGTCGCCGAACTTGGAGCCCTGGCTGAGCACACCGGCCGGTTTGTACCAGAGGCTGTAGTCCTGTAAATCTTGCAGCAGTATGGCTTCAGGCGCTTTTGCGGCCAGGATATCTTCATCATAGTAGAGTGCGATAGTCTGGCCGGGCTTGAGGATGGCCTTGGCGCGCCGCAGACGTCTGGTCTTTCTGCCCTGACTGATGAAGCAGGCCCCCTTCTGCATGGCGTCCTTGATCTTCAGCTTGGACAGGCCGCTCTGTCGGGCCAGGAAATTGACCGCAGTTTCCTCTTCTTTGACAACTTCTTCTATCTGAATGGGCACATAGTCCTCCTCTCAGAAGGCCTAATGCCCATCTGCGGGTGTGTCAAGCGGATCTTAGGCGTGGATGATGTTATCCAGCAGCTTGGTGGGCTGGATGTACTGGATGGCCATCCCACGTCCATCCTTGACGCGGCAGACGTGCCCGCTGAGGGTCAGGATGCGACCAAAATCATCATCATTAATGGTCAGGTCAACCATGGCGCCGATGGGCAGGGTGCTGTCGGTCTCGATGAAGACGCCGGCACGCGAGATGTTGATCGTGCGGGCCATGTGTTCGTTATGCTGATCATTGAAGATGATCTCTTTGGCAAATGGTACCCGGGTGTATTTACGTCTCTCCATAGTCAACTCCTTTACTATGTTTAGATTAAAATAAGCCCCAGATGGATGCTGGCAAGGGATCAGGTTCCTTTCCAGGCTTTGCTCTTCTGCGGGCGGCGTTTGAGCAAGATGTTCAGGGCGCCGGTGCCGCCGTCGCAGGCTCGGGCCGAGCAGAAGGCCAGCACCAGGTGCGAGAGGCGCCCGCGGCTCAGCCAGCCCACCAGCGCATTTTTGAGCACCGGACCGTCCGCTGAAGTCAGGCCGCGGCCGTGGATGATCAGGATCGAGCGCTGGCCCATGGCGTGGGCATTGATGATGAAACGCTCGACGGCCTCATGGGCCGCGTCGCGGGTCATGCCGTGCAGGTCGAGGTGGCTCTGGACGGCAAAGTCGCCGCGCTTTAGTTTGGCCAGCGTCTGCGGATCAATGGGGATGGCGTGCCCTTCGATGTATTCGCCGGTGGCGCTGATGTCGAAGCGCGCCCGGCCGTCCACCAGGGCCTGCAGCTGCCTGACGACATCATTCTCCCGCTCTTTGTTAATTTCGTGTATGCGGTTAACATTTGACTTCACATCGGGCATCGGCGGTGTTATAGAGTCACCCGCTATGGGGGTGACGCCTTCCATGGCCTGCTGAAAGAGATCACTGTCAGACGAAGGAGATTTTTTTACTGGCCTCTTGGGGGCCGGCAAATCGTCCTTTTTCTTCACGTTTAGCTTTTTAAGAGCTATAAATGGGTTGTTAAAACTATCATTCTTCTTCATGGCGGTTATTTTAGCAAAAAAAAAAGGGTCCACACAATCTTGGATAGTGGACCCCAAAAAGGAGGTCTATAGCGTTTTGAAAGGTATGCTATAGATGGCGGCTAATATACTTGGGATTAATTTTATGTCAAATATAATAATCCTATGGTATTTTTAGACTAAAATAAATTTGAAAGAGGGAAAAATTTATGAATATCCATCAGGTCAAAATCTTTTATATGGCTGCTCAGACCCTGAGCATCACCAATACAGCGAAAAAGATGCGCCTTTCCCAGCCTTCAGTTTCCATCCAGATTAAGGATCTGGAAGAATCATTGAATGTCAGACTGTTCGATCGCATCAACCGCAAGATATCCCTGACCGATGCTGGTAAGGTTTTTTATGAGTACTCAGAGAAGCTGCTGGGTCTGATTGACGAGATCAACGGCGTCATGAGCGAGTTCAGCGGCGGCGACGCCGGTAAGATCGTGATCGGTGCGCCCAACACGGTCGGCAACTATGTGCTGCCCAGGCTGCTGGGTGAGTTCAAGGATCTCTACCCCAAGGGTGAGCTGGCGCTGACCATCCGCAACCGTCAGGAGACGCTTGAGTCCTGCCTGGCCGGCGAGCTGGACTTTGCCTTTATCCAGGAGAAGCCCAAGGGCTACCCCGACCTGAAGGCTGAACTCTACATGAAGGATGAGCTGGTTGTGATCTGCTCGGCCAAGCACCGTTGGGCTCAGAAAGAGTCCATCACCCTGGAGGAGCTTAAGGATCCCAGTGAGACCTGGATTCTGCGGGAAGAGGGCTCCGGTACTCGCTCTATACTTGAGGAGTGGGGCGAGAAGTACGGCATCAGCCCCAAGGTGGCCATGGAGCTCTCCAACCCCGAGGGCATCAAGCGCGCGGTCGAGGCCAATCTCGGTATCGCAGTTGTCTCCAAGAACGTGATCCGCATGGAGGTTACCGACGGTGTGCTGATTAGACTCAATATTGCAGGGTTTAATACCGAGCGCGACTTCTATCTGGTTCACAACCAGAAGCGCAAGCGCATGCCGCTGATGGATAAGTTCTATGAGTTCCTGCTGGAGAAACGCGAAGTTTAATCAGCTAATATTAAGTAAAGTAGAGGAGGGCGGTGCCGTTGGTGCCGCCCTTTTTATTTGTATGGGATGTGTGGATAGTGGCTGGTTGTATGTACTTTATTTCTATGAACTACTATTCCTTCTCTTAGCAGATAGAATAAACGTCATAGCGAGCAAGATAATAAAACCAGATGTTATGACGATGAATGGAAGTATCAGCTTGGGTATCCTTACATTCATCATACTAATGAGATTAGTACCTCGATAAATATAATCTGTGTAGTAATCCAAGACCTGGGCATAAACTTTATGCCCGTTTGCTCCGTTCGTCATCACAATTAGTCCCGTTTCAAAATTTTCATCTATCGCTATGATGCTTCTCCATCCCGGTAGATTATGCCCTCTGTGAGAAATAATATGGTTCCCCCGAACAGATAGTGGTTCAATGCTGTAACCCAGGCCAAATCCGCCACTTAGAATTTCTATCAATGATTTATGGTTTTTCAGCTGCTCTTCAACCATCATTGCCTGCACTGTAGCTTGGCTTAATACAGGATTGCTAATCTTACCATTTTGATTCTTTATTGTTGCCAATAACCATTTTGACATATCCCTGGGCGTGCTGGATAAACCTGCTGCAGCTGAAGCAGAAAAGTGCACCGGCTCAGCTTGGATCATATTTGAGTCATAAACTGCCACATAGGATTCTATATCGGGGTCATCAAAAGTAGTATTTTTCATTCCCAAGGGCGCTATAACTTCTGCTTGCATAAACTCAGAGAATTTCAGCCCCGAGACCTCTTCAATTATTAATTGCAGTACAGTTGTTCCGCCTCCCGAATATTTGAACCTTGTGCCCGGTTCGATAGCAATGAAGACAGATTCATCTGCATCAATGGGATTGCTCAAAGTTTCTTCAATCCTTTGGGTGGGAGAATTATATGAAACACCATAAAATCCGCTCAACGAAAGACCTGCAGTATGACTCAGCAGTCTTCTGATGGTTACGGCTGAACTTTCAAACTCACCCTCGGGGAATCTCCATCTTGTTAGATATTTTTCAGCAGGATCATCCAGGTCAATCTTTCCATCTTGGGCAAGTTTCATTATGCCCCAAGCTGTAAATGGTTTGGATATTGATGCCATTTGAAAAAGGCTCTCCTCCATTATTGGAGTTCCAGCATCGATGTCAGCATGGCCATATGTTTTCAGGAAAGCGATCTCACCATCTTCAATATAGGAGATAGCCACACCTGGGGTATCATATTTCTTTAGCAGACCTTCCACTTTTCTATCCAGGAAGTGGGATAACTCTTCAGATGTCTTGAAATTATGGTGCGGAATCAGCAAGTAAACCCAGGAAACAATTATTACAATAATGTACGCGCTAATTATTCTGATTATATTCATCTACATATAGCTTATGCCGCGCCGGCATTTTGATAAACCCCAATATTGAACCACCAAAAACATCTCTTTGGACGGGTCAATTGAAAGTTGCAATTATTCGCCACAGCCAAACTATACATAACTGCTATCTACCTCTCCAATCTCCTCATATCAATCAACCTTTATTCAATAAGAAAGGCGGCGCATCGTTAGATGCGCCGCCTCTCAGCGTTCAATACTTAGCTACTTTTAATCCTCGTCGTAGGACATGGCAGCCTGGCGCTTGTAGTTGTTGTAGCGCCACTTGGCGTTCTTCTCAGCGGCGGCAAAGAGCTTGTCGGCCACTTCGGGGAAGGAGCGCTTCAGTGAGGTGTAGCGAACCTCGCCGGCCAGGAAGTCCTGGAACTTGCTCCAGTCGGGTTCTTTGGAGTCGAGCACGAAGGGATTCTTGCCCTCTTCCTCGAGCAGCGGGTTGTAGCGGTAGAGGTGCCAGTAGCCTGCGTCGACGGCCTTCTTCTGCTCCAGCTGGGTCTTGCCCATGCCGGCGCGGATACCGTGGTTGATACAGGGGGAGTAGGCGATGATCAGTGAAGGTCCGGGGTAGGCTTCGGCCTCGGTCAGAGCCTTCATGAACTGGGCCTGATTGGCGCCCATGGCAACCTGGGCCACGTAGACGTAGCCGTAGCTCATGGCCATCATACCCAGGTCCTTCTTGCGGATCTCCTTGCCGGAAGCGGCGAACTTGGCCACTGCGGCTGCCGGGGTAGCCTTGGATGACTGACCGCCGGTGTTGGAGTAGACCTCGGTGTCCATGACCAGGATGTTGATGTCGTCGCCGGAGGCCAGCACGTGGTCAACACCGCCGTAGCCGATGTCGTAGGCCCAGCCGTCGCCGCCGAATGACCAGACGGACTTCTTGACGAAGTACTGCTCAAGAGCCAGGATGTCCTTGGCCATGTCGCTGCCGTCCTTCTTCAGTTCGGCGCTCAGTTTGGCGGAAGCTTCCTTGGAGGCGTCGCCGTCCTCCTTGGTGTCGATCCAGGCCTGCATGGCGCCCTTGAGGTCGGCGGAGATGCCGCCCTGCATGGCAGCGGTCATCTTCTCAACCAGGATGCTTCTCATCTTGTCGATGGCCAGCAGCATGCCGTAACCGAACTCGGCGTTGTCCTCAAAGAGGGAGTTGGCCCAGGCCGGTCCCTGTCCTGCGGGATTGGTGCAGTAGGGGGTGGATGGGGTTGAACCGCCATAGATGGAGGAGCAGCCGGTGGCGTTGGCAATCATCATGCGGTCGCCGTAGAGCTGGGTGATGGCCTTGACATAGGGGGTCTCGCCGCAGCCGGCACAGGCGCCGGAGAACTCGAAGAGCGGCTGCAGGAACTGGCTGCCCTTGACGTTCTTGGTATTGAAGTAGCCGGCCTTGTAGCCAACCTTCTCATGCAGGTAGTGCCAGGCGGCATCCTGATCCCTCTGGCTGTCGAGAGGTTTCATGACCAGAGCCTTCTCCTTGGCGGGGCAGACCTGAACGCAGTTGCCGCAGCCGGTACAATCCAGCGGGCTGATCTGGATGCGGAAGCCGAGCTCCTCTTCCTTGATGCCCTTGGCCTTGATGAAGGTGGTGCCGGCCGGGGCAGCGGCCTGCTCGTCGGCAGTTGCCAGGAAGGGGCGGATTACAGCGTGCGGACAGACGTACGAACACTGGTTACACTGGATACAGTTCTCTTCGAGCCACTCGGGTACGTTCACCGCGATGCCGCGTTTCTCGTAGGCCGAGGTGCCGCAGGGCAGGGTACCGTCTTCGCGGCCGTTGAAGATGCTGACGGGCAGCTTGTCGCCCTCCTGTCTGTTGACCGGGATCACGTAGCTTTCGATGATCTCGGGCAGGTCGCCGGTAGCCGCGGAGGCTTCGACGGCCAGCTCTTTCCATTCGGGTTTGACTTCGATCTGAACCAGGCCGCCTGAACCCTGGTCAACGGCGGAGCAGTTCATGTTGACGATGTCGTCGCCCTTGCTGCCGTAGGTCTTCTTGATGGCGGTCTTCATGTAGTCAACAGCCTCGCTGTAGTCGATTACCTTGGAGAGGTAGAAGAAGGCGGACTGCATGATGGTGTTGGTACGGTTGCCAAGGCCGATCTCGGCGGCAATCTTGGTGGCATTGATGGTGTAGAACTTGATGTCGTTCTCGGCCATGTACTTCTTCATGCTGTTGGGGATACGCTCGACGGTCTCTTCGGCGTCCCAGATTGAGTTGAGCAGGAAGGAGCCGCCCTTTTTGAGGCCGGTCAGCATGTCGTACTGATCGACGTAGGCCGGCACGGAGCAGGCCACGAAGTCAGGATGGTTGACCAGGTAGGTGCTGCGGATCTCCTTCTGGCCGAAGCGCAGGTGAGATACGGTCAGGCCGCCGGACTTCTTGGAGTCGTAGGCGAAGTAGGCCTGGGCGTACATGTCGGTGTGGTCACCGATGATTTTGATGGAGTTCTTGTTGGCGCCAACGGTGCCGTCGGCACCCAGGCCGAAGAATTTGCACTCAACGGTGCCGGCCGGGGCGGTGGCGATCTCATCCAGCATCGGCAGTGAGAGGTTGGTGACGTCGTCGATGATGCCGATGGTGAAGTTGTTTCTGGGCTCGGCATCCTTGAGGTTGTTGTAGACGGATACGATCTGGGCCGGAGTGGTGTCCTTGGAGCTCAGACCGTAGCGGCCGCCGACGATAACCGGAGCGTTAGCTTTGCCGAAGAAGGCGTTTCTGACGTCCAGGTAGAGGGGCTCGCCATTGGCGCCCGGCTCTTTGGTGCGGTCCAGGACGGCGATTCTCTTGGCGGAAGCGGGCATGGCCTTGAAGAAGTACTTCTCGCTGAAGGGACGGTAGAGGTGGACGCTGACCAGGCCGACCTTTTCGCCCTGATCAAGCAGGTAGTCGATGGTCTCTTTGATGGTCTCGGTGACGGAGCCCATGGCCACAATCACGTTCTCGGCATCTGCGGCGCCGTAGTAGTCGAAGGGGTGGTACTCGCGGCCGGTGATCTTCTTGATCTCCTGCATGTACTCTTCAACCAGATCGGGGATCTCGTCGTAGAACTTGTTGCTGGCCTCTCTGGCCTGGAAGAAGACGTCGGGGTTCTGGGCGGTGCCGCGGGTGACCGGATGTTCGGGGTTCAGCGCGTTGTCGCGGAAGGCCTGGACATCTTTCATGTCGACCAGTTTGGCCAGGTCGTCATACTCGATGACTTCGATCTTCTGGATCTCGTGTGAGCTGCGGAAGCCGTCAAAGAAGTGCAGGAAGGGCAGTTTGCCCTTGATTGAGACCAGGTGGGCGATGGCTGAGAGATCCATGATCTCCTGACAGCTGCCGGTGGCCAGCATGGCGAAGCCGGTCTGGCGGGTGGCATAGACGTCGGAGTGTTCGCCGAAGATTGAGAGTGCCTGGGAGGCGACTGTTCTGGCGCTGACATGCAGTACGCCCGGGAGCAGCTCGCCGGCAATCTTGTACATGTTGGGGATCATCAGCAGCAGGCCCTGGGAAGCGGTAAAGCTTGTGGTCAGGGCGCCGGCCTGCAGTGAGCCGTGCATGGCGCCGGCGGCACCGGCCTCGGACTGCATCTCTGATACCTTGACAGTGTTGCCGAAAATGTTCTTCCTGCCGTGGGCAGACCATTCATCAATATACTCTGCCATGGTTGAGGATGGGGTGATCGGGTATATTGCAGCTACGTCGGTAAAGGCGTAGGCAATATGGGAAGCTGCCATGTTTCCGTCCATCGTTTTCATCTGCTTCGTCATAAGTACCTCTTTCAGTTATTTTATTTTCATTACAACATAGGTGAAACTACGATTTCATAAGGGCAAGATAATAAATATAAGGCTTGAAAATAGTCAAGGGTTAAGTCTTTAACAGTCGTAAGTTAAGAGCCGCATGCCTCGGCTCTGCCAGTAAAATCTGCTTAATTGTCAGCCTCTTTGCGCGCTGCGTAGGATGTTATTTCGATGATGCGATTTTCCCGGATGCTGAAGATGTCGCAGAACCAGGCCTGGGTATCTTCAATGCGGCCCTCAAGCACAATATGTTTTTTGTCCGCGAAACAGCGGATGATCTTCAGCTCGGGCCACTGTCCGGCTTTGCAAGTTTCGAAGTTGTCAAGTCCCTGCTGGGGGCGGCGGCCGGTCTTGTACCACTGCACGGCGGGATCCAGCAGCGGCAAGCAGGCTTGAATGTTGCCGTTTGAGAATGCCTGGCAGGCGGCCAGTAGTTCGTCTCTCATCTTAAAAATCCCCTGTAATATAAGTCTCAGGGCAATAATAAGCAGCAGTCGTTGAGATGCAAAGTGGGGCTGCTAAAAGATTCGATCAGATGGATATGCTTGACAATTTTGGGGTCTTATCCTTTAAGGTGTAGATTGTTGAATTAAGTTAACGATGTTCCGGCAGATCTCCCAGCTGTTTGTTGCGAGGGGGAGATTTGTCGCTAGATGTATAATAGATATGGAGATTTAGTATGTTAGAGATGATTTCCGGCGGATTCCAGAAGGCTCAGGATCTGCTGCAGGGCAAGACTACCATTCAGGAGAAGCATATCGATGAGGCGATCAGCCAGATTCGGATCTCCCTGCTGGAAGCTGATGTAGAGTTCCGGGTAGTTAAGAGATTCATAGAGAACGTTAAGGAGAAGGCTCTGGGCGAGATCGTCCAGACCAAGGTCTCGCACGCCGGCCGTAAGATGAAGGTTTCGCCGGACCAGCACTTCGTCAAGATCTGTAACGATGAGCTGGTGGCCCTGATGGGCCCGGTTGACACTTCGCTGGATTTCGGCAAACGCCCTGTAGGCGCCATCATGATGGTCGGTCTGCAGGGTTCCGGTAAGACCACCACCACGGCCAAGATCGCCCGCTTCGTGCAGAAGCAGGGGCGCAAGCCGATGCTGGTGGCCGCCGACATCTACCGTCCGGCCGCCATCGAGCAGCTCAAGGTGCTGGGCAGCCGTCTGGATATGCCGGTCTTCCATGCTCCGGGCAAGACCCCGCCCCAGATCTGTTCCGACGCGCTTGAGGCCGCCAAGTTCAAGGGCTGCGACCTGGTGATCTTCGATACCGCCGGCCGTACGGTTGTTGATGACGGACTAATGGGCGAGCTCGAGGAGATCAAGAGAATTACCCGGCCTGAAAATATCCTGCTGGTGATTGATTCCATGATCGGTCAGGACTCGGTCAATGTTGCTTCAGAGTTTGACCGCCGCCTGGACATCTCGGGCGTCATTCTGACCAAGCTGGACGGCGACGCCCGCGGCGGCGCGGCCCTCTCGGTCAAAGAGGTTACCGGCAAGCCGATCAAGTTCCTCGGCATGGGCGAGTCGCTGGACCGCCTCGAGGAGTTCCGGCCCGAGGGCCTGGCCTCCAGAATTCTGGGCATGGGCGACGTGGTCGGTTTGGTCAAGGATTTTGAAGAGGTCGTGGATGAGAAGGAAGCCGAGGCCGACGCCGAGAAGATTCTGAAGGGCGACTTCACCTTCACCGACTTCGTCAAGCAGCTCAAGATGATGAAGAAGATGGGCTCGCTCTCCGACCTGCTGGGCAAGCTGCCGCTCGGGCAGCTGGGCCTGCCGCGCGACATGCAGGTGGATGACAACGAGCTGCACCGGGTCGAGGCCATCATCGGCTCAATGACCAAGTTTGAGCGTGATAATCCGGACTGTCTGGATGCCAGCCGCATCAACCGCATCGCCCGGGGCAGCGGTCAGCCCAAGGCCAAGGTCCAGGATCTGATCAACCGCTTCACCATGATGCGTAAGATGATGCGCGGCCTGGGCAAGGGCAACAAGAAGATGCTGGGCAACATGGGGCTGCCGGGTGACATGGCCGACATGCTGGGCAAGATGCCCAAGGCGCCCAAGCAGAGCAAGATTGACCTGAAGAAGAAAAAGGGCAAGCGCAAGCAGGCTAGCAAGAACAAGAAACGCAACCGCTGATATGCTGACACGTGAGCTGAAAATACTGCAGAGGATCACCGGGGCCGCGTCCCTTGCGCCCGATGTCGGGGCTGTGGCCGGCCAGATCCTTGACGTTCTGCTCACGGAGTGCGGCGCGCAGCAGGGCGCCATTATGCGGCCGGAGGGGCACTCGTTGACCTGTCTGGCCCGCCGGGGGGATCTTCTGGATCTGATCGATCTGTCGGCCGAAGGTCCCAGCGGGGTTAAAACCCTGTCCGCCGGTCAGACGCTGGTCTGGCGCGCGCTGGGTTGCTGTGAAGCGGGCTGCGTGCTGCTGCTGGTTTATCCCGGCCGGTTCGATGAAGCTGATCTTCTGGACGCCATCCTGCCCAGTCTCTCGCTGGTGCTCTCAAATGCACTGATGAGTCATGTGCAGTCGGAGCTGGACGCGGTCCTGCGCGACACCCTGCCGGCGGATGCCGGCCGCAATATAATTAAAATCTTCAATCAGGTGTCTCTGGCGATTCTGACCATTGAGCTGGATGGGACGGTTAGCACGATCAACCGTCCGGGCTTGGAGCTGCTGGGCCTGCAGCCGGGCGACTCCATCGAGGCGCTGGTGGGCGGTTCGCTGCTGTCGCATCTCAAGGTTGATATGGATGATCTGACCCTGGATGTGCGCCATGGGGACAAGCTGCTGGCCCTGGATTTTGTCTATCTTGCGCTTAACCGCCGCATCCTGGTTTCGGTCAAAGATGTGACGGCTCAGCGTTTCCATGAGAGCCAGCTGCTGACGGTCAAGGCCCAGTACTACGACATGCTGGAGCACTCGGCGGACGCCATGTACATTGTGCAGGATAGCCGTTTTGTGCTGGCCAACCGCAAGCTGCAGGATCTGCTGGGCTATGGCGACGACGAGCTGATCGGTCAGCACTATCGCCACGTGATTCACCGGGATTCGCTGCGCACGCTGGCGGAGGCCTTTGATGAGTGCGGCCAGAAACTTTTCATTCCCAATCTTGAGATTCAGGCGCTGCGCCGGGATGGCAGCTCGCTCTGGCTGGAGATCAGCATCGGCCGTCTGCGCGGGGATGAGCGCGTCGGTTTTGCCGGTGTGGTGCGCGATATCAATTCGCGCAAAGAGATGCTGGAGATGAAGAATCGCTTCTTGAACATCGCTTCGCACGAGATTCGCGTGCCCCTGACCGTTATCCGCGGTTATGCCCGCATGCTCAAGAAGAACCGCGATCAGAATCTGACCGCCGAGCAGCAGGAGTGCGTAGCTGAGATCTGCGGCCAGTGCGAGCGTCTGCTCAATTTCAGCAACTCGCTGCTGGAGCTGTCCAAGGCCAGTGACGGCTGTCTCAGCCTTGACCTCTCAGAACTTGATCTGGCCGAGGTTGTGGACGGGGTGGTGCGCAGCATGAATGTGCGCGCCCGGGAGAGTGAAGTTTGCGTGGCGGCGCGGCTAGATAGCGGGCTGCCGAAGCTGCTGGCGGACCGGGTCAAGCTTGAGCAGGCGGTGATCAACCTGGTCGACAACGCCATCAAGCACTCTCCGGCCGGTGCGGTGGTGCGGGTCGATGTGACCTCGGAGAGCGGCGCCAGCGAGACCCTTGATAAGTTACTGCACCGCGACCGGATTGTAATTGCAGTTAAAGATTCCGGCAGCGGAATCCGACCGGCAGAAGCAGACAAGCTGTTTGATGAGTTTTTTGTCGGCAGCAGCGGTGCCAGGAAGAAGGGCATCGGGCTGGGGTTGGCCATAACCCGCGAGATTGTGCATGCCCATGGTGGTCATGTGCGCGCGATACCCTCTCAGAATGGTGGTCATTTTGAGATAATAATACCCTTGAACAGCCAGGGCGATTGATGTATTTTAGGCAAATTCCGCACCTTATAAAGATGATGTTATTATGATGGAGAGATTGAAAATCCTGGTTGTCGATGATGACGACAGTATTCGGGGTTACATAACTAGATTATTGGAGCAGACCGGCTACGAGGTTGTTTCGGCCTCGAGCGGGCGGGATGCTCTGCAGCTGGTACGCACCAATGACGATATTTCGCTGGTGCTGCTGGATATCATGATGCCCGAGATGGACGGTCTGGAAACCTTGGGCGAAATTCGTAAGATTACCGATGATGTGCCGGTGCTGATGCTCTCGGCCCTCGGGCAGACCAATACCATCGTCAAAGCCATGAAGGCTGGCGCAACCGACTATCTGGTCAAGCCCTTCGAAGAAGAGGAGCTGGAGATGGCCATCACCAAGTCGATTGAGAAGAAGAAGCTGCTGGCCGAAATTTCGACCCTCAAGAAGAAGCTCAAGATTGATGAGCTCAAGGGCGAGTTTGTCTTTTCCAGCCCCAAGATGCAGGGCGTTCAGGATATGATTGATCAGGTGGCCGATACCGATGTCAGCGTTCTGATTGAGGGCGAGAGCGGTACCGGTAAGGAGCTGGTGGCCCGCGCGCTGCACTACCGTTCCAACATGAAGGACAAACCCTTCGTCAAGGTCAACTGTGCGGCTCTGCCCCATGAACTGCTGGAGTCCGAGCTCTTCGGTTATGAACGCGGCGCCTTCACCGGTGCCTACAAGTCCAAGGCCGGTAAGTTTGAGCTGGCCAACAACGGCACCATCTTTCTGGATGAGATCGGTGAGATCGACATGGCCATTCAGGCCAAGCTGCTGCAGGTTCTGCAGGAGGGCACCTTCTCACGCCTGGGCGGCAAGGCCGATGTGCGCGTCAATGTGCGCATTATCGCCGCCACCAACCGCGATTTGAAGACTCTTTCGGAAGAGGGTAAGTTCCGTGAGGATATCTACTACCGTCTGAATGTGGTCAGCATCAAGCTGCCGCCCCTTAATCAGCGTCCGGAGGATGTGACCTATCTCTTCGAGTACTTCATGGAGACCTATAACGAGAAGTACGGCAAGAGCATGACCGTTAATAAGGGTGAGGTCTACCCGTTGCTGACCTCTTACCGCTGGCCCGGCAATGTGCGTGAGATCAAGAATATGGTCAAACGGCTGGTCATTCTCGGCAACATCGACGACATGAAACGCTACCTCAGCAGCGGCGAGTCGCTGGTGGCCGAACGTCCCGCGGCTGATCCGGCCGAGGAGTACTATGATGAGGCCTCGGATGACGGCGAGATCATGCCCCTTAAGGTGGTGGCCAAGGAGGCTGCGTTGAAGGCCGAGCGCCGTATGATTCTGCGGGCCCTTGGGCAGACCAA
Source organism: uncultured Thermodesulfobacteriota bacterium (assembly GCA_942491525.1). GTDB lineage: Bacteria > Desulfobacterota > Desulfomonilia > UBA1062 > UBA1062 > CAYWBU01. The sequence continues at coordinate 377,227 of CALOBW010000055.1, forward strand.
CTGGAACAAGAAGAAGGCGGCCGGCCTGCTCGAGATCAGCTATAAGGCCCTGCTTTATAAAATTAAAGAGTGTGGCATTGAAAAGTAGCTGAATTTTCAGGTAATTTTCAGGCTTATTTTTTTGATTTCCCTTTTTATTGCGATTGCCTTATAAATAATCTGTTATTTCTGCAACTTGTATCCGCACTCCTGATGATTAATGTTGTGCCCGGCAGGGCGAGGGTTGAAGATGTACAATGATTTTTTTGGACTGAAAAAGAAGCCATTTGGAGTTAAGCCGGATGCGGATTTCCTCTACCTGAGCTCCGGCCACAAAGAGGCGCTCTCATACCTGCAGCACAACCTTCGTATTCGTGACGGTTCCGTGATCATCATCGGTGATGTCGGCGCCGGCAAGACCACCCTGCTGAACGCCTTTGAACTGCAGATTCCATTTGACGTGCCGCGCGTTGTCCTGCGCAGCGGCGATATCTCGGTGGATGATTTTTATGCCCGACTCTGCGATGTGATCGGCCTGCCCAGCGAGCGTTGCGTACGCGGCAATATGCCCGATATTGAGAAGTATCTTTCGGCGGCCGGCGGAATTCTGATTGTGATCGACGAGGCCCATGAACTTTGCGACGAGATGCTGGATGAGCTCAATCAGCTCTCCGAGATGGCGCGTTCATCGATCTACTCGGTGCAGCTGATGCTCCTGGGGCAGAAAGAGATGCTGGCCAGGCTGAAGCGCTCCACGCTCAAGGTTTTGCGCCAGAGTTTTACGGCGCGCTATCAGCTGCCGGGGCTGGCCAAGGATGAGCTTGGCGGATATATTCAGCACCGGATGCGCCGGGCCGGCTACTCGCCGGCAAAGCGGCAGGTTTTTTCGCATGGGGCCATTGATGAGATCTGGCGTCACTCGCGCGGTTCGGCCCGGGTGGTCAATCTGATCTGTGATAATGCCCTGCTGGCGGCCTTTACCGAGAAGTCGCACCGGGTCACCAGCCGCACGGTCAAGGAAGTGGCGGCCGGCCTGGATGAAAGTTATAAGAAGTTTGCCAATCCCGGCGTCTCGCTGGCCAAGATCCGCCTGACTGAGAAACATTTCCATCTGACGGCGCTGCTGCTGTTGATTCTGATGGGGGTCAGCCTGGGGGCCGCGGCCTATTGGGGCTGGCAGTTGCCCTTTGAGTTGCCCCGCAAGACGACTCAGATGGTTGAAATTGAGATCGAGGCGCCGGTGAAGAGTGTGCAGGCGCCCGTGGAACTGCTGGATATTCCTGAAAATGAGAAGGTGGATGATGGCAGCTGGGTCAAGCTGACCTCCAGTCTGCCGGCGGCCGTGGTTGAGCACTATGGTCGGATCAGTCATGAGATGATGCAGGCCGTCGCCAATTCCAATCCGCAGATTGACAATATTGAGCTGGTCACCGAGGGGCAGAGCATCTATCTGCCGCATCTGACGCTCGACTATACCGAACGCTACAGTGTCAGTATCGCCTCCTACCCTGTGATCGAAGAGGCCTATAAGGTCTTTGTGGACCTGGGCAGCTCCGGACTGGATGTGACCATCTACCCCTACCGGGATGAAGCCGGCAGCAGCCGCTATCGTCTGACGGTCGGCAGTTTCAATAAGCGTCAGGGCGCCATTGCCGCCTCCCAGGATCTCTCCAATCGCGGCTACCTCTATGCCAAGGCTGTCAAAATCAGCATGCAGTAGGCTGGACAAAACGTTTTTTTTAATATATTACAGCATACCGATAGCAGATCACGTTTGATTCGTATGAACCCTGTCCCTGAACATGCTTGGAGCTTAGGCTGTGTCCATGTTTAAATGACAGCATAATTAAAGGCTTATGACGAGTCAAATTTAAGAAATGTGCTGATTTGCCGATAGGATCATTGACTGAACGTGGAATTGTATCTTCATCACGATACCGCGGTCCTGAAAAAGGGACAGGGAGAACAACATGTATAAGGCATTTTTCGGGCTTAAGGACAAGCCCTTTAAAGTTGTATCGGATCCGGACTTCTACTACGCAAGTTCGGGCCATGAAGCTGGGCTAAAGTTCCTGCAGGCTAATCGCGGAACCATGCTGCTGACCGGCGATGCCGGCGTGGGTAAGACCATGCTGCTGAATGTTTTTCTGCGCAGTTATGGCCCGGGCGCCGTGGTCATCAGGGATACCAATGTCAGGGTCTCCAAGTTCTACTCTCAGCTGGGCCAGGGGCTGGGCCTGCCGCGCAAACGCTCCATCAGGGGCAATCTTTATGATTTCGAGCGCGTAATCCAGCAGCGCGGCCATCTGCTGATAGCGCTGGATGATGCCCATGCCCTCTCAAATGACATGCTCAAGGAGTTGGGCAATCTGGCTAAGCTGAATGCCCCGCTGACTCTGCTGCTGGTAGGGCAGAAGGGTTTGTTGGCCAAGCTCAACAATCCGCTCTTCGCTGAGCTCAAGGCCAGTGTGGCCGCCCAGTATCAGCTGGGAGACCTCAAGGGCGAGGAGCTTGCCGGCTACATCGACCATCGGCTGGCCAAGGCCGGCTGTGAACAGCCCAAGCCGGTGTTTGCCCGCTCGGTGCTGGATGAGATCAGCCACTATGCCGGCGGCACGCCGCGCCTGATAAATCTGATCTGTGACAACGCCATGCTGGCTGCCTACACCGAGAAGTCCCATCAGGTCAGTGCCAGAATGATCAAGGATGCCTATGTTGCCCTGGGGCGCAGCTACGATCAGAGCCGCAATCCGATGGTGACCCTCGGCAATATCGGCTTGCCGGCCAATGATGGCCGTCATGCGCGCCGCTCATTGCTGGCGGCCTCGCTGGTGCTGCTGATGGTTGTTTCGAACGGCCTCTGGCTGCACGCCTACCGGGCCGACAGGGTTGAGCAGGTGCAGGTTGCAGCAGCGGCGCCGGTTCAGGATCTTGCGCCAGCTGTCCATGAGGAGACCGAAGCGCTGGTTGAACCGGAGCCCGAGGTTGTTGCGCCGGTCGTTGAGGCGAAGCCCGAGCTCTCGCTGAAGGAGAAGAAAGAGGCGGTCTGCAGTGTCAGTGTCGGTTCGTTCTACTCCATAACGGATGCCGAGAGCGCCCTCAGTGAGCTGAGTTCGACCGGCATCAAGGGCTCCATCTATCCCTATAAGGAGCCGGGCGGGCAGCGCTGGTACCGTCTGACCGTGGGCAGCTTCAAGGAGAAGGAAGAGGCGCAGCTCTATGCTCAGCAGCTCAAAGAGAAGGGCTACTATTATGCGCGGCCGGTAACCCTGACCATGTAAGCCGATCTGAATCTGTATAGTGAGGCGGCAGGCTGGATTCAGCCTGCCGCCTTTTTATATTTATAACATGTCATGGCTGGATCTGATTATGCCGGCGCGCTGCCTGATGTGTGAGGAGATGCTGGCTAGCAATACCTATCTGTGTGACGCGTGCCGCTCTCTGATCACGCCCCTTAGGGAGCCCATGTGCGATATCTGCGGTACGCCCGGCAGCACGCCGGGGCGCTGCCTGGGGTGTCTGGCGAGCCCGCCGCCCTATGACCGTTTGGTCAGCGCCGCTCAATATGATGGGTTGCTTAAAGTAATATTGCATGGTTATAAGTATAAACAGCAGACGATCTATAGTGCTTTGCTGGCTGAGCTTATGCTGCCCTCAGCATCGCAGATTGATCTGCCGATAGATATATTGACCTTTGTGCCCCTGCACTGGAGTCGGGCCGCCCGGCGTGGATACAATCAGTCTGCGTTGCTGGCCAAGGCCGTTGCCAGGCGCACCGGCATGCGGGTTCACTATGATGTTCTACGTAAAGGGAGGCGCACTCAGGCCCAGGTAGGCTTGAGCCGCAGGGAGAGGGAGCAAAACCTTAGGGGATCATTTACGGCCCGTGGGGTAGAGGGAAAATCAGTGATGGTTGTTGATGATGTTATCACCAGTGGCTCGACGGCCCGGGAAGTTGCCCGAACACTCAAGAGAGCCGGCGCATCCAGGGTTGTTTTTGTAAGCGTTGGCAGGACCCTGTCATGAGCGAGCATAAGGTGCATGGGCGCAAGGCGCCGCGTTTTCTGGACGATATTACCTATACGGTAGCCGACAGTTTTAAAGATCAGGATGATATTTTCAGCTCTGATTTCTTTCTGGGAAAGTACTCGGAGAGCCGTATCATGGAGCTGCTGGACCGGGTCGGCATTCTGGCCATTCTGCACGCCAGGGGCTATCGCGATCTGATCATTACCATCAACAATCAGGAGGATTACACCTCCAGGCTCTATCTCAACTTTGAAAGGGTTGAGAAGGAGACGCGCCTGGTGGAATTGATTCTGCGCCAGGGCATCTTCAAGCCCAAAGAGCAGTTTGTGGAGGGCTGGGACTTTTCCGACGGGCTCTCCATGCTGCTGATCGAGTGGCTGGCCTTGCAGGACCCCAAAGCCGCCTTCACCGATGAGCGGCCGCGTCTGCCCGGACAGGTCTATCCAGGGTTGGGGGGCTTGCGGGCCGTGCACGACCTGTTGTCGGTCTTTGCCCGTTCCGGGCGCCATGACGCCCTGGTGGATGTGCCCGAGTACTATCACGCCGCCGCCATCTATTCGCCGCACTACTACTTCTTTTCACCCCAGGCGGCCGGTGAGATCAAGGCCATGATGCGCGATCTGGATGCGTTCAGGCTGGCGGATGTCTCCAGCGCCATCGATGCAGGCTGCCTGATGGAGGCTGAGAGCGGCGCCGCAATAACCTGGCGCCCCTCTGAGCAGATCGCCCCGATCTCGAAGAAGATGCAGGCCTACGTTATCGATGACAGCTACCGTCGCCTGGTGTCCCAGCGGGCGCGGGAGTGCCGCTATGCAATAGACTGGGATAAATACAATCAGATAAAAAAGGCAGTTGATGGGAATTAAGTTTGCAACAATTGGTTTAGGTAAGGTTGGTGGTGCTATTTCTGATCAGATGAGGGCGGCCCGGCATGAGGCGCTCTGGTACTGCTCGTCACAGCAACGCGAATCTGATGTTAAAATATATGCGGATCTGCCGCCGGAACCCTTCGGGGCGGAGGCTGTTTTTCTGGCCGTGCCCGACGGCGTGATCCGGGAGATGGCTGAGAAGCTGGCCTCAACCTGGGGTTCCAGCTGCAGTGGTGTCTGCTTCTTTCATTTCAGCGGCCTGATCTCATCTGCGGTGCTGCAGCCCCTGAAGGAGCTGGGCGCTGAAGTTGCCAGTCTGCACCCGCTGCAGACCATCATGAACACCGAGCAGATTCATAAGGCCATCCAAGAGTGCTACTTTACCGGCGAGGGCAGTGAGCGCGCCATGCTGCTGGCCCGCGAGATCATCGATTCGCTGGGCTCCAATCTGCAGGAGATCCGCATCGAGGACAAGGTTCTCTACCACGCCTCGGCCGTGGTGGCCTCCAATCATATGGTGGCCCTCATGTCCCAGGCGGCCGAACTGATGAGTGCCGTGGGTCTGGATGTGGCCAAGTTCATGCCTCTGGTGCGCAACACCCTGGATAATATCGAGGCTTACGGGCGCTATGCCCTGACCGGTCCGATCCAGCGCGGCGACTGGGATACGGTGCGCTCGCATGTTGACGAGATTGACCGCCGCTTTCCGGACATTCTGCCCTCCTATCTTGAAGTGGCGCGCTACACGGCCAGTCTGGCCGGTCGCGACTGGCCCCGTGACATCGGGGTCAAGGATAATCTGCTGGGCTGGGATGAACTGGCCGAGCGGGTCGCCATGGCCCGGGAACGCGGCCTCAAGGTGGTCTTCACCAACGGCTGTTTCGACATTCTGCACGCCGGCCATGTCAGCTATCTGCAGCATGCCCGCAATGTGGGCCATCTGCTGGTGGTCGGGCTCAACTCGGACGATTCGGTGCGAAGGCTCAACAAGGGCCCCGAGCGGCCGCTCAACACCCAGTCCGCGCGGGCCAAGGTGCTGGGCGCGCTGGGCTGCGTCGACTATGTGACCATCTTTGATGAGGATACGCCCTACGAGCTGATCAAGCGCATCATGCCCGATATTTTGGTCAAGGGCGGCGACTGGGATGTGGAGAAGATCGTGGGCGCCGATATCGTGCGTGCAGCCGGCGGTGAGGTCTACTCGATCCCCTTTGAAGACGGCTTCTCAACCACCGGGATTGTCGCGAAGATCAAAGAGAATTCCTAAAGTGTAATAACCACCCGCAGCGTAAAGCGGCGGTCGGGATTCTGGCCGCTGCTGGCGCCGGTCTCTTCGCCGTAGGTCGCCAGGTCCAGGGTGGCGTACTTGGTGGCCAGGCTGATGCCGCCGCTGATGTAGCCCTGATTGAGCCCGCAGCGGATCGTGAAGTAGCGCGGAAATCTGAACTCGGCGCCCAGATGCAGCCGCTTGGCCCACTCCTTGTCATGCTCCAGCTGGTAGAGCAGATCCACATAGTCGACGGCAAAGGTGGCCTTGGTGATGCCCACGTCGGTGTGTACGGCCAGGCCGACATCCAGATGGGCGTCCTCGTCTCTGGCCTTGCCCAGGTCGCCGCCCAGGGCGTTGACCGCCACCACGCCAAAGTTGACCTGGGTGTCGTAGTGTGAGTGATAGGGGTCGATGATCTTGTAGATCAGGCCGAGGTCCAGCATGGCGCCCCGGCCGGACTGCATGTCGTCCTCGATCAGTTTGGAGATCTTGGATGCGGTCAGTTCGGCGGCCGAGTAGGGCTTGTCGAGGCTGTGGCGGTCGATGTACTTGAGGTTGGCGCCCAGCAGCAGCCGGTCGTCCAAAAACGGGTGGGCGTAGCCGGTGGCGCCGCCCACGTCGAGCACCACGTCGGCATTCAGCTTGGGGAACTGGCGGTCGTGGACGCTCAAGTTGGCCTTGTAGGACCCCAGCAGGCAGAAGGCGTATCTGGGCATCTCATAGCTGGCGGTCAGGTTGAGCGCCAGGTGGGCCTGTTCACCCAGGTGGTCGCGCAGGAAGGCGGCCACCTCCTGCTCATTGTCGAAGTCCACGCTGCACTGGTCATCGTAGAGGTCGTAGCCCTCCTGGCCGATGCTCAGCTCCAGCGGAAAGAGGTTGATGCGCGTAGATTTGATGTCGGCCAGGCCGGCCGGGTTGTAGAAGAGGGCGTTGACATCGTCCGAAACGGCCACAAAGGCGCCGCCCATGCCCAGCGGCCGGATGCCGCGGTAGATGTAGGGATACTCGTCGGCCAGCAGGTTGGTGGCGCTCAGGATCAGCAGTAGGCAGGAGATAATCGCTCTTTTCACGTCAGCTAGCCGCCCAGGATGAAATTGAGGATGAGGTAGTCGGTGATGGTTTCACCGCTCAATGTGTTGATGTGGGCCGCGGTTGTCCCGCCCACCAGCTGGGTCATGAACTCTCTGAGGTCCTTTTCAAACTCGGTGGGTTCCTCGCCGGCGCGGGTTGCAATGTTGTTCAGCACGGTGATGCTGTCGCTGATGTTGCTCAGGTCTGTTTTGAGGTGGTCGATCTGGGAGTCCAGGGCGGCATTCAGGGCCGTGGTGGAGGCCACGCCGCTGCTGTCGTGCAGCAGCACCTCGTCAATGATCCTGCCGTAGGCCGCCTCGTTGATGGGCAGGTGGGTGTCGGCCACGGTGGCCGTATCCGAGCCCATGCGCAGGATGAAGTCAAAGATGGAGATCAGCCCCAGCTCGAAGCGGTCGGACTCGGTCGCTAGGCGGTGGTTCTTGAGGTCGTTGATGTAACCGGCGGATTTCATGACATGGTCATGGATGGTGCCGTAGTAGTTTGAGTGCAGGTAGCGCCGGTCATTTTCGATGACCACGTGCAGGCTGAAGGCCGAGGCGAAGGTGTCGAAGCTCTCCTGGCCGCTGGTGGCAGAACTGTTGGCGATCAGCGCGGTCATGTCGATGCCGGCCAGGCCCAGGTAGGCCGAAGTCAGCAGGCGCCCGGCCTCGGGGTCGGGCATGGCCGGGCTGTACTGGTCGCTCAGCAGCTGGATCACCTTTATGTATTCTCCGTCATCCAGTGCAATCTGAGCCGCTTCCAGTTGAGCGGCATCAGATGTCGGGTTGCCGGCAAATTCTGTCACACTGCGGTCGCAGCCCAGCAGTATAATCATAGCTATGATGCAGATATATTTACGCATGCTGCACTATATACATGAAACGTGCCACATATCTAAGGGGGATCTTTTGATTGATCTGGGATTGCCATCTCTGTTATAGGGACCAGCATGAATGCGGCATTTGAACAGGGATTGAGAGATGTTATCCACTCGTCAGCCATCCTGACCGGTGAGATCGGCAATTATATTCTGGACTCCGGCGGCAAGCGCCTGCGCCCGCGCCTGGTGATGTTGATTTCCGAGGCGCTGGGGGTGGATCAGGCCCGCACCATGCCGCTGGCCTATACGGTCGAGCTGCTGCATAACGCCAGTCTGCTGCACGATGATGTGGTGGACGGCACTCAGATCAGACGCTCGCGCCCGACCGCCAATCAGGTCTATGGCGACCGCCCGGCCCTGCTGGTGGGTGACTATGTTTTTGCCGCCGCCCTGGAGCTGACCTGCCAGCTGGACAATATGCAGCTGGCGCTGGACATGATCAACACCATCAAGAAGATGACCGAGGGTGAGTTGAAGGAGCTTGAAAACATCAAGGCTTTCCACACCGATATGGACATCTACAACGATATTATCTACCTCAAGACCGCCAGCCTCTTTGAGTTCTGCACCTATACGCCGGCGGTCTGCGTCGGCGAGTCTGAGGAGCGCATCGCCGCGCTTAAGGCTTACGGCCGTGATATCGGCATGGCCTTTCAGGTGGTGGATGACATCATTGATCTGACGCCGGGCGCCGACACCAACAAGGATGCCTTCAACGATGTGGTTGAGGGCAAGTCGACCCTGCCGCTGATCTATCTCTTTGAGGAGTTTGACGGCCTTAAGGAGGAGCTTTCGGCTACCGGTGATGCCGAGACCCGCCGCAAGCTGGTGCGTGAGAAGATGCATGTTGAGATTCTGGAGCGCAGCCGCGAGCAGGCCCAGGCCTATTGTGACGACGCGCTGCGGTCGCTCGAACAGGCCGACTGCGTGCTTGATGAGCTGGCTGCCATCCCGCCGGCCATCATCAATCAGTTGGCCGGCAAGTTCTAAGACCTATTGAATTCCTGAATGGATGACCCTAACTTCTGTTTAAGAGGATAGCACCGTGGAATATAAAGATTATTATAAAATTCTCGGGGTGGAGCGCAGCGCCAGTGCGGATGAGGTCAAGAAGGCCTACCGCAAGCTGGCCCGCAAGTATCATCCTGATACCAACAAGGACAATCCAACTGCCGAGCAGCAGTTCAAAGAGGTTACCGAGGCCTACGAGGTTCTGAAGGACTCAGAAAAGCGTGCGCGCTATGATGCCCTGGGCAGCAACTGGCAGCAGGGCCAGAACTTCAGGCCGCCGCCAGGTTTTGAGCAGATGTTCGGCGGCGGATCGCCCTTCGGCGGTGCAAGCTTCTCGTTTGATGCCGGCGGTGGTGGCGGGTTCTCAGATTTCTTTGAGTCCATCTTCGGCGGCGGCATGGGCGGCGGTTCACCCTTCGGGCAGGCAGCGCCCCGGCGCGGATCAGACGCCGAGACCGAGATCACCATCAGTCTCGAAGATGCCCATCATGGAGCCAGCCGCGAAATCTCGCTGCAGGGCGCATCCGGTATCCGGCGCCTGAACGTCAAGATTCCCAAGGGGGCTCAGGACGGGCAGAAGATCCGGCTGAGCGGCCAGGGCAATCCCGGTCCGGCTGGCAGCGGCGACCTCTATCTCAAACTGCGCCTGGCCAAGCATCCGCGTTATCAGCTGGAGGGCAACAACCTTGTGGTTGATGTGCCGGTTGCCTCCTGGGATGCGGCCCTGGGCGGCTCCATCGAGGTCCAGACCCTGGACGGCAAGATCAATCTCAAGATGCCGGCCGGCATCTCTTCGGGGCAGCGCATGCGTCTCAAGGGCAAGGGGCTGGCCCACAAAGGCGACCTCTTTGCCCAGATTAAGATCATGACGCCCAAGAGTCTCAGCGACCAGGAGCGGGAGCTGTTCGAGAAGTTGCGCGCAGTGTCTGACTTTAAAGTTTAGGGGAGCTTCTGCTCCCCTTTTTATTTGGTGACCTTCAGCGTTGAGGGACCCTGCAGGGCGACATAGGGCCGGATCTTATCCAGGGTGGCCTCGCCGATGCCGCTGACCTGGGCCAGATCGTCGATCTGGACAAACGGGCCGTTGGCATTTCTGAAGTCAATTATCTTCTGGGCCGTCACCTCACCGATGCCGGGCAGCATGGCCAGCTCCTCCAGGGTGGCGGTGTTGATGTTGATCACACCGTCCATGGTGGTCTGCATGGCGCTCAGGTTGAGGGCTAAACCCAGAATAAACAGAGTGCTGATCAGGACTAATCTTTTCATTGAAACCTCCTAATAATAGAAAATTAAATTTCGGGTGGAACCCGATGCAGATATGTTAATGGGGCCAGGAAAACAGTCAAGAGCCGTTCTTGTCCAGGGGCGGATGGTCGGAGCTGGCGGCGCGCCGGCCGATGTGATCCTGGCTCATGAAGACACCCAGGAGCACAATGGCGCTGGCCGGATACTGCATGGGCGTGAACTTTTCATTCAGCACCAGCCAGCCCAGGATGACGGTGAAGACCGGGATCAGATTGACGAAGATCGAGGCCTGGTTGGCCGGGATGCGGCTGACGCCCCAGTTGTAGAGTCCGTAGGCCCCGATGGAGACGAAGGCCCCCAGGTAGATGATGCTGGCGGCGCCGAGCGGCTCAATGGTCTGGGGCCAGCGGCCGCCGCCCATGAGCAGGATCAGCAGGAAGAAGCCGCAGCCCACATAGGCCTGGACCGCGGTCAGCAGGAAGGGCGAGTAGCGGCTGGTGAGCTTTTTGACGCTGATGGTGTAGCCGGTGGCGCAGACCATGGCCATAAACTCCAGCAAATTGCCGAAGGCCGGCCGGGGGGCGTCCAGGGTGGGGGCCCCCTCCAGCGAGAGCCAGCAGGCGCCGAAGACCGCCAGGCTGAAGCCGATCACTGTGCGCGGCTTGATCTGCTCCTTGAGGTAGAAGTGGGCCGTGACGGCCACCAGCACCGGCAGCATGGCCGTGATCATGCCGGCCTGGGAGGCGCTTGTGTTCTCCAGGGCTTTGGCCTCGAAGATGAAGTAGAGGCAGGGCTCGAAGATGGCCATCAGCAAAATGTATTTCAGGTCGCCGTGGCGGTACCTGGCTTTGCGCAGCAGGCGCGGCATGGCCGGCAGAAAGATCAGGCTGGCCACGAACAGGCGTCCCCAGATTGCAAAAAAGGGGTCATAGGATCTGAAGGCCAACTTGAGGGCCGGGAAGGAGCTGGACCAGAGCAGCATGGCGGTCAATAGCCCGATGTAGGTGAACTTGAGTTGCATGGGGATATGTCTATGCCTTATGGGGGGCGGAGGCAAGGGGGAGGTTCATTGTATTTGGGACAGAATTAAATTCTGTCCCAATCGCTTAAAGAATCTGACTCAAAAACTTCTGCGCCCGCTCATGCTGCGGGTTTTCAAAGAAGTGCTCGGGCGTACCCTCTTCGATGATGCGGCCCTCGTCCATGAAGATGACCCGGTCGGCCACTTCGCGGGCAAAGCCCATCTCGTGGGTCACCACCACCATGGTCATGCCCTCTTTGGCCAGCTTGACCATGACGTCCAGCACTTCGCCGATCATCTCGGGGTCAAGGGCCGAGGTGGGCTCATCGAAGAGCATCATGCGCGGCTGCATGGCTAAAGCTCGGGCAATGGCCACGCGCTGCTGCTGGCCGCCGGAAAGTTTGTGGGGATACTGGTTGGCCTTCTCCTGAATGCCGACCTTTTCAAGCAGGCTCTGGGCAATTGCCTGCGCTTCAGCTTTGCTGCGCTTGCGCACCACGCGCTGGGCCAGGGTCAGATTGTCGAGCACGGTCTTGTGCGGGAAGACGTTGAAGGACTGGAAGACCATGCCCACCTCTTCGCGCACCTTGTTGATGTCGGTCCTGGGGTCGTAGAGGTCCATGCCGTCCACCACGATGGAGCCGCCGTTGATCTCCTCCAGGCGGTTGATGGAGCGCAGCAGGGTCGACTTGCCGGAACCGCTGGGGCCGATGATGACCACCTTCTCGCCTTCATGGACGTCCAGCGAGACATCATTGAGGGCCTTGAGCGTGCCGAAATATTTGGAGACATTTTTGATCTCCACCATTTTGGAATTATTCTGCACCGATTCTATCCTCCATGATGCTGATCAGTTTTGACAGGAACAGCGTGATAATCAGGTAGACAAGCGCCACCATGGTATAGGTCTCAAAGTAGGCGAAGCTCTCGGAGGCGTACTCGCGGCCGCGTCTGAGCAGGTCTGAGACCGCCAGGATCGAGACCAGAGAGGAGTCCTTCAGCAGGGCCACAAACTCGTTGCCGATGGGCGGCAGAATCGTGCGCACAGCCTGGGGCAGGATCACATGATACATGGACTGAAAGCGCGACATGCCCAGGGAGCGGGCCGCTTCCATCTGACCGTTGGAGACGGAGTTGATGCCGGCCTTGAAGATCTCGGCCATGTAGGCGCCGTAGCAGATGGCCATGGCCAGGATTGCGCTTGTCAGCGGCGGCATCTTCACCAGCCGGCCCAGCGCAAAGTAGAGGTAGAAGAGCTGAACCAGCAATGGAATGCCGCGGATGACTTCCACGTAGAGCGAGGCCAGCCCGTTGATGAAACGGTTCTGCGAGATGCGGCCCAGCCCGGCGATCAGGCCGAAGACCAGTGCCAGCAGAATCGCCATGGTGGTGACCTGGAAGGTTACCAGCACGCCGTCCGGCACAAATTTGATGATCTCCCAGTAGGGGTCGGGTTTGACGACTACCAGGGTGATGATGGTGGCGATGGCGCCGAAGAAGGCCACCCGCCAGGCCGTGAAGAGGCCCTGGTCATCTTTGGAGGGGATGGCGCCGCCATCCCCCACATCTATCTTAACTTTTTTTACTATCTCAGCCACTTTGTTTCGAACTCTTTATCCAGTCCCTTGGCCTGAACACCCTTGATGCCTGCGTTGAGCAGATCAACCAGTTCGGTGTTACCCTTCTTGACCACAATGCCGTAGAACTCTTCGGTGAAGGGATCACCAACGATTTTGAACTTGGCTTTGTACTCTTCGCGCTGCAGGGCGAAGCTGGCGGCAGTCGGAGTGTCGCAGACAACGCCGTCGATGCGGCCGGAAGCCATATCTTCAAAGGCCAGCCCGACCTCGTCATAGCTCTTGAGTTCAACGCCCTCAACCTTCTTGATCTCAATGGCGCCGGTGGTGCCGATCTGGGCGCCGATCTTCTTGCCCTGCATGTCGGCCACGGTTTTGACACCGGCTTCAGCCAGCTCGTTGGGCACGGTCAGGATCTGGCCAACGTTGATGTAGGGCAGGGTGAAGTCATACTTCTCCTTGCGCTCATCGGTGATGGTTACAGAGGAGATGATGGCGTCATACTTGTCGGTTTCGACGCCGGCAAAGATGCCGTCCCAGGCGGTGTTTTTAACTTCAACCTTGAAGCCGGCCTCTTCGGCCACAGCCTTGATGAAGTCGACGTCAAAACCGACGATGTTCTTGTCGGCATCAACCATCTCCATGGGCGGCCAGGTTGCGTCGGTGGCCACGACTACAGTCTTGACGGCTTCAGCCTCCGCCGCGGCGGGAGCAGCAGTTTCATCTTTCTTTGAGCAGCCCCCCATGACCAGAGCAGCTACGAGCAAAATTCCAAAATACTTTTTCCAATTCGACATTTAGGTCCTCCTCTGAAAATTTTCAGGAAATTTGGCAACAATTATTAACATTATTATTGCAGTCGGTCTAGGATTGAAATCATGGCGTATTGGGCTTACCAAGGCCTGCGGCCTGTGCTATAGGCGCGGGATGGAGAGAAAATTGAAGAGTAACGTAATCAAGTCCGATTCCCTGCTGCTGCTGACGGCCTTTATCTGGGGCACGGCCTTTGTGGCCCAGCGCGCCGGCATGGAGCATGTGGGACCCTTTATCTACAATGCGATCCGCTTCCTGCTTGGCAGCCTCATTCTGTTGCCGCTGCTGCTGCGTAAGAATCATACCAGCCGGGTGACGGCGCCTGACTCTAGGAGCACCATGCTCGGCGGCGCCCTGGCCGGGCTCTTTCTCTTTGCCGGCGCCTCGCTGCAGCAGGTGGGCATCGTGCACACCACGGCCGGCAAGGCCGGCTTCATCACCGGGCTCTATGTGGTGCTGGTGCCGATCATGGGCCTGGCCTGGGGCCATGTGCCCAAGCTGCTGAGCTGGATCGGCGCCGTGCTGGCTGCGGCCGGTTTATATTTGTTGAGCATCACCGGGGGCATGAGCATCTCGCTGGGTGATTCGCTGGTATTGTTGGGAGCCTTCTGCTGGGCTGCCCATGTGCATGTGGTGGGTCACTTCTCGCCGCGGGTGGATTCGCTCAAGCTGGCCCTGACCCAGTTCCTGATCTGCTCCCTGCTCAGCTTCATGACGGCCTTTGCCATCGAGACCAACTCAGTAGCCGGCATCATGGATGCGGCCCTGCCGATTCTGTATGGCGGTATCCTTTCGGTGGGCGTGGCCTACACCCTGCAGGTGGTGGCCCAGAAGGATGCGCCGCCGACCCATGCGGCCATTATTCTGAGTCTGGAGACGGTCTTTGCGGCCCTGGGCGGTTTTGTGGTGCTGGGCGAGACGCTCGGACTGCGCGCCATTCTGGGCTGTGGTCTGATGCTGGGCGGGATGCTGATTTCGCAGTCGAATTTCAAGAAGAGTTAAGGGGGCCTGTCGGCCCCCTCAGTTTGATTACTGGTTGAATACGCTCGAGAGGCCTTCGAGGGTGGTGCCCAGGAAGAAGCGCCCGTCGCTCATGGCACACTTGGTGTTGCTGAAGCTTAAGCCATCCACCAGACTGTTGAGGTCGGCGCTGATGCTGATGCGGCCCTTGTCGGTTCCGACTACGAAGCCTTCGGGCAGGGCGTCCTGGATACCGACGGCCTGCATCCAGAAATCATTGAGCAGGTCCATGCCGCCAATAATGCCTGACAGCAAAGGGCTACCGGAGATGATGTTGACGAAGGATTTGTCCTCCAGCAGGTTCAGCAGGATTTCAATCTGGCCGTCTTCTGTGGCGATGAATTCAGCGCCCATGGCCAAGTCCATACTGAATGATGGGCTCACATTTATACTGCCTAGTTCGAATGCCGTGTAATCAATTTGAATGTCACGGACAGTCAGGCGGGCCTCTTCCTCATTGAAGTCTGCATGGAAGCCTTCTTCATTGACTGTGATAGTCATTGTACTGCCTAGTTTTATGGTTTTCCAACCAAACGGGGTCCAGATTCTCTTTTCGAATAGCACTGCCGGCACTTCAATCTTAGCCTTAGTCAGCAGTGAACTCAGCAGTCGCGAAAGCTGGGCATCCGAGATATCCACACCCACGGCTGAGGTGCTCTCATGCAGCAGTTCGGGCTTGGTGAAGGTGAAGCCGGCATGGTTCTCATTGGCCGGGTCATAGATGTTGACACCGTCCGGGAAGTTTGTGTTTTCGCCGATGCGAATGGTTTCACCGGTTAACGGGTCAAGTCCTTCGATGATCTTATAGTCGGCGGTGTGCAGACCGACACCCATGACGGCCACTTTGGGGCTGCCGGCATCCACCATGGAGTAGGCGTCCACCCAGAGGGCGGTGTTGTTGTCTTCATCGTTGAACATCTCGTCCAGCTTGATGGCCACGATGGGCATCTCGTGTACCTGGCCGATGGGGATGTTGATGATGCGGTTGAGTGAGTTGAGGGTGGCGTCAACCTTGAGGCTGGGCTTGATGTTCTGGCTGTTCTGACTGGGGTCGATGCCGTCGTTGACCTTGGCGTCAATGCCTATGGTCTTCATGGCGGCCAGCAGGAAGTCCACATACCAGGGGGTCAGCTCGATCAGGCTGTTCTTCTCGATCTCCAGGTGCAGGTTGCGGTCGCCGCGCTGCACGGTGTGGGCGTCGGTGATCACCAGATTGGCGGCTTTGCCGATCGGATCCTTGAGGCCGCGGATAAACTCTTCGGTGATCATGACGCCGATGCCGTCGCGGACCAGCTCATTTGAGCCGGGGATCGGGGCGGTACGCACAACCATCTTCTTCTTGGAGTAGCTCTTGTCGTCATGCTCGACGATGGTGGTCAGCGAGCTCAGTTCGTCCAGCTCGCCGAAGTCCAGGTTGGCCAGCCAGTTGCCGTCGGCATCCTTATAAGCTTCAACGGTCCGGCTGTTGTCGGTAACGAATACTTTTGAGACGTCTGCGGCATCTACGTCGATGACGACGGTCTTGGCGCCCTCGATCAGGTCGCCGTCGCCGGCTTCACTGACGTTTTCCAGATCGACGTTGATGGCTTCCATGACAACGCCGGCCGTATTGCTGAAGATGTCAATCAGGCTGCCCTGGGCTCCGCTCTTGGCCTGCGGCAGCTCGCTCAGTTCGACCTGGTCGATGACCTTCAGGGAGATGGCAGCCTGCTCGGCGGCCGGCCGCGGCATGACCGAGATGCCTTCGCTGATGGCCTGGGCTATCAGCATATCTTTGGTGCTGTTGCTGTCGTCCTTGGCGCAGCCGAAGAAAGACAGACTGAATGTAATTAATGTAATTGCAACAAGTTTCCGGTTCTTCATAGATGTCCTCCGCTAATAAAGTCTGCGCTTTTTATAGCAAACCGCGCGCCTAACAACTGTTCGTATGCTGTAAAAAATTGTCATCTGCCGGATGGGGCAGGGTTTAGGGACATTCGAACTAAATTGCTGTTCCGGAACGTTGTTCTGAAACTTATTGAAGAAGCTGGTAGTGGAAGTATTTTACCCAGCTTTGGTTCCGGAAATGAAATTTGCTTCTGCAGCTAGAGTGGCTCAGGGACTTGCTCTGAATGTTGTTCAATATTTTCACTGAAGTTTGGGCGCCGGTCGGCGAAGCGCTTGGACAGTGTCTGAAATGTGAAAATTTAATTACAGCTTTTATGGCGGATTTAAATCAGTTATATGATGACAGCGATATGGGAGGAGGGAGTAGTGGAAGGCAGAAAGTGTATGCACTGCGCCTATGTCAGGCGCGCTGAGGAACCGGTACCCGAGTGGCAGTGTCCGCGCTGTCAGCACATCTACGATAAGTACAATCCGCGCAACCTGGGTGCGGCCCGGCGGGCTGCCAATGATCTGATCTCCCAGCGCCGGCCCCCGGCCTATCCCAAGGTTCTGATCTCGCTGGGAGTGCTGCTGGCGCTCTTTGTCGGGGCCTGGCTCTATTTGAGTCCCTACTATCAGAAGCCGGGCATCGAGTTCTACTCCGTTAACCAGAGCCGGCAGAGCGATGAGATCCGCGCCCTGCTGCAGGTCTACGGCGTGGCCTATGAGGAGTACAATCTGAGCAGCTCCAGGCGCGCCAAACGCCGTTTTGATAAGGCCGGTTACAGCTTGTCGCCGCTGGTGGTCGTGGCCGGCGAGCAGGTTGCGGCCGGTGATCATGACCTGCTCAAGGTTGTGCTCAACGGTTATGTCGGCGCCGTGGAGGAGGAGCCCGAAATCGTGGTCTATGCCTCTCCCGGCTGGCCCGACTATACGCGTCTGAGCGCTTATCTGCAGGAGTGCCGGGTTGCCTACACCTTCCGCGATGTGGACAGCTCCATCCTGGCCGCCAGCCTCTATCAGCGCCTCAAGGGCGACGGCCGGATCGTGACTTTTGTGGGCAGCAACCGCATCGACGGCTTCCATGAGCGCGCGCTGCGGCAGGCGCTCTTGAACTGCAGCTTTATCGAGGCA
>CALOBW010000056.1:0-560221 GCA_942491525.1 uncultured Thermodesulfobacteriota bacterium
GGCAATCATGAAGGCGTCTGTGGGCTTGGTCGTCTTGAGGCGCTTGATGTAGTTGCGCACGATGCGCGGCATGGCGTAGGAGTAGGTCGGGCAGAAGATACCCAGCAGGTCGCAATCCAGCTCCTCAAACATGCCATGCGTGATAGGGTGCACCTCGACCCTGTGCCCCTGCTCAGTGAAAACTTGACTGAAGATGTTCAGCACACTCAGGCTGTTGCCCGTACCGGTGAAGTAGCGCAGCTGGATTGTTTTCATAGGCCCATTATACGCCTAGCCCTTCTTCATGCTCAATGAAATTCTCTTACGCTTGGCATCCACCTCCAGCACGCGCACCTTGACCTTCTGGTTGACCTTGACCACGTCATTGGGGTCCTTGACAAAGCGGTCGGCCAGCTGGCTGATGTGGACCAGGCCGTCCTGGTGCACGCCGATATCCACAAAGGCGCCGAAGTTGGTGACGTTGGTGACGATGCCGGGCAGCTGCATGCCCTCATGCAAATCTTTGATCTCGCTGACGCCCTCGGCAAAGCTGAAGATCTCAAACTTTTCACGCGGGTCGCGGCCCGGCTTGTTGAGCTCGGCCTGGATGTCGCGCAGGGTCGGCAGGCCGACCTCGTCGCTGACGTACCTCTTGAGCTGGATCTGGGCTCTCAGCTCTTCGCTCTTGATCAGGTCGGCCACGCTGCAGCTCAGGTCAGCGGCCATCTCCTGGACCAGTTTGTAGCGCTCGGGGTGCACGGCCGAAGCATCCAGCGGATTCTTGGCGCCGCTGATGCGCAGGAAGCCGGCGGCCTGCTCAAAGGCCTTGGCGCCCAGGCGCGGCACCTTCTTGAGCTCAGTCCGGCTCTGGAAGGGGCCGTTTTCGTTGCGGTAGGTTACGATGTTGGCGGCCAGGGCCGGGCCGAGACCCGAGACATAGGTCAGGAGCTCCTTGCTGGCGGTGTTGACCTCCACGCCCACGCCGTTGACGCAGCTCATGACCACGTCGTCCAGGCGGGTCTTGAGCTTGGCCTGGTCCACATCGTGCTGGTACTGGCCGACGCCGATCGATTTGGGGTCGATCTTGACCAGTTCGGCCAGGGGGTCCATCAGCCGGCGGCCGATGGAAATTGCGCCGCGCACGGTGACGTCGTGGTCCGGGAACTCCTCGCGGGCCACAGCCGAGGCAGAGTAGATCGAGGCGCCGCTCTCATTGACCATGATGGTCGGGATGTTCAGCTTGAGGGCGTTGATGAAAGTTTCGGTCTCGCGGCTGGCGGTGCCGTTGCCGATGGCGATGGTCTCAATTTCATAAGTTTTGATCAGCTTACGGATCTCTGCTTCGGCCTCATTGATTTTGCGTTCAGATTGAGTTGGGTAGATCACGCTGTGGTGCTTCAGCGCCCCCTGCCTGTCGAGGCAGACCACCTTGCAGCCGGTGCGGAAGCCCGGGTCGATGGCCAGCACATTTCGCTGGCCCAGGGGCGGAGCCATCAGCAGCTCGCGCAGGTTGGTGGCAAAGACGTTGATGGCCTCATCCTCGGCGCGCTCCTTGAGGGCGTTTCTGAGTTCCGTCTCCATGGAGGGTCCCAGCAGGCGCTTGTAGCTGTCCTGGGCCGCCAGTTTCATCTGCTCGCTCCTGGCGCCCGCCCTGTGGCTCAGCAGGCTGATTGCCTGCTCGTCGTCGGGCTTGATGGAGAGCTTCAGGAAGACCTCCTTGTTGCCGCGCAGGATGGCCAGGATGCGGTGGCTGGGAGCTTTTGAGGCCTTCTCGCTCCAGTCGAAGTAGTCGCGGTAGGTAGATGCCTCGTCCTCGAGGCCGGTATAGACCTCGCTCTTAAGCACGGCCTCCTTGGCGAAGAGCAGGCGCGCCGTGTTTCTGATCTTACTGTCTTCGCTGATGCGCTCGGCGATGATGTCGCGGGCGCCGCTCAAGGCGTCTTCAATCGTGTTGACCTCCTTTTCAGGATTGATGTAGTCGGCGGCAACATTGGCGGGATCGAGCTCCTGGGCCTGCATGATGTCGGCCAGGGGCTCCAGGCCCCGCTCTCTGGCGATCATGGCGCGGGTGCGGCGCTTGGGCTTGTAGGGCAGGTAGATATCTTCGAGGGTGGTCAGGCTGCATGCTTTAAGCAGGGCCTCCTCCAGTTCTGTGGTTAAAACATCCTGGTCACGCATGGACTTCAGGATCGCCTCGCGGCGGGCGTCGAGCTGCTCCAGTTCGCTTAGGCGGTCACGAATGTTACCGATGACAACTTCATCCAGTGAGCCGGTCTGCTCCTTGCGGTAGCGCGAAATGAAAGGGACAGTGGCTCCGCTCTCCAGCAGTTCGGCCACGGATTTGATCTGGCTGCTGCTGATGCTCAATTCCTGGGCAATTGTATTGATATGTGCATTGTTCATGGGCCCATCTAGTAGCACTTCCCGGCCTGTGTCAAAGGGAATCTGTTGACTTGGCCAATTGAGGGGGCTAGTCTTTAACCAGTTGTAATAGCGACATTTGTAGATGGCGCAGTAAAGTTTTTGGAGGAATCATGAAAAAATTTCTGGCCCTAATAGTTTGCTCATTGTTGCTGGCCCTGCCCCTGACTGCCCAGACCCTGGATTCGAATGCGGTGCTGGACTATGTGGATGATCTTTTCCGGGGTGATTCCAGCTACGGCACCTTCACCATGAAGGTTGTCACCGCCCACTACTCCCGTGAGATGAAGATGGAGGCCTGGAGCAAGGGTAAGGACTATTCGCTGATCCGTATCCAGGAGCCCAAGAAGGAGCGCGGCACCGCCACCCTCAAGGCGGACAAGAACATCTGGAACTATCTGCCCAAGGTTGACCGGGTCATCAAGGTGCCCTCCTCCATGATGGGCGGCGCCTGGATGGGCTCGCACTTCACCAATGATGATCTGGTCAAGGAGAGCCGTATGGCTGAGGACTTCAGCTGCGCGATCTCCTTTGAGGGCCAGCGTGACGGCAAGGATATCATCGAGCTGACCCTGATCCCCAAGGAGTTTGCCGCCGTGGTCTGGGGCAAGGTGGTTGTGGTTGTGCTGGCAAACGGCTGGATGCCGCTGACCATCGACTACTATGATGAGGGCCTGACCAAAACCCGCTCCATGACCTTTGCTGATATCAGGGAGCTGGGCGGCCGCAAGCTGCCTGCCATTACCCGTATGACCCCGACCGACAAGCAGGGCGAGTACACCGAGATCATCTACCATGAGATGCAGTTTGAAATTGAGCTGGATGACGAGATCTTCAGTATCCGCAACCTGAAGAAGTAGGAGGCAGAATTGAAAACCATGCATATTGCCTGGCGCAATCTGTGGCGCAACCCCGGGCGCACCATGATCACCCTGGCCGCCATGATCTGCTCCACCGCGATCCTGATTGTGACCTATGCCCTGATGACCGGCATGCTCAACCAGATGGAGCACAGCGTGACCGATCTTTCGGTGGGCGAGGTTCAGGTCCACCACCCGAACTATCTCTCCGAGCGCTCCATCTATGACACCATCGCGGAGCCGGACAGGATTATGGCCATTGCCGCACAGAGTAAAATCCCGGCCTCGACCCGCGCCTTCGGCTTCGGTCTGCTCTCGAGCGGCTCAAAATCGGCCGGCGCCCAGTTCTGGGGGGTTGATCCTCAGAATGAGCGTCTAGTCAGCGACCTGGATGACAGCCTGATGAGTGGCGAATTTCTGCCGGATGAGCCCGGCATGCAGGTGGTGCTGGGGCGCAAGCTGGCGCGCACCCTCAATGCCGAAGTCGGCAGTGAACTGGTGGTGGTCGTGCAGGCCGCCGACGGCTCCATGGGCAATGAGCTCTTCTATGTCAGCGGAATCTTGAAGAGTGTCGGTGAGAGCATGGACCGCAACATGGCCTTGATCCACAAGGATGACTATGCATCGCTCTTTGTGCTCTACGATCAGGCCCATGAGATCGCCCTCAATTCACGCTACGCTTTTGAGCCTGAAGAGGTTTCCGCCATCATCAAACCGGTGGCCGGCAATAATGAGGTCAAGACCTGGCGCGAACTGATGCCGGCGGTCTCCGACATGCTCAACACCTACGGCGGCTCAATCATCATCCTGGAGCTGATCTTCTTCCTGGCCGCCGGCCTGGGGGTCATGAACACCATGCTGATGGCCACCTTTGAGCGCATCCCCGAGTTCGGCCTGATCAAGGCCATCGGCGCCTCGCCCTGGCATGTGCTGCGCGATGTGGCGGCCGAGGCTCTGGTATTGGGCATTCTGAGCAGTCTGATCGGCGGTGTGCTGGGGGTGCTCTGGGCCTGGTATCTGCAGGTCAACCCCATCGACCTGACCGGCTTCTCCGAAGGTTTCAATACCTCGGGCGTGGCCTTCAGTGCCATGTGGGGCGCCGAGCTGACGGTCGCGGGGGTCTTCTGGCCCATCGTGCTGATGTGGGCTGTTTCAGTGCTTTCGGCCTTCTATCCGGCAGTCAAGGCCGCCCGCCTCGATCCAGTCAGTGCGCTGAATCATGTGTAGGGAGAATAAGTTATGATGATACTTAAACTGGCCTGGCGCTCGCTCTGGCGCAACAGCCGCCGCACGGCCATCACGGTCAGCTCAATCGCCTTCGGCACGGTGCTGGCGGTCTTCTTCATCAGCATGGGCGACGGCATGTACAAGAAGCTGATCGATGAGGCCGTGCGCATGAATGCCGGCCATGTGACCATCCAGAATGTTGAGTATGGCGAGGCCCCGGCGGTGGACCTCTTCGTGCCCTCGGTCGAGAAGATCAGGCAGGCGGCCGCGCAGATTCCCGAGGTGCAGGATGTCAAGGCCCTGATCGTGGGCCAGGCCGTGGTCAGCACCGGCAGCGGCTCCGGCGGCGTTGGACTGATCGGGGTTGACCCGCTCAAGGAGGCCCAGATTTCGCCCATCGCCCGCAGCATCGTTGAGGGGCGCTATCTGCAGCCGGGCGATACGCGCGGCGTGGTGTTGGGCCAGAGCCTGGCCGAGCGTCTGAGGCTGGGCATCGGCAACAAGCTGGT
Organism: uncultured Thermodesulfobacteriota bacterium; assembly: GCA_942491525.1. Lineage (GTDB taxonomy): Bacteria > Desulfobacterota > Desulfomonilia > UBA1062 > UBA1062 > CAYWBU01. Next base: position 4,997 of record CALOBW010000056.1, read on the forward strand.
GGTGACCACCAATGATGTGCACGGCGAGCTGGTGGGCGAGATGCTCAGGGTCACCGGCATCTTTGAGTCCGGCATGGAGGAGGCCGACGGCTTCCTGATCCAGGTGCCCCTGGATGTGGCCCGCCGTATCTTTGACATGGGGCCTGATCAGGCCACCCAGGTGGGGCTGATCCTTGAGAACCCGGACAATCAGGAGAAGGTTGTGGCCAGTCTGCAAAAACAGCTGCAGGGCACCGACCAGGCCGTCTTGCCCTGGCAGGATGTGCTCTCGGATCTGGCCGGCTTCATCACGGTTGATATGGGCTCAAACTACATCTTCCAGGCCATCATCCTCTTTCTGATCGGATTCACGATTCTGAACACGATCCTGATGAGCGTGCTGGAGCGCACGCGCGAGTTTGCCACCCTGCTGGCCGTGGGCACCTCACCGCGCAGCCTCAGGCTGCAGATCATGGTTGAATCGCTGCTGCTGGGTCTGGTGGGCGTCGGCATCGGTCTGGCGCTGGGCGGCGGCATCAGCTACTACTATCAGATCCACGGCATTGACTTCAGCTCCCTGGTCGGTGAAGAGATGAGCGTCTCGGGTTTTGCGGTTGATCCCAGAATCTATAACTATGTTTCGGCCCGTCTGCTCTACTGGGTGGGCGGAGTGGTGCTGGGCATGACGGTGCTGATCGGAATCTACCCCTCCTGGCGGGCGCCGCGCATCAATCTGCCCGATACTTTGCGGAGCAAATAAAGGAAATGATTATGCAGAAAATTATACATATGGAAAAAGTGATCAAGGAGTACGGCAATGACGGCGTCAAGGTGCAGGCTCTGCGCGGCGTCGACCTGACCATTCAATCCGGTGAGTTCAGCGTGGTGGCCGGGCCCTCGGGCTCGGGCAAGTCAACCCTGCTCAATCTGATCGGCGGGCTTGATAAGGCCACCAGCGGTCTGGTTGAGGTGCATGGTGAGGAGACCGCCAAACTGTCGCGCTCCAGGCTCAGCGATTTGCGGCTGCACCATATCGGCTTTGTCTTTCAGGCCTACAATCTGATCCCGGTCCTGACCGCCTACGAGAACGCTGAATATGTCCTCATGCTGCAGGGCGTCTCCGTCAAGGAGCGCCGTGAGCGCATCATGGAGCTGCTGCGTATCGTGGGATTGGAGGGCATGGAGCACCGCTATCCGCGTGAGCTTTCGGGCGGACAGCAGCAGCGGGTGGCCATTGCCCGCGCCATTGCCCCGGAGCCCGATCTGGTGCTGGCCGACGAGCCCACCGCCAATGTGGACTCCAAAACATCGGCCGCTCTGCTCGACCTGATGCTGGAGCTCAACCAGCAGAAGAACAGCACCTTCCTCTTTTCAACCCACGATCCGGCCGTCATGGAGCGCGCCCGCCGCACCATCATCCTGCGGGATGGCCAGATCGCCGAGGACATCTCTAAATGAGGCAGGCGCTTCTGCTGCTGGTCCTGCTCTGTCTGGCCGCCCCGGTCCAGGCCTTCTATGCGGCCGAGTCCGAGGGGGGCAGCATCGATCTGGGCGGCAGCATCCGCACCCTTGGCGCGGCGATCGATAACTATGATGCGCCGCAGATCTTCGGCCTGAACAATGACTATGACGGCCAGTCTCAGGCCATTCTGCGCCTGACGGCCGAGGGAGAGCTCCGGCCCTCAACCGCGTTTGAGTTCCATCTGGTGCAGAGCTTTGACTATGCGACGCTGCTCTCGGCCCTGCCCGGTTCAACTGGCGCGGTACCCTTGCGCTACAGGACGGCCTCGGGCTACAATACCTGGGCCGAGGACAGTGACTTCAGCGCCGCCCTGGGCTGGGACCGCATGAATGTCAAGCTGTCAGCCGGCCGGGCCGACATCACCCTCGGCCGCCAGGCCATCAATTTTGCCGAGACCTACTTCTGGAATCCGCTGGATATCTTCCTGCCCTTCGATCCGGCCGCCTTTGACCGGGACTACAAGCCGGGCGTGGACGCCCTGAGGTGCGAGATCGAGCTGGGCTTCTACTCCAGCCTCGACCTGGTGGCCGCACCCGGGCGCGAGCTCTACTTCAGGCCCACCCCGCTGGGCGCCACCCAAGTGGTGGCGCGCCACATCAGCGATGATGCCTGGTACGGTTCGGCCCTGATCGGGCGCTACCTGACCAACGTCAACAACTGGGACCTGGCCGTGCAGTTTGGCAAGGTCTACGGCGGCATGCAGCTGGGCTTTGGCTTCTCGGGCGAGCTGGGCGGCTTCGGCCTGCGCGGCGAGCTGGCCTGCACTGAGGCACGCGGCCGGCGGACGATTACCTTCAGTGATCCGTCGATTCCCGGTATGCTGCATCAGGGCGATTTGATCGAGGATCACTTCAGCGCCGTGCTGGGGTTGGACTACCGCTTCGACAGCTCGCTCTACCTCAATTTTGAATATCTCTACAACGGCAGCGGCGAAGCCGATGATCTGGCGCTGGCCTCGGCAAGACTAAATATCGGCCAGGGGCAGAGCATGAGCCGCAACCTGCTGGGGGCTCAGATCTCCTATGAGATGCATCCGCTGGTGACCGGCAGTCTGGCCCTGATCTACTCGGCCGATGACCACTCGACCCTAAGTTCGCCGGGCATGAGCTGCTCCTTGAGCGATGAGTCGGAGCTGGTGCTGGGGGCCATGTTCGGGCGCGGCAAGCGGCCGGCCAAAATCCAGCCGCTCTACGCCACCCAGAACCGCTACCCCGGTCAGATCAGCTTGGCCAATCTGCGCAGCGAGTTCGGCAGCTATCCGGATGTCTATTATTTGGAGTTTAAGTACTACTTCTAGAGCACCATCTTGATGTCGGCATGTTCGCAGAAGCCGTTGTAGATCCTGAGCCGCTCCTGCTCATCAGCCACAACTGTCTCAACAACCAGTGAGATATATTTGCCGCCGCGGCTGCTGCGCGAGATATCTATCTTATACTCTTTGTTGCCAATGATCAGCTCTGCCGCAGCTCGCATAGCTTGGTCATCTTGACCGATGATGCGGTAGGGCCAGCTGCAGGGGTATTCGATTTCTGCTTTTTTCATGTGGTTTTGCTTAATGGACTTAGAGATTTGTTGCAAGAGATAGTTGAGGAGACCCAAGGGGTCTCCTCAATCTGTTGTTTTAAACCGGAATACCAATCTTACGCAGATCAGCTTCACATGGTCCGCCGGTGGCGGGGTCATACTTACGGGTCTTGTAGTAGCTCTTAACCATCTTCTCGATGGGCACCACCGAGTCCTTATGCCACTTGGTCTTGGCCTCGTGGGTGAAGCGCTTGGGCAGGGTGTCCATTTCAGGCTTCATGCCCATCTGGCAGTTCATGTAGCGCTCCAGCTTGTTGATGCGCTCGCCGGCGTGCTTGAAGTCCCACTGGGTCATCTTGATGCCGGTGATTGACCAGAAGAAGCGGCTGTAGACGTTCCAGCTCATCAGCATCATGGAGATGCGCGGGGTGCCGATCATGGCGATGTTGAGCGCAAACTTGGGTAGATATTTGGGTACCGGCGGCTCGGTCAGGATGGCGAATGAGGTGAAGAGGCAGGATTGCAGCGAGTTGATGCCGGTAAAGATATCTTCCAGGAAGGCCACCCACTGGTGCTTGTTGATGGTCACGAAGGGCGGCATGAAGCCCATCAGGATCTCCATGGCCACCAGGTAGGAGCCCAGGTGGCAGCCGCCCTTGTTGTGCACGGCGTAGGAGAGGCCGTGGCCCCAGGATGCGCGCGGGTCATAGGCGGCGATCTCCAGGCCCTTGGCGTGGATGGCGTAGTCCTGGCCGCCGTACTTGTTGGCCAGGCGCATGCTGCCGTCGGCCAGCTCGTCGCCCTGACCGCGGCGGTGGGCGATATCATCAATGAACCGGGAGATGTTGTCGACCCGGCCGAACTCCAGCTCGGTGTCATAGATGCCGTTCTCCTTGGCCTCCATGGCCCAGGCGATGGTGCCGCCGGCCGAGATGGTGTCCATGCCCATATCGTTCATCTGGTCGTTCCAGACGCCGATGATGTCTGGGTCGTAGTTTTCGATGTTGGAGCCGAAGAGGCCGATGGTCTCATACTCGGGGATCTGGCGCAGCTTGCCGTCCGGGTAGTGGCCCTTGTGGCCGCAGAGCACGGTGCAGTAGCGGCAGGTGGAGTGGCGGGTCTTGTAGCGCTCGGCCATGACTTCGCCGGTGGTCTGGGCGGTCTTGGGGTTGTAGCGGTCCTTGAAGTTGCGCACCGGCGAGAAACCCGTGTCGATGCCGATCTGGACGTTCATGTTGGTGCCGAAGGCTCTAACGCCCTTGGTCATCTGATTGCGGGTGATGTAGGTGTGGGCCCGCTTGCGGGTCTTCTCAAACATCTCGGGGTCGACGGGCACGGTCTTGTAGTCCTGGCCCTGGGCCACGATGGCCTTGAGGTTTTTGGAGCCCATGACGGCGCCGACGCCGCCGCGGCCGGCAAAGCGGTGACCGGAGCAGATGTTGGAGTAGAGGACCTTGTTTTCGCCGGCCGGTCCGATGACCGCGGCGCCCTCTTTGATGCTCAGCTTGAGCTCCTCCTGAACATGGTGGGTGCCCATGCCCCAGAGCTCGCTGGCATCTTCAAAGACAACCTCAGAATCGTTGAAGCGGATGGTTGTCGGTTTGTCGGCCTTGCCCGAGATGATGACGCCGTCCCAGCCGGCAGTCTTGGAGGCTTCACCGAAGGGCCCGCCGCAGGAAGATGCGACCATCATGCCGGTCTGGGGTGACTTGGTGATGACCTCGAAGCGGGCTGAGCAGGGTGCGCCGGTGGTCAGGAGCACGCCGTTAGAGAAGATCAGCAGATTGTCGGGGTCGAGGGCGTCCACTTCGCCCAGGCGGCCCTTGAGTCGGTCGAAGAAGATCTTGAGGCCGAGGCCCTTGCCGCCGATGTAATTTTTCAAATCCAGCGGGTCCACGTCGTAGACGCGCCAGGTCTTGTTGGTCAGGTCGATGTCCAGGTACTTGTTGCTGGGTCCGAGTATCTCTTTCATTAGAAGCCCTCCAGGGTGATGGCATCAAAGACGCAGTGTTTAACGCACCAGCCGCAGGTGATGCACTTTTCGGGGTGGGCCAGGATGGCGTAATTCTTCTCCAAAGGCAGCTCCTCGTCGAGCATGGTCAGGGCGCCCACCGGGCAGGCCGCGACGCAGTTTTCGCAGGCGTAGCAGGCCTTCTCGTCGATGATTGGCTTGGGCCATTCGGACTTCTTGAGCTTGGCGACGGTTTGGCCCTTGTCATCAAGGACGCTCTCCTTGGGGCAGATGCGGCCGCAGGCGCCGCATTCGATGCAGAGTCTGGCCTCGATTACGTGCTGCTCCTTCTTTTCACCGCTGATGGCGGCCGTGGGGCAGACCTTGGTGCAGGCTGTGCAGCCGATGCATGTCTCGGTAATTGTATAACTCATTAATACTTCCTCCGTTGCAAAATCAGGCATTAATTATGCTTAAATGTGCTTAATTCCACGTTTTGTCTAATTATTTAGACCGATTTCTGCATAAAAAATCAATCAATATCTTTAATAAATTTTATAAGACGTGAAAGATAGCCCGAAAGATGCTTGAGCACGGCCTGGCTCAGCCGTGCTCGATTTCGCAGCAGCACTCATCGAAACATTTGGGACAGTAGGTTGAAGAGGGGGCCACGCCGGCCCGCTTCCAGAGGTAGCCCTCGATGGAGAGCCAGTCGCCGCTGCCGTGCTCTTTGCCGTGGTCGTCGCGGATCTTGCCGCAGACGCAGCAGACCGGCAGGATGTTCTCGTAGAGCTTGAGCTTGCGGCGGTCGGCTTGCTTCTCCAGGCAGCGCTTGACGCGAAAGTCGATCTCGTCGGGGTCGCTGGGCTTGAGCAGGTAATCGTCGGCGTCCTGGCGCAGGGCCGCGATGGACGAGGAGAGGCTGCCGTAGCCGGTCAGCATGATCACCATCGTTTCGGGGTCGATCTCTTTGGCGGTCTTGAGCACCTGAATGCCGTCCATGCCGCTCATGATCAGGTCGGTGATCACCAGGTCGAAGTGATGTTTGTTGAGCAGTGAGATGGCCTGCTCGCCGCTGTCGGCGGTTGCGACGTTGTAGCCGCGCACCTCCAAACTTTTGCCGATGCCGATCAGGATGCCGGGATCGTCATCTACCAGTAACAGTTGGCTTTCGCGCACTTAGAGTTCCTCCATAGGCAGTTTGATTGTAAAGCGGGCCCCGTGGGGCGCCGCATTTTCAACTGTGATTTGACCATGATGGTCCTTGATGATGTTGCTGCAGATTGAGAGGCCGACCCCCATGCCGAGGGCCTTCTTGCTGGTGTAGAAGGGGTCGAAGATGTGGCGCATGGCGTTTTCGGGGATGCCGGGGCCGTTGTCCTCAATCGCCATTGCCAGGCGGTCATCGTCCCTGTAGCTGCGGATCTTAATGTGCGACGGCTCTCCGTTTGTCAGTTCGCTGATGGCATCCATGGAGTTGTTGATCAGGTTCATGAGGATCTGCTGCATCTGCTGGGGCGAGGCGATGATCTCGGGCAGGGTGGGGTCCAGCTCAAGCTTGAGGTCGATATGCTGCTGTTTGAGCAGCGAGCGCACCAGGTGGGCCGTGTCCTTGATGCAGTGGTTGATGTCGGTGGGCTGTTTGATCTCCTTGCCCGGGCGGTTGAGGTCCAGCAGCTTCTTGACCGTGTCGCGGATGCTGTTGAACGAGTTCTTGATGACGCTTAGGTTTTCCAGCAGCTCCTGGTCATTCTCATGGGTCAGCTCGATGACATTCAGCAGGGCCCGGATGCCCTGCAGCGGCGAGTTGATCTCGTGGGCCACCGAGGCGGCCAGCTGGCCGGTGGCCGCCAGCCGCTCGGTGTTGAGCAGCTGCTCCTGCAGGGTGTTGATCTGGGTCATGTCAACAAAGGAGCCGATGGTGCAGATGGGCACGCCCTTCTCGTTGCGCACAATGTTGGCCATGACGCGCACGATGCAGATGCTGTCGCCACGCCGCTTCATGAGCAGCTCGCCGATCCAGCTGTCGTCCCTGACCAGCCGTTTGACGGCCTCTTTGAAGGGAACTTCGTCAAAGAGGGCCGTGCCGGGCTGGCCGATGATCTCATGCTGATCAAAGCCGGTCAGGTCGAAGAGGGCCTGGTTGGCGTAGAAGATGACGCCTTTGGGGTCGGCGATGGAGAAGGGAGTGATGGAGGAGGCCAGCGCGCTCTCCTTGATGGCCAGGTCCTGTTCGATGGCGATGCGGTGCTCGATCTCGGCGCGCAGGTTCTGGTTGGTCAGCTCAAGCTCGCGGGTGCGCTCGATGACCCGCTGCTCCAGCTCCTCCTGGGCGCGCTTGAGGGCGTTTTCGGTACGCTTGAGGGTGGTGATGTCACGGGCGCTGCCGACGGTGCCGATGATCTGGCCCTTGTCCAGCAGGGGGGCCTTGTGCACATCCATGGCCACGTACTGGCCGCGGATCAGGCCGTCCTCAAAGAAGCGGCCGGCCTTGCCGCGCTTGAGGGTGATGACGTCGGAATTGGCGCAGCGGTGGCCGAAGGTGTGCTGGTGGCCGGCTTTGATTTCGGCGGCGGCAAATTCGCTGCTGTTGCGGCCGATGGCCTCCTTGGGGTGGCTGCATTTCAGGATGGTGTCGCAGAGGGCCTGATTGGCGAAGAGGTAGCGGTTCTCATGGTCCTTGGCCCAGATGGGATCGGGAATGTTGTCCGAGATGCGGCGCAGGAAGCGGTAGAGGTCCAGAAACTGCTGGTTGGCCTCCTCGCGCTCCTGCTGGGCCTTGATGCGGCTGATGACCGGCCCGGTCTGGCCGGCGATGATCTCCAGCTGGTCGCGGACCTGCTGGTCGAGGTAGGCGCTCTTCTTGGAGGCCAGATTGAAGGTGGCCATGAGCTGGCCGTCGTGGATGACGGGTATGATGGCCAGATAGGAGATGCTGGGCTCCTGCCGGAGGGCCGGCGTCAGGGCCGTGGCCTCCTGGGGGGTCAGGTAGAGGGCCTGGCCGCGGTGGAGCATGGCCACCATGCGGCTGTCCGGCTGGTCGGCGATGACGCTGGCGGCCAGTTCGCTGCTGATGCCGCGGTAGATGGTCAGGCTGCGCGGGCGGCCGGAGTTGTCGCTGAAGTAGACCCCGCCGCAGTCGATGCCCTCAACCTTGAGGGCCGCATCCAGGATCAGCTCCAGACTGTGGTTGAGGTTGTCGCTGGCGGCCAGGGCCACGGCCAGATCGTGCTGGATACGGACAAATTCATCAGAGCGTTTTTGATGGGTGATGTCGCGCGAGGTGGAGATGATCGAGAGCACCTCGCCGGTCAGGCTCATTTCGGGCACATAGAGGGTCTTGAAGTAGCGCTGGTCGAGGTTGTGCGAGTAGCAGTTCTCGATCTCCAGCGGCTTGCCCGAGGCGATGACCTTCTGGATCTGGGCCTGCCAGAGTAGGCCGCCGGCGTCGGCCAGGCCCATCTGCAGGGCGCTGCGGCCGATGAAGTAGTCCTCGGGGATGCCGGTCAGGCGGCTGAGGGCCGGGTTGGCGTAGCGGATGCGGAAATGCGGATCGATCCTGAGAATGATGTCGGGCAGGTGGGTCTCCAGGGTGCGGTAGTGGTGGGTCTTGCCGGCCGGCGCCGTGTTGGGGTTGATCAGGTCGGTGATGTCCATGATGGTGCCGACCACCTTGCAGGGCCGCTGTTCGCTGTTGCGCCTGATCTGGGCCTTGATCTGGTGGGTGCGCAGCTGGCCCGAGCTGTGGGTGATGCGGTGGGTGTGAGTGTAGCTCTCATTTTGGGCCAGAGCCCGGGTGATGCTTTCACGCAGGCTGCCGCGGTCATCCGGGTGGACCAGGGCCACGTAGTCTTCAAAGGCGATCTGCTGGGGCGTCAGGCCGTAGAGCTCAAAGAAGTTGTCGTCCAGCCGGGCCCGGTCACTCTTGAGGTCCCACTCCCAGACGCCGATGCCGGCAATCTTGAGGGCTTCGCGGCCGGTGATCAGCCCCGGAGAGCTTAGGGGGATGGCGGGTTGGGATTCATCAATCGAACTGGAATGGTTGTCTTGCATGAGTGCATCCTAAATTTGTTAGATGGGGCGCGGTCTCATGATGCGGTAAGTAATCTCACTATAGTCCGATCGATTATGGTATGCAAGTCTGTATGCTTGGGAAATCAGGTCGGATTTGTTGGGGCTGCTCTTGCCTGGCCTCTAAGCGGCCTTATTTGTTTAGAGATGTAATCTGGAATGGGAGGTCTGGCTTGAAAAAAATATTTTGCTGTAATTTGAAACTGTGCTATGCATGGAATTCCGAAGGCTACTGTGGGAAAAGCTTAGGAGTGTCAGATGGTTTTTAAGAAGAAAGAGCAGCTTGATCCTGCAGTAACCCCCAGCCTTGAGTCGCTTTTGGCCGAGCGTGAGAGTATCCTGGCCGAGAAGCCCCACCTTAGAGAAGCCCAGAAAGAGATTGACCGCCTGCTGTCCACATCGTGCGACCCCTCGGTGCGTCTGGATATTATCTTCATGCTGCTGAGTGAGAAGATGGAGAAGATGTCCAATGTACTGAATGCGGTGCGGCTGGAGTTTAAATAGCGGGTGCAAGCGCCTTAATTGTCAAAGATTTTTACTGCCTGATGCCGGCTTTGTGCGGCCTGAGGTCAGCCCCTGAAAATGCCTGTTTTTCTACTGGAATATCTTAAATATGGGTGTTACAAGAGAGGTTTACTAAAATAAGGGGCAATAGTCATGGAAAACGCTGTTGAAAGAGTAAAAATTATTGGTGAAGCCCTGCCCTATATCAAGGATTTCAGGGGCAAGCGGGTTGTGATCAAATATGGCGGCCACGCCATGATCGACCCGGAGCTGAAGAGGATCTTCGCCAGGCAGATCATATTGCTGCAGTACGTCGGCATCCAGGTTATCGTGGTGCATGGCGGCGGACCGCAGATTTCAGGCATGCTCAAGAATCTGGGCATTGAGTCCAGCTTTATCGAGGGCAAGCGCGTCACCGATTCGGCCACCATGGATGTGGTGGAGATGGTGCTGGCCGGCGCCGTCAACAAGGAGATCGTCAATCTGATCAACCTTGAAGGCGGCAAGGCCGTGGGCATCTCGGGCAAGGACGGCGGTCTGATCAGCGCCAAGAAGCTCTACCACTCCAAGTACACCGATGGTGCCAAGGAGGATGTGGATATCGGCCATGTGGGCCAGATCGTCGAGGTGAATGCCGAAATCATTGATACCCTCGAGAAGTCCGGCTTCATCGTGGTGGTTGCGCCGCTGGGCGCCGGCATCGACGGTGTGACCTACAACATCAATGCCGACACGGTGGCGGCCGAGATCGCCTGTGAGCTGAACGCTGAAAAGCTGATCATCCTGACCGATGAGACCGGGGTGCTGGATGGCGACAAGCAGCTGATCTCAACCATGGACTGCAGCGCGGCCCGCAGTATGATTGCGGACGGCACCGTCTATGGCGGCATGATTCCCAAACTTGAATGCTGCATGCGTGCGGTGGAGAACGGGGTCAGGAAGGCCCATATCCTGGATGGAAGGGCGCCCTACTCCATCTTTTTAGAATTGCTGACCGATTCTGGAATCGGTACGCAGATGATTAAATAGAGGTAAGAGATGAAACATGTAATGAATACCTATGCCCGTCTGCCCATCAACCTGGTTAAGGGTTCCGGCTGCACGGTGTGGGATGATCAGGGCAGAGAGTATCTGGATATGATGGCCGGCATTGCCGTGTGCAACCTCGGTCATGCCCATCCGGCAGTGGTCAAGGCCCTGCAGAAGCAGGCCTCCGAGCTCTTTCACTGCTCCAATCTTTACGGAATTCCGCAGCAGTTTGAACTGGCCCGGCTGATTTCGGAGAGCACCTTTGATGCGCAGGTCTTTTTCTGCAATTCGGGCGCCGAGGCCAATGAGGCCGCCATCAAACTGGTCAGACGCTACACCAATACGGACAATGACCGCGGCTGTAAGATCATCACGGTCAAGGGCTCCTTCCATGGCCGCACTCTGGCCACGGTGGCGGCCACCGGTCAGGAGAAGTTCAAGCAGGGATTCAACCCCATTCCGGCCGGCTTCATCGCCGTGGAGTATGGCGACATCAATGCCCTGGAAGCGGCCATCGATGATGAGGTAGCGGCCATCATGCTGGAGCCCATCCTGGGCGAGAGCGGGGTGCGCGTGCCGGTTAAAGGCTATCTGCAGCAGATTCGCCAGCTCTGTAATGACCATAACATTCTGCTGGTGCTGGATGAGGTTCAGACCGGCATGGGCCGGACCGGCAAGCTCTTCGGCTATATGCACGATGAGATCGAGCCCGACATCATGACCGTGGCCAAAGCTTTGGGCAACGGCTTCCCGGTGGGAGCGCTGGTGGCCAAGCCGAGCATCGCCGCGGCTTTCACCCCCGGCACTCACGGCTCAACCTTCGGCGGCAACCCGCTGGCCATGAGCTGCGGTCTGGCCACCCTGCAGACCATGCTGAGGGAGGAGATTCCGGAGAAATCCATGCGTCAGGGGCTCTATCTGCGCGACCAGCTCAATCAGCTTAAAGCTGTTCATCCCAGTATCAAGGAGATCAGGGGCAAGGGCCTCATGGTGGGCGTGGAGTTTGATGCGGATATCTCCTATCTGACTAAGGCCAGCCTGGATTCCGGTATGCTGGTCAATGTGATCAAGGAGCGCATCCTGCGTTTTGTGCCGCCGCTGATCATCTCCATGAAAGAGATTGACCGGGCCGTCAACACCCTTGACGGTCTTTTGAAAGATAAGGGGTTGTAATGCAGAATCATCGCGACTTACTGACCATCAATGATCTGTCCGAGCGGGAAGTTCGGCAGATCCTGGCCCGTGCCGCAACTTTTAAAACCGGCAATGTTGATAAATCATTGGCCGACAAGGCGATAGTTTTCGTTTTTGAGAAGGCCTCCACCAGAACCCGTATCGGTTTTGAGGTCGGCGTGGCCCGCCTGGGCGCTCATCCGGTGGTGCTGGACACCGCCAGCTCCCAGATCGCCCGCGGCGAGCCCTTGAAGGACACCGCCCGCATTCTGGCCGGCTACTGCGACGGCATCATCATGCGCACCTTCGGCCATGAGCGGATCGAGGAGATGGCCCACTGGTCAGAGGTGCCGGTGATCAATGCCCTGACCGATCTGGTGCATCCCTGCCAGGTGCTCTCGGACTGCTTCACCCTGCAGGAGAACTTCGGCGACCTGGCGGGCAGGAAGATTGCCTGGATCGGCGACGGCAACAATATGGCCCACTCCTGGATCAATGCCGCCGGCAAACTTGGTTTTGAGCTGGTGCTGGCCTGCCCCGAGGGCTATGATCCGGATGCTGATATTCTGGCGGCCGTGCCGTCATGCCGGGTTGTCCGCAATATCGATGAAGCCGTCAAGGGCGCCATTGCCGTCAATACCGATGTCTGGGCCAGCATGGGCCAGGAGGATGACGCCGCCAAGCGCATCAAGGCTTTTGACGGTTATCAGATCAACAGCCAGGTCATGCAGCTGGCCGCGCCCGAGGCCGTCTTCATGCACTGCCTGCCCGCCCACCGCGAGGAGGAGGTCACCGCAGAGGTCCTCGAGGGCCGGCAGTCGGTGGTCTGGGAGCAGGCCAGAAACAGACTATTCGTACAGGAAGCCATTATGGAATTCCTGATTAAAGATTAAGTAGAGGTAAGGAGAAACATATGAGCAAGAAAAAGGTAGTGTTGGCGTATTCCGGTGGTCTTGACACCTCGGTTATCTTGAAGTGGCTGCAGGATGAGCTCGGTTATGAGGTTATCTGCTATGCGGCTGATGTGGGCCAGGCCGAAGAGCTGGATGGTCTGGAGGAGAAGGCCCTCAAGACCGGCGCCACCAAGATCTTTATTGATGATATCCGCGAGGAGTTTGTGCGCGACTATGTCTACCCCGCCTTCCGCGCCGATGTGGCCTATGAGGGTTCCTACCTGCTGGGCACCACCCTGGCCCGTCCGCTGATCGCCAAGCGCATGATCGACTTCGCCAGGCAGGAGGGCGCCGTGGCCGTGGCCCATGGTGCCACCGGCAAGGGCAACGACCAGGTTAGATTCGAGCTGACCTTCTGGTCATTGATGCCCGATGTTGAGGTTATCGCTCCCTGGAAGATGGATGAGTGGAAGCTGACCTCGCGCGAGAAGATGATCGACTACGCTGAGCAGCACGGCATTCCGGTGCCGGTCAGCAAGAAGAAGCCCTACTCCATGGACCGCAACCTGCTGCACATCAGCTTTGAGGGCGGCGTGCTGGAGGATCCGTGGTATGAGCCCGACGAGGATATGTTCGTGCTCTCGGTCAGCCCCGAGAAGGCTCCGGACCAGCCCGAAGATGTTGTGATCAGCTTTGTCAACGGTGACCCGGTTGCCGTCAACGGCGAAGAGCTCTCGCCGGCCAATCTGCTGGCCAAGCTCAATGAGCTGGGCGGCAAGCACGGCGTCGGCCGCGTCGACATCGTGGAGAACCGCTACGTGGGCATGAAGTCCCGCGGCGTCTACGAGACCCCCGGCGGCACCATCCTCAAGGTGGCCCACCGCGGCGTCGAGCAGCTGACCATGGACCGTGAGGTCATGCATATGCGCGACGAGCTGATGCCCAGATACGCCAAGATGGTCTACAACGGCTACTGGTTCGCCCCCGAGCGCGAGGCGCTGCAGAAGCTGATCGATGAGACCCAGAAAGGTGTCACCGGCGAGGCCCGCGTCAAGCTCTACAAGGGCAGCTGCACCCTGACCGGCCGCCGAGCCGAGAAGTCGCTCTACAGCCCCGAGGTTGCCACCTTTGAGGATGACGAAGTTTACGACCAGAAGGATGCCAAGGGCTTCATTCGCCTGAATGCCCTGCGCCTCAGAATGGGAGCGTTCAGAGATAATGAGTAAGAAAATGTGGGGCGGCCGCTTCGCCGAAGGTACCAGCTCAAATGTTGAGGCCTTCAGCGAGTCGGTCAGCATCGATTCCAGACTCTACGCCCAGGATATCCGCGGCAGCATTGCGCATGCGCGCATGCTGTCAGAGGTGGGTATTCTTAATGGTGATGAATTTAGCGCAATTGAGAAGGGCCTGAATGACATCCGGGCCGAAATTGAAGCCGGCAGCTTCGAGTTTGATGCGGCCCTTGAAGATGTGCACATGAACATCGAGGCCGAGCTCTCGAACCGCATCGGCGACGCCGGCAAGAAGCTGCATACGGCTAGATCCCGCAACGACCAGGTGGCCACCGACATGCGCCTCTATGTGCGCGATGAGGTCACAAGCATCATGGGCCAGCTCAAGGTTTTGCTGGGCGTTCTGGTGCAGAAGGCTGAGGAGTACACGGAGATCATTGCTCCGGGTATGACCCATCTGCAGCACGCCCAGCCGGTGAGCTTCGGCCACCAGCTGCTGGCCTACTTTGAGATGTTCCTGCGCGACTATCAGCGCCTCAGTGATGCATTGAAACGCATCAATATCTCGCCCCTGGGCTGCGCGGCCCTGGCCGGCACACCGCACGCAATCGACCGTCACATGACGGCTAAGGAGCTGGGCTTCAGCGAGCCGACCCGCAACTCCATTGACGGCGTCAGCGACCGTGACTTTGCCCTGGAGACCATCAGTGACTGCTCCATGATCATGATGCACTTAAGCCGTTTGAGCGAGGAGATCATTATCTGGAACTGCTCCGAGTTCGCCTTTGTGGCGCTGCCGGATGCCTACTGCACCGGTTCATCCATCATGCCCCAGAAGAAGAATCCGGATGTGGCCGAGCTGACTCGCGGCAAGGTCGGTCGGGTCTACGGTAATCTGATTAGTCTGCTGACCACCATGAAGGGGCTGCCGCTGGCCTACAACCGCGACATGCAGGAGGACAAGTATCCGGTGATCGACTCGCTGGACACTGTTCGGATCTGCCTGGATGTCATGAGTGGGCTGGTGGCCGGCATGCAGCTGCGTGAAGATAAGATAGAGGCCGTCCTCAAGGAGGGCTTCATCACCGCCACCGACGTGGCCGACTATCTGGTGCGCAAGGATGTGCCCTTTAGAGAGGCCCATCACATTGTGGGCAACATGGTGGGCGAACTGGCCAGTAAAAATATGCAGATTGACGAGCTGAGCCTGGCGGATTTCAAGAGGTTCTCAGACAAGATCGAGGCCGATATCCTGGATGTGGTCACGGTGGCCGGCTCCTGCGACAGCCGCAGAAGCTTTGGCGGCACCTCCCGCGAGCGCGTGCGCGAAGCGGTCAGGGCGGCCGCCGGAATCGTTGAGGGTCTGGCTTGAAATTCAGGCTGACCCTGCTGCTTTGTCTGCTGCTGGCGTTAATTGGCTGCGGGCGCAAGCTGCCGCCGGAACCGGCCGTGAATGAGGATCCGCTTACAATTGAACGGGTCAGTTTCACAAAAAGCGGCGCCAAGGTGCGCGTTCGCGTCAATGCAGAAGTAAATGAGGTGATCCTGCTGGGCAAGGCCAAGGGCATCTGCCCGGCCTGCACCGATGATTTGGTCAGGATCGCTGCCGTAGAGATAGATGAAACCGGGGTTGTTACCCTGCTGGATGAGGCGCCCGCATCGACCTGTATGGTCTACCGGGCGGCCTTTGAGGCCGGCGACACCCTCTGGTTCAGTAATTTGAAAATCAGTTGTAAGTAGAAGAGGATGTAACTATGAATGATTTTGTATACAAAGAGGGACAGTTGCACTGCGGTGATGTTGCTCTGGAAGAGATTGCAGCCGAGGTTGGCACGCCGTTTTACTGTTACAGTCTGCCGACCATCAAGCGCCATATCAAGGCCTTTGAAGATCCGCTTAAGGATATTGATCACCAGACCTGTTTCGCCATGAAGGCCAACTCCAGCAAGGCTGTGCTGGCCCTGATGGCTCAGGCAGGGCTTGGTGCCGATGTGGTTTCCGGCGGCGAGCTCTATCGCGCCATGCAGGCCGGCATCCCGGCCGAGCGCATCGTCTACTCCGGCGTGGGCAAGCGCATCGATGAGATCGATATGGCCCTGAGCGCGGGTATCATGATGTTCAACATCGAGAGTGAGCAGGAGCTGGAGGTCATCAACGAGCGCGCCGGAGAACTGGGCAAGAAGGCCAGAATCGCCATCCGCGTCAACCCCGACGTTGATCCCCAGACCCATCCCTATATCTCCACCGGCCTCAAGGAGAACAAGTTCGGCATCGACATCGAGGGCGCCATTGTCCAGTATCTGCGTGCCAGCCAGATGGCCAACATCGAGATTGTGGGCATCGACTGCCACATCGGTTCGCAGCTGACTAAGGTTTCGCCCTTTATCGCTGCGGTCGAGCGCCTCAAGGTTCTGATAGAGCGCCTGCGCGAAGAGAATATCAGCATCAAGTATCTTGATCTGGGCGGCGGCCTGGGCATCACCTACTCCGATGAGCAGCCCCCGCACCCCGGCGACTATCATAAAGCCATCATCGATGCCGTCGGCGATCTTGGATTGAAGCTGATCTTTGAGCCCGGCAGAGTTATCGTCGGCAATACCGGTGTGCTGGTGACCAAGGTCCACTACCGCAAGGAGAGCGAGACCAAGAACTTCATCATTGTGGATGCCGGCATGAACGATCTGATGCGCCCCTCGCTCTACAGCGCCTTCCATGACATCAAGTCGGTCAAGATGAAGGCCGGTGATACCGAGCGCGCCGATGTGGTCGGCCCGATCTGCGAGACCGGCGATTTTCTGGCCAAGGACCGCGAACTGCCGATCTTCAGGCGCGGCGACCTGATGGCCGTCATGAGTGCCGGAGCCTATGGCTACAGCATGGCCTCAACCTACAACTCACGCCCCAAGCCGGCGGAAGTTTTGGTGGATGGTCAAAACTATTATGTGATAACAAAAAGAGAAAGTTATGCAGATCTCGTGCGCTACGAAGAGGTGCCCGAGGTTTTGAAATAGGAGGAAGAGATGTTTTCAGGAGCAATTCCAGCCATTGTAACCCCGTTTAAGGATGGTCAGATCGATGAGGCCGCCTTCAGGGGTTTGATCCGCTTTCAGCTTGAGAACGGCGTCTCCGGCATCGTGCCCTGCGGCACCACCGGCGAGTCCGCCACCCTCACCCATGAGGAGCATGACCGCGTGATCGATATCTGTGTGGATGAGGTTGCCGGCCAGGTTCCGGTGATCGCCGGGGCCGGTTCCAACTCGACCGCCGAGGCCATCCGCCTGACCAGGCACGCCAAAGAGGCCGGTGCCGACGCCGCCCTGCTGATCACACCCTACTACAACAAACCGACCCAGCAGGGTCTCTATGAGCACTACAAGGCGATCTCCGAGTCCTGCGACATTCCGCAGATCCTCTACAATGTGCCCGGCCGCACCGGTTGCAACATGAGTGTCGAGACCGTGATTGAACTCTCCAAATTAGATAATATTGTCGGCATCAAAGAGGCCAGCGGCGATCTGGTCAAGAGTTCGCTGATCGTGCGCGACACGGCCGATGACTTTGTGCTGCTCTCCGGCGAAGATGCCCTTAACCTGCCCCTGATGTGCGTGGGTGCTAAGGGTGCCATTTCGGTGACCGCCAATGTGCTGCCCAGGCAGATGTCAGACATGATGGCGGCCTGGTTCGATGGTAACCTCGAAGAGGCCCGCAGGCTGCACTTTGGCATGCTGGAGATGCATGACGTCATGTTCATCGAGACCAGCCCTATTCCGGTCAAGACCGCCCTGAGTCTGATGGGCATGATCAGGGCCGAGTTTAAGCTGCCGATTACGCCCATGAGCGAGGACGGCCAGGTTAAGCTGACCGAAGTTCTCAAACATTATAACTGTATCTAAGAAGACGGCGGGGGAATTTCCCCCGCATCCCACCCATAAAGATCCACGGAGGAGAAAATGATAAAGGTTGGTGTTGTTGGTGTAGCGGGTCGCATGGGGTCCATGATCTCAAGCATGATTCTGGCGTCTGACAATCTGGATATGGCGGGAGCCCTGGAGGCACCGGGCAGTCCTTTTGTGGGCCAGGATCTCAGTATGGCTCTGCGCTGCGGCAACCTTGACCTTATCATCAGCGATAAGCCCCAAGAGGCCTTCAGCGACAGCGACGTGATCATTGATTTTTCCATTCCGGCGGCAACCCTGACGCATGTTGAGTACGCCGCGGCCAACAATAAGGCTATTGTGATCGGCACCACCGGGTTTACCGATGATGAGCGCGCTCAGATTGCGCTGGCCGCAAACACGGCCCGCATTGTGATGGCCCCCAATATGAGCATCGGCGTCAATGTGATGTTCAAGGTGGCGGCCATGCTGACGGAGCTGCTGGGTGAAGACTACGATATCGAGATTGTCGAGGCCCATCATAAGCACAAGAAGGATGCGCCGTCAGGTACGGCGGACGGCCTGGCGCGTGAGATTGCGGCGGCCCGCGGTGTCTCGCTGGCCGAGAAGGCCTGTTATGAGCGCTACGGCATGATCGGGGCGCGCCCGGACGGGGAGATCGGCATCCAGACCCTGCGCGCCGGCGACATCATTGGCGACCATACGGTGCTCTTTGCCGGCAATTCAGAGCGCATTGAGCTCACCCATCGAGCCCACACCCGTGAAAATTTTGCCCGCGGCGCCCTCAGGGCGGCGGCCTGGTTGGTCAGCAAGGAGCCCGGCCTCTACAACATGAAAGATGTGCTGGGCCTGAGTGATGAGGCTCGGTAGAGCCCGCGACCTTAATGGCCGCACGCTCTGGGTCAGCCCGGAGGGTGACGGCTTCAGGGAGATTGACCCCGAGAGTTGTGAGCTCGGGCCGCGCGTTGAAATAGAAAAGCTGCTGGCTCCGGTTGAGCCGGGTAAGATTGTGGCCATCGGCCTGAACTACTCCGACCATGCCGCCGAGCTGGGCCTGGATCGGCCGGCTGAACCGGTAATTTTTCTGAAACCGTCCACTGCAGTCATCGGTCCCGATGACTTTATTGAATATCCGCAGATCTCTGAACGGGTGGACTTTGAGGCCGAACTGGCCATCGTGATCGGCCGCGACTGCCGTAGGGTCACGGCCGGTCAGGCTTCTGATTATATCTGGGGCTATACCTGCCTGAATGATGTTACGGCGCGAGACCTGCAGTTTAAGGATGCCCAGTGGGCGCGGGCCAAGTCATTTGACACCTTCTGTCCGCTGGGGCCCTTCATTGAGACAGAGGTGGCGGATCCGGATAACCTGCTGGTCAGGTCCTATCTGAACGGGGAGTTGAAGCAGAGTTCCTCGACTGCGAATTTGATCTTTGGAATTTTTGCTCTGGTAAGTTATATATCTGATATTATGACGCTTAAGCGTGGTGATGTGATTGCAACCGGGACGCCTGCCGGCATCGGTCCCATGCAGCGCGGTGATCGCATCATGGTTGAAATTGAGGGTGTCGGTCAACTGGAGAACATTGTGCGATGAATGGATATCTCTCGTTAGGATCAAATCTGGGGCGGCGCGAACGCAATCTGAAATGGGCGCTGCATGAGCTGGAAAATCGCGGTGTAGAACTCATGGATGTCTCCAGTATCCATGAAACCAAGCCCTTTGACGTGGGCGAGTTCCAGGGACCCTATCTCAATCTGGCGGCGCGGATCAGCTGGGAAGGGGAGCCGCTGGAGCTGCTGGACCTCTGCCAGAACATTGAAAATGATCTGGGCCGCAAGCGACCCTACCCAAACGCGCCGCGGACCATCGACATTGATATTCTGCTGCTGGATGAGTGCGCCATGGCCGCCGAGCGGCTCACGCTGCCCCACCCCGAGATGGAGCGCCGCGCCTTTGTAATCTATCCGCTTTCAGAGCTTCAGCCGGACTTGATCATGCCCTCGGGCAAAGATATTATGACGGTTAAGAAAGCCCTTAAAAGTGACGAGATACTGAGGGTATGGAAGCTGGAATGGAGATACTGAAACGTAAGGTCCTGATTGCCGAGGACAATCCCGTTGAAGCCGAACCGGTCAAAGCTTTTCTTGAAGAGGGTGGCTATACGGTGATCATCGCCACCGACGGCCAGGAGGCGGTGCGTCTTTTCAGGGAGCAGCATCCGGATCTGGTGCTGCTGGACTACATGATGCCCGGCATGGACGGCATCGGCGTGCTTAAGGCGATTAAATCCCTGGATCCGCTGGCCATCGTGCTGATAATTACCGGTCAGGGCACCGAAGATCTGGCGGTCAAGGCCATGAAGGCCGGGGCCTTTGACTATGTATCCAAGCCCATCGATTTTGACTTTTTGGCTCACACTGTTAATCAGCTGATCCATGACCATGATATCATGGTGGAAAATCAGCGGCTCAAAGATCGCGGCGACGCCTTTAAAGATTATCTGGTAACCCTCTCCGAAACCATGGGCGAGGCCCTGGTGACCACCGATGACCAGGGGCGCATGGTTTTTCTGAACTACCATGCCCGCGAGATCTGGGGCATTGAAGAGGAGAATCGGGGCAAGTACATCGATATCCTCTTTAACAACATCAGCAGCAATATCTTTCATGAGCTGCAGGGCCGCCTGTTGGCCGGCGCCGCGTCGCTGGAGGAGGAGTACTCGTTCAAGCGCCGCGACGGCTCGGTCTTTCACGGCCGCATGAACGCCTCCATGCTGCGCGGCGAGATGCATGCCGGCGGTATCGTCTTTGTGGTGCGGGATTTGACCGAGGAGACCGAGATGCGCCGGCGCATGATTGATGCCGAAAAAATGGCCACCCTGGGCAAGGTGGTTGAGGGCGTGGCCCATGAGGTCCGCAACTCCATGACATCACTGGGTGGATTTACCCGCCGGCTGCAGCTGTCCGGCGGGCTGGATGAGCATCAGAGCATGTATGTGGACTTCATTATCGATGATGTCAAGCGCCTGGAGGCCTCGGTCAAAGATATTGAGGAGTATGTCAACTACACCAAGATCCACCGGCCCCATTTCCAGCTGGCCAGTATCCAGCAGATTCTGGAGCGGGCTCTTGAGGAGCTCTTTCAGGACGGCCGCAGGAGCGGCATCCGGACCGAACTGGATGTGCCTGAGGACGCCCCTGAGATCTACGCCGATGCGGATTATCTGAAAGAGGCCTTTATCCATCTCTTTGAGAATGCCTGCGACGCCATGGCCGGCAAAGGGCTGCTGCGGGTCAGCGTGCACTGCAATGCAGAGTATCTCTATGTGGACGTGGTCGACACCGGCTGCGGTATTCCGCAGGAGGAGATCAAGGACATCTTCAACCCCTTCTACACCTCCAAGACGCGCGGCGCCGGAGTGGGGCTTACCAAGGTATTTATGATATCTGAAGAGCATGGTGGCTATGTGACGGCGCGCTCCAGCGACAAGGGAACCAGCATGCGGGTCTATCTCTCGCGCCGGCGCAACATTCTGGAGGGCAAGCTGCTGTGAGGGTCTGGCTGCCGCTGATGCTGATGCTCCTGCTGGCCGGACCGGCCTGGGCTGATATCTATATGCAGCGCAATCCGGACGGCAGCCTGAGCTTTTCCAATATTCCCATGGAGGGAGAGTGGAAGACCATCATTCGCGAGCAGCCGCGCAAGCCCCAGCAGGCGGTCAACCGCGGTTACGTCAACACCCTGGTCTTCAATATCTGTGCCGATATGGGCATGGATCCTGAGCTGGTCAGCGGTGTGATCCAGGTGGAGTCCAACTACAACTCTAGGGCGCTCTCATCCAAAGGCGCCATGGGTCTGATGCAGCTGATGCCCGAGACTGCCCGTGATATGGGCATCCTGAATCCCTGGGATCCGGCGCAGAACATCAAGGGCGGCACCAAGTATCTTTCATATCTGCTGCGTCGCTATGACGGCAACCTGGAAAAGGCGCTGGCAGCCTATAATGCCGGGCCCACGGCGGTGGACCGTTACGACGGAATTCCTCCCTACCCAGAGACGGTCAACTATGTTAAAAAGGTGCTCGCAATTCTGGACAGGGAGGAGAGACTTTAGTGAATATTGCCAATATTTTAACCATCTCACGCATCGTGGCCGTTCCGGCGATCGCCGCGCTTTTGATGGTTGACGGGCGCGGGCCGTCCATGTTGGCGGGCATTCTCTTCACCCTGGCGACCTTTACCGACTGGCTGGATGGCTATCTGGCCCGCAAGCATGATATGGAGACCGATCTGGGGCGGTTGCTGGACCCGCTGGCCGATAAGCTTCTGATCGCCACCGTGCTGATTATGCTGATTCCCCTCGGGCGGGTTGCGGCCTGGATTGTGGCAGTTATAATCGGCCGTGAGATGGCAGTGACCGGTTTACGCGCCATCGCTGCAGATAAGAACATCATCATGGCGGCCGGCTGGCTGGGCAAGTATAAGACCTCTTTTCAGTGCGCAGCGCTGATTCCGCTGACTGTTCATTATGACGTCTGGGGCATTCAGAGCCAGGCCATCGGCGAAGTTTTTCTGTGGATTGCACTCTTCTTTACCATCTGGTCCGGCTGGGACTACATGTACTCCTACATCTCCCAGACCCTGCGCGAGGGTAACGCCTGATTCAATCTTTACTTGTGGCAGGGGCGGACTAATATGGTCTTTCATGCTGCGAGTAATCCTGACACTTCTGATCAGCCTAATGGCGCTGCAGGCCCAGGCTCAAACGCTTGAAATTGCGACCGGCGAGTGGCCGCCATTTTGTTCTGCAGAGCTGGAGGGCTATGGCACGATGACCAAGCTGGTGACGGCGGCTGTTGAAGAGATGGGCTATACGCCGGTCTACCGCTTCTGGCCCTGGCGCCGGGGCTACAGCAATGTTGTCAGGGGTGACATCTGGGCCACCTTTCCCTATTTCCATAATGAGAGGCGCTCACGCGAAGTGCTTTTTTCCAAATCGCTGGGCACCACCACCAACCTGATTTTCTACTATAAGCCGCTTGCTAAGAAGATTCATTTCGAGACCTATGCGGACTTGAAGAACTACCGCGTGGCCGGTCTGATCGGCTACTACTATGAGGAGCTCTTCGTCAAAGAGGGCATTGAGGTGAGCTACTTCGTTGAGCCCCGGGAAGTTTTACAGATGATGATCAGCGGCCATGTTGATCTGATTCCCATGAGCGAGGATGTCGGTTGGTTTGTGATTAACCGCTACTTTCCGGAACAGAAGCACAACTTCGCCACGCTGCAGAAACCCTTTGCGGTTGATGATCTGCATCTGATCGTATCCCGGAATTATCCCGGAGCCGAAGAGCTGCTCATGAAGTTCAATGCTGCCCTGGATCGGATTTCCGGCAGGTGACGATCAGGTTGTTGCCGCCATTGATGATGATCGGGGCATTGACCTCGTCAAGCAAGTATTTGGTGCGCGACTTGCGGCTCCAGAGGGCGGTATAGAGCCTGATAAGCAGGATCAGCGGATAGAGGAATTTCTGGTTGCGTTTGACTCCCTCCTTGTCCAGTTTTGTGATCTCCAGCCCGCAGCTCTCCAGCATGAATTTCAGCAGCGGATAGGTGATGGGGGAGTTGTGCATGCCTGAAGTGTCGTTCTGGTAGAAATCTTTGAAGCGCTGCATGGTGACCGGCTTTGAGAAAGATCCGCTGATCAGGAACTTAAGCCGCCGCTCAATGTTGAGATAGTTGGGGATGGTCACAATCAGGGTGCCGCCGGGTTTCAGGACCCGGGTGATTTCGCGGACGGCGTTGTAGGGGTTTTCGGTGTGCTCCAGGCCTTCGATGCAGATGGCATGATCGAAATAGTTGTTTTCAAAGGGGATGTTTTTGTTGAGGTCGCAGGCCAGGGCTTTGAGGCCGGGCGCCTGCAGATGTTCGGGATGGATGTCCAGTGGCTCGACCCGGTAGCCAAGGCCGTGCAGTGCATGTGAAAGGGCGCCGGGGCCACAGGGAACATCCAGCACGAGCTTGTCGGGCGTCATCTGCTGGAAGTGATCCATGACTTTTGAGTGAACCCCGTTGTTGGCCAGCTGCAGAATTTCCATTGTGAGTCTCCTTACTTGAATTGATCGTGCCAGCTTTTATGGATGCTAAGATCTATATATAAAGATCATCATGCTATGGCAATCTTTAAATTGGGTTTTGACAACCGCAGTTCAGAGGTCTATTTAAGAAGAATGCTTACAAATAATATCGTCGTCAACGTAGTAGTCGTCCTGCTGGTGGGATCCGCCGGCTGAGGTCTGCTGTACGTAATGGATACAGGCCCCGCCGGTTAGCAAGCCGGCGGGGCTTTTTATTTAGGAGAAGAGAGATGCAGAATATAGTGATTGGCCTGGTCCTGGTAGTCGTCGTGGTGGTGCGCCGGTAGGGGGCAGGCTTGAACTGTAAGCGAAAGCCCCCGCCGGTCAGCAGCCGCGGGGGCTTTTTTAATATCCAAGGAGAAGATTATGAAACGAACTGGAGCAGAAATTATTGTTGAGTCATTGATGCGGCAGGGCATCACGGTGGTCAGCGGCATTCCGGGCGGCACCAACCTGCCGCTCTATGATGCCCTGGGACGCAGTCCCATTTATCATATCCTGGCGCGTCATGAGCAGGGTGCGGGGTTTATCGCCCAGGGCATGGCGCGGGTCAGCGGTCAGCCGGCGGTCTGTATCGCCACCTCCGGGCCGGGGGCCACCAACCTGATCACGGCCGTGGCAGACGCCTACATGGACTCCATCCCCCTGGTGGCCATCAGCGGCCAGGTACCTCTGAGCATGATGGGTACGGATGCCTTTCAGGAGGTTGACGCCTACGGCATGAGTCTGCCGGTTACCAAGCATAATTTTATGGCGCGCTCAGCCATGGAGCTGCTCTCCATCATGCCTGAGGCCTTCGAGATTGCCGGTTCGGGCCGGCCCGGGCCGGTCTGGATCGATGTGCCCAAGGATGTCCAGCTGGAGACGGCGGAGTTTGCGGTCTGGCCCGAGCCGGGCCGCAAAATCACACCGGCTGCGCCGGCGATGAGTATGCTGACAGAGGCCGCCGATTTGATCAATGGTGCCGAACGGCCGCTCTTCTATCTGGGCGGCGGGGCGGCCGGGGCCTCGGCCGCATTGCGGGCCTTGGCTGAGCGGGCCGGCATACCGGCAGTTGCCACGCTGATGGGCCTTGGGAACATCACCGGCCGTTATAATCTGGGCATGCTGGGCATGCATGCCGAGCGGTCCACCAATATGATCATGAACCGCGCCGATCTTCTGATCGTGGTGGGGGCCCGCTTTGATGACCGGGCCACCGGCCGGCTGGACCGTTTCTGTCCGCAGGCCAGGGTGGTGCATATCGATATCGATGCGGCGGAGATCGGTAAGATCAGACCGGCTGACTGCGCCATCGGTGCCGATGCCGCCACGGCGGTGAGCCGGATGCTGCCGTTGATCGAAAGGCGGGAGCGGGCGGAGTGGCAGCAGGAGATTGCCCGTTTGCAGTGTGAATTTCCGGCTGCCGGCCAGGATACGCCGCGCCGGCTGATTATGCAGATTGCCGAGCTGGCAGAGGACGATGCCATCATCACAACCGATGTAGGTCAGCATCAGATGTGGACTGCCCAGACCTATCCGTTCAGGCGGCCGGGACAGTTCTTGACTTCGGGCGGCCTGGGCACCATGGGTTTCGGTCTGCCGGCGGCCATTGGCGCCGCCGTCGCCGGCCCGGAACGGCAGGTGATCTGCTTCTCGGGCGACGGTTCCATCATGATGAATATTCAGGAGCTGGCCACTCTGGCTGAGCAGAACCTCAATGTTAAGATTATCATTCTCAATAATGGCCACCTGGGTCTGGTGCGCCAGCAGCAGGAGCTCTTTTACAATGCCAACTACACTGCCTGCCGCTTTGAGAAGCAGGTGGACTTCAAGCGCATTGCCGAGGGTTTCGGGATTCCGGCGGCCAGCGCCATCGATGCTGATCTGCTAAACTTCAAGGGTCCGGCCCTGCTGGATCTGCCGATTGCCGCCAACGAGATGGTCTATCCCATGGTGCCGCCGGGGGGCGCCAATGTTGAGATGATCGGCGGTGCCGCATGAAGATTATCGAACTGACGGTCAGGAATCATCCCGGGGTCATGTCGCACATCACCGGCCTCTTTGCCCGGCGGGCCTTCAACCTCGAGGGTATCTTCGTCAGCGGCATCGGCGATAAGCGTATGAGCCGCATCCTGCTGCAGCTGGGTGACGAGTGCCGGCTGGATCAGATAATTAAACAGCTGGAGAAGCTGCATGATGTTGACAGCGTTAACTTACTCGAAGATGACGGCATCTTTGCGCGGCTGGAGGCGGTTGTGGGTTAGGTTTTGAGGAAGGCTTACTATTCTGGGCGCTGTATGCTATGGCAGAGGGCATGAAAGAGCGGTTGAAAGATCTACGTGGCTGGGCCCGGCGCTTGCTGCAGGATATCTATGTGCTGCAGCTGGCCTATGCTGACCCACGCACGCCCTGGTATGCTAAATTGTGGCTGGCCATTGTGATCGGCTATGCCTGCAGTCCCATCGATCTGATTCCGGATTTTATTCCGGTCCTGGGATACCTTGATGATGTGATTCTGCTGCCGCTGGGCATCTGGCTGGCAGTTCGTCTGGTGCCTGATGTTGTGCTGGAGGAGTGCCGCAGGCTGCCGCAGCCGGCCAGGAGCAAGAACTGGCTCGCAGGCCTGGTTATTATTGGCCTATGGTGCCTGCTGGCCGGCTTGGTCTGGCAGATAATGCAGCATTGAAGGGAATTATATGAGTCTAGCTTCAATTTTTCTGATTGCCGTCGGATTGGCCATGGATGCCTTTGCCGTCTCGATTGCCAGCGGGCTGGCCATCAAGAATCTGCGCCTGCGCCACGCCCTGCTGATTGCCACCTTCTTTGGCGCCTTTCAGGGCATAATGCCCCTGATCGGCTGGGTGGCCGGCTTCAGCTTCCGCGACTACATTGCCGCCGTCGATCACTGGATTGCCTTTGTGCTGTTGAGCATTATCGGTATCAAGATGATTGCCGAGGCCTTCAAGCTGGAGGAGAGTGAGAATCAGCGCGATCCGCTGAATGTGCACGTGCTCTTCATCCTGGCGATCGCCACCAGCATCGATGCGCTGGCGGTGGGCTTGAGCTTCGCCTGTCTGAATGTGACCATCATCGGCCCGGCCCTGATAATTTCGATTGTCACCTTCTGCCTGTCGATTCTGGGGGTCATGATCGGTGAGAAGTTTGGCCATCTCTTTGAGAAGCGCATCGAGGTGCTGGGCGGCATCATTCTGATCGGCATCGGTCTTAAGATTTTAATTGAACATCTATTTTTAGGAGCAGGAGTATGATTAAGCACATTGTGTTTTGGAATTTCAAGGAGCAGGCCGAGGGCTGCAGCAGGCAGGAGAATATCCTCAAGCTTAAAGCCATGCTCGAAGCCCTGGATCTGCCGCAGATTGTATCGCTGGAAGTGGGCGTCAACATCAACACCTCTGAGGCCGCCTTTGATGCGGCCCTCTACTCGGAGTTTGCTTCCCGGGAGGATCTGCAAACCTACTTGACGCACCCCGACCATCTGAAGATCAGCGCCTTCTGCAAGGCGGTGCGCTCGGAGCGTAAAGTTGTCGATTATGAGGTTGGCTTATCTTAATTAAATTAGTGCCGATGATTAGCACAAAAGGAGGCTACTATGGAGCTCTTTGCTGAAAATGAAGATGCAAGGGTAAGGCTGGATAAAAGGATAGATTCCATCGCCTGGGGAGTATTTCTGATTATGATCGGCGCCCTCTGGTGTTTCCCGGATGGTGCAGTGCCGGAGGGTGCCTGGATGTTCGGCACCGGCCTGATTCTGCTGGTCGTCATCATTGCCCGTCATATCGGCAACATTCAGGTGACCGGTTTCTGGGTGGTGATGTGCGGCCTGGCCCTGGGCGCAGGTTTGACCAATATGCTGGGCCTGCCGCTGCCGGTCCTGCCGATCGTGATGATCATGGTGGGTGCAGCCATAATTTTCAAGACCATCGTCAAGATGGTTCAGCATAAGGATTGACATGCCCATCATGGGACGCCTGGAGAGCGGCGCAGACCTGCTGGCTGAACTGACCCGCATCTGCAAAGATAACAATATCAGCCGTGGACAGGTTGAGGCCATCGGCGCGGTCAGCCGGGCCACGCTGGGCTACTATGATCAGGATAGCCGTGAATATAACTACCGGACCTTTGAGCAGCATCTGGAGATAATTTCCCTGCTGGGCAATGTCTCAATCAAGGATGGCGAGCCCATGGTGCACGCCCATGTCAGTCTGGGAGATTCTGAATTCAGAATGATCGGCGGTCATCTCGCTGCCGGCACAGTTGTTTTTGCCTGTGAATACATTATTCATGAGCTGGACGGACCGGAGTTGGTGCGCGGCTATGATGAGGCAACCGGCCTGCCGCTCTGGCAGGCTTAGATCTCAACCCCCAGGAAGTAGCGGATGGCAAAGCCCATGCCGAAGCTGAGCAGGGCCACGCCCATGCTTAATCCTGCCATCTCCAGGAAGCGGCTCTTGAAGTCCAGATCTTTTGCAACCGAGATGTAGTAGTTGAAACCGGCGATGATCAGTATTGCGCTGATCAAAGTTAGAGTGATGGCCAGGATGTAGCTCTGACAGACCAGGAAGGGCGTAATCAGAATGATGACGGTGCAGATGTAGGCGATGCCGGTGTAGATCGAGGCCTTGACGGGGTGGTTGTCGCCGCCCTCGGCTTTGGTGGCGAGATATTCGCTGGCGGCCATGGAGAAGGCCGCGGCCACGCCGGTGATGGAACCGGTCAGGGCGATCAGGGCCGTGTCCTGCAGGGCCAGGGTCAGGCCGGCCAGCGCGCCGGTCAGCTCCACCAGGGCGTCGTTGAGGCCCAGCACCATGGAGCCGGTGTAGCGCAAGCGCTCCTCATCCAGCATGGCTATCAGAGCCTCCTCATGGTCGTTCTCATCTTTGATAATGCGGGCCGCTTCAGGCAGAGTGCCGACAACCTGTTCATATTTGCTCTGGGCGCTGTCCTCGCCGTTCTCCATCAGTTTGATGGCAAAGGTGTAGCCGAAGATGATGCTGATCAGGTAGTAGCGCCACACCTTGAGCCAGTTGGGCCTGACGTCCACACCGGTGTGGGCTTTCCACTCCTGGTAGTGGTCAAACTCGTCGCTGGCGATGCCCCTGAGGATCTTGGCGTTTGCGGGCGATTTAACCCGGCCGGCCAGCTTGTTGTAGATGTGATACTCTGTGATTTCGCTGCGTTGGTAGGCCAGCAGCTCCTTCAATATTTCGGCTGTCAGTTCCATGATAACTCCTTGTCTGAGCCTTGGCATACTGCCAAAAAAGCGCGTTCGTCAAGATTGACAATTTTTTATAAAAACAGGCTGGATTTATCTTGAGAACTGTCCTATTTAGCGGGAGTCTGGCGAGATTTGGATTGAGAGACGCCGACTTATCCGGAGGCCCGAACTCGGGTCTAAAAAAACTGGAACAAAGGAGAAACTTAGTGAAGTATTCATCAGAAGTAGAAGAGATGGTATGCGTTGCCAAGGGCCCCAAAAACGGTCCCGCACCCATTCCTGCAGAGGGCAAGTGGGTTCAGGCCAAGGAGATCAAAGACATCTCGGGTCTGACACATGGTGTTGGCTGGTGCGCTCCCCAGCAGGGTACCTGCAAACTGACCCTGAATGTTAAAGACGGCATCATCGAAGAGGCCCTGGTTGAGACTGTCGGCTGTACCGGTATGACCCACTCGGCCGCCATGGCATCGGAGATCCTGCCCGGCAAGACCATTCTCGAAGCTCTGAATACCGACCTGGTCTGCGACGCCATTAACGTGGCCATGCGCGAACTTTTCCTGCAGATTGTATATGGACGTTCTCAGACAGCCTTCTCCGAGGGCGGCCTGCCCATCGGTGCCGGCCTTGAGGATCTGGGCAAGGGCCTGCGTTCTGTGACCGGAACCATGTACGGCACCGCTGCCAAGGGTCCGCGCTACCTGGAGATGGCCGAAGGCTACGTCCAGGAGCTGGCGCTGGACGCCAATGATCAGATCATCGGTTATAAGTTTGTGCAGCTGGGCCGCATGATGGAGATGATCCAGGGCGGTATGGATGCCAACGAGGCTCTGGAAAAGTCCAGCGGCACCTATGGCCGCTTTGCTGACGCTGTTAAAACCATTAATCCCAGACATCAGTAGGAAGGAAGATTTAAAATGGCTTTATTTGAAAGTTACGAGAGAAGAATTGATCAGATCAACGCCCTGCTCAACCAGTACGGCATTGCCTCCGTCGAAGAGGCCGAGGCCATCTGCAAGGAGAAGGGTCTCGATATCTACAACCTGGTAAAGGAAGTTCAGCCCATCTGCTTCGAGAACGCCTGCTGGTCTTACATCGTAGGCGCCGCCGTGGCCATCAAGAAGGGGCAGACCGTGGCCTATGAAGTTGCCCAGACCCTGGGTGAGGGCCTGCAGGCCTTCTGTATTCCCGGTTCCGTTGCCGACGACCGCAAGGTTGGCCTGGGTCACGGCAACCTGGCCTCCATGCTGCTGCGTGAAGAGACCAAGTGCTTCGCCTTTGTGGCCGGTCACGAGTCCTTCGCCGCTGCCGAGGGTGCCATCGGTCTGGCCAGAAGCGCCAACAAGGCCCGCAAGGAGCCTCTGCGCGTCATCCTGAACGGCCTGGGCAAGGATGCCGCCCAGATCATCTCACGCATCAACGGTTTCACCCATGTTGAGACCAAGTTTGACTATGCTACCGGCAAGCTGGAGATCGTCAGCGAGACGGCCTACTCTGACGGCGAGCGCGCCGATGTCCGCTGCTTCGGCGCCGACGATGTGCGTGAGGGCGTTGCCATCAACCATCACGAGGGCGTGGATGTCTCCATCACCGGTAACTCCACCAATCCCACCCGTTTCCAGCACCCGGTTGTCGGTACCTACAAGAAGGAGTGTATCGAGATGGGCAAGCGCTACTTCTCAGTTGCCTCGGGTGGCGGCACCGGCCGCACCCTGCACCCTGACAATATGGCTGCCGGCCCAGCTTCCTACGGTATGACCGACACCATGGGCCGCATGCACTCCGACGCCCAGTTCGCCGGTTCATCTTCGGTTCCGGCCCACGTTGAGATGATGGGTCTGATCGGAATGGGCAACAACCCCATGGTTGGCGCCTCAGTTGCTGTTGCCGTTGCCGTTGAGCAGGTAATGAAATAAATCAGTTCCTGAGGGGAACTTCTTCCCCTCAGGCTTCCCCTATCTGCTGAAGCAGCTCCTGCTTCAGCGCTTTTAACCTTTTTGAGAGGCTCACCTTGTAGCGGTGAGGGTTGATCAAGCGTTTGTATGAGTCGTCCAGCGAGTCCAAGCCCTGACGCACGGTGGCCTGGCAGGCGCTCAGGCTGCGCGGTTCGGCAACTCTCTGGCCATCAATGACAACCGGCTGCAGCAGATGCTGGGTGTAGGCGTACTCCTCCAGCACAAAGGCTGTCTCCAGGTAGGGGTGGTTAAATGTGATCGGTTCTCTGTCTTGAACTCTTCTGGCCAGTTCATCAGCTTCATCGTTGAGGTAGATGAGATCGCCCACCATCAGTCCCTGCTGGTTGTAGAAGCGGCAGCTGTTTTTGCTGCCCGGGTTTGATGTTTTGTCGGGGGTATTGGTCAGCTTCATACAGGGTTTTAGCTGACCGTTATGCTCTTTGGCGGCAATTTTATAGACCCCGCTCAGGGCGGGGTCGGCGGCGCCGGTTACCAGCCGGGTGCCGATGCCCCAGACATCGATGGATGCGCCCTCATCAAGCAGCTGGTGCATGATATATTCATCAAGTTCATTGGAAACAATGATACGGGCAGCGCCTAAGTCGTTTTCGTCCAGGATGTGGCGCACCTCGCGGCTGAGGTAGGCCAGGTCCCCGCTGTCCAGGCGGACTCCGAAACCGCTGCGGCCCTCCTCTTTGAGTCTTTTGAGAACAGTGATGGCGTTAGGCAGACCAGATTTGAGCGTGTCATAGGTGTCGATCAGAAGGATGCAGCTGTCCGGATAGATGGCGGCGAAGCGCTGGAAGGATTCAAGCTCTGAGTCATGGCTCATGACCCAGCTGTGGGCCATGGTGCCCTTGACCGGAATGCCCCACTGCCGGCCGGCGGCGACGTTGGAGGTGGCGCTGGCGCCGCCGATGAAGGCCGCCCGGCTGGCCGAGAGGGCGCCGTCAAAACCCTGGGCGCGCCGCAGGCCGAACTCCAGGATCAGGCCGCCACGGCAGGCGTTGACCATGCGGGCGCTCTTGGTGGCGATCAGGGACTGGAAGTTGATGGTGTTGAGCAGCAGGCTTTCGATCAGCTGGGTCTCGATCAGCGAGCCCTCGATGCGCAGGATTGGTTCATTGGCAAAGACGACGCTGCCCTCCAGGGGGGCATAGAGGCTGCCGCAAAATTTGTAGCCGGCCAGATAGTGCAGGAAGGAGGGGCGGAAAATCTTGAGTGAGTCGAGATAGTCCAGCTCATCCTGCGAGAAGCTAAGCGTCAGGATGGTTTCGAGCAGGGGCTCCAGGCCGGCAAAAATTGTAAAGCCGCCCCCGAACGGCTGGCGCCTGAAAAACATGTCGAAGATCGCCAGCTTGTTTTTTTGTTCGAGTAGGTAGCCCTGCATCATGGTCAGTTCGTAGAGGTCGGTCAGCAGCGCCGCCTTCACGGCGCAATCTCCGTATGGGTGATGAGATTGACTCCCATCTGGCGCATCTGGTTCAAGGCGTTCTCGGTGCTGGCCTTTGCGACGCCGCGGCAGACATCGGTGATGACGCTTACCTTGAGGCCGGCCTTGATCGCATCGCGGGCCGAATAGAAGACGCAGTAGTCGGTGGCCAGACCGCAGAGGAAGATCTCATTGATTTTGAGGCCGTTGAGGTAGCCCAGCAGACCGGTGTAGCTGCTGCGATCATTGTCCATAAAGGTTGAGTAGGAGTCGACCTTGAGATTTGTGCCCTTGCGGATGATCAGGCTTAGCGGATTCAGATCAAGGGCTGGGTGGAATTCGGCCCCGGGAGTGCCCTGGATGCAGTGGTCGGGCCAGAGGGTCTGTTCATGGTTGCCCAGCAGGATCTTGCTGTAGACCTGTTTGCCGGGATGGTTGGACGCAAACGATTTATGGCCGCTGGGGTGCCAGTCCTGGGTGGCAACAATCCGGTCAAACTTGCCCATGCTGCGGTTGATGCTGGGAATGATCCGGTCGCCTTCTTCGATGCCCAGCCGGCCGCCGGGGCAGAAATCATTCTGGATATCTACAATGATCAGGGCTCTCATGACCATAATAATAAAAGCGGCTGGACAATAAAAAAGGGGGAGGCAAAAGCCTCCCCCTCTGGGTGCTTAAAAAGCGGCAGTCTACTTCCAGAGCTTCTCGTCGTCCAGTACGCTCTGGGCCCACTCCTTGTAGTATCTGATATCAGATGCAGCCGCGAACTCGAGCATCTCCTTGGCGTAGGCTTTGTACTTGACAGCCTCGGCGTCGGTCATGCCGCTCTTCTTCTGCTTGTCTACGGCGCGGATCAGGTACTCGCCGCCCAGGCAGGCGTCGGTGACGGGCTCATAGGCGTTCATGTAGCCGCCGCAGCCCTCATCCCACTCCTTGAAGTATTTCAGGGCCAGCTCCCACTGTCCCTTGGGGGCAACAAAGCCCGGGATGTGGCTCAGGAACTGGAACTGAGCGTAAGCCGGCATGTAGTTGAGGTAGGTCTTGTCGGCCTCATAGGCGGCATTGACATCTTTCTTGGTGTTGGGCAGGGCGCCCTCTTTGATGGCGGCCATGATGCCGTTAAGATTGTTGTAGCCGCCCTTGGCCTCGATGTACTTGCCCATACATACGGTTCTCCAGAAGTAGGCTTCAACTCTGGCCGGCTCTTTAGCCTGAGCCTTGGGAGCCATCTCCAGGCCCTTTTTGGCCCACTCGTCGCAGATCTCGGCCCAGTTGGTGACAGTCCAGCGCTGCATGGAAGATGCCTCACTGTACTGGGCGCAGCCTCTGAGGTAGCGCCACATCAGCTCATAGTTATCGGGATCCTTCTCCAGCGCAGCAATGGTCATATCCAGAGACTGCTTAATGTAGGCCAGGTCCTCGGCGGTGTTCATGCGCGGGTGGCCCTTCTTGTATGTCGCATCGATCTGCTCATACATGCTCGGATCTGTTGCAGCCATACCGGTGGATGCAATGCAAAGCATAACTGCTGCAATAAGTCCTACAAACAACTTGTTTTTCATATTCTACCCTCTCCTTAAATTTTATAAAAATTACCAGTTGTCAGCTATGCCAGACTCTATATGGCAATGCAAGTTAATTTGGTAACACTCTGTAAATGAAGGGGGTTTTTATGAAATTATATTCGGCAATTGAATGGAAATTTAGAATGAGAAACTTAATTCTAACCGCCTGGAATAAGTCTGTTTTTGAGGCAGTTTTATACGGGCGATGTCCGTCAGGGAGCTGCTGGAATTTTGACGATCGCCTATGGCGGGACAGGGTCAGGGTTTGGACAGTGAGATTATGATCTGGCTCTTTTGTAGTAATAACAGCCAGGTATGAAATGGTCTGCTGTCAGATAATTGTTGGAGGCATGCGCATGTGTCATGATCGTGACGCTTGTGCATGCCGTGAGAGTTGATTTTAGAGAATTAAACTCATAAATACGGAAGGTTATCTTTAAGTATAAGATTTAGGCACGCCTGATGCAAAACGAAGTGCAAAACATGGTGGGAGGGCAGAGCATGAATCTGATTACAATCAAGGCAGTTAGAACCGCTCAGGCAATTGACGCCTACAGTCGCAGCTACCAGCCCCGCGAGACCGATCAGCGCTCTGTTGTTGATCGCACCACCATATCACAGGCGGCACTGGATGCCGCCAAGCAGGCGCAATCCCCGCAGAAGATATCTGTGGTGGGTTACAGCAGCCCGCCCTCGGAAGCTGCCGTCCAGGCAGACGAGGCGACTAACCTTACCCATTTTGGGACAAACCCCAATTCCTCTATAGATATTAAAATCTAATTTGTTGAGGGATCTCTCCGGGCGCCCACCCGGAGAGATCGATTTTTTTGTCCGCCCGGACAGCGCAATCTTTATAACAGTGCCCGCCGTTAAACAAAACTTGCATTCTTGCTATAGATGCGCCAGAAGTTACCCTATTATAAAAAGAACCTTAAAGGAGTTTTATCAATGAAGAACAGACCTGTATGTCTGATTATCCGTGACGGCTGGGGTAAGGGTAAAGATGAGGCGTCCAACGCAATCTTTTCCGCCAACACTCCCTATACCGACGAGTATGAGAGTAAGTATCCGACAACTCTGATCAGGACAGACGGGCTTAATGTAGGCCTCCCCGAGGGCAGCCAGGGTAACTCTGAGGTCGGACACCTGACCCTGGGAGCCGGGCGCATCATCTACCAGTCGCTCACCAGAATCGACAAGTCGATTGCCGACGGAGACTTCTTCGAGAATCCGGCCTTTCTGGACGCCATCAGCAGGGCCAAGCAGAAAAACTCAACCCTGCACCTGATCGGTCTGGTTCAGGAGGAGGGCGTGCACGCAGTCACTCACCATACGGTTGCCATGCTGGAACTTTGCAAGCGTCAGGGCTTTGACAATGTTGTGATTCATGCCCTGACGGACGGCCGCGATACCCCGCCCCGGTCCGCGATGGAGCATATGCAGTTTTTGCAGGACGGCATCGACAAGCAGGGTGTCGGCCGGGTGGCGACGGTTGTGGGCCGTTACTTTGCCATGGACCGCGACAAACGCTGGGACCGCACCAAGCTGGCCTATGACGCGATCATCAAGGGTGAGGGTGAAGCGGTTGATTCATGGCAGGCCGCCATCAAGAGTGCCTATGCCGAAGATCAGAACGATGAGTTCATCAAACCGCGTACTATTGATTACAGCGGCGCCGGCCAGGATGATGTCATGATCTTCATGAACTATCGTTTCGACCGTACCCGGCAGCTGACCATGGCCATTGCTGAGTCCGATTTCAGCGACTTTGAAACGGTTCCCCACAACATCCATTTCGTGACCATGACCCACTACTATGATGACGGCAACTTTGCCGAGGCTTACGGCCCGATCCCCACCACCAACCTGCTGGGCGAGGTGCTGGCCAAGAACGGGCTCAAACAGCTCAGGTGTGCCGAAACCGAGAAGTATGCGCATGTGACCTTCTTCTTCAACGGTCAGCTTAATGATCCCTTCGAGGGCGAGGACCGCATCCTGGTGGATTCACCCAAGGTGGCCACCTATGACCTTAAGCCTGAGATGAGCGTCTATGAGGTCGGCGACAAGCTGCTTGAGGCCATCGAGTCTGATAAGTATGATGTCATCATCACCAATTTTGCCAACGGCGACATGGTCGGGCATTCAGGTGTGTTTGAGGCCGTTGTCAAGGCCGTTGAGGCCGTGGATGAAGTCTGCCACCGGGTGGTTGAAAAGGTTCGGGAGAAGGGCGGCGTCGTCATGCTGACCGCCGACCACGGCAATGCCGATCAGACCAAACTGCCTGACGGCACCACCATGACATCCCACACCACCAACCCGGTGCCCTTCACAGTTGTGGCGGATGGTGTCAAGTCGCTGCGTGAAGGCGGCAATCTGGCCGATGTGGCGCCGACCCTGCTGGATCTGGCGGGTATTGAAAAACCGGTCGAGATGACCGGCGAGACTTTGATTCTGAAATAGGAGCGTTATGTTTGCTGTAAATGAGTATTTTGATGGAATGGTGAAGTCGATTGCGTTCAGCGCGGATGGCGGTCCGGCAACCGTGGGTGTCATGGCCGAGGGCGAGTATGTCTTCGGCACCAGTTCGATTGAGCACATGACCCTGGTCTCCGGCGCCATGGCGGTCAAGCTGCCCGGCGCGGAGGAGTGGCGTGACATCGCGGTGAACGAGACCTTCATTGTCGAGGCGGGTGTCAAGTTCGGTGTCAAGATCAAGGAGGAGGCATCATATCTCTGCCTCTATAAGTAGACTGCTCTGCCTGCTGATGCTTTTGGCCCTGCCGCTGAGGGCCGCGGTGCCGCTCAGTGCCGGAGAGGAGTGGTTTGATGACTGGTATACCATTCAGGAGATTGATTCTCAGACCTACATCATCGGCGAACCCAGGTATTGGCAGCAGAACTATAACTACCTGATTCTGGGGGAGGAGAGGGCTCTGCTGGTTGACACGGGCCCCGGCAAGCGTGATATCCGGCCGGTGGTAGAGTCGCTGACCGACCTGCCCCTGAGCGTGATATGCACCCATATGCACTTTGATCACAGCGGCAATCTGCATCTTTTTGAGCGGGTGGTCATGCCGGCCGGATTGCGCCACAAGAGCGGCTCTCTGCACGTCTCCATGCGCCGCAGTCTGACGCCGCTGAACCGCAGGATTGCGGTCAGCCGCTGGCTGGAGGAGGGCGATCAGATAGAGCTGGGCGGACGTCAACTGCAAGTGTTTCCACTGCCAGGCCATTCGCCGGATTCGATAGTTCTGGCCGATGAGAGGCGCGGCCAGCTCTTTGTGGGCGACTTCATCTATCCGGGCGGGTTGGTGGCGTTTACGCCGGATGCCGACCTGGATGACTACCTTGTCAGTTGCCGCAAACTTTTGGGAAAACTTCAGGGCCCAGAGAAGCTTTATGCGGCCCACGCCTCTGCAGCGCATCCGTCGCCGGTTGTGGCGCGCAGGGATGTTGCAGATCTGGAGGCGGCCCTGATCAAGATTATGGCCGGCGAACTGGAGTATCAGCGGGAGTTTCTCTTGCGGGACTATCCCGTGAATGAGCGGATGCATCTCTTGGTAGCCTTTTAAAAGATCAGGTTTATTATTGGTTGTTATTGCATGAAGGGAGGCTCTTTATGAAAAAGCTTATCTTGGCAGTCCTGGTTTCCGCAATGGCCTTGCCCCTGATGGCGGCCGATCAATATGCGGCACCCCAGCAGAAGATGAAGGCGCCGGTGAAGCTGCGGCAGGCCGACATTTCGCAGCAGAAGGCTCTGCTGGAGGCCCAGGCCTGGCTCAAGGCGGTGGGCTATGACCGCACCATTGAGCAGATGCAGGCCATGACCTGGCTCAGGCTTCAGAAGTACTCCATCGAGATGGTGCAGCTGATCACCGATGACAATCTGCGCCACCTCAAGGTGCTCACCAATCTGGAGCAGCTGACCCTGCCGCGCCAGATCGGTGATGCCGGCATGGCCAATATTGTGGGCCTGCACAAGCTGCGGGACCTCAACATCTATGACTCCAAGATCACGGACGCCAGTATGGGTTATATCAAGAACCTTAAAGACATGCAGAAGCTGATCATCAGCGCCAATGATATCGGCGATGCCGGGGTGGCGCAGCTGGCCGGGCTGACCAATGTTACGATTCTCAACCTCTCCAGCACCAAGATCAGCGATGCCGGCATTCACCATCTGACCTCCATGAGCGGCCTGCAGAAGCTCTTTCTCTTCAGGACCAACATCACGGATGCGGCCGTTCCGGATCTGTTGAAATTTAAACATCTTGACCGGCTTAATATCCAGGCAACCGGGATTACACCGGCGGGCTACCAGCAGTTGCAAGCGGCCATGCCCGGAGTGGAGATCAATTATTGAATGATGAAATTTTCTGCCCCGGCTGCGGCCGGCGGGCCTTTAAATCAGAGGACCTGCATCGTTTCAACTGCCAGGCCTGCGGCTTTGAAGCATTCCAGAATGTGGCGGCGGCCGCCGCCGGCATCATTGAGGTGGATGAGAAGATTCTGCTGACCATCCGCGGGCGCAATCCCGGCCAGGGCCTGCTCGATCTGCCCGGCGGTTTCATGGATCCCGGTGAAAGCCTGGAGGACGGTCTGGGGCGGGAGCTTCTAGAGGAACTTAATCTGGAGATGGCGGAGATGCGCTACCTGGCATCCTTCCCCAACCGTTATCCCTATAAGGGAATTATCTACAGTACGTTGGACGCTATCTTCATCTGTCGCCCGGTCAGTTTTGATAAGCTTAAGCCGGCCGATGATGTGGCGGGTTATGAGCTGATCGCTCCGGCTGAGATCAACTTTGAGCAGGTGGCCTTCAGCTCGATTCGTCAGGCGCTTAAGCTTTATGCGGGGGAGTAGTTTTCAGCTCCCGGTCGTCCGCAACTCATCCGCTTCGGCATAGTGGATCAGGGCCGGGATATCCAGAATCAATGCCACCGTGCCGTCGCCCATGATGGTGGCTCCGGAGATGCCGTCTACATCTTTAAGGGCTTTGCCAAGATTCTTGATCACGGTCTGGTGCTGGCCAACGACGCGGTCTACCACAAAGCCGACGATCATCTCGTTCGCTTCGGTTATGACAATTTGCTGAATGGCGGGCGGATCATTGGTTATGCTGAAGATATCCCGCAGTTTGATGTAGGGGATTAGATCCTCTCTGACGCGGGCAAGGTTGCGGCCTGAGCCTTGCTGCATATCTTCAGTAGTCATTTCGATGCACTCGATGACACTGCCCAGGGGCAGGACGAAGAAATCTCCACCGATCTGCACCAGCAGCCCGTCGATTATGGCCAGGGTCAGGGGCAGTTTGAGGGCGATCTCGGTGCCGACTCCGGGTGTTGAGCTGATATCAATGTTGCCGCCCAGGCTGTCGATGCTGCTGGCCACCACGTCCATGCCCACGCCACGGCCTGAGACACTTGTGACAGATTGGGCCGTTGAGAATCCGGCGTGAAAGATCATCTCAAAGAGGGTTTTGTCGTCAATCCTGGCATCGGCGCTGAGCAGGCCTTTGCTGATGGCTTTCTGCCGGATCCGTTCAGCATCCAGGCCCTTGCCGTCATCGCTGATTGTAATATGGACATAGGCGCCTGCATGCTGGGCGCTGAGCTTTATGCGCCCGTGGCGGCTTTTACCGGCGGCCAGTCGATCTTCAGGAGACTCGATGCCGTGATCAATGGAGTTGCGGATGAGGTGCACCAGGGGGTCGCCTAGCTTTTCGATGACATTCTTGTCGAGCTCGGTTTCGGCTCCATCGGTTTCAAAGTCGATCTGTTTGTTTAGTTCACCGGAAAGATCCCGGACCAGTCGTTTAAACCGCGCAAAGGTTGTTCCGATGGGCAGCATCCTGATGCCCATGGTGTTGTCGCGGAGTTCGGCCGAGAGGCGTTCCACCTCTTCGGCGATGGCGACCAGATCGGGATTGTTGATCTGATTCGAAAACTGGGTCAGGCGCGCCTGGACGATGACCAGTTCGCCCACCAGATCCATCAGGGAGTCCAGTTTGGTCGAGGCCACCCTTACGCTGGCGGTGGCCGCCTGCTTTTTGCGCTGCTGGTTTCTGACATGGGCCTGTTCGGCCAGGGTTGACTGCAGCTCCTGCTCTGTAATGATGCCATGCTCCAACATGACCTTGCCGATCTTCTTCTGCGTATCCAGAAGGTCGGTCAGCATGCTCTGGGTGATCTCGCCGCGCTCCAGTAAGATTTCGCCAAGCCGGCGGGTCTCATCGATATCGATCTCATCGATGGTGAGATCACTCAGATCTTCAACAAAGATGAAGACATCCTTGATGGCATTCAGTCCGGCTGCGGTGGTCAGGAAGATGTCCCACCACAAGTAGCATTTGGTCGGGTCAAGCTCGGCCAGCGGCGGAAGTTTGGCTGCATTGCAGACCATCATGGCCTCGCCCATCTCGAGCAGCTCTTCGAGCAGGGGCAGAAGATTGGTGCCGTTCTCGAACAGTCCGGGGAAAGGCTTGAAACGGATGCGGTATGTTGCAACGGCGGTTGCCTTGGTGCTGAGCTCTTTGCGTGGGGCCGGGGCCGAACCCACAAGTGCGATAAAAGCCTGCTCGAGACGGTTGCGGTTTGCAGACTGGTTGTGGACAGCCGGCTCTGCCAGCATGTTTTTGATCTGATCGCAGGATT
Organism: uncultured Thermodesulfobacteriota bacterium; assembly: GCA_942491525.1. Lineage (GTDB taxonomy): Bacteria > Desulfobacterota > Desulfomonilia > UBA1062 > UBA1062 > CAYWBU01. The sequence goes on from CALOBW010000056.1 coordinate 45,731, forward strand.
CCAGGGTGAGGGTGATGATGTCACTGGTCACATTTAAGCGTTTTTCGCGAATATGGTCATAGGTGGTCTCGATGTTGTGGGTGAATGCGGCGATCTCATCGAAACCGTACATGGCGCCGGAACCCTTGATGGTGTGCATGTTGCGGAAGACCCGCCCAACCGTTTCAATGTCGGTGGGGTCGCTCTCCAGCTCCATCAGCGCTTCTTCCAGATCGGCTAAAAGTTCATGGGCCTCTTCCAGAAAGATGTCTTTGGATATCTCCATAATCCTCTCCTAATCCTGTGCATAGGCGCGCAAGACTGCGCCGCAGATCTGTTGCAGGTCAACCACCTTGTCAACGCCGCCGAGCTTAATGGCTTCATTGGGCATGCCGAAAACAACGCTGCTCTGCTCATCCTGGGCGATGTTGAAGGCGCCGGCATCCTTCATCTCAAGCATGCCCTTGGCTCCATCGTCGCCCATGCCGGTCATGATCACGCCGATGGCATTCTGGCCGGCATAGCGGGCCGCAGAACGGAAGAGAACATCAACCGATGGCCGATGGCGGGAAACCAGCGGGCCCTCCTTGAGCTCCACATAGTAGCGGGCTCCACTGCGCTTGAGCATCATGTGGCGGTTGCCGGGGGCGATCAGGGCGTGGCCAGGCATGACGGTATCATTGTTGCTGGCCTCCTTGACCGAGATCAGGCAGAGTTCATTGAGTCTCTGGCTGAAGGAGGTGGTGAAGCCTTCAGGCATGTGCTGCACGATGGCTATGCCCGGCGCGTCGGCCGGCATGGCCTCCAGCAGCACCTTGATGGCTTCGGTGCCGCCGGTTGAGGCGCCAACCACCACAACCTTCTCTGTCGTCTTGAGGACCTTGCCTGTTGATGGCGGCAGGATGGCGTCGGCGTTAAGTTTGGGCGTCACCTTGATGTTTGCGATGGAGGCGCTCTTCTTGAGGTTGACCCTGGATGCCGCAACAACGGTGTCGCAGATGGTGGTGGCGGAGTCGTTGAGCATTTGCTGGGTGCCAAGACTGGCCTTGTGAATGATCTCCACGGCGCCCAGCTCCATGGCCCTCAGCGCTGTCTCTGAGCCCTTTCCGGCCAGGGTGGAACAGATTACAACCGGGATGGGGTGCTGGCGCATGAGCTTGCTGAGAAAGGTCAGGCCGTCCATCCGCGGCATCTCAACATCCAGGGTAATAACATCCGGGATGGTCTGTTGTAGTTTTTCGGCTGCCTGAAACGGATCGCTGGCCGTTGCGGTCACCTTGATGCGCGGATCATTGTTCAAGATATTTGTGAGGGTTTGGCGAACCAGGGCCGAGTCATCCACAATCATTACATTGACCATCAGAGTCTCCTGGATATCGAGTTGGCGACCGCTTTGAGCGGCAGATCCATGTCGTGCAGAATTTCGGAATGTCCCGTAAAGAGGTAGCCGCCGGAATGGAGGTGTTGGCACAGATGCTGAACCACCCGTTCCTGGGTGGTGCGATCAAAATATATCAGAACGTTACGGCAGAAGATGATGTCCATCTTTTCGCGGAAGCCAAAATCGTGGTCCAGGAAGTTCAAGCGGCGGAAATGAACCTGGCGGCGCAACTCAGGAACAACCCTGACCTTTCCATCGCCCTTTTTGCTGACCATCAGATATCTCTGGGACAGCACGCGCGGCACATCTTCGACGCGGTCATCATCATAGATGGCCAAGCGGGCCTGGTCGAGAACGCGGGTGGAGATGTCGGTTGCCAGGATATTGAAACGGTAGTGGTCAAAGCGTTCTGAAAATTCATTCATCAGCATCGCCAGGGTATAGGGCTCTTCCCCGGATGAGCAGGCGGCGGACCAGATCATTAGCGGTCGCCTGACCCCGGCACCCTTGCTGCTGAGCAGGGTTGGAAGAGCGTGCTCGATCAGGTACTCAAAGTGAGCCGGTTCTCTGAAGAAGTCGGTCTTGTTGGTGGTGACCACATCAATCATCTGCACCATTTCGTTGGCAATGCCCTCGGGACTGAAGAGGTAGTTGCAGTATGCGTCAAATGAGCCCAGGCCGATGGCCTGCAGGCGCTTCTGCAGGCGGATCTCAAGCATCACCTTTTTAGACTGGGGCAGTTTTATGCCGCACTCCGTGTAGATGAAATCGCTCAGACGATGAAAAAGCTCATTGCTCATCTGAGCTTTAAGGGCCTCCACCGTTACTCCATCTCCGCTTCCCCGGACTCTTCTGGCAGCATGTCGAGGGCGGCAACTTCTTCTGAGGAGAAGACCTTGTCAAAATCAAGGATGATGATGAAGTTTTCATCGCGCTTGCCCATCCCCTTGATAAATTCGGTATTGAGCCGGGTGCCGAGCTTGGGGGCCGGCTCGATATTCTCCGGCCCCATTTCCATGACTTCGTGGACCGAATCAGCCAGGGCGCCAATGACGGTGTTGTCGCCGTCGATCTCGATCTCCCCGATTATAATGCGGGTATTGACGGTCTGCCGGGTACGGTCCATGCCGAACTTATATTTCAGATCCACCACCGGCACCACCGAGCCGCGCAGGTTGATGACGCCCTCAATGAAGTCCGGCGTCTGCGGCACCTTCGTGATCTTGGTATAATCCAGCACCTCCCTGACCTTCTCTATGTCGAGGGCAAACTCGTCTTCGTCCAGCTTGAAGGAGAGATATTGACTGTTTTCAGATATTACATTTTTCTCCATGGCTGGCTCCTACTGACGATTGAAATCATCATCCATTGCGTCACCGGTCTCGTCCGACATGTCCAAGAGTACACCCTTGGGTTCACTGTGGTGTTTGATGGTTTTTGCTGGTTTATGGGCCGCAGGTTGCTTCTTGCGCGTGGTTGCGGCTGAACCGCGGCCGCTGCCCAGGTCAAAGAAGTCGATTGCATCCTTGAGCTGCACCGCCTGACTTGAGAGCTCCTCGGCCGTGGAGGACATCTCTTCGGCCGCCGAAGCGTTCTGCTGGGCAACCTTGTTAAGCTGCTGGATGGCCGTATTGACCTGCTCGGCGCCGGTCATCTGCTCATTGCTGGCCGCGGCTACCTCCTGTACCAGCTGGGCCGTCTTGCGGATGTCGGGCACCATGGAATTTATGATCTGGCCGGCGTTGCCGGCTTTATCCACAGTTGAGACCGACAGCTGACTGATCTCACCGGCGGCCTGGGCACTGCGTTCTGCCAGACGCCTGACGGCGGCGGCCACGACGGCGAAACCTTTGCCGTGTTCCCCGGCGCGGGCGGCCTCAATCGCGGCGTTCAGGGCCAGCAGGTCGGTCTGGCGGGCGATCTCCTCAATGATGGCAATTTTTTCGGCAATAACCTGCATGGCTTCGACGGCTTCGATTACGGCTTTGCCGCCGCCTTCAGCGTCATTGGCGGACTTGCCGGCAATCTGGTCGGTCTGCTGGGCATTGTCGGTGTTCTGTTTAATGTTGGCGGTCATCTGCTCCATGGCGCTGGAGGCCTCTTCAGACGAGGACGCCTGCTCGACGGCGCCCTGCGACATCTGCTCAGAGGCGGAGGTCAGCTGTTCGCTGCCGGCCATGACGTTGGCTGCGGCGCTCTGCACATCGCTGATGATCTGGCGCAAATTCTGGGTGACGCTGTTGAGGGCCTGAGCCAGCCGGCCGATCTCATCTTTTTGATTGATGTCCAGCTCAGCCGAGAGATCTCCGTCAGCCAGGCGGTCAGCAAACTTGACCCCCTGTTCCAGCAGATTTGCAATGTAGCGCGCGATGATGAATACGATGGCGATCAGGATGGCGATGCAGATGGCGCTCAGGATAATGGCCTGATTTCTGATTTTGTCGGACTCGGCCATGACCTTGTCCCAGGGTACTAAAGCCAGCACCGCCCAGGGGGTGCTGGTGCGCCCCACCTGCACAGGGGCCTGACAGGTGATGGTTTTTACGCCCGTGGCAAGAGAGGTGCGGACGATATCAGCCGCTTTGCCGCTGGTAAGGGCATCCATCGAGTGGTTGTAGAAATCTGCGTCAAAGGTCTCCTTGATGTTGCGGTGTTTGATCTTGTCGCTGGGGTGTGCGACCATGAAGCCATTGTTGGAGACAAGGCAGCCGTAGCCGGTCTCATAGGGTTTGATCTGGTCAGTGAGGTTCTGGAAGAAACTGGTGTCCATGTCTACGCCCACGATACCCACAAAGCGGCCTTCATGCTTGATGGGGGCAACCACACTGACGATCATCAGTTTCTTGCCGCCGGTCTCATACTCATAGGGGTTGGTGATGAGCTCCTGGCCGGTGCGCTTGGGCACCAGGTAGTAGTCGCCGGTGCCCTCGATCTCAAAGTCAACAGCCGGTTCAAGAGCCACCCGCCCGGTGCTGCGGGTCCAGTAGGGGATAAAGCGTCCGCTGGCATCATGTCCCTCTCTGTTGCGGAACTGTGGATCGCGGCCATCCAGGGCATTCGGCTCCCAGATGCTATAGACAGCCAGGAATCCCTGGTTGTCATCCAGCACGCCCTTGAGCATGCCGTTGAGCATGTCGCGGTTGGGCGTGATGCCCGAAGCCTTCATACCGCTGAAGGCTTCGGCCAGAGAGCGTGCCGCATCCATGCCGACCTCGATTTCGGCTTTTATCAGGAGAGCGTATTGGGCTGCGATTCCGTTGCCGATCTCTGTGGCATCATGTTCGGAGAGCGTTCTGACCTGGGCGACAATTAAGTAAGTCAGTGTAAATAGAGCTACAATGACGACAAATGCGATTGGTAACAGAATTTTATTGCGCAGATTTAAATTTTTAAACATTTTTTCCTCCCTTACACTACCGATTGGTAATCGATATTGGAGAAAAGCTAAGCCTGAAGTTAGCAGAGTCAAGCTGCCTGGAATTATTAATAATTGGTTGGATAGAATTTCAGCCGCAGGGAGTGTTGCCTAAACCAGTTTCAGGCCCAAAATGGAGAGGCTGTACTCCTGGCCGTCCATCTCGGCGATCTGGGGGAGCTCGCCCCAGAGTTTAAAGCCGAATGATTTGAAGAGCGCGATGCTGGGTGCGTTGTGCGAAAAGATGTAACCCACCAGGCGTCTGATGCCTAACTCAGCCGCCTGATCCAGGGCCGCTTCGAGGACTTGGCGGCCCAGCCCCTGTCCGAGCACCTCAGGTGCCAGATAGATGCTGATCTCCTTGGTGCTGCTGTAGGCCGGCCGGCCGTAGAAATCTTCAAAACTGACCCAGCCCACAACTGTTCCAGCGCGTTCCTCGACCATGATGTAGCCTTGGGGGTGTTTTTCGAACCAGGCCTGCCGGGACTCAACCGTGACCGGTTCCAGGTCGGCCGTGGCCAGGCGGCCCGGGATGGCGGCATTGTAGATCTCCACGATTCTGGGCAGGTCGGTTATGGTGGCGTTGCGCATAAAATCTTCCCTAGCACAGCTTCTGTTTGCTGTCAGCTGATGATGCGTTCCAGCTTGAGGCTGTAGGCACTCTCCCGGGTCACAATGATATGGTCGTGGACGGTGATGCCCAGGCTCTGGCCCAGTTCGCTGAGGCTGCTGGTCAGCTCATGGTCATGCTGCGACGGTTTGAGCGAGCCCGAGGGGTGGTTGTGCACCAGAATGATGGCGGCTGAGTTGTGGCGGATTGCGGCCTCGATCACTTCGCGCGGGTAGACCGCGGTCTGGTTGATGGTGCCGCGCGAGATGGTCTCGCGGGCTGTGACTTCGCCGGCGCTGTTGAGGCAGAGCACCATGAAGGCCTCCTTGGCCAGGCCGCCCAGCTCGCCCCTGAGATAGCTGATGGTCTTTTGGGGTGAATCCAGCACCGGGTTGTCGAGGCTTTCGGACTCAAGATAGGCCTGCATGCTGGCCTTGACCGCCAGCAGCAGGGTGGCGCTGTGCTCGCCCATGCCCGGCACCTTGGCCAGATCATGCTGATCGAAGACGGCCGCAAAGGAGCCGTAGCGCCTGATCAGCTCCTTGGCCAGGCCCTTGGTGTCGCGGCGCGGGATGGCAAAGCTCAGCAGCAGCTCCAGCAGTTCATAGTCGTGCAGCCCGTCCCGGCCGCTCTTCTGGAAGCGCTCCTTCAAGCGTTGGCGGTGTCCGGCTTGGTCATCTGGCATGGCAACTCCTAGAGGATCGGCCGCTGCAGAATGTCCCAGGGCAGCAGATCCTGCTCCAGTTTGTGGATTACAAATTTATCGGCATCCCATTCGCGGATGATGCGCTGCCAGTCGCGCTCCTGGCTGTCGGCCAGCCTGATGAGCAGCTCCAGGATTTTCCGGTCGCCCCGCGCGATCAGGCCCTGGCGGTAGGCCCACTGCGGGCCTTCGTGGCTGACGGTCGTGTTGGGCAGTTTTCTGAGCCGCTTATCGATCTGGCGCAGGCGCTTCTTGGCTTCAGCCGGCATCAGCATGGGCTGGCGCTCGTATTCGGTCTGGGGTTTGGGCACCATGGTGTTGATGCTGACCGCAACCTTGCCGATGACCCTGTTGCCGCGCGAGCGCTCCACGAAGAGCTGCTGGGTTCTCTCCACCAGAGAGCAGATCTCTTCGATATCATCCATGGTCTCATGGGGCAGTCCGATCATGAAGTATAGTTTAATATCGCGGATTCCTGAGGCAACCAGAGTGTCGATGTCGTTCAATAGGGTCTCGTTCTTGACCAGTTTACCCTGGGCTTTACGCAGGCTGTCCGACCCGCTCTCGGGGGCTAAAGTGATGCCGCGCACGCCCGAGATCTTGATCAGCTCGATCAGGGTCGGGCTGAGCTTGCCGGAGCGCAGCGAGGGCGGCGCGATTCTGAGCTCGCGCTTTAAGATTTCGGCGTAGAGCTCCTCGGCCTGCGGGTGGCTGTTGAGGGCCGCGCTGACCAGCCCCAGTTTGAGCCCGCTCTCTTTGGCCTCATCCAGGGCCGGCAGCAGGTGTGTGACATTCACCGGCCGGAAGGGGTGGTAGATGCTGCGCGCCGTGCAGAACTTGCACTTGAAGTAGCAGCCGCGCGCGATCTCGATCAGGAACATGTCCTTGAAGGCGGTGTTGTCGGTGATGATGCGGGTGCGCGCCGGATCGTCCAGCGGATCCTTGACCGCTATGCTGGGCCTCTGCCCCTGGAAAGATCTGATTTGATCGCCGTCATATTCCGGATAGCAGCGCGCCGGAATGTAGAAGCCGGGCCTGCCCTTCAGCCGATCCAGGAAGTCGTCGTAGTCTGCAGCGTCTTCAAAGGCGCTGTAGAGCGGCTCAACCATGGTCTCGCCGTCGCCCAGGAAGCAGAGGTCAAGGGCTTCGGCCATCGGCTCCGGGTTGAGGGTTACGGCGGCGCCGCCGGCCATGACGATCGGCACGCCCCGGCGCTCGCTGCTGCGCACCGGGATCTGGTTGCGTCTCAATATGCGGATCACATTGATCCAGTCCAGCTCATAGGAGATGCTGAAGGCTACAATATTGAATTCGTTCAGTCTGCGGCCCGACTCCACCGAGGTTTCCTGGTCCAGGAAGAAGCGCTCGCAGCAGATGGACGGGTGCGAATTGAGCAGGTGGTAGATGGCGTGCACGCCCAGGTTGGACATGCCCACATGGTAGCTGTTGGGATAGACCAGGGCCACATTCAGCGGCAGCCCCGGGCTCTTTCTGATGGCGCCGATCTCAGCCGACATCGATCCCCAGGCTCTTGATCTTGCGGTGCAGGTTGCTGCGCTCGACGCCGATCAGGTCGGCGGTCTTTGAGATGTTGCCGTCGCACTGGCCCAGCTTGGCGGCGATGAACATGCGCTCAAACTCGGTGCGGGCATCCTTGAACTGGTCGATGGCCAGGAAGGAGCCCATCTCCTGGCCGTCCTTGATGCGGCCCAGCGGGATCATGTCCGAGGCCTTGATTGTGTCGTCGGGCGACATGATCACCAGGCGCTCGATGATGTTTTTGAACTCGCGCACGTTGCCCGGCCAGTCATGCTCCATGAGGCGGTTGATGGCATCGTCGCTGAAGGACTTCTTCTTCTCCTTGATGGGGATCAGCTGGTCCATGAAGTGCTGGGCCAGGGCCGGAATGTCCTCCTTGCGCTCGCGCAGCGGCGGCACATTGATCGGGATGACATTCAGGCGGTAGTAGAGGTCCTGGCGGAAGTTGCCGTCGAGGATTTCCTGCTCGAGGTTCTTGTTGGTGGCGGTGAAGACTCTTACATCCACCTGGATGACCTGGGAGCCGCCCACGCGCTGGAAGCGCTGCTCCTGCAGCACGCGCAGGATCTTGGCCTGGGTGTTGAGGCTCATGTCGCCGATCTCGTCCAGGAAGAGGGTTCCCTGGTTGGCCAGGTCAAACTTGCCCGCGCTTGCGGTCGGTGGCGCCGGTGAAGGCGCCCTTCTCGTGGCCCATGAGCTCGCTCTCGATCAGCTCCTCGGGAATGGCGGCGCAGTTGACCTCCACAAAGGGCTTGCTTTTGCGCTGGGAGAACTTGTGCAGGCGGCGGGCCACCAGCTCCTTGCCGGAGCCGTTCTCGCCCAGGATCATGACCCAGGCGTCCGAGGCCGCGGCCCGGTCGACAGCCTCTTTGAGCTGCTGGATGGCGCGCGAAGAGCCCACCATCTCGTCATCCTTCTGGGTCTTGGTCTTGAGCAGGGCGTTCTCATCTTCAAGAGCCTTGAGGTGCATGGCGTTGTTGATGGAGATAATGATCTTGTTGAGGTCCAGCGGCTTCTCGATGAAGTCCAGCGCACCCAACCTGGTGGCCTTGATGGCGGTCTCGATGGAGCCGTGGCCGGTCATGATGATCACCGGCAGGTCGCGGTATTCGCTCTTGAGCTTTTCCAGTACGGTCAGGCCGTCCATGCCGGGCATCCAGATGTCCAGCAGCACCAGGTCCACATTGTGCTTCTTGGCCATGTTGAGGCCCTCTTCGCCGTTGGGGGCCAGGATGGTGTCGAAGCCCTCATCCTCCAGGGCGCCCTGCAGCGCAAAGCGGATATTATCTTCATCGTCGATGATCAGGATGGTGTGTTTCATCTCTACTCCTTTACCGGTAGTTCTATGCTGAAAACGGTTCCGTGGGGCAGATTGTCGCGCACCCGGATGAAGCCGTTGTGGTCGTTAATGACGCGGTTGACGATGACCAGCCCCAGGCCGGTGCCGCCCTTGCCCTTCTTGGTGGAGAAGTAGGGCTCGAAGAGGCGCAGCTTGGCCTCGGGCGTGATGCCGGGGCCGTTGTCGATCACCTCCAGGGTCGCCATGTTCAGGGAGGCGTCGAAGATGGTGCGGATGATGATCATATGCTCCTGCTGATCTTCAACGTCGTGCAGGGCCGTGGTGGCGTTCTCCAGCAGGTTGCCGATGGCGCGGCTCATCTGGGCCTTGTCGATTTCGAGGATGGGCAGGCTTTCATCGGTCTCCACGATATAGTGGATGTCGCTGTGCGCCTGGCGGTAGAGGGCCACGGCATCATTGACCACCTTGTTGAGGTCATTGGGCACCGGCACCGAGGTCGGCATCTTGGCGAAATTGGAGAACTCGTCCACCAGGCGCTTCATCTCGTCCACCTGGCTGATGATGACGCGGGTGCACTCGTCGAAGACGTGATCATCTTCGGGCAGGTTGTCGAGGTAGCGGCGGCGCAGACGCTGGGCCGAGAGCTGGATGGGGGTCAGGGGGTTCTTGACCTCGTGGGCGATGCGACGGGCCACCTCGCGCCAGGCCGAGACGCGCTGCATCTTCTGCAGCTGGGTCAGGTCGTCAAAGACCACCACCATGCCCATGTACTCATTGTTGTGGTCATGCAGCAGCGAGGAGTGGACCATCAGAATCATCTGCTTGCCCTCCAGGCTGAGGGTGATCTGTTTCTGGACCGAAGAACTCTTGTTCTCCTTCATGGCCTGAATCAGATCGTTGACCATGGGCATGTGCTCATCCTTGAGCACGTCCATGTAGGGGCGGCCGAGGACCTTGTCGACCTTGATGCCCAGCATGGCCTGGGCCGGCGGGTTGATCATGGTGATGGTGTCGTTGCTGCCGATGGAGACAACGCCGGTGGAGACGTTGTCGAGCACGGTTTCGATGTAGCGGTTGCGGTAGGCCAGCTCATTGTAGGCGCTCTCGAGGTTGAGGCGGCTGTCGCGCAGGTCATGCACCATCTTGTTGAAGGCGTCGCCCAGCACGCCCAGCTCGTCGCGCGAGTTGATCTCGATGGTGAAGCCCATGTCGCCCTTGGCGATGCGCTGGGTGCCCACCACCAGATCCTCGATGGGCGTGGTCAGGGACTTTGATATCTTGAGTCCGAACCAGACCGCCGCAAAGAGCACGATCAGGGTGGTCAGCGAGAGCAGCATGAAGATGGCGATGCGGTTGAGGGTCTTGTCGCGGATGCTCTGGGAGTATTCGCGCACGCTGGCCTTGATGTTGCCCAGGCGGCCCGAGAGGGACTCCGGGATGTAGTAGTCGACCACCAGCACGCCCACGATATCCTTGGGGTTGAAGGAGGAGCGGATCGGCACCACACCCTGGATGATGTCGGCCTTGCCGGTGCGTACGATGCTGTCGAGCGATTCGCCGCGCATGGCCGCCTTGACCGTGGATGTTTCGGGGTTGGGCAGGCTGGCCAGGCCGATCTCGGGCGAGATGTACTTGATCAGCTCCTCGCCCTGGGAGGAGAAGACCGCCACGGCCGAGATCCTGAAGAGCTGCATCTTCTCTTCCAGCAGCAGCTTGAGGATCTCGAGGTTGTCCTCCTTGAGCAGGCGGCGCTCGGTGATCTCGTGCGAGATGGAGTTGGCGTAGTGGATGGCGTCGCTGCGGGCCTCGTCATAGTAGATCTGGGCCACGTTGAGGGTCTCGTCAAAGGTGGTCTCGACGGTCTTGGAGAACCAGCCCTCCATGCTGCGGTCCAGGAAGACGATCGAGGTGAAGAAGAGCACCATGGTGGGGATGATCGAGAGGGTTACGAAGGAGAGCACCAGTTTGGTGCGCAGCTTGGAGCCCAGCACGCCCCGGCGGCGCTCCAGAATCAGCTTTGAGATGTTGCGCAGCACCAGGAAGACCACCAGGATCAGCAGCACCAGGTTGAGGTTGATCATGGTGAAGGAGAAGCGGAAGTTCTCCGAGTCCATGAAGCCGCCGTAGTTGACCTGCCCCAGGGTCACCAGCACAATGATGCTGATGATGAAGACGATCAGAAGCATCTCCTTGTGCTGACGGCGCATGCCTACTCCTCCAGCTCGGCGATTTTGGCGGCCAGCTGGCAGTGCAGCATGTGGTTGGCCTTGAATGCCCTGATGGAACCCTGTAGCGGGCGGCCCAGAATCCAGAGGTCGCCGAGGATGTCCAGCACCTTGTGGCGCACGAACTCATCTTCAAAGCGCAGCCCCTCGGGGTTCATGATTTTATCTTCATCAATGACGATGGCGTTGTCGAGGCTGCCGCCCAGCGAGAGGCCCATGGAGCGCATCTTCTCCACGTCGCTCAGGCGGCCGAAGGTGCGCGCCGGGGCGATCAGACGGCCGAAGTCGCGGCCGTCGAAATGATAGTGCTGCTCGCCGATGGCGGCTTCCGGAAAAATGATGCGGTAGTCAATTGCGAAGTCGCCCGGTGTGATCTCGACCCAGGCATCATTCATCTCAACTCTGAGGGTGTCTTTGATCATGATCGGCGCCAATTTGCCATCGAGATCCTTGAGGCCGGCCGCCTGAATCTGTTCGGTGAAGAGCTTGGCCGAGCCGTCCATGGCCGGCATCTCGTCGCCTGAGACCTTGATGGTGATGTCGGTGAGACCTAAGCCCCAGAGGGCGGCCATCATGTGTTCGACGGTGGCGATGGTCTGGTCATCGCGGCCCAGGGTGGTGTTGAGGCGCGTGTCCACGACACTGGCCGGGCTGGCCGGAATGCTGACGCCTTCGCGCTCAAAAATGATGCCGTTTGCGGACGGCAGCAGCTGCAGGCTGATCGGTTGACCCTTGTGCAGGCCGATGCCGGAAATAGTGATCTCTTTGGCAATTGTTTTGCGTTGCATGGCGCTAGCTTATGAAAGAGCCTCCTATTAGTCAAACATATTCAGCACCGTGGCAAAGGGGAGCTGCTCCAGGGCGCCGAAGTTTTTCAGCCGTTTGGCGCGCAGCTTATTTAGCTTGGGCGAGCTGATGCCGCAGAGGAACTTGGCATAGGTGTTGGGGCTGTGGCCGCTGCCCAGGGGCTCGATCAGGCGGGCATAGTCGATATCCTGAGGATCCGCCTGGTTTTGGGGCAGCCTGACGGCGCCGCTTTGGCAGCTGGAGCAGCTGCCGCAGGCCTGGCCGATATCTTCGCCGAAGTAGCTGGAGAGGTTCCGGGCCAGGCAGCCCTCGCTCTCGAAGAGCTCCACCATGCGGTGGATGCGTTCAATCTCGGACTTCTCCTTGGCCTGCACCTGGGCGTGCAGTTTCTTGGCAAGGCCGTCAAAGTCGCGCCTGAGGATCGCAAAAACTTCCACGCTGCGCTTGGAGCTCAGCTCGATCCAGCCCTGTTCGTCAAAGTACTCCAGGGCCGTGATGGTGCGCTCGCGCTCATTGACGATGTTGGCCTTGGTCCAGACCCGGGCGGTTTCGCAGTTATTGAAGATCTGCTGTACAAATTTTTGCCGCTCGCCCTCAAACTTGGCGCAGATGGTCTGCTCATCCTGGATGAATTTGAAGGCGTACTCCTCAAAGTAGCTGAAGCGCGGGCTGAGGACCTGCTCCATCTCCAGGTAGACCAGCAGGGTCTTGAGGGGCAGCTGGCGGATATCGGTCAGCTGGCTCAGCTCATTCAGGCGCACCTCAAACTGATCGTCCGGACTCCTCAATATTTCACCAAGCAGCAGCTCGATGCCCTGCAGTTCGGGGGTGTCGCCGTAGACGTAGTTCTCCAGCAGCGTGATGTTGTCGCGGCTGCCCATGACGCTGCAGCGCGAATCTTGGCCGTCGCGGCCGGCGCGCCCGATCTCCTGGGAGTAGTTTTCGATCGACTTGGGCAGGTCAAAGTGGATGATGCGGCGGATGTCGCCCTTGTCGATGCCCATGCCGAAGGCGATGGTGGCCACGACGATCGGGGTGTGACCGTTCATGAAGCTGTTCTGGATCTCTTCGCGCATCTCGGAGGGCAGGCCGGCGTGGTAGGCGCGCGCCGCATGGTTGTTTTCGGTCAGAAAGGCTGCCAGGCGCTCGGCCGTCTTCTGCTGGGTGACATAGACAATCGTGGGTTCAGCCGGCTTGAGCTGTTTGAGCAGCAGGTCGTCGCGGTCATGTCGGGCCGGCAGGACCTCCAGCTGCAGATTGGGGCGGAAGAAGCCGGTCAGCACGACGTTGTTCCGGCTGATGTCAAAGCGCTCGCACATGTCGTCAATTACCTGCGGGGTGGCCGTGGCGGTCAGCAGCAGCACCTGCGGAATGTCAAACTCCCGGCGGTAGCCGGGGATCTTGATGTATTCGGGGCGGAAGTTGTGGCCCCACTCCGAGATGCAGTGGGCCTCGTCCACTACCAGCATGGAGATCTTCATCTGCTTGAGGTTCATGCGGAAGCGCTCATTCTTGAAGCGCTCCACCGAGACCATCAGGATCTTGATTTCGCCGTCGCGGGCCATCTTGAGCACCCGGTTGTACTCGTCGCGTCCCAGGCTGGAGTCGAGCCGGGCCGCGGGCAGGCCCTTGGCGTGCAGGAAGTCCAGCTGATCCTTCATCAGTGAGAGCAGGGGCGAGATGACGATGGTCAGGCCCTCCAGCAGCATGGCCGGCAGCTGGTAGCAGAGCGATTTGCCGGCGCCGGTGGGGAAGATGGCGATTGCGGATTGGCCGCCTGCTGCCAGTTCGATAACCTGCTCTTGACCGGGCCTGAAGGCTGAAAAACCGAAATGTTTTTGGAGGGCATCTTTCATGAACGGATGATTTCCTCTGGGGGGCTGCTTGTCAAGGAGTATTGATTTTGCTAGCTGATAATTATTATCAATAAATATGCGATGGGCTGTTAAGCTGATCTCTCTCCTGCCGATATATGTTGTAGCCATCCCACCGTGGGTTGACCGATGAACCAAAAATTTTGGGAGATCTGTCATGGAGATAAACAACAATCAATTAGCTATTCAGGGAAGTCAGCCGGTCCAGCCGTCGCAGCCGGCGCAACAGAGTCAGCCGCCGGTAGCGCCGGCTTCGAATGATGGCCAGGACCCGGTTTCAATATCCAGCGCCGGCGCTCAGCTCAGCACTCAGCGCACTGAAAATCAGGCCAATGCGGCCAGCTTTACCGCCCGGCTCGAAGTGGAAGATGATCCCGAAGAGGGCGTCACCCTCAGGGAGGAGGCCTCTGAGGCCATCCAGCAGCAGCCGCAGCAGGCTGTCCAGGCCCAGGGTAACCTGAGTGCCGACAGAATAGCGGCCCTGCTGGGCTAAAGTCAGAACCAGAGATGCCATTGGCGATGGTCGTATGTCGCCAATGGTTTTCTATGTCCGCATTAATCTTACCGGAAACGTCGGCTCTGTTTGACAGTTGAATCAAAAAAATCTATAAACTGCACATGTTTGGACTCGGAGGACAGGAACTTTTCATGATTTTGCTGGTGGCCGTGGTTGTACTTGGCCCCCAGAAGCTGCCGGATCTGGCCCGTACCATGGGTAAGGCCATGGGTGAATTCAACAAGGCCAAGATGGATCTGAAGCGTGAGATGAACCAGGCCTCCATCAAAGAGAAGCAGGAGTCGGTCAAGGCTGCCGCAGATGAGGATGGCGGCAATGGAGCTTGAAGACGAGAAGCTGCCCATAACCGACCATTTGGAGGAGCTGCGCTGGCGCATAGTTAAGTGCCTGGTGGCTGTGGCGGTCGGTTTTGTAGGCACTTACGCCTTTGCCAAACAGATCTTCAACTTTCTTGTGGGTCCCTACATGGCGGTCAAACCGCCCGAGAGTCAGCTGATCTTCACCTCGCTGCCCGAAGCGTTTATAACCTACCTGAAGGTGGCTTTTTTCAGCGGCCTGATTCTGGCGCTGCCGGTGATCTTTTTCCAGCTCTGGAAATTTATCATGCCGGGGCTCTATGAGCGTGAACGCAAACATGTGATTCCCTTTGTGCTGGTTGCGACAATCTTCTTTGCGGGCGGCGCTTCATTTGCTTTCTATGTGGTCTTCCCCTTCGCCTTTAAGTTCTTCATTGAGATAGCCGGCCCCGAACTGGTGGCCATGCTGACTATCCGGGAGTATCTCAATCTGGTCATCAGACTGCTCTTCGCCTTCGGCATCACCTTTGAACTGCCGGTGGTTATCTATTTCCTGGCCAAGATCGGCATCGTCAATCATCGTATGCTGGCCTCTCAGCGTAAGTATGCGGTTTTAATTGTAGTTGTTCTGGCCGCCTTCCTGACGCCGCCCGATGTCATCAGTCAGGTTCTGCTGGCGATTCCGCTGCTGCTGCTCTATGAGGTCAGCATCTGGGTGGCCTATATCATCGGCAAGGGTAAAGAGCGCCGCAAGGCTGAATAGGTCTTGATTCCTGTTCGATATTTCTTATATATTCCCTGTGATGATCAATGTCATGATGTGATATTTATTGCATGGAGGTCGCTATGGAGCCTATGAGTCACAGAAAATTCAGCGAGATGGTTGCCAGAGGAGAGGTCTGGCTCAAGGATCGGCCCAGCTATACCCGTGAACTTTTTGCAAACCCGCCCCGTGAATTGCTGCGGTTGGCCGGTAGCCGGCTATTACTGGAGCGCGCTGTTTTGAACCTGATGTGGGCTCTGCGTTCGGTAAGCTTTGCCTTTGGTATATTCCTGAGCGGCTGCCTCTTTGCCAAGCTGGTGGGTATGCAGGAGCTTTCGCTTCTGACTGCCACAATCAATACCTTGGTCCTGGCTCTGATGGTGGGCGGTTTTCATCTCTCATATACAGCCGGTGTGCGCGGGAGTGACAGTGAGCCCTACAGCCGCGGCCTGGAGATTATGACCTATATTCTGCTCTTTCTGGCCGGCCTGGGGGTGCTGCAGCACAACCCTATGCAGCTGGCTTTCAGGCCACTGATCATCATGACGGCGTTGCTGCTGCCCCTGCCCTGTCTCTGGGGTGCCTATACCTATGTGGTGGCCGACAGTTTTCTGCTGCGGCTCTCGTTGCGCAGCAAGGCGGTTTATGCGTACCTGCTGAATGAGCACATGTTGGAGTCCAGGCAGCCATTGATGCGTATCCGTTATGAGTATCAGCCCGATCATCTGGCGGGCGAGTAGCCGGGTGCAGCCCTAGAGCGTAAAGAGCTCCAGTCCGGCCACCTGGCCGCCGGCCGAGATGCCGCCTTCCAGGGGGACCGTTTCGGATACAATCAGGCGTGCGTTGGAGTTGGCCGTGGCCCACTGGTTCATCATGAATACACTGTTGACCGTCTCGCCCATGATGTCGGGACGCGCATACTCATGGTGGCCGATGGTGCCGAGGTAGATCTGGCCGCGGTGCAGGGTGATCAGCAGGTTGTCGTCATCCAGCGCGCGTTCGGCATCCTGGGCGGCGCTGATGGTCCGGGATGCCTGGTCATAGCCGGTGAAGTAGGCCAGGAAGCCGTCGCCGACATATTTTACAGGTACGCCGTTGTGGGCCAGAACCGACTCGGTCAGGGTGTGGAAGATGCCGTTGATCCAGCGCGCCACATCCTTGGGGCTCATCTGGCTGGAGCGGCTGGCAAAGTTGCGCAGGCTGGAGCAGAAGACCGTGGCCTCAAAGGTGTCCTTGTTGTCCTGTCCGCTCAGGATCCAGTCGATGGAGACTCCCAGCAGTTGCGCCAGCGGTTTGAGCTGGATGATGTCCGGGGCGTTGTCTCCCCGCTCCCACTTGGAGACAGCCTGGGCCGTTATCATGAGGGAGTTGGCCAGCTGGGCCTGGGTCAGGCGGCACTTTTCACGTTGTGAGCGGATGCGGGCACCCAATTCTGCTAAATCCATAGATCCTCCTGCTGCACTTTTAGCCTATTCGGGGCATAAGCTCAAGCTGCAGGCCGCTGGGTGACGGATTGACCCATCAGCAGGCCGCTCATGACGGCGATGCACTCATCCAGGGCCTGATGGGCCTGCTCGAGCAGGGCATCCATGGAGATGAAGCCGTGCACCATGCCCTCATAGCGGGTCTGTCTGACCGGCACCCCGGCCGCATTTAGTCGTTTGCCGTAGATCTCGCCCTCATCGCGCAGGGGGTCAAATTCGGCCGTGATGATGATGGCCGGCGGCAGGTTGCTCAGGTCCTGGGCGGCCAAGGGTGATGCATAGATGTCATTCTCGTCCGGCGCATAGACCTCCTTGGCCAGGCGCACAATCCTCTCGCTGAGGAAGAAGCCGTCCAGATACTTCTCGCGCGAGGGGGTCATGTTCTCGCTCATGTCGAGAACCGGATAGATCAAGAGCTGGCCGGCGATTGAGGGTCCCTGACGGTCGCGCGCCATTAACGAGACCGCAGCGGCCAGGGCGCCGCCGGCGCTGTCGCCGGCCACGAAGAGCGGCTGCTCAAAGTTGGCAGAGGCCCATTCGAGGGCGGCGTAGGCGTCGTTCTGGGCCGCCGGATAGGGGTGTTCGGGCGCCAGGCGGTAGCCGACTGAAATCACGGTGCAGGGCAGGTTGGCGGCGATGTAGCGGCTGATGTTTTCATGGGTGTCGATGCTGCCCATGAAGAAGGCGCCGCCGTGGTAGAAGATCAGGACGGGGCCCCCGGCGTTGGGAGTGTAGATGCGCGCCGGAATCTCTGTCCCTGGAATGATGATGTCTTCAATATGCTCGACTGCGCTCAGTTCGGCCATCAGGCGCGGGGCGTTCTTCTCAAACTTGGCGCGCATCGCCTGGGGTTCGCTCTCCGACATGCCGGGGTAGAGGATCAGCGGTAGTTTAAGTTTGGGATCAACGCCTTCATACTTGGCAAATGTTGCGCAGCCCGAGAGGCTCAGACCAATTATGATTAGAATCAAGAACTTTTTCATGATTTTCCTGTTTAACACAGGCGGGTCAGGCCCACCATTATTCTCTTATCGGCCGGGACATAAAAAGCTGTTCAATCCCTGTATCCAACATGTTAAATAGACCAAAAACTGACTGGAGAAACCTATGAAAGTTGTTCTGATATCCGGAAGCCCCAGAAAGAATCAGGGCTCTGAAGATGTGGCCGCCAAGGCTTCAGATTATTTTGCCGGCCGCAATATTGAGACCGAGGTGGTCAAACTGAGCGAGACGCCCATTTCGCCCTGCATCCACTGTAACTTCTGTGCCAGCCATGATCACTGCGGCCAGGATGAGGTGGCCAACAAGCTCAATGGGGTGCTGGCCGATGCCGATGCCATCATCACCATCAGCCCGGTCTACTTCGGCGGCATGACCGCCAATCTGAAGTGCGCCCTGGATAAGTCCCTGCCCCTGCGCCGCAGCGGCTTCAAACTAAAGGGCAAGGTCGGGGCAGCGATCGCCCTGGGCGGATCACGCAATGGCGGCCAGGAGCTGGCCATCCAGTCCATGCACGCCTGGATGCTGGTGCACGGCATGGTCGTGGTGGGTGACAACAACCACTTCGGCGGCACCATTCACCGCACCCTGGAGGATGAGGTGGGCAGCGCCACCATGCAGGCCACCTTTGAGGCCGTGGCTGATCTGCTGGAACGTCTTGGTTAGTGGTATTTGCTGATAATCTCGGTCAGGGTCTGGATCTTTTCAAGTGAGAAGGGCTTGTGCAGCAGCCGGTCGTAGAGGGCAACCTGCTTGGGGGCCACGTTCATGTCGGCGGTGATGCAGATCAGGCAGCAGCCTGGAAATCTGTTGCGCAGTGCCTTGGCGACCTGGTTGCCGTTGCCGTCGGGCAGATGGATGTCAATGAAGCAGATCCTGGGATTGATGGATTCATGATAGAGATGCTTCTTGAGTGAATTCAGGCTGGCAAAGGTTTTGACGTCCACCTGCATTTCGGTGGTGTCGTAGATGCCGGCCAGCATCTCTCTGATGGTGGGGTCGTCGTCCAGCACCAGGATGTCCATCTTCTGCGAGATGCGCTCAACCTCATGGAAGAGGCTCTCGGAGTGGATGGCCACAAAATCTTCATAGTTGTTGAGGAAGAGATCCAGCAGATTGGGGTCGAAGTGGCTGCGCGGGTCGAGCCTTTCGTCGCCCTTTGACATGATGTCGTAGGCCTGCTCGTAGCTCAGGGCCTCCTTGTAGGGTCGCGTCGTAATCAATGCGTCAAAGACATCGGCAATGGCGGCGATGCGGGCCGCCAGCGGGATCTCGTCACCTTTGAGACCGTCGGGGTAGCCGCTGCCGTCGCACTTCTCATGGTGATAGAGGGCGATCTGCAGCGCCAGGGTCAGCTCGGGGCTCTTGCCGATGATGACCCGGCCGAACTCGGTGTGGTTTTGGATTACCTGAAACTCTTCGCGGGTCAGGCGGCCCGGCTTATTGATGATGGCGGGCGGGATGTGGATCTTGCCCACATCGTGCAGCTGGGCCTGGACGCGGATGGTCTCCTGATAGGTTTCGTCGGCGCCGATCAGTTCGGCAAACTTCTTACAGTAGTCGCCGATGCGCTTGGTGTGCTCGCCGGTGTCGGTGTCAAAAATTTCAGCGGTGCGGGCCAGGGCGTCCACCGAATGTTCAACCAGGTTGCCCAGGCGCGCACGCGATTCGGTCTGTTCGGTAACATCCAGCACATTGATGATGCCGGTGGCGGTATTGTTGATGTTGGTGAAGCTGAGAACGAAATCGACCCATTTGGTCTGACCGGCCTTGGTGACGATGGTGTATTTTTCGCGGTAGGTGGTGCCGGCTTTAAGCTTGTGGGCCTGTTCCAGACTTTCGGGATGGATGATCTGCCAGATGTCCATCTGCAAGATCTCTTCGTTGCTGAAGCCCGAGAGCTCTTCGGCCGAGCGGTTGGCGTAGATCCACTGCTGGTTCTGGAACATCAGGATGGCGGTTGGTGAGGTGTCGGCCAGGATGCGGAACTTCTCCTCATTGGCGCGCAGTTCGTTGAAGAGCAGCAGGTTGCTCAGAGCGTCGGCGATCCGGTGGCCGATCTCCTTGAACATCTTGATCTCGGGCTGAGAGAAACTGTGGCTGCCTGCGCAGTGGTGCAGGCCGAAGAGCCAGGGCTCGCCCAGACGCGGATGAATCGCCATGTGCAGCTGGGATTTGATCTGAAACTTTGCGGCAACCTCCGGCGGCAGGGAGTTGGCCGCATCATAGGTCATCGGTTCGCCGGATATGAGGGCCGCCTTGAGCAGGCTGCGCTGGATGTCGGTCATCGGCAGGGACTGATCCCCGACCCCCGGATATTCGGGTTTCGAGCATTCAAAGGGAATCTGCCAGCTTTCAGCATTTGGGTCGCAGGGGTGCAGCAGCCAGGTGCGGTCGCATTTGAAGATCTCCAGCGTGCAGCTGAGCACGGCCTTGAGCATCTCGTCCAGATCTTTGTTCGAGCGCACGGCTCTGTTGATGCGCTCCATGGACTCCAGGAAACGGACGTGGTCTTCTGTTCTCGTATTATCTATTGCCATTGAATCTGCTGAATTAAATTGCATAGATATGTTTATCGGTTGGATGCAGTATAAACTTTTGCCCGGATGCAAATTTATCTTGCCGTTGCGGAATAATTCTTGGGCTGGATATAAAATTAACGTATATGTTAATTGTACACTAGTTCAATGCAGGAGTGGTGATGAAGAGTGTAATTCTGATCGGAGCGGGCGACCGGGGCCGGGGCTATGCTTCATTTGCGCTGAAGAATCCAGCGAAGCTCAAGGTTGCGGCCGTGGCTGAACCCAATGCCCAGCGGCGCCGCAGATTTGCCCGGGACCACAACTTGGGTGAGGATGCCTGTTATGAGGATTGGCGGACAATCCTTGATCGGCCTCAGCTGGCTGACGGTGCCATTATTGCGACCCAGGATCAGATGCACGTTGATCCCTGTGTCAGGGCCCTTGAGGCCGGTTATCATGTGCTGCTGGAGAAGCCCATGGCCCTTAATGAGGCCGACTGCCGGACGATTGCGGATGCCGCAGCAAAGAATATGCGCAGCCTCAATATCTGCCATGTGCTGCGCTATACCGGCTTCTTCCGGCAGGTTAAGGCAATTATTGATGAGGGCGTGCTGGGGGATGTCTATACGGTTTTGCATGCCGAGAATGTCACCTATTCACATATGGCCCACTCCTATGTGCGCGGCAACTGGCGCAATTCGGAGGAAGCTTCGCCCATGATTCTGGCCAAGTGCTGTCATGACATGGATATCTTATACTGGCTGGTGGGCAGCCGGCCCAGGAAGATCAGCTCTTTCGGTTCCCTGCACCATTTCCGGCCGGAGAAGGCTCCCATGGGTGCGCCCCGGCGCTGCACCGACGGCTGCCCGGCGGCCGCCAAGTGTCAGTACAATGCGGTGGAGAGCTATCTGTACGGCCGCCATATGAAGCAGACCATTGCCAAGACCGATTACAGGCCCATGAAACTGGCCATGCAGCTGCTCCTGAACCATCCTAAGCTCTGCTCAATGCTGCCGGTCATCAGGGATTATGTCATCTGGCCCGAGTGGCCCACAGCTGTGATCAGCGAGGATATATCCAGAGAGGGCATCATGAAGGCGCTGCAGGAGGGGCCATACGGCCTCTGCGTTTACCACTGCGACAATGACCAGGTGGACCATCAGGAGACCATTATTGAGTTTGAAAACGGTACAACGGCCACCTTGCGCATGCACGGCCACTCCTACCATGAGGGTCGCACCCTGCGCATCGACGGCGAGCACGGCACCCTGCGGGGCACCTTCGGCGACGGCGGCAAGCTGGAAGTTCATCTGCACCACAGCGGCAAGTGCATAAAATATCCCGTCAGGAGCGATCTTATGGGTCACGGCGAGGGCGACTACCTGATTATGGAGCACTTCTGTGAGGTGCTGGACGGTCATCCCGGCGAAACATCGGCAGAGGAGTCGCTCATGAGCCACCTGATGTCATTTGCCGCCCATGAGGCGCGTATCAATAACAAGGTTGTGGCCTTAAATGAAAGATAAGATGATCAGCTACCGCCCCTGCCGCCGTTCAGATGCCGCTGCCATCGCCGAGATCTGCTTCAAAACCGGTTATATGGGCGAGGATGCCGCGGGTCATTTTCACGACGTCAAACTCTTCGGCTATCTCTTCGGGCTCTACTATGTGCTCTTTGAGCCCGAAAACGGCTTTGTGGCTGAGGATTCCGGTCAGGTGGTTGGCTACGTCGTGGGCACGCCCGATGCGGCCGGTCTGCCGCGGCGCTTTAACCGTCAGATGCTCTGGCGGGTGGTGCTGCGGCTGATCTTCTACACCGCCTGGCGCTATCCCGGGGACCTCCTGGAGGTGCTCTACTGGAATCACCATAACGATGAGGTCAACAGTGCGCCGCCCAGCGGCTACCCGGCCCATCTGCACATCAATATTCTGCCCGGCTATCAGCGGCTGGGCATCGGTGCAGAGCTGATCAGTCTCTTCACGGATAACCTGAAGGATCATGGCATTAATGGTGTCTACCTTGAAACATCCAACCATAACGTAAAGGCGATTCCCTTCTACAAGAAGCTGGGTTTTGATATACTGGATGAGCGCGAACAGACCCACTGGCGCGGTGTGGAAGGGCACAAGACGGTTGTATTTGGAAAGAAGCTGGAGGAGATATGATAAACGTTATCCCCAAACCGCAGAAGGTTATCCCGGGCGAAGGTGCATTTACCTTCAGGAATGATGATGACATAAGGCAGGAACTGGACAGTTCCATTACTGGAGAAGAGGCCTATCGCTTAAGCATCAAGCCTGACGGAATTACATTGAAGGCCTCGACGCCAACTGGCCTCTTCCGGGGCACCATGACCATCCGCCAGCTTGCAGATGAGAGCAGTGAACTGCCCTGCTGCGAGATTGAAGATGCTCCGCGCTTTGCCTGGCGCGGCGTCAATCTGGATTGCGGCCGCCACTTCATGGAAGTTGACTTCATCAAGAAGCAGCTCGATATCATGGCCTATTATAAGATGAATGTTCTGCACTGGCTCTTGAGCCAGGATCAGGGCTGGCGCATCCAGATTAAGAAGCATCCCAAGCTGACCGAGATCGGCGCCTGGCGCGAGGAGATCAAGCCTCACGGCGGATTCTACACCCATGATGATGTGCGTGAGATTGTCTCTTACGCCGCAGAGCGCCACATCATGGTTGTGCCCGAGATCGATATGCCCGGACACTGCCTCGCGGCTCTGGCTGTCTATCCGGAACTCTCCTGCAGCGGCGGGCCCTTTAAAATTACATCCAATGGCGGCATCTACAAGGATGTCTACTGCGCCGGAAAGGAGGAACCATTCGACTTCCTTGAGGATGTTTTGAGCGAGGTCATGGAGCTCTTCCCTGCGCCCTACATCCATGTGGGTTGCGATGAGTGTCCCAAGGCGCGCTGGAAAAAATGTCCGCTCTGTCAGGAGCGCATCAAAAAAGAAGGTCTGAAGGATGAGCATGAGCTGCAGAGCTACTTTGTAAAGCGCATGGAGAAGTTCATCACCGCTAAAGGCAAAACCCTGATCGGCTGGGATGAGATCCTAGAGGGCGGCCTGCCCGAGACTGCCATCGTGCAGTCCTGGCGCGGTGTCAGCGGTGCAATTGAGGCGGTTAAGCAAGGACATAAATCCATTGTTTCTCCTACAACCCATACCTATTTTGACTACCCCCTGGCCCGCACCGATATCAAACAGGTCTACTCATTTGATCCGGTTCCCAAGGGGTGCGACCCCGGGATGATTCTGGGCTCCGAAGCCAACATGTGGACCGAATATGCGCCCCAGCACCATGTAGAAAGAAAACTCTATCCGCGCGCCATCACATTGGCCGAGGTTCTCTGGTCACAGCCCGAAAGTTTTGACAAGTTCAGGGAGCGCCTGCGGGCTCATTACCCCAGGCTGGACAGA
Source organism: uncultured Thermodesulfobacteriota bacterium (assembly GCA_942491525.1). GTDB lineage: Bacteria > Desulfobacterota > Desulfomonilia > UBA1062 > UBA1062 > CAYWBU01. Next base: position 69,579 of record CALOBW010000056.1, read on the forward strand.
ATGAAGGTCAATTACGGCAAAGAGGGCGAGCCCAAGATTATGCTCTACAAATGGGCCCTCAAAGATGTGCGTGATTTCTTTAAAATCCTCAAAGAGGACCGAGCCACAGCAATCTCACTACTGCGCCAGGAATTGGGCCTGAAACCATGAATTAAGCTTGTAGCTGATGGATCTGCGCATAGCGGAAGCAGTCAACCGTGTGGTCATTGACCATGCCCACGGCCTGCATGAAGGCGTAACAGATGGTTGAGCCGACGAAGGTGAAGCCCAGGCGCTTTAACTCCTTGCTCATCTTGTCGGAGATGGGCGTATTGGCCGGGATCTCGGCCAGGCTCCTGAAACTGTTCTGGATTGGCTGGCCATCCACAAACTGCCAGATGTAGTGATCGAAGCTGCCGTGCTGTTCCTGAATGTTGAGGAAGGCGCGCGCATTCTTGGTGGCTGCGGCCACCTTGAGGCGGTTGCGCACGATGCCGGGGTTGTTGAGCAGCTCGGCGACTTTTTTATCATCATAGGCTGCAATTTTCTGGGCCTCGAAATTGTCAAAGGCGCGGCGATAGTTCTCGCGCTTGTTGAGGATCGTACTCCAGCTCAGGCCGGCCTGGGCGCCCTCCAGGATCAGAAATTCAAAGAGCAGCCGGTCGTCATGCACGGGCACGCCCCACTCCTGATCGTGGTAGTCTAGGTAGAGCGGATTGTCGATCGGGGCCCATGGACATCGTTTTAGCATGCAGTTGTTTATAGCTGAAAATATGCGAATGTCTATGGCGTATTGGGTTGATAAAGGGTGGGATGCGCGTTGGTGAACGGTTACGCGCACCCCTGATGTTGGGTGTGATTTAAAAGATAATAGGGACAGCTGAGATGTCAATGGGTTGATGTAAATAAAAGAAAAGCCCGACATAATGTCGAGCTGTTTTGTTTTTGGTAGCGGGGGCAGGATTTGAACCTACGACCTTTGGGTTATGAGACCAGAGAATGTTTATTTGTACTGGTTTGTATAGGGAAAGTTCTCTTGATATATTATCTTTAATAACGGTATCTTATCTTGAAAATCTTTAATATGCGCTTGCATGGTTAATGCTGAAGTACTACTATGTGTGTGGGGATTAATGTGGGGAATAGGGATTAACTATGCCAAAATTTACGCGTCACAAAACTAAATATCCAGGTGTCTACTACATAGAAGGCACACCGTCGGGATGTAGTAAGCCTGAACCAATTTATTATATCCGTTACAGGAAAGGCGATCGGTCCATCGAAGAAAAGGTAGGTAGTAAGTCCCGCGATGATATGACTCCGGCTAGAGCCAATGCGGTAAGGTCAGCCCGGCTATCTGGTGCCCAACCCTCGAACAAAGAAAAACGCGAGATAGCTGCTGAACGGAAGCGTTTGGACGCGAATCGTTGGACAATGGATAGATTGTGGCAGGAATACAAAGATAATAAGTCGGATGTTAAGGGGATTAAGTTTGATAACAATCGGTATGATAACCATATTGGTCCAACGTTAGGACATAAGGAGCCAAAGGATATTGCCCCGCTGGATGTGGACCGTATCCGGATAAACCTTTTAAAAACTAAGTCACCTGCCACCGTCAGGAATGTGTTGGAGCTCATTCGCCGGATTGCAAATTTTGGTTTGAAAAAGCAGCTGTGCCCTGGTCTTGGATTTATAATTGAAATGCCTACTGTTAATAATCTGAAGACGGAATTTCTGACAGATGAAGAGTTGAAGAAATTCTGGCAGGCAGTAAACGATGACCCGAATATTCAGGTAGCAAACTTTATGAAGATGGCTATATTGACGGGCCTCCGTAGAGGTGAGTTATTTAATTTGGAGTGGAAATCTATAGAGTTCCAAAGAGGCTTTATTCGGATTATTGATCCTAAAGGTGGTGAGGATAAAGAGGTTCCCATGAATAGTGCGGTTAGGGAGTTGCTTGAGAGCCACCCTAAGACCTCTAGCCCATACGTTTTTCCAGGACGAAATGGAAAGAAACGTACGGATATTAACCATCAAGCTAATCGAATTAAAAGCAATGCCGGGTTGCCCAAAGACTTTAGACCATTGCATGGATTGAGGCATACCTATGCTTCAATGCTTGCCTCATGCGGTGAAGTAGATATGTATACTCTCCAAAAACTAATGACCCATAAGTCACCTCAAATGACGCAGCGTTATGCCCATTTGCATGATGATGCATTGAAGCGTGCATCTGCGGTGGTGGAGAAGTTGGTCAGAGGCTCTGTTGAGTCTTTTGAGGATGAAAAAGGAGATGAAATAGCCGGATCAAGTGATTAATTTGACCCGGCTATTGGGGAGTTTATAACTCTAAGGAAAATGTACTGATGCTTCCTTGCCAATAATAATCATGGGCACTTCCCGACGATGGGCGTCTTGGAATGTCGCAGATGCCACAGCTAGGAGATAGTTCCCAAAATCTTTCTAGGAATAAACGTAAATTGTCTTGCTTCAATGCATAGCTGAGATAGTTGTACTCAGATAATGTTAAGTCGCGTTGGAAATCAATGGCGATCCAGTAATATCCAGAGTTGTGGAATGAAGGGGCTTTGTCTCTTATGTCCAAGAAGACATCTCGTTCTATTTCAGGCATTCCTTGTCCGTAGTCAATTTCTTCATTTCTAAGAACAATGCGAACTCTATCCAGTTGGGACCAGTCATATTCAGGAATATCAGGTAATCCCGTTATAGAGAAGTTTTCAAGAGATATGCCTGCTTCAAATCGTTCGCTTGGGCCATGAATGGAATGGCTAATTGATCCGGGGTGGGCATCGGCGGTGAACATAATATCTGGATATTCGCGGCCCGGGTCGTGGATTCTTTCAACTACATTCGTTATAACGACTAGCAGGTCGCTGTCACATCCATGGCCGGGATAGATGTTTGCATTGTTATCGTTGCAATCGCCGCTCGTTGCGATCAAATCTTCTGCAAGATAATAGTCTGCAGGCTGAGTTGTTGAGATTTGTGTTGTGCCATCAGAGTATTTGTCTCCATCGGCATCTTTGTACCATGTTTTTACTTGAGCTATATTTTGCATATATAACCGTAAGGAGTTTGTGCCTCTGAATGTTGTTTCTCCTTTGATGCCTACATCAACCATGGTTCCTACAGCAGCATCATAAATGTTGAGTGGTGTCTTGCTGACAACAACAAATACATATCCAGGAATTGCTTTAAATTTGGCGAGATGGCCCTGGGGGTTACTTGTGTAGTTGGGTTCAAACCATGTTGTATTGTCCATAGACGAGGCTTCTACTTTGAGAGATAAATCGACATTTGAACTCCACAGTCTGGAAGAACTGTAGGCGATGGTTGGGAAGTACTCTTGTTGTTTGTTGATAACAATGTCGCTGGGGTCATTTGAAAGGTCGGGGCCATTCATGGCTAGATTCATCTGTGATGTGGTTAAATCAAATAGGTTTGATATAACGGTAGAAACCCACCAGCCGGGTGTGGTTGGGCCACTGGCTATCGTAAAGAGGGTTTCTATGGGGTCGATAAAATCATCATATAGATCAAAATTTTCATTCTCATAAACTTCCCTACTAATTACGAAAATTGCACAGTTATCAAGTTCAACAATATCTGCATATTTGTTTATAAGATCGTATCTGAAACATCTGGGGTCATTAGGTCCAATTTTGAGAAGGTCGATATATTCTGCTGCATCGGATGCATCTGAATATTTAACTTCAATTTTAGGGTCATCCAGTATAACCGCAGGTTCATAAGGATTGCCGTTTAGTTTGCAATACACAGCGGAGTTTGACCAAGAGGTTATCAAGTCTTTGGGGATGTCTATGGTAATTCCACCTTCAGACTCATTTATTAAAATCTGAATAGAGCCTTGTTCAATAAGTGCATCTATCGAATTAGATAGTACATTCTGATTGCTAAGAGGGTAGAACATTTCGAAGATTACACCTTGAGAAACAATTTTTGAATATCCGTCTGTTATTCCATCCTCTTCGATAATAGTTGTCTGAAGAGCGGCGGCACTGAAGGCCTGCTTGCTATACAAACATTTAATAGAGCTATCCCCATTCTGGGATAGCTCTATAGATCCATTGTCTAGTTGGACACTTTCAGAAAGGAAGTCTTCTCCTAGGACATCTTCTGAAATATTTGTGAAGATGGAATCGTAAAGCTGAAGCCTTGTAGATTCATCATGGTTTGTATGGATCGTAGAGACAGGTCCATGCAGGACAATATCCCATTGTTCTGAGCAGGTAGTTTTGTCGTTATAGGGATTAAAACGTAAAACATCGTTGTAATCAATATTGCCATCATTGGTTAAATCTTTTGTAAGTAAAGATTTTGAAAGATCGTCAAGCATTTGCAAGAGTGCGCTTGGCTCTAGTTGGCTGAGGTCATGGTCTTGTTTGATTTTTAGAAATAGGTAGTCGGATAGAGGGGTGACAGCAATGAGCCCCTTACGGATTTCCCCTGCTTTTGCAAGACAGTAGATCGCTCCTTTATTAGGAGTGCTCTCTTCATCGATATTCCCATCATTATCGACATCAATATCGTTGCCACCAGAGACCTTAAGGAGAATCCACTCATCATCAGGAATGCATTTTAGCAGAAGGAAAAAACGTCCAGAAAGACTGATGCTTTCATTACAGCCAGAGGTTTTTCTTGGGCCTTCGATTGGCTCTGATAGGTCCGATAACTGATATGCGTAAACATCTGCATCTGCTAATAGACCGAGGACTGCTTGGTTAGTAGGTACTTTTTCAAAAACTAGATTCCAGAATCTATCACTTTCTTTGCAGCCAAACATAAGTGTTGAAATTGCAAGAATATACAGCACGGTTTTTAACGATTTCATAACTGAGCCTCCCAATTTAATAGAAATATTAGTAATTAATAGATTATAGGATGATAATGATGAATACGCAAGGTAGCCGAATGGATACCCCGCAAGAAGTATGCTTGTAATGTGTTGTTAAGATTTATGATTTAAGAGATCATTAATAGATTGAGGGGTTATCCCTTTATTTCTAATTGCTTTGATTAGTTTTAGCTCATCTTCATTGGGAATGAATCCGCAATCTCGAAGTTTGCTTAAGTGCCACATTTCGTCTGTTGTTGGTTTTAAATATGGGAAAAACGCATGGTCTGAGTGTTTAAATAAGGGTTCAATGTCTGCTTTGCAGACAGTCCAGTTACGTATTTTTTCATAAAGTTCTGAAGAAATAGTTTGTTCACTAAAGGCAAATATTTTTTTGTGAGTGATTGCTTCATGTTGAACAAAGAGATTAAGGGCTTGTTCTAGTTTTGTATCTACAAGGACAGCTCTATTGCTGGATTTGCGTCTGATTATGAAATAATTGTTATCTGAATCCTTGACGGCCACAGCGTATATGGGGCGTTCAGAAAGGCTTAGGTTTTTAATTCGAGTAAATATGTTCATATCAGTAATGAGGGATATGAATTCTAATTCGCCACTGTTTAGTATTAGAGACGCGAATGGTTCTATCGGTTTACCTTTTATGGTCGAGAAAGTAATATGTAATTTGATTAGGTGGTCGCTGCGAAATAGGTTTTGATTACTGTCTTTAAGAAAATCTGGGTTTATATTTAATGCCTCAGCAATCATATTGAGATTATTTTCTTGTGTTCGGTATCGACCTTTTTCAAAGGTTGAGTATGTGGACTGATTGATGACATGGTTGCATCTTTTTAGTACTTCCTGTTGGGACATCCCTTGCCATTCTCTAATGTTTTTAAATAGTTTGTGCGTTTGTGTCATGAGGCTATTGTATTGGGTTATCAGTATAGTGTCAATAGTATTGGGCTTGTTTTGTCGTAATTATCGCGATACAAGAGGTAATCTAAATGTTATTTTGATGTTGACTCTCGATATTTTATCAGGCTTTATGGATAATATATCGATTTGTTGAATGCGTATGATAGGAGGAAAATATGTATATGATTTTGAATCTGAAGATAAGAATACTTAGATCCGTAATAAAGGTCGCATTGAGGATCACAATTTGGGGACTGAAGACGCACTCGCAATCACTAGAGGAGTATGGCGGTGATTGGGATGCTGCTCGGGGCTTATATCATTTGCTTGAAGCCGCCTGCATTTTGAATTTATTTACTAAAGCTGAGCTTGTATCAATGGGCATTACATTTGCTGAGTGATGATATGTATATCAAAGAGACTGAAGTAGCTGAAATTATTGGTCTTAGTGTTCATTTTCTGCGAAGCCAGCGAAGTGCAAAGCCGAATGATATGATTCCATATTATAAGGTTGCTTCGCGAGTTAGGTATAAGAAAGAAGAGGTTATCGATTGGGTTGAAAAACGAAGAATTGATTTGAAGAATTAGTGTGCACGGTTGGCGTTGCAGCGCCAACCGTACGTTACGACACTAAAGTTGCTGGGTAGCAAAATAGGGCCGTAGTCTATGTATATCACTGCGCTGTAGCCCTGTCCACTCTCCACAAAGGAGGAAACAATGGTGTCAATTACTGTCCTTAAAGGGTTGCAGGCTATTGTATCCTATTACGATCTGCTGGATGATTACTATGCAAAACAGTATCCAGGCGAATGGTATGGCAAGGGAGCTGAGGCTTTAGGTCTTGGCGGCCCTGTAGAGCGGGATGCACTCTCAAAAATTCTGCAAGGTTTTGATTTGGATGGCCAGCAACTTATTAAGGCTGGTCCTAATAAAGAACATCGCCCAGGTGTTGATTTAACCTTTAGCCCTCCGAAAAGTTTTTCAGTTTTGTCGATATATGATGACAGGTTGGCAGATATTCATCACCGAGCAGTTAAATCAACGCTTGAGTATTTGGAACCAGCTCTAATTCAAGCTCGTAATACCCATGACGGACTTACTTCTAGAATAAATACAGATAAGATGGTTGCTGCACTGTATCAGCATCATCTTTCGCGTGAATTGGACCCCCAGATTCATACGCATGTGGTTATTGCCAACATGACACGGGATGAAAGCGGTGAATGGAAGGCAATATCTAATGAAGAGTTATTTCGTAACAAAATGTTGCTGGGTCAGATTTATCGGAATGAGCTGGCGCATCTCCTTACTAAAGAAATGGGTTATGCGATCAGAAGCGACAGCAAGGGTTTATTTGAGATTAGTGGTGTAGATTCACAGGTAGTTGATGCATTTAGTGCTCGGTCAAAACAGATTGAAGCTCTAGTGTCCGAACTGAGGGATCGGTATCCGAGTGCCGATGGTCAGAAACTGCGTGAAATAGCCGCAATAGACAGTCGCGAAGCTAAGCGGGATGTCAGCGTTAGTGAATTGCGTGAGCTTTGGGAAAGTAAAATTCAGGAGCTTGGCCAGACCAAAGAATCTATATTCCATGCTGTTGAAGATGCCGCTCAGAAAAGTCAATTAAAATCATTATCTGTAGAGCAGTATATAATTAAAGGAATTGAAGTTCTGATAGAGAACGAGAGTGTTTTTACGAAGGAGGAGTTACTCAAAGAGAGTGCGAGATTGTCTATAGGTAATGAGACCATCAACACCTTGGATAAGGGAATAAATGCATCGGTTGAGAGAGGTGAGATAGTCCAACTTGCTGCCAATGCCTATACCACGCCAGAGATGCTTAGGGTTGAGGCGCAGATTGTTGAAATGGTCCAGCGTGGCCAACATGCAGTTCCCCCAATCTATAATGATATTGAAGTCGATAAACGGATCAAAGAATCAGATGTGGAGTTAAACTATGGCCAAGCGGAGGTAGTCAAAGGAGTTTATACGCTACCCCATCGAGTAGTTGCGGTGAATGGTCCTCCTGGAGTGGGAAAGTCTACAGCGGCAGGAGTTGCAAAGCAGATAGCTCCGGATGATGTAAATATTCGTGGTCTGACGATTACCGGCAAGGCAGCGTCAGAGCTTGAAAGTGTAGGAGTTAAGTCTAGCACGATACATTCGTTTTTGCAGAGCTCGGAGCGAACCATATCCATTCGTCCAAGTAGGGAGATATGGCTTGTAGATGAGGCTTCTATGGCGGGATCTGTGGTTTTGCATCAGATTTTATCCAGAGCAGAAGCATATCAAGCAAGAGTTGTATTAATGGGAGACACCCAGCAATTACCTTCAATTGAGGCAGGAATGATGTTTGGGCAGTTGCAGAAGCAGAATCATATACATACGGTCCGAATGGATGAAATTGTCAGACAAAGGAATCCTGCATATCGAGATGTTGTCGTTAATTTCTCGTCAAAGCGAATAGACGAGGCTTTCTCAAAAATTGAACGATTAGGAAAATTAGTGCAGGAGCCAGATAGAGAGAGCCGGCTTTTTAAGGTTGCGAAGGAGTTCTCAGCGAGAGACTCCGAAGAGCGGCTTTTGATTGCGTCGATAAATCGAGATCGGAAAGCACTTAATGATTTAGTTCGTAAAAACTATCAGGATCAGGGGGTACTGGCCAAATCTGAAAATCTACTTGTGGTTAGGCACTCGAAAGGGTTGTCGTCAAGGGAGCAGTATTTTGCATCATCCTATGCCGAAGGGGATGTGATTTATGCCAGAAAATCAGGTGTATTGGGCCGAGCTGGTGCAGAAGCCAGGATCGTAGATACTGAGCCATTTTCAAATTCAATTATCGTTAAGACAGATCGGGGGATAGAGCAGACGATTAACTTAACACGCGATGGCAACAAGATTGGGGTGTTCAGTGAGGAAGAACAGTCATTCGCGGTAGGTGATAAGATTGCCTTCGGCAAGAATGATCGGTCATTGGGTGTTCAAAATGGCAGTACAGGTTTAATTCAGAGCATTGACAGTAACGGACGGTTATCTGTTCAGCTGAGCTCTGGTCGGGAGATTAGCTTCACGCCAGAGCAATATGGTTATTTTGATTATGGATATGTATCGACCGCGTATAAAAGCCAAGGTCAGACCTCTAGGGAAGTCTTCGTTTTTACCGACACAAAGCAGCATCAAAGTTTCAATAGTCTCCTTGTGTCAATTTCTCGCGGTAAGGATGATTTAAAAATCTATACTGATGATTCATCGCGATTAATTGAACAAGCCAAGCACGAGCAAATAAAGTCGTCTACGCTCGAGTATAGTCAACCGGAACGTATATCTCAGGAGGTACAGCATGATCGTGGAAACCAGTCACTCGACCTCTGATGCAAGTTACCAAGTCCGCTCTCTGTATTGTGACACACCCAACGCAATGTTTGATTGCCACAACTGCATGTCGCGGATGCTGCTAAAACACCAATTTCTTCAGGAATACTCTGTGTTGTTGCTGATAGTCACAAATGACAGTCATTTGGTGGTGTGTTTTGGGCATAGTGTTTCGATTTTGTGGTTGATTCTTTGAATGTCAAATTTGCCGTCATGCAGAGCATGGGCGGTGAAGAATTACAATTAAAAGGAGGTCAAAATGGCCCGAAAGAGAATTAGTATAACCCTAAACGAACAAGATGGAAAAAAGATTGATGCAATTGCTGCAGAACTTGGCTTGGATAGAACTAAAACTGTGCGGCTGCTGATCTCAACTTGGGCACCTTGGCGCATTGATGAGGTGAAGCAGCAGCTGGGCCGGCAAAGCAACCTTATTATATATCTCGCCTACCTCGTTGCTGAATATATTAAGAGAGCTGCGGGCAGCGACGTGTTTTATCAGCTTAATAGAGCTGCAAATGAACGTCTTAGATCATATAAGCATGATGGGAGGTTTCTCCCATGAAGAACGGCGGATATAAAGGATTTGAAGCGTGGTGCAGCAGGATGCTGATGACAGTTAAGATGCATGTGATCATCATTCTTGCGTTAGTTGTTGCTGGTGTCATGATGCTTCTCATCCATAATTTTTACTACTTTCAGGATCATTGGGGGCAAGTATATGTGCAGGTTATGGGTGCGTTCATTGGTGCAGATCATGAAGCTATCCAAGAAGGGGTGAGGAAGGCTGTTGGCATTGTATTCTTAAGCTGGCCGGTAGCAATGAAGATTTTTGCGGTATGCGTTTGGGGTTATTTGCTCATCCTCATTTACTTCTTTTTGCAGACCAAACAGATGCAGAGCGAAAAATATCTTAGAGGAGCTAGGTTTGTTCCAGTCTTAAAAGTTCAACTGAGGCAGCTCTTTTTAAGAGGTTCCATTCCTATTGGCAGGATAAAGCTGCCACCAAGAGATGAAACAACACATGTGTTTATTGTCGGGAGAACTCGCAGCGGCAAGTCTCAAATTCTTAAGCGAGTTGTCGGCACGCTTAAGTCAGGCGGTAAACGTCAGATCATATATGACAATAAGGGTGACTATGTGCCTTCATTTTATGAGTCGGACACCGATTTGATCTACTGTCCTGCTGATGAACGCTCTATCGGATGGTCAATATTTAACGATGTGAGAACGGTGATGGATATCGACCAAATTGTGTGTTGGACATTGATTCCGGAAGAGAAAGGCAAAGATCCTTTCTGGAATAAGGCTGCGCGCGACGTGCTGCGGGGAGTGCTTTTTTATCTGTGGTACAACCGGGATGGAGATGTGACAAATCTGCAAATTTGGGAGATGCTGACATCTGGATCGGACAATATCATAAGTGCATTAAAGACAATTCATGAAGGCAAAATTGGTATTGATGCCCTTGGGGATGCGGGATCTAAACAGTGTCAGGGAGTGCTGGGCACTCTTCTGAGCTACGTTAAGTCGCTGGAATATGTTGCGAAGCAGGATGGGGATTTTTCGGTGCGGCAATGGATGCGGCAGGACGATCCTGGATCGTTATTTCTGGTCAATACAGCAGCAACGGCGGATATCTTTAAGCCTCTCCAGACGCTTATGCTGGAGTTTGCATCCATGGAGCTGCTGTCCATGCCTGACGATATGCGTCGGCGTCGTTATGTTGTTTTGGACGAGTTTGGTTCCCTTCATCCAATGCAGTCTATCGTGGAGTTGCTGGCTCGAGCTGGCTCAAAGGGCGCCAGTGTCTGGATTGGAACTCAGGATATTGGCCAGATAGATTCGGCATATGGCGATAGTCTTAGGAAAACTATAGTCAATAATTGCGGGACAAAGGTTCTTTTGTCTGTTTCAGAGCCAGATACGATGGCTTATCTGTCGGAGCTGATTGGCTGCGTTGAGGTAGTTGAGTCGAGTGAAACAAATTCCATGGGTGTAAACTCTTTTAGAGACGGCGTAAGCATATCAAGGCAGTTGACGGTAAAGGAGTTGGTTATTCCATCTGAGTTCGCGCGAATGCCTAATTTGCGGGCCATTTTGAAGCTGCCGGGTATGGATTATCTAAAAATCAGAATACCTGTATTTAGAGATGTGCCATTACATGCGCCATTTGTTTTGAGTGAAGCATTGAATTTGAAGAGCCTTGCCAAGAGGTTTCTGAAATCAGGTGCCAATAAGGTGGAACCGGAGAAGACTAAGACTCCGGAAGTGTCGGAAGAGAATGAAATAGACCTAGATTGAGGAGGTCGTATGAAAAATTTTGATAAGTTTGATTTGAAAATGGTTTTGGGAAGTGGCCTGGCTTTGCAGGTGTTTGGGCTTGTGTCGGGTGGATTGAGCGGGCTTTTTACCGTGTGGTATTTTTTTAGTTCTTTTGGTGTCTATTTCGTTGCCTTGTTCATATATCTCCCGTTAAGGCGCAGTTATAGAAATCTTTTGGGGATGGTTGAGAGTGCGCATGAAAAAGAGGAGCGGGATAATTTGATTAAGGATAGTTGGAGGTAGTATCTAAAGGAGTTGGCGGTGGTTTGTTGCCGGCTTCATGTATTAGAAAAGAAAGCCTTACTAATTATTGAAGTGTACTAAGTCCTAATGTTATAGTCCTGTCAAATTATTAAATGTTGGCCGATGATAATCGAATTTAAGAAAGAGGGCTGAGATGAGAGCAACTTCATGTCTTTATGATTCTAGAATACATGCATATAATGTCTTAGTGGATATGAGCATTGAAGATTATATTTCATTGTCTCAGCCAATTATTGAGCAGAATGTTTTTCAGCGTCGAAGGGTACGTTCTTCTAAAACAGTATATACGTTACTTAAGAATGATTTAAAGCAGCAATGTGTTATTCCGCCAATAGTCTTGGCGTTAACATCTGAGATTAATGATTTTAATAATGAGGATTTGTCTGTTTTTCCAGGGTATTTGGATGCCAATAAAGACCATTTGGTTATATTGGATGGGCTGCAACGAACATATACTATCTTAGAGTTAGCCAGAGAGTTAAATTCTGTTCATGACACAGAGCAGCTGAGTGTTTTGTTGGCATCTAACATTCGCGTCGAGATATATGTTGGGCTGAATCGATTGGGAATTTTGTATCGTATGTTGACTCTTAATACTGGTCAAACACCAATGTCTTTGCGTCAACAAATTGAGATTTTATATCTGGATTACGTTGATACATCTGTCGGGAATGTGGAGTTAATCAGAGAGGCAGATGGGCGATTGGCGATTAGGCCCAATCAGTATAATTTTAAGGATATAGTTGAAGGGTTTAACTCATATTTAGATAGAGATGAACTGCCTATTGAAAAAGCTGATATCTTGGAGAACATCAACAGTTTAGAAAAATTGTCTAAGGAAAATCAAGAAACAGAGCTATTTGAGAAGTACCTGGAGGCATTACATGCATTTATTTCTAAGGTTGATAATATTTGTGGTTCGACTGAATTATCTGAGGCTTACCTCGATGAGAATAAATCTCCGTTTGGGAAGACAGCAATAAAAGTGTTTAAGCGACCCCAGTCAATGTCTGGTTTTGGGGCCGCTATTGGTAAGTTGATTGATTTCAAGTTAGTTGAAGGTTTTGATAATATTTTGACGGCTGTCGACTCATTGAGTGAAGATTCTCCAGAAGAATTTCTTGAGGAAATAAATTCAGCTCTAGATTGGTTAAAAAATAATACTAAAAAAATTGGTAATGCGCAGCGTTCTTATTTTGCCTATTTTTATAGGGAGCTGTTCAATAGTGAAAGTGAAGGCTTTGGTGACCTTATTGGTGCCTCTAAGACTGCTCTGAGAAAATATCAAGGCCAGAACTTATAGGTTATCCGCTAATGGGATTGCGGGCAAATGTTGATGGCGAAGATCGTAATTATGAGTTTGTAAATTACGATAGCGCGGCCAAAGAGTTTGTATTTGGTTGTACAAAAGACGATTCGTCTTGTTTAAATGTAAGCTGTGCATTGTCGTTGGATGACGAGTTTAAGGATAGGTCTTTTAGTGTTTTTCCTCTTGCCAAAAAAGATGTGAGGGAAAATGATATTTTCCAAGTGTATGATAGGAAGAATGATTGTAGGATAGGTTGGTGTATCCCTGCGGTTGCCTTGGATTCCTTGGATCATGATTATTTTGATAATCCTCATTTTCTACGATATGCATATATGTGCTTGGCGACAGTGTTGTCACAAAAATTAGCTGATATAGATATTCAATCTATAAGCATTGCATCGTCTGACAATCTTCGTGTTTCGGATATATTCCATGATCAGATGGTATTTTTGGTTATAAGTAATGAGACGCTGTTGGAAATGGATACCGTTTGTTTGGCTAGGATTATTCCATCATTGGCTAAGTATGGATATGTAGATATTCAGGCCGAAAATCCTGGAATATTAAAATTTTCTAGGATGGCTCCCAGTGGTAGTCGAATGTACTTGGAGTTTGTTTCCGAAGATATTATTGAATGTGAATTGATCAGTCCGTTGATTAGAACTGTTTTCGTGTATGACGGCGGTCCGATCTTGCGGTTCTTTTTTTTATATCAAATTATTGAATTGTTATTAGAGTATGTATTTAAGAATGAACAGGGTAAGATTGCCAATGAATTGATTAATGTCCAGGGTGATTTAGACAAGACCAAGGATGTTTTAGAGGAGATTAATAGAATATCATCTGAAAAGCGAAGAATGTATCTATTGATGGCGGATTATATTGATATTAGTAATAGCAATCTTTTGGGGTTGGAGAGGTCATGTAATCAGTTGTTGAGTGCTCTTGATAAAGGAGAGTCGAATAATTTTCACGAATATCTTTATCCTATAAGAAATTATATGTTTCATAGGTATCGTGATTTTCCCACATCACAGGAAGAATTGTTGGGTGATGTTGTAGATGCATTCATGGATGTATTGCCGTCGCTGCTTTCAGCTTTTACCGTGACTTCTAGGTGAGTGTGATGGTTGGATGTGGGGAATATTGTGGGGACCACCAATCTGGGCAAAATAAAAAGGATTACCGATTTCTCGGTAACCCTGTGATTTGTTTTTGGTAGCGGGGGCAGGATTTGAACCTACGACCTTTGGGTTATGAGCCCAACGAGCTACCAGACTGCTCCACCCCGCGGTACGGTGACTCTTCTATAGAGTCTGCCGGGCTTTGTCAAGGGTCAATTCCGGCAGAGCAATAGCAGTTGTCCGTCAATCAATTTATGCTATATATGAGCGCATGAGTACAAGTACGCCCCTTGCCCACCGGGTGCGCCCCTCAGTTCTGGATGATTTTGTCGGTCATGCTGAGGCGCGCGCATTTATAGAAGATTTTATGGCCGGTAAGCGCCGTTCGGCCATCGTCTGGGGTCCGCCCGGCACCGGCAAGACCACCATGGCCAACATTATCCAGCAGCTCAGCCCGGCCTCCTTCTTCTCCCTGAGCGCCATCACCAGCGGTGTCAAGGAGCTGCGCTCGATCACCTCCTCGGCCTGGGGCGCGGCCGTGGCGCCGGTGGTCTTCATCGATGAGATTCACCGCTTCAACAAGGCCCAGCAGGATGCCCTGCTGCCCTTTGTGGAGGACGGCACCATTGTCCTGATCGGTGTGACTACCGAGAACCCCTCCTTTGCCATCAATTCGCCGCTGCTCTCGCGTTTGCAGGTGATTGCGCTGAAGCATCTCGCAAAAGATGATCTGGAGATAATATTGAAGCGCGCCCAGGATAGCGACTCCATGCTGCAGAAGCTGGGCCGTCGCCTGGACGATGAGGCCATTGGTGCTCTGGCGCGGGCGGCTGATGGCGATGCGCGGGCCGCGCTCAATCTGCTCGATTTGGCCTTGCTTAAGATAAAAAAGGAAGTTATAAAACCTGAAGATCTAACGGAGCTGCTCGACCGGCCCATCTATCATGACCGGGCCGGCGATAACCACTATGATCTGATATCGGCCTTCCAGAAGTCGATTCGCGCCAGCGAGGTAGACGCCTCGCTCTACTGGCTGGGACGTATGCTGGAGGCCGGCGAGGACCGGCTCTATGTGCTCAGGCGCATGATCATGATCGCGTCCGAGGACGTCGGTCTGGCCGAGCCCGGCGCGCTGCGCATGGTGCTGGCAGCCAAGGATGCCTTCACCTCCCTGGGGATTCCCGAGGGGGACCTGGCGCTCTATCAGGCCACGGCCTACCTGGCCTGCGCGCCCAAGAGCAACCGGGTCTATGTGGCCTGGAAGAAGATTAAGGGCCTGATTAAGGAGACCGGCACACCGCCGGTGCCCATGAGCTTGCGTAACGCGCCCACCAAGCTGATGCGCGAGCTGGGCTACGGTGAGGGTTACTGCTACGCCCATGATGATCCGGCCGGTGCCCTCGAGATGGACTATCTGCCCGAGGGGCTGGATCAGAGTATGACCCTGTATGAACCCGGATCATCCGGTTTTGAAAAACGTATTGCGGAGGTAATGAATGCTAGAAAAAAGGCTAAGAGAGATCGGGCAGGAGCACATCGCCGAGCTGCTAAAGGCTGATTTTGTTGCGCCGGCTCTGATCGAGAAGAGTCTTGATAAAATTGACTACGGTCTGATGCAGCGTCTGCTGGACGGCCACGGAATCTATGAGCCGGCCAGCGGCAAGGTTGAGACGCCCGAGGTCTATACGGCTGAGTTTGCCGCCAGCGAAGCGGCTGCCGAATTCAGGACCATTGGCGAGCAGTTGCTGGCTGAGGGCAAGGTGGCCGCCCTGATCGTGGCCGGCGGCCAGGGCTCGCGCCTGGGCGTGGCCGGTCCCAAGGGTGCCGTCAAGGTCAGTCCCATCAAGGAGAAGACCCTCTTCGCCATTCACAGCGAGAAGGTTCTGGCGCTCGGCAGAAGACACGGCGCAGCCATCCCGCTCTTCATCATGACCTCCGAGGCCAACGATGCCGAGACCCGCGCCTGCTTCGAAGAGAACAACTACTTCGGCCTCTCCAAGGATGACGTCTATTTCTTTGTCCAGGGCATGCTGCCCTCCATCACCGCCGAGGGTAAGTTTATCCTGAAGCGCGACGGCGACCTCTTCATGAACCCCGACGGCCACGGCGGTACCTTCACCGCCCTGAAGGTCAACGGTTGTTTGGAGACCATGCGCACCCGGGGCATTGAGGAGATCTTCTACTTCCAGGTGGACAACCCGCTGGTGGATGTCTGCGACCCGCTCTTCATCGGCCTGCACAGCGCCAAGGGCGCCGAGATGTCATCCAAGATCGTCAGGAAGCGCGACTTTGAGGAGAAGGTCGGCGTGATCGGCGTCATCGACGGCAGGACCACCACCATGGAGTACAGCGACATGCCCGAAGAGATCATGTACGCTAAGGATAAAGAGGGCCAGATGCTCTACTGGGCCGGCTCCATCGCCATCCATGTGATCCGGCGCGACTTTGTGGAGCAGCTCACCAGGGACGGCCTGGCCCTGCCCTACCATAGGGCCAACAAGAGTATCCCGACCCTCGGAGAGGACGGTTCCGAGCAGGAGATCGCCGGCATCAAGTTTGAAACCTTTATCTTTGATGCCCTGCCCATGACCAGCAGCTCGGTGGTGCTGGAGTGCCGGCGCGAGGATGAGTTCGGCCCGGTCAAGAACAAGAGCGGCGAAGACTCTCTGATCAGCTCCCAGCAGATGCAGAGCGACCAGCACCGAGCCTGGCTCGAGGCCGCCGGCGTCAAGGTTGCCCCGGGAATCAAGGTTGAGATCAGCCCGCTCTTTGCCTTGAGTGCCGCCGAGCTCAAGGAGAAGGCGCTGCCGGCTGAGCTAAATTCCGACAGCTACTTTGGCTAACCTAAGCGGGGAGGGTCTCTCCTCCCCGCTTTCTTGCATAATTTTCTTATAATTCTTGACATTTAGCATCTGAAACTTCTTACTTTCCCTGAGGGAGTGCTGATGATGAAGCTCAGGGATCCTTGGTGGGAGATCATAATTCTGCTGGGCTCCTTTGTGGTGCTGGGCTTCGTGGTGCTCTTTGCCCTTCAATCCTACCGCGGCGTTGAGCGTTCCATGGCCGCCCAGTATAATCGCGAGCAGCAGCTGCTGGCGCGCCAGGTGGCCACCGGCATTCAGCAGCATCTGCGTGACATCGGCAATGTGCTCAGCCTGACGGCCGGGCTGGACGATGTGCAGGTCGGCGATGCTGAGGCCATTGAGAGTGCGGTCATGGATGCCTTTCTGGCGCTCAAGAACAAGGTGGCTTTTGTCTTCTGGGAGGACCGTGACGGCACGGTGCAGTTTTATGCGCCCGAAGGTTCCATGCCTGGTCTGCGGGGCAAGAATTTCAGCTATCGCAGTTATTTCAGGATGGCCCGCGACCTCAAGGTGCCCTATGTTTCGGATGTGATCATGATCGGCGGCGAGGAGAACTTTGATATCCCCAACCGCTTTCACTCCTTTGTGATCGTCTATCCGATTATTGGCGCCGGCGGGCGCTTCATGGGCGTGATCGGCTGTGCCGTGGATATCTCCAGCATTGCGGCCCTGCACATCATACCGGTACAGCCTTCGGCCAGCAGCTATGCCTGGCTGCTGGACGATACGGGCACGATCCTCTTCCACCCCGATCCCCGGTTGACCGGCCGCAACATCGATGCGGTCATCGATGAGATGGAGGGCGTTTCGGGTTTGATGGAGATTCGGCGCGGCATGGAGCTTAAAAACGGCGGCACCTATCAGTTTGTCTTTCCGCACTATCCGGATGATGAGCCGGTGCACAAACTGCTGGCCTTCTCTTCGGCCCACTTTCTGAACAAGCGCTGGATCACGGTGGTCACGGCGCCCTACTCGGAGGTGATCGCCCTGATGGCCGGGACCTTCCGCAACACCCTGGTGCTCGGTTCGGGTTCGGTGGCCCTCGTGATTCTGGTGACGATTGTGGTGCTGGGCATCAATAAAGACCGGGTGAGAGCTTATGAACGCAACAAGTGGGCCGATAAGATGCTGGTGGCGCACAGGCGGTTGCAGACGGTTTTCAACGCCCTGCCGCACTATTTGATCATGATCGATTCGGCCTTTACCATTACGGACATCAACCAGCGTTACTGTGAGCTCTTCGGCCTGCAGCGCTCGGATTTTATCGACAAGCACTGCCTGGTGGATCTGGACAAAGCAGTGCGTCCCTGCCGGGCGGAGCTGGTTGAGCAGGTCTTCAGGAGTGGAGAGCTGATGAGTGAGCGCGAGGTGCATCTGGAGATTAACGGTCGGCCATACTTATTTGATATCAGCGCCATTCCGTTGCATGACAGCAATGGCGCGGTGGAGTATGTTATTCAGTATGCGGTGGATGTGACCGAGACCAAGGCCCTGGTGGAGAAGCTGATCCAGGCTGACAAGCTGGCGGCTGTCGGCCAGATGTCGGCCCATGTGGCCCATGAGATCCGCAACCCGCTGGCGTCGGTGCTGCTGCATACCGAGCTGCTGGAAGATGAGATCAGGGAACAGAACCTCAGTGCCGAGGCGTCGGATCTGATTCGCATTATCCAGCAGGAGATCGACCGCCTTGCGATCATCACCGATGAGTACATGTCCTATGCGCGGCTGCCGCATCCCAAGGTTCAGGCGGTTGATCCGCTGGAGGAGATTGAGAGTGCCGTGGCCACCATGTTGCCGGAAGTCAGCAAGCGTGCCATAGAGGTTGAAGTCAAAGCGCAGGATCTGCCCGAAAATATCCTGATCGATCGTGGACAATTCAGGCAGGTTTTGATAAATTTCATTAAAAATGCCGTGGAAGCAATGCCTTCCGGTGGAAAGCTGGAACTGAGCGCCCTGGGGCGGGGTGAAGAGTTTCTGCTGATGGTCAAGGATACCGGCTACGGCATTCCCCACGACATAGCCCGCCGTATTTTTGATCCTTATTTTACAACCAAGGAGAATGGTACGGGGCTTGGCTTGTCATTGGTGCAATATATTGCTAATGCACATGATGGCTGGGTCAATGTGGAGAGCGAGATGAATCGGGGCACCACCTTCACCTTCGCTGTGCCAATGGCGCCAAAGGATTAGTTGATGAGAACAAAATTGATTACCATATTCCTTATCATGCTGTGGCCCGTCTGTTGCCAGGCCACCGAGCTGATAATAAATCCTGTGCAGCCCTACGGTGAGATGTATCTGCTTTCGGGTGGAGTCAAGGCTGTTGTGGAGCATATCGAGGATCAGTACGGCAAGGATGTTGCCGCCCTCGATGAGAAGTATGAGGTCAGCCGGCGTGAAGCTGATTTCAAGCAGGCGCAAGAGCGGGCTGCCAGATCCCGTGAAGCCCTGGAGCGTAAGATTGAGGCGCTCAAGCGGGAGTACATCTCCAAGTTTGACCTGACGATTCATTCGGCCACGGCTGAGCTGGCGCCGCACTCTTCGGTGATGGGTGAGATCTCATTTACCTATACGGTGAAGAATCATTCGGACCGTATCATCAGTGCGATCACCTATATGCCCTACATCGGCGAAATTAAAATTCCGCTCTCCAATCCGCTCTTTCTGGAGATGGTCGACTACAGTACGATGATATTCGGTCTGGCCCCGGGCCGAACGCTCTCCAACCTAAAACATGAGCCGGAGCGGCTTAGTTTTTTTGCCGGCGAGCTCAATCGGGAGCAAATCAAGCTGATCCGGAAGAATATCGCTTCCAGCTTCTCGCTTGAGGTGGTTGAGATTCGGTTTTCAGACGGCGTGGCTTACAAGGGCGATGCTGCCCAGCTGACCCTTGAAGAGGCCTTTGCTCCTCAGCTGAAGCCGCTGAAGGAGCAGATTGTAAAGGCCGACAAGGATATCAAGACCAGCTCGGCCCGCCTCAAGCAGGCTCGCGAGCAGTATGCCGCTGAGCGTAAAGTCCGGGATGAGCAGCATGCTGCGGCTTTGGCGGAGCTCAAGAAATCGGCCGTGCGTTATCGCGGCGAGCCGGGCAAGAAGCTCAGCTACACCTTTATGGACGTTCCCGAAGGGGACTACATTCTTTATGCCACCGGTCAGGGCGCGCAGGTGATCTTCGAGGTTCTGCAGGTGGCCGGTAAACGGCAGGAGGTAGAGCCGCTCAAGATGGTTGAGGATCCCTTCTCGCCATGAAAAAGACGATTCTGGTTGCAGATGATGAGATCGGCATCAGAACGTCCCTGGAAAAGATTCTGCAGCGTGAGGGCTATCAGGTCATAACGGCCGCCGATGGCGATGAGGCCTTCCGTCTGATTCGCCAGCAGCCGGTTAATCTGCTAATCAGCGATATCCGCATGGCCGGTATGGATGGCATGGAACTGCTCAAGGTTACGCGCTCGGTGTCGCCCGATACCGAAGTTATCATAATCACAGGTCACGCCTCGGTGGATACGGCCGTGGACTCCATGAAGGAGGGGGCCTATGACTACATCACCAAGCCCTTCAAGAAGGCGGCCATTCTGCGTTCGGTCAGAAATGCCATCGAGAAGCAGACCCTCAAACTGGACAATCAGAATCTGAAGAAGCGGCTGGCCGAGCTTGAGTCCGGCCCGTTGATTGAGACCAGCAGCCCGAAGATGCGCGAGGTTGTGGAGCTGGTGCAGCAGATGGCTCCCAGTCAGGCTACGGCCCTGATTCTAGGTGAGTCTGGTACAGGCAAAGAGGTGATTGCCGATATGATTCACCGCCTTTCGCCGCGCAGCGCAAGGCCGATTATCAAGGTCAACTGTGCCGCCATTCCAGAAACATTGATCGAGTCGGAGCTTTTCGGCTATGAAAAAGGCGCATTTACCGGCGCCGCCGGCCGGCGGCAGGGCCGTTTCGAGGTGGCCGACGGATCGACGATCTTCCTGGATGAGATCGGCGAGATCCCGCCGTCGGTGCAGGTCAAGCTGCTGCGGATTCTGCAGGAGGGCACCTTTGAGCGGCTGGGCAGCAACTCTACCATTCAGGTCAATGTGCGCATTGTGGCGGCGACCAACCGCGATCTGGCCAAACTGGTTTCGGAGGGCCGCTTTCGTGAGGATCTCTACTGGCGGCTGAATGTGATCTCAATCAGGCTGCCGCAGCTCAAGGAGCGGGTTGAGGATATTCCGGTGCTGGTGCAGCACTTCATGAACCGCTTCAACTCCAAGAACAAAAAAGAGCTGCAGGGTATTGAGGCCGGCGCCATGGATGCCCTCATGGCCTATGGCTGGCCCGGCAATGTGCGCGAGCTGGAAAATGTGATTGAGCGCTGCGTGGTGCTGGACAAGGATGGTGTTCTGGGGCTGGATGATCTGCCGCCGTCACTGAAGGGATCGGGTTCGGAGCGTCAGCCCTCGGTTCAGATACCGCTGGGCATGCCTATGGATGAGATCGAACAGCTGCTGATAGAGCGCACTTTAAAGTACACTAAGGGCGACAAGGCTCTGGCTGCCAAACTTCTGGGCCTTTCGACCCGCACGCTCTACCGCAAACTGGGCGCTTAATATTTTGCTCCGCAGAGGAACTGCCAGAGGTCGTCGTTGGAGGTGCTGCTGATGTGCACCCCAGCCTGTCTGATGCGCGGGTTGATGCGGATTATATTGCCCCAGATGGTCAGGTTGGCATCGAAGAGGAAGATCTTGGTCGGCATCTGGCGGATGTGATCAGCGATAATCCAGTGCATGCCCGAAAACTGGTTGATGTCCGTGAGACACATGCCGTCCCAGCTGATGTCGGCAACGTGGGATTCGAGGACCTGGTCTTCAAGTTCATCGACCTCCTGCCACTCTTGGGTTAGCCAGCCGGCCGAGGTGTGCTGCTCTCTGCCCTGCAGACTGCCGCCGATAATCATGTTGGCCCTGCCCATGAATGCCTGACGGGGATACTGTCTGCGTTCCTTTTCCGAAACAAACATAGTGGCCTCCTTTTGCTGCAGGCTTCACCGTGATGTCGAAGCTGTGCCACATGAACCACAGATTGCCCTACGTCATTTTTGGATGAGATGAGTGGCGGATGGGTTCAGCTATTAATAATTGCGCCGATATGTTTTATGGGAGCCGAGCCATGTCAGACATATTAAGCAGCATTAACGCCCATTCAATTTTACAGGCCAATGCCTCGTCCAATATTGCCAACCAGAACTCCAAAGAGTACCAGGCGCTGCGCACGACCCTTTCAGAGGGTAAGCATGGCGGGGTCGAGGTCGTTACCGAGCGTGATTCTGCGCCGGGAGTTGTCATGGGCGACGGCACCGTCGGTTCCAATGTTGATCTGGCGCGTGAGTTCAGCGACATGATGCGGGCCAGGACCGGCTTTGAGTCATCCCTGAGCGCCATCAAGGTGCGCGATGAGATGCTGGCCGACCTGATGGATGTTTTCAAGAAGGTCACCTCGTAAAAAAATCAATAAGTTACAATTAAGTCGCAAGGTTGACTGAAATGTAAAAGTTGTGTAAATGTTACGCCATGATTTGGATGGCGATAGCCCTTCTGGGTAGCTCTCTATACATATTGCTGATGATTATTCCCCATACGCTGCTGGCGCTATTGACCCGTTCGGGGAATCTGCCGCATCTGGATGCGCGCATCTGGGCGCGCTGGAGTCTCTTCTGTTCCGGCACCAGGGTTGAGGTAGAGGGGTTGGAAAATCTGCCCGCCGGTCCGGCGGTCTATATGGCCAATCATCAGAGCTACTTTGACATTCCGGCCATCCTGGCCAATCTGCCGATTCAGTTTCGCTGGATCGTCAAACAGGAGTTGGCCTCGATCCCCTTTTTCGGCCTGGCCATGAAGGGCGCTGGCTATATCATGATTGACAGGTCTGACCATGAGGCGGCCCTCGAGAGTCTGCGGCGGGCGGGCCGGATCATTGCTGGCGGCACCTCGGTCTTCATCTTTCCTGAGGGTACCCGTTCCGAGACCGGTGAGATGCGTTATCCGCTTAAGAAGGGCGGTTTTTACCTGGCCCTGCAGGCCGGGGTTCCGGTTGTGCCCATCACCATCACTGGTGCGATTCAGGTTCATACCAAGGGTAGCCGCACCCTTCAGCCCGGAACCATCCGGGTCAAGGTTGGTCAGCCCATATCTCCGGCCGGCCACAGTGCCGCATCTCTGATGGATGCAGTCCACTGGTCAATCAGCCGGGGATTGCCCGACACTTATCACGACGTGGCGGCATAGGGACGTTGACTTCCGGGACAATTTCTCATAGAAATCAGCCATGTTTCGAGGTAAAGCAACTATCCTGGCCACTGGTCTCTATATTCCGCTGTCCTATCTGCCGCATCTGCTGGCCTCTTTGATCAGCAGCGATCTGGCTCATCTGAATGTGCGGCTCTGGGGCCGCTTCACCATGCTTTGTGCCGGGGTCAGCGGCGAGATTGAGGGGTTGGACAATCTGCCGGAGGGACCGGCGGTCTATATGGCCAACCACACCAGCTTCTTTGATGTCTTCGCGGTTCTGGCTCTGTTGCCGGTGCAGTACCGCTGGATCGTCAAGTATGAGCTTTCCGAGGTGTTCTGTTTCGGCACCTTTATGAAACGCGCCGGTTACATCATGGTTAAGCGTGATGACCGCCAGCAGGCCCTGGCCAGCATGCAGCAGGCCTATGAGACCCTGAGGAGCGGCCGTTCAATCTTCATCTTTCCGGAGGGCAAGCGCTCCGCCGAGGGAGAGATCGCATCTTTTAAGAAGGGCGGCTTTTACATGGCCCAGCAGGCCGGCGTGCCGATTGTGCCTGTTTCCATCCGGGGCTCTGCCACCATTCATCGCAAAGGGACCTGGGATATCAACCCCGGGCATGTTACTATCCAGGTTCATGAGCCGATTGAATCTAAGGGCCTGGAGACGGTCGAACTGATGGAAGAGGTGTACAAGGCCATTGAATTCGGCTATATAGGCGAAAAGATCGCCGCGTGAGCAGAGAACAGGCAGTCCGGCTGCCGACAAGGTAGGATTTCCTTTTTGAATTGCGTTAACATAATCCCTCTTGGAGGGGTCAGGGAGTTCGGTCTGAACTCCACCATAATTGAAACCGACTCCGGTAGCATCCTGATTGATGCCGGCCTGATGTTTCCGCGTTACAATATCACCGGAATTGAGCAGATTGTACCTGATTTTTCATACGTTATCGAAAATGCGGCCAGCTTTGCCGCGATTGTTCTGACCCACGGCCATGAGGATCATATGGGCGCTCTGCCCCAGCTGCTCAAGCAGGTTAACATTCCGGTCTATGGCCACCCTTTTGCGCTGGGCATCCTGCGCAAGAAGCTTTCCGAACATGCCGTGCCGCACAAGGTTCAGCTCAATGATCTGCAGGCCGGCGAACAGATTGATCTGGCCGGCCTGAAGCTGGAGGCTGTCGAGGTGCTGCACTCCACCCCGGGCTGCTTCGCCTTCAATATCATGACTCCGCAGGGGCGGATTGTGCACTCGGGCGATTTCCGCCTGGGCCCCGAAGTGTTCGGGGAGTGCCGTGAGCCGGCCCGGCTGCTGATCTGTGAGAGCACCAATGCCGAGCGTGACCCCAAGGATCTGAGTGAAGAGCAGGTTGTAGCCAACATTGAGGAGCTGGTTAAGCGCACAAAGGGCGCGGCGGTGATCTCAACATTCTCCAGCCATGTCATGCGTATCAAGGCTCTGATCGAGATGGCCGCGCGCCTGAATAGGCAGGTCTGCATCATCGGGCGCAGCATGAAGCAGGCCGTCGAGATCGCCTGTGACCTGGGCATCATCCAGATTGATAAGTCGATGCTGCTGGATGAATCGCTGCTGGGCAGCACGGCGCGCGACCGTTACATTGTTCTTTGCACCGGCACCCAGGGCGAAATGTACTCGGTGCTGGCCCTGATTGCGCGCAGCTGGCACAACTTCAAGGTTCAGGAAGGCGATGCCGTGATCATCTCGGCGCGCATCATTCCGGGCAATGAGTTTGCCATCGGCCGCTGCATCGACCAGCTGATTGATGCCGGCGCGCGGGTCTACTATCCGATGGTGGCGGACGTGCATGCTTCGGGGCATGCGGCCCATGCCGAGATTCGGCGCATATTTGATTTGCTGCAGCCCGAGATTCTGATGCCCGTGCATGGCGACCTGCGCCAGATGCAGGCCCTGGCCGATATCGCCGAGGAGCAGCTGCCCCAGACCGAGGTCCTGATGGCGCGGCCCGGCCAGGTGCTGAGTCTGACCGAGGACGGCATCCGGGAGGGTTCTGAGATTAAGCACGGCAAGCTCTTTATCGACGGTCACCTGACCGGCAGCATCCGTGATTCGGTGCTCAAGCAGCGCCGCAATATTTCCGAGGGTGGCATGGCCGTCATATTTGCGGTGCTCGACTCGGTGGACGGCTCCACCCTGCTGGGGCCTGAGATCATGTTCACCGGAGTGGCTCCGGGCCCGGTCGAGGATCTGCTGCTGGAGGAGCTGACCGAGGCGGCCGCGGCCACCATTGAGCAGTGCCAGATCTATAAGAAAACTGAAATTCACTACATAGAGGACCGTCTGCGTGAAGATCTGGGCCGCATTCTGAAGGCGCGCCTGGGCAAGAAGCCGGTCCTCAAACCCGTAATTCTGGAGATTTAGATGTCTGATATTATCATTGCCGTCTTCCTGGGCACGGTCCAGGGCTTAACCGAGTTTCTGCCAGTTTCCAGCTCCGGCCATCTGGCCCTGCTGCAGAATTTTTTCGGCCCCGAGTGGACCGAGAACCTGCTGTTCGATGTCTGCGTGCACATGGGCACCATGCTGGCCGTGCTGGTCTTCTTCTACAAGGATCTGCTCAAGCTGCTCCTAGGCATTCTGCCGGGCAGTTTTGACAAGCAGCAGGCCAAGGTTGTACTGGCCCTCTTGATAACCACGGTGATAACCGGCGTGATCGGGGTCGGATTCCAGGATCAATTTGAGGGGCTCTACCGCATGCCGCGCTTTGTGGCCTGCATGCTCCTGATTACCGGTTGCATCACCTTCGCCACCGATCGCATCGGCAAGTCGGAGCGTCAGGAGGGCGAGATCACCTACAAGGATGCCGTGATAGTGGGTCTCTTCCAGTCCCTGGCCATCATACCGGGCATTTCGCGTTCGGGCTCGACCATCTTCGCGGGTGTCTTCAGCGGCATGGAGCGCACCTGGGCCGCCAGCTACTCGTTCATTGCCGCCATTCCGGCCATTCTGGGGGCCACCCTGCTGCAGATCGGCGAGTCCGGCGGCCAGTTGGGCATGATCCATATCGTAGGTTCGCTGACGGCCTTTATTGTTGGCTTGATTTCTCTGAAATTTTTGGTATGGACATTAAAGAAGCATAACTTTTTTATATTTTCGATCTACTGCT
Source organism: uncultured Thermodesulfobacteriota bacterium (assembly GCA_942491525.1). GTDB lineage: Bacteria > Desulfobacterota > Desulfomonilia > UBA1062 > UBA1062 > CAYWBU01. Next base: position 96,022 of record CALOBW010000056.1, read on the forward strand.
GGATTGCAGGAACCGGCTATCTGGTCTTCAGCATATTTTAGGATTCAATAATGGCAAAGAAGAATCAAAAGAAGGAGGTTGAGCATCCAGGCCTGCACAAGGTGGCAGGGCTCTGTGTCCTGTCGGTGGCGCTCTTCCTGCTGCTTTCCCTGATCTCATATAACGCCCTTGATCCCAGCTGGTCGGTCAACTCCAGCAGCAGTGATATCCATAACTGGATGGGGCGCGTCGGCTCGTACATGGCCGACGGCTTTATGATCGTCTTCGGGCTGATTGCCTATCTGATCCCAATCTTTCTGCTTGAGCAGGCCTACACGGTGGCTTTCAGCAAGAAACCGCAGAGCTGGCTGAGCTACCTCAGCACTTTTGTGATCTTTGTGGTGCTGTTGAGCTTCATGGGGGTTATCTTCTCCAAACCGCTGGATATCCAGGGCGCCGAGGTGCAGGCCGGTGGTGTGGTCGGATCATTGATCGGCGGAGCACTCAAGACCTACCTCAACACCTGGGGTTCGCTGGTGATTCTGCTGACCATGCTGGTCGCCGGCCTGATGGTTGGTTACGACCTGCCGGGGGCCTATGCGAAACTGAAGATCTTCATCGCCAATCAGCGCCTGCGCCGGGAACGGGCCCGCGTCAAGCGTGAGAGCCTGGCCGAGGAGAAGGCTGAACGCAAGGTTGAGCAGGCGAAGATCAAGCCCAAGAAAGAGAAGAAGATCGAAAAGCCGCGCGAGCCGCAGATCACAATTACCGAACATAAGGAGCGGATCGCCGAAGAGGTGCCGGTGCAGGTCAAGCTTGACTTTGCGGCCGACTATCAGCTGCCGCCGGTCTCCCTGATCAATGAGGCCAAGGCCTCCAAGCAGCCCATCACCGAGAAGGAGCTCAAGGCCAATGCGGCCCTGATCCTGGCCAAGCTTGACGATTTCGGCGTGCGCGGCGAGATTCTGGAGATCAAGCCCGGCCCGGTCATCACCATGTATGAGTTCACCCCGGCCCCGGGCATCAAGATCACCAAGATCGTCAACCTGGCCGACGACCTGGCCATGGCCCTGAAGGCCACTTCGGTGCGCGTGGTGGCACCCATCCCGGGCAAGAATGCCGTGGGCATCGAGATTCCGAACCGTTCGCGCGAGGTGGTCGGTCTGCGTAAGATTCTGGCCAACAAGATGTTTGCCGCTTCGTCCGAATCGCTGCTGATGGCCCTGGGCAGCGACACCGAAGGCGCCCCGGTGGTGGCCAATCTGGCCAAGATGCCGCATCTGCTGATCGCCGGCGCCACCGGCACCGGTAAGAGTGTCGGCCTCAATACCATGATTCTGTCGCTGCTCTACCGCTGCAATCCCAATGAGCTCAAGTTCATCATGATCGATCCCAAACGGATCGAGCTTTCGCACTATGAGGATATTCCGCACCTGATCCATCCGGTGGTCACCGATCCGGCCGAGGCCCTGCCCGTGCTCAAATGGGCCGTGCAGGAGATGGAGATGCGCTACGAACTTTTCAAGGGTTTGGGCGTCAAGAGCGTCGAAACCTACAACAAGAAGATCAAGAAGGTCTATGCGGAGGCCGTGCCTGGCCTGGCCAGTGTCAAACCCGACGATGAGAACAAACCCTTCCTTTTACCCAAGATGGTGATTGTCATCGATGAGATGGCTGATCTGATGATGGTCAACAAGGAGGTTGAGAGCTTCATCGCGCGCCTGGCGCAGATGGCGCGCGCAGCCGGCATGCACATGATCGTGGCCACCCAGCGGCCCTCGGTTGACGTTATCACCGGTCTGATCAAGGCCAACTTCCCGACCCGGATCTCGTTCCGCGTCTCATCCAAGACCGACTCGCGCACCATCCTTGACAGCGGCGGCGCCGATCAGCTTCTGGGCATGGGCGATATGCTCTACCTCTCGCCCGGTGCCGGCGGACTGATGCGCGTCCACGGCGCCTATGTCTCTGAGGATGAGCTTGACAGCGTGGTTGAGTTTATCAAGAAGCAGCAGGAGCCGGAGTATCTGGATGCGGTTGAGGAGCAGATCTCTCAGATATCAGTCTCTGAGATTACCGGCGGCGGTGGCGATGATATGGACCCGATGTATGATCAGGCGCTTGATTTTGTAACCCAGAAAGGCCTGGCCTCCATTTCAATGGTGCAGCGGCAGTTCCGGATTGGCTATAACCGTGCCGCGCGCATCATCGATCAGATGGAGTCGGAAGGCATCCTCGGGCCGGCTGAGAAGGCCGGCAAACCCAGAAAGGTATTGGTTAAATCATATGCAGAGATGGAACAGCTTTAGCGGCTTCGCAATTATATTTATTTTACTTCTGGCGCTTCCACTGCAGGCGGCCGGCCTGCAGGAGATTCAGGAGAGCTACAGCAAGCACAAAGACTTCACCGCCAACTTTGAGCAGGACACCTACCAGTTCATGCTCAAGAAGAACATCCACTTCAAGGGCAAGGTTTCCTACAAGAAGGATGTTGGCGTGCGCATGGATGTTTATGAGCCTCAGCGCCAGCTGATCATCCTGAAGGGCAGCACGGTCTGGATCCATCTGCCAGATGACGGCAGCACCTCCATGCAGGAGATTCCCAAGGAGTTTGCCTCCAGCAACATTCTGGCCTTCTTTGCCGGCATCACCTCGCTTGAGGCTGACTACAATGTCAGCCAGCAGGATGGTTATATTCTGCTGAGCCCCAAGCAGGGCGTCGGTGAGCTCAGGATCAAGGTGGACGCTAAGCACCTGATCACCAACATTGCCCTGCAGGACGCCACCGGCAATGAGAGCAAGATCGAACTTAAGGATTACGCCTTTGACACGGTTCTGCCCGCGAGTCTCTTTGAGCAGGATATGCCGGCAAAATCTTAACCCGGTTACATTGTTTTAATCTGCGGTAAATTTATTATAGTCATCAATACATAATGTGGAGGTGACTGTAATGTGGCAGAGTTTTGTTGCGGGCTGGAATAATCTCGGGTTGGCTAAAAAGATCGGCCTGCTGGTCGGTCTGGTCCTGGTCATGTTTCTGGCGGCAGCCCTGGTTAATCAACGCACCCTTAATTTTACCCTAAACAGCTATGGCTCTCTGATCGAACGCGAGATCGCCATCAGCGATCATGCGGCGGCCATTGACTCATATATGCTGCAGGCCCGGCGTTCCGAAAAAGATTTCCTGATGCGCAAGGATCTGAAGTATCCCGAGATGGTCAGTCAGAGCGTGGCGGCCCTCAGGGACGAGGCCCAGGCGATTGTTGAGCTGAGTGGCGTTGATTATCCGCAGATTAAGGAGATGGCCCTCGAAATTGATAAGTTGGCCCGCAACTATGAAGTCAGCTTTGCGGGGGTCGTGGCGGCCTGGCAGAAGATGGGTCTGGATCATAATTCCGGTCTGCAGGGCTCCTTCCGCAATGTGATACGCGATCTGGACAATGAACTGGCTGCTCAGACTGCTGGCGGGCGTCAGCTGGTTGCGCGTGAATATCTGCTTGAGATCCGCAAGCACGAAAAAGACTATCTGCTGCGCGGCGACGCAAAATATGTGCAGAGTGTTTTGGCGGCGGTTGACAGTCTGGGCGGTGTCGTGCAGTCGGCCCAGCTCTCCCGGGCGGTCAAGTCCCGGGTGGGCGACGAGCTTGAACAGTATGCCAAACTTTTCGGCGAGCTGGTGGCAACCAACGCCGAGATCGATGGGCTGGTGGGCGATATGCGCGCCGCGGTGCATCAGATTGAGCCGCTGATCAGTGAGATTGACAGTGCCGCCGGTGCGGCTCAGGCCGAGATGGTAGCCGCAACCGAGCGGCAGAGCAAGCGGACGGCGCGCCGGGTGCAGGCCGGGTCGGCCGTTATGCTGATCTTAAGTATGGTGCTGGCCTTCGGCATTATCAGGGCGATCGTGGAGCCCATCCGCAAGGGGATTGATTTTGCGCAGGCCATCTCCCAGGGCGATCTGACGGTAACCATACCGCTCGACCAGAATGACGAGATCGGCCTGCTGCTGAAGGCCCTGAACTCCATGGCCGCCAGACTGCGCGAAACCTTCGCGCAGATCAACCGCAGCGTGGCGGTGGTCAGCACCTCGGCCCAGGGGTTGAGCGAGATTTCGGAAGAGATGACGAGTGAGGTGGAGCAGACGTCCCAGCGGGCCAACTCCGTGGCCGTGGCGTCCGAGGAGATGAGCAGCAATATGAATGCTGTGGCTGCGGCCATTGAGCAGGCGTCTGCCAACACCAATGTTGTGGCCTCGTCGGCAGAGGAGATGTCCTCGACAATTGCCGAGATCACGCAGAGCACCGAAAGGGCGCGCAGTGTTACCGAGGGCGCTGTCGCTGAAACCGAGAAGGCCTCTGAGACGGTCAATGCGCTGGGCTATGCCGCCGAGGAGATCGGTAAGGTCACCGAGGCGATCACCGACATATCTGAACAGACCAATCTGCTGGCTCTGAATGCCACCATCGAGGCCGCCAGGGCCGGTGAGGCCGGCAAGGGCTTTGCGGTTGTGGCCAACGAGATTAAGGGGCTGGCGCAGCAGACGGCGGCCGCCACCGGCGAGATTGCGCAAAAGATTGCAGACATCCAGAGTTCATCGGCCGGCACGGTCAGTCAGATTGAACAGATCCGCACCGTTATCAAGGATGTCAATGATATCGTGGGTACTATTGCGACAGCGGTTGAGGAGCAGTCGATAACGACCAATGAGATTGCCGGCAATGTCGGCCAGGCGGCCCAGGGCATCAACGAGGTTACGGATAATGTGGTGCAGGTGTCTGGTGTGACCGGCGAGATCGCCAAGGATATCGGAAACGTCAGCCGGTCCTCGGGTGAAATATCCCAGATCAGCGCCAAGGTGAGGAGCAGTTCGGCCGAATTGAGTACGATGGCCGAGGACCTGAACCGTCAGGTGGCCCAGTTCAAGATCTAGCTGGAGGCCGGTGTGGGCTTCTCGTGGTCATGATAACACATGTGTTACAAAAAACTTGACAGTTAAAGTTGGGTACCATATTTTTGAACAATGCAGAGTGAATATCTACGCCGCACAGAGGGCCGCATTGATCGGCATAAGAGTTTGGCTGATCTTTTTGGTGAAGGTGAGCGATTTCTGTTCGTTGCGCCCCATGACGATGATGTGGCCCTGGGCGGCGGCCTGTTGCTGCAGCTGGCCCTACAGGAGGGCATCGCGTGTCGCCTGCTGGTGGTGACGGACGGCTGCATGGGTTACTGCCATGCCGATGAGGACGACATTGTCAGGGTGCGGCGGGCTGAAGCCTGTGCCGCTTATGCCAGGCTGGGGTTGAACGCGGATCAGATCAGCTGGGGCGGTTTGCCGGATAATCGGCTGAGTTGCCACAGCGGCCGATACCGCACTGAGCCGGATGGCGCAGGCCAGCTCATGGGGCACGCCGGGCTGCAGAATCTCTTTACCTACACCCTGCGCCAGTTCAGGCCGACGCGCTGCTTTCTGCCCACCAGCAGTGATCTGCATCCGGACCACAGGCTGACCCACAGCGAGTTCATGGTCAGCCTCTTTCATGCCGCCGGCGCAATCTGGCCCGAGCTGGGCGAACCGCTGGCTGCGATTCCGGCTGTCCATGAATTGGCGGTCTACTGTGACTTCCCGGCCAAACCCGATATTCAGATCAGGGCCGCAGACGAGCTCTTTCGGCGCAAACTGGAGGCCGTCGGCCTCTTCGGCTCCCAGGATCAGATCGAAAGTTTGGTTGGGATCGTGAGCAGGGGCGGTCCCTTGGAGTATCTGCGGACGCTTGATTTCAACCTATATGAGCCTGGCAGGTATGCTGAGCTCTTCAGGGAGGATTAGCCATGTTGGTGCAATATCTCGGTGATACCGCCCTGGACCGGGCGGCATCATATCTGGCCGGCATCATGAGTCACCATGGGATCAGCTTCAACTATCAGGCCTCCGATGAAGCCTACCGGGCCAGTGAGGCCGATGTGCTGATAATCAGCGATTATCCGGCCAAGAACTTCAGTGATTTGAGTGCCATCGTCAGCCGGGTCGCGCAGGGCATGGGTTTGATTATGATCGGCGGCTGGGAGAGTTTCAGCGCGCCGGACGGGCATAACTACAATGGCAGCGCCTTGGCTGAGATTCTGCCGGTGAGTCTGCTGGATGAGGATGATCGCCTTAATTGCGGCGGGCCCTGTCCCGTCATAAAAAGATGTGAGCATGCGGTCCTGGATGGCCTTGATCTGAATCGTCAACTGCCATCCGTGGCCGGGTTCAACCGGGTCGGGCTTAAGGCTGGGGCCGAATCAATCCTGGAGGTAGTGCAGACCGAGGCCCGCATGCTGGCCGGCGAGCTAGATTTTTCTCAGCAGCGCAACTATCCGCTGCTGGTTGTCAGGGAACACGGCCGCGGCCGGGTTGTCGCCTTTACCGGTGACGTTGCGCCGCACTGGGTTGGCGGGCTGGTCGACTGGGGTAGGCAAAGGATCACGGCCCGGGCTCCTGGCGCCAATGAGGTTGAGTTTGGGGAGAGCTATTCCCGCCTCTTTGGGAATCTGATCCGGTGGGCCGGAGGTGGCGGTGCATAGCTACGCATTGGTGCGTGAAATGCTGGAGACGCCGGCTTTGCTGGGCTGTTTTGAACTGCCGCAGGACCGCCGGCTGCAGGAAGCCTTGCGGCGCTGCAAACGTATTCTGCTGACCGGCGAGGGTTCCAGTCGCATCTTTCCGGCCAAGAATGCCATTGCCCTGGCGCACCGAATCGGCCTGCCCCATGCGGTGATCACCGAGGGCTGCCGCCAGGCCGGCAGCTATAATCTGGATGAGTACCTGGTGCTGGGGGCATCCAACAGCGGCCGGACCCGCGAATTGATCTGGCTCTTTGAAAAGCTGAAGGCGGCAGGGCATTCCAACCTTTTCGGGCTGACCGCCACGCCCGACAGTCTGCTGGCCAAGGTGGCTGATTCCACCTTTGTGCTGGGCTGTGGCCCTGAGGAGGCGGTGGCCGCCACCAAGAGCGTTATGGAGGAGGCCCTCTTCTATGTGGCTCTGCTGCTGGATCTCAAGGGCCGCCGGCTGCAGCGCGAGCAGCTTGCAGGTGCGCTTGAGGCCGTGCTGGCAATGCCGCTGGATGCGGGCGTTGTTGAGATGCTGGCCCGGTCCGAGACGGTCTACTTTGCCGGTCCCAATGATGGCGTGGCCGAGGAGCTGACCCTCAAAGCCAACGAGATCATCCGTAAAAGGAGTGACTACCTTGAGGGCACCTACCTGCTGCACGGCATTGAGGAGGTCATGTCGTCACGCGACACCCTGGTGCTGATTGATCCCTATGCGGATGACCTCAGGCAGATCCGTGAAACCCTCGAAGAGGGCGTAGGTATTCAGATCATCGCCATCAGCCATCAAGGGACCGATTTTCCGACCATCAGGGTGCCGAATCTGGGCGAGCTGAGCAGCTTCATCTATCTGGCGGCGGGCTGGAAGCTGCTGCTGAGTGCCGGCCTGCAGCTGGGGATCGACCTCGACCATCCCCGGCGCGCCCGCAAGGTGGGCTATCAGGCCTAGATGTCGGGCCAGCTGGAGATGTCCTGGTCGAAGGCCTGTTCGATGACCAGTCCGGCCACGCCCTTGAGGGTTGTTAGGTCGCTGGATTCGGCTACGAGGATGTTGGCCGCATCCAGGCCGATCAGTTCGCTGGAGAGGTGCTCTTCGAGCAGGGGGCAGATCTTTTCAGTGAAGGACCGGTGGCCGCTGCCCACGATCAGCAGTTCGGAGTCCATGGCGGCTGCCAGGCCGGCCACGGCGCGGGCCAGCTGCTTGGCCACCCGGTCCAGGATCGCCCGGGCATCCGGATCATCCAGTTCGGCGACCTCCTGCAGGTCATGGATGGGTCTGCCCATGGCGTTTGAGATCTCCTTGAGGATGATGGGCGTGCTGCAGTAGGTCTCCAGGCAGTCCAGCTTGCCGCAGCTGCAGATGCGGCCCAGGCCGCCGGCATTGATGTGGCCGATCTCGCCGGCCGCAAAGTGGCCGCCGATCAGGCGCCGGCTGTGCACGATCATGGCGCAGGCAATGCCGTCGAGCAGTCCCAGGTAGAGCATGTTTTCTGCCTTGAGCAGCAGCCGGTCAAACCAGGCTGTGCTCCAGAGCTGGGCCCGCACATCGTTGTCGACGATTACATTGAGGCCCAGGCTCTCTTCGAGGCGCTGCTTGAGGTTGATGTTGCGCCAGCTGCCCGGATAGATGGCGCGGTGCAGGTGGCCGGCTGCCGGATCGATGATGCCGGGCAGGCAGACGCCGACGCCCATGGGGCTGCACGGGTGGCCCTTGAGGCCGTTGGTGAGCAGTTCAAGCAGCAGCTCCGGGGAGGTGTTGTCGGGGAGCGCCTGCTGCCAGCGCTTTAAGATTCTGCCGTCCAGACTGACGCTGGCAAAGTGGATCTGGTTGCGCCGGATGCTGGCCGCCAGGGTGTTGAAGTTGGGATTGAGCTGGATGCGGCTGCGGATGGAGCCGGGCGTCTCTTCAATAACCAGGCCCTTCTCGATCAGCTCGGCCACGATGGTGGTGGTGCTTGATTTGCGGATGCCGCGGGCGCTGAGCTGGCCGCGCTGCTGGGGGCCGTCAAAGTGGAGGGACCTTAAGATTTTACGTCTGTTCTGGGTTCGTTTGCGTGCCTGTTCGCTAGCCATCGGAGTTCCTCATAAGCAGTTATTTCCAGAGTTTAAAAATTTACGCAAGAATTTTTGCACTGAAGTCCCGTATACGATACTTGTGAACTATATGGAAATCATATATGAAAATTTATACACTGCAGTGAAGGAGTTGTTATGACTAAGCATAAGATGCCGGCCCGGGATATGTTCACCCTGTTTCTGCTGGTCCTGATGTCATTCTTTTTGATGTGCGATCTCTACATAACGCCGTCGATCGTGCTGACCCTGTCCGCGGAATATGGCGTGCCCAAGGAGCATATCGGCTATGTCGGTTCGGCCTTTGTGCTGGTGGGCGCCATCATCAGCCTCTACTTCGGCTACATGACCGACAGGTTCTCGCGCAAGAAGCTGCTGGTGCTGACGGTACTGATCGGCGAGATTCCCTGTCTGTTGACCGGCGTGCATGCTGTGACATCAAGCTTCTATGGTTTTCTGGCCATGCGGGTGCTGACCGGCATCGGCATCGGTGGCCTCTTTCCCCTGACCTTCTCGCTGTTGGCGGACTATGTGACCGATCGCCACCGGGCCTTCTCGACCGCGCTGGTGGACGTGGCCTGGGGGATCGGCATGATGATGGGCCCGTTGCTGGGCGGCTGGGCCATGACCACCGAGTACGGCTGGCGGCTGGCCTTCATTGTGGCGGCCCTGCCCAACTTCCCGCTGGTGCTGCTCTTCTGGCTCTTTGCGCGCGACCCCCAGCGCGGCAGCACCGAGGCCGCCCTGATGGACGCCATCGACGAGGGTGCGGCCTACCAGTACAAGATCAAGCTCAGTGACTTCAAGATCCTGCTGAGCAACAAGACCAACATCCTGATGCTGCTGCAGGGCATTCCGGGCTGTATTCCCTGGGGTGTGCTGACCTTCTGGTCCATCACCTACTTTGTGGACGTGCAGGGATTCTCGCAGGTTGACGCCACCAAGGTCTGGGAGCTCTTCGGCATCGGCACGGCCATCGGCGCCATCAGCTGGTCGCTGCTGGGCGACAAGCTCTTCAGGAAGAATGCGCGCTACGCCCCGCTCTTCTGCGGCACCGGCGTGATCGTGGGCACCATCCCCTGTTACCTCTTCCTCAACATGCAGTTTTCCCAGCTTAGCTATCTGCTGGCCTTCGTGCTCCTCGGCGGCTTCATGGTGGCGGTCCCCGGCCCGACCCTCAAGGCGATCTTCATGAATGTCAACCGGCCCGAGCACCGCGGCTCAATCTTCTCGATCTTCAATCTGACCGACAGCCTGGGCAAGGGCCTCGGTCCGGCCGTGGGCAGCCTGATTCTGGGCATGACCGGCAGCTACGCCATCATGCTCAACTTTGCGGTGACCTGCTGGCTCTTCTGTGGCGTGATCTTCCTGCTGGGCAGCTTCACGATCGTCAAGGACCGCCAGCGCATGCTGGAGCTGATCGAGGAGCGGGCTAAGGCTCTGGATACTCGGCCGGATGACGATGATCCCGGGGTTGGCGAGTTGGCGATCTGCCCCGAGTAGCGGGGCAGACCTCTATTTATGCAAACGGAATAGCTTGGAGTCGGTGCGCGCCGTAACGAACAGCTCGGCCATCTCCTTGACAATTTCGGGATGCTGATCGGCAATGTTGTGCTGTTCGCCGGGGTCGTCCTTGAGGTTGTAGAGTTCGATCCTGGGCTTTGAGATGCGCTGCAGATTGAGGCGCAGGGCTTTCCAGTCGCCCTTGCGGATGGCCTGCTTGCCGCCCTGGGCCGGGAACTCCCAGTAGAGGTAGTCGTGCTCCTTTTGCGCCGCGCCCTTGAGGGTGGGCAGGATCGAGATGCCGTCGATATTTTCAGGTGCGCTCACTCCGGCGGCCTCGGCGCAGGTTGGCAGGATGTCCCAGAAGGCCGAGACGTGGTCGCTGGTCTGGCCCGGGGCGATGGTGCCGCTCCAGCGCGCGATCATGGGCACCCGGATGCCGCCCTCATAGAGGTCGCGCTTGATGCCGCGGTAGGGGCCGTTGCTGTCAAAGTACTCGGGCCGGGCACCGCCCTCCTTGTGGGGGCCGTTGTCGGAGCTCAGCATCACCAGGGTGTCCTCGCTGATACCCAGTTCATCCAGCCGGTCCATCAGGCGTCCCACATCGCGGTCCATGTGGCTCATCATAGCGGCGAACTTCTTCATGTTCAGGGGCCAGCGCTCCTTGCGGTAGGGCTCGGTGTCGGGCACCTGCAGCCGGGAGTGCGGAATGGCGAAGGCCAGGTAGAGGAAGAAGGGGTTGTCCTTGTTCTGGCTGACAAAATCCAGGGCCTCCTGGCTGAAGAGATCCTGGCTGTAGTCGCGGCCGTAGGTCATGACCTTCTGGTCGTTGCGCCAGAGGGACCAGGGGTAGTGGTTGTGGGCCTTGCGCTGGCACTTGTAGCCGAAGAAGTGGTCAAAGCCCTGTTTCTGGGGGTCGCCGCTGCTGCCGGGATAGCCCAGGCCCCACTTGCCGATGCAGGCGGTGGAGTAGCCGGCCTCCTTGAGCATGCTGGCGATGGTGGTGGTGCCGGCCGGCAGGGGGGCCTGACCCTCGGGGTAGACCTCGCGGTTGCCGCGGATGTGGGTGTGGCCGGTGTGCTGGCCGGTCAGCAGCGCGCATCTGGACGGCGCGCAGACCGTGGAGCCCGAATAGTGGTTGGTGAAGCGCATGCCCTGGCTGGCCAGGCGGTCGATGTTGGGGGTCTTGAACTGCTGTTGACCGAAGGCGCCGATATCGCCGTAGCCGGCATCGTCCAGCAGGATGTAGATGATGTTGGGCTTGCGCTGGCCGGCCTGCAGCAGGCCGGGCATCATCAGGGCGCCGGTGCCGATCGAGAGCGTTTTGATGAATTCTCTGCGTGATTGCATTACAACCTCCGATGTTATCAAACTTTATTTGAATACCCAACCATAGGTGCGCGTCGTTAGGCAAGGCATAAACGGGGTTTATAATAATAAGCCGCCCTCAGGAAGGGAAGGCGGCTTACGGGTTATTTGCGCATGTGCAGGAAGAGGTTGACGCCTTCGGACTCCTGGCCGACGGTGATGTTTTTCTGTGCGACGCCGGCCTTGAGGGCCAGCTCGAAGAGCTCCTCTTCGTTGCGGTGCTCCAGCACCCATTCGCCCACATGCTCCATGTAGGCCCTGGAGGGGTTGTCGTTGGAGAAGTTGCCGATCACCAGTTCGCCGCCCTCTTCAACGAAAGCGTAGAGCTTCTCCACCAGCCTGATGAAGCGCTGATCGGTGAAGTAGTCGAAGAGTCCGGCCGACCAGATCAGCTGGTAGGAGTGCTGGGGCTGGAAACGGAAGATATTCTTCTTATGGAAGGTGATCCTGTCCAGGTTGTGTCTGTTTAGCTCGCTGGCGTAGCGGATGGCGCGGGCATCGATATCGACGCAGTCGATGAAGACGCGTTCGGAGCCGGTGTCGGCAAAGAACTCGTGCACGTCGCGGGCCGGTCCGCTGCCGATGTTCAGCATGTTGATGCGCCCCTCCGGGTACTTCTCCAGCAGGCCCTTGGCCATGGATTTGAAGTACTCCTTGCGGTTGCGCACCGCCTTGGGGGCGGCCTGGTTGTGGAAGAAGTCGTCCCATTTGCTTAGGCTTGGGTCGGGGCTGGTCCACTTCTGGTAGATGCGGTCGATCATTTCAAAGTCGCCGGCATAGCCGTGGGGCTTGGTGTGGGCGAAGCCCTGCATGGTGTTGACGTTGAGGGTCGGGCGCAGGATATCGTAGAGCATCTCGCAGAGTTTGTGGGTGTTCTCCTCGTGGTTGGCCAGTTCGACCAGCTTTTGGTTGATCAGATCGTAATCGGACTTATCAGGACCGCCCTTGGCGATCATGTCCTTGATGACTTGCATACAAATCCTCCAATAAACAAAAATATAAATGAGTGCTTTAATAAAGATTTTCGATGAAAAGATCATCAAATGAAACCGCGATATACATAGGATAGCATAAGTTGTCAAATATAAACATTGAGCGTGTTCTATGTTTTACAATTCAGGGTTAACTGGAACTTTTCCTGTCGCGGCATTTTCTTGATGGCGGCTTCGCGGCTGGCGGCTGCGGAGCGGCTCGCATGCTCTTCATGGTAGAGCAGCCTGACCGGGCGGCGGCTCTTGGTGTAGCGGGCCCCCAGCGGGGAGTGGTTGTGCTCCAGCAGGCGGCGCGCAAGATCGGTGGTGATGCCGGTGTAGAGGGTGTTGTCGGCGCATTCGAGGATGTAGACGAACCAGTTACTCATGGGCGTTTAATAGCAGATCTGCAGCACAGATGCATCTTTCTTGCTCCGTCCCTTCAGATTTGCTAACAAACTTAATATGCAGAGAGATCTGATCGAGAGAACCGCAGAGTTGATTCTGAATGCCGAGTATACGGTCGCCCTGACCGGTGCCGGCATCTCCACCGAGTCGGGTGTGCCCGATTTTAGGTCGGTGGGCGGCCTCTGGGATCGTTTCGATCCGCATCTGTTTTTCTATCAGCACTTCCTGAATGATCCGGCCGGTGTCTGGCGCACGATTGCGGCGATGTACCGGGATCAGGAGTTCGGGCTCTGGCGCGCCGACCCCAACCGGGGGCACATCGCGCTGGCCTATCTGGAGGAGCAGTTGCTGCTGCAGAGGGTCATTACCCAGAATATCGACAATCTGCACCAACAGGCCGGCAGCCGGGATGTGGTCGAGTTTCACGGCAACATGCAGCAGGCCCGCTGTATCAGCTGCCGCCGGATTCGCGATCTGGCCGGTGTGCTGGCCGAGCTGGACGGGGCGCCGCGCTGTGAATGCGGCGGCCTGCTCAAACCGGATGCCGTCTTTTTTGGCGAGGCCATCCCCCAGCAGGCCCTCGACTGCTCCTATCTGGACGCCCAGAACTGCGACCTGATGATTGTGGTCGGCACCTCGGCCCAGGTGGAGCCGGCGGCCTCGCTGCCGCTGATGGCCAAGGGGATCTCGCCGATCTCGCTGGGCTGGCGCGACAATGTCAGTCTGCCCAAGCCCGACTGCAAGGTGGTGGAGATCAATCGCGAGCCGACGCCTCTGAGTGAAGAGGTTTCGGACTATGTTATCCAGGGCTCAGCCGGCGAGGTGCTGGCGGCCATCGTGCAGGCCGTTAAGGAGCAGCAATGATAATCAATGGTTCCACCCGGATTTTTACCATCCTGGCCCATCCGGCCACCAAGGTTACGGCCCCAATGGTCTACAGTCACATCTTCGCCGAGCTGGGACTCAACATGGCCTATGTGGCCCACGATGTGGCGCCGGCCGATTTGGCGCGTACGATGGAGTCCTTCCGCTGCTGGCGCAATCTGGACGGCTTCAATGTGACCATCCCGCACAAGGAGGGGGCTGCAAAGTGTGTCGACACCCTCTGTGAGATCTCGCAGGCTACCGGGGTGGTCAACACCGTCTGCCGTCAGGCTGACGGCAGTTTGCACGGCTACAACACCGACGGCAGCGGCGCTCTGCGCGCCATCGGCAGCGTTAGGGATTGTGTCTGCCTGGTGCTGGGCGCCGGCGGCGCGGCCCGGGCCATCATTGCGGCCATGCTCGCTGACGGGGCCAGCGAGGTTCTGCTGCTCAACCGCAGCCGGGAGCGCGCTTGCCAGGTGCTGGAGATAATCGGCGACGAGCGCTTGGCGCTCTATACGGAGGATCGGCTGGAAGAGATCGATGTCCTGGTGCAGTCCACGCCGGTTGCGGATGCGATTCCCTTCGAGCTGGAGCTGGACCGCCTGCAGAGTGAGTGCCGCATCTTTGAGGCCATCATGCACCCGACCCTGCTGGCTGCAGAGGCTGGGAAGCGCAAACTGGAGTTGATTCCGGGCCACGCCATGCTGTACTATCAGACCGGTCGGAATTTTGAGCTATTTACCAAGCGGGAATTGCCGCCGGAGGTGCTCAGACGCGCCTTCGCCTCAGTGGGGTATAACCATCATGAGAGACTACCTTGAGTGTCCGCGCCGCAAGGGGCGGCCGAAGATTGCCATCGATGTCTGCAGGCAGTGCAAGCATAAGGCCGGCTGCAAAACTTTTGAACATTTCCAGAATCCGCCGCTCTTTTCCGAGATCCGTCACGGGCTGCGTCCGGGCCAGGACTCTTGACATCCTTTGAGCTTTGGAACTATCTAAACTGTTATGGCTATTAAAGATATAATTGACTACCCCAATCCGATCCTGAAAAATCAGTCCAGTGAGATTAAGAACATCGATGGTGATCTGATCAAATTGATTGAAGATATGACTGAAACTGTCTACTCCGCCCGCGGCGTCGGCCTGGCCGCCCCGCAGGTGGGGGTCAACAAGCGTCTGATCCTGGCGGATGAGACCGGTGAGAGCGGCTCCGGCCGGCTCAACATCGTGCTCAATCCGGTGATCACCGAGATGGAGGGCAGCGAGCTGGACAGCGAAGCCTGTCTGAGTGTGCCCGAGTTTTCGATTGAATTGCCCCGCGCCAGCCACATTCTGGTGAAGGGCGTCAATCAGGACGGCAAGGATATCGAGCTGGAGCTCAACGGTTTTCTGGCCCGCATCTTCCAGCATGAGATCGACCATCTTGACGGACAGTGCATCATCGACTACGCCTCGCGCCTGAAACGCGGAATCTACGTCAAGAAACGCAAAAAAGGGACCCTATGAAGCTGGCATTCATGGGCACCCCGGCCTTTGCCGTGCCGACCCTCAAGGCGCTCATGCAGAGTGAACATGAGGTCTGCCTGGTGGTGACCCAGCCCGACAAGGCCCGCGGCCGCAGCAAGAGTCTCCTGCCGCCGCCGGTCAAGGAGGAGGCCCTCAGGCATGGTGTGCCGGTCTTGCAGCCGGTTAAGTTGCGAGAGGATTCAGCGGTCAGGAGTGTTTTTGGTTGAAGCGCAGGTGGAGGCGGTCATCGTGGTGGCCTACGGTCAGATGATTCCCGACGAGCTGCTGGATATGATGCCCTTCATCAACATTCACGCCTCGCTGCTGCCCTGCTTCAGGGGGGCGGCGCCCATCAACCGCGCCATCCTCGAGGGCCATGAAAAGACGGGCGTCAGCATCATGCGCATCACCTCCAAGATGGATGCCGGCCCGGTCTATGCCACGGCCGAGATGGATATTGATGATGCCATAACGGCCGCCGGTCTGACGTCTGCGCTCTCTGAGATGGGCGGCCCGGCCCTGCTGGAGGTTCTGCCGGCGATTGCCGACGGCTCGCTGCAGCCGGTCGCGCAGGATGAAGCGCTCGTGACCTATGCGCCCATGCTCAGTAAGGAGGAGGGCCGCATCGACTGGCGGCGCCCGGCGCGCGCGATCCACAATCAGATCCGCGGCCTGGACCCCTGGCCGGGCGCCTACACGAGCCTGGACGGAAAAACCCTCAAGCTCAAGCAGTCAAGTTTCCTGCTTGAGGAGAATTGCTATGAACCCGGAACTCTGATCAAGATCGCGTCTGATCTGCGCATCGCCTGCCCTGACGGCTTCATCAGACCGGCCATACTGCAGCTGGAAGGCAAACGCGCCATGGATGTTCAGTCATTTTGCTGCGGCTTGCAGATGTGTGAGACGCTACTAAAATAATTCAAGGAGAGACTTATGATTATTGCCCCCTCGATACTTTCGGCTAACTTCAGCCAGCTCGGCGACGATATCGACCTGGTGGTGGACGCCGGAGCCGAATGGGTTCATGTGGATGTGATGGACGGCATCTTTGTGCCCAATATCACCATCGGACCGGTGGTGCTGAAGGATATCAGGCAGGCCACCGATGCCTTTCTGGATGTGCATCTGATGATTGTTGAGCCTGAGCGCTACATCGAAGATTTTGCCAATGCCGGCGCCGATATGATCACGGTGCATGCCGAGTCCACCAACCATCTGCACCGCGCCCTGGGGCAGATCAAGGAGCTGGGACTCAAGGCCGGCGTGGCCCTCAATCCGGCCACCTCGCTGGACAGCATCAAGTACTGTCTGGATCTGCTGGACATGATTCTGATCATGAGTGTCAACCCCGGTTTTGGCGGTCAGTCCTTTATCAGTTCGGTGCTGCCCAAGATCCGCAGGGCCGCCCATATGGCCTCGGAGCGCGAGATTCTGCTGCAGGTTGACGGCGGCGTGGACCGCAGCAATGTGCGCATGCTGGTGGAGAGCGGTATCGACGTGGTGGTGGCGGGCTCCAGTATTTTCGGCCAGCCCGATCCGGCCGCCGCCGTTAAGGAGATGCTGAATATTGCCCATATCAAAAACTGTTAAGCTCGGGCTGCTGCTTCTGCTCCTGAGCGGCTGCGCCCATCTGCAGCCGCGGGACGAGATGCCGCTTAAGCCCGACGGTCCCTATCTCAATATGCTGCAGGCCCGCTATGCGGAGCATCGAGGCAGTTTTGAAGATGCCCTGATGCTCTATGCGGCCATCGATGACCCCTATGCGCGGCTCTCGCAGGCCAGGATTCTCTGGATGCTGCGGCGTTATCCCGAATCGCTGGTGCTGCTGGACGAGCTGATCGCCCAGCAGCTCTATGTCCTGGATGCCCTGGAGCTGCGCTGCAACACCTATACCTCGCTGCAGGAGTGGCCCAAGGCTGAAGCCGACGCCGAGAGCATCATCGGGCTCGATCCGACCAATCTGGGGATCAAGCTGCATCTGGCCAAGATCAAGGTGCTGACCGGCCGCATCGAAGAGGGGCGCGGGCTGCTGATGGAGCTGCTCAGGGATGTGCCTGAGGCTGAGCCTGAGATCAGAAATGCTCTGGCCGACATCTGCATCCGTCAGAATGATTTTGTCTGCGCCCGTCGGGAGCTGGAGCGTACCGTTGAGCTGGCGCCCTACATGACGCGCGCCTGGCTCGATCTGGGGCAGGTTCAGCTGCAGCTGAATGATCTGGAGGCGGCAGAGCAGAGCTATCTGGTGGTGCTTGAGAGCGACCCGTTCTCGGTGGCGGCGCACAAGGCGCTGGCGCAGATCTATATCGCCGGAGAGCGCTATCGCGATGCTTTGATGCATGTCAGCACCCTGATGGATATCGCCCCGCAGCCGCACCTCATGCGGCGGCTGGCCATGCTGGAGCTTAAGGCCGGCATGTACAGCGAAGTGCTGGATCTGCTCAAGAAGCAGACCGAACCCGATGATCTCTACCTCAGGAGCATCGCCCTGAGCGGGCTGGGGCGTTTTGAAGATGCCCTGGAGCAGCTGGAGGCAATTGAGGCCGCCGATGGACTGAACTGCGACATTCTGCTTTTGAAGGCGTCGCTGCTGGTGGACCTCGATCGTCTGGCCGAGGCGCGCGGTGTGCTGGAGCTGGCCTGGCAGCGGTACGGCCAAGAGTGTCCCGAAGTGGGACTGGAGCTGGCCAACCTGCTGGAGGAGAGCGGTGAGCGCTCCGCCGCCATTGAACTGGCCCTGAAGGTGCTGGAGCTGCAGCCTGAAAATGCCGACGCCCTTAACTTTGTGGGCTACCTCTGGGCCGATGCCGGTGTCAATCTGCCGGAGGCGCGTCAGATGATCGAACGCGCCCTGCAGGCCCGTCCCGATGACGGATACATTCTGGATTCAATGGGCTGGGTCCTGTACAGGCTCGGTCAGTATGATGAGGCTTTCAGCTATATGGAGCGGGCCCTGCAGGCGCAGCCTGAGGATGCAGTTATCAATGAGCATATGGGGGATGTCCTGGTGGCCCTGGGCATGCCCAAACGCGCGCTGGACTACTATCTCAAAGCGTCGTTGAAGCGGCCCGGCGACGGGCTGGATGAGAAGATCAGGAATCTACAACAGGTGATTGAATGAGTAATGAGACCCGGGTCGGAATTTTTGTAATTTGCATCATCTTTGCATTCATCCTGCTGTCGATCAATATCGGCGAGATTGACCTCAAGCGCAAGGGCACCTACCCGATGCAGATGCAGTTTGCCTCGGTCGAGGGCCTCAAGGAGGGCTCGCCGCTGGAGGTGGCCGGCGTGATCGTGGGGCGGGTCGAGTCGATTGCGCTGGGCGAGGCTAATGCGGTGGATGTCTGGGTGAAGCTGAATGAGGATATCCGCCTGCCGGTGGACAGCCAGGCCGTGATCGCCTCCAAGGGCGTGCTGGGCGACAAGCGCATCATCCTCTATCCGGGCCGGGCCGACGCCCTCATCGATGAGGGCGGCCGCCTGCGCGAGACCTCCTCGCCGGCCTCCATGGACGCCATCTTTGCCCAGTTGAGCGGTGTGGCCGGCGATCTGGCCGAGATCTCCAATTCGCTCAAGAACATGCTGGATGCCGAGATGATGGCCGAGCTGCAGAGCACCATGCAGAATATCCATGATATCAGCGCTTCGGCCAACCTGATGGTGCAGGCCAACAGTGACAGTTTCAGCAGTCTGCTGAGCAATCTGGATGAGACCAGCGATAACATCGCCCTGATCAGTGCCGATCTGACCACGGCGTCCCAGGGCATCTCAAGCCTGGTTGAGGGCGTGGCTGCCGGCGAGGGCTCCCTGGGCAAGATCCTGACCGATGAGACCTTCTACAACACCCTGCTTGAGATCATGCAGCGGGTCGAGCTGCTGGCCGGCCATCTGGATGATGAGAACAACATCAGCCTGCTGCTTTCGGACAGCACCCTCTACTACAATATTGCCGAGATCTCCGAGAATATTAAGATTCTCAGTGACCAGGCCGTGGCCGGTCAGGGCACCCTGGGCCATATTCTGAGTGACGAGGAGATGTACGAGTTGCTCAAGGAGACCCTCGGCAGCGCCAACAGTGCGGTTAAGGGCCTTGAGGAGCAGACTCCCATCTCGGTCATGGGCACGGTGCTGGGGCTGATCTGGTAAGATGCGCAGGCTCCGGCTCGGTCTGATGCTTCTGCTGCTGGCGGGTCCGCTGGCGGCATTTGAGCTTAATGTCGCCCCGCTGATGCATCTGCAGGTTGATGAGGATGGCTACCGGGGCAGCCTGCTGGGGCCTCTGGTTGAGTTCTCGGACGAGCACCATGCCGTGCGGCCCCTCTACTACCATGATTCTGAGCGCACCGAGGTGCTCTTTCCGCTGGGCAGCTTTACCGAGGAGCGCAGCCGCTTCTTTCCGATCTACTCCAGCCGGGACCGCGGCGAGCACGACAGCTGGGAGTTCTTTCCCTTTTTCTATGGCGATACCGGCGAGAAGAAGTATGCGGGATTCTTCCCCTTCTATGGCGCCATGTATGACCGCTACGGCTTCGATGAGGCGCGCTTCGTGCTCTGGCCGCTCTACTCATCCACCACCCGTGACGGGGTCACCAAGACCTCGCTGCTCTGGCCCATCTTCCAGTATGCCCCCGGGCAGGAGTTCAAGATCTTTCCGATCTACGGCCGCAAGGTGGAAGAGGATCGGGTGCGCCAGTACTTTCTCTGGCCCCTGATCCATCATGAGCGCGGCTCCCGGGAGGATGTGGATGCCTTCCTGCCCTTCTACCGCTATTCGCGCGGACCGGACCATAAGAGTATCTCGCTGCTGTGGCCCTTCTTCACCTACAGTCGCAACTATGAGGCCGAACACACCATGTTCAGCTTCCTCTGGCCCCTGGGCAAGTATGCCTCGGGAGCCTATGAGGAGCGCACCTTCTGGCCCATCTTCAGCTATAAGAATGAGCACCTCAAGTATAAGCGCCTGACCATTCTCTGGCCCATCTACAAGGAGCAGCACTTCTTTGATGACGGGTTATATACCAAGAAGACCTCTATTTTGGTCCTGAGCGGCAGCAAACGCCAGGTGAATGCCAAGGGCGAGGTCTTCTCATCGCTGAGCATCTGGCCCTTCTGGTACTCGCAGCATAAGGACGGGGTCTTCAGCTGGCAGTTTCCCTACCTGATTCCGTCCCAGCACGCCGGTTATCAGCGCAACTGGGCCCCCCTGCTCACTTTGGCCAGCGGCAGCCACTCCGAGGCGCAGACGGACGTCAATCTGCTCTGGAAAACATTTTACTATCAGCGTGATTCTCAGAGAGAGCGCACGGCGCTCTCATTTATCTTCTCGCATGAGCAGGGGGATGGCTATCGCCAGACCGGTTTTCTGAGTGATCTGATCAAAATCCGGATTGATAATCCGGCCGCGGTTAAAAAAATAGCCTTGAGTACTAATCAGTGAGGGTCTACGGGGAAAACTCACTCTTATACCGATACTCAAGGCTTGCTGATTAGTTTAATCTGCCGCAAATGAATGTCAAGCGCGCTTTGAAATTATAGCGAGTGAAAAGTGCGACCATATCAGAGACCTGGAATCGACGGCTTGTGGGAGGTGAAAATAAGTGCCCATCCGCAGCTCTGCCGAAGATGCTCGGGATAATGGTTGACAGCCCCTTTGCTGGCTGTTATTAGACTCTGCATTAAAAATCGCCGAAGTGGTGGAATTGGTAGACACGCTATCTTGAGGGGGTAGTGGGCCACGCCCGTGCGGGTTCAAATCCCGCCTTCGGCACCAACTAATAAGATACTTTTTAGAAAGAGAGATATAAAGATGGCTAAAAGATGTGATGTTTGCGGCAAAGGTGCTCAGGTTGGTTTCAATGTCAGCCACGCCCACAATAAGACCAAGAAAGTTTGGCAGCCGAACCTCCAGAGCGTGAAGGTTCAGACCGAGCAGGGTAACAAGAAGATGAGAGTCTGTACCCAGTGCATTAAGTCCGGCAAAATCAAGAAAGCCGTCGCAGCTTAATAGCTAGCTAACTTATTATACGCT
The DNA here is from genome assembly GCA_942491525.1 of uncultured Thermodesulfobacteriota bacterium. Taxonomy (GTDB): domain Bacteria; phylum Desulfobacterota; class Desulfomonilia; order UBA1062; family UBA1062; genus CAYWBU01. The sequence continues at coordinate 117,316 of CALOBW010000056.1, forward strand.
ACTCCCGCTAGAGGATTGCCGAATAGGCAATCCTCTAGCTTTTTTGCGTCCGCAGGGCGCCGGGCCGGCTTTGGCGGCAGGGTCGCCCCTGGCTGGCCGGCGATAGCTGTTGCGACCCGGAGTCTGCTTTGGGTCGGGCGTGGGTCTGACGGGCGATTTTGACATAAAAAAAGCCCCGGCTTTGGGCCGGGGCTTTTTTGTGTCTGGTGAGATTTAGCTGAAGAAGCTGCCCAGGGGATCCATCTTGATGAAGAGGGCGATCAGCAGAACCACGATACCGGTCTGGTGCTCGGTGTTCTCAATGGCAGCCGCAAATGACCAGGGGTGCTTGTGACCCTTGGGGTAGGGAGTCAGGCTCTTGGGCATGAAGTAGTTGACGTTCTTCTTGTACTCCAGGAAGTCCTCGCCGAAGATGCGCTCCATGCGGCCCCACTCGGTGCGCTGCTTGCGCGGTACATAGGAGAAGAAGAAGATCATGGTGCAGATCAGCCAGAGCAGGCCCTTCTGAGCCATGATGCTGAAGCCGGTCATGATCACGAAGCTGCCCAGGTAGAGCGGTGACTGAATGTAGCCGTAGGGGCCTGAGGTGGTGATCTCTTCATTCTTCTGGATGTGGCCGGCGGCCCACCAGCGGAAGATCTCGCCGGCGACCACGATGGGGAAGCCGATGATCAGGCCCAGGGTGGTGGGAGCGGCGGTTAAAATCATAAGAATAATGATAAGATATAGCGGTACGGTTCTATGCGTAATTTTTTCAATTTTGCCAGCGATGTCCATTAAATATACCTCACTAAATTTTAGTGCATCCTATGTAGCTGTTTATGGGCTTCGCGTCAAGGACTGAGGCCCATAAAAAAGGCCCCCGAACGGGAGCCTTTTCATGTTTGATCAGGCCTCTGCCTATTTGCTGAGGCTCTCCTTGGCGATGAAGCCGCCGATCAGCGAGAGGACCAGCAACAGTAACTTGTTGTTCCAGGCGATCGAGCAGATGGCCTTGAGCAGCCCCAGCAGGATCTTGAGGCCGATCAGACCGGCCACGCCCATGGCGGCATACTTGGCGGCTGGGATGGCCTGCTCCTTGATCTTGGCGGTGCGGGTGTTCAGCTCTTTTCTGATGTCGCCGAACTCGGCCTTGGCGGAATCGATTTCAGCTCTTATTTTTTGCGAATCCATTTGATATCATCTCCTATCTCTTCAACTACAGTCTCAGCTCCCTTGGCTGCCTTGATAACCATCACTACGCCTATGCCGGCGGCAATCATGCCGATGCCCATAAAGATCAGGGTCAGGGTCAGGGCTGCCCAGCCCGGGCTCAGGATCAGGCAGAATGCGTAGAAGAGGGTCACCAGCATGTAGATGGCACCCACCAGCATCAGCAGCAGGGCGACAACAATCAGGGCAATGCCGGGGCCGAAGATCTTGCCCAGCCGCTTGAGTTCGGCCTTCAAATAGGCCTTGTCAAGGTTGACAATGCGCTTGCCGGTCTTGAAGTAACTGCCGACAAGTTTAAAGAAACCAACATTTTTTAAATCGCTACTCATAATTTCTCCTCAATATAAAAATCAATTACCGACGAGCGGTTTTTTGGCCTGTTTGCGAATCTCCTCCTCGTCGGCCCACTCGATCAGGCCGGTCTCGATGTTGACGAGGTTCAGGGTGAATTTATAGTAGACATCGGCGACCCGGCCGGCGCTCTTCTTGATGGAGATGATCTCTCCGTAGAGGAAGTAGTCCGAGCCCACCTGGCTGCCGAAGCGTTTGGCGGTGCTGGGGTCCACGATGCCCGAGCTGGTCTGGTACTCCATCTGGCGCACCATCTCATCGTTGACCTCGCTGACGGCCGAAATCTTGACCCGGCCCGACTTGAGCAGTTGGACCTTGATCTTGTCGGTCACAGCCTTGGTGTCGATATGCTCGTCGGTCTTGTTCTTGACCCGGTGCACATAGATCACGGGGCGCTGGCCCGACTGCAGCAGCGGGGTGGAGAGCAGGGAGGTGACCATCTTTTCGGCGATCAGCTGCAGGTCGGTGGAGCCGAAGTCGGCGGTGACCGTTTCGACCTGGCCGGCGTCGCCGTAGGAGACGCTGGGGGTTGAGGCGCAGCCGTAGTTCAGCAGCAGGACAATCAGCAGCAGAAATCTTTTCATCACATACCTCCGTCGGTTAAGGGGTTGGGGCGGCGGATCAGACATTTGAAGCGCACAGCACCAGCCTGGGGTGCGATGGAACGCAGGCCCAGCGACTCTTTGCCGGAGATGCGCATGGGCAACCAGCCCGCGCCGCCCGACAGTTCAAAGCCGGCGGCATCATACCATAAAAAGCGGTATTCAAAATCAATATTTTTTTTGCTCTCGTTGCGCACGATCACCTGGGCCTTGAGGCTGTCCTCAATGGTGCTCAGGCTGATGGTGCCGAACTGCAGCTGGCGGTTCAGGCTGCGGTCATGGATTCTGGTCTCTTTGATGATCTCGCCGCCGGGGCCGGCCTGCACGTCCAGGATGTTGCTGGCAGTCCCGGCCGCGCATCCCAGCAGGAAAAAAACAATCCATAGATTTTTGGCTATCTTTAACATTTCAACCTCCTATTAGAACTCTTTTTTATTGATGGCAAGGCCCGATTGGCTGGCGTGGCAAAATATGAGGGTGGACCTGCCGTTGATGCTGACGGGGTATTCGCGTGCGGCATATTTGAGGTAAATCTGATCGGTTGCTGCGGGGACCCAGATCCTGGCCACCTGAACCTCGGCCGGCAGCGAGCTCCAGCTGCGCAGGTCGGCGCGTTCGCTGACGGCCGTGGCGATGAAGCTGAAGATGTCGCCGCTTATGCCGTAACTTTCGCCCAGCTGGCGGGTGATGGTGCTCTTGGCGTAGGCCCTGGCCAGCTGTTTGGTGATCAGGATCGGCATCTGGTCCAGCAGGTTGCGCGCGGCCATGGCCTGGATGTTGCTCAAGGGAGCGGTCTGGTAGGTCTTGTCGCCGGCCCTGACGGTCAATGGGCGCGCCGGCGGCTCGAAGCGGTTGTAGACCGGCAGGCTGATGAAGACGATGCTGCCGGCCACCGGCCAGGCAAAGCTGAACTCCTCCTTGAGGGGCGCCTGGCCGCTGCACATGACCAGCATGACTTCGCGGCCCCCCTGCTCCTGGTAGGGGCCGAATTTCTCTGTCCACAGCTCATGGTCGAAGCCCAGCTCCCTGCTCAGACGCAGCAGGTCGTGCTGGATGGGTTTGCAGTCGGGCGCGGCCTTGATGGCCTGCTTGAGGTCGATGTAGGCCGCGTCCGGCTCCCGGTTCAGTTCATAGACGTAGGCCGAGACGTAGTAGCCGAAGGCGCTCTGGTAGGCGCTGGCCGCGGCAATTTTCTTGACCGCATCGTAGGCCGGGTCGGCCAGGGGGTTGGCGTCGCTCTGCTGGATCTCCTTCTCGTGCTTTTTGAGGAGCTGCTGCTGGCGGGTGTAGCTGCGTCTGATCTCCACGCGCGCCCCTTCGGTATCGCCCAGCATCAGGTAGTTGAGGGCCGCATGGGTGTGCAGCAGGATCTTTTCAAAATCTTCACCCTGGTACTCGGTGACATTTTCATTGACCAGGAGGGCGCCGGCCTGGGCCGTGACCTCGCGCCCCGAGATCACGGCGCGCTCCTCGATCTTCCTGATCAGGTCATCCGCCAGCTGCAGATCGGTGCGGCTGGCCTGGTAGCTGCCCATCTTCTGCTGGATCAGGCCGCGCTCCAGGGCGTAGAGCAGCTTGTCGCGCCCGTTGGCGGGAAACTGGGCCAGGGCCGTTTCGTAGTCGCCGAGGGCGACGGCCTGGCGGGCCTTGATGACCCGCGTGCCGTAGCCGGCACAGCCGCAACAGCAGATCAGGATCAGGATCAGGAGACGTTTCTGCATGCAGTTTAGAAGGCCACTCCCGCACTCATCACGATGCCGCGCTGCACATCGTAACCGATGCCCAGGTTTAGCATTTCACGGGTGTAGCGCACCCCGGCCATCCAGGGCGTCTCATGCTCGGTCCGGTTGCGGATCAGGTAGTAGGCGTTATTGCTGAAGCCGAGCTGGGCAATTTTCTGGGTGGTGTAGCCCAGGCCGAGCACGGCAAAGATGCTGGGCACCAGCTCGGCGCCGCCCATCAGGCTGATCTGGGACTGATTGTTGTCATTGTAGTCCTGCAGCCAGATCAGGTTCTGGCCCGTGTGGGGCAGGTTGGCCGGCACGCTCTGCTTGGTGTCGGCCACGCTGACCCCGAAGCCGCCGCAGAGGGCCCCGCCGGTGGGGTGCAGGTTGGAGAGCACGATGCCGCCCATCTCCAGGCCGAAGCTGGTGGCGTCGCTCTCGCCGCCCGAGCCGTAGGAGAAGTTGAGGTAGCCGGCCGCCAGCAGGGGCAGCGGCAGCAGGCTGATGATCAGAACCGCCAATAGTTTTTTCATAGGGTACCTCCGTAAGGCTAAAGACTATCAGTCTGGAGCCATAAATCAAGCAGAGTCTTGTACTTGGGCATCTGAATCATATTTTAAACTCAGGCCTTGACATCTGCGCTTGATGGTTATATTAGAATATACGAATATTGAATTAAGGAGATTGAGGTGGATACAGAGAGGATGGCTGCATATCTGAAAGCCCTGGGGCACCCCACGCGCCTGATGATCGTCAAGACCCTGCTCAATGAGCGCTGCAAATGCGTCGGCGAGATGGAGTCGCTGCTCAAGATCCGCCAGGCCAACGCTTCACAGCACCTGACAATTTTGAAAAATCAGGGTATTGTGAACTGCCATCAGGACGGCAACCTGCGCTGCTACTCCCTGCGGGAGCCGGATAAGATGCAGCAGCTGCTGGATTTGATCTCAACGGAAAGGAATGATTAATGAAGATTTTTGACACCATTATTATCGGCGGCGGGCCCGGCGGCTACACCGCAGCCATCTACGCCACCCGCGGCGGCATGCAGACCCTGCTGATCAAGAGCGCCTTCAAGCAGAGCCAGATCACCATCACCGATGACGTGGAGAACTATCCCGGCTTCGAGCTGATCGGCGGCTTCGAGCTGATGGCCAAGTTCAGCGAGCAGGCCGCCAAATTTGGCCTCGAGACCGTTGACGGCGATGTTGACAGTGTGAAGCGTGACGGCGACCACTGGGCCGTGAGCGTCGGCGACGACGTCTACAGGGCCACCACCATCATCATCGCCACCGGCGCGGCCCCCAACAAGCTGGGCGCCAACGGTGAGGCCGAGCTGGCCGGGCGCGGCGTATCCTACTGCGCTACCTGCGACGGCCCCTTCTACCGCAACCGTGAAGTTGTGGTGGTGGGTGGCGGCGACACCGCTGTGCAGGAGGCCTGCTTCCTGACCAAGTTTGCCAGCAAGGTCACCATCGTGCACCGCCGCGACCGTCTGCGCGCCACCGGTGTGCTCAGTGACCGCGCCCATAATAATGATAAGATCAACTTTGCCTGGAACTCAACTGTTGAGAAGATCTACGGCGAAGGCGGCGTCGAAGGTGTGACCATTAAAGATGTCAAGAGCGGTGAAACCCGCGATATCGCGGCCGAGGGCGCCTTCATCTTCGTGGGCTACACCCCCGAAACCGGGATCTTCAAGGATCTGATCGAGCTGGACGCGAGCGGCTACATCGTGACCGATGAGCATATGCAGACCTCCGCCCCTGGCATCTTTGCCGCCGGCGACTGCCGCGTCTCGCCCCTCAAACAGGTAATTACGGCCTGCGGCGACGGCGCCATCGCCGCCGTTGCAGCCGAGCACTATGTGGAAGAACTAAAAGGACAAGCATACAAATAAGGAGGATATTATGAGTGATAAATTTGTGGACAGCCCGTCAAGCGCTCTGGATGTAACCGATGCCGATGTCAAAGAAGCAGTAGGCAAATACCCCTTCCTGGTGGTGGACTGCTGGGCTCCCTGGTGCGGACCCTGTAAGATGCTCGGCCCGATCATCGAGACTCTGGCCGAGAAGGAGCAGGGCAACATCGTCTTTGCCAAGCTGAACGTGGATGAGAACCAGGCCACCGCCGCCGAGTACGGCATCCGCTCGATTCCCAACCTGCTGATCTTCAAAGATGGGCAGAAGGTTGGCGACATCGTGGGCGCCATGCCCGAGAAGCAGCTTTTGGAAGAGATTAATAAGTATAAATAATGGAGAAGAGGGAGCCTTTGGGCTCCCTCTTTTTATGTAGGTCGGGTTCCTATACATGGAGAGCTGGTTATGGCAAATAACTGGAATATTCCGCAATGGTTGGAAAATGAGGTCAGGGAAAGAGATCTTGTTTGCGTCTATTGTGGAATTGAATTTACGCCTGCAAAAATATCCAAGAAGTCGGCAGTCAGTTGGGAACATATTATAAATGATGCTAAAATAATTACCCGTGAAAATATTGCTCTTTGCTGCTGTGGTTGTAATGCGAGTAAAGGGCAGAAACAGCTTTCTGTATGGTTAAATTCTAAATATTGCAAAAACAAGGACATCACATTCGAAACTGTAGCACCAATCATCAAGCAAGCTATTGAGAATGGACATTAAGTGTACATCCCCCTCCCTCAATCCCTCCCACCAGGGGAGGGAAAAACCGACTTCGCAAACTAAGTTCCTCCCCACTGGTGGGGGAGGACAGGTGGGGGGGGAAGCCTTTAAAACCCCTTCCGACTATCCAACATCAAAGTAACCGGCCCATTATTCAAAATATCCACATCCATCATGGCCTGAAACTGCCCGGTCGCAACCCTGCCCTCAAAATTGTTCTCCACATATTCCACAAACTGATCGAAAATTTTCTTGGCATCTTCAGGCTTGCCGGCGCGCGCATATGACGGCCGCCGTCCCTTGCGGCAATCCCCCAGCAGAGTAAACTGCGAAACCAGGAGCAGTTCGCCGCCCACCTGCTGCACGTCCAGATTCATGGTGCCGTGCTCATCTTCAAAGATGCGCAGCCCCATGATCTTGCGCGCCAGATAGTCGATGTCCTTGGCGTCATCGCCCTCCTCCACGCCGATCAGGCAGCAGAGGCCGGCGTTGATCTGGCCGACAACCTGCTCTTCAACGCTGACGCTGGCGCGCTTAACCCTCTGGATGACTGCCCGCATCTTTGGCCTCGGCCTGTTTGGCCGCGATCAGCAGTTCTTGCACATTCAGGATGCGCGTGATCTGCCAGCCCTTGTCCCATTTGACCAGCTCCAGTTTGAGCAGCAGCTCGTCGCCGATGGCAAAGCTGGCGATGCAGCGCTCGCCGTCCTTCTGGATGTCCCGCAAGCTGACCTCGGTGTCCTTGTCAGCCGGGGGCAGGACCGCCCTGAGCGCGCTCTGGCGCCCCTCGGGATAGACGCCCGTGATCCAGCCCTTGATGTCCTGCTCAAAGAGCGGGATCATGCCGGCGGCCATGAAGGCCGAGATTCCGCGCGCGAAGAGTTTGGGCGCATTCTGCTGCTCCATGACGCCGGTGGCCAGCTTGGCCATGTCGCCGGCCATGGCGCGGCTCATGGTGTTGACATCCACATAGCGGTCGAAGAGCTCCCAGTCGTGGGTCTCAATGGCCTTGCCGACCTGGCTCAAAGTGTAGGTCGGGGTGCTGCGCCAGTGGCTGTAGCCGGCCAGCCCGGCAATTATGAGGGCCAGGGTCAGGCCGATGATCCAGTTGCGTTTCATATCTTCTCCTATCTGATGATGGTGGTGGTCATGACCGAGCCCTGGCGCCAGATGGAGAGCTTGATCTTGCGGCCGTTGATCGAATTGAGGGCCCGATTGAAACTCTGATGGTCGCTGATGTTCTGGCGGTTGATGGTCATGATCACATCGCCGGGGCGCAGGCCGGTGGACATGGCCGCGGAGCCGCGCTCAACCTTGGTAACCACCACGCCCTTGAGCTCGTCGGGGGCGCGCAGCTTTTCGCGGTAGGCCGGCGTCAGGTCGGCGATGCTGGCGCCGCCCAGAAACTTGTTCTCCTCGATCTGCAGGCCCTCTTCCTGGGCGGTTGCCGAGGCTTGCGCGAGGTCGCCGATCACCAGACTGGCGCTTCTGAGCTGGCCGGCGCGCATGAACTTGATATGGGCGCTGCTCGCGGGCGGCAGGCCGGCGGCCAGGACGCGCAAAGCCGCGGCCGAGTCGACCTCCTTGCCGTTGATGCTCAGGATGACGTCCTCCTGCTTGAGGCCGGCTTCTGCGGCCGGTGAGCCCTCATAGACCTGGGTCACCAGCACGCCCTTGGTGTTCTTGAGACCCAGGGCCTCGGCCAGTTTGGGGTCGAGGTCCTGGACGCCCACCCCCAGCCAGCCGCGCACAACCTTGCCGTAGCTGAGCAGGCTGTTCTTGATCTGGAAGGCCAGATCAATGGGAATGGCGAAACCGATGCCCTCGTTGCCGCCCGAGCGCGAGTAGATGGCCGAGTTGATGCCCACCAGCTCGCCCTGCATGTTGACCAGGGCGCCGCCCGAGTTGCCGGGATTGATGGCGGCGTCGGTCTGGATGAAGTTTTCATAGTCCACGATGCCCAAGCCGGTGCGGTTCAGGGCGCTGACGATGCCCATGGTGACGGTCTGGCCCAGGCCGAAGGCGTTGCCGACGGCCACCACGAAGGATCCGGTGCGCAAAGAGTCGACATTGGCCACCTTGATCGGCTTGAGATTGTCGGCCTCGATGCGGATCACGGCGATGTCGGTCTTGGGGTCGCCGCCGATGACGGTGGCGGTGAAGGTGCGGTCGTCGTAGAGGCGCACATTGATCTCATCGGCCCCGCCGATCACATGGTTGTTGGTGATGATGATGCCGTCACTGGAGACGATCACGCCCGAGCCCTGGGAGGCGCTTTTGCGCTGGCCGCTGGGGCTGTTGTTGTAATATTCGAAGAGCGAGCGCGGGGTCTGGACCACCTTGGTGGAGTAGATGTTGACCACCGAGGGCAGGACCTGGTCGGCCACGTCGGCCACCCAATCGCCCTGGGGCGCGGCCAGCAGGCTTGCCGGCAGGAGCAGAAAAGTTAAGACGAGATATTTGATCTTATGCATTGTGTACCTCCAGCTGAGCAAATTATCACAGAGATTAAGTCGCTGTACACCCCATGATCATTTAGCTATATTGGGGTCTTATGAAATGTAATTCAACCCGCGAATACCATCTGCAGACAAGTGTCGACCTCATGAGCGAGTATACCATCTGCGAGTCCTTCGGCCATATCAATACCCCCTATCAGCAGCTGCTGGAGCGCCCCCGGGCCTACGGGGCCCTGCTGGGCGACTTCCTCAAAAAGGAGGGCGTGCTGGGACGGCGCATCCAGGAGCTGGGCGGCGGCTACGGCACTCTGATGCGCGGCCTGCTGGAAACCTATGACATCGAGCGGGTGCACATGCTGGACCTTTCGCCGAGTCTGCTCAGGCGCCAGCGCCAGACGCTGGCGGGCTGGCCAGTTGAGTTTGAGCAGGGCGACATGCTCGAGTATGAGCCCGGGGATGTGGATCTGATCATCTGCAATGAGGTCATCGGCGACCTGGACACCCTTGTCGATGTCAGCGCAGCCGAAGAGATTGAGCGCTACGGCCTGGAGACGCCGGGCACCTCCTTCAACTTCAACCTGGGCGCGGTCAGGCTGGTGGAGCGCCTCGCAGGGTATGATGTCCCCATCTTCCTGAGCGAGCACTCCTCTGACCCCATTATTCCTGAGGGTTTCGACTATCTGGCGGCGGGGCTGGAGCTGGACAGCTTTGCGCGCGAGGTCCCGCTCTTCAAGCATTCGGAGTACACCATCCGCTTCAACCATCTGGTCAAGGTTGCCGAGCACCATGGCCGGAGAATTAAGACGGGTTCGCTCTTTGAGATCATACCGCTCGAGCCGCGCCATGAGTTCAGATTTGTCTTTACGAGTCGGGCCTGCTCAACTGAGCGTCAGGAGATTATCTTTGAACTGCTCGACCATCTGCGGGAGTACCGCTACTTGCTGATATATTAGGCCCGCGCATGGAAGCGCGGGCCTGGAGATGATTACAGGGTTTTGAGGTATTCGTTGGCCTTGGTTCTGAAGAGGGCCGACTCGCTCTTGGTCAGATCGGTCAGCATCTGCTTGGCCTTGGCCTTGTGCTCATCGCCTTTGAGCTCCAGCAGCAGCTCCGAGTAGTAGAGCTTGGCCATCTCCCTCTCGGGGCTGGTCTCGAGGAAGCCGAGCTTTTCGTACTCCTCAAAATATTTGAGGGCGGCCTTGTTGTCCTTCAGGGGCCAGGAGAGCACCTGCCAGAAGTGGCCCAGGGCCATCAGCGGTGCGCCGTTGTTCCAGCTCTTGTCGATCTCATAGGCCTTTTCGAAGCCGTTCTGGGCGGTGTGCTTGAGACCCTCCTTGATGGCGGTGATGATGCTGACGCTGTCGGAGTAGAGGCCGACGTTCCAGGCTTCATAGAAGTAGCCTTCGGCGCGGTTGGGGTTGATCTCGCGGGCCTTGCCGCCCAGCACGATACCCTGTTTGCCGTATTTGTGGCAGATATCCTTCCAGCCCTCGATCTGCTGCTCCTTGGCCATCTGGGCATACTTGCCGCCGGTGCGCGAGAGGCGCCACATGACTTCAAACTCATTCGGGTACTGCTGGTTGAGAGCCTCAAACTCTTCAACCGACTTGCGCATGGCGTTCAGGTCGTTATTGAGACGGGCCTCGGTATAGTTTGCCTGAGCCGCGTCAATGGCACTCTGCAGGTCTTGGGCGTTGGCACAGATTGGCAAAATGGCCAGCAACAGAAAGATCAGCATTTTTTTCATAAATAAGTCTCCTTGGGTTTGTTTTGAAGCAGACTATACAAGTTTTGCAACAGTGTACAGCATGGTTTGATGTGGTATTTACGGATCGGCTCCAGCAGAGGGCAGAATCAGATTCGGCAGCAATCACGGGCAGTGAACGCTTTGCAGAAAAAATAATTTGTTCAGGGTAAATGAACTATTCGCTTTGGAGGCATAAAATTGTATAGTCGTCGGAAACAAATTGGGAAATTTTTGTTGGCAACCGATGTTTCCGATTAAACAGGAACGCTATGAAGCAGCTGAGCAGAAAAATTATAGATGCCCCGGTTTATCCCGAGCGGATCATTCAGATCGGCGGCGGGAACTTTCTGCGCGCCTTTGTGGACTGGATGGTGCAGCGCCTCAACCGGGATGCGGGCTTCAACTCGTCGGTGGTGGTCTGTCAGAGCGCGGCCGGGCCGACGCTCAAGAAGCTGGTGCGCCAGGACGGTCTCTACACGGTCTGCCTCTCGGGCCTGCAGGAGGGCCGGCCGGTGCGTCAGTGCGAGCTGGTCAGCTGCATCAGCCGCATCCTGGCCATCGGCGACGAGTTTGAGGCTTTTCTGAAACTGGCAGAGCAGCCGGCCATGCGTTTCATCATCTCGGACACCACCGAGGCCGGCATCGTGCATTATGAGGATGAGTCCTTTGAGCGGCCGCGCACCTATCCGGGCCGGCTGACGGCCCTGCTCTACCGGCGCTACCAGAGCTGCGGCGGAGCAGATGCGCCCGGCTTTATTATTCTGCCCTGCGAACCCGCCCGGCGCAATGGCGATACCCTGCGCATGAGCGTCTTTCACTACGCCCTGGACTGGGATCTGGATGATGATTTCACCGACTGGCTGGATGATGCCAACATCTTCTGCAATACGCTGCTGGACCGCGCCGTGCCGGGATTCCCGGCCGAGCGCGCCGAAGCGCTCTTTCATGAGCTGGGCTACCGCGACGAGCTGCTGGTGGAGTGCGAAACCTATCACCTCTGGGTCATCGAGGGCCCGGACGAGGTCAGGCGCGATCTGCCGGCCGAGCGCGCCGGTCTGAATGTCAAGGTGGTGGCTAATCTGGAAAACTACCGCGACATGAAGGTGCGCATCCTGAACGGCACCCACACGGCCATGCTGCCGATCGGGCTGCTGCTGGGGCTGGGGAGCGTACAGCAGACCGTTGAGCATGAGCTGGCCGGGCGTTTCGTGCGCGAGGTGCTGGAGGAGGAGATCTTGCCGGCCCTCAATATGGAGGGGTCGGGTCGTTTCGGCGCCGAGATCATGGAGCGCTTCCGCAACCCCTATATCGAGCACCGGCTGGAGAGTGTCGCCGAGAATGCCTTCAAGAACTGGCCCAACCATCTGCTGAAGAGTATCGAGCTCTATGTTGACAGTCGCCAGGCCCTGCCCGTGCGCTTAAGCTTTGCCCTGGCATCGCTGGTGGTTATCTATATGGATCCGCCCTTCAGGCTGCAGGATGACCCGCTCATTCTGAACATCTTCAAGGGCCCGGATCCGCTGCCGCAGCTCTTCAGCCAGTTGGGCCTGAACCGGATTGAGGGGCTGCAGCAGCTGGTGGCTTTGAATGTCAAGCAGATCAGAACCCACGGCCTGCAGCGGGCCCTGAGCGCCATGCTGGCCTCGGCCCTGCCGGCGCGCTAGAAGAAGTAGATCCACTCCCGCATCATATCCACCGACTTCGGACTCACCTCGGCCACATTGGTCAGCTCTTCATAGGAGCTGAAGGGCCCGTTCATATTGCGGTACATGACGATGTTGCTGGCCTGCTGCTTGTTGATGCCGGGCAGTTTGACGATCTCGGTGTAGGGCGCGCTGTTGATGTTGATGGGCTCTTCCAGCTGGGTCATCTGCTGCAGCGAGTCCTGCAGGTTGAGCAGCAGGCTGATGGAGACGACGCAAATGACGATGGTCATGATGGTCATGACGCGGCGGTCGTAGTAGACGATCATAAAACCTCCTGAGAGAATTTTCTGGGGGGAGGGTCGTGGCGATATCTCAAGTATAAACTTCAGCAGGCTGCAGGCTAGGTCTGCCTGCAATTTTATGCGGGTCAGGCTTTAAGTTCGCGCACAAGCGCGGCGGCCAGATCAACGGCCTGGGCGCAGCTGAGCTGCTTCAGCTTGCGCACCTCGCGGCACTTGGTGGAGCCGGCTCTGAGCTGGAAGAAGTGGTTGGCGCGCTCGATCATGACCGGATCGTCAAGGATCTGATGGACTGCGTACAGCGCGCCGCAGCAGCCGTCCGGTGCCTTGCCGCCGCCGGCCATGCATGCGATCAGCTCGTCGCTGAGATTGAAATCTTCCTGAAAATAGTAGAGCACCGCCTGGGTGCAGTTGAGTCCGCCTCTGAAATATTTTGATGCACTCTGCATGGCGCGCCAGTTAGCACAGATTGGCATGATTGCCTAATTTTTTTGACCCGCGTTAACCTTTGGGTTATTGACAAAATGCTAACTCAAGTTGAGAGGGACAATTATGATTATAAATGGTGAAGAGAAAAATTTCAGCGCCGCCACTGTCCAGGAGCTGCTCAAGGAGCTGGGCTATCTGGATGAGCGGGTGGTGGTCGAAGTGAATCTGCAGATTGTGCCCAAGGAGCAGTGGTCAACCCATCAACTGTCAGATGCCGACAGGCTGGAGATCGTCAGCTTCGTGGGTGGCGGCTAGATGCACATCACCCTCAATGAGCGTGACGTTGAGCTTAAAAACAGCCAGACGCTCTTTGAACTGCGTGACTGGCATGGGGCCGACATTGCCATTCTGAACGGCCATGCCCCCGCTGAGGATCGCAGGCTCAGTGAGGGCGACGCGGTTGTGCTGATCAGGCGCGGCGTTCTGCCCGAGCGCGACGAGCTCGAGGCCCTGATGATGGCGCGCCACACTCCCGGCGTGCACGCCAAGGTCAAAGAGGCCCGCGTCGGCATCGCCGGTCTGGGCGGGCTGGGCTCGGCAATCGCCGTGGCCCTGGCGCGCACCGGCGTCGGCGAGCTGCTGCTGGTGGATTTTGATCTGGTGGAGCCCAGCAACCTCAATCGCCAGCACTACTTTGTGCGCCATCTGGGCATGGCCAAGACCGAGGCAATGCGCGAAATAATTGCTGAGATTAATCCATATGTAAAAGTTGAGACCTGCAATATTTACTTAAACAGCGATAATGTGGTCGATATTTTTAAAAATGTGAATATTTTTGTGGAAGCATTTGACAATCCCCACACAAAAGCTGCTATTGTAGAGCGCATGTTAAGCGCCGGGCTCGATATTCCGGTGGTGGCCGCCTCGGGCATGGCCGGTTATTTTTCGGGTAATCTGATCAAGTGTCGGCAGGTCATGCGCAATCTCTACATGGTGGGCGATGAGACCCATGAGGCTCAGGTCGGCAGCGGGCTGATGGCGCCGCGCGTCGGCATTGCCGCCCACCAGCAGGCCAACATGGTGCTCAGGCTGATCCTGGGCTTTGCAGAAGTATAAAGGAGTAACAATGAACGATAAACTGATGATTGGAGATACCGCCCTAAATAGCCGTCTCTTTACCGGCACGGGCAAGTTTCCGTCCAAAGATATGATTCCCAGGATCATCGAGGCCAGCGGCTCCGAAGTCATGACCATGGCCCTCAGACGCGTCAATCTTTCCCAGAAGGATGACAACATCCTGAACTACATCCCCAAGCAGGTCAATCTGCTGCCCAACACCTCGGGCGCCCGCGACGCCGAAGAGGCCGTCCGCATCGCCCGCCTGGCGCGCGCCGCCGGTTGCGGCAACTGGATCAAGATCGAGGTCATCTCGGACAACAAGTATCTGCTGCCCGATAATCAGGAAACCTTGAAAGCTACCGAAATTCTTGTCAAAGAGGGTTTCGTGGTGCTGCCCTACATGAGCCCCGAGCTGATGACCGCCAAGCGTCTGCAGGATGCCGGCGCGGCCACGGTCATGCCCCTGGGTGCGCCCATCGGCACCAACAAGGGCATTCGCGCCAAGGATCTGGTGCAGATCATCATCGACGAGATCGAGATTCCGGTGGTGGTGGATGCCGGCATCGGCAAACCCTCCGAGGCCGCCCAGGCCATGGAGATGGGCGCCGCGGCCGTGCTGGTCAACACCGCCATTGCCAGCTCCGCCGATCCGGTCCAGATGGCCGAGGCCTTCAGCCTGGCGGTCAAGGCCGGCCGCATGGCCTACCTGGCGCGCACCGGCGCCGTCTCGGAACTGGCAAATGCTTCGTCGCCCCTGACCGGTTTTCTAAGCAAATGAGCTTCTACGACTACAGCCAGAAATTTTTAGATTTCGACCTTGCCGGAATCTTTGAGCGCACCAGCCGCAGCGATGTGCTGGCCAGTATCAACAATGAGCGCCCCGACGTCTATGATTTTGCGCGCCTGCTCTCGCCGGCTGCCTCAGAATGTTTGGAGGAGATGGCGCAGCAGTCGCGCCAGAACGCGCTCAAGTACTTCGGCCGCGCCGTCATTCTCTACACCCCGATCTACATCGACAACCACTGCGTCAACCGCTGCGTCTACTGCGGCTTCAACACCGAGAATCAGATCAAGCGCAAGCAGCTCAGCCTGGAGGAGATCGAGGCCGAGGCCAGGGCCATCTCAGCCACCGGCCTGCGCCACATCCTGGTGCTGACCGGCGAATCGCCCAAGGGCACCCCGGTCGAGTATATCGAGGCCGCCGTCAAGGTCATGAAACCCTACTTTGACTCCATCGCCATCGAGATCTACCCCCTGGACGAGGAGGGCTACGCCCGCCTGATCGCGGCCGGCGTCGACAGCATGACCGTCTATCAGGAGGTCTACAATCCAGAGGTTTATAAGGAGGTCCACCTGGGCGGCCCCAAGCGCAACTACCGCAACCGCCTCGAGGCCCCCGAGCGCGCCCTGAGCCAGAAGATGCACAGCGTCAACATCGGCGCCCTGCTGGGCCTGGATGACTGGCGGCGGGAGGCCTTCCTGACCGGCCTGCACGTGGACTACCTGCAGCGGAAGTTTCCCGAGGCCGAGCTGGCCCTCTCCTTCCCGCGCATCCGGCCCCACGCCGGCAGCTTCGAGGTCAGGAGCCCGGTGGATGATGCCGACCTGGTCCAGATCATGACCGCCATGAAGATCTTCATCCCGCGCGCCGGCATCACCCTCTCCACCCGCGAGAGCGCCAGCCTGCGTGAAAACCTGCTGCCTCTGGGCGTCTCCAAGATGTCGGCCGGCGTCTGCACCTCGGTGGGCGGCCGCACCCAGAAGGACCAGAGCACCAGCCAGTTTGAGATCTCGGACGGCCGCAGCGTCGATGAGATGAAGGCGATGCTGCTTTCTAAGGGTTATCAGCCTGTTTTTAAGGATTGGGTGCGGTTTTAATACTCCACCCTATCCGGATTCTCAATCCAGGCCTTGAAGGGCTCGAAGCCCTCTTCAATCAAATCCTGCCGGCTGATCAGGCTGCGCTCATCCATCTCCAGCCGCACCTCATGATAGATTAGCGAGTCATCAAAGCCGGCTTTGGCGGCGTCCTCCTTGGAGGCGGCGTAGTAGAGTTCGGGGATGCGGGCCCAGTAGATGGCCGCGAGGCACATGGGGCAGGGCTCGCAGCTGGAGTAGATCTGGCAGCTGTCCAGCACATAGGTATTCAGCTTGCGGCAGGCGTCGCGGATGGCCATCACTTCGGCGTGGGCCGTGGGGTCGTTGATTTCGGTGACCCTATTCCAGCCTTCACCGACAATTTTATCTTCGCAGACAATTACGGCGCCGAAGGGCCCGGCTTGGCTTGCATTGGCCAGCTGAATGGCGCGGCGCAGAAAATCCTCATTACAATTCATTAAAACTCCTTGAATCAATCGTTCTTGTGCTCCTTGGCTACATAGAGGGCCTCGTCGGCCTTCTTGAGCAGGGAGGGGGCGTTGGTGACGTCGCGATCCTTGAGCGAGGCCACGCCGAAGCTGAACTTGATCGGCAGGGCGGTGCCGTGGGTGTGCAGCGGGTGCTCCTTGAAGTGGGCCTTGATGCGCTCCATGTAGGCTTCGGCCTCGCGCTTCTCGATGCCGGGCAGGATCATGACGAACTCGTCGCCGGCGTAGCGCGCGATCACGTCGGTCTCGCGCGACATCTCCATCAAATGCGAGGCCACGTGCACTAGCAGGTCGTCACCGCGGTCGTGGCCGAAGCAGTCATTGACCTGCTTGAAGTCGTCCAGGTCGATGAAGACCAGCGAGAGGGGCTGGCCGTATCTTCGGTCGCGCTCTACCTCGCGCCGTAAAATGCGCTCCATGGCGCGCCGGTTCAGCAGGCCGGTCAGGGGGTCCTTGAAGGCCATCTCGCGCAGCTCCTCATGGGCCGCCACGTTGGAGAGGCAGATCGAGACCACCATGCCCAGCTGCTCCAGCAGTGAGGTGTCGATGCCGGGCTGGAAGCGGCGCAGGGAGGGGTCGGCCTGGTTGAAGCTGCCGATGATGCGGCCGTCCAGGCTGATGGGGGTGATGGCGATGGAGCGGAACTCATAGTGCAGCCCTTCGGGCTGCAGGTTGCGCAGCTTGTGCATCTCCTTGTTGAGCAGCAGCGGCCGGTGGCTTTCGCCCACGATCTGCTGGAAGTGCTTGCGGCTGATGTAGTTGACCGGTTCGTGGGGCGTGAAGCGCTCGATCAGACGCGCGGCGCGGCCCGGGCTGATGATGCTCAGCCAGCAGAAGGGCACTTCAAACTTTTCACGCATGGTGCCCAGCAGCACGTCGAAGAAGTCTTCAAAGCTCAGGGTCGAGAGCACGCAGGTCTGGACTTCAAAGAACTTGGCGGCGATCTCCTCATTCTCTTTGAGGCGGGCAAACAGGGTGTTGTAGTCAAATACCGGATCTCTATCCATTTGAGCCTCCTCTTGCTGCCTATATAAACCATCTGACGGATACCTGGCTAGGTTGAATTGGCCCGCTGTTAATTTATTATTAAGAGATGGAACGGGAGATTAATCAGCGCGGCCGCCTGGCACTGCTGCTGGCGATCATGATTCTGGTGGCCATCAGCATCGAGGCCATAACCTTCAGTCTGCTCTACCGGGCGGCCTTTGATGCGCAGCGGGACCGGCTGGTGGACACTGCCCAGAGCCAGGCGCGGCTGATCGAGGCCATCGCGCGCTATGAGGCCCGCTACAGTCCGAACTATGCCCTGGGGGCCACCGACTCGACCCTGACCCAGCTGGTGGATGCCCATAACCGCTATCAGGGCTTCGGCCGCACCGGTGAGTTCACCCTCTCGCGCCGCGAGGGCGACCATATGGTCTTTCTGCTTAAGCACCGCCACTATGATCTGCAGAATCCCAAGCCGGTGCCCTTTGATTCAAAGCTGGCCGAGCCCATGCGGCTGGCCCTCTCGGGTGAATCGGGCACGGTGGTGGGGCTGGACTATCGCGGTCAGACGGTGCTGGCGGCCCATGAACCGGTGGCCGGTCTGGGCTGGGGCATCGTGGCCAAGATCGATCTGAGCGAGATCCGGGCGCCCTTTGTCAGGGCCGGCGTTATGAGCGGTCTGATCGGGATGCTGATAATCATTCTGGCGGCGATTGTCTTTGCATCGATCACCAATCCGATTCTGGAGGAGCTGGAGGAGCACAACCGCGAGCTGCAGCAGGCCCTGGACAAGGTCAACACCCTCAAGGGGCTGGTGCCGATCTGCGCCTCCTGCAAGAAGATCCGTGATGACAAGGGCTACTGGAATCATCTGGAGACCTACATTTCAAAACATTCGGAGGCCGAGTTCTCCCATGGCCTCTGCCCGGACTGCCTGCAGACCATGTATCCCGACCTGAAACTTAAGCAGAAGTAACAACGTTTGGTTTAGTCATCTCAACTGTTGGGTTATTGTGCGGATCAGCCATTTCTCCTATCTGTGCAGGTAGATTTAAGGAGGAGCCATGTCCCTTTTCAGTTTTGAGTTTTTCCCGTCCCGGGATCAGGCGGCTTTCGGATGCGAACTGGCCAAGCTGCAGTTGTTGAGTCCCGACTGGGTCAGCATGACCTGCGGCGCCGGCGGCAGCAACCGTGAGAGCACTGTCAGTGCCGCCGCCTATCTGAGCGGGCGCGGCCAGAGTGTCACCGCCCATCTGACCTGCCGCGGCGCCAGCCGGGCTCAGATCGATGCGCAGCTGGCGGCCTATGCGCAGGCCGGCATCGGCAGCATCATGGCCCTGCGCGGCGACAAGCCTTGGGAGGGTGACGGCCACTTTGAGTATGCATCTGATCTGGTGCACCATATCCGTGAGAACTATCCCCACTTCAGAAGCGGCGTGGCGGCCTATCCGGACGGCCATCCGGCCACCCCCAACCGGCTCAGGGATCTGGAGTATTTGAAGGCCAAGGTTGATGCGGGTGCCGACTTCATCGTGACCCAGCTCTGTTTTGACAACTATATCATCCTGGATTTCATCCGGCAGTGCCGCCTGCTGGGCATCGAGGTGCCGATCTACGTCGGCATCATGCCCATCACCTCCCACAAGGGCCTGCTGCGCATGGCCGAGCTGGCCGGCCGCTGCAACTTTCCGGCAGCCCTGCTGAAGGCCGTCCAGCGCGCCCGGGAACCGGAGCAGGTCCGGGCCGTTGGCACGCACTGGGCCGCTGAGCAGATCCGCGGCCTGCTCGATCACAATGTTGACGGCATTCACATCTACACCCTCAACCAAGCTGCCACCACGCTGGAGATCTTTGAGAAGCTGGGCGGGCTGGAGCGCTGCGCTTAGGAAACCTTGGGGAACCCCTTTTATAAAAGCGGTTCCCCAAACCTCTCCGGAAAATTTTTGAAGATGTTGTGGGCTTACTCTTCTGCTGTAGACAGATCTATAGGCAGGGATTTTCTGTAAATTGCTAATAGGAGAACTGCCCATGTTAGATTGGCGAGGAAGCCTAATGCAGCTTCTGTTGGATATGCAATTTTGGGTTCTATAGGGAATGCATAGATAAGGAACATTGAAACTGGCCAGCTGGTTCCGCCCAAAATAAATACTATCAGTAGAAGAATTATTTTCCTTGTAAGATCTGGGCGAGCTTCACTGTTTTGGTTAGATGCTAGATAGAAAAGTACGGCGTTGATTGCAGTAAAAATATTGTAAGAGATTATGCCGAGTAGTGGAGATGGTGCATTCAGTGCCAAAAGGTGTGGCTTAAGCCAGCATATGAAGCATAGCGCAATCCCTAGCCAATTAAATGTGATGCCTAGAAGAATAAGTAACCATCTGGAAAGAGTGGGCTTCTCGTTCGATATTGCCGGTAAATTCTTTTCTAAAGGTGTCCATAGGGTAAGAGCGGTAATAATTGTCATAAATGCAATAGTAAGTGGGATGCTTGGGTGAATAGGGCCGCTGCTGACTATGCCAGGAAATGCATATAGATATACTAATCCGGCAACTGTTGGATAAAATGCCAAAATCAGTATGCCAAAGGTGGTGGCAAGTTTGAGTTTGTTGGTGATGCAGCCATAGATAATTAAAAGATAAGATATAATAAATATTGACGTGGGAATTATATGCATAATTAAACACCGCCTGATTCTAATAGTTAAAACAGGATACTAAATTATCATATCAAAGTCATTTAGCTTTTGAGAGGGGTGGGGGATCTGACGATCCCCCGTTGATGTTGACGGGTCAGGTGGGTGTTCAGTGCAGTTCGCAGCTCCCCCCGGCGCAGGCCAGCTCCTGGCCACCCTTGGTGTGATCCTCTTTTTCGTAAACGGTCAGTTTTTCAAAGTCGATCGCAGGCAGCTTGGCCCGGAGCTCCTCATACTGCTGGGCGGAGATCTCCTGGTAGGGGGCCAGCTGGTAGACCCCGCCGTCATGGGGCAGGAAGCTGATGCCGCTGACATAGTCCCAGTTCTTGAAGATCCAGGCGCCCACCTCGATCCACTCGTCGGGTTTGACATAGATGGTGCAGGATGGTTTCTGTTCGCACCACTGGACCTGCAGCATCTTCCAGTACTCCAGCTGCTCCATGGCGCTAGCCTGGTCGCGCATGACCGCGCTCTCGGGTGACTTGATCGGGAAGCTGTAGACCTTGGTGGAGCAGTTTTCGCGCGTCTGGCCCACTTCGGGTTCAAAGTCCAGACCACTCTCCTCCAGCAGGGTGGCGATGGGGTCGTTGGCCGCCACGCGCACCCGGCGGATGTAGTAGGGGCTGTAGCGCGGGTGCAGGCCGCTGGCGCACTCCACCAGCTGGGAGACGGTGCCGCTGGGTTTGACGCAGGTGATGGCGGCCGGCATGTTGATATCAAGCGCTTTGCTCCACTCTTCAGCGGTCAGAAGCGCCTCCTGTTTCATGGCCTTGAGGAAATTTTCGGCCTGTTCGCTCTGCCGGCCCAGCACTTTGTGGTCGCGCAGGCCGGTCAGGCTGACGCCCAGCAGGCGCTCCTCTTCAGTATTCTCCTTCCACTTCTTGTTGAGGAAGTTGAAGTCGGTCAGGGTGGATTGTAGGATGCCGAGGATGGTGGCCTGGCGCACCTTGCGCTTCAGAGTTTTGAGGTCGTCGCCCTCGCGCACCACCACCTCGCTCAGGTTGCAGAACTGGTAGGGTCTCAATATGATCTCGCTGCAGGGGTTGCAGCCGAACTCGTGGCCCACGTCGCGGCGGCCGCTGAGTCCGGCGATGAAGCTGGCGCTCTCGCGGTTGAAGATGCCGCGCTCGCCGCTGTTGGAACGCATCAGATTGAGCCACTCATCCATGAAGGTGGCCGCGTCGGGTTTCTCGGTGTAGGCGATCGAGTTGTTGGCCAGCATGCGGTGGGGGTTGGTCTTCCAGAATTCGCCGTCCTTGGCGTGGGCCATGCGGGTGTCGGAGGGGTTGGAGAGGCTGATGGTGGCCGAGCGGCGCACCCCGCCCACGACCACGATGTTGGCGATCATGCAGACCAGGTCGTGGCACTCGAGGCTGTTTAAGCGCCGGCCGCGGGCCGCGTTGAAGAGCTGGAAGGTGAACTCCAAGAGCTGCTTGAGGGGCTCGGGCCCGGAGGCGCGGCCGCCGAAGGTCTTGAGGCGCGCACCCTTCGGGCGGATTCTGCTCAGGTCGTAGGGGCGGTAGTAGCCCTTGTAGAGGGCACCCACATACTGGTTGAGGCCCTCGGCCCAGCCCAGCTTGCTGTCGGCGAAGACAATCGGCTTGTCGCCCTGCACCAGGCTCTCGGGAACTTTGGGCAGCTGGTTGACATACTGGCGCTCGACCGAGAAGCCGACGCCGGCGCCGCACATCAGGATGTAGGCCACCTCGGCAAAGGCGCGCGGGTTGTCGATGGTCAGATAGGAGCAGTTGAAACCGCAGACATTTTCGCGCTCCAGGGCCTCGCCGGCGGTCCAGAGGGCGCGCATGCTGGGCATGACCTCCATGCGCTTGACGGCTTCGATTGCAGACTTGAACTCCAGCCGCTGGTCGTTGGGCACGCGTGATTGGAAGAACTGCTCGTAGCGGCTGACGGTCTCGTCCCACGTTTCGCGGCGCTCCTGATCGTCGATGTAGCGGCTGTAGGTGCGTTTGTAGATGAACTCCTGATAAACCTTGCTCATTGAAACCTCCTCTTTCTTGGTAAAATACTTAATGGTAAACGTAATTATTAACATCAAGTGCCGTTGTCAAGTTCTAAAACAGATAAACCTACTATCGGTGGTAGGCTTTTTAATCTTTAGGTACTATGGGTAGTATGCTTGCTTTGGTTGAATTTGCCGCCAATACTATAAATTGCAGGCTGCGGAAAATATGATTTCTTCCGATAACATTCTCATACTGTGAAACTTGAAATGTTGCGGCGGCGAC
The DNA here is from genome assembly GCA_942491525.1 of uncultured Thermodesulfobacteriota bacterium. GTDB lineage: Bacteria > Desulfobacterota > Desulfomonilia > UBA1062 > UBA1062 > CAYWBU01. Next base: position 139,837 of record CALOBW010000056.1, read on the forward strand.
CATAAAGATGAAACCAATCAGAAAGCAGGAGAGATATAATGCATAAAGACAATCCGTTCGAGGACGGCCAGTTCCTCTACCCCCTGGAGATTAAGCGCGAAAAGATGCGCACCCCCTTTGAGGAGTATATCCATCAGGAGACCACCAGCGGCATCGCCCTGCTGGGCGCAGTCGTGCTGGCCCTGATCCTGGCCAACACGGCCCTGGCGCAGAGCTATCTGCATGTGCTTGAGATTCCGATTGCCATTGGTTTTGGTAAGTTCAGCCTGAGCCTGCCGCTGGTGGAGTGGATCAATGAGTTCCTGATGGTCTTCTTTTTCTTCGTGGTGGGGCTTGAGATCAAGCGCGAGGTGCTGATCGGCGAACTGGCCGACCTGCGGGCCGCGGCTCTGCCGGTGATCGGCGCCCTCGGCGGCATGCTCATGCCGGCTCTGATCTTCAGCGCCATTAACCAGGGCACCCCCTTCATCGACGGCTGGGGCATCCCCATGGCCACCGATATCGCCTTCTGCGTCGGTCTGCTGGTGCTGCTGGGCACCCGGGCGCCCAAGGGGCTCTCGGTGCTGCTGGTGGCCCTGGCCATTGTGGATGACCTGGGGGCCGTGCTGGTGATCGCGCTCTTCTACACTTCCAGCATCAATCTGGTGGCCCTGGGGGTTGCCGGCTTCCTGCTGCTGGTGCTCTTCATCTTCAACCTCAGCGGCGTGCGGCGCGTGCTGCCCTACTTCTTCATGGGGCTGCTGCTCTGGCTGGCCCTGCTCTTCTCGGGCGTGCATGCCACCGTGGCCGGCGTGCTGGTGGCCTTCTTTGTGCCGGCTAGGGCGCGCTATACCGGCAAACGTTTTGCGCGCCACATGCAGGGCCTGATGGAACGTTTTGAGTCCTGTCCCGGTTATCACGATGACATCCACATCGATGAGCAGCAGGAGTCGCTGCTGACGGCCATGCGTCACCAGCTTAAGCTGGTGGAGTCGCCCCTGCAGCGCCTCGAAGAGGCCATGCATCTGCCGGTGGCCCTCATGATCATTCCGCTCTTCGCCCTGGCCAATGCCGGCATTCCCCTGGATCTCGACTCCCTGGGCCAGGCCTTCAGTCACTCCGTGACCCGCGGCATCATCTGCGGCCTCTTCTTCGGTAAGCTGATCGGCATCGCCGGTTTCTCCTGGCTGGCCGTCAGAATCGGCATCGCCAAGCTGCCCGACGACGTCAATATGCAGCATGTCATCGGCATGGGCCTGCTGGGTGGCATCGGCTTCACCATGTCGATCTTCATCGCCGAATTATCCTTCCCCGGTCAGCATGAGGTCCTCAACATGGCCAAGACCGGTATCTTTGCGGCCTCGCTGCTGTCGGGTGTGGCGGGTTATCTCTGGTTGCTCTGGGTAGGCAGAGCAAAAGGGAGACCGTGATGGTCTCCCTGTGTAAGTTTTACTGAATTTCGCCGGTCTCCATATCGATGAAGTGAACCATGTCGCTGTCGTCACCGAAGAGGGCGGCGATCTCCTCCTGACTCTGCCAGCCGTGCTCCTTGCTGGGTACGTGACGGATGAGGACCTCTTTGACCTGGCCCGGAAACTGCTCGTTGGCCCAGGCGTAGATGGCCGGGTCATGCTCACCGGAGTCGCCGATCAGGATGAAGTCGCGCTCGGGGTAGTCGCTCATGAGGGTCTGGATGTAGCTCTGCTTGTGGGGCACGGTTGAGCCGGACTCGACGAAGCTCCAGAGGGCCGACGAGGTCGGGTTGATCTGGAACTCCTTGAGGCGCATGGTGCCTTCGGGCAGGCCGCTCTCGAGGATGAACTCATAGAGGAAGTTGTAGATCTGCCAGGGGCTGCCCGAAAGGTAGTGGAAGGTGGCGCCTTCGGCGGCCATGCTTGAATAGAAATCAACCATGCCCGGGGTGGCGATTGCGGGCTTGTTGAAGGTGTTTCTGATCAGGGTGGTGTTGCCCTCAAATACCTCGGAGATCTTGACCGTGTCGTCGATGTCGGAGATGACGCTCAGGCCGTAGGGCTCGATCAGGCGGACCCGGCCCTCGAAGCTGCGGTCGTCGATGCTGGTTGCGTAGTAGCTGGTCCAGCCCAGGGCGTCGATGTCGAGGCGGTTAACCTCGGCCTGACTGAGATAGATCTTGCCGGAGATGCGCCCGCCGTCGTTGGAGCGCGGTAGGGTGTAGGTGCGGCTGCCCAGTCTGATCTTGACCCTTTCGCGGCTCTCGTTGTCGGCCGCCATCTCGTGGATGCGGAACCAGAACTCGTTAGGGTCGCTGACCTCGTCGTCAAATATGAGCTCGAAGCCGCCGATGACGGTGTCGATCAGGAACTGGTCGTTGGTGGGCTCGAAGATGCGGCCCTCGATGGTCAGGACCCAGCGGCCATCTTCAAAGTAGGCGTGGGTGGGGTAGAAGTTGACCACCTCGTCATCGTCGATGCGGTAGTGGTCGAAGAATGACCAGCTGGCGTGGGCCGATGGCGCCATGATGAAAAAGAGTAGTCCCAGTAGTGTTGCGATCTTGCGTGCCTGCATTAAATCCTCCTCGTAGCTGCGGCGATTCTTTTGCGCCGATGGTAAATATTGTCCCAGATTAATAACTATAGCATTAAGGATTGTCAATATTTCTTATTGTGTGGTATTTAACTGAGAATGGTACAGAAGATTTAGACTATTAACGATTGTTAATGCAGGCGGGGGAACTCCTTGAGTTCCCCCGTTTTATATCTAGACAGCCTCAACGGCCAGGGACATGCCCATGCCGCCGCCGATGCAGAGGCTGGCCAGGCCCAGCTCGACGCTTCGCTGCTGCATCTCGTGGATCAGGTTGATCACGATGCGGGCGCCGGTGCAGCCGATGGGGTGGCCGATGGAGATGCCGGAGCCGCAGACATTGGTGATCTCCGGGTCGATCTCGAGCTCCTGCATGCAGGCGATGGCCTGGGAGGCAAAGGCCTCGTTGAGCTCGAAGAGGCCGTAGTCCTTAATTGACGTGCCGCTGCTGCGCAGCAGCTTGCGGGTGGCCGGGATGGGGCCCAGGCCCATGAAGGCCGGATCGACGCCGCCCATGGCCGCCCCTCTGATCCTGGCCAGCGGTTTGAGGCCCAGCTCGTTGGCCTTTTTCGCGCTCATCATGAGCAGGGCCGCGGCCGCGTCATTGATGCCCGAGGCGTTGCCGGCCGTGACCGTGCCGTCCTTCTTGAAGACCGTGCGCAGTTTGGTCATCTTCTCGAGGGAGGTCTGCATGGGGCGCTCATCGCTATCGAATAGAAGCGGCTCGCCCTTGCGCTGGGGGATTTTGACCGGCACGATCTGGGCTTTGAAGTGGGCCTGCTGCATGGCTGCCAGGGCGCGGGCGTGGCTCTCGACACTCAGCTCATCCTGCGCCTGGCGGCTGATGTTGTAGCGCTCGGCGATGTTCTCGGCGGTGATGCCCATGTGGTAGCCGTAGAAGATCTCATAGAGCCCGTCAAAGACCATCAGGTCGGTGGTCTGGCCAAACGGCATATCCATGCGGGCCCCCCAGCGGGCGTCCGGCAGGGCGTAGGGCACCATGCTCATGTTCTCCATGCCGCCGGCGATGATGACCTCGGCTTCGCCGGAGCGGATGCTGGCGGCGGCCAGGGCGATCGCCTTGAGGCCCGAGGCGCAGACCTTGTTGATGGTCAGGGCGGCCGTCTCCTTGGGCAGGCCGGCCATGATGCTGGCCTGGCGGGCCGGGTTCTGGCCCTGGCCGGCGGTCAGGACGTTGCCCATGATGACCTCATCGACGGCGATCTCATCAAGGTTATCGTCCCAGTTATAATATTTTTCTTCCAGTTCGCAGAGCCCGGCACGGCACTTGTCGGGGCCGTCATCTTCGGCGGCCGGCATCACTGGGCGCAGGCCGGCCTTTTTGAGAACCTCTTTGATTACAAGTGCGCCCAGCTCTTTGGCCGGGATATCCTTGAGGGCGCCGCCGAAGGCACCCACGGCGGTGCGGGCTGCGCTGACTATGACAACATCGTTCATCTTATCCTCCTTAATCAACATTTCAATGCCATCAGCATAATTGAATGGCGATTCATTGTCGAGAAATTTAGGCTTTGGTTGAAGTTTTTGGCCCGAGCTCCTAAGATAGCTGCATGAACGGGAGTGGGGCTCTCTTTGAGAGTTACAAGATATTTCTGCTGGACCAGAAGGGACTCTCAGAGGAGACCTACCGGGCCTATGTGGGCGACATCGAGGATCTGCTTAACTTTTTGAAGCAGCGCGAGATCGATCTGCCCGACCGGCTGCAGGTGCGCTCCTACATGATGCATCTGCACGGCCGTTATGCCAAGGCCTCCATCAACCGCCGCCTGAGCGCCATCAGGGGTTTCTATGATTTTGTGATCAGCCGCAGCGAGCTGGAGCACAATCCCTTTGCCCACATCCGTTCGCTCAAGGTTGATAGTGACCTGCCCAACTTTCTGGCGCCCGAGGAGATCGCCGATCTGATCGATGCCACGGCCGATGTGCGCGACAGGGCCGTGCTGGAGCTGCTCTATTCGGCCGGCATCCGGGTGGGTGAGCTGGAGAAGATGGATTGCTGCGATCTTGACCGGGGCAGCGGTTTTATCCGGGTCATGGGCAAGGGCTCCAAGGAGCGCATGGTGCCCATCGGCCGGCGCGCCGAGAGGGCCGTGGCTGACTATCTGGCCCTGCGCGGCATTGATGATCCGATCTACTGCCGGGAGCCGCTCTTTCTGAACCGGCGCGGCGGCCGGCTGAGTGCGCGCAGTATCCGGCAGATCGTCTACAACTGGTCCGAGAGCGTACTGCCCAGCCGCCACGTCTCGCCCCATGTGATCCGGCACACCTTTGCCACCCACATGCTGGATGGCGGGGCCGATCTGCGCAGCATTCAGGCCCTGCTGGGTCATTCGAGCCTCTCGACCACCCAGCGCTACACCCATGTTACACTGGACAAGTTGATGGAAGTATATGATAAATCGCACCCTAAGGCTAAGGAGGAATAATGGAGATAATCAAGGGAACGACCATTCTGTGTGTGCGCAGGGATGACAAGGTTGTGCTGGCCGGCGACGGCCAGGCCACCATGGGCAGCGTTGTGCTCAAGGCCAACACCAAGAAGGTCCGCAAAATATTTGATGACAAGATTCTGGCCGGTTTTGCCGGCTCCACCGCCGATGCATTCACCCTCTTTGAGCGCTTCGAGGGCAAGCTCAACAGCTACCGCGGCAATCTGACCCGCGCCGCCGTGGAGATGGGCAAGGACTGGCGCAGCGACAAGGTTCTGCGCAAGCTTGAGGCCCTTATGATTGTGGCCGACAATGAGAAGACCTTTGTGCTTTCGGGTGCCGGCGACGTGATCGAACCTGACGACACGGTCTGCGCCATCGGTTCGGGCGGCAACTATGCCGTGGCCGCGGCCAAGGCCCTGGCCCGCTACTCCGATCTGGATGCGCATGAGATTGCGGCCAAGTCCATGGATATCGCCGCCGATCTCTGCATCTATACAAACAAGAACATTATCTTTGAGGAACTCTGATGGAAAACTTTACCCCGCGTGAGATCGTCTCGGAACTGGATCGCTACATCATCGGCCAGGGCCGCGCCAAGAAGGCCGTGGCCATCGCTTTACGCAACCGCTGGCGCCGCCAGCGGGTCGACGAGGATATGCGCGATGACATCTACCCCAAGAACATCATCCTGATCGGGCCCACGGGCGTCGGCAAGACCGAGATCGCCAGACGCCTGGCCAAACTATCCAAGGCGCCCTTTGTCAAGGTTGAGGCCTCCAAGTTCACCGAGGTCGGTTATGTGGGCCGCGATGTGGAGTCGATTGTGCGCGATCTGATGCGCACCGGCATCCAGATGGTTCAGGCCGAGGAGCAGGAGAAGGTGCGTCCCAAGGCCGAGGAGCTGGCCGAGGACCGGGTGCTGGACGCTTTGATGCCGCTCAGCAAGGATGAGAGCAACACCTCATCCCGTGAGAAGCTGCGCGAGATGCTGCGTCAGGGTTCGCTGGATGAGCGTATCATCGAGGTTGAGAGTCCCGAGACCTCCATGCCGGCCATCGAGATCTTCTCGGGCCAGGGTATGGAGGAGATGGGCATCGATTTCAAGGATATGTTCTCCAACATCATGCCCAAGAAGACCCACCGCCGCAAGATGAAGGTCAAGGATGCCTATGCGCTGCTGATCGATCAGGAGGCCGCCCGCCTGGTGGACATGGACAAGGTCAGCCAGGAGGCCCGCGACCGGGTCGAAAATTCCGGTATCGTCTTTGTGGATGAGCTGGACAAGGTGGCCGGCCGCGAGGCTGGGCACGGGCCGGATGTCTCCCGCGAGGGCGTCCAGCGCGATCTGCTGCCCATTGTGGAGGGTACCACGGTCAATACCAAATTCGGACCGGTGCGCACCGACCACATCCTCTTTGTGGGTGCCGGCGCCTTCCATCTGGCCAAGCCGTCTGATCTGATTCCCGAGCTGCAGGGACGCTTCCCGATCCGCGAGGAGCTCGATGCCCTGACCAGGGATGATTTTGTGCGCATTCTGACCGAGCCTAAAAACGCTTTGATCAAGCAGTACAAGGCCCTGCTCAAGACCGAGGGTGTCGAGCTGGAGATTAAAGATGACGCCATCGACGAGATTGCCGTGATTGCTGAGTATATTAATGAAAATACAGAAAATATCGGGGCCCGGCGCCTGCACACCGTGCTGGAGAAATTGCTGGAGGAGATCTCCTTCACCGCCTCTGATATCTCGGGAGCCTATACCATTGACGCCGCTTATGTTAAAGAGCGTCTGGGGCCGATTATGCAGGCCGATGATTTGAGCCGTTACATACTTTAGGAGCACACATGATACCCAAGGGATCTTTTATCAACGAACTTTCGGATGGCGAGAGAATTAAAGCAGTATTTATGGTGGGTGAGCGTCGGGTGATGACCGCCCGCAATGGCAAGCCCTATGGTAAGCTGACCTTGATGGACAGGACCGGCGAGATCGGCGCCATGCTCTGGGACAATGTTGAGGAGCAGCTGAGCATCATCGAGGCCGGCAGCGTGGTCGGGGTGCGCGGCAACGTCGACTCCTTCAACGGACTCTTGCAGGTCAAGGTCGACCGCATCGTGCTGGTGGCTGAGTCCGAGGTTGAACTCTCAGATCTGCTGCCCAGCTCCAGGCTGGGCATGGATGAGATGCTGGCAGAGATCCTGGACTTTGTGGCCAGCGTTAAAGATAGACACCTCAGGCAGTTGCTTGATGCTCTGTTTGGGGATGAGGAGTTGAAGGCCAGCTTCCGCCGTTCGCCGGCGGCCAAGGGTATCCATCACAACTATCTGGGCGGTCTGCAGGAGCACACCCTCTACATGCTCAAGATTATCGATTCGCTGCTGCCGGTTTATGCGCATATGAATCTTAACCGCGACCTGCTGATTGCCGGGGCCCTGCTGCATGATATCGGCAAGATCCATGAGTACACGTCTGATCGGGTGGTCGAGATGACGGCCATGGGTCGTCTGGTTGGCCACCTCTACCTTTCGAGCCATATGGCCGACCGTGAGATCGAGAAGATAGACGGCTTCCCCGAGGAGCTGCGCCTGCAGCTGCTGCACCTTATTCTGGCCCATCACGGGGAGCTGGAGTTCGGTTCACCCAAGGTGCCCATGAGCAAGGAGGCCATCTTCCTGCATATGGTGGATGATTTTGACGCCAAGCTGGTGGGGTTTGCCTCAATTATTGATGCCGCGCCCGAGGATGATGACTTTACAGCCTATTCCGGTGTCTATGGTCGCTATCTCTACGCCAATCGCTACCAGTCTGAGAGCTAGGGCGCTTTAGGGGGCCACCGGCCGGTGAATGCAGCGCATGAAGCTGGAGCTGTAGGCGTCGTCAAGAATGCTGACAAAGGGGTTGATGCTGGTCTGGACCTCTATCAGGTGGGTGTCGCCATCCAGGGTGATCAGGGGCTGCATCCTGAGGAGGCTGCTGCTGGTGATGCCCTTGATCAGCAGCAGGTCGTCAATCTTGCTGAAGGGTCCGTTGTGTTCTCTGAAGGCCACGATATTGCCGGCGGTCTGGCTGTCCAGGCAGGGCAGAAGTTTCAGCTCGTTCAGGGAAGCGGTGTTGATGTTGATTCGGCCGACCACTTCGGTATGCGGCGAAAAAATTATAACCGCCAGGCTGAGAAACAGTAGCGATAAGCAGGTTGCTATCAATTTGCTCATAAGCGACCTCCGGGCCTGGGTCTTGCTGATAGGCTTACATGCTAGAATATTGTCTCATTTGAATAAAACAAGCCCTTAACTTATTAGATGAAAATCTGAAAGGGGTGATTCAACCCGACAGCTGTTCAGCTGTCGAGTTGACTGTCCTGTCTTAAAATGGCCTGATAGAGGTCGGCCGGGGTTTCAGCGTCAATCAGTTCCTGCCTGAGGGCCTTGTGCTTCAGCAGCATCGAGGCGCGCGCCAGGGCCTTGAGATGGCCGCTGATCGAGTCGCCGGGGGCTACCAGCAGGAAGAAGATGTGGCAGGGTTCGCCGTCCAGGGCGTCAAACTTGAGCCCTTCGCGGCTGATGCCCACCGCCGCAGCGATCGAGGTCAAGCCGCTGATCTTGCCGTGAGGGATGGCAACACCGTCACCAATGCCGGTGCTGCCGAGTTTCTCGCGGCTGAGCAGGACACTGACCATCTCGCTGAGGTTGATATCATACAACTCGGCGAGTGGCCGTGCCAGTTCGGTTAATATATCTTTCTTGGTAGAGGCCTGAATGTCGGTGATGACACAGTCAGGCCTCAGGATGTTCTCAATTTTCATACAGTAGGCTCAACCAGTCCAATGTCTCCGTCATCTCTTCTGTAGAGAATATTCATGCTGTCTGAATCGGTATTCTGGAAAATCAGGAAGGTCCTGCCGGTCACATCCATCTGCATGGCGGCCTCTTCAACGCTCATGGGCTTGACGTCGTAAGCGGTTTCACGCACGATGCGCGGCGCCGGGCTGATCTCGGCCTCGATGGGTTCTGCGGAGCTCTTGGGGCCACCCTTGTGGCTCTGGACCTTCTCTTTGTGCTTCTTGATCTGACGCTCCAGTTTGTCCATTACCAGATCGATGGATGAGTACATGTCCTCGGTTTCCTCGATGGCGTTGATCTTGTGGCGGTCGGCATTGATGGTGACTTCGGCTTTGTGGCGAATCTTCTCCACGGAGAGTACAACGCTGGCTTCGGTGGGCCGGTCGATATATTTGTCCATCTTGGAAAGTCTCTTTGTGACGTAATCCTTGAGGGGTTCAGTTGCATCCATGTTCTTAAAGGTAATGTTTACGTGCATAAAATCTCCTTTGTTACTTTATTTATTATATATTAATAATGCTTCTTCCTGCGGTTGGAAGGAAGAATGCCTAACAGCTCGCGGTACTTGGCAACCGTCCGTCGAGCAATGTTAATGCCTCGTTTTTTAAGCTCCGTGGCGATGGCCTGGTCGCTTAGGGGTTTGCGGGTATCCTCTTCCTTGACGATCTTCTCAATCTCGTTCTTGACGCTCTGGGAGGCCACGAAGCTGCCGTCGCTCTTGGAGATGCCGCTGTTGAAGAAGTACTTGAGCTCAAATGTGCCCTGGGGTGTATGCATGTACTTGTTGGATGTCACGCGGCTGATGGTGGATTCATGCATGCCCACATCATCGGCCACATCGCGCAGGACCAGCGGTTTGAGGTTCTTGATACCCTTTTCGAAAAATTCGCGCTGGAATTTGACGATGCTCTCGGTAACCTTGCAGAGCGTGTTCTGGCGCTGCTGGATGCTCTTGAGCAGCCACTGGGCGCTCTTCAGCCGTTCACCAAGATAGTCTTTGGCCATCTTGCCGGTGCCGTCATTTTCAAGCATCTTGCGGTACTCGTTGCTGAGGTTGAGATTGGGGATGTCCTCCTCGTTGAGCACCACATGAAACTCGCCGTCCAGCTTGACCACATAGATGTCCGGCACCACATACTGGGGCGGCTCGTCGGTGAAGTCGCGCGCCGGGCGCGGCTCCATGTTGATTATGATCTGGGCGGCGCAGGCCACCTCTTCAACCGTGGCATCCAGTTCATGGGCGATCTTGTCGTAGTTTTTGGTCTGCAGATCCTGCAGGTGGGTCTCGATGATCTGCCAGACCAGGCTGTCTTTGAGGCCCAGGGCGCGCGCCTGGATCTGCAGGCAGTCCTTGAGGTCGCGGGCCGCGATGCCGGGCGGGTCAAAGGTCTGGATCTCTTCCAGAATGTACTCGAAGCTGTCCTCGCTGATTTCGGGAAAGTTCTCCTTGACGGTTTCGTAGTCCAGGGTGAAGAAGCCGTTGTGGTCCAGGTTGCCGATCATGAAGATGGCCACTTCGAGCTCTTCCTGATCAAAATCATGCATTCTGATCTGCCAGAGCAGATGATCCACCAGGCCTTCGGCCTTGCTGGTGGTCGACTCCAGCGAGGGGCGCTCGTCATCTTCATAGTAGGGCGTGTTGTCCTGGCCGTAGGTTTCCAGGTAGGAGTCCCAGCGCTGCTTGAGCTCTTCGCTCTCTTCGGCGCTGCTCTCCTTGGCCTGCTCCTCGCTGTTGGGGGTTTCAATCTCCAGCAGGGGGTTGGATTCCAGCTCGTCGGCAATGTACTCTGCCAGCTCGAGGCGGGATAGTTGCAGAAGCTTAATGGCTTGCTGAAGCTGGGGCGTCATGACAAGCTGTTGCGCCATCTTCAGATGTTGTTTAAGTTCCAGGGCCATCAAATCTCCTCTTAGTTTAGTGTAAAGTCGTTGCCGACGTAGATCTCTTTAACCATCTCATTGGCCACTACATCTTCGGGGGCGCCCTCTTCGATAACCTTGCCCTTATGGATGATGTAGGCGCGGTTGCAGATCTTGAGGGTCTCCTTGACGTTGTGGTCGGTGATGATGACGCCGATGCCGCCCTTGACCAGCTCCACGATCATCTCCTGAATGTCGGAGACCGTGATCGGGTCGATGCCGGCAAAGGGCTCGTCCAGCAGCAGGTACTTGGGGTCCAGGGCCATGGCCCTGGCGATCTCGACCCGGCGGCGCTCGCCGCCCGAGAGCGAGATGCCCTTGCTGTGGCGCACGCGGTCAAGGCCGAAGTCGGCGATGATCTCGTCGCGGCGGTTCTTGAGCTTGGAGCCTTTGAATCCGCGGGCCTCCAGCGGCACGGTGATGTTCTCCTCGACGCTCAAGCCTCTGAAGATCGAGGCCTCCTGGGGCAGGTAGCCGATGCCCTGCAGGGCTCTGCCGGCCAGGTCGAGGCCGGTGATGTCGGTTTCGCCCAGCTGGACATTGCCCTTGTCGGGTCTGATCAGGCCGACCACCATATAGAAGGTTGTGGTCTTGCCGGCACCGTTGGGTCCCAGCAGGCCGATGATCTCACCGGTACGGCACTCGATGTCGAGGCCCTTTATGATGTGTGCTTTGCCGTAACTCTTCTCAAGGTTACTGGCTCTGAGTACTATTTCTTCCATTGAAAGATACTGGATTCCTGTTCCGTGTTTACGCGAATCTTCACGCGTCCGCCCTGACCTTCAACGATCTGGCGATCTTTAGCCGTGTCGACAAAAACCTTGTTGCCGCTCAGCTTCTCTTCTCCTCTGATAATGGTGACATTGCCCGTCAAGGTCATCTGCTCCTCATCCATCATATAATCGGCCCGATCACACCAGGCCTCTTTATCCTGCCAGGTCATGTGCACCTTGGTCTGTGCCGTGAGCCTGCTAACCTGCTTGTCCGGGCCTTTGAAGTAGAGGGTCAAACTGCCTGCTTTAATGACCATGTCGCCCTTGGTGGCGACAACGTTGCCTGTAAAAACGGCTTTGCCCTCTGCAACATCCAGCCGGTCAGAGGTTATGTCCAGTATATCGTCAGCGCCATTTGGATTCTTGAGCGCCTCAGCAAAAATTGGGCCACAAATTGTGAGATTAAGGATTAAAATAAGTGTTATTAATCTTCGCATTTACGTTTCCTACAAAGGAGATCTCTTTAAAATTGTCATGAAATTCGGCCCGGCTGGCCGTGATCAGGCTGCTGCCGTTCTGGGCCGAGACCGGCTGTGTGGTTTGGGCTTCACCGCTCTTGCGGTCCCAGACCAGGCCGTCCATGTCGGCGCTCAGGCCGTCGACGCCGTCAATCTTGAGCGGGCCGTTGATGGTGATAATGCCGTCGGCAGTATCATAGACGGCGTCTTGACCGCTGATGGTGGTCTCTCTGTTCTGGGTCAGGGTGAAATTTTCCAGTTTGACCAGGTTGTCGGCCGTTTCGGTCAGCTGTGTGGCCGAGATCTGGAGCTTGTCGCCGCTTGTCAGATCGTTCTCCTGCATGCTGAGGCCTTTGGCCAGGCGCACGAGCTTGGTTTCGGGTTTCACCGCAGGCCGTTCGGCCGGCTCGGGCCGGTCCACGGCCAGAAAAACAACCCCGATCAGAATGACGGCAACCGCGATCCAGCTATATTTCATAACGGGCCATGACCTCGTCATACTTGCCGATCTGCTTGAGGATGTATTCGCAGGCCTCGCGCACGGCGCCGCGGCCGCCTTCGCGGGTCGTGATCAGGTGGCAGTGCTTCTTGACCTGCTCCAGGGCGTCGGCCGGTGCGATTCTGAGACCGCAGAGGTACATGGGCGGCAGATCCACCACGTCGTCGCCCATATAGGCCATTTCGGTGGTGGGGATATTGAGCTTGTCTGAGAGCTCCAGCAGGGCCGGGCGCTTGTCCTTGGAGCCCTGCACCATGTGGGTGATGCCAAGGTCTTTGACCCGGTGGTTGAGGGCCCTGGAGTTGCGCCCCGTGATGATGGCCACATCCACGCCGCCGCGCATCAAGAGTTTGATGCCGTGGCCGTCCTTGGAGTTGAAGGCTTTGATCTCTTCACCGGCATCGGTGATGTAGATGCTGCCGTCGGTCATGACGCCGTCCACGTCCAATACCAGCAGTCTGATGTTGCTCATGAGATCGCCTCCTGAATGGTCCTGAGCTGTTTGAGCAGCTGGGCCAGGTCGCTAAGGCTGAAGCAGTTGGCGCCGTCGCAGAGGGCCCTCTCGGGGTTGTCGTGGATCTCCATGAAGAGCAGGTCGAGGCCGAAGGCCACGCCGGCTCTGGCCAGCGGCGCGATGAACTCGCGGTTGCCGCCGGACGAGGTGCCCTGGCCGCCGGGCAGCTGCAGGCTGTGGGTCACGTCCAGCATGACCGGGGTCCCTAGGCTGCGCATGATGCCCAGGGAGCGCATGTCGCAGACCAGGTTGTTGTAGCCGAAGGAGGCGCCGCGCTCGGCCAGGATAATTGAATCGTTGCCGGTGGTTTTGATCTTGTTGACGATGTTGGCCATGTCCCAGGGCGCCAGAAACTGGCCCTTCTTGACGGTCACGGGCAGGCCGCTGCGGCCGGCGGCCAGCAGCAGGTCGGTCTGGCGGCAGAGAAAGGCCGGGATCTGGATCACGTCCAGAACCTTTGCGACCGGCTCGATCTGCCAGGTTTCATGCACGTCCGAGGTTACCGGCACATCGAAGTCGCGCTTGATCTCGGCCAGGATGTCCAGGCCCTCCTCAAGACCGGGGCCGCGGTAGGCCTCGATGGATGAGCGGTTGGCCTTGTCAAAGGAGGCCTTGAATATAAACGGCACGTCGGCGTCCATGCAGATCTGCTTGAGATTTTCAGCCATGAAACGGGTATGTTCACGTGATTCTATGACGCAGGGGCCGGCAATCAGGGCCAGCTTGCCGGTTCCGATTTCAATGTTGCGGATTTTTACAGGGTTCATATTTACCTCGCATATTTGAGCTGAAGGTAGCCCACCCACCGGGGGGTGTCAAGGTGGATAAAGGCGTTGCCCGGTCGGGTTTTCATTTGGTTAACATCGTTAAATTGTACGGTTGTCAGACATGTAGAAACTGTAATATATGTTATAAAATAAAGTAAATTCTAGGAGGTTTTATGCTGAGGAGATTTCTGATTCTGGCGGCTTTGCTGCTGCTGCCCCTGTGCGGTGTGGCCAACGAGCTGCTGGAGAAGGGTAATGCGCTGATGGATGTCGACACCATCGAGGCCTTTGAGCAGGCCTACGTCTACTATGAGAAGGCCCTGCAGGCCGAGCCCGAGAGCTATGAGGTGCACTGGCGTCTGGCGCGTTACCACCGTTTTTACGGCGACAAGGCTGTGGTCTACAAGCTGGACGGCTGGAAGGATCTGGCGGTCAAGCATGGCCGGGCCGGCATGTTGCATGGCGAGAAAGCCTCTGAGATTAATCCCGAGGGAGTCGAGGGGTATTATTTTTACGCCCTTTCGGCTGGAACTCTTTCCAATGGGGTTGGCGTTCTGACCCTTTTGCATGAGCGACTGGCCACCAAGATCCGGACCAGCTTTGAAAAGTCCTATGAGATGGATAAACGTTATGATGGCGGCGGCCCCATGATCGGCCTGGCAACCTACTGGAATGTTCTGCCGGGCTTCATGCGTGACAGAGACAAGGCTATCGCCTATATCCGCGAAGCCAATGCGGAGCTGCCGGGCACCCCCGGCCCCATGTACTATCTGGCCGAGATTCTGCTGACCACCAAGTCCAAGGAGAATCATGAAGAGGCCAAGCAGCTGCTCAATCAGATCATCGCTACGCCCGAGAGTGCTCCGCACTTCAGTGCCTACTATGTGGTCAAGGCCAAGGATCTGCTGCCTGCCAGCTGAGAAGTTTTAACTGAAAGGGCCGCTCATTTGAGCGGCCCTTTTTTTATGTCAGGCTCAGGTCGATCTGGCCGCGTTCAAGGTCGACGCGGGCCACCAGAACATCAACCTGGTCGCCAAGCTTGAGCGTGCGTTTTTTGATCTTAACGCTCTTGCCCTCGGTGATCTTGCTCGGATTGAGTTCGTCCATGGGGATCAGACCGTCCACCGGCGGATCGGGAATGCGCACAAAGAGGCCGAAGTTGAGCACGGAGGTCACGGTGCCCTTGAAGGTGTCGCCCAGATGGCGGTGCATGTACTCGGCCACCTTGTGGGACTGGACCTCCATCATGGCCTCGTTGGTGATGCGCTCGCGCTTGGAGATTTCGGGAGCCACATCCTTGAGGTAGCGGTTCCAGCGTTTGCGGCTCTTGCTGTTGAGCGGGCCGCCCCGCAGAAACTCCTTGAGGATGCGGTGCACGATCAGGTCGGAGTAGCGCCGGATGGGCGAGGTGAAGTGCAGGTAGCCGGTGAAGGCCAGGCCGAAGTGGCCGGCATCTTCGGGGGCGTAGCAGGCCTGCTTGAGGGAGCGCAGCACCTGCTGGGTGATGAAGTCATTCAGCGGCAGCTCCTTGGCGCGGTCCACGATGGCCTGCATGGCCTTGAAGAGTCCCTTGTTTCTTTTGATGGCCTTTTCGAGGTCCGCGATCAGTTTGGCGTCGAAGCCGATCTGACGCAGGGTGTCGGTCAGCGCCAGCAGGTCCTCCTCGTTGGGGCGCTCATGGATGCGGTAGAGCACGGGCAGCTTGTGATCCTGCATGAACTTGCAGGTGCAGAGGTTGGCCAGCAGCATGGCCTCTTCGACCAGATGCTCGGCCGGGTTGCGGTCGCGGCGGGTCAGTTTGTCGACATGGCCGTCATCATCCAGCACAACGCGGATTTCGGGCATGTCGAGGTCGAGGCTGCCCTGGCGCAGACGCTGTTTGTAGAGGTGCTGGCTGAGGCGGTGCAGCTCCTTGAGGTCGGCGCCGATGCGGCGGCTCTTGACCGGGCAGCGGCCCTTCTTCTTCAGGAAGGGGCCCACGTCCTCATAGCAGAGGCGGGCATGCGAACGGATCACGGCCTCATAGCACTCGCAGCTGATCAGTTTGGCGCGCGGGCTCAGGATCATTTCGCAGACCATGGCCAGGCGATCCTCATCGGGGTTGAGGCTCAGGACCCCGTTTGAGAGCACCTCGGGCAGCATGGGGATGGCGGTTTCCGGGAAATAGCAGGAGAAACCGCGTGAGTAGGCCTCCTGGTCCAGCTGGCTGTCAACCTGCACCAGTTCGGCCACATCGGCGATGGCCACGGTCAGGCGGCGGTTGCCGTCGTCAAGCTTCTCAATGCCGATGGCATCGTCAAAGTCGCGCGCCGAGCGCGAGTCGATGGTAAAGAGCACGCGCTGGCGCAGGTCGCGGCGCTGCTTCAATTGGGCCTTCATGCTGATGCGGGCGGCCTGTTTGGCCTCCTGCTGGATCGGTTTTCTGAAGAGCCAGGGCAGGCCGAACTTGAGGACCACATTTTTGAGGTCGTCGGGCGCCTGGGGCGGATATTTGAGAATCTGCTCCACATTGCCGGTCAGAACCCGCTGCCGGCCGGCCTTCTTGGGCACATCGACGGAAACCTTGATGATGTCGCCGCTCTGGGCTTTGGCGCTCTGGCTGTGGGGAATTATGATTTTGTAGGGCAGGGGTGCGATCGGCTCCAGCACGCCGTGCTTTTTCATGCGCTTATAGCGCCCGCTGACCGTGTTGCCGCCGCGTTCCAGAACCTTGGTTACCCGGCCGCGGTAGCCCTTGGTGTCGGGTTTGGCCTTGACCTCGACCAGATCTCCGTCCATGGCGCCGCCTAAAGCTCCGGGGGGTACAAATACATCAGGGTTGTCATCTTCACCTAGAATGAAGGCAAAACCGCGGGTGTTCCAGCGAACGCGTCCTTTGATTATCATTGCTTACCAGTAGCATTGGTGGTTGACGAGGGCAATTAAAATCAGTAACCCTCAGGCAGAAATGCGCATTATGGAGAGAAGATGCGAAAGTTTATTTTAAGAGCGATGATGATTGCCATCTGGCTGTGCGGCTGCGGCAAGGATGAGGCCGCTACAGTGCTGCCCGAGATCAAGGTTATGGCCCCGGTCAAGCAGAAGCAGGTTGTCATCAGCGAGGTGCCCATGCCCGGCAGCCAGTTTGAAGGCCGCTGGCTGGTGTTTGTGCATTACAGCGACAGTTCGCTGACCGCTGAGATTGAGGTGGACAGTCAGGGGCGCAGCCTCACCTCCACCGAGGCGCTGACCGAAGGCTTGCTGTTCAGTGTCAACGAGGACGGCTCCATCCAGCTGGTCAATGAGCGCATGAGCGCCCGCTGTACCGTCGGGGAGGATCTGACCTATCTGAGCGGCAACGCCACCATTGATGACCGCGGTCTGCCGGTGCCCGTTTCGGTGCGGCGGATTTCCGCTGCCATCACAGAGAGCGGCGATGAGTGAGGTTGTGCTCAAGAAGCCGAGGCCCTACGGACCGGATGTGGTCCTCAAGGAACTCAATGGCATTCAGGTGGTCGAGAAGAGTTACACCCGGCGTAAATGGAGCGTGCGCCTGCTTGGCCGTCTGCTGGTGGGCTGGGAGAGTCTGATCTACTCCAGGCTGCAGGGCGTCAAAGGCATTCCGGCGCTGCACCCGGCCAAGGACCGCTGTACCCTGGTGACTAGCTACATGGGCGGCGAGAATCTGCGCGAGACGGCCATCACGCCCGGGCGTGAATACTTCGACGAACTTGAAGAGCTGATTGAGGCTATGCATCGGCGCGGCGTTGTGCATCTCGATCTGCGCAACCGCCGCAACTACGGCATCGATGCGGACGGCCAGCCCTATCTGATCGATTTTGCCACCTCGTTCTACATGCCGCTGCGCGGGCCGCTCATGAAGCTGCTGACTCAGATCGACTGGATGGGCTACATGAAGGTTAAGAGCAAGCTCAATCCCGCCATCCTGACCGCAGACGAGCAGGCCCGGGCCGAGAAGGGCCGTCGCCTGAGCGACCTCTGGCTGCCGGGCCGCTTGAAGAGTAAACTGCGCAACAAGTAGTTCCTCTCATTTGTTGTATCTCAAGATGTTCAGATAGACTTCCGATCCTTTTGTAATCAAAGATTACGCGGAGGTTATTTTGAAAGCAAAAACATTGTCATATTGGACTGTTTTGATTCTGTGCAGTATGCTGTTGGTCGGCTGCAGTGAGGATGATGACAACTGGCTGGCCTATGCGGCGCTGATGAATAATAATACGTCGCAGGAGACGCCCAAGTTCTGGGGGGCGGCCGAGTTGGTGGAAAATGATGATTCGGCAGATGTCGCTAACTATGATATTGCCATTAGTGCAGATGGTACCGCCATGGCGGTCTGGCGCAGATCCGGTGATAATAAGATCTTTGCATCCAGCTTCAATGGTGATGATTGGGCTCCCTATGAGCTCATCGATAATGTCGGCAGTGTGGTCGATCCATCGGGCGGTGATATAAAAGTTGTGATGGGAGCCCACGGTGAGGCCTTTGTAGTCTGGAGTAAGAATGCCGGCATTGGACAACCTTTCCAATTATGGGGCAATGTTTTTGACGGCACAAGCTGGCTTGGCATCAAGCGTATTGATAATGAAGACCTGGGAAGCGCCACCTATCCTCAAATGGACATCGACGGCAGTGGCAATGTAATGGTTGTCTGGCAGCAGAGTGACGGCACGCGTGAGAACATCTGGGTCAACAGATACAGCGCTGCAAGTTGGTCTGGCGGTGTGGCGGGCGATGCCCAGAAAATTGAGTCCATTGATAGCGAGGCCTGTGCTGCCAATATCGCCATGAATCGGGACGGTTCGGCCATGGCTGTCTTTAAGGTTGATGGTGGTGGCTCGGTATATGATGTCTACGCGCGATATTATGACGGAACAGCCTGGGATGCGGCGCCGCAACAAATTGAGAACATAGCCGGCGACTCTTCAGAACCGGAAGTTGCCATCGATGCCGCTGGTCGGGCCGTGGTGGTCTGGGCGCAGGAAGAAGCCAAGGACAACCTTTATGCCAACTATTTTGATGGCACCAATTGGGATGCTTCCCCGACTTTGCTTGAGAATGATGATGTCCTAGGTGCGGCTGTGCCGAAGGTGGCTATGGATGCTGACGGCAACGCCATGGTTGTCTGGTGGCAGACCAACGGTACGAACATAAATCATATCTGGGCCAGAGGTTTTGATGGCACGGACTGGGGAGCTGCAGTCGAGCTTAAGGATGAATCGGCACAGATTGGCGGTGATTCAAATTTATATGCTATTTTCCCAGAGGTTGATGTTGATTCATTCGGTAATTTTATTGCGGTGTACGCCTATGTTAAAGATGATTTTAGTGCCATGCTGCCTTATTCTGTCAGATATACTCGAGTAGGCGGCTGGAGTGCTTGCGAGCCGATTGGAACAGCTGGAGCTCCAAGTTTTCCGAATAGCTCTATATCTGTTTCGCCTGACGGTCACGCCGTGGCAGCTTGGGGTCAAGCTGTCGGCGGCAACGCGAGCGTCTACGCCAACTACTATTCCGAATAATTGATTGATTGGGGCGGCTATCTGCCGCCCCAATATTTGTAATTATCTGAATTCGCAGTCATTTCGTCTCCTCCGCTTGACATTTTAACAGGCCGTAGTATAAGCGCTATTTACTTAATTATATGCAACGCGTGAAAGGAGTAAAAGATGCCAAAAATCAAGGCATTCAGGGGCATTCGTTACAATCCGGAAAAGACCGAGATGGGAAAGGCCCTCTGCCCGCCCTATGATGTTATCTCAGAGGAGCAGGCTGATGCTCTTTATAATGAGACGCCGACCAACTGTATCAGGCTGGAATTCGGCAAGGAGTATCCCAAGGACAGCAAAGAGGACAATCGTTACACCCGCGCTAAGGCCGACTTTGACCAGTGGCTCAAAGATGAGGTCCTGATTCAGGATGAGGCGGCCGCGCTCTACTACCATGAACACTACTTTTTGATTAACGATAAGGAGTGCATGCGCAGCGGTCTGGTGGCCTCCACCAAGATCGATGAGGATGATCGCAAATATATCCTGCCCCATGAGACCACCCATAAGGGCCCCAAGGTTGACCGGCTGCATCTGCTGAACGCGGTCAAGGCCAATCTGAGCTGCGTGTTCGGTATCTATTCCGACCCCGAGAAGCTGATCGAGCTCAAGGTTAAGCCGGCGCTGGGCGCGCCCACCTATGATTTTGAAGCCCACGGCGATCACCACAAGGTCTGGGCCATCAGCGACGAGTCTCTGGTCAGCCAGATTCAGGCTATGATGGAAGAGAAGAACGTGCTGATTGCCGACGGCCATCACCGCTACGAGACCGCCAAGATCTACCGCGACCGTATGCGCGCCGCCAGCGGCCAGACCGACGGCGACCAGCCCTTTGACTATGTCATGGTCTACATGACCAACTCCGACGAGGGTCTGACCATTCTGCCCACCCACCGCGTGATCGAGGACAGCATGGGCGTGGGGCTGGTTGATCTGGAGTACCGCATCAAGGAGATCTTCAACATGATCCCCCATGACAACCGTAAATCTTTCCTGAAGGCTTTGCAGGAGGGGGGCGCCGGCCATATCGGTCTCTATGTCAAGGGCATCCAGCGCTACTATCTGCTGGAGCTGCATGAGGATGTCAACTTTGACAAGTACATGGCCAAGAACACCCATGAACTGCTTCAGAAGCTGGATCTGAATGTGCTGCACTCCTGCATCATTGAGCCGATTCTGGGCATCGATACCCATACGGCCGGTAAGCGCATCACCTATATCTCCAACTCGGATGAGGCCCTTGAAATGATCGAGAAGGAGGCTGCCGATATCGCCTTCCTGCTCAATCCGACCTCCATTACCGACATCATGGAGATTGCCGAAGCCGGTCTCAAGATGCCGCAGAAGTCAACCTACTTCTACCCCAAGATCCCGACCGGTCTGGTTTTTCATCCGGTTGCTTAGTTGAATTGTCGAGAGGGGTCTGCTGATCCCTCTCGTTCGTTTATCCCTGATCTGATTGACATTTCGGAATCATGATTCTATATCGGAATGATGATTCATACACCTAAAAAACCCAAGCTGAGCCGTCGGGAGCGTGAGCGCGAGGCGCGTCGGCAGATGATTCTGGATGCCGCCAACACCGTTTTCATGCGCGACGGCTACCACAAGGCCACCATTGCCGAGATTGCCGCTCTGGCCGAGTTCGGCATCGGCACCATCTATCAGTTCTTCCCCCACAAGCAGTGCCTCTTTGAAGAGGTCATTATCCGGGATGTGGAACTCTTCATGCAGGGGCTGCGCGACAGCATTGCCGACCAGCACTCCCTGCCCGAGAAACTGGAGGCCTACATCCGCTACCGCCTGCAGTCCATTGAGGAGCATCCCGAGGTCTATAAGATGATTATGGAGATCTTTGCCTCGCCAATTCCGGACACCACCTCCAACCTGATGGAGTATTTCAAGCGTATTCATCTGGAGACCTCCGCCCAGCTGCATGAGATCCTGGCGGGGGTCAATATGGGGGATAGAGAAATTGATCTGGATCTGGTAAATATTGGCATAACCGGCTCTATTGACCGCATCTGTGACAACTTCAACATGGGCATCTTGAATAAAAAGCCGACCGATTACAGCGATGCCCTTTTTTCTGGAATAATGGGAATTATTAACGCATTAGGAGGAACTACCAATGATTAAACGACTACTGGCACTCTGCATCATAACGCTCTGCTCCACATCCCTGCTGGCAGAGGAGCTCATGACCATTGAGCAGGCCATCGATACGGCCATTATGAACAACCCCGCCATCAAGGCCGCCGCCCAGGGCGTCAAGGTCAAGGAGATGGAGAAGAACTCGGCCCTGGCCAAGATGCTGCCCACGGTTGAGGCCCGCTACAACTATGGCCTGCTGGAAGAGGCGCCGCCGGCCTGGAGCCCGGTTGTAAAGGTGCCGAACTCTAATACATTAGCTGATCCGTCAACGTTGGGCTATGATGGTGAGACTGCCCTGATGATGCCGTTTATCGATGGTACAACTCAGTATAGCGGCCATGCCTATGTCCCCATGGCCGGCAAGCGCAATCTCAGTGCCGAAGTTGAGGTGTCCCAGGTCCTCTTCGCCGGCGGCGCCCTGGTGCAGAACTATAAGATCTCCGAGAACAGCCAGCTGGCGGCCGGCCTGCAGAGTGAGCAGGCCACCCGCGATATCAAGCTTAACACTATTAAAAGCTACTACGGTGTGCTTGAGGCCCGCGAATTTATGGCCCTGGCCGATCAGGTGCTCTCATCCATCGCCGCCCACGAGAAGAAGGCCCAGGCCTTCTTCAATGAGGGCATGATCCCCAAGAATGATCTGCTGGCCGCCCAGGTTCAGTATGCCGAAGGCGAACAGGACCTGATCCGGGCCACCAATGCCGTCCAGCGCGCCGAGGCCGCCTTCAACATGATGCTTTCACGGCCCCTGAGCACTCCGGTCACCATTGAGACCGAGATCGCCGAAAATCCGGTTAGCGATACCCTGGAGACCGCCACCGGCATCGCCATGGAGCGCCGCCAGGAGCTCAAGATCCTCGGCCTGCAGCTCGACTCGGCCCGCCGCGGCGTCAAGGCCGCCAATGCCGCCTTCATGCCCAGCGTGGGCGCCTCCTGCACCTGGAAGGAGAGTGGCACCGACCGCAAGTACAGCGACTGGGACGGTAGCTGGCAGGCCGGCGTGGGCGTCTCCTGGAAACTCTTCGAGGGTAGCAGTCACTACTGGGACCAGGCCAAGGCCAGAAATATGCAGATCCAGCTCGACTACTATCTGCAGTCCCAGCAGGAGATGGTGGAGCTGGAAGTTAAGAACTCCTACCTCAACGTGCTGGAGGCCAAGGCCAGAATCGACGTGGCCGCCAAGGCCATCGACCAGGCCCTGGAGAATCTGCGCATTGAGCAGGACCGCTTCAACCTGCAGGTCGCCACTTCAACCGATGTGCTGGATGCCACGGCCCGCGCCTCCCAGGCCGGCCAGAACCTGATTTCCGCCCGCATCGACTACGCCGAGGCGGTTGCTGAACTCCAGGCTGCCATGGGCGTGCTGTAAAAGTTTGATATGCAGAGGCTTATCGTCCTACTCTGTCTGATGCTGCTGGGCTGCCAGGCCCAGCAGGAGGATGCTCCGGCCGCTCAGGTCAGCGGTGCTGCCAGTGTGGTGGCCGTAGCCGTTGAGCAGGGGGAGATCTACCGGGCCTACCGCTCAATCGGCAATGTGGCCCCGGTGGAATATGCCCGTATCATTCCCAAGGTTGCCGGCCGGGTGCAGTCTGTCAGCGCCGAAGAGGGCGATGCCGTCACCAAGGGCGCCCTGCTGATGCAGATCGATCCGATCGACTATCAGCGCGCCTATGACAACGCCCTGGCCACCAAGCGCCAGGCCCAGGTGGGCTTCTCCAAGAGCAAGCGCGACTTTGCCAATATGGAGCGGCTCTACAAGAAGGGCTCGGTCTCCGAGCAGAGCTACCATGACACCAGGAGCGCCCTCGATCTGGCCCAGTCGCAGCTCGACCAGGCCCTGGTGGGCCTCAAGGTGGCCCAGCAGGATCTCAACGAGTGCAAGGTGGTCAGCCCCATTGACGGCATCGTGACCCTGGTCAGCCCCCATGAGGGTGAGCTGGTCGGTCAGCAGATCGCCTTCGTGGTCGAGGACATGCACATTGTCGAGGTCGAGGTCAATCTGCCCGAGGAGGCCTACGGCCATCTGGTCAGCGGCAGTCAGGGCTTTGTCCAGGTTGATGCCCGGCCCAGCCAGAAGTTTGCCGGCACCATCACCAAGATCTATCCCACCATCGACCCCCTGAGCCGCACCTTCAAGGTCACCATCAGCATTGACAATCCGGAGCTGCTGCTGCGCTCGGGCATGACCGCCCGCACCCAGGTGGTGCGCTCGGCGCGCAAGGATGCCCTGCATGTGCCCGGCCGGGCCCTGCTCAAGGACAGCGAGGGCTACTACCTCTACCGCATCGAGGAGGGCAAGGCCCTGCGTACGCGGGTTGAGACCGGCATCGAGGGTGATGAGGTCACGGAGATTCTTGCCGGCCTCAAGCTCGGCGATCGGGTCATCACCGTGGGCCAGACCGGCCTCAGGGACGGCACGGCCATCATAATTTCTGATTGATTGAATAACGCCTCTCGAGGACATTATGAATTTACCAGAGTTTTCAGTTAAACGGCGCATCACCATCTCCATGTTTGTAATGATCGTGACCCTCTTCGGGGTGATGTCCTTCGGCAATCTGGGGCTGGATCTGCTGCCCGAGATGGAGTTTCCCTACGTCTCGATCGTGACCACCTATGAGGGCGCCGGCCCCGAGGAGATCGAGTCGCTGATCACCAAGCCCATGGAGGAGTCCCTGAGCATGGTGGACGGCATCAAGAACGTCTACTCGGTCTCCACCGAGGGCATGTCGGCCATCTATCTGGAGTTCAACTGGGGCGTCAATCTGGACTTTGCGGCCCAGGACGCGCGCGAGGCCCTCAGCTGGGTGACCGATTATCTGCCCGAGGATGCGGACACGCCCATGGTGGTCAAGTTCAACACCTCCACCATGCCGGTGCTGGAGTACGGTGTGACCGGCATGGACAACACCATGGAGCTGCGCGACTACCTCTACGACAACATCAAGCCGCGCCTGGAGCGGCTCGAGGGTATCGCCTCGGTCTTTGTGATCGGCGGCCGCGAGCGCGAGATCCAGATTCTGGTGGATCCGGAGAAGCTCAAGGCCACCGGGCTCTCGCTGGAGCATGTGGTGAGCAGCGTTCAGGCCTCCAACCTCAACATCTCGGCCGGCCATGTGGCGGTCAACAAGCTGGAGTATCAGATCCGCACGCGCGGCTACTATGACAGCCTTGATGAGATCAGCAAGACCATCATTTCGATCTCGGACCAGGGCCAGCCGATCTTTCTGCAGGATGTGGCCCGGGTCGAGGACGGCTTCAAGGAGCAGCGCGGCTATGAGCGCACCAACGGCAAGCCCTGCGTGATCTTCGCCATCATGAAACAGTCCGGCGAGAACACCCTGCAGGCGGTCAACCGGGCCAAGGCCGAGATAGCCAAGCTGGAGGCCGAGCTGCCCGAGGGCGTGCGTTTCGACATGGTCTTTGACCAGGGCGAGATGATCCAGGAGTCGATCGCGTCGACCGGCTCCAACGCCCTGATGGGCGCCCTGCTGGCCATTCTGGTGATCTTCCTCTTCCTGCGCTCTTTCAGGCCGACCCTGACCATCGCCATCGCCATCCCGCTTTCGGTCATCACGACCTTCATCGGCATGAACATTCTGGGCTACACCTTCAACATGATGACCCTGGGCGGCCTGGCCCTGGGCATCGGCCTGCTGGTCGACAACGCGGTCGTGGTTATCGAGAACACCTTCCGCCACCTGGAGAACGGCGAGGAGCGTCATGCGGCCGCCATCAACGGCACGCGCGAGGTCGGGCTGGCCATCACGGCCTCGACTCTGACCACCATGGCGGTCTTCCTGCCCATGAGCCTCTCCCAGAGCATCGCCGGCAAGCTGGCCCGGCCGCTCTCCCTGACGGTCTGCCTCTCGCTGCTGGCCTCGCTGATGGTGGCCATCACCATCATTCCGGCCATCGCCTCAACCATCTTCAAGCCCGACCGCCGCCTGGGCATGGAGTCTGAGAAGCAGGGCATCATCTTCTGGCTGCAGGAGCGCTATGCCAGGGATCTGCGCCGGGTTCTGAAACACAAGGGGCTGGTGCTGCTGGGCGCCTTTCTGGCGCTGGTGGCGGCGATTGTGGCCAGCGGCAGTCTGGGCAGCGACTTCATGCCCAAGCAGGATGTGCCCATGACCATCATGGATGTGGAGCTGCCCGAGGGCGCCGTGCTGGAGGAGACCAACCACATCATCAAGCAGATCGAGGCCCTGCTCATGGAGCGGCCCGAGGTCATCAATATTGTCAGCCAGCTGGGCGAGAACGAGGGCACCAAGCTGCAGGCGGCCCAGGGCGAAGGTACGCCCGGTTCCAACAAGGGGCGCGTCTTTGCCAAGTATGTGGCCAAGACCGAGCGTGAAAAGAGCGTCGATACGATTATGAACGAGCTCCGCGACCGCCTGCCCGAGCTGGAGGGGGTCGAGATCAAGTTCCAGGAGCTGAGCATGACCGGCCCCAACCAGGATCCGATAAGGGTCAGCCTCTACGGTGCCGACATTGAGACCCTCTTCGAGCTCAGCAACCAGATCAGTGAGCGCGTCATGGCAGTGGAGGGCTTTGCCGATCTGAATGTTTCGCTCAAGAAGAGCAAGCCCGAGCTGCACATCGAGGTTGACCGCCAGAAGGCCGCCAAGATGGGGCTCAATATCTACTCCATCGCCTCCACCGTTGAGACCGCCATGGAGGGCCGCGTCATCAGCCGCTACCATGAGGCCGGTGACGAGTATGACATCCGGGTGCGCTTTGCCGAGGACTACCGCGAGCACATGCGCGACATCGAAAACATCAATATCGCCTCGCCCATCGGCTTCAGCCTGCCGCTCTCCCAGGTCACCAACCTGGAGCAGGATCTGGGCCCCATCAATATCGGCCGCAAGAACCTCAACCGCGTGGTCAACATCACCGGCCGCAATGTGGACCGCGACCTGGGCAGTATGGACAAGGATATCCGCGCGGCCCTGGCCGACCTCAGGATGCCCGACGGCTACTTCTACGATGTGGGCGGCACCATCGAGGACATGAAGACCTCCCAGTCCGAGCTGGGCAAGGCCTTTTTGGTGGCCATCCTGCTGATCTACATGATTATGGCGGCCCAGTTCGAGTCCCTCTCTCAGCCGCTGATAGTCATGTTCAGCCTGCCGCTGGCCTTCATCGGCGTGATCTTCGGCCTCTTTGTGACCGGCAAGAGCCTCTCGGTGCCATCGATCATGGGCCTTATCATCCTGATGGGCATCGTGGTCAATAACGGTATCGTCATGATCGACTACATCAACCACCTCAGGCGTGACGGCATGCAGCGGCTGGACGCCATTGTGGAGGGCGCCCGCGTGCGCCTGCGCCCGATCCTGATCACCTCCATCACCACCATCTTCGGCATGCTGCCCATGGCCTTCTCGAGCGGCCAGGGCTCCGAGATGCGCTCGCCCATGGCCGTGGCCGTCTCCTTCGGCCTGCTCTTTGCCATGGTCCTGACCCTCTTCGTGGTGCCCTCAGCCTACGCCATCGTGGACAGCATCTCGACGCGCATCCGCCAGACGACCTCGCGCATTATTATCGGTGAGGATAAACTGTAGGGAAGCGGGGGCGGCACTTGCCGCCCCCTGATGAAGAGAACGAGAGGGGTCAGCTCTCGAGAGGGTCTTGGGGGGCTGCCAGCACGATTGATGTGCCGATCAAGAGGTGACCGCCCAGTTTAAGCGCTTCCGTGGTCGCGCCGGGCAGGCCGGAGATCTGATCCAGCAAAGCTGCCAGGGCATAGTTGAAGAGCCCCATGGTCAGCAGGTTGATCACTGTCGGATTTTTCAGATAACTGCTCAGTCTATCGAACCGGCGCAGCAGGATAATCAGCAAGATGCCAAGCCCGGCCGCGCTGCCGCTGAAGTTAAGTTCGTGGCAGAGCAGCACCAGCAGCAGGCCGAAGCCCCAGATGAAGAACTCGTCGCGCCTGATGATGTAGCGCAGCAGGCTCAGGCAGAGGCAGGCGTGCAGCAGGATCAGGCTCAGCTGCTCGGAGAGGCCGGCCACCAGGGGCAGCAGGGCTCCGCTGGTGATGGCGCCGGTCATGATCAGGGCTGCCGCCAGCGGCAGCAGCAGCCAGCGGTAGTCCGGCATTCTGATCAGAACCAGCAGATTATCGCGCATGTCGGCTCCCTACTGGATGGTGACATCCATGTTGTCCAGCAGGGCGGTGGTTCCCTTGATCACGACCATCTCATCGGCCTTCAGGCCCTCGCTGATCCAGGTTAGATTGTCGCGGCTGCCGACTTCAGTTATCTGGCGGCGGCTCGCCTTGCCATCTTTGACGATCCAGACGACGGAGCGACCCTGGTCGCGGATAACCGCACTGCTGGGCACGGCGATTGTATTCTCCTGCGCGGGCAGCCTGAAGTCGGCGCTGCAGAAGAGGCCGGCCTGCAGCTTGCCGTCCGCATTGTCCACGGCCACCTTGACCAGGAAGGTGCGGTTCTGCATGTCGATCTTGGGGTTGATGGCGGCGATGCGTCCCTGGCGCGTTACGCCGGTTGAGGTCTTGATGGTCACGGGCAGCAGCTCCCTGATCTGGCCGGCATACTGCTCGGGCAGTTCCAGTTCGGCATTCAGCACGCTGAGGTCCATGATCTCCAGCACCGGCATGCCCGGCGAGACGAACTCGCCGGGCTGCACGTGCTTGGCGGTGATGATGCCGTCATAGGGGGCCTTGATGCTGCAGTCGTTGAGCGCTTGCTGGGCGGTCTGGTGGGCGGCCTGGGCCTGCATGAGACCCGCCGCGGCCTGGTCAGCCCGGGCCCGGGTCTGGTCCAGCTGCTGTTCGGTGGCGCTGCCGGCCTTGAACAGGTTTTCCAGGCGCTCGCTTTCGCGCTTGGCGATGCGGTTGGAGGCTTCGGCCTGCTTGAGGGCGGCCTGGGTCTGGCGCCGCTGCAGCTCATAGTCGATGGTGCGCACCTCAAAGAGCAGCTCGCCCCCTTTGACGGGCTGGCCGATGTCGGCATTCAGCCTGTCCAGGCGCCCGGCGCTCAGGGCGGTCAGATTGGTGTGGTTCTGGGGCATCAGGGTGCCGTTGGCGCGGATGGAGGTCTGGTATGCGCTTGGCTCGGCCTTGGCCAGCGTGACCTTGGGGGTTCCGTTGCGCTGCACCAGGGTCGGGTTGGCGGCCTCGGTCTGGCTGCCGGAGCAGGCGCTGAGCGTGATCAGGACCAGGGGGATAAGGGTTTTGATACTTCTAAGCATGGTTTTCTCCTTTGCTAAATCTCTCTTTGATGTTTTCAAGCATGACGTAGACCACCGGCACCACCAGCAGGGTCAGCAGGGTTGATGAGATCATGCCGCCGATGACGGCCACGGCCATGGGGGCGCGGGTTTCGCCGCCTTCGGAGAGGCCCAGGGCCACCGGGACGACGCTGGCCACCACGGTCAGGGCGGTCATCAGGATCGGGCGCAGGCGGGTTGATCCCGCGTTCAGCATGGCCTGGACCTTGTCCACGCCCTTTTCACGCTGCTGGTTGGCGAAGTCCACCAGCAGGATGCCGTTCTTGGTGACGATGCCCATCAGCATGATGATGCCGATGAATGAGAAGATGTTGAGCGTCATGCCGCTTAGCAGCAGGGCGCCGAAAACGCCCACCATTGAGAATGGCAGTGAGATCATCATGGTCAGGGGCTGCAGGAACGATTCAAACTGAATGCAGAGAATCATGTAGATCAGCAGCACCGCGATGATCAGGGCCTCCACCAGGTAGCCAAAGGTCTCCTGCTGGCTGCGGCTCTCGCCGCTGAGGTCGTAGCCCCAGTTGCCGTCAGCGGGCAGGTTCTGCTCGACAATGGCGATGGCCTGCTCGAGGCCTTCGCCGGGCGAGATGCCGTTGACATTGGCGTAGAGGGTCACCGAACGCATGCGGTCAAAACGGTTGATGACGTTGGGTCCGCGGCTGACCTCATAGGAGATCAGGTTGCTGGCGTCGATCAGGGTGCCGTCGCCGGCGCGCACCGCGATGGCCTGCAGATCTTCGGGGGTCATGCGGAACTCGGGCAGGGCTTTGACCCGGATATTGTAGCGGTAGCCGCCCTCCTTGAACTTGGCGGTCTCCACGCCGCCGAAGAGGGCGTAGATCTCGCTGGAGATGGACTGGACGTTGACCCCCAGGTCGTCGCTTAAGCCGCGGTTGATGTTGATCTTGACGTCCGGTTTGGTGATGCGCAGGTCGGTGTCAACTTCGTTGAAGACCGGCTGGGCATTGAGCTCGGCCACGATCTTGTCGCTGACAGCGGCCAGTTTTTCAACATCGGGTCCTTTGAGGATCAGGGTTACGTCGGCGTTGCGGCTGCCGCCGCCCATGCCGTTCAGATAGCTGACCGAGATGATGGAGTCATCGAAGACGGTCAACGCTTTGCGGATCGCAGCCATGACTTCGTGCTGGTCGCGGGAGCGCTGCTGCTTGTCCACCAGGGAGACGATCATGAGGCCCTTGTTGACCTCGCCGCCGGTGTTGGCGCCCACGGCCGTGAAGCTGTGGTCAACCTCGGGCATATTGAAGATGAGCTGCTCCATCTCGTAGAGGCGGCGGTTGGTCTGCTCCACCGAGGTGCCGGTGGGCAGCTCAAAGTTGATGATGAAGTCGCCGGTGTCGGCATTGGGGGACATCTCGCTGCCGATCATGGGCACCAGGCCGATGCCGCCCACAAAGGCCGCGATGGAGATCGCCACGATGGATTTGCGGTGCGCCAGGGCCCACTCCAGGCTTCGGCGGTAGCCGCTCTCCATCTTGACCAGCCCGTTCTCGATGGTGTTGTAGAGCTTTGAGTGGCGCGTGGTCGGTTTGCTGATGCGCGCAAAGAGGAAGGGGGTCAGGGTCAGCGAGACAATCACCGAGATGATGATGGTCAGGGCCACGGTCAGGCCGAACTGGTAGAAGAAGCGGCCGATGATGCCCTTCATGAAGGCCACCGGGATGAAGACTGCCGCGATTGTCGAGGTGGCGGCGATAACGGCCAGGCCAACTTCGGCGGTACCGATACGCGCGGCCGTGACCCGGTCCTTGCCCTCCTCCACGTGGCGGAAGATGTTTTCCAGCACAACGATGGTGTCATCGATAACCATGCCCACGGCCAGCGACAATGCCAGCATGGTCATGTAGTTGAGGGTGAAGCCCAGGGCCTGCATGATGGTCAGGGCGCCGATCAGCGAGACCGGGATGGCCACGATGCTGATGAAGGTGATGCGCACGTTGCGCAGGAAGAGGAACATTACCAAAGCGGTCAGGATGATGCCGAAGATCAGGTCAAACTTGACGCCCTCAATCGACTCCTCGACAAACTTGGCTGAGTTGAAGGCCACGTCGACCTGGACGCCCTCCGGGGCCAGCTCCTTGACCTGCTCCAGGCGCGCCAGCACCGCTGCGGCCACCTCGTTGGTGTTGGTGCCGGACTGTTTGCGCACGCCCAGGCCGATTGAGGGCTGACCGTTGTAGCGCACGATGCTTCTCAGATCTTCGAAACCGTCATCGACGCGGCCCAGATCGCTCAAGGTGATGCGTGAGCCTTCGCGCTCGGCCACCACCAGGTTGCGGAGTTCGTCCACCGACTGGTACTCGCCCTCAACCTTGATGCTGAACTCGGTGGTGGCGGTCTCGATGCGGCCGCCGGGCAGCTCAATATGCTTGAGGCTGATGGCCCGGATGACGTCCAGCGAGGTCAGGTTTCTGGCCTTGAGCTTGTTGGGGTCGAGCCAGACGCGGATTTCGCGCTGACGCAGGCCGCCCAGGTTGATGTTGCCGACGCCCGATACTGACTGCAGCTGCTCCTTGAGCACATGGTCGGCGTAGTTCACCAGGGTCGCGTAGTCCACATTGCCGTAGACCGGGATCCACATGATCTCCATAGCGTTGAGGTCGAGCTTGTCGATGATCGGCTTCTCCACGTCATCGGGCAGGTCGCGCTCGGCCAGGTTGACCTTGGCGCGCACCTCCTGGGCCGCCACATCCACATCCTTGCCCAGTTCAAATTCGACTACCACCGAGGAGACGCTCTCGAAACTCTGGGAGGAGAGGCTCTTGATGCCGCTGAGGGTTTTGATCTGCTCTTCGATGACGTCGGTGACGTCGGCATCCATGACTTCGGGGCTGGCGCCCTGCAGCACGGTGGTGACCGTGACCATGGGGAAGTCCACCTGCGGATACTGCTCGATGCCCATGCGGCTTAGCGCCAGCAGGCCGAAGAGGATCACGCCGATGGTGATGGTCAGGGTGCTGACCGGTTTCTTGATCGAAATGTCGGTAATCTTCATGTTCAAATCTCCAGGATACCCTGGACTAGCTCCAGGTTGATGCGAGCCATGCTGTGGGCGTAGAGGCTCTGATAGTAGGTCAGGCGGGCCTGGGTCAGGGCGGCCTGGGCGTCCAGCACCGAGACCTGGTCAAGGGAGCCTTCGCGGTAGCCGATCTCGGCAAGGCGCAGGCCCTCGGCGGCCTGATCGACCGAGAGCCGCTGGGACTCCACCAGCTCGGCGGCGTCCTGCAGATCGGCCACGGCATTTCTGACCTCGAAGAGGGCTTGTTCACGGGTGTCGAGCAAGGCGATCTGACTCTGCTTGAGCCTGGCCTTCTGCTGGGCGATGCGGCCTTCGCGGCCCAGGCCGTCGAAGATCGGGATGTCGACGCGCACGCCGGCGTTCCAGGCGTAGCGGCCGCTGTCATTGACCGGCAGATAGGGGTCGGGGTCGCCGTAGGAGCGGTTGAAGAAGGCGTTGACCTGGGGCGAGTAGGCCGAGCGCTGGGCGCTGAGCGACTCCTCCTGAATCTGGCTGCTGAGCTCGGCCATGCTCAGGTCGGGTCGGTTCTGCATGGCGCGTTGCAGAATCTCCTG
This sequence comes from uncultured Thermodesulfobacteriota bacterium, assembly GCA_942491525.1. GTDB lineage: Bacteria > Desulfobacterota > Desulfomonilia > UBA1062 > UBA1062 > CAYWBU01. The sequence goes on from CALOBW010000056.1 coordinate 172,153, forward strand.
GGCACTGATCTCCAGCGGCAGATACTCCAGCTCGTCACTGAAGACCACCTGGCTGGTTTGATGGATGCCGATGGTCTTGAAGAGGGATGCGCGGGCCGTGTGCAGCTGGTTCTGGTAGCTGATCAGGCTGGATCTGGCATTGCTCAGCTCGACTTCGGACCTCAGCACATTGAAGTCGGAGGCGGCGCCGAACTGGCGCTTGATCTTGACATCCTTGAGGTGGGCCTCGGCCAGCTCTGTGTAGGTTGTGGTGACCTTGACCTGCTCTTGGGCCAGCAGCACCTGGTAGTAGCCCTGCATGGTGGTGAAGATGGTCTGCTGCAGGGTCAGGCGGGTCTGCTCATCCACCAGACTCTCATAGTAGTGGGCCGCCTTGAGGCCGGCCAGGCCGGCGCCGCCCTTGAAGAGCGGCTGGATGACGTTGAGGGTGGCAGTCCGGTTGTCCAGCTGGCCGAGCGGGTTGGCCTGGCCGCCGTAGTAGCGTACGTCAGTGTCCTGACGCCGGTACTGGGCCTGCAGGTTGATGTTGGGCAGCACGCCCTGATAGGCCTCCAGCGTCTGGCCATAGGCCAGCTCCTCGGCGGTCAGGGCACTCTGCAGGGCCCGGTTGTGCTGCATGGCCAGCTGCAGGGCCTGGTCCAGGGAGAGTTTCTCGGCCGGGATCTCTGTCCGGCTGGATTCTGCGCTCAGCTCCCGGGTGGCCGGCTCTGGCAGGATAATCTCTTTGCGGGCGGTCTGCTGACCGGCGCAGCCGTTCAGGGCTAGGATCGCCAGTAGAATAAAGCTCTTTTTCTGTAGTTGCATGTGTCCCCTCCTGTTGCTCTAGGAAAAGTGAACTACACTGTGCAGTTTACCCTTGTCAAGCATAAACTAAACGGTGTAGTGTACTTTGTTGAAATAGAGACCAGAAGATGTTATGGGAGAGTACAGATGGCTAATTTAAGTAGATCAGACCAGAAGAGAATTGACATCCTGAAGGGTGCCGGCGCCGAGTTTGTGGAGCATGGCTATGACGGTGCCAGCATGGACCGTATTGCCGAGCGCGCCCAGGTCTCCAAGCGCACGGTCTACAATCACTTCTCCAGCAAGGAGGTTCTCTTCAAGCAGTTGGCCAAAGAGACCTGTCAATATATGGATCGGGTCACGGTCAAACCCTATGATCCCAATCGAACCCTGACCGAGCAGCTGACCGAGTTTGCCACCAAATCCTGGAAGATCCACTCGACGGAAAAGTTCAGCAATGCCATGCGCATCATTGTGGCCACCTTCATGCTCAAGCCCGAGCTGGCCCGTGAGGCCATGGACGAGGTCATGAGCCTTGAGTCGGCCTTCTATACCTGGGTCAAGGATGCCATCAGGGATGGACGCTTCAGGGATTGTGATCTGCATGTGGCCGGCAAGCAGTTCTGGGGCATGACCATGGAGTTTGTCTTCTGGAACAACATGTTCAAGGAGTCCATGCCGCGTTTTGATATGGAGAGCTCCATCGCCAGCTGCGTCGAGATGTTCCTCAACTACTACGAGATCAAATAAGTCCGCTTTTGCCCATTTGCAGCCCGGGCTTAATATGCTACCCAAGGGTCATGAAAAAAGAGCTCGTAAAATCCATTGAAAATATTCTGGCTGTGGCGCCTGAGCGCCGGGCCCACGCCATCATTGAAGCCGACAACACCGCTGAGATCATGGAGGCCATTGCGCCCCAGGACGCCTATCTGATTATCAAGGAATCCTGGGAGGATGACGGACAGATCCTGCTGCAGTATGTCAACCAGGAGAAGCTGCGCACCTTCTTCGATCTGGACTGCTGGCTCAAGGATGAGTTTTCGCTTGAGGATCTGGTGGAGTGGCTCTGGACTCTGCTGGAGGTTTCCAGCGAGAAGGCCGTCGACGCCCTGGCGGCCATGGATATCGAGCTGTTGATCATGTTTTTCCAGCACTATCTTGAGATTACCCATGTCAATCCCACCGATGACGACATCCCGGATCTGCTGGCCGATGGTTTTGAGTCCATGGACAACACCTACTTCTTCCGCTTCAAGGAGGGTGGTGAAGAGGCCGACCTGGTGCGCAGTGTGATCAAGCTGCTCTTCAACAGCAACCAGCAGCTCTATGCCGGCATCATGATCAATGCCGACTGGGAGATGCCCTCGCAGATGGAGGAGAGCGCCTATGCGAACCGCAGCCTGCGCATGATGGAGCTGGGCTTCCCCTCCATGCAGGAGAGTCTGACCATCTACCGCAAGGCCAAGCCGGCCGTCATGAGCCTGGATGAGAAGAAGGTTCCGCGCAGCGGGGATGAGGGCTACAGCCTGCCGGTAGCCTACCGCGAGCCGCTTAAGAGCGGCGGCGAGCTGATTATCAGCGCCCTGCAGCAGGCAGACCCCGAGACCAGCGATCGCCTGCTCTTCGAGATGGTCTACCTTTCCAATAAGATCATGATGGCCGACTACAAGGCGGTCAATGATTCGGCGGCCTTTATCGAGGCCGGCAGCAAGGCCAAAGGGCTGCTCTCCATCGGTCTGGCCTGGATCTGCCGCGAGCAGGATGTCGCAGCCGACGCTGTTTTGAAATCGGCCAATGCCGAGACGCTCTTCTCGCTGGGGTACAATCTGGTGCTTGAGCAGCAGGAGCGTGTTAAGGGCCGCAAGCTCGATCTGCTGCCCCACGACATGCTTGATAAGCTGGAGGGGCTGCAGCGGCGCCGTCCCCGCTTCGGCAATGCCGAATTCAGTTCTCTGCAGGAGCTGGACGAGGTCAGGGGGTTGATCGATGAGTGGGATGTGATGCAGCGCCTGTGCGACGAGCTGCAGGTGGCCGAGGGTCTGGACTATGAGAGCATCATCCTGACCGGTCTGGCCGTCAATATCCTGAGCGGCGAGCACGCCTTCAGGCCCCTGAGCAGGGCTGAATTCATCGAGCTGGTCGGCCGCGTCACGCAGGGAGCTGATCCCCGGCGGGTCGTGCCGGCCTTCAAGGATGACCTGGCGGCCCTGATCAATGCCGGCGCGACCGGCGAGGCCGTGGCCGCCAGGCTGGTCAGACGGCTGGATGATGAGATCGGCGCCATCGATCTCGACAGGCTGGAGTCGCGCTACATCACCTGCATGCTGATCAAGTAGGCTTGACAGGCCGGCTGCCGGCCTTAACTTGGGAGGTATGGCACGTATAGCAAGGGCTGTGGCGGCCCACCACCCACACTTGGTAACCCAGCACGGGTATGAGGGGGAGCCGGTCTTCTCGGACCGCTCAGATTATATTCACTACGTTCTCTGGCTGCGCAAGTACAGCCGCAAGTATGGCCTGGATGTGCTGGCCTACTGCCTGCTGGATGACCATGTGCAGTTGCTCTGCATCCCGCACTCGCGCGAGGCGCTGTCCAAGACCTTCAACGCCCTGCACATGCGTTATGCCAACTACTACAACGCCAGGATGAATCGCCAGGGCCATCTCTGGCAGGGGCGTTTTCACTCCTGTATTCTGGATAAAAACCACACCCTGGCGGCCATCCGCTACATTGAGACGGCGCCGGTGCGCAGCGGCCGGGCCCGTACGCCCTTTGAGTATGAGTGGTCCAGCGCCCGCGGGCATCTGGATCGGGATGCGGATTTTATCACCACCCCGGAGACCTTCATTGAGGAGCAGGCTGGAGACTGGATCCGTTTTCTGGCCCAGCCTCAGAGCAGCCGGGCCGTGCATGAGCTCAAGAGCAGCGTCATGACCGGCCGCCCCTGCGGTACGCCGGATTTCGTGCATGAGATGGAGAGCATGTTGGGCCGCAAGCTGACGGTCAAGCCGCGCGGCCGGCCGCGCAAAATCAGGCCCGCAGCCCGTTGATGAAGGTGTCCACCAGTTTTTCGGCGCTGCGGTTGAGGTCCAGGATTTCACTGCTGAAGAGCCAGGTCAGCTTGATGCCGGAGAGGAAGCTGATGATGGCGGCGGCGCAGGTGTCGGGGTCGATATCGTTGCGGATCTCGCCGGCCTCCACTCCCTCAATTATATAGGCGCTGATAAGCTCCTTGATCTGGAGGGCGCGCTGTTGATATTCGTCGGCAAGGTAGGCGGTTTCGGAATTGATCTCGGTCTTGAAGAGCAGCAGCTCTTCGATGGTGCGCAGGCGCTGGTTGGCGGCCACATGCAGCAGGATGTTGCGCATGGCCCAGCCGATGCTCTCGATGGGCGACAGCTCCTGCTCGAGCGCACTCTGGATGATCTGGTCCAGCTCGTCATAGAAGCCCTCCAGCAGCGTTTCAAAGATTTCGCGCTTATTCTTGAAGTGCCAGTAGATGGCGCCGCGGGTCAGGCCGGCTTCGACGGCGATGTCATTGAGGGTGGTGGCGGCGTAGCCCTTGCGGTGGAAGGATCTCAGGGCGGCATCCAGCAGCGCGGTGCGGGTTTTCTGGGCCTCTTCTTTTGTTTTTCGCATAGCTGTCCTTTTTCGAACCGGATTCTTACTTTTAGATTGACAATATACATACACGGATGTATGTCAACTGTCAAATATACATACGCATGTGTATGTATAATAATTTTTGATCAATATGATAGCCGGCGCAGCGGCCGGCGAAAGTGAGGATATAGTGAAGACAATACTGATAACGGGTTGCTCGTCAGGTATCGGCAGAACCACGGCTAAATATTTCCAGGAGCGCGGCTGGCAGGTTGCGGCCACCATGCGTACGCCTGAGAATGAGACCGAGCTGGGCACTCTGCCCAACGTCAAGGTTTTCAAGCTGGACGTTATGGATGAGGATTCCATCAAGGAGGCCATGGCCCAGGCCATTGATGCCTTCGGCGCCATCGATGTGGTGGTCAACAATGCCGGCTATGCCCTCTGGGGTGCCTTTGAGACAGCCACGGCCGAGCAGGTCAGGCGCCAGTTTGACACCAATGTGCTGGGCCTGATGAATGTGACCCGCGACATCCTGCCCTACTTCCGTTCGCGCCGCCAGGGCACCATCATCAATCTGGCCTCCATCGCCGGACGCATCACCTTTCCGCTGGGTTCGCTCTACCACGGCACCAAGTATGCCGTGGAGGGCTTCTCTGAGGCCATGTCCTATGAGCTGCGTCAGCACAACATCAAGATCAAGATCATTGAGCCGGGCATCATCAAGACTGACTTCTACGGCCGCTCCATGGACAAGGGCGCTCAGGCCGAAGGTTATCAGAAGAGTTTTGACCGTATGATGAAGGTTATGGGACTGATGGAGAAGATGGGGTCCCAGCCCGAGGTCATTGCCGAGGCCATCTATAAGGCGGCCACCGACGACTCCTGGCGCCTGCGCTACAGCACCGGCCGTGGGGCCACCCTGACCCTGCTGGGCCGCCGCCTGCTGCCTGAGCGGGTGCTCAACGCGCTCATCCGGGTGGGAACGTTAGGTTTCTGATTTTAACAGTTCAGGGGCGGATGACTTGCATTGTTGCCCGCCCCTGTTGTATTAGCTTCCCATGGATTAACGGGAGGTTGTATGAAATTTGAGGAGAAGTATGGTCCCTGGGCCCTGGTGGCCGGCGGATCTGAGGGCATCGGCGGCGCCTTTGCCGACCAACTGGCCGCGTCCGGTCTCAATCTTATTCTGGTGGCCAGACGGCCCGAACCCCTGCAGCAGAAGGCGGCCGAGCTGCGCAGCCGATTCGGGGTTGAAGTGCGCGTGGTTGCCCAGGATCTGCAGGCAGAGGATGTGCTGGAGCGCATTCAGGATCAGACCGGTGATCTTGAGGTTGGCCTGCTGGTCTACTGTGCCCACTATACCGATCACGGCATCTTCGGCAAGCTGCCCATTGAGGATCAGAAGCGCATCATGGATATCAATGTGCGCGGCTGCATGCTGCTGACCCACCATTTCAGTTCAAAAATGCTTGAGCGCAAGCGCGGCGGGGTAATCATAATCTCATCCATGGTCGGTTTTCAGGGGGCGCCCTATACAACTCACTACGGTGCCACCAAGGCCTATAACATCGCCCTGGCGGAGGGGCTCTGGTATGAGTATCAGGGCTACAACGTGGATGTGCTCGGGCTGGTGGCCGGGGCCACTGATACGCCGACCTACCGTTCCCAGAATCCGAAAAAGCCCGACTGGTATGCGCCGCGGGTGATGGAACCGGCGGCAGTGGTCAGGGAGGGGCTGCTCTACCTGGGGCGCAAACCGACCCATATTGCCGGGCGCGGCAACCGCATCGGTCACTTCTTTCTGAGCCGGCTGCTGCCGAGGGCCAAGGCGATCGCCTCGGTGGGGGAAGAGTCCAGAAAGATGTTCGGGGGCTGAGGCCCCCTATTTGCGGACCGTGCCGTGGATCATAATGCGGATCTCGGGCTTGAGTTCGCTGTCGGTCTTGATTACCAGACTGTCCCAGTAGGATCCGGCAACCTGGCCCTTGTGGGTGACGGTGATGATGTATCGCTCCTTGTCCTGTTCCAGACTGTAGCTGATGCGGTCGCCCTTCTCCAGGAAGTGCTTGGTGATTTTGAACGGTTTGTCCTTGCTGGGCGTCAGGGTGACCTTCTGGGAGATTTCCTGGCCCAGGGTACCCGAGAGGCGGACGCGGACGGGGTCGATTTTGACAAAGGGTGTGATCTCGCCTTCCAGAATCATCTCCAGACGCGGCTTGTTGGGATCGTTGCTGTTGACGTAGATGTGCTTGCGGATGTGGTTGGCGAAGCCGCGCGAGTCAAACTCGATGTCGACGCTGCCCATCTGGCCCGGCAGGATCTGTTCGGTGTAGGAGGCGGTGGTGCAGCCGCATGATGTGCGTACATTGCTCAGCACCAGCGCTTCGTCGCCGGTGTTTCTGATGACGTAGCTGTGCTTTACCTTTTGTCCCTCAAAAATGGTGCCGAAATCAAGTTTGTTCTCATCAATCACGGCCTGGGGCACAGCCCAGAGCACAGAGGGCATCAACAGTATGATCAGTAAGGTGGTTAAACGGTTCATATCTGCTCCTTTGGGCCGAGTATGCAGCTTTGCTGCGTTTTGATCAATATTTTTTTTGACCGCGCGGCAGGCCGAAACGCCGGTCCATGATCAGATCCCGCAGGCCTATTGGAAGCCGGCTCAGCAGCGGCATGCCCAGGCTGCCGTAGCCGTAGCGCAGATTGGCCCGCGGATTTTTTCTGCCCAACTCCCTGATCAGTCTGGCAGCCAGCTTTCCGGCCGGGGTCGGGCGGTCCTGGGAGGCTGCGGCGCGCATCATTACTTTGCGGCTGTCGTAGCGGGATCTCTTGAGCCAGGCGAGCCCGGCGCTGCTGTTGTCGCCGAAGGCGGACTGGATGGCGCCGGGCTGCAGGGTGATGAGCCGGATGCCGAAGGGGCGCAGCTCGATGCGCAGCGCATGGTCCATGGCGTGCAGCCCGGCTTTGGATGCGCAGTATGCCCCGGAAAATGGAGACGGTAGAATTCCGGAGCAGCTGCCGATGTTGACAATGCAAGCGCCGGGATTCATGAGCGGCAGGCAGGCCTGGATCATGGCCAGAGGCGCCACCAGATTGGTCTCCAGCTGGGCGCGGAAGTTCTCAAGCGGCATCTCGCTCAAGGGGCCCATGCAGCCGAAGCCGGCATTGTTGATCAGGATGTCAATTTGTCCCTCTTTTATCTGCGCAAGGGCTTCTTTGATCTGACCGGGCTGGTTGACGTCCAGCTGCAGTTTTTCAACTCCAGCCAGATCAGAGAGGCGCTCTATGCTGCGGGCCGAGGCATAGACGCTGCAGCCGGCATTTTTGAAAGCTTCGGCCATTGCGCGGCCGATGCCGCTGGAGCAGCCGGTTATGAGAACAACTTGACGCTTCAGCTGCACTGTCCAAACCTCAGATTGTAGACCGCGATGCCGAAAGCCACGGCCACATTCAGGGAGCTCTTGTTGCCCTGCATGGGGATGCTGATGGTTTTTTGGCAGAGCTCATGGATGGCCGGGTCGATGCCCGAGATCTCGTTGCCCAGCTCCAGCACGATGTTGTCACTGGTAAGTTCCGTCTCATAGAGAGGCTCGCCGCCGCCCTCCAGGGCCCAGAGTTGCTTGCCCTGGCCGATCAGCTCCTTGGCGCGTATCAGGCCGTTGCGGTGCTGGCTCCAGGGGATCTCCTCCTGGGCTCCCAGGGCGGTCTTGGCCAGCTTGGGGTGCGCAGGCGTCGGGGTCATGCCGCAGAGATGGATGTGGCTGATGCCGGCCCCGTCGCTGCTGCGGAAGATTGAGCCCACGTTGTGCAGGCTGCGCAGATTGTCGAGCAGGATCTCCAGCTTGTGGCCGGGCGTTCTCGGGCTCGGCTGGGCCGCGATCTCCGGGTAGGGCCCGGCGACCATTTCGGTGGCAATTTTGCAGAATGGGCAGTTGGCATCACGCTTCTCCAGCATGGGAAAGCGGAAGGCGCACTGGGGGCACTCTCTGATCTGGTGATAGATGGTCATAGAAATCTCTGGATGCGTGTGCGGTCAGCCCTCTTGAGGCCCTTGACCACCAGCTCGTAGGAGTTGCGGATCAGCTCCTCAATCAGGTCGTCCGGCAGGCTGCCGTCAAGGGTGACTGTGATCCAGTGGCGCTTGTTCATGTGGTAGCCCGGGTTGATGGCCGCGTACTCATCCTGCAGGATCAGGGACTCGGCCGGTTCGCACTTGAGGTTGACCCTGAGCGGGCGCTCCTCCCAGGTGGTCAGGGCAAAGAGTTTATTGCAAACCTTGTAGACCAGCACTTCGGGGCCGAAGGGGGTCTCTTCTGTTACTTCGGGGAGGTCAAACAGCTGTCTCTTGAGTTCGTTAAGTTGCTGCATCCTATCTCCTGGCCGATGAGATGAAGCAGGGATTTTCATCCTCCTGCTCTTCGATGACCAGCTGGAGTTCTTCGGCCGAGAGGCTGCTGTTGACCATGAAACCGCTGCCGTAGCTGTCCTTGATTTCGTAGATGCCGTCCTGGGGAGAGAGGCAGGTAATCAGGCTGAATTGGTAGCGTCCAGTCTGAAGGTGCGCTTGATCTTGATGTTGGCGCCATCAACATCGCTAACGACGCCCAGGAAGACGCTGCTGCCTCGCTCTGTCTGAGCCGGGAAGAAGAGGGTGTGTTCGATGGCGTCAAGTTCATAGGGCAGCTGCTGGCTGACGAGCATGCTCTTGATATCGACGCTGGCGCGCAGCACATGGATGTTGTCATCGATGTCGCGGGCCAGGTTGTAGTAGGCTTTGGCTTCAACTTTGAACCCTTCGATCTTGAGGTCGTAGTTTTCCTCGATCACGCTGCAGCTGATGCCGTAGACCGGTTCGTCGGCTGTGCCGGTGGTCAGGGCGCTGAAGCTGCAGCCGTCATATTCGCCGTAGCCGCTGGCCGTGAAGTTGTAGCCGTTCTTGAAGTAGGGGTTTTTGCTCAGGACGGCACTGTCCGCCGGGAAGATGTCGGGGTCGAAGGCCAGAGCCTGGCCGCAGCATAACAGCATAATCATGATTAGATTTAGACGTTTCATGGCTCTAATATACAGGCCTGGGCTGGCCTCGGCCAGCCCTTAATACCATTTTACGGCTGTGGCTTTGAAGATCAGAAAGACCGGCTGGCCGGGCAGCAGGCCGAGACTTTTGATTGCGGCGTGGGTCAGGCTGCTCTGCAAATTAAGTTCGGCGCAGCTGACTGTGATCTCAACCCGGTTGTTGAGGCTGCGCATATTTTCAACGGTGCCCCTCAGAATGTTGCGCGCCGAGATCTCTTGGGGCAGCTTGCGCGAGAGCAGGATCTCCTCGGGGTGCAGCAGGGCCAGTTCGGTGGGTGGGCCGCTGACGATGATCTGCTGGCCGTCGTTCAGCACCCGGCGCCAGAGCTGGTCGTGCTGCTGCCAGGGTCCCTTGATCAGGTTGGCGTGGCCCTCGGCGATGATGTGGCCGCCATGCATGCGCAGCACCTGGTCGCAGACCTGGTTGAGCCAGACCTCGTCATGGCTGGCAACTACCAGGGTCGCGTCAATTTTAGTGATGACGTCGCGCAGCAGGTTGGCGCTGGTGCGGTCGATGCTGGAGGTGGGCTCGTCCAGCAGCAACACCTTGGGATTGAAGGCGATGCGGCTGGCCAGGCTGACGCGCTGGGCTTCGCCGCCGGAGAGTTCAAACCACAGGCGGCGGGCAAACTTCTCCGGCTCCAGGCCGACAATCTCCAGGGCGCAAAAGACCTGCTCTCTGATGTGCTGATGCTGGCCGCGCACCTTGAGGCCGTAGGCGATGTTTTCAAAAACGCTGCGTCTGAGCAGGGTCGGTTTCTGCAGCATCAGGGTCACGTCGCGCATCTGGCCCTCAAAGTTGAGCCGGCCCTGGCTGGGCTCCTCGAGCAGGGCCAGCAGCCTCAAGAGGGTGCTCTTGCCGCAGCCGTTGGGTCCCATCAGGCCCAGGGAGCGGCCGCGCTCAATCTTGAGTTCGGGAATTTCCAGCACGGTCTGATTGCCGTAGGCGTGGCTTAGATCTTGAATGTTATACACTGGACCTCCGTTTGAGGAAGATCAGCCCCCAGTTGATGGAGAAGCCGATTGTCAGCAGCACCACGCCCAGGGCGATGCCCATGGCAAACTGGCCCTTGCCGGTCTCGAGGGCGATGGCCGTGGTGATGGTGCGGGTGTGCCACTTGATGTTGCCGCCGATCATCATGGAGATGCCAACCTCGGAGATGGCGCGGCCGTAGGCTGTTACTGCCGCGGCCATGATGCCGTAGCGCGCCTCCACGATGCAGGCTTTGGCCAGCTGGGGCCCGCGGGCCCCTAGGGTTCTGATATTGAGCAGGGTGTTGTTTTCCAGGCTCTCGATGGCCGTGGCGCTTAAACTGATCACGATGGGCAGCACCAGAAGGGTCTGGGCGAGAGCGATGCCGGGGATCGAAAAGAGCAGGCCGTACTCGCCCAGCGGCCCCTGGCGCGATACGAGAGCGTAGGCGATCAGGCCCACCACCACGGTGGGCAGGCCCAGCAGGGTGTCCACGACGGCGCGGATTGTGCGTTTGCCCCGGAAATTGAAGTAGCCCAGACAGAAGCCGGCCGGCAGCCCCAGCAGGAGGCTGATGCCAATCGAGATGCTGGAGGTCTGCAGCGTGGTGGCGATGGCCGAGAAGGTCTCGGCGTCAGCGCTGAAGATCAGTCCAAATGCCTGGGCTACGCCCTCGCCGATGTAACCCATCTATTTGGCGTTGGGGATGAAGAGCTGCTTATTCAGCAGGCGGAACTCTGCGATCAGCTGCTGGGCCCTCTTGGATGCGATCCAGTCGCTGAACTGGCCGGCCAGCTCCTGCTTGATGTTGGGGCAGCGCTCATCGTTGAGGATCAGGACGCTGTACTGGTTCCTGAGCAACTCGCTGCCCTCGACGATGATTGCCAGCGGCGGGTTGCCCTTGTGGTTGTCGGCATACTTGATGTAGGTGCCGCGGTCGGTCAGGGTGTAGGCGTCGCGTTCGGCGGCGATGTTGATGGTGTTGATCATGCCCTGGCCGGTCTGGATGTACCACGGCTGCTTGTCGGGCAGCTCCAGCTGGGCCGCCTGCCAGAGCAGGAGCTCTTTCTTGTTGGTGCCGGAGTTGTCGCCGCGGCTGGCAAATTTGTTCTGGCTCTGGGCAATTTTCCTGAAGGCCTCGCTGATCTGGAGCCCCTTGATCATGGCCGGATCACTTGCCGGGCCGATGATGATGAAGTCGTTGTACATCACCTCGCGGCGCTTTAGGCCGAAACCGTCGGCAATGTACTGGCGCTCGGCGCCCGGGGCATGCACCAGCAACACGTCGATGTCGCAGTTCTTACCCAGGGCCAGGGCCTTGCCGGTGCCCACGGCCACCCACTGCAGCTCAATGCCGGTGTCGGCCTGGAAGGCGGGGGCCAGGTAGTCCAGCAACCCGGTGTTGTCGGTGCTGGTGGTGGTGGCCATGCGCAGCACTTCGGCCTGCAGCGGGGCAATGCTCAGCATGATCAGCAGCAGCGTAAGGGTTACTCCTCTGAATTTCATAATAACCTCCCTCAGTGTATTTGATATGTATTGGAATGCATATCAAATACCGGTCTCAGCGTCAGCCTAAATTACTGGATAATGGCCTCCTCTGTCTCCAGAAATTTTATGCGCCGCCGTTTGGGCACGATCTTTACCGGCAGATCGATTGTCTGGCCCGCCTCAATCTCCAGGTTGAAGCTCTCCTGCTCCAGCAGATGGTAGGGCGGCAGCCCGTCCGGATAGACTCTGAGCGTCCAGCTGCCCGGCCTCACGTCGCGGAAGCTGAAAGATCCGTCGGCCTCGCTCAGTACGCGGCGGATATCATCCGCGCACCTGAGTTCCACCAGCAGGCCGCCGCCCATGGGCGGGCTGCCGGCTGCGCCCAGTACAAAGTTGCCGGCGGTGTTGGCGCTGCCGGCGGCCATGATGCGGCCGCTGATGGCGGCGGCGCGGGTGATGCTGAGCTCGACGGCATGCTTCTCGCCCGGCTCCAGGATTATGCGCATGGGCGTCTTGACGGTCGCGATGCGGTCCAGGCCGATGCGGGCGGTGTCCACTTCCAGGAAGTAGACCCCCGGAGTCACGGCCGGAAATTTGAAATGTCCCTGACGGTTGCTGACGGCCGTGCGGCTGCCCAGCCTCACCAGCACATCCTTGAGTGGCTTGCCGCTCAGTTCGTCGCGCACCGTGCCGCTCAGGTAGGCCAGGTCCTGCTTGTAGCCCACGGGGATCTCCAGCGGCATGCTGTATTCGAGGGCGAGATAGGTTTCGCGGCGCTCCTCCCTGGGCCAGAGATCCCGGCTGTCGGGCTGGCCGTAGAGGGTATAGCGGGCGATGAAGCCCAAATTGCTGCGGTTTCTGAACTGCTGGTTGAGGCCAATTTCATAGGTGGCCCGGTCGCTGGCGTTGCTTTTGAAGTAGCTCTGGTTCTGGGCACTGAGATGCAGCCGGGTCTGGCGCGTCAGCTTGAAGGTGCCGCGCACGCCGGCGTTGAGGTTGCGCCTGAGCGCTTGGCTGCTGCTGCCGTCCGAGGTGTAGCGCAGATTGAAGCTGTAGGAGTGGATATCCGCGGGCTGCACGAAGAGGGTTGCGCTGTGTTCCAGGAAGGGGGTCGTGTGGATGGTGTCCTCGATATGGCCGGCTTCGCTGCTGAGGCTGTAGGTCAGGCGGCCCAGGCTCTGGGAGATGCCGGCCAGAACTGTGCGGCGGCAATTGTCAAAGTCGGGCTGCTGCATGATGTCGCGGTTGCTGATCTGTTTGTAGTCCAGGCGCAGGCGCAGGTTTTTGGGCGCGCTGTAGGCCAGCCCCAGGCGGCCCTCCTGGTTGAGACCGGCGCTGCTCAGGGCCGGGTCGCGTTCCAGGTTGTTGCGTTCGTGCTTGAGGTGCAGCTGTAGGCGCAGCTGGGGCAGCAGCGGATAGTTGGCGTCCAGGTTGAAGTAGTTCTTGTCCGCATAGTAGCCGGGGTGGTCGGGTTGGGCATGGATGTAGCGCAGGTTGTAGTTGGCGCCCTTATGGTTGCCGGAGAGGTTCAAGAGCCAGGCCTGTTCGTGGTGTTCGCGGGTCTTGGCCGGGGCCCACTCCAGTTCCAGCCGGGCGGCCGGATGGATCCGGTAGACTGCGCCCAGGCTCAGGATGCGGCTCTCCAGCTGATCGGAACGCTGCATCAGGTTCAGGCTCAGGTTGCCCTCCTTGAACCGGTAGCTGTTCTGCAGGGCGACGGTGCGGTCATGCTCATCATCCCACATCTCGCGGGTGTAGAAACCGCTTAGGTTGTAGGATCCCAGGCTGATGTCTGAGCTCAGGCCGCGGCCCTGCAGGAACTGGGCGGTCAGGTATGAGAGGGTGTTGGTCTGGTCGCCGGCCAGCAGGGTGGTCTGATCGTTCCAGTATTTGAAATGGTAGTGGGCATGTTCGCCGATGACCGGTTCGCGGTTGGTGTCGGGGCCCTTGAAGCGGAACTCGATGAAGTGCCCGCCCTCTTCGCTGAGGGGGCCCTGGCCGGCCAGCTCGGCCATGCCGGCGCTCTCCTGATTGTGGGCCAGCTCCAGGCTGAGGGTGGCCGGCAGCGTGAAGTAGCGCTCGCCCCGGCCCTGGGTGCGCGGCAGCACCTCCACAAATGATTTGACGGTGGCGCTGGCGCTGCCGTCCGGGGTGGCGGCTTCGAAGCGCAGGTAGTGCTTTAAGGGCTGGCTGATCTTGGCGTCGGTTTGGACGCTGATCCTGACGGTGGCGCTGGCGCCCGGTTTGAGGCGCAGCTGGCTCTGATCGAGGCTGGCTTTGAAGCCGGCCGCACTCTCAATATGGAGGAGGATCTCCTGTTCGGTGTTGCTGTGGTTGGTGACGGAGAGGCTCAGGCCGTAGTCCTGGCCGGCAATCACCCGTTCGGGTGAATTCAGGATTTCGGCGCTCAGGCGGCTGACTGGCAGCACCATGACGGACACGCTGCAGGCTGCATGGGTGGCCGGATTGTTGCGGTCGCGGACCCGGTAGCTGAGGCTGTACTGGCCGCTGGGGGTGCCCTGGGGGATGTGGACGGTCAGCATGTCCATTTCGGCCGCGCCGGCCGCAATGCTGATCGGAAAGGGCGGGGTGACCAGCTGCCAGCCCTGGGGCAGCTCCAGCTCGGAGATCAGGCGCAGGCGCTGGCTGCTGCGGATCGTGAAGGGCAGCGTCAGCACCGAGCCGGGATCGACCTCGAACAGCTCCTGGGAGGCCGGCGTGCAGTCCAGCGCTCCTGCCCTGAGCAGGGAGGCCGAGCAGAGCAGCGCGAGGCTCAGGCAGATGATCTTCCTGATCAATCTCCGACCTTAAGGGTGTAGCGGGCGCCGAAGATGTCGTCGCCGCCGCCGTCAGCCACGATCAGGGCACGGTAGTCGCCGGCGGGCAGGCCTTCGATGTTGAGGCGGTAGCGGGCCGAGGTGCCGGGGTAGATGCGGAAGTCGCCCCCCTCGATCTTGCCGGCCGGGCTGCCGCCCATGCTGAAGAGTTCGGCCCAGAGGTTGGGGCGCAGCATGCGCTCGCCGTCATTGGCAACATCGATCTGCAGGGTGCGCTGCTGCTCATGCATCACGATCTGGGGTTCACTGAACTGCAGGCTGCGGCTGCCGCTCTGGCCGATGTGGGTGATCAGCTGCAGGCCGTAGCGCGTCACCTGGGTCACGCCCATATGGATGCGTTTGTGCTGGCCGCCGGCTTCGGGTGAAGATGTTGGGATCAGCTCCAGCATCAGCATGCTCCAGAAGGTGCCGCTGACCGGCTCAGGCGGAACCACCACCGTGTAGTTGATGCGTGAGCGGCTTTGGGGCGGCACGGTTATGCGCTGGGGGCTGAAGGTGATCCAGGGCGCGTTGGAGCGCTTGAGGCTGCCCGGATCGCCATAGCTGTTGGAGCCGTCAGCCTGGAAGCTGTAGTCGCGCAGGTAGACCTTGAGTTCGCGCGGGGCGTCGCCGTTGTTGTGCAGCTCGATCTCGCCGCGGTACTCCTGGCCGGCCTGGGCGGTCTGGATACGGCTCAGGCCGCCGACCACGGTTACGCCGGCGCTGAGCTGGCTGCTGGTAATCAGAATGGCTGTGATGGCTAGTAAGATTCTCTTCATAATAACTCCTCAAATATCTACGATTGTAAAGTAAACCTGTGTGTTATGGCTGCCGGGGGAGATGCTGAGGCTGGTGTTCTGAACCCGGTACTTGATTTTGATCTTGCTGCGGTCGCCGCTGCCGGAGAAGAGCAGCTGGGTCGAGCCGGTGACGTCCTGCCAATCGGTGCCGCCGCTGATGGTGCCGGAGCCGATGCCGTCGGAGCGACGCTTGATCTGCAGCAGCAGTTCGGGGTTCCAGCCGGACGGGCTCTGGTGCACATAGACCTGCCAGGCGTCGGTCGCGCCGCTGCAGTTGGTGATCTTGAGGATGGTCTGGTTGTTGGCGCTGACCTGGGGGGATACCAGGTCAGAGCCGATGCCCCTCTTGAGGTCGTCGCGGTTGAGTGTATTGGCCCAGTCGCCGCTGGCGCTGATGTCGATGGCCGTCAGGGGGCTGGGCAGCAGCAGAAATAGCAGGCAGATCAGTTTGCGCATGGCTCAGTCGGTCAGGGTAATGGTGACGACGCGGGTGTCGGTCAGGGGCTGGGCATCGATTGAGGCGCTCAGGCGGTAGATCACCCGGGTGGTGGCGTCGGCCACATGGCTGATGCCGTTCAATACCTCGGTGGGGGTTGTGCTCAGGCTCACATAGTTCAGGGTGGTGGCGGTGCCGCTGGGCTTGGCAAACTTGACTTCCAGGGTGGTGCCGGGCGGCATGGGCGTGTCGAGGCTGGCCATGACGCGCTTGTTTTCACCATTGGTTGAGATGGCGTACCGGATGGTGTCGTCGATGACGGTGTCGGGTTGCTGGCCGGCCGTGACCGTGTTGATCTCCAGATTGGGCGTGCCGGTGATGGCTATCTCATTTACCTCCTGAAAGGTAAAGGCGATGGCGGCGCTGGCGCTGTTGCCGGCCAGAGCTGACGCAGGGCTCAGGTAAAGAATCAGGGCGCAAAACCACCCCATTCGTGAGTACATTTCTCCTCCAAATTGTTGCAGCGTGAGCCTATACTAGCACAATTTGCAGGCTAATCAATTGGAATTATAAAGGAAGCTACTGGTCGGCGATGGTCAGGGTCACGGTGCGGCTGCCGCTGCTGCTGGGTGCGGAGGTGGGACCGCCCAGCTCAAAGGCCAGGTTGAGGTTGCTCTGTTTGACGCTGTCGATGTTCATGACCAGGTCGGCGGCCGTGGTGGAGAGGTTTTGGCGGCCGGTGCTGGTGGCGCCGCTGGGCGCGGCTGCGGTCAGGCTGAGTCTCAGGTCGGCCGGCATATCCTGATTGATGGCTGCGGTCAGCTTCTTGGTGTCATCGGGGGCGTTGGAGGTGATGGTGTAGCTGGTGCTGTTGCTGGCCGGGATGTATTCGCTGCCGTTGGGGGTATTCAGGGACAGGTTGATATTTTCAGCATCTATCTCAATATTGTTGATGCCGGCCACGCTGTAGTTGAGCTGGACGGTGTCACTGTCGTCAGCCAGCAGGCACAGGGGGGATAGAAGCAGTAGTAGTGTGAACAGGTTTCTGGGCATCCGTACCTCTCTCTTAATGATAAATCAGAATTGTAGACTGGCAAGATCTTAAGAGTGAGGTTGCTGAATGTCAATTGATATTAAGATCGGGCGGATCCAGGGAGTGATCCGCCCGTCGGGATGGCTGATCAGGAGTTGGTCAGGGTCAGAGTAAAGGTTCTGGAACCCGAGGTTGCGGCCTGAGTGATGGGCGCATCGAGGTTGAAAACCAGGTTGAGATCATTGGCGGCTGAGGCGCTGATGGCGGTAACCAGGTCGGCAGCGCTGGCGCTGATGGTCTGGGGGCCGGCGCTGGTTCCGAGGCCGGTGGCGTCGGCATTGGCGGTCAGGGTCATGCCGGCGGGCATATCGCTGTCAATGGCGCCGGTGATCTTCATGGCGGCTGCGTTGGTGCTGCAGTCGTAGGTGGCAGTGGCGGATGCATCGGTGAAGGTGCCGTCGCCTTCGTCGGTGGTCAGGTCGAGGGTAACTGCGGCATCATCGATGTTGATGCTGTCAAGGGCGGCCACAGAGTAGTTGACCGTAGTTGTATCAGAGTCGTCTGCCATCAGAGAGGCGCTAAAACCGAGAACCATACAGGCTGTTGCACAAATCACCAAAATCTTTTTCATTTGAGTCTCCTTGTAATTGCGTGTTTTTTTGAGTTGTTTGCTGCAGCAAGAGAGTACTCGTCATCCGCAAAAATAAACTTGACAAAAAAAGGGACATGTGTGTCGCGGGAATTTGTCATTCAGAGATATTATGAGTAAAAACATTGAGTTATCAAATTTAAAAATTTTTAATTTTTCTGCTTTTAAAATTACAGCAAAACGTAAATTGCCGTTTGTGAATGATACTAAGCCAAAAAGATGCTGTAAAATAAGGCTTATGCGAAGATGTGGATTTTGTATGTGGTGCCGTCATATTATTTGCGGAAAAAGATTTCAGTCATGCTGGCCGAGGAGGTTGGTGATGGTCTGAGCCAGTTCATCCATGACCACCGGTTTCATGGCCACGGCCTGGATGTCAAGGTTTCTGATGCGCTCGTCGGAGAGTACATCGCTATAGCCGGTGGAGAGGATGATTGGAATTTCGTGCCTGATTTCCTTGATGTTTTGGATCAACTCCTCGCCGGTCATGTGCGGCATGGTCATGTCGCTGATGAGCAGGTCAAAGTCGTCGGGCATTTCACGGAAGTGCTCCAGGGCTTCGACGCTGCTGAGGTGGGCGACAACCTGATAGCCCAGATGTTCCAGCAGCTCCTGCATCATGATCAGCAGCATCTCGTCGTCATCCACCAGCAGGATGGTTCCTGAGCCGTGGGGCGCGGCATGGGCGGCCTGCTCCTCATGGTCATTGTCCTCCACATCGAGGACTGGCAGATAGATGGAGAAGGTTGTGCCCTGGTCAAGTTCGCTCTTGACCCGGATCTGGCCGTGGCTGCGCGAAATGATGCCGTGGACCACTGAGAGGCCCAGTCCGGTGCCTTTACCCGAGACTTTGGTTGTGTAGTAGGGGTCGAAGATGCGCTCCATGATTTCGGCTGACATGCCGTGACCGGTATCGCTGACCTTAAAGCAGATGTAGTTGCCCGGTTTGAGTTCCAGCTCCTCGTCGGGTTGGCTGAGTTCAAGGCTGCTGAGGCCGATAAACAGGGTCCCGCCCTGGGGCATGGCGTGGTAGGCGTTGGTGCAGAGGTTCATGACCACCTGGTGGATCTGGGTGGGATCGGCCATGACCGGGCCGCAGCCCGCGTCGATCTGCTGTTCAAATGTAATGGTGGACGGCAGCGAAGCCCGCAACAGCTTGAGGGACTCCTTGATGATGGGCTGCAGCTGCAGCGGCTTCATCTCCTGTTCGGTCTGGCGGCTGAAGGTCAGGATGTGTTTGACCATCTCTTTGGCGCGGTTGGCCGCTTTCAGGATCTGCGACAGGTTGCGCTGGATGGCGTGGTCGGCATTCAGCTGGGTTTGGCTGATTTCGGCATAGCCGATGATGGGCGAGAGGATGTTGTTGAAGTCGTGGGCAATGCCGCCGGCCAGGGTGCCGATGGCCTCCATCTTCTGGGCCTGGATCAGCTTCTTCTCCAGCTCCAGCTCCTTGGTCATGTCGTGGTCGACAATCGCCAGGTTGATGATGGCGCCGCGTTCATCCTTGATGGGCAGGATCTTGGATTCCACCTCGTAAGTCCGGCCGTCCTTGCGCTTGCGGCTGGCCTGGGCGCGCCAGATCTGGCCCTCGCGGATAGCGCTCTTGATCTGGCGGGCGTTGTGCATGCGGAAGAGGCGCATGGCGTTCTGGCCCAGCACCTCGACCCGGTTGAAGCCCGAGAGGCTTTCGAAGGTCTGGTTGACATCCAGAATGGAGCCGTTGATGTCGGTGATCATGATGCTCTCTTCGGCCTGGGCCGTAATGGTGGCCAGGCGTGCCAGCTGCTCCTGATTCTGTTTCTGGTCGGTGATATCGCTGAAGACAAAGAGGTTGCAGCGCTGGTTGTTGACCTGGATCGGTTCGGATGAGAGCAGGCCGTAGAGCGTCTTGCCGGCGATGCTGTAGCTGATCTCAAGGTTGCGCAGGAAGCCGTGGCGCGAGATGTGATGGGTGATCAGAGCTTTGGTCTTGGCGTCCATATGTCCCAGTTCCAGAGGGTTGTGACCCGCCAGGTCGTCCTGGTTGATGCCCACCATCTCCTCCAGGCTGCGGTTGACGCGGATGTAGTTGCCGCTGAGGTTTTCGCAGATCGCCATGGGGGATGGGTTGGACTCGAAGGCTTTGGTGAAGAGGTCGCTGAGCTCCTTGAGCTCGGCGTCGGTCATGGATTGTTCGGTGATGTCGCGGGTGACGATCAGGACCGTGCCCACCTGGCCGTAATCATCAAACTCCGGGATGAAGCGCCAGTCCAGATGCATGTTTGTTTCGCGGTAGAAGGCCTGTTTCTGGCAGATCTGGATTTCGCGGCTCTGAAAGGCCTTCAGAACCTGCTGTTCGACAAAATTGCAGAATGCGCCGCTCAGTCCCAGCTCGCGGGGGGTGCGCCCCAGGTATTGGTCCATGGTCATGTTAAGGGTCTGGGCCAGGCGGCGGTTGGCGAAGAGGATCTGGAAGTTGCGGTTGAGGCGGCAGATGCCGTCCGATGAGTTATCGGCAATGCTGCGGTAGCGGGCCTTGGAGAGATCGGATTCGAGGATCTGCTTCTCCAGGTTGGCGCAGCGCACAGTCAGTCTCTTGATCTCATCCTTGAGGCCGTTAATGCTCTCATCCATGCGCATCTCCCAAATGTTCGTGGTGGATAATGATCTATTTTAACAGGTTGTGAATAAAAAAGTAATAGCTTTAGTGATTCTGGTGGAGGAGCCAAGCTAAAAAAAATACCGGGCGTCTAGGTTGCCCGGTAACTGAGGAGGTTATTATGTTTTACTGGTACCTACTCTATCGGCCGGTTGATATTAAACTTGAATTCTCGGGGAAAAATTTTGAGATCTAAATCTTGGAAAAAGGGGTGGGATTAACTGCGGGCTGGGCCCGCAGCGGTACCCTACTGGGGAAATTTCAGATTTGCTGTACGCTTTTCAAGCAGATCCAGGATCATCTTTCTGATCGAAATGCCTTCTGATGCTGCCAGGATGCGCACTTTGCGCCAAAGTTCTGGCGAAATGTCTCTGAGATAGTAGTTCATAATCAAGTCTCCTCGTTTCTTTAACATTCTATATAACTTGCTGGTTATCAAGATATATAATAGTATTCTTGTATAGCTTGTTATACAATTTTATCAATAGATATTTTGCATTAGAGTGTAGGTTCTTATTTTTGTTGCCAGGTTTTGAGCTGTGGGTTATCTTTTCAAAGTTGATTTTAATGTAATGAAAGGATGTGTTGTGGAGAAGTTCTTCAGTCCCCAGTCTGTGGCCGTAATTGGAGCGTCCGCCTCAGCTTTCAATCTGGGCGGCACCATCTGTCTGAGTTTTAGAAACCTGGATTTTCCTGAGCAGGTCTATGCAGTCAATGTCAGGGGTGAGGATGTTCATGGTTATCCCGGCTATAAAACTGTTCTCGATATTCCGGATGAAGTTGACCTGGCAATCATTATTATCTCAGCTCGATTTGTTCCCCAGGCCCTGCGTGACTGCGGCACCAAGGGCATCATGCATGTGATTATCGAGAGCGCCGGTTTTTCCGAGGATGGCGAGCACGACCTGCAGGCTCAGGTAGATGCTGTGGCCGATGAGTACGGCATCCGCTATATGGGGCCCAACTGCCTGGGTATTCTGGATGCCCGGCAGCGCTTTTGCTGCTTTTTCGGCGCCGGCGGAACTTCGTATGCCGATATTTTTATGCGTCCCGGTGAGGTTACCTACATTGTTCAGAGCGGCGGTGTGGGTGTGCTGATGATGGATGAGTTGATGCGCGATGTGGCCCGCATCAATAAGGTCATCAGTATTGGCAACAAGGGCGATATTGATGAGGCTGATCTGATAGAGTATCTGGAGAGTGACTCAAGCACCAGCGTCATCTGCATCTATCTGGAAAATGTGCGCGACGGCCGCAAGCTGCTGCAGGCCGCCCGTCAGGCCACCAAGCCCATTCTGGTCTACAAGGTTGGCCGCACCGCTGAAGGATCTAAGGCCGCCATGAGCCACACCGCCGGCCTGGCCAACAACGACGTCGTCTTCGGCGCGGCCTGCAAACAGGGCGGCATCACCCGCTGCCGCACCATTGATGAGCTGCACGCCCTGCCCAAGATCTTCACCGCCATGCCCCACCTTAAGGGTGAGCGCATCGCCGTCTTCACCAACTCCGGCGCCTTTGGCGGCATAGTTACCGACCTGTTGGTGGAAAACGGGCTGCAGATGGCGCGTTTCCCTGATGAGATGCAGCAGCGTCTCAAGGAGGCCGGTCAGGTCTACAACTCAGCCAACCCTATCGACCTCGGTCCTGAGCTCTCAACTGCGGCCTATGTCAAGATCTTCGATATCCTGCTCTCGGCCAACATGGTTGACGGGCTGCTGGCAGTGCCCAGTGTCTGGCAGGACTTCGTCATTGACGCTCTGATTGAGCTTGTCACTCTCTGTCGCAAGTACGACAAACCGGCGGCCATCTATCTGCCCAACGGCACGGAGCGCGCCATTCAGATCCGCAATGAGCATGAGCTGCCCATCTTCCTCTCGCCCGAAGAGGCCGCCCGCGCCCTGCACGTTTCCCTGCAGCACTACCAGGCCCTGCAGCGCAAAGCCTGCCTCGATCTGGAAAGAGCTGTCTGACGGGGTTTCTTTGACAGAGCTGGCGCTTGCAAAAGCCTAAAAGCTCTGCTACTAGGAGTTTCACATGCCGGAGTGGCGGAATGGTAGACGCAGCGGATTCAAAATCCGCCGCAGGCGACTGCGTGGGGGTTCAAGTCCCTTCTCCGGCATCATCTTTTAGATTTTTTAGTTATCCCTCAATCTTATCTGCCAGAGATTTCTTAGGTTTTTTGTCATTCTCGCGCAGGCGGGAATCCAGTGGTTTAATGCGTAGCGGCTAGTAGTTTGCTTGCCATATTGCAATCTTGTAAGGGTAAGGTTTTGGGGGACTTTAATGTGTACCCGTCCCTAGTTCACCATACTTACAGAGCCACAAATACGGCACCATCCCGGTCGGCCTCGCGGATGATGCAAAAGACGGAGGCGGCATTTCAGGTCAAGGTGAACCTAATCAGATTAAGTCACTGACCCCTAAAGCCACACCTCCGTCAGTGACTATTTTTATCCACCTTTGCAACCTCTGTCATCTGCTAATTCCGATGGTAGACCTCAACGCACCTGTGTTTGAGACGTCATATAGAGGCTGTTTCAGAACGTAGAATTTAAAAGTGATACCTGAGTAAGGGTATTGTGATTACAGGTCACCAAATGGGCCATATGTGAATCAATCACTTTTTGCAACAAATCTTGATTCAAATGCCTGGTGATATGTCGTTAGTATATCTCTGCGAGAGGATTTTGTGTATCTCAACTTGGGTTGTACTCCTAACCAGAAATCTCTAGCCTTCATTAGTTCTGTCCCCATTGGTGATTCTATCAGTAGCTCTTCGTATAGATCTGGGTGAGACTGTGACAACCTTTTTATTTGGCCATTTCTAACAGCCATCGCACAAGGCCAGCAACCATTACGGGTATGCCCCATATTATATAAGTCACAATAGGGAATATCATAACGATCAATGTATGACCAAATATCTTCATTCAGCCATCGTGCAATAGGGTTAAGTTTCCAAATACCTTCTTTGTAGGAGAAGTGGCGTTTTGTGTAGAAATATTCACCATGATCTGCCCATAACCTGACTCTGGCTCTACTTTCATCAGCTCTTAAGCCTATTATTTTTAAATCACACGTTAGTTCCTTTTCGGCAAGCATACCTGGATTTGAGCGCAAAATGTCAGAGCATCTACATGAGATACATATGTTGGAATGTACCAATTGCCGTTCCATCTCGCTAAGTTGTTTTCGAATATTGCCTGTCCGTCGAGCTCGTTCAACATTAGATGCTATACCTTTTCCAAATATTGGCCATCCATAAGATTTTCCTAGTTTCCAGAAGTTGTCATGCTTTGCTGGTTTGGTAATATGCAGATTCAAA
Source organism: uncultured Thermodesulfobacteriota bacterium (assembly GCA_942491525.1). Taxonomy (GTDB): domain Bacteria; phylum Desulfobacterota; class Desulfomonilia; order UBA1062; family UBA1062; genus CAYWBU01. Next base: position 195,774 of record CALOBW010000056.1, read on the forward strand.
TTCCACTGGTTTGCAAGTTGCTCGACGTAAGAATATGTTTCAGGGAAGTCGACAAGTGGATCATTATAAATAACGTCGATATCTGGGCGTTGCGCTCGTACCAAATGGAGCAATACCGTGCTATCTTTGCCACCGGACCAACAGACGGCTGCATGTTTATGTTTTGCTAGCACTTGCTCAATCAGGGACTGGCTATGTTCAATTTTGACGTCGAGGGGTTCTTTCCATAAGCGGTGCAGAGTTGTCCATGCCTCTGAAAGATTTGCTCTCTGAGCTGCGGGTCTAGGCATTTATGTTGGCTTCCTTCTTTTATAATTGGAATTTATCTAAGTTGTGATCAATCCACGTTATGTGGTCGTTATTTATTTCATTGAAACGAAGCCATACACCCGTGGGTTTAGTTTTATTGGGTTTATTGCAACAGTACAATAGTATGGGGACAATCAATATTATTGCTGTGTATGTAATCTTAGCTTCCAGGTTGTTAATGATATGATGTTGATAGTGGCACATGAACACTTCGATTGTTAGCCAAATTGCAGATAGTGACAATAGGCATACGCTGTAGGTGAAAAGATAATAAATAAATCTACATGAATAGCCGCGTTGGAATGTCCGTTCTCGAGCTTTATGTCTTGGGTGGCCTTGTTCTCGCCATTTATTAAATTCATCAAACCATAGCTGGGTGGCACGCTCCATTGATATAAGCGTTTTGCTACTCTCGTTGAGTTTTCTATATAAGTGCTTTGACGGAAGCTTCTCCTGAAATGATCTTACAAAACAATTTTTCTGAGGGTTGCCATAGTACAGTTTATCTCCAGATGTAAGGGTAACGAAAAGTAAATGTACAATAAGCAATCCGGTTAAATAATATATGCCATTGGGTAGGTTTAACTGACTAATAACATTCTGAATGAATTGATTAGGTAAAATAAAGGCGGCAGCAAAGAAGATGGTAAGCACAAAAATGATAATACAGGTCAAAAATTTTAATCCCCGACGCGTTTCTGGGTCAATTAAACTGTAAAGGTTTTTAAGAAAGTCCTCCATAGCCAGTATCTCCTTGGTAAGAAGTTGATCATGTTCATAACATATATCACATAAGCCCGTAGGTCGGATAGAGGAACGAAATCCGACACTACTCCAGCTCAAGATAACAGCCAGGCTCAACGTGTTCTCCCCAATCCTCCGCATAGATCCCGTCCTCAACAGAAGAATCGGGGACGTGTTCCAATTAAAGTTCCCTAAAAACTTGTTTTTATAGGATTGGCACTTACTCTTGCTCCATGGTTAGGAGAGCGAGGCAGGCAATTGTGGGTATTCCTTATCACGTAGTTAACCGTGGCAATAATCGTCAGGCGATCTTCAGTAGCAGGGTAATTGGGGTCAGACCCCAATTACTCCCTTGCGTTTTGCCTTCCAAGCTATTGAGTGAGGCAAGACGCAAGATCTGACCCCAATTTTCCCTGGAGTGTAGGTGTTTGAATATAAGACCTTTCTAGGAGCCAAGTGGAACTATGCTTTAATATTATATGAGGGCCTATTGTCTTCTCTTTAAGCTCACTTAAATTATGTTGTCATTAACATAGGTTGAATTCTATCTAAGAGGGAGGTCTAAATGATAAAAAGAGAAGTGGGAAACTGGTATGTTTTCTGGTCGGTCCTTGTTGTGGCTCTGTTTGCGTCTGCCCCGGCCTTGGCGGTGACCATCAGCGGTTCGGCAGATGGTTCGTGGAATGATATCGTTACCCCCGGAATTACTACGGCTGGTGTCTCATCCGATGGGACAGAGTTGTTCTGGCCACACCACACCATTGGGCATAGGCACAGCCATCTCATTTTTACTGGAGATGATAATTGGGAGGGCGAAACTGACGGAACCCCCTTCATTCTCGGTCAATTTGAATATAAGAATGAAGCCTCGTCTTCGTTTGCAACGCCAGATGATTTCAGTGCTGATCTGGAGTTTACCTTCACTATTGATTCTGCGCCCTACACAAGAGAGCTTTCATTTGACATAAGCAGTCCGACAAATCCAACAGGTGATACAATACTCATAACGCCAACCTCCCCTGTACCTATTTATTTCAGCTATGGTGATTCTGAATATGAGCTGGTGTTGCTGGGACTGGCTGATCATACGATCACTGACGGGCCCGGGACGACCTCAGGCAGTGGATATACATGGTTTCTTGACGAGGAGTCCATAGCAACGGCCAATCTGATGGCTCAGATCAGGCCGGTGCCCCTGCCGCCATCGCTGGTGCTTTTCGGCACATCCCTGCTGGGGCTGGTGGGATTCCGCCGGCGGATAACGTTTAGCTAGTATTAGACTGGGGACAGAGTTAAATTCTGTCCCCATCTGAGGGCTCTATCTTTGATACCAGCTGAGGTCCTTGATTTCAAGAATCGGGGACGTGTTCCAATTAAAGTTCCCTAAAAACTTGCCTTTATAGGATTGGCACTTACTCTTGCCCCATGGCTAGGAGAGCGAGGCAGGCAATTGTGGGTATTCCTTATCACGTAGTTAACCGTGGCAATAATCGTCAGGCGATCTTCAGTAGTGATGAAGATCGCCTGTTTTTTCTGGATGCATTGAAGTCAGCCAAACTGAAGTATCCCAGGGTAATTGGGGTCAGACCCCAATTACTCCCTTGCGTTTTGCCTTCCAAGCTATTGAGTGAGGCAAGACGCAAGATCTGACCCCAATTTTCCGCAACTATGATAATGAGGGCAATCCGGCCGGTACAACCGTGGCCCGCACAATCGACTACAACGCCTTTAATAAGGTCGAGAAAATTGTTGAAGGCGACTCAACCCTTGAGTTCCTCTATGGACCGGATAACTCGTTGCTCAAGCAGCTCTCTTCAGATTCAAGTCAGAAAGAGGAGACTGCCTATATTGGTGGACTCTATGAAAAGCAGACTGGGCCGAAATTCAGGGGACACGATACTAAATTAATGTAAGAATTAAGTATCGTGTCCCCGAAATTCAAATGGATTTATTGCTGAAATTGAAACGTGCCGCAAGTTTCCCTCAGCCAAGACGCTTGAGAGAATTGCAGTTGAGCTAAATCTCAGGCCATATCAACTCTTCTTTGATGAAAATGAGCGTCTGCAGTTTGATAAAAATGCGTTGCTGGAGAAGTTGCAGAACGATCTCAGGGATCGGGTTGATCAAGAAATTTGCGCAACTTTGAACGACTACAAATCAGCCTAGTTGGATGGATTGTTTTCTTATTGTACAACAATGTATTTCATTTTATGGAGGAAGGTCTCAGTATTCAGTGAAAATGATTTATATCAGATTCAACAGAGGATGATCCTATTAATTTCTAGGATCATCCTCTGTTAATCATCTTATAACATAGTGTGTTGTGTTTAATATCTCAGAGAGATAAGACATAAAATCCCTACTAAAACGAAGACGCCCCCCAAAAGTTTTATAAACGAAAGTCTACTTGTTAGTTGTTCATCTCCAGCATATCTAACTATTGGATACTTACTATAAAATGTCTTGATTTTTTTCTCAATGGTGGCAGGCCTGATATATATATATATACCTAGACACATGATCAAAAGGCTAATTAAATGTAGTATGCTGATTTCTAACATATCATCTCCTGGTGTTACGCGACCAATGTGTAAGAAGTGGCTCCGGTTGTTTGGACAGCGTATAGCCATCTATAAGTGGAGCCTTGCTTCATAATTTACTATGCAGCATCGGGAATATATTCCCGACAGCTGCAATAAACCTCATCCGGTGTTGCATCGTCAAGGGTTGAGTGCGGCCGCTCGCGATTGTAGAAATCCAGGTAGATTTCCAGGGAGCGCCGGGCGCTGATCATGCCATCATAAGCCTTCAGGTAAACCTCCTCATATTTGATGCTTTTCCAGAGGCGCTCCACAAAAACATTGTCACGCCAGCAGCCTTTACCATCCATGCTGATGGCAATTTCATTACTCTTTAAAAGCTTGATAAATTTATGGCCGGTAAATTGACTGCCCTGATCGGTATTAAAGATCTCCGGTTTACCGAAGCGCCTCAGGGCTTCCTCAACCGTCTCGATGCAGAAATCAGCATTCAGGGTATTGGACAATCGCCAGGCAAGAACCTTGCGAGAATACCAGTCTATCACGGCAAAAAGATAGATAAAGCCCCTCTTCATGGGAATATAGGTGATATCAGCTGCCCAGACCTGATTGGGCCGATTGATATCTAGATTACGCAGCAGATAGGGATAGATCTTATGCTCCGGGTGGCGCTTGCTTGTATTGGGCTTACAGTAGAGGGCATGAATGCCCATTTTACTCATCAGTGTCCCCACATGTCGACGGCCAACCGTATAGCCTTCGCGTCTGAGCTTTGAGCGCAACATCCTCGTTCCCATAAAGGGATACTTCAGGTGCAGCTCATCTATCCGGCGCATCAGGTCAAGATCCGCCTGAGACTCCGGCCTGGGGCGGTAGTACGCACTTGAACGTGACAAACTTAGGACACGGCACTGCCGGGTTACCGGCAGCTTATGCTTGCGGTCGATCATCTTCTTGCGCTCAGCTTGCCCGCTTTGGTGAGCGCCTTTTCTAAAAAATCATTCTCCAGCGCCAGTTGACCAATCTTGGCATGTAGCACATCAAGATCAGGCTCCTTGCTCTTAGCGCGATGGCCGTCAAAAACAGAGGCGGCATTATCCTGCATCTGCTGCTTCCAATCGGAGATCTGGTTGGGATGAACATCAAACTCTTCAGCTAACTCTGCCAGCGTCCTGTCGCCCCTTAAAGCGGCCAGGGCCACCTTGGCCTTAAAACTTGCCGAGTGATTCCGTCTCTTTCTTCTCATTGTCATGCTCCTCTCTATAACCGTATCCAAACGGTTAGTTTTGAGCAAGACTTTCACTTATAGACATGTCCGAATTTGCGGAACCACTTCTGCAGAGATGTTCCGTACATTTTACCAGCAATATTTTGAAGCAGGTCTCATATAAAGACAGGGCAGAAATTGCTGAGAAAATTAGGCAGATCACAAAAGCAAAGACTATTGAGACTGCTCGGGAATATATTGCCGTTGTGGCAGAGGAACTTGAGGAGCGCTACCCCAAGGTGACAGAGCTTCTGGACGAGCATGGCGAAGAGATTCTGAATGTTTACCAGTTGCCTGATGCGCATAGAACCAAACTGCGCTCCACCAATATGCTGGAACGCTACAATCAGGAGCTGAAACGCAGGACAAAGGTCATCAGAATCTTTCCTGATAGAGGATCATGCTTGCGGCTGGTGACGGCCCTGGCAATGGAGACGTCCGAAGAATGGATGGCCCGACGTTACCTCACCTTCGAAGGTGAGGTAACGCTGATGGATAAGGATGGCAGAAAGGCTGCCTAGATAATGGTTTCGGAGATGCTCCGGGTAATTTACAGAACTTTGGGGACTTGACCGGCGTATCCAGCCAGGCCCATCTCTTTGCTATTATTTTGCTGCTCCCCGCGCCATTTGCCGCCTTCAACTCCTGGCGAAAGCGCAAGCTTCTTGATGTCCAGGACAGCATCCAGTCAATCCGTGAGTTAAGTTGGAAAGAGTTTGAAGAGCTGGTCGGTGAAGCCTATCGCCGTAAGGGCTTCAAGGTCATTGAGAATCAGGCGCCAACGCCGGTAGTCAGTTTTACGGCTGCTCAGCATTCCCGAAGTGTCGTTACACGCAGGATGTTTGATTGTTTATCCTGAGGACCATCTTGTCAATGATATCGCAGATTTTAGAGATGATATCAGACTGTGGAAATTGATCTGCTAAATCGTTGGCCGCATTAGATATCGCATCTGGCATCTGAAGTAGCGCTTTAAAGATTTGATTGGGCTTGACCTGAATAGATTCGGCGAATCGTTCCCAGTGTCTTTTCTGTACCCAGTTGCTTCTTATCTCTCCGCCGATCTTCATGGACATTTTGGCTGTCAGGTCAGGATAGACCTGCGTGCAGAGCAGATCATAAAATGGGGCCAGACGAGGTGTACCATTGTTGTAGATGAGAGAAATGTTCTTGGCGTGGGCATCTGTGTTGCCGATGATGTAGTTAAAGATAACCCATTCGATGAGCTGTTTTTTGTCCAGCAAAGGGTGGCTACTGTGGTCGCTGATCAGATCAAAGCAGAGATTCAATCCGGGGCCACCTTCGTTTTCATATTTGCGTTCAGGAAGACATCCAAGTGCCTGGCAGAAGTCCTCCTGGTGAAGTCTTGATATATGGGTGTCTCCCTGTCTGTCATAGCGTTTAATGACAAATGCAGACTCGCGTTCTCCTTGCCATATGAATGTCTCTGGTACATTCAGGCCTACCATAGCGGCCAGCTGCATGCAGAATGCTTCATTGATGACAGTGTCATCGAAAAATCTGCTTTGCGGTTTGATGATGTGGCTGCTGGGTGCAGATCCTGAAGGCAGATAGAACTGATTGTCTTTTATGTATACCGGTAGTTTCTCCTGGGCGCCGGCCAGAGAGAGGCGTCTCTCTTTTGTACTGGCAAGCATTGGGGTTGTCTTCGTGTTGGCGATTATCTCGTCAAGCTCGTCATTTGAGATGGGAGTATAGTCTCCATCGGAATCAGGCTTGTACCCTTCCGGAAGAATGGAAAAGGCGCCTGCGCATTCGCCGCCGATGGCTTCGAGCATGGCCATGTCATTGTGTGTTGAGATGTGAATTGCCCGTGCAATCAGATCCCTCAGGTCTCCCTCGGGGAGTAGGTTGGCAAAGAATGGTCTGGGCTTATCGTCTTCAAATGGCTCAATTTGCAGGGGTAGATATAGAGATATGGCATAACTGTCAGCGTCTGCGAGATAGTCAGGATCATATTGAAATGCAAAACGCTGACGTGAGTCTAGCCAGAGTTGGCCGATCAGTTTGGTTTCACGATATAGATTTAATTTTTTCACTATTTAGCGATCCTTTATGTCCAGTTCCAGGCCGAAGGCTTGCACCACCTGAATGACCTTTTGAAGATGCAGGGTCGGTTTGCCATTTTCCAGGTCTGACAGAAAGCGCACTCCCACATTGCACAGGCCTGCGGCGTCAGCCTGGGTAATGCCCATGGCTTTACGTTTGTTGCGGATCAGTTTGCCTAAATCTACGGAATTTTTTATCTGCATATCATCCTCAATATTCCCGATCGGTAAAATATATGAGAAATGTTATAAAAAATCAATAAATATTCCCGATCGGGATTATTAAGGGTATTATTGAATGGATTGGTTATAAATATTCCCGATCGGGAATATTCTGTATTCTAGAATATGGAATAACCATAGAGTTAAAACATACAGACAATGTGGTTTTATTTAAAGAAATGCGTCAAACTTTAAAATCCGCCGCAGGCGACTGCGTGGGGGTTCAAGTCCCTTCTCCGGCATCATCTTTTAAATCTGCCAGGCTCCGGCTTTCTGCAGCAGCTTGGTTTCAACCCAGGTGTTGGCCTCATCGTGGTTTCGGAAGACCATGTGCTCCCAGTGAATATCTTCAAGGTAGCCCTGCCACATTCTGCCGAGGCCGTACTGCAGGTCGCTCGGGCAGATGACGGCCACGATCACTCCGGAGACCAGCTTGGATGCGTCGCTGTAGCAGGATGCCAGAATCTGGATGTTGAGGCCGTTGATCTCCATTTCGGTCACGTCGGAGTAGTCGACCATGATGACCTCAAAAGATTTTATCTGCTGGGGATCGGCAAAACGCTTGCGGGCGGATTCGTAGAGCTCGTCTGTGGTCAGTTTGCCGTAGTAGCGCACAAACACCCTGGAGCCGTCGTTCTCAAGCGAGATATCGCATGGCATGGGTTAACCTCCTGCAAATCAACAATTAATATTTAGATAGTAACTGCTGTGGGGGGTATTGCAATGAAGGTGGGGTTATTGATGTCTGGAAATGTAGGGAATGGATTGATGGGGAAACGCCTACCCGTAAGGGCTGAGCCCTTAGCGGGTAGCGAGTCTGGTGGTGGCAACAAACTGAACTGCGTCGATGTAAGCTTTTACAATTTTCTTGATTTTCATCTTTGCTCCTTTCGATAATTTTTATTTATCTTATTGATTTTCAGAACCTTATGGTTCGTCAATCTTGCCTATAAACAATACAATTAACGTGCCAGCGTCGACTCTGCGGAGAAGGTTGGCTTCTGTCCTCAGTCCATAAAAAGGATAGAAAATCTTAAATTTTAAATTGAGCGGAAAAGATTGACCACTGTGGCGTATTTTTGCCACTTTTGTGTGTAAAAATATACACTTAGCTATAGATTGGGCTATATGGCTTGCTGTTAAGATTCTTTATGAATTGTTATCTGTCAGAACTCCTCAAAATCGTCACTGCTCTGGTCCGCGGTTGCAATGGGCGCGGCCACGATAGCCGGGGCAGCTTGCCTGGGGGCACGCCGGTCAAGTTTGTCGGAGATCTTGAAACGGTTGACGTTGCCTGAGAGGTCGGTGGCTTCGCCGCGCAGGTTATCGGCTGTAGCAGAGAGCTCCTCGACGGTGGAGGCGTTGCGCTGAATGGAGGAGTCGATCTGAACAACGGACCTGTTGAGCTCATCGATGCCGCTGGCCTGCTGATTGGATGATTCGGAGATCTCCTCAATGGTCTGGGCGATGGCCTCAATGTTCTGGATGATCTCCTTGAGGGATTCACCCGATTTGCGGGCGATGGCGTCGCCGGCGTTGATCTTGTTGACGGTGTCCTCGATCAGCGATTTGATCTGACTGGAGGCTTCGGCCGAACGCTGGGCAAGGCTGCGCACCTCCTCGGCCACCACTGCAAAGCCCTTGCCGTGTTCGCCGGCCCGGGCCGCCTCCACGGCCGCATTGAGAGCCAGCAGGTTGGTCTGGAAGGCCACTTCATTGACCGTGACCACGATGTCGCCGATCTTCTTGGAGGCCTCTGAGATCTGATCCATGGCTTCGGCCAGGCGTTTGGCGTCTTCGCCGCTGCTGTTGGCCAGGTTTACCATGTCGTTGGTCTTGTCGCGGCCGTCAGATGTGTTTGATGCGTTCTGCTTGATGGCGGCGGTCATCTCTTCAACCGTGGCTGAGACTTCCTCAATGGCCGCGGCCTGTTCCTGAATCGACTGGGAGAGGCCTTCGGTGCCGGTGGAAACTTCGCCGGTGGCGCTCTTGACCTGATTGGCGGTCTGCTTGACCTGGGCCACAATCAGCTCAAGGTTGGTGATAAAGTTGTTGAACCAGTGGGCCAGCTCGCCCAGCTCATCCTTGCGGGCCTCGCTTATGCGCCGGGTCAGGTCGCCTTCGCCGCTGGCGATCTCCTGCAGATTGTCGCTGACATATTTGATTGGCTTGAGCAGCATTTTGTTGAGGCTGATGATGATGGCGCTCAGCAGGATTATGATGACCGCTATGGTTGTCATCGTCATGCTGCCGATCAGTTTGCTGATCTTCTGATCCATGAATTTGGTGGTGTAGTAGACTGTGGCGCTGCCCAGTTGTTCCTGGTCAAGCGTGATCTCTCGGCTATAGGTGATGTAGTCGCCTTTGACGGCGCCGGTGGCGGGCACCACCTCCCAGTCGGCATTGCGCATCTTGCCCATGTTGATCTCGGTGCTGCCGGGCTTAAAGACAATGATGGCATAGAGTTCGCGGTCGGTCATTTCGGAGAGCAGGGACTCCTCCAGCAGTTCGTTATCCAGATCGTAGAGCGGGATGGCAAGCTGCTTGGCGGCCCGTCCGGCCGTGGTCTCGGCCTTGGATTCGATATCTGTGACGAGCGATTTGCTGGTGCTGCTGATGCTGTAGATGATGGATGCGGACATGACAACGACGATGATTGCAACCAGAATGGCACTCATCTTGGTGTTGACGCTGGTTTTCCAGTTAACTTTTTCGCGGCCTTGGTTCATTTTCTGCCCTCCTGAAAGTTATAATAATGTCTATCAGGTGGCTGGCAAGGCCGCGAAAATCGTTCGGGTCAGGGGTTGACGCTGGTGTCGGCTGAAATCTTGCGCAGGCTGCTTGAGCCATTGCTGAAGCTGCCGCCGTTGAAGGTCAGGCCGATGGGACTGCCGGCGTCAATCAGCAGCAGGTTACCGCTGATTGATCTGAGCTCAACCGAATCGACGATCCGGCGCTCAGCGTCGATGGCGGTTAGATTTAGCTGGCCGTCTGCGCTGCGGAGCACGACACTGTAGTAGTTGGCGCTGTGAAAAAGTTCCCAGGTTCCATCCAGATTGCCGTCGCGAACGAGCATGGCGGCCGACGGCTGATCGGCCACGGGGCTGATTGTATCCGGGCTGCTCAGGAAATAGTCGGTGACGCTGTCGCAGGTTCCGTCGACGCTGCCGCCCGATAGCAGGGCGTCATCAAGTTCTTCGCTTAACAGATGCCCGTAGTTGTCAAACATTTTAGTTGTGACGGAGAGCGGTTCACTCTGGCCTCTGCGCTGGTGGGTTATGGTCTGGCGGCCGTGCTTGTAGCTGTAGCTGGAGTTGTAGCCTGAGGAGCTGATTGCGGTAAGCCGGCCCTGGTCGTCATAGCTGTAGTTTGCCGGTATGGCGATGCTGGTTGCGGCGTCCACATAGTAGTCACGGGTCTCCAGCTGGCCGGCTTGATTGTAGCGGTAGCGGTATGCCGAGGGTTGCAGCCACTGCTGTCTGGTGTAAATTTTTTCCTGACTCAGGCGGCCCTCTTGGTCATAGTCGTAGGTTGTCTGTTTGACAATCAGGCCCTGGCTGTAGAGCTCCTTTACGGCCAGACGGCCGTCAGCATCATAGAAGAAGAGGGTTTGGTCGGTCTCGTTGTCGGCATAGCGGGTTTGCTGGCTTGTGAGTTGAAGGCGGCTGTTGTAGCTGTAGCTGGTGCTGCTGATCAGCTGGTTGTCGTTGTAGGTTTCGGCCTTGGTGGTCAGGTCGGCCGGACTGCTGCAGTTGCCGCTGACCATGATGGGCAGCATGAAGTTGTCCGAATCACTGCTGTTGCAGCCGCTCAGGAGCAGGCTGCTGATAATGATGAGGGCATATTTTTTCATAGATGAGTCTCTCCGATGCTTAAATGGGGATGTATCTAAATTACAGCAAAACGCATGCCACTTGTTGGAACCAAGAATCGGATAGTTATACAGAGAGGGTGTCACTGTTAATGTTGTCTGTGAAAAATTATACAGCTATCATGGTAATATTTTACCGTGACAGCAGCTCCGGTTGCCCCGGGGGTTGCGGCGCTTAATATTAGACTATTCTTGACAGTTAAAGGGGGATCTATGTTTAAACGGGCGATATCTTTATTGGTGGGAGTGCTGCTGTTGAGCAGCTGTCTGCAGGCCGGCACGGTGTTGGATAAAACGCTTGATGATGCCCGGGGCGGTGATGCTGAGGCCCAGTATCATCTGGGTTTTCTCTATGACAACGGGCGAGAGTTTTCCAAGGCGCTTGAGTGGTATACTCAGGCGGCCCAGCAGGGACATGCGATTGCCCAGTTCAGGCTGGGGCGGCTCTATATCATGGGAGAGGCTGTGGCCCGGGACTATGCCCAGGCCTATGTGTGGCTGAAGCTGGCCGAGGAGCAGGGTTATGCTCAGGCTGCCGAACTCTCCGGCAACATGAAATCAGCCCTGAGTTCTGATCAGCTGATTTGGGCCGAAAAGGAGGCCGCTAAGGTGCGCAAGCTCTATGCTCCCTAGTGGTTAATTGGATGATGCAGAGAGGAGCGGGCCGCATGCGCGGCCCGCTTTTTTTAGTTGCCCTGGGTGTGCCAGTAGTAGCGGATGACAGTTGGCGGCACGTCCAGCTCCTGCTGGAAAGAGCCCACGATGATGTTGACCTTTTCGCGGGTCGAGATCAGGGCCGGTTGCGGCGGCAGACTGGCGCCCAGCAGGAAGGAGCGTTTGTCCTTGACCGGGTTTGAGTCGTACTGCAGGTCGCTGTCCTCCAGGAAGCGGTCGTAGACGCCCTGACCGGTCTTGTAGTTGATGGCGTAGAGCCTTCCATAGCCCAGGTTGCGGGCGGCTGAGCACATATCCCAGCCGGTTTCGCCCTCCTGAAGCTCGGCCAGGGTCACCGGCGGCGTGTAGGTGGTGAAGAAGACCACGCCGCCCAGGGTGATGGGCTGTGAAACGATCTTTTCGGCCGGGTCCTCCAGTCTGAAGAACCAGCCCAGGGCGCTGTCCCGGATCTGGGTTGCAACCACGCCGTCGTAGGAGGTGTCGGTGATGTCAACCAGGCCGTCGGTGGCCAGCGGATCCGTGCTGGCGCTCTCGCGGATGGGCAGGGAGGTCTCATCGTTCCAGCGGCTCCAGTTGTGCTTGATGGCGTAGAAGCGGTTCTGGTCCTTGGTGGGAATGTTGTCAGGATCATTGCCGCTGTAGTCCATGGGGTGGGCCCGGTCGCCGGTGCCGATGAAAACGAACTCGTCGCCAGGATCAACCGTGATATCCGGGGCATAGAAAAATTTCAGCGGCCAGTCCGAGGTCAGTCCGGCGCGGCGCACGCTGAAGATCTTCTGCTTCTGCCAGTTGCCGTCCCCGTCCACATCGCGGAAGGCGAAGAGGTTGCCGGCCATGTCGGGGGCGTAGACGGTGTCGTAGATGTTGTCGAAGTTCTTGTCAAAGACCGCCAGATCAACGATGGAGTGCGTCATTTCGCTGAAGTCGTTGTGGCTGATCTCCCAGAGCTTGGCGCCGCTGGTGGAGTTGATGGCGAAGACTGCCCGGCCCTTGCTGTCGCTGGTCGCCGGGGTTTCGCTGTCCTGGTTGGTGTCGTAGCCGCCGGTCAGCAGGATCACGTCCGCCGTGGTTGTGGTGTCGAGCTTGATCTTGCCCAGTTTTGGCGTCGACCAGGACTGGCCCAGGGGTTCGCCGGTCAGGAAGGTTGAACCCTCATCCATGATGGTCCTGATGTGCAGCGGATTGCTGTAGCTGGTGACATCCAGGATGGTGTAGGCCTGGCCGCCGCGGCGCCGGCCAAAGACCAGATAGGTGTGGTCATCCTTCTCATAGAGGATCGGTCGCGCGTCAACATAGAAGGAGTGGGGGTCCTCTTCGGCGCGGAATGCCTGGTGCAGGCGCTTGAGGTCGGGCAGCAGGTCGCGCGGTGTAAAGGACCAGGCTTCGCTGACCGTGTCGTCGGTTACGTCAATGGTGACGCTTTGGCCGTTCATGGTGAAGGGGCCGCCGGTGGTGTGGGCGATGTGGGTCAGGTCGTCGATGGCGTAGGTGGGCGTGCCGCCGTTGTCATCCACATAGGCGTGCAGGAAGCCGTCGTTGGCGCCCACGAAGATGATGGTCTGGTTATCATTGTCGGGATTCTTCATGGTGGCCGGGGTGGAGTGGATGATGTCGCCCAGCACCCATTCGGTTTCGCCGACGGCTTTGACGGTGTTGATGACCTCATCGACGGTCACCTTGCCATCATTGACCTCGTCCACAATGTCGAGATCGGCGGCGCTGATGTTGGTTGAGTTGAAGATGATGCGTCCGCCGCCGGTCAGGGCGCTGGTGGTGTAGAAGGTGCGGTTGGTGTTATTGGCGCCGGTCAGGTACCACTGGCCGACTCCGCCGATATCGGGCGAGGTGTAGTCGTTGGATGCGTTGTAGGGCTGCTTGTCCCAGAGGTCGATGGCGGTGGGGTATAAGATGCCGTCGGGGTGGGCGGCCAGTTGTTTGCGCTGGTCGTGCAGGGAGGCGTCGGAGTAGAGGGCGTACTTCTTGATGTTGCCGATCCACTTGCCGCCGAAGACCGGCTGGAAGATCGGCATGTAGACCGAGTCGCCCGAGTAGAATTTGGAGTGGCCGCTCTGGGGCACCGAGGTGGCCGCGAAACCGGTCGAGATGGTGAAGATGTCGCTCAGGATGTCGTCGAAGACGCTCCTGAGTTCACGGCCCGAGTTGACTGGATAGAAGCGTCCGTGGCCGGCGCGGGCGGTGTCGGCCAGCAGCTGCGGGTCGTAGTGCACATAGGCCTCCAGGCCGACGGTGTAGGTGCGCACGTTCTGCTTGTCAAAGGGGGCGCGGTCGAATGAGACGCCGGCCAGGTCGTTGACGCCGGTGATCAGGTCGTTGTTGTAGAGCCAGGCCGCGATCTCGTCCAGCAGGGTCTTGTTGGGCTGGATGGTGAAGGTGTGGGGCAGGCTCAGACCGTCCTTCCAGTCGGGGTCGTCCTCGGTCCAGAGTACGTTGTAGGGGATCTCCTGGTTGTTCTTGACATTCGGGAAGGGCGGGTAGATGTAGTCGCCGCCGTAGATCGACTTGCCGTAGCGTTCGCCGTCATTGTCCGAACCCAGGATGATGGAGCTGGAGGGCACGCCGTCGGTCAGCAGAATGATGAAGTTCTTCTGGCAGCGGTAGCCGATGGCCTGCTCGGTCGGCGATGGCCAGTAGTCGACGTTTTTGCGGCTCTGGACATAGTTCTCGGGCTCGGGGTAGTAGCAGTCGGCATTGGCCCAGGATTTCTGGTATTGCTCCTTGGTGCCGTGGAAGTAGAGGCCGGCCTCGGCCAGGGTTTCGGCTAGGGGCGTGCTGCCGGACGGGGTCACGATGCTCTCGTCAACCGCCAGGATGTTGTGGATGGTGGCGTAGTCGGCACCGATGGGCGCGATGATCTTGCCGCCGTCGCGGTCGATGTCGGGCCAGAGGTCGTAGTGCAGCCAGTTGAGGGTGCGGTAGGTGCTGCTGAGGCCCGAGGTGCCGCAGCTCAGGTCAGCCTTGAGCCGGCCGTCCCAGATGCCGAACTCCTTGAGGTCGTCAAAGGCCTCTTCGCAGAGAATCTGATCAACGGTGAAACCGGTGAAGGAGTTGAAGAGGGTCTTGTAGACATCCTCCATGTTGTAGTCGTTGTAGTTGTGATCAATCTCGGGATTCAGCTCGATGGCCGGGTCGTAGGCCTCATCCGGGTCGTAGGGCATCTCCTCGTTGAAGATCATGATGCCCACCTCCATGGTGGGGTTGCCCTCGATGGCCGGGTCAAGGTTGGCGGCCAGGATGTCATCGATGATGACCTTGGCGTAGGCCAGCTTGCTCTGAGATTGCAGGTTGAGGAAGGCCAGGTAGTTGCCGGTGGCCAGGTAGCGGTAGCTCTGCCAGCCGATGCCGCAGGGCGCGTTGGTGGTGTTGTCGTTGGGTTTGACGTTGACGAAGCCCCACCAGTGGCCCTCGGTGTTGAGGTCGTCATGGGCCTCCAGGCAGAGCACGCCGGCCACGCTGGCGGCGTAGGCGGACCAGTTGTAGGTGTTCTGGCCGTCCCAGTCGCTGGGGTGGCGCAGCTTGCCGCGCAGGTAGACCGTGTCGCGGTTGTAGACGGTGACCGTGTTGGTCGGATAGGCCGCGTTCCAGAGCGCCACATCGACGGTGTAGTCGTAGGTCGGATCGTAGGTGGTGGCGAAGTTCCAGCTCATGGAGGTGGAGGTGTCAATGACGATCAGGACATTGGGCCTGACCTCCAGCGGTTCGGTGGCGCCGCCGAAGATGGCGGTGTCATCGGCCTGGAGGGGCGCGAAAAATAGTAACCCGGTTATTAAAAGCAGATAGGTTTTTTTCATGGCACTTCTCCTGAATCCTTATTTAATATTGGGGATCAGTTTCCAGGCCCCGATGGTGACGCGGGCCTTGGGGCCGTTGTCCAGGGCTTCGGATCTGATCTTGAAATACTCTGCATCGATGGAGCTGACGCTCCAGCCCGAACCGTCGGGTGCCCGCCGGGTGCCCAGCGGGTCGATCTCCACATCCAGGTCGCCGGGGTTGACCGGCTGATAGCTTTCAGGATTGCCGGCCCAGTTGCTGGTCTCCGAGACGGCCAGGGCGACCCCGCTCTCGGCGGCATAGAAATATTCGTTGTGCAGACGTTCGTTGCCGGCGATGCGGGTTTCGATGGTGCTCTGGCGCATCATGAAGACGCCGATAATGGTGGTGGCCACCATTACGATCAGCACCATCACCAGCACCATACCGCTTTGGTTGTCGATTATTTTCATGGCTCTGCTCCTAAAATGGATCCTGAATCTTGGCGAAGTTGATCAGGATCGAGGCTGTACGCTCACCGGTGGGCCAGCTGACGGTCAGGTCCACATCTTTATATTCGCGGCCGGAGCGGTCGGTCTGCAGGCTGACGGCCCAGCTGGTGGAAAAGTTGATGCCGGTCTGGGAGGTCTGCACGAGCGGTGCGCCTGAGGTCTGGACATTGTTATAGGTGTCGTTGAGCATGGTTTCGATCTGGCTCTGGGCAAAGTTGACCGCATCGCTGAGCTGCATGCTGTAGCTGTTGCCGCCGACGGCCACGGTTTGCATCTTGGCGATGCCCGAGATGCCGACGGCAAAGACGATGATCGCCACCGCCAGCTCGACCAGGGTAAAGCCTGAGTTGCGGGATAGTTTAGGCATATTCACCTCACAGGTTGCGCCGGCTGACACTGCGGGTCAGGCGACGGGTCAGGGTTGTGCCGTTGTTGTCAACTTCAGCCTGGATGGTGACGCTGACGGAATCAATGTCGCCGGCGCCGTCGGTGTTGTAGATGAAGCTCAGGTTGTCGATGTTGTAGGCGATGATGGAGTTGTTGCCCGGGGCCGGCTGGTTGTCGCTGCGGATGATGGTGTTGGCGCTCAGGGAGTAACGTACGTTTTCGCCGCTGTCGTTGGCATCGCCGTCCGGTTCGCCGCCGGCGCCTGTTATATCCATCTCAAGGGTGATGGCGTTGCTGCCCTCCTCCAGGATGCCGCCGATCTGGCCCATGCTCGGGTCGCAGCCGGCCATCTGGATATCGCGGGTAATCATCTCCATGGCGGCGCGGATGTCCTGCTGCATCATGGACACCTGGTTTTGCTCCTGCCCGGTCTTGTGCTGGATCTGGTAGACCAGAAAGGTGGTGGCCATCAGCAGCAATGCCAGGACCAGGACCACCATCAGTTCAATCAGGGTCAGTCCCTGGTCACATTGAATACCTGACGGAGTGTGACTCTGCATAGTGTCCTCTCTGTCTGCATGGTTGATGCAGGCACGGTTTAATAGAAACCATATTAGGTGCCGCATTCTTATGTGCAAGAGCTTGAGCCTCAGAGAGTCAATCTGCGCACTCCTTTTAATCTGGTGGTTGTAATGTTAGCCAAACCTATTTATATAGAGGCGCAGACGGGGCCAAAAGATCCTTTGAAAAAATGAGAATTGAAAAACAGCATAAAGAGTGTTCTGTGCTTGACATGGCTGTTTTGTTCAGTTATACCCGAGCCCTATTTATGCGGAAAGGGAGTAAATTAATGAAGACGTACTCTGCAAAAAATGGTGAGATTCAGCAGAATTGGATTCTGGTTGACGCCGAGGACAAAGTCCTGGGTCGACTGGCTGCCGACATTGCGGCAATCCTGCGTGGTAAGACCAAACCGGAATATACCCCCCATGTTGATGTGGGTGATTTTGTTGTGGTTGTGAATGCCGAGAAGATTAAGCTGACCGGTAACAAGATGGATCAGAAGGTCTACTATAAGCATAGTGGATTCATGGGCGGCATCAAGGGCACCTCTGTCAAAGAGATGCTTGAGAAGAAGCCTGAAGATGTCATCTATAATGCTGTCAAGGGCATGCTGCCCAAGAACAGCCTCGGCCGTCAGCAGTTTAAAAAATTGAAAGTGTACGCTGGTGAGAATCATCCCCATGAAGCTCAGCAGCCCAAGGCACTGTAAGAGAGGATAGCATGGCTGAAAAGATCTATGCCACCGGAAGAAGAAAGGTTTCCAGCGCCAGGGTTTGGATTACACCCGGGACTGGTGAGTTTGTGGTTAACGGCAAGCCCATGGACGAGTATTTTGATCGCGAGACCCTCAAAATGCAGGCTATGATGCCCTTTGATGTTACCGACACCAGAGATCAGTTTGACATCTACGCCACCGTTAAGGGCGGCGGAATCTCAGGTCAGGCCGGTGCCATCCGTCACGGTATCGCCAGAGCGCTGTCCGAGTTTGACGAGGACAAGCTGAGACCCAAGCTCAAAGCTGCCGGCTTCCTGACCCGTGACCCGCGTATGGTCGAGCGTAAGAAGTACGGTTTGCACAAAGCCAGAAAGAAACCTCAGTTTTCAAAGAGATAATCTCTCTTGCTGCTTTAGTTATACAAGCCCGGTTCGCATGAGCCGGGCTTTTCTTGCAGGCAGCAGATCTTCTGTTTATACTTAGGTGACAGGAGGTTGCTTATGAATGTTCGCAGAGCCGTGATTGCGGGCAGTTGGTATCCGGGTGATCCGGATGAGCTGCGTGCAACAATCGAGTCTTACATTGAGCAGGCCAGCCTGCCCGAGATTCAGCAGAAGCCCCTGGTCCTGATTGCGCCCCATGCCGGTTATGTCTATTCCGGCCCGGTGGCGGCCTACGCCTACAAGAGTCTGCTGGGCCATGATTACACCCGCGTGGTTGTGGTCAGCCCTTCGCATCGGGCCAGCTTTCCTTTTATCTCCATCTGGCCCGAGGGGGCCTATGAGACGCCGCTGGGGCAGATAGATATCGACGCCGAAGCCTGTGATAAATTGCAGCAGGCCAGCTCCCTGATCCGGGCCGAGACCCTGCCCCACAGCCAGGAGCACTCCCTGGAGATCCAGCTGCCCTTTTTGCAGCATGTGCTGGGTGAGTTTAAGCTGGTGCCCCTGATCATGGGCAGCCAGGAGTTTGAGAACTGCCGCGAACTGGCCCGGGCCCTGGCTGAAATCATTGACGACCCCGCCGATACCCTGGTGGTGGCCAGCTCCGATCTTTCGCACTTCCACCACAGCTCCCAGGCGGAAATGATGGACGGCACCGTGCGTCAGCTGATCGAGGCCTATGACGTCGACCGGCTGGCCAAGGAGCTGGAGTGCCGGCACGTTGAGGCTTGCGGCGGCGGGCCCATCCTGAGCGCCATGCTCTACTCCAAGGCCAAGGGGCACTCCGATGTCAGCGTCCTGAACTGCGCCAACTCCGGCGACATCACCGGAGACAACACCTCGGTGGTCGGTTATCTGGCGGCCGTGATCTGTTAAATAACACTTTTCATGGCTCGCGGCGCGTGGCATTAATCAGCCATGCACATCTACATCCACATCCCCTTCTGTCTGGCCAAGTGCGGCTATTGCGGCTTTGCCTCGGTGGCGGGCCGGGATGTGCCCGAAGAGAATTATATCGAGGCCCTGCAGCTCGAGATAGCGCGCAAGGCCGATATCATCAGGGGTCTGGGCCCCATCGAGACCATCTATCTGGGCGGCGGCACGCCCAGCCTCTTTTCGGCCTCCGGTCTGGAATCAATCCTGGACTGCCTGGCGCGGGTGCAGAGTTTTTCCGATGGGGTCGAGATCTCCATGGAGTCCAACCCCGAAACCATCACGCCTGAGAAGGCCGCCGACCTGCGGACGGCCGGTTTTAACCGCATCTCCATGGGCGCGCAAAGTTTTTCAGACCGCCTGTTGAAATATATGGGCCGTGTCCACACTGCGCGGCGGACCTTGGATGCTTATGCCGGTTTACGGTCGGCCGGTTTTGAGAATGTTAATCTGGATCTGATCTACGGCCTGCCGGTCGAGAGCCGCGCGGAGCTGGAGCATGATCTGGCGACCTTGATCGGCCTGGCGCCCGAGCACTGCTCGGCCTACATGTTTCAGCATGAGGGTAGCTTTATCGATGTGGCGCCGGGCCCGGAAGTAGAACTGGAGTGGCAGTTTCTGCACGTACTGGAGGCCCTGCCGGCTGCCGGCATCGCCCAGTATGAGATCTCCAACTTTGCCCGGTCGGGCTATGAGTGCCGCCACAACCTGGCCTATTGGGAGTATAAACCCTATGTGGGTCTGGGGGCGGCGGCCGTGGAGTCGGTGCGGCCGGGGCTGCGCACGCGCAATCTGGCCGACCCGGCCGCCTACATGCGGGCCATGCGGGCCGGCGAGGATGTAGTTGCGGCGCGCGATGAGCTGAGCGCCAACGATATCCGTTTTGAGAAGCTCTTCCTCGCCCTGCGCACTAGGCGCGGCATTGAGCGGATGCCGGCTGATGTTCCGCCTGAACTCTATGATGTGATCGACGGCCGCGCCGTGCTGAATGCCCGCGGCATGTTGCTCTCGGATGAGATCTTTGCCCGCCTGGGTTGAAGATTAAGGTTTGCTCTAATTCTAACTTATAGTAAATAAAGAGTATGCAATGTTTGGGAGAGCGCTTTGAACTATACAGATGATATATCCCTTTCCAGTGAATATATGCGCCAGGCCCTCTACTACATGGGCCAGCACAAGATTCCCATCGATCCGCTCAACTACACCCTCTGGTATGAGCACGTCTCGGGGCGCAACCGGGAGTTGAGCGAGACCATCGACGACCTGCTGGCCCGCAGGCAGCCCTTCAGCGAGGAGCTCAACCGCAGCCTCTACAAGGAGTATATCGAGTCGCGCAACAAGCGCATCATGGAGCATGTGCGCAGCCAGTTGCGGCTTATTTTGACGCAGCTGCTGGATGCCGGTGACAATTTTGAGCGCTACGGCGATATCATGCAGAACTTTGTGGAGCGTCTGGCGGTCGAGGTTCCGGCCGCAGAGATGGAGGAGATGCTGGATGATATTCTGAGCGAGACGCGGGCCACATCCTTCAAGGGCAGCAGTCTCAACTCAGATCTGAACAGCTCCATCCGCGAGATGGAGATCCTGCGCCAGGATCTGGCCTTTGTGCAGGGGCAGGCCAATACCGACAGTCTGACTGGGCTGGCCAACCGCCGCTTCTTTGAGGCCCAGCTCCTGGGTGAGATGCGCAAAGCTTCGCTGAACGGCGGCGACCTCTGTCTGCTGATGATCGATCTGGACCATTTCAAGGAGGTCAACGACCGGCACGGCCATCTGATGGGTGATCAGGTTCTCAAACAGCTGGCCGAGATCCTGAATGACCTGGTCAAGGGCCGCGATCTGGCCGTGCGCATCGGCGGCGAGGAGTTCGTGGTCCTGCTGCCCGAGACACCCCTGCTGGGCGCATCAGCTTTGGCCAATAACATCTGCCTCTATGTGGAGGCTTTTGACTGGTCCCGGCTGGCCGAGGAGCTTAAAATCACCGTCTCCATCGGTGTGGCCCGCTTCCAGGCGGGCGAAGATAAGGATGGTTTTATAAAGCGGGCTGATGATGCCCTCTATGCGGCCAAGAACGGCGGCCGCAACCGGGCTGTCTCAGCCTGAGTCTTTTGCAATTATCTAGGAGGTAACTTATGGCGTATAGGTATGAGCTGGACGGTGATGTGGCCGTACTGACCATGGACAACGGTGAGAACCGTTTCAATATGGATTCTCTGGATGAGTTTCTGGCGGTGCTGGATGCAATCGAGAAGGAGACTGAGGCCGGCGCGCTGGTGATCACCTCGGCCCATGAGAAGGTCTTCTCCAACGGCATCGATCTGGAGTGGCTGATGTCGGTCACGGGAGACCCCCAGCTGGTAAAGGATTTCTGCTACAAGCTTAATGAGCTTTTGACCCGCATGGTGCTCTTTCCCATGCCCACCGTGGCCGCCATCAACGGTCACGCCTTTGCCGGCGGCGCCATCTTCGCCTGCTGTTTCGACTTTCGCTTCATGCGCAGTGACCGCGGCTTCATGTGCTTTCCCGAGGTTGATCTGGGCATCCCGTTCTGGCCCGGCATGGTGGCCATCACCGAGAAGGCTCTGCCCCAGCCGCTCTTGAACGAGATGTACTACCTCGGCCGCCGTGTGCCAGCGGAGGAGCTGGAGAGGCGCGGCGCCATCAGCAGGGCCTGCAGCCTGGAGGAGCTGCTGCCGACGGCCGTTGAGTTTGCCAAGTTGAACATTAAGAAGCGCGGCATCTACGGCGCCATGAAGGCGCGTCTGAACGGCTCCATCGTCAAGACTATTCAGGATGAAGATCCGGCTGTCATTGAGTCGGGTAAGCTGATGGCTTAAAAAAGGGGCTTTGCGCCCCAAGCTCAAGTTCAGTCTCGATTTTGAAAACGGCTATCCCACTGACAAAACTGTCCAGAAATTCCACACTGGGCCGGTGGCCCTTCCAGCGGAGCCAAGGTTTAATGCCACCCTCATGCTGCCCAAGTCGATTTTCAGCAAATAATCGACTGGTTAAATGAAAGGATAATATTATGAAACAAAATAAAATATCGTTGAGCTGGTTTCTGCGCGTTTCCACCGTGCTCTTGTTGTTTTCGTTTATCGCGTCAGGCTTACATGCGGAACAGTATCCTGATCCGCTTTTAACAACTCCGGCTACTGCTGAAGTGATCACCGAAGGCCTTGAGGCCGATGGCTACGCGCTGGGTGTCATGGCCTATACCTGGGGCTACCCGCTGGTCAGGATGGAACAGGTGATGCGGGAATACACCACGGTGCGCGATCCCAAACCGGCTACTAGCTACCGGGCGCCGCTTAATCAGGTCGGCTGGGCCCGCGAACTGGCCACCCCCAGCGCCAAGGACATGCCCACCGCCAACAATGACACCATGTACATGAGCAGTGTGGTCAAGCTTGATGAGCCCTATATCCTGGCAGTGCCTGACACCCAGGACCGTTACTATGTTATCAATGTTTTCAATATGTGGCATGAGCTTGAACACTATACCGGCCGCCGTACCACCGGCACAGAAGCCGGCCGCTATGTGATTGTGCCCCCGGACTGGAAAGGCCGCCTGCCATGGGGAATGAAACGGTTGCATGTCACCTCTGACAAAGTCTGGCTTTGGGGCCGGCTGCGGGTTGTGGATGGCGATGATATGACGCAGCTGCATGCACTGCAGGATCAGGTTACAATTGTGCCGCTCAGTGCCTACAAGGATAAGAACTATACTCCCAAGGCCGCATCACTGAATCCGATGCCGGAGTTCGGGGATGATGGTCTGGGCTTCATGCGACATCTGGGCTTTGCCCTCAAGCATAACCCGGTAAATCCCGCCGATGCCGCCCTGTTTGCCCAATTTGAACGCATTGGCCTGACCCGTGAAGGCTTCGATCCTTCACAACTCTCTGAGCCCATGGTCAAGGGGCTTGTGCGCGGACTTGAGGTTGGACCCGAAGTTGCCACGGCATCCATGGCATCCTCGTCGCTTGTCAGCAGAAGAGAGGGTTGGGATATGGCCCTTGGACTCGACGACTTCGGCTTCAACTACCCCCTGAGGGCCATGATCTCCGGCCCCTATCTGGGTGGCAATGGCGAGCTGGAAGCCGTCTACCCGATCCGTTATGCTGACGATGAGGGCAAGCCCCTGAACGGTTCCAACAACTATGTTGTTCGTTTTGAGCAGGCTCCGCCGGTTGGTGCCTTCTGGTCGCTGACCATCTACAATGCCGATGACAAGATGCTCGTCGAAAACCCCATCAACCGCTACAAGGTTGGCGGCGACACCCCCGGCTTTGTGATCGGCCGTGACGGCACCTTTGAAATTCCTGTCCAACACGGAAAACCAGAGGGTGAATATGCGCCCAACTGGCTGCCGGCACCCGAGGGGGACTTCTATCTGCTGCTGCGCCTGTATCAGCCGGATGAAACAGTTATCTCGGGCGAATATGCTTTGCCGCAGTTAAAACGGATTTAATGGTTAACTGAATCTGGGGGCGGGGTTAAAAATCATTGGCCGATGGAGGCTGGTTGGTTTTGGTTGACCCCGTCCCTTGATTTTTTGTATTTTGACTCTTTAAAGTCAACTAAATCTCCCTGATAGATACTTCTCAATGGATTGCAGATAAAAAGATATGCTAAGAGTTTTCAATCAACAGGAGGGATTTTTATGGGTGACAGAAAGTATATTATTTCTTTGGATTCCGGCACGCAGAGTGTGCGGGCCGTTCTTTTCGATGATCAGGGCACTCTGGTGGCCATGGATCAGTACAAGCATGAACCCTATTTCGCCGAGCAGCCCGGCTGGTGCGAGGCCCATACCGAGGACTACTGGGGCAAGCTCTGCATGTCCACCAAGGGTATGATGAAGAAGATCGAGGGCCAGATTGATCCGGCCGACATCATCGGCGTGGGCATCACCACCCAGCGCACCACGGTCTTCCCGGTCAATGAGAACGGTCAGCCCCTGCGCCCGGCTGTGATCTGGCTCGACCAGCGCAGTAATGACAATCCGCCGCCCATGAGTAAAAAGGCCCGCGCAATCTTCAAGGCCGCCGGCATGCTTGAGACCATCAATGAGGCCCGCCGCAGATCGCTCTATATCTGGCTCAAGCAGAATGAGCCTGAGATTTTTGACAAGACCTACAAGTTCATGCAGGTCTCCAGCTGGTTCGGTTTCAAGCTGACCGGCGAGTTCAAGGATTCCACCAGCATGGCGGTGGGCTACTGGCCCATCGATATGAAGAAGCAGGCCTGGCACAAGCTGGATGTGGCCTATGACGGGCTCGGCATCCGGCGTGATCAGGTTGTTGAACTGGTTGATCCCGATGAGGTGATCGGCCAGATCACGGCCGAGGCCGCTGTCCAGACCGGGCTGCCCGAGGGGCTGCCGGTGATCATCGGCGGCGGTGACAAGCAGTGCGAGCTGCTGGGCGCCGGTGCCATCGAGCCCGAGATCGGTGTCATCAGTTTCGGCACGGCTGCGGCCATGGAGCTCATGACCAAGAAGTACATCGCTGAGAAAAACTTGAAGTTCTACACCTTCCCGGCCAGTATTCCGGGTTGCTGGGATATCGAGATGTTCATCTACCGCGGTTTCTGGATGGTCACCTGGTTCAAGGAGCAGTTTGCCCACCATGAGGCCATGGAGGCCGAGCGCCGCGGCGTGGTGCCCGAGGTTGTGCTGGATGAGACCATCCGCGATATTCCGCCGGGCTGCATGGGCCTGATGCTCCAGCCCTACTGGTCGCCGCTCTCGGATGACAAGTACGCCAAGGGCTCCATCATCGGCTTTGGTGATGTGCACTCCCGCGGCCACATGTACCGCGCCATCATCGAGGGGCTGGGCTTCGAGTTCCGCCGCATGTACGATGTGGTCAAGAAGAAGACCGGCTACAACATCAAGGAGATCCGCGTGGGCGGTGGCGGTTCCAAGTCCGACGTGGCCGTGCAGATGGCCGCAGACATGTTCAATGTGCCGGCCAGCCGCATGGCCACCGCAGAGATCTCCGGCCTGGGTGCCGCCATCGATGTGGCCGTGGGCGTCGGTCACTACAAGAGCTTCAAGGAGGCCTGTGACAACATGTCTCACAAGGGCGAAACCTTCCAGCCCAATCCGGAGGCTCACAAGCTCTATGATGAGCTCTACAAAGAGGTCTATCTCAAAACTTTTGACGCGTTGAAGCCGATCAATAAGAAGCTGGCCAAGATTACAGGTTATCCGGCTGAGCAGTAGGTTTATCCCGATTTTCCACCTTGACGGGCTGCCCATCTTAATGGCAGCCCGTTTCATTTTACAGTCTTTCACTGCATGTAAAATCAAGCAGGTAGTCCTGAGCCGCGTTCGGAAAAGTGGTCGGACCAATTTCATTTTTTTTAACTAATAATATCATATAGTTAATCATGATATTTAATGTCTAATTGCAGAAATAGACACTTCTCAATGGATTCCATGTAAAAGATATGTTAAGAAAGCCCAAACGCGCAACATGGAGGATTTTTATGAGTGATAGAAAGTATATTATTTCATTGGATTCGGGCACCCAGAGTGTGCGTGCCGTCCTTTTTGACGATCAGGGCAAGCTGATTGAAATTGATCAGCACAAACATGAGCCCTACTTTTCAGAGAAACCCGGCTGGTGCGAAGCCCATACCGAAGACTACTGGGGCAAGCTCTGCATGTGCACCAAGGGTCTTATGCGCAAGCTGGAGGGGCGAATCGATCCGGCCGACATCATCGGCGTCGGTATCACCACCCAGCGCACCACGGTCTTTCCGGTTGACCGTGAAGGTCACGCCCTGAGGCCGGCCATCATCTGGCTTGATCAGCGTGAGAATGATAATCCTCCACCCCTCAGCAAGAAGGCCAGGGCCCTCTTTAAGGCCGCCGGCATGATGGATGCCATGGATGTTGCCCGCCGCAAATCACTCTATATCTGGATCAAGCAGAATGAACCGGAAATATTTAAGAAGACCCATAAGTTCATGCAGGTTTCAGGCTGGTTCGGTCACAAGCTGACCGGCGAGTTCAAGGATTCCACCAGTATGATGGTGGGCTACTGGCCCATGGATTTCAAGAAACAGGATTGGCACAAGCTGGATGTGGCCTATGAGGGCCTTGGCATTGAGCGCGAGCAGTGTGTTGACCTGGTCAGGCCCGATGAGGTTATCGGCCACATCACCCGTGATGCTGCGGCTGAGACCGGTCTGCCCGAAGGCTTGCCGGTGGTCATCGGCGGCGGCGACAAGCAGTGCGAACTGCTGGGTGCGGGCGCCATTGAGCCCGAGATCGGCGTCATCAGCTTCGGTACCGCCGCGGCCATGGAGCTCATGACCAAGAAGTATGTGGCCGAGAAGAAGCTGCGCTTCTACACCTTCTGTGCCTCGGTGCCGGACTGCTGGGATATTGAGATGTTCATCTACCGCGGCTTCTGGATGGTCTCCTGGTTCAAGGAGGAGTTCGCCCATCACGAGGCTCTTGAGGCCGAACGTCGCGGCGTGGTGCCCGAAGTTGTGCTGGATGAGACCATCAGCAAGATTCCGCCGGGCTGCATGGGCCTGATGCTGCACCCCTACTGGTCGCCGCTGGCCGATGACAAGTATGCCAAGGGTTCCATCATCGGCTTCGGTGACGTGCACACCCGCGCCCACATCTACCGCGCCATCATCGAGGGCCTGGGCTTTGAGTTCCGCCGCATGTACGATCTGGTCAAGAAGAAGACCGGTTACAACATCAAGGAGATCCGCGTGGGCGGTGGTGGCTCCAAGTCTGATGTGGCCGTGCAGATGGCCGCCGACATGTTCAACGTGCCGGTCAGCCGCATGGAGACCTCCGAGATCTCGGGTCTGGGCGCCGCCATCGATCTGGCCGTGGCCGTCGGTCATTATAACGGATTCCCCCAGGCCTGTGAGAACATGTCCCACAAGGGTGAGACCTTCTATCCCAACAAGGATGCCCACAAGATCTATGACAAGCTCTACAAGGACGTCTACCTCAACCTCTATGAGACCATGAAGCCGATCAACAAGAAGATCGCCAAGATTATCGGCTATCCCGAAGATAAATAGTTCAGCCGTCCGGAGCGTATCAGGCGCTCCGGACCTCTTTCCCGTACTAAGCCTTCAGTTTTTCGACCAGATCTCCGTTATAGCTTTTGTTATGAATGTATTGGCAGTTCTGATCGTGGCAGTCTTGACCCTGCATGTGGGCATATCTCACCTGCTGGTCTACCTGCGCAGCCAGCGTCACCGGGAGCATCTCTTCTTCGCCCTGACCTGCTTTGCGATGGTCGCCTACGATCTCTTCTGTGCCGGCCTCTACAGCGCCGCCAGCCCGGCCGAGGGCTACCTCTGGCAGCGGGCCCAGCTGGCCAGCCTGGGCCTGGTGGAGATCAGCCTGATCTGGTTTGTGGCCAGCTACAGCAAGCTGGTCGGGCCGAAGGTGCTCTGGTGGTTCACGGCTTTCTTCGGCTTCAACTCGCTGATGCAGCTCTTCGCGCCGGGCAATCTCTACTGGTATCCGGATCAGCCGGTAGTCAAGGTTATCGAACTCTGGCCCGGCTATGTGATCACCTATAATGAGGTTCTCTCCGGCCCATTGAGCAATCTGGCGGTCCTAATGGGAGTCGCGTTGTTTGCCTACTTCTTCTGGCTGGGATTCAAGGCCTATCGGGCCGGTCATCGGGGCAAGGCGTGTCCGCTGATGATCGCCTCCGTGATCCTGATCCTGGGTGTGCTGAATGACGCGGCCGTCATGAGCGGGCTCTACCGGTCGGTCTATCTGATTGAGTATGCCTATCTGAGTCTGATCCTCAGCATGACCTATCTGATGGCCATGGATGTGGTTGAGGCCGCCCGCCGCAAGGATGAGCTGGCTATCCGCGAGGCCGAGGTCAGCCAGCTGAACGCCGAGCTGGAAGTGCGCGTCGAGAAACGGACCGCCGAATTGCTGGAAGCCAATGAGATGCTCAAAATTCAGATCGATATTCAGACCGCCATCGAGGAGAAGCTCGAAGAGGCCCTGGATCAGATCAAGACCATGTCCATCACCGATCACCTGGTGCTCTGCTACAACCGCGGCTACATGAGCGAACACCTGCCCGGCGAGATCCGGCGGGCGGCCCGCTATGAGCGCAACCTCTCCCTGATCATGTGCGACATCGACCATTTCAAGAAGGTCAACGACAGCTACGGTCACCGCACCGGCGACGTGGTGCTGCAGAAGTTTGTCTCCTCCATCAAGGGCGTCATCCGCGCCAATGTTGACTGGATTGCGCGCTACGGCGGCGAGGAGTTTGTGATCGTCCTGCCCGAGACCGACCTCAGGGGCGCCATCTGTCTGGCCGAACGCCTCCGGAAATCAGTTGCCAAGGTCGAGATTGCCGCCGACTGCCAGATCTTCAGCGTCACCGCCAGCTTCGGCGTGGTCAACTTTGCCGGCCAGGGTCATGAACCCAAGATGGAAGACCTGATCAACCTGGCCGACCAGGAGCTCTACCGCGCCAAGCAGGAGGGTCGGAACTGCGTGCGGCCGGCTTTGGAAGAGGGTTGATTGTTTTGTGGGAGCGGCTTTTTAGCCGCGAAGTTTGTCATTGCGAGGAGTTTACGACGAAGCAATCTGAGTGTAGGCCTGACACCCCAACCTGTGTGCCACTGGCCAAGCGGCACGCTTGCCAGTGCTGAAATTAGCACGGGCAAGGCATCAAGAACGTTCTGCATGTAGTTAGCCCGTGGCACCCACTCTATCGGAAGGGGTGCTGTTTGAGGGAGTGTGGATAATGGCTAGTTATGTACAAAACCGGGGTCAGAGTAGCATTTTTTAATCGAAAGATTAACATACACGCTATGGCCCGCAAAACCAGACTTAACATTGCCGGATATGCTCAACATGTAGTTCAGCGTGGCAACAACAGACAGGCTTGTTTCGTCTGTGACCAAGACCGGATTTTCTATCTAAAATGCCTACAGGAATCTGCGACCACGTATGGCTGCCAAATACATGCATATGTTTTGATGACCAATCATGTGCACCTTTTAACCACGCCCAATAACCCTACCGGGATATCATCAATGATGCAGTCCGTCGGCAGGCGCTATGTTAGATATATCAATAACAATTATCACAGAAGCGGCACCCTCTGGGAAGGTCGCTACAAAGCCAGCCTGGTTGACTCAGACAGATACATTCTCACCTGCTATCGTTATATTGAACTCAATCCGGTCAGAGCACTCATGGTTGACGAACCTGCCGACTACCGCTGGTCAAGCCATCTGCACAATATCA
Organism: uncultured Thermodesulfobacteriota bacterium; assembly: GCA_942491525.1. GTDB lineage: Bacteria > Desulfobacterota > Desulfomonilia > UBA1062 > UBA1062 > CAYWBU01. The sequence goes on from CALOBW010000056.1 coordinate 225,072, forward strand.
ATCAAAAAGTCGATCCCCTGATCACTCATCACCCTGCATATTCGGGTCTTGCCAATAACAGCATCACCCGTAGCCGGCATTACCAGTTGCTTTTCAATAATGACATAGACCGGACCGAACTTGAAACCATAAGAGCCACACTTAACAAGAATCAAGTTTTTGCTGACACCACCTTCATTCTCGATCTGGAAAAAAAGCTTAACCGAAGGGTTCGAGAGGGATTTCCGGGGAGGCCCAGGAAAAACTTACTCTGACCCCGGTTTTCCCCAACCTGTGTGCCACTGGCCAAGCGGCACGCTTGCCAGTGATGAAATTAGCACGGGCAAGGCATCAAGAACGTTCTGCATGTAGTTGGCCCGTGGCACCCACTCTATCGGAAGGGGTGCTGTTTGAGGGAGTGTGGGTAATGGCTAGTTATGTGCACTCCGACTTACTATAACGCTTTCTTTAATTATGTTCTACACATCAAGCGCATCATATCTTACAATCTATAGGATGTTATAATGTGTATATTTCCATTCTGGAGGAAGAAATGAAAAAAGTCGCCTTTCAAATTATTCTATTGGGACTACTTCTTCTCTGTAGCGCTTGTTCTCAAGAAATCTTTTATCCTACAGCAAAGATAACACTCTTAGTTGTTGATGCAGATACAGGCGAACCTATTGAAGGAGCAAAGGCCGGAATTTCCTTCAATCAAAGTGGTTTCTGGGAACCTAAAAGAAAGCATGTTGGAAAAACAACCAATTCTCAAGGAAAGGCAACCATAAGAGGGAAAACACTAGAAAATATTAGTATAGGTGCACGCAAAGATGGATATTACCACACAATAAAAAATTATAATCTGAGTAATCGAAAAAATATTAACCAGCAACGTCACAAGCCCTGGAATCCAACTGTTACAATTCATCTACGTAAAATTGGTAACCCCACACCTATGTATGCAAGGCAGATATATTGGAAATCTTTTCCGAAAGATAATGTTAATGTGGGCTTTGATTTGATTGAGGCAGATTGGGTATCACCATATGGAAAGGGTAAAGTAAGCGATATTATTTTCAGGATATCGAAAGATTATAAAAATGATAATGAATATCTGGTTGATTTGAACCTCACTTTTTCCAATGAATACGATGGTATTTATCCATATCCGGAAGCCCAATTAGTTTTTAGTGAATTAGTATTACCAGCAATTGCACCACTTGAAGGATATCATAATAAGTTAGATAAATTTAAAGGGCGTAATCTTGAAGACAATTGGATTGGAGATGTAAGCGACCGACAGCATTATTATTTTAGAGTCCGTTCTGTTGTAAAGGATGGTAAACTTTTAAAAGCCATGTATGGCAAAATATATAGAGACATTGACTTCAATGCACGTTGTTATGCTGGGGTAGGATGCAGTGATGATCCAAAGATTAGATTTATATATTTCTTAAATCCCGATTGGACTCGCAATGTAGAATTTGATTACAATAAAAATTTGTTTCAAGATTCTGACGCGAGGCATGTACGCCTAATTATGCCATAATGAAACATTGGTAAGTGAAGAGTGCACCATGCGTACCACTGTGCACCTAACTGCTATATACATGCACTCCAACATACAGAAATAAGGGGTCAGTTTTTATGTCTGACCCCTTAATCTATTCAGCTAATCTCCCCATCCGTCAAATAACACGCCGGATCATCGCCCCAGGCATCCCCGGTGGCGGCTTCGGCGCGCGCCCGGAAGTTGCCGCCGCAGACACTCAGCCAGCGGCAGTCGCGGCAGCGCCCCTTGACGTGCTCCTTCTTGTTCTTGAGCATTATCAGGAATTCGTTATCCCGGTCGGTCCAGATCTCGGAGAAGTCGCGCTCCTTGACGTTGCCCAGCACATGGTGGCGCCAGAACTGGTCCGGGCTGACATCGCCGTTCCAGCTGACGCAGCCGATGCCGTGGCCCGATGAGTTGCCGCCGTTCATCTGCAGCAGCTCGTAGACATCGTCGGCGCGCGGGTCATTCTGCTCCTTCATGCGCAGGTAGGTGTAGGGGCCGTCGGCATGGTTGTCGACGGTCAGCACCTCGGCCATGTGGCCGCGGGCATGCAGCATTCTGGTGCGGTTCATGATCAGGTCGAGGGTCTCGCGGGTCTGCTCGTGGCCCAGGTCATCTGCCATCAGTTCGATGGCGCGGCCGGTATATACCAGGTGGTAGAAGCAGATGCGCGGGATGCCCTCCTTCTCCAGCAGGTCGAAGATGCCCGGGATCTCATGCACGTTGTGCTTGTTGATGGTGAAGCGCAGGCCCACCTTGATGCCCTGGTTCATGGCGTTGTTGATGCCCTTCATGGCCGCTGTGAAGGCGCCGTTTACGCCGCGGAACTTGTCATTGACGCCCTGCAGGCCGTCCAGGCTGATGCCGATGTAGGAGAGGCCCATGTCGCCCAGCTCCATGGCCATGTCGCGGTCGATCAGGGTGCCGTTGGTCGAGATGACCGCGCGCATGCCGCCCTTGGTGGCGCGCTGGATCAGGTCGGGCAGATCCTTGCGTAAAGTCGGCTCGCCGCCCGAGAAGAGGATCACGGGCGCCTCAAAGTCGATCAGGTTGTCGATCAGATTATAGCCCTGGGCGGTGCTCATCTCCTGCGGATCCTTGTTGGCCGAGGCGTAGCAGTGCACGCACTTCAGGTTGCAGCGGTTGGTGCAGTTCCAGACCACCACCGGCTTCTTGTCCTCTGAGAACTGCAGCAGGTGCGAGGGAAGATCCTTTGATTTGCGCCCGTAGCGCAGGGGGTCGGAGGCCTCAACCGTGCCGCAGTATAGTTTGGATATGCCTATCAATTGTTTGCTCCTTTCATGAGGGCTTCAATGATGCCTTCGTCGGTATATTCGCTTGCGCTGATCATCGCCGGCAGGCCGAGTTTATCCATCTCCCTGGCGGTGACCGGGCCGATGGCAATCAATGCTTTGTCCTTCAATGGTTTAATGTCGCCCAGCAGTTCGGCGGCGTGGCGCGCACCCGAGGGGCTGGTGAAGATAACCGTGTCGACGCGCTCAATCTTGTCCCGGAACTCATCCCGCTGGGCCTTCGCGGGCAGGGCGGTCGCATAGGTGAAGATCTCGCTGATCTCGGCGCCCATCTCGTGCAGCTTCTCGTTGAGGAACTTGCGCGCGCTGACGGCCCGCGGCAAACAGACGCGCTTGCCATTGAGGTCCCTGTCCTTGAGCATCTCGACGATGCCCTCGGCGCGGAACTCGGCTGCCATGCCGTCGACGATGAGGCCGTAGCTTCTGAGCACTTCGCGGGTCTTGGGCCCGATGCAGTAGATCTCTTTGCCGCCGAATGCGCGCGCATCCAGGCCGCTGTTGAGCAGCTTGTCCATGAAGAGGGAGACCGCGTTCTGGGAGGTGAAGATGAAGATGTCCTGCTTGCTGAAATCCGGCAGCTCGAACTCCAGCGGCGCGATCTCCACCAGCGGGAAGCTCTCGACGCTGGCGCCGGCGGCATTGAAGAGGGCGGCCGAGCGGCCCTGGAAATGGGCTGGCCGGGTCAGCAGGATCGAGCGGCCCATCAGGGGCTGCGATATTTCGCTGAGCAGTTCCAGGGATGCCACCTGGCCCACCACGATGATGCAGGGTGAGGCGACATTGGCGGCGTCAGCCGCGGCGCGCTCCAGGCTGGAGATGATGCGGTGCTGATTGGGCAGGGTGGCGTTCTGCACGAATGCCATGGGAGTCTCGGGATCCATGCCCTCGCTCATCAGTTTTTCGGCGATCGAGGCGATGCGGCCGGCGCCCATCAGGAAAATTAGCGTGCCGCTCTCCTGGGCCAGCAGTGACCAGTCCAGGAAGCCGCTTTTTTTGGTGGGGTCCTCATGGGCGGTGACAAACTTGACGCTGGCGGCCAGGCCGCGGTGGGTGGGCGGAATGCCGGCGCTGATCGGCCCGGCAATGGCCGACGAGATGCCCGGCACAAGGCTGAACTTGATGCCGTGCTCCTTGAGGTGCAGGGCCTCCTCGCCGCCGCGGCCGAAGATGCAGGGGTCGCCGCCCTTGAGCCGGGCAACAGACTTATATTCATGCGCCAGCTCCACAAGCAGTTTGTTGATCTCGGGCTGTTGCATGTAGTCGCGGCCGGCGCGCTTGCCCACATAGATCTTTTCGCAGCTGTTGAGCGCCAGCAGGCTGTTCGGGATCAGATCGTCATAGACGATCACGTCGGCCTCCATGATCAGGCGTTTGCCTTTGAGGGTCAGCAGTTCGGGGTCGCCGGGGCCGCAGCCGATCAAGTTAACCATCAGTTATGCTCCCTGATTCTGGCTCTGAGCGCTTCGGCAGCTTCACGGCCGATCTCCGGCGAAGTACCGCTCAGTTCTATCTTTTCGTAGTGGGTCAGATCAGAGCTGCCCAGCAGACCCTTGAGCTTGATCCGGCCATTATTGTAGGTTGCATAGGCGCCGGCCGGCAGGTTGCAGTCGGCGCCCAGGGTGGCCAGGAAGGCGCGCTCGGTCTCGGCGGCCATGCGGCTCGGCATATGGTCCAGCTTTTTCAGCAGCTCGTTCAATTCATGGTCCTTTTCGCGGGTCTGAATGGCAATTGTGCCCTGACCCGGCGAGGGTAGCATGGCGTCAATTCCGATGGCTTGACCCGCATCAAGCTTGAGGCGCTTGATGCCGGCGGTGGCCAGGATCACGGCCTCGACTTCGTCGCCGACCTTGTTCAGGCGGGTGGCAACGTTGCCGCGGATATCCACCAGCTTAAGCTGCGGATAGTCAACCCTGATCTGGCATTTGCGCCTCAGGCTGGAGGTGCCGATGCGGCTGCCCGGCGCCAGCTCGGCCAAAGTTCTGTTGCCCTCGCTGAAGAGCATGTCGCGCGCATCTTCGCGCTCCAGGCAGGCGGCAATTGTCAAGCCGTCCGGAAGCACGGCCTGCATATCCTTGAGGCTGTGCACTGCCAGGTCGATTTGACCGTCCAGCAGGGCCTGTTCGATATCCTTGACAAAGACGCCCTTGCCGCCGATCTCTGCAAGCGGCGCCTCCTTGAGAATGTCGCCGGAGGTGCTGATGGCGCGGATCTCGATTTCGAGCTCAGGGTTTATGGCGGCAAGTGCTCTTTGAACAGTGTGGGTTTGAACCATTGCAAGCTGTGAGCCGCGGGTTCCGATTCTGATCTTCTTCATCGAGCTTAAAAATCCTCCGTACCATTTCAATATTATCTGGGTTATTTTTGAGGAAGCTGACCGGCTTGTGGATCAGCTTCTTGCCTAGCTGGGTGGCTGCCTGGCGGTCGGCAATATCCAGCTCCTGGATAGCCTTGTCTATCATTGCGTAGAGATCAACGATGGTGTCCTGGGCATTCAGGCTGCGGCTCCACTTCTCAAAACTGGCTACTTCCTGACGGATGATTTCGCGGGCACTGTCAAGATGTTGCTCGCGATCAGCCATGTTGGAATCCACGATATTCTTGAGGCTGTCAATGTCGTAGAGGTAGCAGTTGTAGATCTCAGCCACTTCGGGATGGATGTCGCGCGGCACCGCGATGTCGATCAGCAGCAGCGGGCGATTTTTGCGCAGCTTCATTATCTTCTGCATCAGGGGCGCCGTGATGATTGGCTCATCGGCCCCGGTGGAGGAGATGACAATGTCGCAGCTGGTCAGCGCTTCATTCAGCTGGTCATAGGGCAGGGCCACGCCGGATAGCTCCTCGGCCAGGCTCCGGGCATGCTCAAAGGTGCGGTTGATGATGTAGGTCTGCTCTGCGCCGCGCTCCTGCAGGCGTTTGGCGGCGATGGTGGCCATCTCGCCGGCGCCGATGATCAGGCACTTGCCCACCTCGCCGAAGACGTGCGAGGCCAGCTCCACGGCCTGGGAGGCCACCGAGACCGGGTACTTGTTGATGTCGGTTTCGGTGTGGATGCGCTTGGCGGCCTTGAAGGAGCGGTGCAGCAGCTTGTTGAGGATTACGCCGGTGGTCTTGTTGTCCACGGCCTCCTTGTAGGCCGCCTTGACCTGGGCCAGGATCTGGGTTTCGCCCAGCACCATGGACTCCATGCCGCTGGCCACCGAGAAGAGGTGTGACACGGCCTCGCGGCCCCTGTGGATGATGGCGTAGCTCTCAAGTTCCTGCATGCCGCTGGCGTGCACCAGCTGGCTCAGAACCAGGTCCACGGGCGCGTCGGTCCAGTAGATCTCGGTGCGGTTGCAGGTGTTCAGGATGTAGGATTCGCTGCCGGGAGTCAGGGTGATCTTGCAGACCTGCTCGCGGATCTCGAGTGGGGCCTGTTTATGGTTGATGGTGATGCAGTTGATCACTGGATCAACCCCAGGCCGTGGCTTTGGGGGAAGCAGAGCCAGCTGATCAGCGAAAGGACGGTGCAGATGGCGAAGGCCAGGATGGTCAGCTTGGCGGTGCGGCCGCCCTGCCAGCCGATGGCGAAGCGCTGGTGCAGGGTCAGGGCCAGCGCCAGCCAGGTCAGGGCCCCGATGATGGCCTTGGGCAGCATCTCCAGCAGGCTGACGTTCAGGTTGCCGGCCCAGAGCACGCCGAAGAGCATGCCGCAGGAGAAGCCGATGAAGGCCAGCCCGAGGCTGGTGTAGATCAGCTTGTCCAGGGTGCCCAGGGGCGGCAGCAGCGAGCCGGGCCGGTGGATGCGGCCCTGGCGGATCTGGCGTTCGTGGATCAGGTAGACGACTGCGCCGATGGCGGCGATAGAGAAGAGGGCCTCGCCGCTGATGATGCAGACGGTGTGCAGTGGATACCAGAGCGGGCTCTCGTTCAGGGTGTAGTGCTGGGCCCCCATGAAGGGCAGGGCTGCGCCGAAGATGCAGGCCGCAGCCGGCAGGTAGAAGGCGCCCAGGGCGGCTGTCTTCCTGTGCCAGATCAGGGGTGCCATGATGATGGTTGTCAGCAGCAGCATCAGGTTGAGGGACTGGGCCGGATTGGTCAGCGGGATGTGGCCGATGCTCTGCCATAGCCTGGCCGTGAAGAGCAGATGGGCCAGCGCGCTCAGGAGCATGAGCCCCCGGCCCAGCATGAAGAGGCGCTCCTGATAGAGGTTGATGATGAGGGTCAGGCCGCAGATGAAGTAGAGCGTCAGCACGATCATATGAGGTCCTCCAGCTGGACGCGCTGGCCGAGGGCCATCTCCAGCAGCTCCTCGGCACCCTCGCGGTCTCCCTCCTTGATCAGTTCGATCAGTTCGGAGTCGATCAGGATGTTGAAGACCCGTCTGTGGGCATCGGCGCCGCCCTCCTGCTCCCGCACCAGCGGGCGCACGCGGCTCATGATCTGCGCCAGCACCTCATACTCGTCGCCCAGATGGCGCCCCAGATCCATGCGCAGGCGCCTGGCCAGGGCCGGGGAGGCGCCGCCGGTGGAGATGGCGATCTGGATCGGTCCGCGCTCGATCAGGGAGGGCACCATGAAGCTGCAGAGCTCATGGTCGTCCACCACATTGCAGAAGATGCCGCGTTTGTCGGCGTCCTCTCGAATTTTTTTGTTAACCTTGATATCGCTGGTGGCGGCAATTGCCAGGCTGGCGCCCGCAAGGTCCTTCGATGTATAATTTCGTTCTAAGATTTCGAGATGGGGGCAGCTGTAGAGGGCTTCATTGACTTTCGGGCTGACGAGCTTGATGTGGCAGCCGGTCTCAAGCAGGGAGTCAACCTTGCGCTGGGCCACATGGCCGCCGCCCACGATCACCACGGTCTTGCCGCTCAGGTTGAGGAAGGCCGGATAGAGGCTCATGCGTGCTCTCCGATCCAGTCGGCGATCAGCTCGACGCAGCGCTCATCCTTGCGCAGCTGGTGCTTGGCGTTCGCCAAAATCTTAAGCTCGGCCGGTCGGTAGCAGCTCTCATAGAGTCTGTGGGCGTGTGCGACGGGCACGGTCTCGTCCTCGTCGCCGTGCACGATGCAGACGGGGCGGGGCGCGATCAGGGGCAGCCATTTTTCAGCTTGAAGTTCCATGAAGCCAGCATACCATTTATCTAGGTCGGCAGGAAAGTCGTGATCCCTGATCATGCCCAGCGTGACGAAGTGCTCGCGCAGCTCGGCGGCGTCGGGCGTGATGATCTCTGAAAAATCGGCCGGGGTGGCCATCAGCATCAGGCTTCTGATCTCGTCGTGCAGGCTGGCCACCTTGGCGGCGATGGCGCCGCCGGTGCTGAAACCGACGCAGTGAATGGAGTCGATGCCCGGCAGGTTTTGGGCCTGGTGGATTACATGGGAGAGGTCGTCGAACCAGGCCCGCATGTCGAGGTTGCCGCCGCTCTCGCCGCAGCCGCTGAAGTTGAAGCAGATGCAGTGGAAGCCGCGCTCGCAGAGCTGTTCGGCCAGCTCGAGGTAGCCGCGCTCCTTGCCTGGTTTTTGTTGGGCTGGCAGGCCGTGACAGAGAATGATGGCCGGGCGCAGGCGCCGGGAGGCCTGCTCAGGAGAGCAGAGCCATATCCGGATTTGCCTCCGGTGAAACTCGGTTAACTTCATCGTCAAGCAGGTTGTACCTCCTGTAAACAAAGGCCCATGACCTCAATTCATCTTTATCAAGAACAATGGAATCAGTATAGGTTCTGGCCGGGATGCGGTGGCGGGCGGCCAGCTGGGTGATGGTTTTGGCGGGGATGCCCAGCATGCTGGAGGCGTCCTCGATGGCCAGGGGATCACGCTCGGCCTGGTCAACCTTCTTGAAGACAAAGGTTTGGCGGATGGCGTGCTGGCAGTCGTCGGCATTCAGTTCATAGGCGCGATCCAGGATGTCGGCGAAGTCGGCGTCAAGCTGGTAGCGCGCATTGGCCAGCTCGACCATGGCGCGGATGTTCTCGGGATACTTCTCGAGCATCTGGCCCAAAATCCGGCAGGCGTGCTTCATGTCGTTCAGGAAGAAGCTGACCTCGGCCAGGTAGAGGTAGGTGTCCTCTTCGCCGTCGCCGAGCTCGAGGGCCTTCTCGAACATCTCCTGGGCCAGTTCAAAGTGACCCAGTTCGCGGTGGCAGATGCCGGTCAGCTTGTAGAGCAGCGGCGAGGTGGAGCAGAGGATCTTGGCCTTCTCCAGGTCATCGGCCGCCAGGGTGTAGTAGCCCTGCCCCATCTTGTCGCGGGCGCGGCCCATGAAGATCTTGAAACGCTCGTCAAAGTCTTTGCTGCTGAGGCTGTGCTCGGGCTCCTTGAAGTGGAAGCCCGAGGTGCTGAGATCGATATAGGCCATGCTCTCGTCGGGGATGTCCTGGGCGTCGATGACATCCTTGACGCGCTGGCAGATGTTCTTGATCGGCAGGACCGTGGTGGCCTTGTTGGCGATCGAGAAGCCCACGCCGTGGTCTTCGTCGCTGTCCAGCTCCGAGAGTTTCTTGGCCTCATTCAGCAGTTCGCGGAAAAACGAGTTGGTCATGTCGCGGGAGTTGGTCACCGGCAGGCCCATGGCTGACTTGTACTGTCCGCCCGGACAGGTGTATTCGTAGCTCAGCCAGAATTCACGATACTCCAGGTCGATGCGTTCCAGCTCGACCATCAGAAGTTCGATCAGGCCCCTTGGTTGTTCCAGTTTTCCTCTCATAAAAGCAGGTGTATGACGTGTATTTCTAAATGTCAAATGATTACCGGAGCTATTGCGGGGGATTTTTTTATGCTAAGAGAGCTGTTAAGGTGATTTTATGAAATATCGTCTGACACTCTTGTTGATTTTATGTTGGTGCCCCCTGCTGCTGGCTGCGCCCCAGGCTAAGTTTGATACGCTGGAGCATGATGCCGGTAAGCTGCCTCAGGGCAAGCCCTTTGAATATGCCTTCGAGCTCAGGAACCTGGGCGATCAGTATCTGCAGTTTGAGGCCAAGCCCTGCTGCGGCGTGACCGTCAGTGCGCCGGGCGGACCGATCAAGCCGGGCGAGGTGCGCCGCTTCAACGTGCGCATGTCGACAACCTATAAGACCGGCCCCTTCAGCCGGACCATCGAAGTTGTGACCAATGATCCGGCCAATGCCAAGTTCAGTCTGGTGATCCTGGGCGATGTGGTTGAGGAGCTGGCGGTGCGGCCCAATGCGCTGCTCTTTAAGCGCATCAATCCGGGCATGGACTATGGCCGGCGGATTGTGCTGACCAATATGAGCGAGCATGCAATCACCATCCGGGCCCTGCGCGGCAAGCCGGAGGGTCTGCTGGATGTTGATTTTGATGAGGAGTTTGAGCTGGCCCCGGGCGAGAGTCGGCGGGTAACGGTGACCTTGAAGGCGCAGCATAAGCCGGGCAATGTCTTCGGTTCCGTCGAAGTTGTCTCAGACCTGGTCTATGCGCCGCACAAGTCGATCCGCGTGCAGGCCACCGTCAGCCGCTAGCCATGCAGGGATTTTGGCGTAAGATAGCGACCGTGGGCGGCCTGACCGCCATCTCGCGTGTTTTGGGTCTGCTGCGCGATGTGCTGATCGCATCTATCCTGGGTGCCGGTCTGCTGGCCGACGCCTTTTTTGTGGCCTTCAGGATTCCCAACATGCTCAGGCGCTTCATGGCCGAAGGCGCGGTGAGTGTCGGATTTGTACCGGTCTTCAATGAGGTCAAGGAGCGCGAAGACCTGAACAGCGCCCTGCAGATGGCGCGGGCCGTCATGACCCTGATGTTCTTCGTGCTCTGCGGCGTGGTGATTGTCGGCGAGATCCTGGCGCCCTGGCTGGTGATGCTGATCGCCCCCGGTTTTGTGGGCGATCCGATCTTTGCCGATGCGGTTCATCTGACCCGCGTAATGTTTCCCTACATCATGCTGATCGGCATGGTGGCCCTCTTCATGGGCATTCTTAACTCGCTGGAGCACTTTGCGGCCCCGGCTGCGGCCCCGATTCTGCTCAATATCTTCATGATCGGCGTGCCGCTGACTTGCTACGTCTGGCAGCCGGTCTTCGCTTCGCCGGCCGATGCCCTGGCCTGGGGCGTGGTGCTGGGCGGTATTGCCCAGGTGCTGCTGCAGATCGGGCCTATGCGCCGGCGCGGCGTGCCCCTGAAGCCGTCCTCGGCCTTTCGCGACAAACGCATCAAACGCATGGCGCGCCTGGTGGGCGTTTCGGCCGTGGGCGCCTCGGCCTATCAGCTGACCGTGCTGGTGGGCACCCTGCTGGCCTCCCTGCTGGGGGCCGGCGCCGTATCTTATCTATACTATGCCGGGCGGGTGCTGGAACTGCCGCTGGGGATCTTCGCCTTTGCGGTCAGCAATGTGATGCTGCCCTCCATGAGCAGCGCCTGGGCGCGCGGCGACCAGCGGCAGCTCTCGGAACTGACCGGCCAGGCCATTTCCTCGGTGCTGCTCTTTACCCTGCCGGCCAGCCTGGGGTTGATTCTGCTGGCCGAGCCGATCATTGAGATTCTCTTTCTGCGCGGCGCCTTCGGGGCCGAAGATGTCAGCGGCACGGCCCGGGCCCTGGTGATGTATGCGCTGGCGCTCTGGGCCATCGGCTGTTCACGCATTCTGACCCAGGTGCTCTACGCTATGCAGGAGGCGAAGCTGGTGGTGCGCATGCTCTGGGTTACCCTGGCCATCTTCGTTGTGGCCGGCGTGGCGCTGATGCGCCCCATGGGACATGTGGGCATCGCCCTGGCCAGTTCGCTCTCGGTGCTGCTGCAGCTGGCGCTGCTGATGCTCTTTGTGGGTCGGCGGGGCGTCAAATTGCCGCGCTCCTGCCGCATAGATGTCATCAAAATGACATTGGCCACCATGCTGATGGGTGCGGCGCTGCTGCCGCTGCTGCGCTGGCTGGACTGGGGTGCGGGGCTGTCTGTGCAGGGGCTGCTTGCACTTTGCGGTTCCATTCTTGCGGGAGTGGTGGTATATTTTAGTACCTTAATAATGCTTAAATTTAATTTGCGCCGGAGATGATTCATAGAGATCTGCCGGCTTTTTTTGAGTCAAAATGGTGACTGTGAAAGATGTGAGGAAATATTTACATAGCCAAAATGTAAAAAAGTTTATACATGGATTGGGGCTGTGGCTGACGAGCTGGGCTTATTGGGATATTAATGCAACATATCAGTGTGTTATCATGCTCTGTTGTGGTGGCATCATGTTTGCATTTGTTGGACTGACTAATTGGTTGTGTTTATTCACGGCAGAGGCTTATGATGTATGACGATATTTTAAATAAATTTGATATTGATCACTCCTTGGAGTTGACTCCCGATATAATTCGTAAGCATGCGGATGTGATGCCGCTCCTTTTGCAGGCCTCGATCATTAATGATCTGGATGCCCGCACCAAGAAGATTCCAGATATCTTCCTCTACTTTATCGAGATGCTGACATCTTTTGATTCGGCCTTCTTCTATCTCTGGCATCCGGAAAACGAGTGGTTCTGTCGCGGTCTGCAGGGTGAGATTCCCGATGATATTGAAAAAGGTAATATTTTTACCCGCCACGTCAGGCGCAGCGGCTCGCCGCTCCTGATCGCGGATGTCCGTAAGGTTGGGGTGGAGCTTGAGGGCAGTCCCGTGCAGTTCTCCTCCATGATGGCGCTGCCGGTCTACCTTGATACCCAGGTGATCGGTTGTGTGGAGCTCTACCGCAGCGCCGACCTGCCCTTTGATGCCGACGATCTGGTGCTGATCAAGCAGCTGCTGCTCTATTCGGAGAAGGCCATGGGCGAGGCTTTCGGTACGGATCAGGATATTGATGACAGCCTGAATGTGCGGATCGACGTCCCGCAGAAGCATGCGGTGCTCGACATCCTGCACCAGTATGAGGAGCAGTCGCACCGCCTTTCATATCCGCTGAGTGTGGCCATCATGTCCATTGATCAGAATGCCAAACTGGGGCTCTACCATGATCTTTCAGGCGGCATTCAGACCATCAAGGCCCTGGCCAGCCATATCCGCAACGGCCTGCGCTGTTATGACAAGGTTCTCAGGTATGAGGAGACCAGTTTCTTTGTGATCCTGCCGGGCTGCAATTCGGGCGACGCCATTTCGGCCATGCGCACCGTGGTTGACCAGCTCGGTGATGATGTGACCAATTTCCTGACCATCGGCATCGCTTCGCTGCCCAGCGAAGTTCAGGACGCCAAGGGTCTGATCAATGCCGCCCATCAGGCGCTCTCTTTTGCGTCGCGCAATGGCTGGAAGATGGCCAGTTTCTCTCAGACTGAGGGAGCTAAACTGGCCAACATGTCCATGGAGCTTGAGATTATCAACACCTTGAATTCGGGCCCCTCCAGAAAGGGCATGCAGGATATGATCGATCTGATCCGCAAGCAGTGTTATGCGTCCGAGCTCTCCCTGGAGCAGACGCCGCCCGGGTCGCTGGTTGAGTGGGGCGGCAATTTGCTGGGCTATGTCAATCATCCCGGCCTGCCAAACGATATCTATGACTGGATCTTCACCCATTTGAATCCGGCCTGGGCCGTTTTGGCCGGTCTTGACTCCGACCTGAGGAACTGGGATCTGGGCGTCATGGCAACCGTTTCGATCCTTTCGGATCTGCGGGCCGGCTACCCGATGGGTTATTCGCTGAAGATTGCTGACCAGATGTTTACCATGGCCAAGCTTATGGGGCGCGATGACGAGACGGCCCTGACCTGGGCCAACACCGCCATGGTGGCCAACCTGGGCTATCTGGGCATCTCGACCTCCATCTTCACCAAGGAGGAGATCTCGCCCTTTGACAAGACCAAGATCAATGCGCATCCGATCATTTCGGCGCGTATGATCAAGAATGGCACGATCCTGGATCTGGATGAGAATATCCTGATTCATCACCATGAGCATATGGATGGTTCCGGCTATCCGCGCGGTCTGGCCGGCAATGATATCCCCGATGGCGCCCGGGTGCTGCGGGTGATCGATACCTATAACGCCATGACGACGCCCAGGCTCTATAAGGGGGTTAAGATGCGGGACGACGCCCTGCGTGAGATGAGCGCCCTGGCCGGGACCCATCTGGACAGCGAGATCACCTCGCTCTACTCGAACGTTATCTGTTCTTGATCCAGCGCGGGTGGGTGATGCCGTACTTCTCGATCTTGTAGTGCATGACCCGCTTGCTGATTCCCAGGGCTTCGGCTGCATTCTTCTGAATCCAGTCGTTGTTCCTGAGGGCCTCTAAGATCTGATCCTTTTCGCTCTGCGCCAGGCTGGAGAGCTGCGGCTGCTCATAGGCCTGCTCCTGGGGCGCAATCTCTGAGGGCGGGCTGACCGAGATGTCGCGGGCCCGGATGCTGCTGCCGTCGGCCAGCAGTACGGCGCGCTCCATGCAGTTGCGGATCTCGCGCACGTTGCCCGGCCAGTCATAGGTTCGTAAGATCTCCATGGCCGCCGCATCGATCTCCATGTTGGCTTTGTTGAACTCGGCGCAGTAGCGGCTGGCGAAGTAGCGCGCGAGCTCCTCGATGTCGTCGCGGCGGTGGCGCATGGCCGGCACCTCGATGTTGACAACATTGATGCGGTAGTAGAGGTCCTCGCGGAAGGTTCCCTCGCGCACCATGGCCTTGAGGTCGCAGTTGGTGGCCGCGATCACGCGCACGTCAACCTTGATGGTGCGGTTGCCGCCCAGGCGTTCGAACTCACGCTCCTCCAGCACCCGCAGGATCTTGGCCTGCAGCCCCAGGTCCATGTCGCCGATCTCGTCTAAAAAGATGGTGCCCATGTTGGCCTGTTCGACGCGGCCGGTGCGCAGCTTGTGGGCTCCGGTGAAGGCACCCTTCTCATGGCCGAAGAGCTCGCTCTCCAGGATGTGCTGGGGCAGGGCCGCGCAGTTGACCTGCACGAAGTTGTTGGAGGCCCGGTTTGAGTTGTGATGGATGGCGCCGGCGATCAGCCCCTTGCCGACGCCGGTCTCGCCGGTGATCAGCACGGTGGTGTCGGCGGTGGCGATCTTCTGGACCGTGTCGAGGACGTGCTGCAGCCCGCGGCTGGAGCCGATGATGTCCTCGGTGCGGTAGATCACGTCCTCCTGGGTGTGGCGCAGATAGTCGATCTCGTTGCGCATGCGTTTCAGGGCCAGGGCGTCATTGATCTTCTGGACGATCTCCTGCAGGCCGAAGGGCTTCTGGATGAAGTCCTGGGCGCCGCTCTTGAGCGCGGTCACGGCGGTGTCGACCGAGGCGTAGCCGGTCATGACGATCACCAGGGTGGTGGGGTTGGCGTGTCTGATTTTGCCCAGCAGCTCCAGGCCGTCCATGCCGGGCAGCTTGATGTCGGTCAGGATCAGGTCGTAGATGTTCTTGTTGATGCGGGCCATGGCGGCCTCGGCATCGCCCACCAGCTCCATGTCGTGGCCGTTGGCCTTGAGCTCCTGGAAAAGAACCTGTCCCAGATTTATGTCATCTTCAACTATTAAAATATGTGCCATACTCAGGTTGTAATCGGGCGAAAGGCTTTAAAACTTTAAAAACAGGATATTAAAATGCCCCGGCCGGATAGCGGCCGGGGCTGGAAACAAAAAAGGCTTGTTCTATGGGTTAGGCTATGTCGGCGCATGTGATCTTGCGCAGCGGCAGGTTCAGGGACTTGGCAACCTCGCAGTGGGTGATGGAGCCGTCCAGGGTGTTGATGCCCTTGAGCAGGGCCGGATCTTCGGCGGCTTTGCGCAGGCCCATGTTGGCGATCTTGAGGCCGTAGCGCAGGGTTGCCTCGGCCAGACCCCAGGTTGAGGTTACGGCCACGGCGCCCGGCATGTTGGCCACGCAGTAGTGGACAACGTCGTCGATGATGAAGATCGGATCGTCATGGTAGGTGGCCTTGGTGTTTTCGCAGCAGCCGCCCTGGTCGACGGCCACGTCGACGATCACGGCGCCCTTCTTCATGTTTCTGACATGCTCCTTGGTGACCAGCTTGGGAGCTGAGGCGCCCGGGATCAGGACTGCGCCCACCACCAGGTCGGCCCACTCTGTACAGCGGGCGATGTTGCCCGGGGTGGAGTAGAGGGTCTCGATGCGGCCGCCGAAGGTGTTGTCGTAGAACTGCAGCTTGCCCTTGTCGATGTCGAGCAGACGGACGTTGGCGCCCATGCCCACGGCAATCTTGGCTGCATTGAGGCCGACGGTGCCGCCGCCGATGATGGCCACGTTACCGCGCGAAACGCCGGGGATACCGCCCAGCAGCACGCCGCGTCCGCCGTAGGTCTTTTCGAGGTATTTGGCGCCTTCCTGAACCGAGAGGCGGCCGGCCACTTCACTCATGGGCTCCAGCAGCGGCAGGTGGCCGTTTTCCAGCTGGATGGTTTCAAAGGCGATGCCGGTGACCTTTTTCTGCAGCAGGGCCTCGGCTTGGGGCTTGTCGGCGGCCAGGTGTAGGTAGGTGAAGAGCAGCTGGCCCTCTTTGAAGAGGTTGTACTCTTCGGGCAGGGGCTCCTTGACCTTGTAGATCATGTCGGCTGCCTGGAAGATCTCGGCATGAGTGTCCAGGATGGTTGCGCCGTTCTCGGCATATTCGGCATCGGTGATATCGGCGCCCAGACCGGCGCCCTTCTCAACGTAGACCTGGTGTCCGGCTCTGATAAACTGGGCAACGCCGTCGGGGGTCATGCCGACGCGGTTTTCAAACTTCTTTATCTCCTTGGGAACGCCTATTTTCATGGGTAATCCTCCTTTTATGGCATCTGCTCATAATTATTTATCGGTTAATGTAAAAATCAATTAACAGAACATTTGTTAAATGCAAAGCATAAAAAATTATTTTTTATTTAATGCATAATGTTTACTCTATTTTTACATATAATAGATGGGGTGTCCTGAAACGCCAGGCCGCCTCTGATCCTCGGGCGCTCTATTGACCAATGTTATCAGCTATACTATGCTGGTCCTTTAAGGGGAGGAACTATGCTGATAAAAGCCATTGTAGTTACTGAATTTATGACCAATTGTTATGTTGCTGCTGATGATCAGACCCGCGAGGCCATCGTGATTGACCCGGGCGGAGATGCCGAGAAGATTATCAGTGAGCTGGAAAATATGGATGCCGACGTGGTGGGCATCGTCAATACCCATGGCCATGTGGACCATATCGGCGCCATCAAGGAACTTAAGGCGCGCTACAAGGTTGACGTGATGCTGCACAAGGATGACCTGCCGGTCTTCAAGTCGGCCTCCAAGATGGGCCGTCTCTTCGGGCTGAATGTTGAGAACCAGCCCGAGCCTGACCGCTATATTGCCGAGGGCGACGAGATCAGGGCCGGTTCGCTGAAATTCAGGGTCATCGAAACCCCCGGCCACTCGCCGGGCGGCATCTGCCTGGTCAGCGAGGACGGCAAGCACTGCTTCGGCGGCGACACCATCTTTGCCGGCTCCATCGGCCGCACCGACCTGCCCGGCGGCGACTACGACACCCTGATCAGTTCGATCAAGGATAAGCTGATGAAGCTGGCGGATGAGGCCAAGGTCTACACCGGCCACGGCCCCGCCACCACCATCGGCATGGAACGCAAGCACAATCCCTTCCTCTAGGAGACAAGCATGAAGCGACTATGCCTGATCATGAGCCTTGCCCTGCTGCTGGGCGGCTGTAGCGCGATTGATGAGCTGATCAAGGGGCGTGATCCCGAGGTCATAACCGAGCATCGCTACCTGGCCTTTCGCGATGTTCTGATTCCGGGCGGCATGAGCGAGGCTGAGAGCGACATTGAGAACGGTCAGGGCCGCCTGGTGCTGAGCGGCCGCATCGAGGGCCTCTCGCTGCTGCGTTTCTTCAACTCTTCGATGGTCAGCGACGGCTGGAGCCTGGTCAAAAAGATCCAGTATAACGGCGCCGTCAAGCTCTTCTTTGAGAAGGAGGGGGCAATCGCCTCAATCAATATTTCCGAGAATCCGGTCACCACGAGGGTCGAGATATGGTACGTACGCAAACCGTAAAGCGCGTCGCGCTGGGGATCTCAGGCGGCATTGCGGCCTACAAGGCGCCCCTGATCGTGCGCCAGCTGCTGGCGGCCGGTTTTGAGGTCCAGTGCATCATGACCGCGGCGGCCGAAAAGTTTGTGACGCCGCTCACGCTGCAGACCTTAAGCGGGCGGCCGGTCTACCGCGACATGTTTGAGTCCATGGGCGACTATGATGTGGAGCACATCGCGGTGGCCGAGGCCGCGGACCTGCTGCTGATCGCGCCGGCCACCGCCAACACAGTCGCCAAGCTGGCCCACGGCCTGGCCGATGACCCCTTGAGCTGCACGGCCCTGGCCACCAGGGCGCCCATCCTGCTGGCGCCGGCCATGAACAGCAACATGTGGCAGCACCCGGCCACGGTAGCCAATCTGGAGCTGTTAAAGAGCCGCGGCGTTTCGGTGATCGAGCCCGATTGCGGCGAGCTGGCCTGCGGAGTGACCGGCCCGGGGCGCATGCCCGACCCCGAAGTGATCGTGGCCGAAGCCATCAGGGCCCTGAGTCCCAAAGACCTGAGCGGCAAGAAAGTTCTGATCAGCTGCGGCCCGACCGCCGAAGACATCGATCCGGTGCGCTTCATCACCAACCGCTCCAGCGGCAAGATGGGCGCCGCCATCGTCGAGGCGGCCGTCAACCGCGGCGCCGAAGTCAGGGTGATCAGCGGCCCGGTCAATCTGAAATATGCGGCCGAGACGATTCACGTGCGCAGCGCCGCCGAGATGCTGGCCGCCATCGAGCATAACCTGGCTGCATGCGACATTCTGATCATGGCCGCGGCCGTGGCCGACTACACGCCGGTAACTTGCGCCGAAAGTAAGATCAAGAAGCGTAAGCTTGATGCCATTGAACTTAAAGAGACCGCCGATATCTTAAACACTATCAAGGCCAGAAAGCGGGCGATCCATGTGGGATTCGCGGCCGAGACCGAGAGTGTGGAGGAGTATGGGCGCGACAAGCTTGAACGCAAGGGACTCGATATGATCGTGGCCAATAGGGTCGGCGTATCCGACAGCGGTTTTGCCTCCGACACCAACACGGGCCGCATAATGCGCGCCGACGGCGTCGAGACCCCCTTCAATACCATGCCCAAGGGTGAGCTGGCCCACCTGATCCTGGACCAGATTAAGGATCTGCTGTGAGAGATGAAGTCATTCAGCTGCTGCGCGAAGAGGCGTCCTGGAGCGGCGACTTCATCATTCTGCCGGCCGACGACGCCCCGGCGGCCCCGGTCTTCAATGTGCCCGAGCCGCTCAAGGTGGCTGAAGAGGCCCCGGCCTATGTTGAGCCGGTTGTGCAGCGCCCGCCCGAGCCCGAACCGCTCAAGCCGGCCGAGGCTCTGCTGAAGATTCAATCCGAGCTGGGCGACTGCCAGCGCTGTGGCGCCGGCCCTCAGACAATCGTTTTCGGCGAGGGCGACCCCAGCGCGCCGGTGATGTTCATCGGGCCCTTCCCGGGGGCCGCTGAAGAGCAGACCGGCCAGCCCTTCATGGATGAGGCCGGCCAGCTGCTGACCCGCATCATCGAGGGCGGCATGCGCCTGAGCCGGCGCGATGTCTACATCACCTATCTGCTCAAGTGCCGTCAGGGCGATCCCAGCCGCTGCATGGCCTTTTTGCAGCGCGAGATCATGGCGGTTAAACCGCGGGTCATCGTGACCCTGGGCGACCTGGCCAGCCAGAGCCTGCTCGACAGCCGTGAGCCGATCGCCAGGCTGCGCGGCCGTTTTCATGATTTCATGGGGATCAGGGTCATGCCGACCTTCCACCCGGCCGACCTGCTGACAAATCAAAACAAGAAGAGGGACGTATGGGAAGACATCAAAAAAGTATTGGCCGAATTGGATCACTGATAGCGCTGCTGCTCTTAGCTTGCCTGCCGGCTTTTGCGGCTGATATCATGGTTATCGATGTCAAAGATGCCATCAGCCCGCCCGTGGCCTCCTTCATCAATGAGCATATCGACAAGGCCGTCATCGAGGGGCATCAGGCCATTATTGTGCGTCTCGACACCCCCGGCGGGCTCGACACCGCCATGCGCGACATCATCCAGAAGGAGATGAACGCCCCCATCCCGGTCATCATCTACGTCTATCCCAAGGGCGCGCGCGCGGCCTCGGCCGGCGCCATCATCAATCTGGCATCCGACATCGCGGTCATGGCCCCGGGCACCAACATGGGCGCGGCCCACCCGGTCAGCATCGGCGGCACCCCGGGCAAGAGCGAGGAGGAGGGTCAGAGCGACACCATGACCGAGAAGGTCACCAATGACGCCGTGGCCTATTCGCGCAGCATCGCCAAGGAGCGCGGCCGACCCATGGACTGGGCCGAGGACGCGGTGGCCAAGAGCATCTCCACCCCGGCCCATGAGGCGCTTAAACTGGGGGTCATCGACATTGTGGCCGCCGACATGGACGACCTGCTCAAACAGCTCGACGGCCGCAAGGTAAGTAAGAACGGCCGCGACTATGTGCTCAATACCAAGGATGCCAATCTGATCGTGGTCGAGATGAGCTTCCGCTACCGCCTGCTCTCGGCCATCTCCAACCCCAATATCGCCTACATTTTGATGATGATCGGCCTGGCCGGGCTCTACTTCGAGCTCTCCAACCCGGGCGCCATCTTCCCCGGCGTGATCGGCGGCATCTCGCTGATCCTGGCCTTCTTCGCCTTCCAGACCCTGCCCATCAACATTGCCGGCATCGCCCTGATCCTGCTGGCGATCCTGCTCTTCATCGCCGAGCTCAAGGTGCCCAGCTTCGGCCTGCTCTCCATCGGCGGCGTCATATCCATGGTGCTGGGCTCGGTGCTGCTCTTTGACACGCCCGAGATGTATATCCAGGTCTCCTACGCCATCATCCTGCCCATCGCCCTGACCTTCAGCCTCTTCTTCGTCTGCTGCATCTATCTGGTGCTGCAGGTGCACCGCAGCCGCACCGTCAGCGGTGAAGAGGCCCTGGTGGGCATCAGCGGCGAGGTCTACTCCTGGGAAGGGGGTCAGGGCAAGGTCTACTGCCACGGCGAGTACTGGAACGCCGTCGGCGCGCCCGATCTGGCCAAGGGCGATTCAGTCGAGGTCACGGCCGCCGAGGGCATGACCCTGACCGTGATGAAGAAACAATGATCGCGGTTGCCATGTCCGGCGGGCTGGACTCCACCGCCGCCGCCATCCTGCTGAAGGAGCAGGGTGAGGATATCATGGGCGTCACCATGTCGCTGGGCCCGGGCATTCCGGACCAGGCCCATCTGGAGCGCGGGGCCGAGGTTTGCAAAAAACTAGATATTCCCTTCCATGTGCTGGAGCTGGAAAGAGAGTTTGAGCATGTACGGCAATATTTCTGTGATGAGTACTTGACGGGGCGCACCCCCAACCCCTGCGCCATCTGCAACCCCTATCTGAAGTTCGGCATCTTCCGCGAGAAGGTCGCTGAGCTGGGCGCCGAGCGGGTGGCCACCGGCCACTATGTTAAAAAGGGCGAGCAGAACGGGCGCTACTTCCTGCAGCGCGGCCCCTGGCGCCAGTCCCAGGAGTACTTCATGGCCCTGATCCCGCAGGACGCCATCCGCGACAGCATCTTCCCCCTGGGCGATTATCTGCGGCCCGAGGTGGAGGAGCTGGTCAGCAGGGCCGGTTTCGACTTCCCCAGGGGCATCTCCTCTCAGGATGTCTGCTTTGTCAGCGACGGCGCCTACGCCGCCTACATTGAGGAGTATGACGGTTTTAGGCCCGAGCCCGGCAACATTCTGGACGTGGACGGCAAGGTGGTCGGTAAACACCGCGGCGCCCTGCACTACACCATCGGCCAGCGCAAGGGTTTAGGCATGGGCTTCGGCAGGCGCGTCTATGTGCTGGCCGTTGATATGCAGAATAACACCGTCACCATCGGCGACCGCAACGAGTGGCCCCACAAGGGCTTCTACCTCGGCCGGCCCAACTTCATGCGCATCGCCTCAATCGATGAGCCGATGACGGTGAGGCTCAAGGTGCGCTACCGTCAGGAGATGATTGAGGCGACCGCCGAACCGACCGAGGACGGCCGCATCTGGATCAACCATGACGGGCTCTTTGCCAGCGGGCAGCTGGCCGTGCTCTATGATGATGAGGATGCGGTTTTGGCTGGGGGGATTATTGAGGGGGAGTGATGGCTAAGTATTCTGTATTGTTAGAGGGTCAAAATTTTCCAATTGTTGTTGATGGCGTTACAAAACTAATGGGTTTTTATACGACAAGAATAGTGAAAGCTTTCGATGAAAAAGAAGCAGTCTTGATAGCTCTTGATATTGTAAAGAATGATCCACTCTTAAAGGTATCGATTGGTAGAAATGTAGATATAGAGCCTAGAATTGAGATAGATAGTATTAAATCCATTAGATGGTGGAGTCGTTCTGTTAGTACGGGATATTCATTTTACCAAATGGAAAATTTAGAATGATCCCCCTCCCTCAATCCCTCCCACCAGGGGAGGGAAAAGCAACACAGGCAAACCAAGTCCCTCTCCTCTGGCGGGAGAGGACAGGTGAGGGGGAAAATTGCGGAACCCCAAAGGGCTCCGCATTTTAATCTTAAATCCAACCCAAAACCGGCCCGAAGATAATCAAACAGGCCACATCAAAGCCCAGGATGCAGCTGGCCGTGATAACCTGTTTCCGGGTGTCCTGCATATCGTAGACCCAGAATGAGACCAGCCAGAAGGGCATGTAGCCGAAGAGCCAGATCAGGAGCGGGAAGCCGATGCGCCAGAGGGAGTAGTCCCAGGTCAGGGCGCCGCAGAGGTTGAGCAGCATCTCCACCAGCACGCAGAAGATCGACATGGCGGTGGCCACAAAGAGACGGTTGGGGATGCCGAGAATCTTCATGTTCTTGTCCTCGGGCAGGGTGAAGGTTGAGGCCAGGCCCATGATGGCGAACATGAAGCAGATCTCGATGTTGAGGCCGATCAGGATCAGGTAGCAGGTCTCGCCGCCGCCTGCGCCCCAGACCGGTGCATACTGGCTGAAGTAGAAGAAGAGGCTGTTCCAGATCTCGTTGAACCAGTCCATGCCCCAGAAGGCCAGGCCGGCCAGCACCGCGCCCCAGTTCTTCTTGTGGATCTCCTTGGTGTAGAGAAAGAGCACCACCAGCAGCAGCGGGATGATGTACCACTTGAACTGGGCCGGGTCACGCAGCAGGGTCAGTGCCTGCATTGCGGATTCGCTGATTGTTGTGGGGTCCTTAACCATGGTTGTCAAATGTTCTGTCATTTACTCCTCCTTAATTTTAGCCCTGGGGCTTAATTTAAAATGCCATCCAGAATGACCCTGAAGCCGCTGTTGATCAGGCTCTGCATGGATTGATTCTCGGACTTCACATAGGTCTTGATGATGTACATGATGTAGATCGAGAAGAGGAACTCGGCCACGGCGTCCACATCCAGCTCCTTGAAACGGCCGCTCTGAATGCCGCGGCGCAGGATCTGCTTGAGCTCCCCCATGGCGGCATGGTTGATCTCGAAGAAGGGGTCCTCCTTGTGGGAGATGGGGAAGACCGTGGGGTCATTGATCAGGATGGTGCGCAGGTCGGGGTGACTCTCCAGGTATGAATAGCCCTCGATGGTATAGACTTTGAGCTGTTCGGCGGGGTCGTCGACGGCCATGGCCGCGCTGGTGGCCTGATCCATCCACTGGCTGAGGCCGTGGGCGATTGAACTGATGTAGAGCTCATCCTTGTCCTTGACGTAACGGTAGATTGTGCCCTTGACCACGCCCAGCTCCTGGGCGATGTCATCGACGCGGGTCTTCTTGAAACCGTACTTTGCAAAGATATGGATGGCGGCCTCGTGGATCTGGGCGGGCGTGATCTTCTTTTTCATGTGACCTCCTGACTAAAAGTGTCATTTGGTCACATATAAAGTTGACGCAGAAAATTGTCAAGGTTTTTGAGAGGATGCCATGGGGGCTAGTTTCTGCCGGTCAGCGCCCTGATGGCACTCCAGCCATCCCCGGCCTTGATGACGGTCATGAAGGCCATGCAGATGGCGGAGGTCAGGCACCAGGAACAGGTGGCGCCGATCACGAAGGGCTCCAGGAAGGTCAGGAAGGCTGAGGCGAAGAGGCCGAAGAGGCAGAGGCCGAAGGTCAGGGCCTGGGCCATGAAGTGGACCCGGCCCCGGGTCCGCATGGCGCTGAGTTTGGTCACCAGGATCAGGGCGTAGCCGATCAGGCCCAGCACGGCCGTGGGAATGACGCCCATGATCAGGGCATACTTGCTCTGCTGGACAATGTTGCAGTTGCCCACCGGTCCGCAGACCGCCGGCTTCAATGTTATCTCGACGTAGGAGAGGTAGGCCGCGGTTATCAGTCCCAGGCAGGCAACCAGGATGAAGAGCCAGTCGGGCGCGTTGAACCTGGCCTGCCACTTTTGCGGCGTGATGGTCTTCAGGATGGTCAGGATCAGCAGCAGCAGCACCAGGGTGGCGATTGAGTTGCCCAGCGGGTCCTGCATGAAGAGCTCGCGGGTGTTCTTCTTGATGCTGACCGGCGGGGCCAGGGGGTCGAAGCTGTCGATGAAGGGCGCAAGGCCCTCGATCGCTGGCCAGTCCAGGCCGCCGTCGGCGAGACCCGTGTCGATCAGGGCCGGCAGGCGCTCGAAGAGCTCGCTCTTGCCCAGCAGCAGGGTTTCGCCGATGGCGGCGGCCGGCGCCCCGGCCATCATGTCCGGGAAGTGCTGCTTGACCAGATTGTTGAAGAGGGGCGTGATGGCCGGATCGTCGATGTTGAGCTCCATGATGGTCAGGTCGCGGCCGTGGATCTCCCTGAGCATGGGCAGCAGCTCCTCCATGACGTCGTGGCAGAGCGGGCAGGTCGGCGAGTAGAAGTAGACCAGGCGCACGGCGCTCTCCGGCACCAGGGAGTTGGTGAAGAGGTCGGGCTCATTGTCGGCCGTCAGGTTGAGCGGTATGATCAGGGCGATCAGCAGAATAAGTTTTTTCATGGCTTCCTCTGGCACTTGGGGCAGATGTGGCTGCTGCGCTGGGCCACGATCAGCCGCTCAATGGTTGCGTGGCACTTGGGGCAGGCCTCGCCGGTGCGGCGGAAGACATTCAGCTCATCCGAGTTGCGCCCCCGGCGGCTGGAGACCGAGTAGAAGTTGCCCTTGCCGGTGCCCAGCGAGGTGCCCATGTTGCGCAGACCCTTGTGCAGCACGTTGGGGATGGACTGGTGCAGGGCCGCGATCTCGTGATCGTTGAGCGTGTTTGCCGCGCGCGTGGGATGCACGCCGGCCTCCCAGAGGGCCTCGTCCACATAGATGTTGCCCAGGCCGGCCAGCACGTTCTGGTCCAGCAGCAGCGGCTTGATCTGACGCTTGCTCTTGTGGACGATGCCGAGCAGGCGCTCCATGGTGAACTCCTCCTCCAGGGGCTCCGGCCCCAGCTTGCCCAGGATGGTCTGGGGCGCATCGGTCAGGAAGATGCGGCCGAATTTGCGCGTGTCCTGGAAGCGCAGCTCATGCTCATGGTCGAGGGTCAGGATGACGTGCTCATGCTTGTTGCGCTCCTTGTCCTTTGCCTCCCAGTTGAGGCGGCCGGTCATGCGCAGGTGGATCAGCAGGCTCAGGCCGCGGTCCAGCTCGATGACCACATATTTGGCGCGCCGCCGGATCTGCTGGATCCTGTGGCTCTGCACGCGCCTGCAGAACTCGTTTGCTGAGATGTCGGCGATGGTGCGCGGCCAGAAGACCGCCGCATGGGTGATGGTGCGGCCGCTTAAGTTCAGTTTGTTGAGGTCATTAACAACTGTCTGTACTTCGGGTAGTTCGGGCATAGCTTCCTCTCTGCATCCTAATATAGGTCGAAGAGAGGATTAACTCAAGTTGTGCTAGAGGGCCTGGGTATTTTTTCTGCGGATGTAGAGCTCCTTGCTGACCCTGGCCACCAGCTGGCCCTCCTCGTCCACGACGTCCACGCTGTAGCTGGGCAGGTACTTCTGACCGTCAGCGGTGTTGGCGAGGATCTCATCGACCTGCTGCTGGCTGAAATGGAAGTCGGCGGTCATGGTGCCGCGGCCCGGGGCGATGAACTCGATGTGGCTGGACTTGTCCCAGACGATGTAGTCGCGGCCCAGATTGTTCATGATCATCAGCATGTAGAAGGGGTCGGTCATGGCGTAGAGGCTGCCGCCGAAGTGGGTGCCCACATAGTTGCGGTTGTACCAGCGCATGTGGAGTTTGACCTGCACGTGGCGGTAGTCGGCTGCGATCCTCTTGACCCTTATGCCGGCCCCCAGCAGCGGCATGTAGCTGTTCATGGCGAACCTGATGAAGCGGGCGTCATTCCAGCGCGGGTCGCTGGCGGATCTTTTGGGTCTGAATGTTGGCACGGTCTACACCTCCCATAACAAATAACAGTCAATATGTAATCGCTGTAAACATAATTAAATCAGCGGTGCTGGCGCTGTCAACATTAAGCTTGCCATGAGTTCTGCTCAACTGTATTCAGTAGTTATGGCAAGTTATCATCATGGTAACCTTAAAGAGGCTATGATTCTGGCCGGGGCTGAGATCATCTCCCGGGAGGGACTGCACAAGCTCTCGGTGCGCTATGCGGCCCGCAAAATCGGGGTCAGCCATGCCGCGCCCTACCGCCACTTCAAGAACCGCGACGAGCTCCTGGTGGCCATCGTCGCCAGCGGTTTCGACATCCTGAGCGAGAGTATTCAGAGCGCCCTGGTGGAGGAGAGCTCTCTTGGCAGCGCCGCTTCTGCCTATCTGGAGTTCGCCTCTCAGAACCCGGCCTTCTATCAGGTCATGTTCGGCGGCCACATTAAGGATAAGAGCGGCCATGCCGACTTCTCCCACTCCTACAACCGCCTCTTCCTGCGCTTCGCGGCCCTGGTGGCCGAGGTGAGGCCCGCGATGGCGCGCGGTGAGATCCAGCTGACGGTCATGGCCATCTGGTCCCTGCTGCACGGCTTCGCCTCCATGCAGATCGACAACGGCCGCTCGCTCGACAGACCGGCCATCATCCGCAAGCTGGAGAGGCTGCTGGACTGACGCTTACTTGGCGCTGACCGCCCGGTTCTGGCACCAGCTGCGCAAATGGCGGATATCTTCGACGCGGGTCACGGCGAGCGGGGTGGTCTGACGGCACTCCTCAATCAGCATCGCGGTTGTGATCTCACGCCCCTCGCTGAAGGCGCTGTAGAGGGCCGCGACGATCACCTGCTCGATCTCGGCGCCCGAGAACTCCTGGCTGGCCGCGGCCAGCTGCTCCAGATCGAACTCCTGGGGATTGCGCTTGCGCTTGCGCAGGTGGATCGCAAAGATCTTGGCGCGGTCCTCCATTGATGGCAGATCCACGAAGAAGATTTCGTCGAAGCGGCCCTTGCGCAGCAGCTCGGGCGGCAGCTTGGAGACGTCGTTGGAGGTGGCCACCACGAAGATGTCGCCCTTTCTCTCCTGCATCCAGGAGAGGAAGGTGCCCAGCACGCGCTGGGAGACGCCGCCGTCCTCACTGCCGCCGGCGGCGAAGGCCTTCTCGATCTCGTCAAGCCAGAGGATCACCGGCGCGAGGTGCTCGGCGGCCTGCATGGCACGCTTGAAGTTCTTCTCGCTCTCGCCAATGTACTTGTTGTAGAGGCCGGAGGGGTCCATCTTTAAGAGCGGCAGGCCCCACTGCATGGCCACGGCCTTGGCGCAGAGGCTTTTACCCGCGCCGGGCACGCCCAGCAGCAGGATGCCCTTGGGGA
Organism: uncultured Thermodesulfobacteriota bacterium; assembly: GCA_942491525.1. Lineage (GTDB taxonomy): Bacteria > Desulfobacterota > Desulfomonilia > UBA1062 > UBA1062 > CAYWBU01. The sequence goes on from CALOBW010000056.1 coordinate 252,606, forward strand.
ACTCCAGGCCGAACTGCTCGGCCGCCTCCGGTTTGAGGATGATGTTCTGGCGCTTGCTGAGCCAGCCTTTAAGGTTTTCCAGGCCGGCGATCTCGGCGGTGTTCTGCTCCAGCGGGAAGTACTCCAGCAGCCCCTCGCGCTCCACCACCTTGCGCTTGGCGTCCACCACGGCCTGGATGTCTTTGGCATCCAGGGTGCCGTCCTCAACCATGGCCTTGGTGAGGATCTTTTCGGCTTCCAGCAGACTGAGGCCCTTGAGGTTGCCCAGCAGCCGCTGCATGTCATCTTTGTTGATCGCGACGCTTAGGGGCATCTCCCTGCTCAGGTCGCGGTAGATGTTCATCAGCAGGTCGTGATAGTCGTTCTTGGCGGGCGGCGGCGGAACTACTATGGCGCAGTGGTGCCTGAGCTCCTCCGGCAGGTCGATTTTTGATCCGCTGATGATGATGGCGCCGCGGCTGCGGCAGAGCTTCTGGCCGGCCTCGATCAGGCGCTCGCTCAGCTCGTTCAGGTCGAGGCCCTTGAAGTGGTAGATGGCCTCCATGTCGGCTGCGCGGATATGCTCGAGGGCCAGGCCGGCGTCCTCGGTGCCGTAGACGCTCTTCTCATAGCCCTCGCGCTGCAGCCCCTGGCTGGCTTTCCAGCTGAAGTAGGGAATCATCATATCTTCGGCCAGATACTTGAGCAGGCTCTCGGCGGCCTGGCTCTCAACGGCGATCAGGCCGTAGCGGGAGCGGATCAGCAGTTTGATCTCTTCAATAATATCGCTGGACGGCATCGGCTCTCCTGCATGTTTGATTGCAAGAGCTTATCAAAAGGCGGCGGCTTTTCCAAGCGGCATCAAGGTGCCGGGCAGACATAGTCGCTGCCCATGATCCCGATGTAGTGGTCGAGCAGGTCGACCATGGTCAGGTCGGCGATGATCCGGCCCTCATGGTCGATGACCGGGATCTCCTTGATGTTGTGCTTCATCATCTGACGCAAAAGATCCTCGATGTCATCGTGGGCCCTGGCCGTGACCGGACAGCTGCGCAGGAAGTCTTCAGCTGTCTCTGAGGTCGCCATGCTGATCAGGTGGTGGGTGTGATGTTCGTGGTAGTGGTGGAAGACGTGCCGCAGCAGGGCGCCCAGCGAGATGACCCCCAGCAGATGGTCTGAGCTGTCGACCACATAGATGATGCGGCTGTGGGGCTGGTTGACGAACTGCTGGATCAGGCGGCAGACATCGGCCTGGGGGCTGACCGTGGGTATGGGGCGCTCCCGGATCCTGTCCAGCAGCTCATCAATGTGACCGAGACAGTGTTTTTTCATGGCGTCTCCCCGGGGACCTCGCCGGCTCTCCTGAGGACATGGCGGGTCAGCAGCGGTCCGATAATTTCAAAAAAGATGCTGGAGGCGGTAATGGTCGCCAGCAGCACTTGTCCGATCTTGGCGGCTTCGGGCAGACCCAGCTGGCTGAACTGGGTGTTGACGATCAGGGCAAAGCCGATGGCCACACCGGCCTGGGCCAGGATGCCCGGACCGATCAGGCGCCGGATGGTCTTGTCGATGGAGCCGGCGAAGCCGCCCAGGTAGGCCCCCGCAATCTTGCCGAAGCTGCGTGCCAGGATATAGGTCAGCCCCAGACTGCCGAGGGCCGGCAGCGAATTCAGCCTGAGGTGGGCGCCGGCCAGGGTGAAGAAGAGGATGTAGATCAGGGGCAGGATCTGGCCCAGCGGGGTTCTGATCTGGCGCGCCACGGTCTCCTGATTGGCCAGCATGAAGCCCACCAGCATGTTGACCAGGATAAATGACAGTTCGAGCTGGCCGGCGAGGCCGGTCGCCAGCAGGATGGTTCCTATCAGCAGGATCAGGATGTCGCCGGGATGCTTGAGGTGGCGCACGATGAAGATCAGCAGGTAACCGATCAGGGCGCCGACCAGGACGCTCAGTGTGATCTCGATCAGCGAGTGGCCGAGGGCCGGCAGGATGTCGCCGCTGTTGCCCAGCATGATGCTGCGGGCCCAGGCCAGGGCCAGGCCGAAGATGATGATGGCCAGGCCGTCGTCGAAGCCCACAACGGCATAGATCGCCTTGGTCAGGTTGCCGTGGGCCCGCAGCTCCTGGATCACGGCCACCGTGCCGGCCGGGGCCGTGGCCGGCGCCATGGCCCCGAAGAGGATTGCCATGGGCAGGTTGCGGCTCAGGAGGTAGATGGCGGCGCTGACGCTCAGAAAGGCCAGCAGGGAGGAGCCCAGAATGATGGCGATGATGCCGGAACCGATCTTCTTGAGGGCGCCCAGGTTGAGCTCGGACCCGATGGAGAAGGCCACGAAACCCAGGCCGACCCGCGAGATGAAGCTGAAGCTGTCGAGCAGCTCCTGGCTGATGATGCCGCTCAGTGATGGCCCCAGCAGGATGCCCAGCAGCATGTAGCCGATCAGCGCCGGCAGGTTGACGCGTCTGGCCAGATGACCGCTGTAGTAGCCGATCAGGATGGTAAGGCCGAGGGTTGTCAGGGCCGAGAACATTTGACCTCCTGGGTCAAATAGATAAGTCAGGCCTGATCAAGGTCAAGCTGCCGAGATTTTTGCAGCAGGCGTTTGCGGCGGCCAGAAGCGAAGAGTCGCCGCGCCCTTGTGCCGGCCCGCAGCTCGGCCAGCATATCCTCAAAGCTGTGTTGCTGGTAGTTGAGCAGTTGCTGGCTCATATCAGTGTCGTACCAGTCGTGGCAGTCATCCGCGTTGCTGAAGGCCTCCGCCGGCAGCTGATCTATGCCGATGGCCTGCAGCAGGCGGCTGATGTAGTCGCCGTAGATCAGCTGGCAGCTCTCGCCGCCGCCGATCAGCAGGGGCTGGTCGTGGTCGCACTCGAGGGCGTTGCAGATGGCCAGGGACGCGTCATGCGGGTGCAGCACTTCGATGCGGTTGTGCAGGCCGCTGTTAAAGATTTCGGCCCCAGGCTTGAAGTTCTGCAGATTGGGCACATGCGCCAGGCGCAGGATCAGGCTTTTGATGCGCGAGTCGCGCAGCATCTTTTCGCAGATCAGGCGGCTCTCGGTGTAGCTGTTGGTGGAGAGGATCGGGTCGGCGGTTGAGCGCGGCGGCTCAAGCGCCTGGGTGTGGCCGAAGAGCTCGCAGGTGGAGCCCAGGATGAAGCGCGGCGGCTCCTCCTGGATGATGGCCTGATCGAGCAGCATGGCGCTGCCGTCGATGTTGATGCTCTGCACCTCGCGCGGGTCGAGCTCGCTGAACTTGTTGATCCCGGCCAGGTGGATGATGGCCTGCTGGCCGGTGATGGCGTCCCTGACCCGGTTCTTGTTGCGGATGTCGCCCCAGATCAGTTCGATGCTGCTGGCAAAGGGTTTGGCCGCTCTGCGGTTGAGCCGGGTGTCGAGGGCCAGGCAGGTGACGGTGTGGCCGCGGGTCTGGAGCTCGTTCAGGCAGTAGCGCCCGATGTTGCCCAGCCCCCCGGTCACCAGGATGTTCATCAGTGCTCTGCCAGCTGCATGCGGATGATTTCGCGCAGCTCTTCAAGGCGGCTGCGGTCGGCTGCGGCCAGCTCAACCTCGTCCAGGTCGATGATCTCCAGGAAGTGCAGAAACTCCTCTGAGAAGCCGTCGGTGTTGCTCCAGTCGCCCATGATGCGCTGCTGGGCATATTTGCCGTGTCCCAGGATCGGCAGGATCAGTTCGATCAGGCTGGGGTCGAAGTGGCTGCCGGCCGCGGCCTGCAGACGTTCGCTGGTGGTGTCCAGCGAGACCGAAGGCTGGTAGGGGCGGCGGTTGACCATGGCGCTGATGGCATCCGCGACGGCCAGGATGCGGCCCACCAGGCCGATCGCGTCGCCCTGCAGGCCGTCGGGGTAGCCGCTGCCGTCATACTTCTCCTGGTGGGCGGCGGCCATGTCGGCCACAAACTTGACCAGGCCGGGGTTCTCAAATTTGAAGCTGTCATCCATCAGCCACGACTTGACGATGATGCGCGAGAAGTTGGCGTGCAGCTTCTGGTGCTCGAACTCGGCTGCGGTCAGGGAGCGCTCCAGCGAGTAGATCTGCTTGAAGAAGGGTTTGCCGATGTCGTGAACCTTGGCGCAGACCTTGAGCAGCAGCAGGCCGGTGGGCGAGAACTTGTTGCCTGCCAGAAAGGCGGCGCTGTCGAGGCCGTAGGCCCGGCAGTCCTGGTTGAACTGCTCCAGATGCGTCTCTGTCAGTTGAATGTTGAGGCCGATCAGGGCGGTGAAACGGGTCACCTCCAGCACATGCAGGCGCATGAGGCCGATCATCTCCGAGATGCCGATGTCGCCAAGGTAGTCCAGTTGGATAAGGTCTCTCATAGTTCCTTCCTCTCTAGAATAATTTTCGGATGTTCTTAATCAAGGTAACGCGCCAGGAAGCGCGAACGGATCTCCTGGTTCATCAGGCCGCGCTTGACCGGCGGCAGGCGCAGGAAACCGCCCACCAGGGCGCGCATGAACTTATGGTCAAGGGCCTGCGGGTTGTCAAAGATGAAGTTCTGCAGGGTGCCGCGCTCCAGGCACTGCAGCAGGATGCGCTCAAAGGTGTTGGCCGGATGCATGACGCGCTGCTCGCGCTCCGCCAGCCTGAGGGCTTTGGGCTTGCATTTGAGCACGCAGACCCCGCAGCCCAGGCAGAGCTCCTGGTTGATCACGGCCCTTTTGCCCTGTATCTGGATGGCGTTTATGGGGCAGGCTTTTGAGCAGGCCCCGCAGCCGTTGCACTCCTCTCCCACCGCGGCGATGTAGTTGGAGGTGACCACCGTGTGGGCGTAGCCGAACTGGCTGATGCCGCGCAGGGCGTTGCAGCAGCAGCCGCAGCAGTGGCAGAAGTAGGAGACGTCCTTGGTGACGTTGTCGGCATTGATCACCAGCCCCTGGTCGCGCGAGAACTCCACCAGGTCGAGCATCTCTTCTTTGCTGGCCGGCCTGGAGAGCTTGTTGCGGATCATGTACTCGGCGGCCGTGCCGAAGGATGAGCAGGTCTCCAGCGGGATGTCGCAGGGCTTCTCGTCGGCATGCAGTTTTTCGTGGCGGCAGGAGCAGAGTCCCAGCGCAAAGGTGTCGTTGGCCTCGATGACGGCGCTGGCCCGCTCATAGTCCATGACCTCCAGGTGGGGCTCGAAGGCGGCCTCATGGGGCATGGCGCGCATGAATGAGATCTGCTCGCCCTGGGCGAAGTTGGCGTCGTAGAAGCCGCTGTCGCCGCTGAGATAGTTGTGGAAGAGTTCGGCCCAGCGCTTGTAGTCGCCGCTGGGACGCATCATGCTGAACTCGAAGATGCCGATGGCCATGGGCGCGATGAAGTAGCGGTAGTGGTCCCTGTGCCAGACATCCATCACCAGCCCCTTCGAGCAGAGGCTCTCGAGCAGCGGCTCGATCTCTTTTTCGCGCATGCCGGTTACCCGGCTGATGCGCTGCAGGCTGGAGAGGTTGAAGGGCATGCGCACCAGCAGCTCAGCCTCCTGGGGGGTGTAGAGCTCCTTCAGGATCTGATAGAGGGTCTCGTTCCAGGGGGTGCGCACGCTCAGCTGGTCAATCTTGCTGCCCAGCTGGCGGTAGATCTCCTTGCCGACCAGATGTCCCATCGTCTCAGGCTTTTTGCCAGAGGCCGCAGATGCTCACCACCGCATCCGAGGTGGCGCGCGAGACGGGTCCGGGCAGGAAGCGGTTCATGTAGTAGAGCATCTTCATCATGCGGCCCGGAATGATCATGAAGCGGCCTTTGTCGATGCCCTCAATCAGCTGGCGGGCGCAGGACTCGGGCGTCAGGCGGCCGGCCATGCCCTTGACCAGGCGGGTCTCGATGGGCAGGGTCTTGCGCTCCTCCACGATCAGGGGGGTGTCCACCTCGGGCGGGCAGAAGACGCTGACCGCAATTTTCTTGCGTCTGAGCTCCATGCGCAGGGCCTCGGCCAGGCCCACCACGCCGAACTTGGAGGCGCCGTAGGCCGTGTAGCCGTAGATGCCGATCAGGCCGGCCGAGGATGAGACCAGCACGATCCGTCCGCCCGGGCGCATGTTGGGCAGCACGGCCGCGGTCAGGTTGCGGCTGCCGAGCAGGTTGACCTCCAGGACCCGTCTGAACTCATGGGCTGAAATTTCGGTGAAGTCGTTGGCGCTGCCGATGCCGGCGCTGTTGATCACGATGTCGGGCGAGCCGAAGTCGCGGGCGGCCTGTTCGATCACCGCCTGGGTGGCCTGATGGTCGGCCACATCCAGCGGCCAGGCGCCGAACTGCTGCTGATCACGGACGGCGCGGCGTTTGATGCTCGCAAGGGCCTCGTCGAGCTGCTCCTGGCGCCGGGCAAAGATGGCCACGTCGGCGCCCTGAGCGGCAAACTGCTGGGCGGCGGCCAGGCCGATGCCGCTGGAACCGCCGGTGATATAGATCTTCTTGTTCAGGTACTTCATAGATTCTCCTCAAAATTGGACTGTCTGTTAAATTGATTCCAGGCTTTTCGGTAGAGATAGCCAACTTTCTGCCTGGGCTGTTTTAGGGTCTGGCTGATCCACTGCTCTTCGGCGGCGGCTGCCTTACTGAAGCTGTCAGTGCAGAAATGCTGGCGCGCAGCCTGATCCTTGAGGCCGAGGGCCTGCTCGATGAGTTCCCGCTCCAGGGCATCGCGCTCTTTGGCGTAGCTGTTGCCGTGCATGAGCACGGCGCGGTGCAGGCGTTCATGCTGCCAGAAGAGGCTGCGGTCGGCTTCTCCGCCCGGCTGGCCCATTTCGGGCAGGGCGCAGTCCTGCCAGACGGGCTTGAAGATGCCTGTGCAGGGCGCGGCGCTGCCGGTTGCAAAGTGGGTCGGCAGATCGGGCCTGAGGTATGAGACCAGCGAACCGGTGGTCTGGGCGCCGCGCACCGGGCCGAAGCCGGCATGGTTGCAGAGGCACGCGCCGGTCAAACCCTTGTGGATCGGGTGGTCGGCATGGTCGCGCAGGATCTGCATCATGCGCTGCGGGGTGATCTTCTCCGCCTGCAGCAGCTGCATGGCGCGCGAACGCCGCCTGCGGCAGTCGCTGAACTTGGTGTAGATTGTGTCCGAGTAGCAGCCGCTGAAGCTGAATCCATCCTTGCACCAGCCGCGTTGCCGGGCGTTTTCGGCCAGCTGCGGATGGGCCATGTCCCAGTCATCGGTGAGGGTCAGGCCGTTGGAGATGGCGTAGACGCCCCTGATCTGCTTGGCGGCCCAGAACTTGCCGGCCGTCTCCAGCACCCAGGCCTCGTGCGCGTCGCAGATGATGAAGCTGTTGTGGTAGTTGAGCTTGTGATGAAAACCGCAGTTGCCGCCCTGACCGAAGATCTCGAGCAGGCCGGTGATGATTTCGATGGCCTCCTGCGGGTCGCGCGCGCGCTCCAGGGCCAGGCGCAGCAGGTCCATGCCGATCAGGGAGGGCTCCTTGGCGTAGCCCTCCTTGGTGAAGACCGCTTCGTTGCCGATGGTCAGGCCGAACTGGTTGGTGCCCATCTCGGCGCCCCAGATCCAGAAGGGCTTTGAGAGCATCACGGCATAGGTTTCAGGCACCTGCGGAATTTCGATGTAGGTGCACTTGAGCATGCTGCCGGGCGCGTGCTTGAGGGCCGGGATCTGCTCCAGATACTGGGCCTCGTTGGGCTCGCGGTCGGAGTTCTTGGCAAAGAGCATGACGCCGTCAGCCGTGGCTTCGGGGGTGGCCACCATCGTGTCGCACATAAAGTTCTCCTTGGTCAGTTGATCGGGCCGACGGGCATCGCGTAGAGCGGTTCCTCGTTCAGCATTTTGCGGATGTACTCGCTGCGCAGGCCGCCCACCATGCAGGTGCCGATTTTCTGGGCGGCGCAGGCAAGGTAGATGTTCTGGCATATGCAGCCGGCCGTGGCGTGGGCCGTCAGCAGCTTCTCCTGATCGCTGGCAAAGGTGCCGGGGATCTTCTTGATCTCGCAGGTCAGCAGAATGACATGGGGGGCCTTCTTGACGTGGCCCTGGCTGGAGAGGCGCTGCTGCTCCAGCGGAGTCGGCAGTGCGGTCAAAGTGTGGCTGGCGGCGTCGTAGCGGTAGCTGCCGCTCTCATCGATCAGATAGATGTTGATGTACTGCTTGCCGTAGGCCGCCGGTGCGGTGCGCTTGCCGTCCTTGCGGTTGACGCCGTTGGCGGCCCAGAGGATGTCGCTCAATTGCTGCCGGCTTAAGGGTTTCTCGGCATATTTGCGGGTTGTCTGGCGCTGGCTGAGGGCCTGCATGATGTCGCTGTTCAGGTTTGCGCCGGGTGGCGGCAGTTCCGCCGCTTTGAGCGGTTGGGCAAGAAACAGCAGGCCAATTAAAATTTTAAAAATTTTCATGCGGACCCTCCATAAAAACTATTTTTAGGTGTCTACCTCTCGATGGGGATCTCTCCGTCGGCCTTGAAGGGCAGCTTGCCGCCGGCCGGCAGGTTGATGTCGCCGCTGAACTGGTAGTCGGCACTCTGGCCGGCCAGCAGGTTGGCCAGCGATTTACCAAGCTTGGCAAAGCTGACGCTCAGGGGGATCTCGATAGTGGCCGAGGAGCGGGCCTCGACTCTGGGCAGCTGGCCGGTGTTGCCGCTGATTATGTCGACGCCGCTTAAAGACGCCTGGTAGTTGAGGCTGTCCAGCTTGAGCGGGAAGTCGTTGTCATTCCGGATGTCGACCACAATGACGACCGCGGCGCCGCTGAAGCTGAACTTCTCGACCTCCAGCTTCTTGAGCGTGATCTGGGGCAGGCGCGGCAGGCGGATGGTGCCGCTCTTCTTGTAGGGCAGCTCGATGGGGCCCAGGCCCATGCTGCCCTTGAGGGTGTAGGTGACCTCGTCGGTGTTGATGAACTCATCCAGGCTGTCGAAGAGCTCCAGATGGCGGATGGTGAAGGGCAGCTCCACCAGGGCCGCGCCCTCGCCCGGCAGGTTGATGCCCTCACTCTTGGTGCCGCTGGCCAGGTTGCGCTCATTGATCATGAGATCGTAGCTGATGCTGGTCAGCTTGATGGGCAGCGGGTTGGGGTTGTTGACGCGGAAGCGGAAGAGCAGGGTCTCCTCGCTTAAGCTGATCTCCTGCAGCGCGACGCCCTCGAAGTCAACCGTGGGCTGTTTGACCAGCTCCTTGAGCAGGGAGCAGCCGCTGAGCAGCGCAATCAGCGTGAGTGCAAGCATAATTTTTCTAAACATATTAGACTCCTTTAGTCGCTCAAGAGCGGATGGCCACTTGAGACCATCCGGTTGTAGGCGTTGATCAGATCGAGCCTGGAGATCATGCCCAGAATCTTGCGCGGGTCCTGGGGGTCGACCACCGGCAGTTCGCTGACCTTCTTGGAGGTCATCTTGCGCAGCACCGAGCCCAGGTCGTCGCCGGGCTGAACCGTGATGACGTCCTCGTTGGCCACATCCTTGGCGATCACCAGGCTGGCCAGCGATTCGTCGGTCAGGATGCGGCGCACATCATTGACGCTGAAGATGCCGGTCAGGTTGCCCTCGCTGTCGACCGTCGGAAAGGCGTAGGCGTTGTTCATGGTAATCAGCTGCACGATGTCCTTGAGCGGCGTGTTCTCCTTGACCAGCGAGACCGGGGTAGGCAGCTTGATGGCATCCTTGACCTTGAGCCACTCCAGGATGTCCATGATGAAGTCGCCGCGGTGGGCCGGCGAGTCGACCCTGGTGGGAACCTGGTGCTCATAGATCGAGAAGCCGCGCGAGAAGAGGATGGCGCAGACGCAGACCAGCATCAGGGGCGGCAGCAGGCCGTAGTTGCCGCTCAGCTCGCAGACCATGATCAGGGTCGAGATGGGGGCGTTGGCCACCCCGGCAAAGAAGCCGGCCATGCCCACGATCACATAGGCCGCCGGGCTGATCTCCATCTGGGGAAAGAGAATCTGTACGATGCCGCCGAAGGCGCCGCCCAGCATGGCCCCGATCACCAGCGAGGGGGCAAAAACGCCGCCCGAACCGCCCGAGGCGATGGTCAGCGAGGTGGCGATGATCTTCAGAAAGGCCAGGATCAGCATCAGGCCGATGGCCATCTGGCCGTAGATCGCCAGCTGGACCCAGCCGTAGCCGGAGCCCAGGATCTGGGGGTAGACCAGGGCGATCAATCCCAGCAGCAGGCCGCCGATGGCCGGTTTGAAGTGGGGCGGGATGTTGATGCGCCTGAAGATCTCGCGCGTGCCGTAGAAGATCTTGACGTAGACATAGCCCAGGCCGGCGCAGCAGCCGGCCAGCAGCAGATAGAAGATCAGCTCGACCGGGTTGCGGAAGAGCAGCTCCGGGGTCTGGAAGAGCGCGCCCCAGCCGATGATGGATGAGAAGACGCTGTAGGCCACGATGGATGAGATGATGGCCGGTATGATGGCCTCATACTCAAACTCGGTCTCCGAGTAGAGACATTCCGAGGCGAAGAGGGCGCCGCCCAGCGGGGCGCGGAAGATGCTGCCGATGCCGGCGCTCATGCCGGCCAGCATCATGGTGCGCCGGTCGCGGCTGTTGAGCTTGAGCTTGTCGGCCAGGAAGGAGCTGATGCCGGCGCCGATCTGGGCCACGGGGCCCTCGCGGCCGGCCGAACCGCCCGAGCCGATGGTGATGGCGGCGGTCAGGGCCTTGATCAGGGGCACGCGCCCGCGGATGCGGCCCTTCTTGTGATGGAAGGCCTCGATGGCGGCATCGGTGCCGTGGCCCTCGGCCTCGGGGGCCAGGCTGTAGACGATGATGCCGGTCAGCAGGCCGCCCAGCGCGGTGATCAGGGGCAGGTACCAGGGCAGGCCGTGGCTCAGGCTGAAGATCTGATCGGTCATGGTCGCGCTGACCGCGGCCACCTCGCCGGTGACCTCGTTGATGGTCGGGCCGCTGAAGGCGCCGCTCTTGACCAGGAAGAGATCGCTGCTGAACTGGATCAGATGGTAGAAGATGACAGATGCCAGACCGGTAACCACGCCGATGACGGCGCTCAGTGAAATCAGCTTGGTGATGCTCTTATAATCGAATGCCTGGGAGTTTTCTGTCATCCGTAAACCTTATAGGGTATAGTACCAAAGAACTAATACATATGAGAGTGGTTTAGCAAGGATCAATCCGGGGACCTTGACTTCTGAGAGGGGGCGTTTTAGAAGAGCCTATGATTTATGGATCCAAGGAGTGGGTGGTCAAGGGCAAGGTCCGTGATGATCTGCTGCCCGAATTCAATTTTACTCCGGTTTTCAAATCCCTGATAACCCAGCGCGGCCTGAACAGTGCCCGTGAGATCAATGATTTTCTGAATCCCAACCTGGGCCTGCTTAAGGATCCCAGCGGGATGAAGGGCATTGAGGTCGCCTGCGAGCGCATCGCGGACGCCATCCAGGCCGGTGAGCGCATCGCCATCTTCTCGGATTATGACGTGGACGGGGTCTGTTCGGCCGCCCTGATGCACCGATTTCTGGTGCGCCTGGGGCAGGCTGCGCCGCTGATCTTCATTCCCGACCGCCATGTGGACGGCTACGGCCTCAACCGGCGCGGGCTGGACGAGCTCAAGCGGGGCGGCGCCAGCCTGCTGATCACGGCCGACTGCGGCATCACCGATATCGGGCAGGTGGCCTATGCCCGTTCGCTGGGCCTGGATGTGATCGTCACCGATCACCATGAGCCCGAGGCTGAGCTGCCCGACGCCCTGGCCGTGATCAACCCTAAACAGGCCGAGTGTCCCTTCGGCCAGGAGGATCTCTGCGGCGCCGGGGTCATCTTTCATCTGATAATCGCGCTCAGGAGCGTGCTGCGCGAGCGCGGCGTAACCGAGCTGCCCAATCTGCGTCAGGATCTGGACCTGGTGGCCCTGGCCACGGTGGCCGACGTGGTGGCCCTCAAGGGGGTCAACCGCATCCTGGTCAAGGAGGGGCTGGGGGTGCTCAACAGCTATAACTCGCCCGGCACCTCGGCGCTGGCGCGGGTGGCCGGCATCCGCAGCGAGATCATGGCCCGCGACCTGGGCTTTATCCTGGGGCCGCGCATCAATGCCGCCGGCCGCATGGGCAGCGCCGGCAAGGCTCTCGACCTATTGATCAGTGATGAATCCTGGAAATCGGCGACCCTGGCCAACGAGCTGCATCAGCTCAACCGTCAGCGCCAGGCCCAGGAGCAGAAGGTTCTCAAGGAGGCCATCGCCATGGTCGAGGAGCAGCCCGAGAGCGATGTGATCATGGTGGCCGGCGAGGGCTGGAACATGGGCGTGATCGGCATTGTGGCCTCCAGGCTGGTGTCGCGCTTTAAGAAGCCGGCGATCGTGATCGCCGTCGGTGCGGCCGGGGAGTGCAAGGGGTCGGGTCGCTCGATTGAGGGCGTTGATCTGCACGGTCTGCTGGGCGGGGTCAGTGATCTGCTGGTACGCTACGGCGGCCACAAGATGGCCATCGGTCTGACCATTGAGCGTGATAATCTGCCCAAGCTGCAGCAGGCCCTGGCCAATATCATGGATGGCGTGGAGCCGGAGGGCAGAAGCCGGGTCGAGGTGGATCTGGCCATTTCGCCGCTGGATCTCTCACCGGAGCTGCTGGATGAGCTGGAGGCCCTGGGGCCCTTCGGCGAGGGCAACCCGGAACCGGTCTTCATGATCAGACGCATGGAGCTGACCGGGCACCGCAAGCTTGGTAATTCGCGCGTGAAGTTTATTTTGACCCACTCCAACCGGACCTTTCACTCGCAGGGCTGCAGCATGCCGGTCAGTGAGGATGAGCTTCCCAGATACGTGGATGTGGCCTTTACTCCGGTGAAGATTCGCTCGAAAGGGCATGTATATCTCTCTTTAGCGTTGAAAGCGTTGTCCCCTGCTTAGCATACTCGCTGGCCAGCTCGCGCTGGCTGCGGATGTTGTCGCGGATGACCGAGCCGCGGTCCAGCAGCAGGTTGGGGCGCGGCTGTCCGATCAGACTCAGGATGACGACTGTGCCGGCCAGCAGCAGGTAGACGGCCACGGATTTGAAACGTCTGCTCATGGCGCGGCGCTGGATTGACCGGTCCAGTTTCTGTTTGGAGCCGCGCGGGAAGGTCTCGATCAGCCCGGCTTCAATCAATCTGACAATCGAACCCAGGGCGTCGAAACGCGTCTCCAGTGATTCACGCACCAGCTCTTCGATGGTCTTGGTGTCATCGATCAGGTCGAAAATCTGCATGTCCATGGGCGAGAGGTCCTGGCTGCGCACGATCTCCTCGGTCAGCGGCATGACCTTGACCGGGCTGTAGTCCACCGGCGGCAGTTTGGCCTTGATGATGGGCCACTCGTCAATCACGCGCAGGGTGTCCAGAATGATGCCCTCGGCCGGCAGATAGCAGCTGAGCATATTTCTGTAGTTGGGTTCGCTCTCATCGAAACGGTAGCTGCCCTCTTTCCACTGGAAGGTCTCCAGCAGGGTCTCCCTGATAATCATGTTGGAGGCCTTCTCCAGGATCGACTCCTTGATGTTGCCCTGGGAGATCAGGATCTCGTGCCAGGGGATGCTCTTCTTTTCCTGGTTGTCCATGGCCGTGCGGTAGGTCTTCTCGGGCAGGATGTTGTTGTCGAGCAGAATGCGGGCGCGGGGGTCATCCTCCCACTTGTCGGAAACAATCCCGATGATGATGCCGTCGCGGAAGATGATCGAGACTTCATTCTTGGGGGCGCTCAGGATCAGAGCTCCGGTCTTCATCTGCTGCGAGATGAGCTGGAAGATCTCGGTGATGCCAAAGCCGGTCAGGGTTCCGAGTAGTGCCATCTTATACTCCGTAGAGGGCCGGCGGTTTTACATATGCCCTCCAGTAGGTGCCGATGATGATTATGAGGCCCAGCGCGCGGCCGAAGTGGGCGAAGGTTGCCTCGGGCTGGATGAATGACTGTACGAAGACGCCGCCGCTGATCAGGAGCACCAGACCGACGCTGAAGAGGCTGAATCTGATGAGTGCCGGCGTGATGCGGTTCTCCACAAAGAGCCCCAGTCCCGGCAGGATGCGCTCCAGGCGGGCGGCCCGCTTCTCCGAGAGCTGCCTGAACGTGCGCACATCATTCATCTTGTCGGTTACAATCTGATTGAGCTGGCGCTCAGAGCGGGAGTTCATCCACTGGCACTGCAGACAGATCGGCAGGCTGCGTCCGGTCTCGGAGCCCACATAGTGCAGGCGGCCGCAGCGTGAGCAGCGCTTGGAGAACTTGTCGGACGGCAGGTGGCTCTCGATGAAGAGAATCAGGGCGTAGATCAGGACAAATGGAATGATCAGGCCGCGGCTGATGAGTCCCAGCAGGATGTGCCAGAGCTTATCTGCGGCATCGTTCAGGGGGTCTGAGTTGCGCATCTGGCGTTTGATCTGTTCAAAGATGGGGGTCTGGGCCACCACGAAACGGTTTTTAGGCTGAAGCTCTTCATGTTCGAGAAATTCGCGAACCCGGGCGGGATCGAGTTTGCTGGCGGTCACGATTGACTTTTCGGCCTCATAGAAGTGGTAGAGGCTCTGCTCCAGCCGGCTCAGGTTGTAGTGGTAGAGAGCATTCTGGGGCTCGATGTTGATGGCGTTGTTGAAGGCCTTGAGGGCCATGCTGTTCTTGTCCTGCTCGGCCAGCGCGATGCCCAGATGATTGTAGTAGCGGGCGTTGTGCGGCTCAATGTCGAGGCACTTCTCGAGCAGGCTGGTGGCCTCGGCGTAGTTGCCTTTGCGGATGGCCAGCAGGGCCTTGGCGTTGATGGCCGGGGCGTCGGTCGCGTTGTTCTCGCTCCAGACGGTCAGCTCGATGGCGTCCCTGGGTGTGTCGATCATATGTTCGACGGCAAAGATCTCGCGGTTAGCCTGGGTCTGGGCATAGGTCAGGAAGGCGGCGCCTACGTGGACCAGCCAGCTGGCCAGGAAGATGATGGCGGTGAAGGTGAAGGCGATGCGGCGCTCTGACGGGTGCATGTAGCCCCAGAGGAGGATGAACCACCAGAGCAAAAACCAGATCAGCCCGGCATTGAAGAAGATCGGGACGATCAGCAGCAGGACGGTCCAGAGTTTCAGGCCGGCCTGGGGCATCTCCTTGTTGGTCAGGGTGTTGAGATCGTGCAGCACCATCGGTGAGTACTTGACCACCAGGGCGATTCCGCAGATTACAAAGGTCAGAAGCGTAGCGGCGATTACAAAAAAGTAACCGCTGCCCAGGATGGATGTAATGTAGGGCCAGGCAAGCACACCGTCAAAAGGCAGATACGGCAGCATGCCGGCCAGCATTGGGCCCTCATGCAAGGCGCTATTCCTCCGGAATCAGACTGTCAAGTTTAATGGCCAGGTCCATGTTATACGTTCTCTCATCTCCCTCGATCTTGAGCTTGAGCGGCAGGTTGACCGCATTCACGGAGATGATTTCTGCATTACCTGTGCCAACAACCTGAATGCGTCCCCCCTGGAAGCCGGGGGTGGCCGGCTGAGGCGGTTCCACCGGTGTGTTTTGTGAGGTGGGCCCGATATCCAGGGCGCGGTGATCCTCAAGCTCGTCAAAGCTTGCGGTCTCGGCCAGATTGATTTCGCTGGCCGGCTCAGGTTCGATGACGGGCTCTGGTGTCGGTTCGGGTGCCGGCTCCGGTATGGGTTCCGGGGTTGGCTCAGCTATGGGCTCATGAGTCGGCATAGCCGGCTCGGCCGGGCGCTGGGGTTTGCCGCTGGTGCCGCTCTCGATGTGACTCAGGACCATTTTGGTGATGCGGGTCAGGGTCGGCAGGACGCCCTCGCCGGTGGTGGCGGTGGCTTCGAAAGTTGGGTAGCGGCCGTCAGGGTTGAGCAGCTGCTGCATCTCCTCGATGGGCATTGCGGACGGCAGGTCGCGTTTATTGTATTGGATCACCAGCGGGAGGGTGTTGACGCTTTTGCCGTAGTAGTTGAGGTTCTCCTCAAGGTTCTGGAGGCTTTCGATGTTCTCCTCCATCTTGTCGCGCTGGGAGTCGGCCACAAAGACCAGACCGTCGACGCCGGTCAGAACGGCGCGGCGGGTAGAGTTGTAGTAGACCTGGCCGGGAACGGTGTAGAAGTGCAGCCTGGTCTTGAAACCCCGGATGTCTGCGATCTCAATGGGCAGAAAGTCGAAGAAGAGGGTGCGGTCGGCCTCTGTTGCCAGCGAGACCAGCTTACCCTTCTGGTCGGGGGTGATGCTGGCATAGATCGACTGAATGTTGGTGGTTTTGCCACATACGGAAGGCCCGTAGTAGACGATCTTTGCCGAGATTTCTTTTTTTGCATAGTTGATAACAGCCACGTTAGCCTCCGCCTGCCAGTTTAGTAATTTGCTGGTCTACATCTTTGAAGTCTTTACTTTCATTCTGGATATTTCTGAAGATCTCCAGCGCCTTGTCATTGAGGCCCATGGCCTTGTAGGTCTGGCCGACCTCATAGAGCAGGCCGATCTTCATCTCGTTCGAGATGCCGCTCAGAGAGGCGCCCTGCTTCAGTGTATCCAGAGATTCCTGATACTTTGATTGTTCACGGTAGGTTGTGCCCAGCATGATGTGGGCGTCGAAGAGTTTGTCGCCGGTGTTGATGACCTTTTTGAAGGCCTCGACGGCATCGTCGAGCAGGCCGGTCTCGCGATAGGCCAGCCCCATATTGTAGAGGAAGATCGGGTCATCGGCGCCCTCTTCGGCGGCGTTGGCCTCCATGGCCTTGAAGACTTCGGCCACGCCGGCAGCGTCCTCTTCGCTGACCTGCATCTCATCCAGCTTGAGTTCGTCAATCTCTTTTTCCAGCTCGGCATTCAGATTGAAAAAGTCGGTCTGCTGCTGCGCCGGTTTGGGGGACTGGTTGGGGACCTTCTCCATCATGGCCTTTTCATGGTCGCGGATGCCGAATGCCTTGGCCTGCTTGCTGACCTGCTTGTGCTCGGGGTCCAGTTCGGCGGCCTTCTGCATGTAGGTGATGGCCTTTTCGCTTTCACCGCACTGTTCCATCAGTTCGGAAAGTCTGACATACTGGGCGGCCGCATCCCTGGCGAAACCTTGGGATTCGTAGAGGATGGCCAGCTTCTCGTAGGGCATCTCCCAGGCCGGGTTGATCTTCTGGGCCTGTTTGTAGAGGGCGATGGCCTTGGGGTAGAACCCCTTTTCGTTGTATGTTTCGCCGAGGCGCAGATATATGGCGGAGGCATTCTCATTATCATGAGCTTTGATGTAGAGGTCTCCAAGTTTCTTGAGGGTCACAGGATCTTCAGGCTTGGCGTGCAGCTCCTGTTCGCAATCCTTGATCTCTTTGTCAAGTTTACCCTTACCAAAGAGATTCTCGAAAAAACTCATCTAAATATTCCCCTTTATATCTCAATTCGTAGGCCAGATTATTCCAGAAACCCGGTCATTGATTTATGCTAACATCCAAACTATCGTAGAATTTGCCTCAAAACATTAATTATTGAGTAAAAAATAAGGGCCGCCGGAAACAATTTCCAGTGCCGCCATAAAATATTTTGCTTTTAAGCGGCGCGCTGATCATGTTTAGTGGCATGTGTCTGAAGGATTTTATCTA
Organism: uncultured Thermodesulfobacteriota bacterium; assembly: GCA_942491525.1. Classification (GTDB taxonomy): domain Bacteria; phylum Desulfobacterota; class Desulfomonilia; order UBA1062; family UBA1062; genus CAYWBU01. The sequence continues at coordinate 270,057 of CALOBW010000056.1, forward strand.
TGAATGATCTGTTATTGGAAATTGAGGGGTTGCAGACGCACTTCTTTACCGCCGATGGTGTGGTGCGGGCGGTTGACGGTGTCGACCTGAGGCTGGGCCGCGGCCAGACCCTGGGGCTGGTGGGTGAGTCGGGCTGCGGCAAGACGGTTTTGTCACTCTCGCTGCTGGGGCTGGTGTCCGATCCGCCGGGTCGGATCATGGGCGGATCGATCCGCTTTGATGGGCGGAATCTGCTGGATTTGAGCGAGTCGGAGCTGCGCCTGGTGCGCGGCAGACAGATCTCGATGATTTTTCAGGAGCCCATGGCGGCGCTCAATCCGGTTTTTACGGTCGGCGCCCAGCTGGCCGAGGTTATCGGCCTGCATCAGGAGGTCTCCGGGCGTCGGGAGCTTAAGCGGCGCGTGGTCGAGGCGCTGGAGATGGTCGGTATTCAGCAGGCTGATAAGCGCGTGCGTGATTATCCCCATCAGCTCAGCGGCGGCATGTGTCAGCGCATCATGATCGCCATGGCTTTTGCCTGCCGGCCCCAGCTGCTGATTGCCGACGAGCCGACCACGGCCCTGGATGTGACCACCCAGGCTCAGATTCTGGAGCTGATGGAGAGTCTCAAGCTTGAACTGGGCACATCAATTATAATGGTTACCCATGACCTGGGGGTCGTTGCCCAATCCTGTCAGCAGGTGGCCGTAATGTACACCGGCCGGGTGGTTGAGAATGCCGGGGTGGATGAGCTCTTCAGAAATCCGCTGCACCCCTATACCAGGGGGCTGCTGCGTTCGGTGCCGCGCAAGGGCGCCAGCCTGAATGATGAGCGGCTCTATGCGATCCCGGGGAGCGTGCCGCGGCTGACTGAGCTTCCCGCGGGCTGCAGCTTCTGCGAGCGCTGTGATCAGGTCATGCCGCGCTGCCATGAAGCGCCGCCGCCGGTCTTTGTGCTGGGGGATAGTCATCAGGTGCGCTGCTGGAGGTATGCCGATGCAGCCTCTGCTTAGGGTTGATGAACTTAAAAAGACATACCCGCTCAAAGCCGGCCTTTGGGGCGGTCATGCCGGAGAGGTGCAGGCGCTCAGGGGCGTCAGCTTCGATCTGCATGCCAATCAGACGCTGGGGCTGGTGGGAGAGTCGGGCTGCGGCAAGTCAACCATGGCGCGCCTGCTGATGGGGCTGGAAGATGCCGATTCCGGCCGGATCATCTGGGAGGGCCGTGAGGTTGAGGTGCGCGACAAAAAGCTCAAACGCGAGATGCAGATTATTTTCCAGGATCCCTTCGGGTCGCTCAATCCGCGCCAGCGCATCATCGGGGCGGTGCAGGAGCCGCTCAGAATCCACGGGCTGGAAGCAAAGGAGCGCGCCTCTGATCTGCTGCAGAAGGTCGGCATCGCGCCGAATATGTTTGAGCGCTACCCGCATGAGTTTTCGGGCGGTCAGCGTCAGCGCATCTGCATCGCCAGGGCCCTGGCGCTTAATCCGCGCCTGCTGATCTGCGACGAACCGGTCAGTGCGCTGGACGTTTCGATCCAGGCCCAGGTGATTAATCTGCTGGCTGATCTGCAGGATGAGTTTGAGCTGGCCTGCATCTTCATCTCCCACGACCTTTCGGTGGTTGGCTATCTCTCGCACCGGGTGGCGGTGATGTATCGCGGTCGGATCGTTGAACTGGCTGCCACCAGGGATCTCTTCGGTGAACCGCTGCATCCCTACACGGTCTGTCTGATGGATGCGATTCCGGAGATTGAGCCCGGCAGGCCGGTCAGGAGCAGGCCGGGCAACGGCCGGAGTGGCGGCGGCTGTTCTTTTGCGGGGCGCTGCGAGCGCAGTCAGGCGCAGTGTTTGGCGGCCGAGCCCCGCTTGCGGGAGATAAAACCCGGTCATTTTGCGGCCTGCCATCTTGCCTGAGGCGGCTCAGATATGAGATGGACTTTCTGACTTGACAAGCTGATTAACTATCTATATTAAAGGGGACCTCAATATAGAGATTTGAAGGAGATTTTCATGGCCAACCATGCTTCGGCTTTAAAGAGACACAGACAGGATGAGAAGATCAGAGCTCGCAACAAGAGCTGTCGTTCATCTATCAATACAAGTGTGAAAAAAGTTTTTGCTGCTATCGATGAGAAGGATACAGAGGCTGCCAAAGCCGAGTTCCAGAAGACCATCGCCTCTATCGACAGCGCTGTAAATAAGGGTGTCTACAAGCGCACCACTGCTTCACGCAAGATTTCAAGGCTGACCAAAAAATTCAACGCTGCCATTTCGCAGTAGTTCAGCCTGTAGCTCGAACTATTCAGGCTTGGTCCGATTCTGGACCAAGCCTTTTTGTGTTTGCTGAGTCTGCTTGACAACTTGGTCATCCGGGCTATTTTCCTATATATTGGCCGTAATAAATTTTGTATAGTCAGCCAATATTATTGGGGAGTGGGTTAAAAATGAATAGTGAGACCAAGGTTATCTTTGATAAAGACTCTCTGCTGAGGCGTGTCGGCGGCCGGGAGACTCTCTTCATAAAAATTCTTAAAACTTTTCTGGGGAATGTTCCGGTTCAGATCGAGAATCTGGAGCTCGCCCTCTCCAAGCGTTCTCAGGATGACCTGCATCTATGCGCCCACACCCTCAAGGGTTCCTCGGCCAATGTTGAGGCTCTGGCCCTGCGTGATGTGGCCTTTGAGATGGAAGTTGCGGCTAAGGACGGCCGCATTGATGACATCGCCGAGATGGTGGATGTTGTGCGTGATGAGTTTGCCGACTTCAGGGATCTGATTGTCGAGCAGTACGATCTCGGCTGATCTACTGGCGGCTCAGGCGCGGCAGATTCATATCGATGTCGAGCGGTTCTGAGGATCTGACCGGATTGATGTCGATGCCGCCGCGGCGGGTGTAGAGACAGCTGACCTTCAGGTAGTCCGGTGCGCACTTTTCGCTGATATCGCTGAATATCTCTTCGCAGCAGCTCTCGTGAAAACCCTCGTGGTTTCTGAGTGAGATGATGTACTTCAGCAGTCCCGCATGCTCAATTTCTGATCCGCGGTATTCGATGATGACGCTGCCCCAGTCGGGCTGCCGTGTTATCGGGCAGAATGAGCGCAGCAGGTGGCTGCAGAGCTTCTCTGTAATTACCTGCTGGCCGGCCTTGAGTAGCTGCGGGTCGCGCAGATAGGTTCCGGTCTCAATCTCCAGCCCATCAATGCAGATGGCATCCAGCTTCTGAATGGGCAGGCTGTCTGTCAGCTGCAGCTCCAGTTGCGGCGTGCCCAGGGCTGGCTGCAAATCTTGTTTGATGGTGTCCAGCAGCTCCTGTTCGGATGCAAACTTCTCATAGGCCAGGCCGCCCAGATAGAGCTTCAGTGATTTTGATTCAACGATGCATTTGCTCTGCAGGGGGTAGGCGATCTTGAGGATGGCGGCATGGGGTTTGCCGCTGCTGTTCAGCCAGGAGAGTTCAAAGGCGCGCCAGAGGTCGAAGCCGTACATCTCAAAGCTTCGCTCGCCGCGCTGGACCGGGAAGAGGACCGACGGGTCGCGCTTCTCGGGATATTCACTCTTTTTGCCTAATGGTATCTCGCTCATGGCATGTACTCGGTGGGGTCGAGCCCCAGGTCGTGCTGAAGGGCCTGTCTGCGCTCCAGGCAGGTGGCGCAGCGCCCGCAGTGCTTTTCGAGACCCTTGTAGCAGGACCAGGTCTGGCTGAAGTCGAAGTTCAGCTCGCGGCCGCGTCTGGCAATCTCGGCTTTGTCGATTCTGGCAAAGGGGGCTTCAATGTGTACGCCGTTGCTGGTGCCGAGGCGGATGGCGTCGGCGGCCGCATTCAGAAACTCCACCCGGCAGTCCGGGTAGACCGGATGGTCGCCGGCATGGGCCGCGATCAGGAGGGTGTCGATCGCGTGGCTCTCGGCATAGCCGGCGGCGATCGAGAGCATGATGCCGTTGCGGTAGGGCACAACGGTGCAGGCCATGTTGCCCTCGGCGTAGCTGCCCTCGGGGATCTCGGCGCCGCTCTGCAGCAGGGCCGAGGTGAAGAGCTCGTTGATGAAGGGCAGCTTTACCTTGGTGTAGCTGGCGCCGTAAGCTTTAGCCAGTTTTTCGGCCATTTCAAGCTCGCGGGTCGCATGCTTTGACCCGTAGTCGAAGCTTAGGGCATGCACCTCATCATATTGTTTGCTGGCCCAGGCCAGCAGTACGCCGGAGTCCATTCCACCGGAGAGTAGTATTGCGGCTTTCTTCATATGACTCTCTTTAGCTTGAATTTTTTTTAGGGGCCAGCACTTTCTTTATAGGGAGAAGGGGCCCTGTCCATTGCGGTCAGGACCCCTTCATACGAGGGCTTGTTTCATGTCGAGGGTAGCAATAATTGAACAACTTCGCAATAATGAATTTATTCAATTATTGAATGAGTTCAATATATGAATATAGTTCTGGCTTGTCAACAATAATTTTGCAAAAAAAATTAAATTCCGGCCTGGCTGTCAAAAGCCAGAATGTGCAGTCTTGCTGAGAGGTTGTAGCCCATGGCGCTGCAGAAGGTGAAGACCGCCGGCATATTCTCGAGCTGCTCCTGGCGGGTCTGCCCGCCGGGCATGATGAATACTCTGTCGGCCGGGATGTGGTGCTGGGTGATGTAGTTGTGGATTTCATGCAGATCAAGCTGGCTGTAGGCCACAAATTTAAGGTAGTCGGCTCTCCTGATGTTCTGGTCCGAGCAGTGCCAGCAGCTGTCGATAAGCTTGGGGCTCATCACGATCAGGCCATCCTTGAGGTCCGGGATGGGGCATTTGCCGCTGGTTTCATATTGAATCCGGCAGCCGTCGCTGACAAGCTGTTGGTGCAACTCGCTCAGTCCGGTCTGCCACTGCAGGAAGGGTTCGCCGCCGGTGATGACCACCAGTTGATGTTTCTGGATGTGACTGATGATTTCGGCGATTTCCATGGGGGCGTGCTCATGCCAGGCGCGGCGCGTGTCGCACCAGTCGCAGTAGGGCTCCAGGCAGCCCCCGAGGCGAATGAAGGTGGCGGGTTGTCCGCTGAAAGGGCCCTCCCCCTGCAGGGAGTGGAAGATTTCGTTGATATCCAGTCTCGAGCCTTGTATCATTTCATTGATCTATACTATGCCGGGGATCTGGTCAAATGCCGGCTAAAACTTGCTTGAGGTGATCTGTTATGTCGATTTTAGATGAGTTTAAGTCCAAGGAGCTGTTAAAGAGTTATTCCATTCCGGTAACCCGCGAGGTTGTGGTCATGAGTCTTGATGAGGCTTTGTCGGCAGCGGTTGAGTTGGGCTATCCGGTGGTGCTCAAGGGGCTGGGCGTGGCCCACAAGAGTGAGCAGGGTTTGGTGCGCCTGAATATTGGCGATGAGCAGGCTTTGCGGCAGATCTATGCTGAGCTGGACTGCGAGGCTGTGCTGGTGCAGGAACAGATCAGCGGCCAGCGCGAGCTGGTGGCCGGCTTAATAAGGGATGCCCAGTTCGGTCCCTGCGTCATGTTCGGTCTGGGCGGCATCTATACCGAGGCCCTCAGTGATGTGACTTTCCGGGTGGCGCCTCTATGCCGCGACGATGCATATGAGATGCTGGAAGAGGTGCGCTGCGCAAAGCTGCTGGGCGAATTCCGCGGTCAGCCGGCGGTTGACCGGGAGCAGCTGGCTGATATCCTGGTCAGCCTCGGGCGCATCGGCATGGATGACGAGCGGGTCCAGGAGATAGATATCAATCCGCTGATTGTGAGCGGTTCAACTGCGGTTGCCGTGGATGCATTGGTGGTGCTTGAGGATTGAAATTTGAAAATAGAATTTGCTGAGCCGGCTTTGATGCTGGCGCCGATGGTTGACCTCTCACACGTGGCCTTCAGGGAGCTGGTGCGTGAGCTTGGCGGCTGCGACCTGCTCTACTCCGAGATGCTCAACTCGCGCATCGTACCCGTCGAGGTATTGGAACGCTCAACCTACTTGAAATGGGCCCGCAGCGATGATCTGATCATGCAGCTGGTGGGCTCCGACCCCGAGCGCATGGGCCGGGCGGCCCGGCGCCTGACGGAGTTCACTCCCTGGGGGCTGGACATCAACATGGGCTGCTGGCTGCAGAAGGTCACCCGCCACGGCTGGGGTGTGGCCCTCATGCAGGAGATCAATTTGGCCGAGGCGGTCCTGGCGGCTGTGCGCGCGGTTTACGACGGCCGCCTCTCGGTCAAGATCCGCATCGGTTACGAGCCCGACCAGGCATATCTCAATGAGTTTATCGAGATGCTCTGTGAGGGCGGCGCCGACATGCTGGTGCTGCATGCGCGCACTGTGGCTGACGGCCTGAATAAGCCGCCGCGCTGGGACTATATCGCCCGGGCCAAGGATGTCTGCCGCGTGCCCCTGATCGGCAACGGCGGCATCAAGTCGCCGGCCGATGCCAGACGTATGCTTGAACAGACCGGCTGCGACGGCATCATGATCGGTCGCCAGGCATTGATCGAGCCCTGGATCTTCCGTGACACCCGGGCGCTGCTGAACGGCGACGAGATCTTGCCCAAGCCGAGCCTTGAGGCGGTGCTGGTCAGCCTGTTTGAGCTGATTGATGAACATTTCAGTGACGATGTGGCCATCAAACGCATGCGCAAGATCCTGCCCTGGCTGGCTCAGAATCTGGCCTTCGGGCACCATCTCAATAAAGAGGTTGCCAGGTCCGGGGATATGCGGCAGGCTAAACAGAAATTGCAGGCCATTTTTGCGGCCGGCATCAATTGATATCAGAGGTGGTGAATGGATAGAATAGCTATAATTTTTGGTGGAGTTTCGGCTGAACATGACGTTTCGGTCGTTTCGGCGACCTCGGTGGCCGGTCAGATGGACCGTGAACTCTTCGAGCCGGTATATGTGGCCATCGACAAGAGCGGCTCCTGGTTTCTGGGGGATGGCGCCTTTGATCTGCTCAAGGGCACCCCGACCGCTGATGTCAGAAGGGTGGTGCTCTCCTGTGATCCCAACCAGCCGGGGTTCATCGCCCTGGATGACGGCGCCTTGATCGAGGTTGATGCGATCTTCCCGGTTCTGCACGGACCGCGCGGTGAGGACGGCACGGTGCAGGGGCTGTTTGAACTTTCCGGCCTGCCCTATGTCGGCTGCGACACCACCGCCTCGGCGGTCTCCATGGACAAGGATCTGACCAAGCGGATTCTTAGTCAGCGCGGCATTCCGGTGGTCAAGGGCACCTGTCTGACAAATGTGATGTGGGAATCTTCGCGCGATGAGGTGTTGGCTGAAATCCGCCAGACCCTGAAGCTGCCGCTCTTTATTAAGCCGGCCACCATGGGCTCCAGCATCGGCATCACCAAGGCCGAGAATGAGTATGACATTCTGGATGGTATCGAGGAGGCGCTCGAGTACTCCCATAAGGTGATCGTGGAGGAGGCTGTCTCCGACATGCTCGAGATCGAGGTTGCGGTGCTGGGCAATCGTGAGCCGCGCGCTTCGGTCCCCGGCCAGATCATTCCCAACAATGAGTATTACGATTTTGATGCCAAGTATGTGGACGGCTCGTCCGAGCTGGTCATTCCGGCCCGCCTGGAGCGCACCAATCTGGAGGAGATCCAGTTCATGGCGCTGGAGGCTTTCGAGGCCGTGGGCGGCTGCGGCCTGGCCCGCGTTGATTTTCTGGTCACCAGGGATGCCTGCTATGTCAATGAGATCAACACTCTGCCCGGCTTCACCAGCATCTCCATGTATCCCAAGCTCTGGGAGGCCAGCGGCCTGCCCTATGGAGATCTGATCACCAAACTGATTGAGCTGGCCAAGAGCCGTAAATCTGAGAATGATGAGCTGACCAAGACGATTGTCTTGGAGAAGAGTCTGGGCGTCTAGATCACGACCTGGTCTCTGCCGCTCTCCTTGGCGCTGTAGAGACGTTTGTCGGCGATGGCGATCAGACTCTCGGGCTGCATCTCCCGGATCTCCGAAGTGTCGGCTATGCCGGCGCTGAAGGTGAAAGATATCTGATTCCCCTCATGCTGGATGATGGTCTCCTGCATGCTGTTTCTGATGCGTTCCATGATGATGAGGGCCTGGTCGCGGGTGGTGTCGAAGAAGAAGAAGATAAACTCCTCACCGCCGTAGCGGGCCAGGATGTCATACATTCTGAGGGAGTCCCTGAGCTGGCCGGCAAATGTTTTCAGCACCATGTCGCCGGCTTGGTGCCCGTAGGTGTCGTTGATGATTTTAAAATGATCAATGTCCAGGATCGCCAGGGCTGAAACAGTGCCCTTGCGAGAGATGTAGTGCATGCTCTCCCTGACCCTGGTGAAGAAGTAGCGGCGGTTGTAGACCTCGGTCAGGTAGTCGATGCGGGACTGGCGCAGCAGCTCCTCCTGGGCGCTTTTGAGGTCATTGATGTCCAGCATGGTGCCGGAAACGCGCACGGGGTTGCCGGCGGCATCGCGTTCGGCAATGCGGCCGCGCACCAGGGTCCATTTCCACTTGTCGCCCAGGGTGCGGATCTTGAGCTCCAGATCAATGGAGTCGGTCTGGCCGTTCAGGTGGGCATAGATGGCGTCTTTGATCTTTGCATGGTGGTCCGGATGAATGCTGCCGAGCCAGTTGCCGTCATTGAGTTCAAGATGGTCATAACCCATAATGCCGGCCCAGCGCTGATTGATGTAGACTTCCTGGCTGTCCAGCTGCCAGTCCCACAGGCCCATGTCGGCGCCGTCCAGGGCCAGTTCCAGGCGTTGGTGGCTTGTCTGCAGCTGCTTTTCAAAAAGTTTTCGCTCGCTGATATCCCTGAGCAGGATCAGCCAGCCCAGAAAATCGCCGTTTGAATCGATCCTGTTGACTGAGGTTTCAAAGATCAGCTGTTGACCGTCAATCTCCGCCGGGATCTCCGCGGCGGCATTGTCGCGGCAGAGTTCCAGCAGAGCCGGCCAGTCCTTGAAGATTTCAAAGACGGATTTGCCCATCAGCTCGGATTTGTTCATGGATGCGATCTGCTGGACGCTCTCATTGACATCCAGAATGCACCAGCGGTCATTGGTGATCATGACGATGTCGTGCATGTTCTGCAGCACATGGTTGTAGGCAATGGGCACAATATCAAACAGTTTGCCGCGGAATATGCCCCAGGAGAGGGCTAGCATGGCCAGCAGGAAGGTGAATGGTGTGGTGTCAAGGTAGGGCAGCGGGGTGAGTCCGATCAGGTAGATGAAGTTGCCCAGTATGCCGATGGTGAAGGCGGACACCAGTGATGCGATCTGGCCGCGGTACTGATGGGGCGCCGTGATGACCGATCTTATAAGCAGGATGATTCCCAGCAGCATCAGTGAATAGGAGTAGGCCGAGTGCACGGCCCAGAAATACCAGCCGAACTGGACCCGTTCCAGAATCTGATGGCCGCCGAGGGTGCGGATTTGGGTCTCGCTGAGTATCAGGTCCGGGCTTGTCAGGCAGACCACCAGGGTGGTGGCCGGAATAATGGACAGCAGGAAAATGTTGCGTTTGTTGAACCACTCCTGGCGGCGGGTATAGCGGATCACAAAGAGCATCCAGAAAACCGGGACAGTGGCTATGCCGATATATTGGAAGAGGGCCCAGAATGTTTTGGCTGCCAGGGAGGATGTTCCGAATTCAATGGCGTAGCCAAAAGTCCAGAGGGCCAGGGCCAGAGCGAGCAGGGTAAAGGCCTTGGATCCGCGGGAGGATCGTTTGGTCCATGCCAGCCGGGCGATGCCCAGGGCGACCGCAGTGGTGAGAAGCATTGCCAGGATATAGGGATTTCTGAGCAGTTCCATTTCGTTAAAGTTGCACCGATCTAGTCATGAAGTAGCATGTTGTGAGGGCGGGGTTTCTGCCCCGCCCTGGTTTATTTCAAGCGTGACTTGCGCGCAGCCTTGAGTTCGCTGTCCTTGATGATCTGGACAACCTCCTCGATGGAGTCGCTGACGGTGAAGATGCCGAGGTCGTCGGGGCTGATCAGCTCTTCGGCCAGCATGGTCTTTTTGATCCAGTCCACCATGCCCTCCCAGTAGTCCGAGCCCATCAGGATCACCGGGCAGGGGTGCATCTTCTCGGTCTGGATCATGGTCAGGGTTTCGAAGAGTTCATCCAGGGTGCCGAAGCCGCCGGGCATGATGACCCAGGCGGTGGCGTATCTGAGGAACATCACCTTGCGGATGAAGAAGTAGCGGAAGTTGATGTGGATGTTGGTGTAGGGGTTGAGCTGCTGTTCGAAGGGCAGGTCGATGTTGAGGCCCACGGATGATCCGCCGGCTTCTGTGGCGCCCTTGTTGGCCGCTTCCATGATGCCGCCGCCGCCACCGGTGATGATGCCGTAGTCCTCTTTGACGAGCGCTTTGGCCAGGTCCTGGGCCATCTGGTAGTATTTGTTGTCCGGTTTGGTGCGGGCGGAGCCGTAAATGGAGACAGAGGGCGGGATTGCGCTCAGTGTTTCGATTGACTCGACAAATTCAGCCATGATGCGGAAGATGCGCCATGATTCTTGGGGTCCGATGTGATCAATGATATATTTGCCGTTTTTGTTTTCTTTCATTATGCCTCCAAAATCTAAATGATACTTCTAGATAATCGGCAAATGAAGATGCGCTCTAAAGAGAAAATAAAAAGGGGCGCAGGATGCGCCCCTGGATGTTTTAGTCTAGGTAGTCGAGATAGTGGCTGTAGTTGGGATTTTTGCCCTTGACGATGTCAAAGTAGGCGGTCTGGATTCTCTTGGTAACCTCGCCGGCCTTGCCGTCGCCGATGACGCGGTCATCGATTTCGCGCACCGGGGTGATCTCGGCGGCGGTGCCGCTGAAGAAGACCTCGTCGGCGATGTAGAGGCAGTCTCTGGAGAAGAGCTGTTCATGTACTTCGTAGCCCATCTCCTTGGCGATCTCGATAACCGTGTCCCTGGTGATTCCGTGCAGCACCGAGGTCAGGGGCGGGGTGTAGATGACGCCATTCTTGACGTAGAAGATATTTTCACCGCTGCCTTCGGCAACGTAGCCCTGGGCATCCAGCATGAGGGCTTCGTCGTAGCCGGCTTTGATGACCTCCATCTTGGAGACGATGGAGTTGACGTAGTTGCCGCTGACTTTGGCCTTGGTCAGCATGATGTTGGGGTGGTGGCGGGTGAAGGATGAAGTCTTGACGCGGATGCCGTTGCTGAGACCGTCATCGCCCAGGTAGGCGCCCCACTCCCAGCAGATGATGGCCGTGCGGATCGGGTTGTTGCCCGGATGAACGCCCATGACGCCGTCGCCGATGAAGACCAGCGGGCGGATGTAGGCCTCTTTGAGACCGTTGGCCTTGAGGGTCTCCTTGGTGGCATCCATGATCTGCTGCTGGCTGTAGGGGATATCCATAAAGTAGATACCGGCGGACTGGAAGAGCCGCTTGGTATGTTCGGGGTGTCTGAAGATTGCTGAGCGACCGTCTTCGCCCTGGTAGCAGCGTACGCCTTCAAAGGCAGCTACGCCGTAGTGCAGAGAGTGAGTCAGAATATGTACATTGGCATCGTCCCAGTTGACAAGTTGGCCGTCCAGCCAGATTTTCTCAAGTTTTTTAACCATTCTATCACCTCATATTAAGTAAACCCAGTAACTAACATCTATGATTGAGAGCGGTCAATATAAAGTTCGGTGAGAGATTGGGACTTGTGAGATTGAGGGGGTGCCCCTCAATCTTTTTTGTAGCCCAGGGCGCCGGGAAAGTGCACCAGTTTGAATGCTCTTGAGATTTTGTGCAGCGACTCCGAGTGGCCGATAAAGAGGTAGCCCCCGGGGTTGATCTGCTGATGCAGCTGGCTGACAAAGCTCTTGCGCAGTTCATCATTGAAGTAGATCAGCACGTTGCGGCAGAAGATCACGTCAAAGTGGCCGGCTGCCTGGATGCTGCTGGTGTCGCTGAAGTTCTGCTGCTTGAGGGTTACCAGTTGCTTGATGTCTTCGTTGATGCGGTAGAGTCCGCCCTCCTGGGGCGTGAAGTAGCGTTCGCGGATCTCGTCGGGGGTCGAGCGCAGTGAGTACTCGTTATAGCTGGCGCTGTTGGCTGAGACGATGGCCTTCTGCGAGATATCGCTGGCCATGATTTCAATCTGCCATGCTCCGATGGCGTCGCCCAGGGCCTCTTTGAGGACAATGGCCAGGGTGTAGGGCTCTTCGCCGGTTGAGCAGCCGGCCGACCATATCCGGATAGATTTGGAGTCCCTCTTGGCGGCCATGATGTCGGGCAGGGCCTGTTCCTTGAAGGCCTGGATCTGCGGCATGCTCCTGAAGAAGCTGGTCTCGTTGGTGGAGACCGAGTCGAAGAGCAGGTTGAGCTCGCGGCCGGCATCCTCCTCGTAGCGCAGCTTGTAGTAGTACTGGTCGTAGTCGTCGATATTGTTGGCCTTGAGCCGCAGGGTCAGGCGTCCCTCAAGCTGGGCCTTCTTGTTGTCGGCGAAGAAGATGCCGGACTGTTCATAGATGAAATCTCTGAGCAGCCGGAAGTTCTCTTCTGACATCTCGATGGGGCTTGAGGTTTTAAATGGATCCATGGTTCTGCTCCGTCTGTTCATTGAAAGAGTTAATATAGTTGGCGACTTCCTGCTGCATGTCGCTCAATTCAAAGGTCAGTCTGGCGATGTCGATGTCATCCAGGGGATAACCGTGTTTCTGCAGGATCTGCCAGCCCTCCTGCTCCTCAAGCACAAAGGGCACCTGGTCGCCGCCGCAGCCCATCTCGGCGCCCTTGGCCAGCAGGTTGGCGATCGAGACGATGGCGGCCAGATCCTGATTCTTGGACATACCCGGGTTGTGGTGCCAGAGGATGATGTCCTCCAGGTAGCTCGGCAGATTCCACTGCTTGGCCAGGAAGGCGCCCACCTCCATGTGGTCGGTGCCCATGAGCTGGCGCTCGGCCTCAAACATGGGGCACTTCTGTTGGTGGGATATCTGGTGCGCCTGGGTGTAGATGTCATGGAAGTATTCATCCATGATGATCTTGCCGATGTCGTGCAGCAGGCCGCCGACAAATTCGCGTCCCTCGCAGGGCACCCCCAGCTTGCCGGAGAGCTGCTTGGCGATGATGCCGGTTGCCAGGCAGTGGTTCCAGAAGGCCATGCGGATGGAGTGGTTATCTTCGGCCATCATGGGGAAGGCCGAGAAGACCGAGATGGTTGAGGTCAGGTCAACGATCTCATTGAGTCCCAGAATCATCAGGGCGCGCTGGATGGTCTCAACCTCCTTGTCGCCGCGGCGGTAGAAGGATGAGTTGGCCGCCTTGAGGATCTTGGTCGCCAGGGGCGGATCCTGGTGGATTACTTCGGAAAGTTTGCCGATCTGTACATCTGGCGACTGGGCCAGGGAGATTATTTCGATTGCCACTGTCGGCAGGGTTGGGATGTCCTGGATCTTTTTAATTGTTTCAAGAATGTTCGCGTTCATTAATAACTGTTTCCCGTAATTTTTCTATGGCAGCAGCGGCAGTTTGCGATATATCCGGGTTGTCGTCGTCCAGATAGAGTTCCAACTCCTCAGCCAATGCCGGCGTTTGCCAGGTACCAAGTGTCTTGATTGCGACTATTTTAAGGAAATCGGCACTTTGCTCAAGAATATTCAATAAAATATTGCAGGCCCGCTGGTCGTGGAATTTGCCGAGGGCCTGGATGGCGTGATAACTCTGCCACATGTCTTCTGTTTCTAGGGCCTTTTCCAGCTGCCCGCGCAGGCTCGTTGAACGCTGGGCGCCGATCAGCTTCAGGGCCTGGTAGCGGATGTTGTTGTCCGGACTCTGCAGGCTCTCTTCGATCAGCTCTTCGGGTAGCGACAGTTTATGTTCGATGGATATTTTTAGTGCGCTGAGCTGCACGGCCGGCGGCCAGTTTGAATAGTTCTGTCTGATCAGCTCCGGCAGCTCCTGGGTGTTGCTCAGGCCCTGCAGGCCGGCCAGCTGCTCCCTGGCATTGCTGCTCCGGAACAGCTCATGGAAGATAGCATGGGTGGCCTGGCTGTCGAGATTCTGCATGGCCTCCAGAGCTGTGGCTGAGACATCCGGATAGGGGTGCTGAATGAGCTTCTTGATTGTCTCCAGGTCGCTGTCATCGCCCAGGCGGCCCAGGGCCCTGAGGGCGTGCACCATCACGTGGCCATCTGTGTCGTGCAGCAGGCGTCTGAAGCAGTTCAGGTTATCCGCCCTGTCCTGTGATTCAAGGGCGCCGGCCAGCACGCGCTTGGTGCCGATGGGGGCCGCGTCAAGGTGGCGCTCAATCTCGTGGGTGCCCCTGCCGAGGGCCGCGAGGGCCGCGGCGCCCATGATCTGCTGGTTTTCGTGGCCGTCAAGCATGGCTTCGATTGTGGCAGTGTTGTCGAGCTTGATCAGGCTTGCCAGGGCGGTCTGCCACAGCTCCAGATCATCATCGATTGAGATGTTGCGGGCCAGGGCGGCGATGCTTCTGGAGCTCTGCTCGTCGCCGATGCGGCCCAGGATTTCAAGCATCATCTGCGGATGCTCCTCATCTTTGAGGTGTTCATTCAGGATTGAACGCAGGATGCCGGCCTGGGTCTCGCTGATGGGCTGGTCCTGGGCAATGATCGGCAGGATCGCCCGGGCGATGCTGATGGCGCTGTAGCTGTCGAGCTGGGCGGCCTTGTCGAGCAGGGGGCCGATGGCGGCCGGATCGCCCTGGCGGCCGAGGGTGGCGGCGATGCTGCAGGTTGTCCGGGCGTCGCATTGGGGCAGCTGGCTGATGAGATGTTCGGTCAGGTCGGGATGGTTCAGACTGCCCAGGGCCTCGATGGCGGCCTGCTGGACGCGCGGTTCATCGCTGAGTAGAGCGCAGAGCGCCCCAAAGGCACCGTTGTTGCCGAGGCGGCCCAGGGCCAGGGCGCCGGCCCGTCTTATCTCGGGATCCGGGTCGGATAGTGATTCGATCAGGGGGTTGAGGCTCTCCATGCTGGCGATGCTGCCGAGCAGGTTGATGCAGTTCAGCCTGATCTGCGGGTCGTGGCAGGCGTTGTGGATGATGGAGAGTCCGTCGGCGCCGATGACCTGCAGGATGCCGAAGGCGGTGCTGCTCAGCGCCGGGTCCTTCAGCAGCGGCACCACCAGGGAGACCGCCAGCCGGCCGCCCTGCAGGGTGATGGCGGAGCGGGCATATTCGGCCACACTCTCATCGTTCAGCAGGCGGATCAGGTGCGGCAGGTTGGTCTGGTTGTCGCTCTGGTTGATCAGGCGGATGGCTTGCAGCCGGTCATCCGGGTTGTTTGACTCGATCAGTTGATCAATCTGGCCCATGTCGTTCCCCTTCAACGGAGGTCGTAGCGGATAAATGAGACCCGTTTAATATCCATGTCCTCCAGATCCTTTGAGATCATTTTGCTCAGTTCCTGTTTGGAGTAGAGTGGCGCGTTGGTTGAGAGCCGGTCCAGAATCAGCTCGCGGATGGCATGCGTCTCGCCGCGGATGTTGGCTGCCAGCCTGGGGTTGACCTCGAGGCTGACCTGCGCGATCAGGATGCCGTCTTTGGTGTCGTCGATGGGGCGGTAGCTGACGATGAAGGGGTCAAGGATTATCTCTCCGCCCTGGGTGAACTGGGTCGGCTGCATGACGGGTACAATTGCGGCCGGCTGGGCTGGCTGCTTGGCCGGTCTGAGGGCGATGGCGGCCACGATGGCGACAATCAGAAGGGCGCCGCAGGCTGCGGCGCCGATTATGATCATTTTTTTGCGGTTCGGTGCGGCGCCTTGGGCCTCTGCTTCGGGCGCCTCCTCGACGGCGGCTTGCTGTTCAGCTTTCCGTTGTTGATCTAGGGGGATACCATCCTTGTCAAGCTCCGCCTTGTTGGGGTCGGATAGGGGTATGCCCTCTCGGTCAAGTTCTGCTTTGCCGTCTGATGGGGACATGGCTTACTTGTTGAAGATCTGTTCTATCTTCTCGCTCAGGGTTTCGGCGGTGAATGGCTTGACGATGTAGTTGCTGACGCCGGCCTTGACCGCTTCGATGATGTTCTCCTGCTGGGCCTCTGCGGTAACCATCAGGAAGGGGATGTCCTTGAGGGCGTCGTCGGCGCGCACGGCCTTCAGCAGTTCCAGTCCGGTCATCTTGGGCATGTTCCAGTCGGACACAACCATGTTGACCTTCTCCTTCTGTAATATTTCAAGCCCGGTTGAACCGTCGTCAGCTTCGACAATATTGGAAAAGCCAAGCTGTCTGAGGATGTTCTTGACGATTCTGCGCATGGTGGAGAAATCATCAACAACCAGGATCTTCATACTCTTATCAATAGCCATAAAATCCTCCGTGGATGGTGTTTTTCTTACTATCGAAAGATGGGCGGCAATTCTTTAGTCTTGAATCTCTTTGATGATCTTTTGCATCTTGGAGCGCAGCCGGAGTATGGATTTGGTGTGAATCTGGGAAACGCGCGACTCGGTAAACTTGAGCACATGTCCAATCTCCTTCATGGTCAGCTCATCATAATAGTATAATGATATAACCATGCGCTCCTTCTCAGGCAAGGATTGGATGGTATCGGAGACCATTTCGCGGATTTCGTTGATGCCCATTTTGTGGGAGGGCCAGTCTTTCTCGTCCTGCATGATGTACTCGAGCAGGTTGCGCTTACTTGGCTCGGTGTCGTCTTCACCCAGGTCGTCGAGGCTCAGCAGCGAGATCGATGCGGTATCCGAGAGCAGCTTGTGGAAGTTGCCCATGTCCATATCGAGCTCTTTGGCGACCTCTTCATCCTTGGCCGGGCGGCCTAAAGAGCCCTCCAGTTTGGCGTAGGCGTCCTCAACCTTGCGGGCCTTCTGGCGCACCGAGCGCGGAACCCAGTCCATGGAGCGCAGTTCGTCCAGGATGGCGCCGCGGATGCGGAATTCGGCGTAGGTCTTGAATTTGATCTGCTTGGAGGCGTCAAACTTGGCGATTGCATCGATCAGACCGATGACGCCGGCATTGATCAGGTCGTTGATGTCGATATGGGGGGGCAGACGCATGGCGATGCGGCTGGCAATATATTTAATTAGTGGAGCAAACTCATTTATCAAATCCGCCCGTTCTTCAGCGGTCAGTTCTTTTTTTTCACTAAGGTCTGGAAAAACTGTGTCTTGCATTCTCTGGCCCTTTTAGGTCGTTCAGGAGTAATCTGCGCAGAAAGAACTGGAGATTCCCACTGCTTGGTGTTGCAGTGGACCGTTCAATATTCTTGGCAATACTGGCCAACCGTCTGGCTACCTCCCCGTTCGGATGTTCCCCAATGTAAGCTTTCTGTTTTTTTATACACGCCGGTATGTGTGAATCATGGGGTATTGATCCGAGCATGTCAAGAACAACATCCCCCAAAAACTTCTCACACACCATATTAAGTTTTTTGGCAACTTCGTCACCTTCGACCTTTGATAACACATTGTTTATAATAAGGCCAAACCTTGTTGTGCCATAATTTTTATTGAGCACCTTTATCAGTGCATAGGCGTCGGTGATGGATGTCGGTTCGGGGGTGGCCACGATGATGGTGTTCTGGGCCGCGGCGTTGAAATACATTACGTTGCGCGAAATGCCGGCGCCGGTATCGACAATCAGATAGTCGATCTTCTCTTCATAGTAGTCCAGGGCGTTGACCAAAGTCATCTGCTGCTGGCTGCTGAGGTCGGAGAGCTCCTGGATGCCCGAGGAGGCCGGAATGATCTTGATGCCGGCCGGCCCTTCGACGATGATCTCCTCCAGGCTGCATTCACCGTCCAGCAGGTGCTTGATGTTATATTTGGGGGTGATGCCCAGCATGACGTCCACATTGGCCAGCCCCAGGTCGGCATCCAGGATCAGAACATTGCGACCCATGGAGGCCAGGATGATGGCGGTGTTGATCACCACGGTGGTCTTGCCCACGCCGCCTTTGCCGGAGGTGATGGAGATCACCTTGGGGCTCTTGGGGCTGCTGCCCTCGCGTACTATCTGTCTGAGTGTGTTGGCCTGATCATTCATATTATGCTCCGAAACTTATATCTATTATTGATTTGGCTGACGCAATTTCAAGGTCTTCGGGTACACGCTGCCCGACGGTCAGGTGTGAGATGGGAATTCTGAAGGTCAGATTGTGGTTGATGATGGATCCGTGGTTGAGGGCCTCGTCGGTCTTGGTGAAGATCATGCGGTCAATGCCCAGCTCCTTGAAGTTGCGGGTGATGCGCTCCATCTCTTTTTCGCGGGTGGCCACCGGCAGCAGCAGGAACTTGGTCATGGGCACCTCGTCGAAGAAGAGGTGCATCTGATCGATGAAATCCTTGCTGAGGGCCGAGCGGCCGACCGTGTCCACCAGCACGAGATCCTTCTCCCTGAGGCGGCCGAGGGTTTCATGAAACTCCTCGGGGGTTGTCACCGAGTAGAATGGCACGCCCAGGATCTTGGCGTAGGTGCGGCTCTGCTCCACGGCGCCGATGCGGTAGGTGTCGAGGGTGATGATGCTGATGTCCTTCTGCTCCTTGAGCACGGCCCGGGCCGCCAGCTTGGCCACGGTGGTGGTCTTGCCCACGCCGGTGGTGCCCATGAAGGTCCAGATGCGGCTCTTGGGCTCGGCATCGGTCTTGATCAGCTTCATCAGCATGTTCTGGACGGTTGTCAGGTCGGCATCCTGGTTCAGCTTGGAGGTGATCATCTCAACCAGCTTATCCTGAATGCCGGCGTTCTGCAGCTCCTTGGTCAGGGGGGACTCCTGCCTGATCTCGAGGCCCGAGTGGTTGACCAGCTGCTGGATCATCAGTTTCATCTCGGCGATGTCGGTTTCGACGGCGGCCGGCTCCCGGTGCAGTTCGGTCAGGTCGATGATGGGCTCGGCCTGCTGCTTGCTGATATGTTTCTGGTAGAGGTTCTCGTCGTAGTCCACGGCCGCCGTGACTTCGATCAGCGGGTTGGACAGCGTTCCGAAGGAGCTGTCCTGAATTTCGCGTGAGGATAAGATGACGGCATCCGGTCCCATCTCTGTCTTGATTTTTGACAGGACCGTCTTCATGGTGGCGGCTTTGTAGGTCTTAATTTGCATCTAGTCTTACCACTCCTATGTTCTTGATGGTCACATCCGGCGGCACCTCATTGTGTGAGATGACCACCACGTCGGGCATGTAGCGCTCAGTCAGGGCCTTGATGTGGCTGCGGCTGGGCGGCGAGGCGAGCAGGATCGGGATCGTGCCCTGCTTGCCCACTTTCAGTACCTCTTTATTGATCGCCAGCAGAATCTTCTGCGTGTTGTCGGGATCCAATGCAAGATATGAACCATGCTCGGTCTGTTTGATGGCGCCCACCACCAGCGAGTCGATCTGCGGGTCGAGGGCCAGCACGTTGAGGTTGCCGTCCTGAACATAGGGTTTGCAGATGGTGCGCATCAGCGACTGGCGCACATATTCGGTCAGGTAGTCGGGGTCCTTGGTCATGGAGCCGTAGTCCGAGAGGGCCTCCAGGATGGTCAGGATGTTCTTGATGGAGACCTTCTCCTTGAGCAGGTTCTTGAGCACGCGCAGCACGGTGGCCGGCGCCAGGGTGCCGGGAACCAGGTCCTCGATGACCTTGGGATGGGTGCGCGAGACCGTGTCCAGGATCGACTGCAGCTCCTGGCGTCCCAGCAGGTCGTGGGCGTTGTTCTTGACCGCCTCGGACAGGTGGGTGGCGATCACGGTGGCCGGATCGACAATGGTCATGCCGGCCATCTGGGCGCGCTCCTGGTCGCCCTTCTTGATCCAGAGGGCCGGCAGGCCGAAGGCCGGTTCCTTCATGGGGATGCCCGGGATGTCGGTCTGGATCTCCTCGGGGTTGAGCACCATCAGACGGTCAACCATGGCTTCGCCCGAGGCCACGTCGGCGCCCTTGAGCAGCAGACGGTACTCGTTGGGATTGAGCTCCAGGTTGTCGCGCACATGGATGGGGGGCACGATGATGCCCAGGTCGGATGCCAGCTGCTTGCGCATGGCCTTGATGCGCGAGAGCAGGTCGCCGCCCTGGGAGGTGTCCACCAGCGGGATCAGGCCGTAGCCCACCTCAAACTCCAGGATATCCATGGGCAGCAGGGCCTCGGGGGAGCTCTCCTCTTCGGCCGGGGCGGCCGCCGCCGGGGCCTCGGGCTCCTCTTCGGCCGAGAGCTGGGTCCAGCCGTAGTAGCCGATGCCCAGCGCGATCAGGAAGAAGGCCGGCTTGGGCATGCCGGGCAGCAGGCCGAAGAAGAAGAGCATGACCGCCGCCGAAATGATGGCCAGCGGCTGCATGCTGATCTGGTCGGCCAGCTGGCGGCCCAGCGAGAACTCGGTGGCAGACTGGGTCACGATGATACCGGCCGAGGTTGAGATGATCAGGGCCGGGATCTGGGAGACCAGGCCGTCGCCGATGGTCAGGATGGTGTAGTTTTGCAGGGCTTCGCCGAACTGCATGTCCTGCTGCATCACGCCGATGATGATGCCGCCCACGATGTTGATCAGGGTGATGACGATACCGGCGATGGCGTCGCCGCGCACAAACTTGGTGGCACCGTCCATGGCGCCGTAGAACTGGGCCTCGTCGGCGATCAGCTCGCGGCGGTGGCGGGCCTCCTGTTCGGTGATCATGCCGGCATTCAGGTCGGCGTCGATGGCCATCTGCTTGCCCGGCATGGCGTCCAGGGTGAAGCGGGCCGTGACCTCGCCGATGCGGGTCGAACCCTTGGTGATGACGATGAAGTTGATCAGGACGAAGATGATGAAGATAACCATGCCGACGACCGTGTTGCCGCCGGCCACAAACTGGCCGAAGGTGTTGATGACCTTGCCGGCCGCCTGGGGTCCCTCGCTGCCGTGCAGCAGGATCAGGCGCGTCGAGGCGACGTTGAGCGAGAGCCTGAAGAGGGTCACCACCAGCAGCAGGGAGGGGAAGATCGAGAAGTTCAGCGGCGTGGTGGTGTACATGCTGATCATGAGAATGATCAGGCCCACGGTGATGCTGAAGGTCAGGAAGATGTCCAGCATGAAGGGCGGCAGGGGTGAGAACATGATGCCCAGCACGGACAGGACGCCGAAGAGCATGGCCAGGTCGGCGCTGAAGCGTTCGGGCAGGCGCTGTAAAATTGAGTTGTCTGCCATTTATGCGGCTCCCTTCTTGAGACGGTAGACGTAGGCCAGGATCTCGGCCACGGCTTTGAACATATCTTCTGGAATCGCCTCGCCGACCTCGATGGCCCGGTACATGGCGCGGGCCAGGGGCTTGTTTTCGACGATGGGCACGCGGTTCTCGCGGGCCACTTCGCGGATCTTGGCCGCCAGCGGTCCGGCGCCCTTGGCGATTACGATGGGTGCATCCATGACGCCGCGCTCATACTTGATGGCGATGGCCAGATGGGTCGGGTTGGTGATGACCACGTCGGCCTTGGGCACTTCGGCCATCATGCGCTTGCGCGCCATCTGCAGCTGGATCGAGCGGATGCGGCTCTTGATCTGCGGATTACCGTCGGTCATCTTGCTCTCATCCTTGATCTCCTGTTTGGTCATCAGCAGGTCCTGGGTGTGCTGCCACTTCTGGAAGGACCAGTCAGCCACGGCGATGACGATGAAGCCCAGCAGGGCATCCCAGATCAGATGCAGGGATGATCTGAAAATTGTCAAAACAATGACACTGGGCTCGGCGTCGATCAGGGGCGGGAAGACCGGCAGTTCGCGTTTGATGGCGCGGTAGGCCACAAAACCGATCAGCAGAATGATCAGCACGTTCTTGACGAACATCTCCACCATCTTGATGGAGAAGAACTTGTTCTTGAAACCCTTGATCGGGTCGAGCTTGGACAGTTTGGGCTCCATGGATTCGGCGCTGAAGTTGATGCCGATCTGCATGACGTTGGAGATGAAGCCGATCACCACGAAGGCCAGGAAGATCGGCAGCAGCATGCTGCTGGATTCGGTGATGGCGTAGCCGAAGATCTGCACCAGGCCGGCGCGTGAGCCGTCCCAGCCGGAGGCGTTGCCCAGGAAGGTGCTGGTCAGCGCGGCCAGGTCTCTGCCCACCGATGGGATGTAGAAGTAGAATGTGACCACAGTTCCGGCGAACAGGAGGGCCGTGGAAACCTCCTGGCTCTTGGCAACCTGGCCCTTGTTGCGGGCCTCCTGCAGTCGTTTCGCAGTCGGTTGTTCGGTGCGCTCTTCGCCGTTCTCGCTCTCTTTTGCCATGCCGGGCTTTATGCGAAAATCATACCAGCGCTTGGTGGGGGTATTTTCGCGGCTGGTACTCTTCTTGAATAGGGCTACAATATATAAATGTTCAGGGTCCGCGAATGTGCTATAGAATGATTTACAGCCTTGCGGATAGCTGTTATGGGGGTGTCATGATTAAAAGAAGGACTGCTTCATTTGTTGGCGTCGGAGTGATTGCTTTTCTGGCGCTTATGTCATTGTACCATGTCAAAACTTTGAACGCCGACAGTTCGCCGGTCTTCCCGCAGCTGGAAAAATTCATCGACTGCCTGGAGCTGATTGAGAAGGGTTATGTGGAAGAGGTGCCGGTGGAGGATCTGATCGACGGCGCCATCAAGGGCATGACCGATGTGCTCGACCCCCATTCAACCTACATGACCAAAGAGGGCTATGATGAGATGGAGATCAGCATCCGCGGCTCCTTCGGCGGGCTGGGAATTGAGGTCGGCATCCGCGACGGCGTGCTGACGGTCATCTCGCCCATCGAAGACACCCCGGCCTTTGAGGCCGGCATCGAGCCCGGCGATAAGATCATCCGCATCGACGGCAAGTCGACCGCCGACATGGGGCTGGAGGATGCGGTCAAGGTTCTGCGCGGCCGCAAAGGTTCGGCGGTCATCATCACCATCCTGCGTGACGACGATCAGCCGCGCGACCTGACCATCGTGCGCGACATCATCAAGGTACAGAGCGTCAGATCCAGCATGCTGAGCCCCGGTTACGGCTACATCAAGGTTTCAAGCTTCCAGAAGTATACGGCCCAGGATATTGAGAAGGCCCTCAAGGAGATGGACAGTCTGAACGGGCTGATTCTGGATCTGCGCTATGATCCGGGCGGCCTGCTCAATCAGGCCCTGGAGGTCAGCGATCTCTTCCTGAGCGAAGGGTTGATCGTCTATACCGGCGGGCGCAGCGAGGATGACCGCGAGGAGTATCTGGCCGCCAAGGAGGGCACCTATGAGGGCTTTCCCATGATCGTGCTGATCAACGGCGGGACCGCCTCGGCGGCCGAGATTGTGGCCGGCGCCCTGCAGGACAACAAGCGCGCCGTGATCATGGGCGTCAAGAGTTTCGGCAAGGCTTCGGTGCAGCAGGTGCGGCCGCTCAGAGACGGCTCGGCTCTGAAGCTGACCGTGGCCCGTTACTACACCCCGTCCGGCCGTTCGATCCAGGCCACCGGCATTCAGCCCGATATTGTGGTTGAGCAGCAGATCATGGATGATGATCAGGCCCAGAAATTTTTCCGCGAAGAGGATCTCAGCCACCATCTGGAGGCCGAGGGCAAAAAACGCAATCCCATGGACGAGAAGGTGCGCAAGATGCTGAAGCGCGACTACCAGCTCAGATATGCGCTGGATCTGCTTAAATCCTGGGATGTTTTCCACACCCAGAAAGATGCTGCATGAAAAAGAAACAGAAGCAGAAGCTGTATAAGATTTTAAGTGTTGTCGGAGTCGCCCTGGCGGTCATTGTGCTGATCGGCCTGCTGGAGTGGCGGCTCGGGCGTGAATCTGAGGTTCCCGACGTGCCGGTAGAGACCCTGCTCAAGGGCTGTCTGATGGACCTGGGGCTTGAACGTTCCCAGATTGTTGTCTCCGGCAACAGTATCAAGGTGCAGGCCAAGGTGCCGATTTCAGCGGCCCGCATCCGCAAGGCCTTTGCGCCGGTCGAGCGTTACGGCAGTGTTGATGTGCATGACAGCAGTCTGACCGTTGTTCAGATTGACGAGCGCAGCTGGAGTATCCGTTTTTCTTACCCCAAGCCGCAGGTTGTGAAGCCGAAACCTGAGCCTAAGCCTGAAGCCAAGTATGAGATGGTGATCATTGTGGATGACATCGGCCTGGATATGAACGCTGTCAAGAAGCTGGCCGCCATCGATGCCGACCTGACCTTCTCGATCATGCCTCTGCGGCCCCACTCCACTGAGGCGGCCCGCTATCTGAACGCCAAGAACCGTCAGGTCATGCTGCATCAGCCCATGCAGGGCGGCGAGGGCAGCAATCCCGGCGCCGGCGCCATCTATACCGGTATGAGTCAGGCCGAGGTGCGTGCCATCCTGCAGAAAAATTTGAAGAGCGTGCCCTATATCGCGGGCGTCAACAACCATATGGGCTCCCAGGCCACCCAGGACCGCATGATCATGACCACGGTGCTGGCCGAGATCGACCGTGAGCGGCTCTTCTTTGTCGACAGCCTGACCACCAGCCAGTCGGTCTGCCGCGAGGTCGCCAGGCAGGAGGGCATCGAGTTCGCCGCCCGCGACATCTTCCTGGACAACGTCCAGAGCTATGAATATATCAAGCGCCAGCTGGATAAGCTGGAAAACATTGCGCGCCGCGGCGGACGTGCCGTCGGCATCTGTCATCCGCGCGCAGTCACCATCGAGACCCTGGCCAGGGAGCTGCCCGAGCTGGAGAAGCGCGGTGTGCATCTGGTCAAGGCCTCTGAATTTGTCCGCAAACTTTAAGGAGCAGCCTTTGAACAGATGGTTCGTCGTCCAGACCAATGCCCGTGAAGACAAGCTGGCCGTCATGGGTCTGCAACAGAAGGGCATCGAGGTTTATCAGCCCCAGATGCAGCGTTATGTCTTTCATGCGCGCAAGAAGATTTTGAAGAACTATCCGCTCTTTCCGGGCTACATCTTTGTCTGCACGGATGATTCCGAAATCAGCCTGCATCAGGTCAAGTGGTGCCGCGGGGTGGGGCGCGTTCTGCCCGACAACAGCCAGCCCGTGCCCGTTCCCGATGAGTTTGTGAGCGGGCTGATGGGGCTTGAGTCGGAGGATGGCGTGATCACCAAACCGGTGGATTATCAGCCCGGCGACTTGGTCAAGGTCAAGTCCGGCCCCATGAAGGATGTCTACGGCATCTTCGAGGCCTGGGGCTCCGACGACGATCGTGTGCGCATCCTGATCGACCTGGTCGGCAACCAGGCCAAGGTCATGATGCATCCGTCCATGCTGGAAAAAGCGTAAGGGGAAAGCCATCCAAGTCTACGGTGCCACCGAACATCTGAAAGCGTCGCAACTCAAGAGTCTGGAGCGGATCTACCGGCGGCGGCTGACGGCCGACCAGCTGGTCTCGCATGAGCTCTGTGTCGAACTGGCGCGGCTCTCGCACTCGATAGGCATTCAGATCGGCCTGCTGATCAGCCGCAGCGGCCGCATCGAGTATGTGATTGCGGGCAGCGCCACCGGTATCATGATTCCGCAGCTGGAGCGGGCGCGTTCGCATGCGGGGCGTCTGCTGGGCCTGCGTCTGGTTCACACCCATCTGGATGCTGAACCCCTCTCGCATGAGGATCTGACCGACCTGGCCAAGCTCAGGCTGGATATGATCACGGCCGTGGGTGTGCGTGCGGACGGCGATCCGGACCTGATCTACAGCGCCCACCTCTTTGCCCAGGATAGAAATGAGCTGGTCTGGCAGGAGCTGCCGCCGGTCGTTTCGCACCGGCTGGATCTGGCCTTTGATGTCTTTATCGCCGAGCTGGAGGATGAGATTGCCGGCCGCATGTCGGCGCGCAGGGTTGAGCAGGCGGCTGACCGCGCCATTCTGGTGATGGTCGGCAGCGGCGATGACATGGATATCAATCGCGCCGAGTTCGAGGAGCTGGCCGAGGCCGCCGGCGTGCAGGTGCTGGCGACCGTGATCCAGAAGCGGCCCAAGATCGATCCCAAGTATGTGGCCGGCAAGGGCAAGCTGGAGGAGATCTTCATCGAGGCCCTGGCCAAGGATGCCAACCTGCTGATCTTCGATCATGAGCTTTCGCCCTCCCAGGCGCGTTCGATCGCCCAGCTGGTTGACATCCGGGTCATCGACCGCACCCAGCTGATTCTGGATATCTTTGCGGCCCGGGCCCAGACCAAGGAGGGTAAGATTCAGGTGGAGCTGGCCCAGCTCAAGTACAACATGCCGCGCCTGGTGGGGCGCAACCCGTCCCTGAGCCGGCTGGCCGGCGGCATCGGCACGCGCGGGCCGGGCGAGAGCAAGCTCGAGGTGGACCGCCGCCGGGCCCAGGAACGCGTCACGCGCCTGGAGCGTGAAATCAAGAAGATAGCCACCAAGCGCAAGCTGACCCGCGCCAAGCGTAACCGCAACCAGGTGCCGGTCATATCGATTATCGGCTACACCAACACGGGCAAGTCGACCCTGCTCAACACCCTGACCAAGAGCGAGGTGCTGGCGGCGGACATGCCCTTTGCAACCCTGGATCCGTCCAGCAAACGGCTGCGCTTCCCGCGCGATCTGGAGGTTGTGATCACCGACACGGTCGGCTTTATCCGCGAGCTGCCGCCGGACCTCAAGACGGCCTTCATGGCCACCCTGGAGGAGCTGGAGGAGGCCCATCTGCTGCTGGAGGTGATCGATCTTTCGGACCCGCATATGGAGTATCGCATGAGTGCGGTGGATGAGATCCTGATCGGCCTGGAGCTGAATAACAAGCCGCGGCTCAAGGTTTTCAACAAGGTTGACCGGGTGGATGCCGAGCAGGCCCGCTCAATTGCCCGGCGTCATGACGGGGTGGTCATCTCGGCCCTGGACCGTTCAAGCCTGAGCGGTCTGCTGGATCGCCTGGAGCGCTTCTTTAACTAATCGCGCTGGTCGATGATGCTCGGGCTGGGCTTGAACTGGCGCGACTTGTTGAGCAGTTCGCCGGGCAGGCTGAAGAGGCGGCTGAAGCTGTCGATCACCGGCTTTGAGAGGCTGTCGAATGGCGCCGGTTCAACTTCCGGGTCATCCAGCGGTCCGGTCATGCGCATGGAGATGATCAGCAGCCGTCCCTCCGGCCCGGTCAGAACCCAGCCGATCAGCGGGATCATGCTGACGGTCTTGTCGAGGGTCTCCAGCGGCTGGGCGCCGATGATGCAGTCGATCTCCTGGCTCTCCAGCGAATATGATCCGACGGCAAAGAACTGCACCGAGTTGCTGTCGATGTAGATGTCGTCAAAGGTCAGGTGGTTGTTGCTGGCGTTGATGGTGCCCGAGAACTCGTTGTAGGGAAAGCCGTAGTCCATCATGACCAGGTTGCCGGTCTTGACGAATTTGTAGAGGTTGAGGGTGCCGAAGATCTTGGAGAGCATCCCGTAGCGCGTGATGTGGCCCTGCCGGGCCGTGAATCTCAGGTTGCCGTTGATGGACTGGCGCGTGCCCCAGAGGTGGCCCTTGACGTCCATCTTGCCGTCGATGATGGGCTCCTCATCGGTCAGGTAGAGCGAGAGCTGGCGCAGATCCGTGTCCTGATAGGCCAGCTCGACATCGAAGGTGCTGCCGCCCTTGAGGTTGATTATCAGGGAGCCGTTCAGGAAGCCGCGTTCATCGCTCATGGCGATATTCTGCAGCTGCAGGTCGTCGCCGTCAAAGGCGGCGCTGGCCGTGGCGCGCTTGACCGGCAGGCCCAGGATGGATGAGTTGGTCAGGGTCAGGTCGCCGTGGGCCGTCAGGCCGGCGGGCAGCGTGAAGCCGGATTTCTCCTGTTTGCGCTCGATCACCAGTCCATCGATCTGCAGCGCGCCGTTGAAGTTCTTGAACTGCCTGAGGCTGCCGTTGGCATAGATCCGCTTGCCGCCATGCCAGATCTTGAGGTCGGGTGAGTCAATGTTGTTGTCCTGGATCAGGAGGCGTCCGTCAAGGGTCAGCGGCTGATCGTTGAAGAGAAGCTGGACCATGTCGAGGCCCAGCTGGCCGTTGATGGCAGTCCTGGCTCCCCAGCTCAGGCTGAAATTGCCGTTGGCCGTGCCGCTGAGGGCTAGGTCCTGGCCGCCGTATAGGCCGTCGAGCCTGAGCGGGCCTGCGATCTGCAGCTGGCCCTGGCCGGGCAGGAGCTCCAGATTGATGTCGCCCAGCAGTCCGACGTCGGGCTTGATCTGCAGCTTGATGCTGCGGCCGGACCAGAGCCGGCCGCTGAGGGTGCCGCTGGCATTGATGGGCCCCTCCTGTTTGCGGTAGTCGCTGTTGAAGATTTTGAGGGCCGCGCTGCTCAGCTGCAGGCTGCCGCTGATCTCGGGGCCGAGGCCCGAACCCTCGAGGAAGACGCCGCTGTTTTCATGCAGCTCGAAGTTGGGGGTCCGGGGGATGCCGCGGCTCTTGAGCTCGAACTCATAGCGCATCAGGCTCTTGAGCTCATTGATATCAAGTTTCAGCTCCTCGATGGGCACCTCCTGCCAGAGGCCGTTGAGTCTGATCTGCAGCTGGTCGCCGTAGTTGGCGGCGTAGGCGGTGGCGTTGATCCGGCGGCAGGGGGCCGTGCCCCAGCGGAAGCTGGCCTCTTGCAGCTGGAGGTTGGCTTTGATGGCGGTGGGGATCTCGGCCTGCTTGTTCCAGAGCACCTCGATGCTGCCCCTGATCCGGCCGTTTTCAACCTGGCTGATGCTGTCCAGCTTGCTGTGCAGTTTCTGGGAAACCATGGTGGCGCGCCAGGCGCTGACAAAATCCCGGGCGCTGATGTCGGCGTCTTTGATGATGACCTCGATGCGGTTGCCCGGCAGGTGCAGATCATGGAAGATCAGCTCAAGATTGCTGATGGCGGAGCCGCCGATCTGGCCGTGGCTGCCGGCAATTTTGAGGCTGCCGTCTGTCAGGCTGACCCGGCCCTGCAGGTTGGTGACCCGTTCATTGTCGTGGCCGGCGCCGAAGCTCATGCCGCTGACTTCAGCCTCAAGATTGACGGCCCGCAGCAGTTCGCGGCCGCTCTGTCTGACGGGGCCATTGTAGGTCAGGCTGAGCAGCTGGGCCCGGCCGTCACGCAGGCGTTCAAAGAGCAGGCGCCGGGTTTTGTCGGTCAGGTTAAGATTGGTGAAGGCTGCCATCAGCTCGTTATAGCTGAAGATGCCGGAGGAGAGATTGAGCTCCAGGGCGGTTCTGGCGGGCGTCAGCAGGTTGCTGAGGTTGGCCGTGCCGTTCAGCCTCAGCAGATGGTTGCTGATCTCGATATTAGAGAACTGGATCAGGTCGCGGTTGCCGTTGATGAACATCTTGGCCGAGACCGGGAATAGGCAGCCGAAATCATCAGCCAGGCTCTGGGGCTGCAGATTCTGCATGGAGAAGATGCCGCGCCACTGCTTGCCGGTGCGCAGGGCCCGGATGGTGCTCTGGCCGCCCAGGGTCTGGGCGCTCAGGTTGATGCTGAACCAGTTGAGGCTGCCGTTGATCTGGCTGAAGTCATAGATTTTGTCGCCGTGCTGCAGTACCAGCTGGCCCTCGGTCACGGAGGCGCTGGGCAGTTTGAAGCTGCCCTGGCCGCCGCGCTGCCACTGGCTGAGGTCGAGGGCCACATCGGGCTGCTCGAGGCTGATCTGCAGCAGGCGCACTTTGCCGGTCAGCAGGTGCAGCGGTGAGAGCCGGGCCGTGATGCGGCTGGCTCTGATGTAGTGGTTGGGCGCCGCCTGCAGGTCGACGTCATTGAGGGTCAGGTGCAGGCCGCGGATGATGTCCAGCTCCAGCGAGCCGATCTCGGCGTCCATCTGCAGGTATCTGGCGGACTGATCCTCGATGATGTTTTTGAGCCGGTCCTGCTTGATATAGAGGTTGTTTAGGATGATCAGACTGGCTGCGATCAGAAGGGTCAGACTCAGCAGGAATATGGAAAATTTTTTGGCGCGCGTCATATCAAGGGCTAGATTATGCTGAATTGGATGCCGGGTGCAAGGGCGGATGCTATTTAGGGTCATGATAGATGACGCGGTTGCGGCAGGTGTGGCTGAGGGCTGCGCCCGATTCTGGGGCTGTAAATAATCTAAGCGGCCAGCTGGTGCAGAGTATTCTTGACTCGGCTGTGGGATACTCTATAACCAGAGATTATAATTACGATGTTAAGAGGATGATTATGGATGCAGTTGTATTGGCAGGAGACGGCAGCGCGGCCAAGCGCCTTTTTGAGACCAACAAGGCGCTGCTTGAGATCGACGGCCGGCCCATTATCCGGATTATCGCTGAAACTTTGATCGCCAGCAGCACCATTGATGATGTGGTGGTGGTGGGGCCCAAGGCTAAGTTTGAGCCGATTCTTGAGGGGCTGGATGTGATCCTGGTGGAGCAGAGGGACAGCCTGATCGAAAACGGCATGGAGGGCTTTCTCTACTCTCTGCCTGAGTACCGCCAGAATCCGGTTGTGACCCCCGAGCTTGAGGAGAAGTACCGCGAAAAGGCCGTGCTGGGCCTCTCGTGCGATATTCCGCTGCTCTGCCCGGCCGAGGTCGATCAGTTTATCAACCAGTGCGACCTGCAGAACTATGACTTCATCTCGGGCATGTCCAGCGAAGATGTGCTGCGCCGCTTTGAACCGCGTGATGGCAAGCGGGGCGTCGAGATGGCCACCATCCATATCCGTGAGGGCAACATTCGCCAGAACAATCTGCATGCGGTCAAGTTCTTCAAGATTGAAGATGGCATCAAGTTTATCAACAAGTGCTATGAGTTCCGCTATCAGAAGGAGCTCAAAAATGTGCTGCGCTCAATCGCGGAGCTTTTCAGGGAGTATCCCGGCCAGATCGGCCATACGCTCTACGTCTACTTCTTCCTGCAGATTTCGCTGATGCTGGCCGAGCGCGGCCACCACCGGCTGGCCAACATCGCGCGCTACCCGGTCTCGCTGAAAAGTTTTGAGAAGCTCGGGTCGAAGCTGATGCATACGCGCTGGAAAACGGTTGAGACTGATTTTGGCGGCGCCGCCATCGATGTTGATAATGAGGATGACTACCTGACCCTCAAAGAGCGTTACCCAGATTGGGTCAGGCAGATTTCAAATTACCACTTGGCGTAGTGATCTTCGGCGAAGCCGTCGCAGCCCTTGAGCTGCAGCACCTCGCCGTCGTCGGTCCTGAGGGTGCCGTCATACTTGCCCATCAGCTGGGTGAAGTAGGTGGCCAGGATGCCGCCGTTGGTGTGCTCGCCGCGTTCGGCTTCCGGGTAGAAGGTCAGGTCGACCTTGCCGTCAAATGAGGTGACCCGCCACGGTTTGTAGAGGTCCTTGTTGTCAAAGTCGAAGTGGATGGTGTCAACCTTGGTGCGCTTGCCGTCCAGGCAGAAGAAGTTCTCGGTGAAGCTGGTCTCGTTGACGCCGCAGGAGAGGTTGAGCCCCAGGGTGCGCTTATCCTCCAGGGTGGTGGTGATGGATGACCAGGCCCAGCAGGTCTTGCGCCGCATGTAGCCGCAGGTCCAGTCGATGGAGGCCAGATAGTTGTCGAGCGGGAACTTTTCGCCCTTGTGGGTCAGCTCGCCGCTGATCTTGACCGGGTTGGTCTTCTCCACATAGACCCAGTCGCGGTAGCCGGCGCGGGTGCAGATGCGCAGCGGATTGATGTCATTCAGGTCCAGCTTGGCCTTGACCTCGATATCCTTGCCCTTGGCGAAGAGATCGCCGTCCTGCATGACGATCTCCAGACCGCCGAACTTGAAGCGGCCCTCGATCTTCTTGGGCTCGGTGGAGATGTAGTTGCTGCCCTTCAGGAAGATCTGCGAAGTTTCGGTGACCTGTTTGGTCTGCTTGTCGTAGACGTAGAAGAAGCCGTTGGCCAGAATCTTGAGGTCCACGATCGCGAAACCGATGACGTGGCGCTCCCCGGTGATGCCGATGAAGAGAAACTGGTTGGCTTTGATTTTGCGCAGCCAGCGGGGCAGGGTGATGCCGCCCGGAGTCTCGATCGGATGGTCCAGGTAGTTGATATTGTCGAAGCCATCCTCAAAGATGCCATATTTTACTTTGCCGTCGGGGCCGATAAAGTTCTGCATAAAATCCTCCTCTGGAGGATCTCTATAACATTTATTGACCGGAAACAATAGTTGGCTTAAATTCTACCTACTGAGAAAGATAGGCCAAGTAAAAGCGCCTATTCTTTGAGATAGTCTTCGAAGCCCGGCGCCATGTCGCCCTGCTCCTCTTCAGCCTTGGGCTGGGCGGGGGTGGCGGGAGCCTTGGCCGCGGCGGCCTTGTGGATGTCGAGCATCTTCTCGTTGGCGGTGTAGTCGGTCTCGACCACGTCCGAGATCTCCAGCATCTTCTTGACCAGCGACTGAATCTTGAGGGCCTCGCGCTTGATGTCCTCCAGGCCGTTGACAACCTTGGTGGGCATCTCGGGGTCGCGCAGCAGCAGATCGGTCTTGAGCAGCACCGTGGTCAGGGGTGAGTTGATCTCATGGTTGGCGGCGATGGCGGTTTTGGAGACGGCCGCCAAGCGCTGGGACTTCATGTTCTTGGTGATCAGCATGGCGCGCTGGATGGCCTGGGAGCCGATCTCGCTGATGGTGCGCAGCAGCAGCATCTGCTGCTGGCTCTCCTTGTTCTCCTCATCGGGAAAGAGTTCGAGGGCGCCGATGATTTTGTCGTCGACCCTGATGGGGGCGTGGAAATAGTCGCAGCCCGGCTCGTAGATGCCGTTGGTGTGGTCCAGCAGCTCTTTGGTGGCGCCGGCCACGCCGTTGCGGGTCTGGACGTTGTCGCCCACCCAGAAGGAGTCGGTCACCATGACCCTCAGCTGGCTCAGGCGCATGATGCAGCGGCACTTCTTGGCGCCCATGATGGTCAGCGAGTGGTTGGTCAGCACCTTGGTGATCTCGGAAAGTTTCATGGAAGACTGCAGTTCGGCGCTCATCTGGTTGATCTTGGAGAGCTCCATGGTGCGCTGTTCCAGGGCGTGTTTCTTCTGCTCCAGATCCAGGCTCAGTTTGCCCAGCTGGGCGTTGGCGGTCTGCAGCACCTCGAAGTAGGTCTTGGGTTCGGCCTTGGGAATGCCCAGCTGTTCGCTGATGTCGGCGATGCTGTCCTTGATTCTGAGCGAGACGGCCTGAATGTCGTGGCTGCTTAAACCCAGCTGATTCAGGATGGTCGGCTCGATGAAACCGGTGGTGTGGGGGCAGATGCCTAAGCCCAGATGGTTGATCACCATGTCGGCCACGTGCACGATGGCGCAGAGCCGGTTCTCCTCGGAGGCCATGACCCCGCCCTTGGGCAGTTCATGGTGGTGGGCCACCACCATGGTCAGGCGCGAGGGCAGGTTCCAGTGCTCCATCAGGATCTTGCCCATGGTGGCGTGGCTGATGCCGATCAGCTCCTCTTCCACGGCGATCACGTCGCGTCCGGAGGAGACGGCTTCCAGCACCTTTTCGTATTCGCCCTCCTTGCAGATCTGCTGGTCGGCCACAATCTTACCCATGTCATGCAGCAGGCCGGCCACAAAGGCGTCCTCGCTGGAGGCCGGGTAGACCATGTTGGCGATCTCCTTGGCGCAGACCGCGCAGGCGATGCTGTGCTGCCAGAAATCAAAGAGATCCATGGCGTTCTTCTTCTTGCCCTCGAAGAGGTTGATGACGCTGATGCTGAGCACGATCGACTTGAGCACGTTCAGCCCCAGCAGCACCACGGCGCCGCGGATGGTCGAGATCTCCTTGATGCGGCGGTAGAAGGGCGAGTTGGCCACCTTGAGAACTTTCAGAGAGAGGCCCTGGTCCTTCTCAACCATATCCGCTATCTGTTTGGCGTTGACGTTCTCGTCGAGCGTCTTCTCCATGATGGTGGTGGCAATGGACGGCAGGGTGGGGATCTCGCCGATGTCAGTTATCAGATGCTCCAGATCATTGGGGGTTAGTTTTTTCATCTATGCACTTATCGAACGCGAATCGTACAATCTTGAGAAGGCAGGAAATTTTGCCGGCCCTCTTTAGGTATTTGAGTCTTAATACGGGATATGCTACTCGTTTCCAGATGAGTGTACATCGTGACAATACCAGGCAGATTCATGTCGGAAAGGTGGCCGTCGGCGGCGGCGCGCCGGTTTCCATCCAGTCCATGACCAATACGCCCACGGCGGATGTGGCGGCCACCGTTAATCAGGTGCGCGCACTGGCCGCGGCCGGCTGCGACATCGTGCGCATCAGCGTGCCGGATGAGGACTCTTTGGCGGCCTTCGGCCAGATCAAGCAGCAGGTCAGCGTGCCCCTGATCGCCGATATCCACTTCAGCCACCGGCTGGCCATCGGCTCGATCGAGCAGGGGGCCGACGGCATCCGCATCAATCCGGGCAACATCGGCAGCCATGCTAGAATCGCCGAGGTCGCCAAAGCCGCCATCGAGCACAATGTGCCGATCAGGGTGGGCGTCAACCTGGGCTCGGTCAAACCGAGCATCCTGGAGCGCTTCGGCCACGACCATGTGGGCGCCATCGTGGAGAACGCCCGCGAGCATGTGGCCCTGCTGGAGGATCTCGGCGTCGAGGCCATCAAGGTGGCCCTCAAGTCTTCGGATGTGCTGGAGACCATTGAGGCCTATAGGCGTTTTGCGGCCATCTCCGATAGGCCCCTGCACGTGGGCGTGACCGAGTCGGGCACCCAGTTCTCGGGCCTGATCCGCTCCTCGGTGGGGATCGGCGCGCTGCTGCTGGAGGGCATCGGCGACACCATCCGCATTTCGCTGGCCGGCGATCCGGTTCAGGAGGTCAAGGCGGCCCGGGTGCTGCTGGAGTCGGTCGGGCTTAGAAATGAGGGCGTGCGCGTGATCGCCTGCCCGACCTGCGCTCGCGCCAACGCCGACGTGGCGGCCATTGCCACCGAAGTGGAGGCGGCCCTCAGCCATATCAAGGCCCACAAGGTTGTGGCGGTGATGGGCTGCGCGGTCAACGGCCCCGGCGAGGCCCGCGAAGCCGACATGGGCGCGGCCTGCGACAAGAACGGCGCCATGTTCTTCAAGAACGGCAAACCAATCAAACGTATCGCGATCGATGAGATCGTGGAGACAATCTTAAGTGAGATAGAAGAGGATAATAAATGAAACTTTCACAGATGTTTTTGCACACCCAGAAGGAGGACCCGCGCGAGGCCGAGGTGGTCAGCCACAAGTTGATGATTCGCGCGGCCATGATCAAGAAGCTGGCCTCGGGCATCTACTCCTACATGCCCTACGGGCTCAAGGCCCTCAGAAAAGTTGAACAGATCGTACGCGAGGAGATGGACAGTGCCGGCGCCCAGGAGGTGCTGATGCCCGCCGTGCAGCCGGCCGAGCTCTGGCAGGAGAGCGGCCGCTGGGACTTCTACGGCCGCGAGCTGCTGCGCTTCAAGGACCGCAAGGATGCCGACTTCTGCCTCGGACCCACCCATGAGGAGGTCATCACCGACATGGCCAGAAGCGAGATCCAGTCCTACAAGGATCTGCCCCAGAACCTCTACCAGATCCAGGCCAAGTTCCGCGATGAGATCAGGCCGCGTTTCGGCGTGATGCGCTCGCGCGAGTTCATCATGAAGGATGCCTACTCCTTCGATGTGGACGACGCATCGGCCGAGAAAAGTTATGAAAACATGTTTCAGACCTACAGCCGCATTTTTGAACGTTGCGGTCTGAAGTTCAAACCGGTTGAGGCTGACAGCGGCCAGATCGGCGGCAGCTTCTCGCATGAGTTCATGGTGCTGGCCGAGACCGGCGAAGACGCAATCTTGAGCTGCGACAGCTGCGGTTATGCCGCCAACGTTGAGAAGGCGGCAATCCGGCTGCCTGAAAATTTGGAGTTGGCCGCTGCGCCGGCCGGCGAGCCGGTCAAGGTTCACACCCCTGATGCCCGCACCATTGAAGAGGTATCCGCTTTCCTTAAGATTGAGGCTTCGAATTTAGTGAAGACCATGATCTACGACACCGACCAGGGCGTGATTGCCGCACTGGTCAGGGGCGACCATGAGGTCAACGAGGCCAAGCTCA
This sequence comes from uncultured Thermodesulfobacteriota bacterium, assembly GCA_942491525.1. Taxonomy (GTDB): domain Bacteria; phylum Desulfobacterota; class Desulfomonilia; order UBA1062; family UBA1062; genus CAYWBU01. The sequence goes on from CALOBW010000056.1 coordinate 305,877, forward strand.
GAGCCGCCGCCGGCTGCGAGAGCCTGGAGCTGGCCGAAGACGCTGTGATTGCCGAGGTCACCAAGGCGCCGCGCGGCTTTGCCGGCCCTATTGGGCTTCAGATCCGCGTGATTGCCGATGCCAGCCTGATCTGCGCCGGGCCCTTTGTGGCCGGTGCCAACGAGGCCGACCACCACGTCACCGACCTCTGGCTGGGTCGCGACGCCAAGGTTGACCTGGTGGCTGACATCAGAAACGCGCTTGAGGGCGACAGCTGCCCGCGCTGCCAGGGCAAGCTCGAAGTCATCCGCGGCATCGAGGTCGGCCACGTCTTTAAGCTGGGCACCAAGTACTCCAAGGCCATGAACGCCGAGTTTCTGGATGAGGAGGGCAAGGCCAAGCCCATGGTTATGGGCTGCTACGGCATCGGCATCAGCCGCGTGGTGGCCGCTGCCATCGAGCAGAACCATGATGAGAACGGCATCATCTTCCCGGTGGAGATCGCGCCCTATCCCTTCCTGGTGCAGCCCCTGGACGTCAAGCCTGGCGAGGTCATGGACGCCGCCACCAAGATCTATGACGATCTCAGGGCGGCCGGTTTCGACGTGCTGATCGATGACCGCAAGCTGCGCCCCGGCGTCAAGTTCAAGGATGCCGATCTGCTGGGCGTGCCCTACCGCATCACCGTGGGCGGTAAGGGGCTGGCCGAGGGGATTGTGGAGCTAAAAAATCGCCGCAGCGGCGAAATGGTCAAGATTGAGCTCGGAGAAGTCGTTAAGCAGTGTCAGAATCTGATTTAAAGGATATTGCTTGACAGTAAGAATCACCGACATTCTGGATGAGGTTTCGGCCTATCTGCCCGACGCTGACCGTCGGGTAATTGAGAAGGCCTATGTATTTTCGGCCCAGGTTCATCAGGGGCAGACCCGCCTGAGCGGCGAGCCCTACATGAACCACCCCCTCGAGGTCGCCATGATGGTGGCCGAGATGCGCCTGGACGTCACGGCCATCGCCTCGGCCCTGCTGCACGACACGGTCGAGGACAGCTACACCACGGTGGATGACGTGGCCCAGCGCTTCGGCTCCGAGGTGGCCCTGGTGGTCGACGGCCTGACCAAGATCGCCAAGATCCACTTCCGCTCCAAAGAGGAGCACCAGGCCGAGAACTTCCGCAAGATGATCCTGGCCATGAGCAAGGATCTGCGCATCCTGCTGATCAAGCTGGTGGACCGGGTGCACAACATGCGCACCCTGGAGTTCCATAAGCGGCCCTCGCAGATCCGCATCGCCAGCGAGACCCTCGATATCTACGCCCCCCTGGCCAACCGTCTCGGCATCCACTGGCTGCAGATCGAGCTGGAGGAACACAGCCTCAAGTACCTCGACCCCGAGGGCTACTCGCGGCTCAAGGCCCAGCTGGACGCCAAGGCCAAGGAGAAGGAGGGCTACCTTGAGGATATCGTGGCCAGGATCAAGGCCGAGATCGCCAAGACCGGCGCCGACGCCGAGGTCACCTGGCGCATCAAGCACGTCTACAGCGTCTATCAGAAACTGAAACGCCAGGGCATCCCCTTTGAGAACGTCTATGACGTCTTCGGCATCCGCATCAAACTTAACAGCGTGGCCGAATGCTATGAGATGCTGGGCATCATCCACTCCATGTGGAAGCCGATCCAGTCGCGTATCAAAGACTTTATCGCTATGCCCAAGGACAACATGTACCAGTCGCTGCACACGACGGTTTTCGGTCCCGAGGGCGAGCGCATTGAGATCCAGATCCGCACCTTTGAGATGGACTATCTGGCCAACGAGGGCATCGCGGCCCACTGGCGCTACAAGGAGGGCGGCAAGATCAGCGAGCACGACGGCGAGAAGCTGGCCTGGCTGCGTCAGCTGCTGGAGTGGCAGCAGGAGCTCAACGACCCCAAGGAGTTTCTGCAGAGCGTCAAGATCGACCTCTATCCCGAGGACGTCTATGTCTTCACCCCCCAGGGTGACGTCAAGCGCTTTCCGCTGGGCTCCACGCCCCTGGACTTTGCCTACTCGGTGCACACCGAGCTGGGGCATCAGTGCGCCGGCGCCAAGGTCAACGGCCAGATCGTGCCGCTCAGGTACAAGCTCAAGAGCGGCGACGTGGTCTCGATTATGCGTTCGGCCAGCCAGCACCCCAGCAAGGACTGGCTCAGGATCGCCAAGACCTCGCGGGCCAAGGCCAAGGTCAAGGCCTGGCTCAGGGTTGAGGAGCGCGAGCAGAGCGTGCATCTGGGGCGCGATATCCTGGAGAAGAAGATCAAGAGCCTGCACCTGCGCGATGTTGACATGGAGGATCTGGCCAAGGAGTGCTCCTTCAAGAGCGTTGAAGATCTCTTTGCGGCCATCGGCCTGGGCCGTTACTCGGCCATCCAGGCCGTCAACCGCCTGACGCCCGATTCCCAGCAGCCGGCCCGGCCCGAAGATGCCGTGACGCCCGTGTCGCACAAGAAGCGCGACGAGGCGGCCGTGATCGTGCGCGGGGTCGAGGATCTGCTGGTGCGCTTCGCCAAGTGCTGCCGCCCGATCCCCGGCGACGAGGTGGTCGGCTTCATCACCCGCGGCCGCGGCATCACCGTGCACCGCGCCGGCTGCTCCTATGTCAGCGATGAGGATCACGAGCGTCTGGTGCCGGTTGAGTGGGATGAGCACATCACCGGCATCCATGAGATCGAGTTCTCGATCCTCTGTGAGGACCGTCCAGGCATGCTGAGCGCCATCACCGCCGTCATCGGCGGCGAAGAGATTAATATTTCAAAGATGAAGGTCAGCCCGTTGACCAACGAGTCGTCACTCTGCATATTTAAGGTGATGGTCAAAAATCTGGAGCAACTTGAGAACCTTTTTGTGAAATTGAAGCGCATCCGCGGTGTGGACAGCATCGAGCGTATGCAGGCATCCTAAATCTGTCCGGTTGCTAAAGGCCGGTAAGATATTATTAAGTTACCCAGGAGGTGGATAGTATGAAAAAGGTTTTGGTGTTGATGGCTTGTGTGATGTTTCTGGCAACCGGCGTGCATGCGGAAGATGTGGTCAGGTTGGCCTCGCTGGACTGGCAGCCCTACACCGGCAAGGATATGGCCGCCAACGGCTATGCCGCCGAGATAGTGCGTGAAGCCTATAAGCGGGTCGGTTACAAGCTGGAGATCGACTTTCTCTCCTGGGACGATGCGGTCAACAAGTCCAAGTCCGGCGAGTATGACGGCCTCTTTCCGGAGTATGCCGCCGAGGAGCGCGGTAAGGATTATGTCTACTCCAACCTCTTCTCCAAGTCGCTGCTGGTCTTTGCCACCCTGCCCGGTTCCGGTGTGAACTATACCGACATCGCCTCGCTGCAGCCCTATAAGATCGGCGTGGTGTCCGGCTATGTCAATTCGCCCGAGTTTGACAGCGCCAAAAATCTGACCAAGGTTGAGGCGGCAAGTGACGAAGAGGGTCTCAAAAATCTTTTCGCCGGTAAGGTTGACATGATCGTGATCGACGCCCTGGTGGCCAACCACATCATGCAGCAGTCCTTCCCGGGCAAGAAGATCGAGATGCTCTCCAACCCGCTTTACGTGCATGACCTCTTCATTGTATTCTCCAAGAAGGCCGCGGATTATCAGAAGAAATTGGACGATTTCAACCGCGGGCTGGCCATGATTCAGGCTGACGGAACGGTCAATGCTCTGGGAGTTAAGTACGGTCTGAAGTAAGAATTTGCATTTTAACTCTTCTCCGCCTTTTCTATGCGGTGACTCTCACCGGGCGGAGAAGGTTCTTTATGCAACAGCTTGATTGCTGATTGCATTTATATATACAAATGGTGTGCCAAACAGTCGTTCGCTTTATCTGATTAATTTCCGGTCACTTATCTTTCACGTAAAAAATAGGGTCAGTGGCTATGCGCTTCCACTGTGGAAAAATGTTGCTCAGATTTTACGCATTGTGTGGAAAATAGTTACATGGGGGTGGGAGCGGCTTTCCAGCCGCGAATGCTTATGTAGGTCGGGTAGAGCTTGCGAAAGCCGAGCTGCGGGCTAGAAGAGTGTAGGCCTGACACCTTAGCCTGTGTGCCACTGGCCAAACGCAGCTTGCCAGTGGGGGTTGGAGCACGGGCAAGGTGTCAAGTTAGTTAAGCTGGATAGTTGCCTTGGCCCGTGGCACCCGGCGGCTTGGCTGTCATTGCGAGGAGCTTGCGACGAAGCAATCTGATTGCCGCGCTGCGCTTGCAATGACGGGTTTCTGGTCGTGAAGTGGTTGTAGGTAATTGCAGTCGATACGCCATCTGATTCTGTATCAGCAGAATCAGATGTTTAAATTAAGTCTTGTTTTCTCGTGCTCAAGCCACAATGAAGACATTTAGTTGTGAATCCATTTCCATAAAAACCTTTATAAGCATAAAGCTTGTTACATCTTGGGCATTTAGAAAAGCCGTACCATAAGGAGATAACTACGAGTGTGCAAAAATATATAAGACCTAGAGTAGTAAAGATTGTTTCTGATGAAAATATTGAACCTATAAATGAGGTAAAGGGAATATAAAAAATGAAAAGTAAGAATACTGTTATTTTTAATCTCCTGTGACGCACAGCTCCATTTAATTCTGTTTCATTCTTAGGTTTAGAATGTTGCGATTTGCTTTTACTTAGCATTTTAGCTTATCCCCCAATCAAGAGTATAATGGCACAAGAGAATATATGATTATAGTTGTTTGACGCTATCTAAAGTGCATACAGCTATTGTTCATCTAGACAATAACACCCTAAAAATAAATCAGCAATCATTAAGATCTAGAGCATTACCCGATAAACCCCATGCACAAACCCATGAATAAAAGTCTCCCTCTCCCACTTCAGCCCATTGCGCTCAGCCACCCTGATTGACGGCTCGTTGGCCGGCAAAATCAGCGAAATAACCGAATCCACTCCCAGCTCATCTCGGGCATAATCCATACAGCCCTTGGCGGCTTCGGTGGCATATCCCTGGCCCCAGAAAGAGTCCAGGAAGCGGTAGCCGACCTCGGCTTCAACTTGCCCATCAACGATTTGCTTCAGGATGCCGCAGATGCCCAGAAACTGATTGTCCTCTCTCCTGATGACTGCCCAGAAGCAGTAGCCGTCATCTTGGTAGCGCTGCTGAATCTTGTTATAGAGCTCTTCCGACTCTGCGCGGTTGAGCGTGGATGGAAAATATTTCTGAACTTTGGGGTTGGCCAGCAGATCGCAGAGGTCGTCGAAGTGAGACCAATCGATAATTTCAAGTTTGAGCCTCTCTGTAGTTAGTACAATGTCGGTCATTGTTACTCCTTTAAGTATTCGTGGACTAAGATTTTATGGTGATGTGTCGAACTTGATTGTTTTTAGGATTATTGCGAGCCCAATGAATGACAGTGTTAGCCATATTAGATTATTAGAGGTAGTGAATGTCATTTGTATGAAGCCGATAGAGGCTAATGTTATGCCGACTAGAAACTGAGAGTTCGGGCTTTCAGGGTACATGTCTTTTGTTGATTGTTTGACTAGATACCAAAGGATTCCGCTTCCGATAACAAGGTTTGAAATACAGTAGATAAGGTCCAAGATATCAAAGATTAAATAGAGATCTCCCATGCTGCGTGCTGCCCAATAGAAGAACCGTAGATTTAATAATATTGCAAAATTTCTAGCCCAACCTTGTGTCTTAAGTAACCCAATGGCAGTAATTATGAATGCTAAAGTTATGATGTCGTAGAGTAATAAATATTGGGGTGGTTGTGGAGATAGATGGTTTTGTACTGCAGAGTATAGGCGGAAAATACCATCAATAACCATACATCCGGCAATGAGTTTAATACCAATATCTGAGTTGGGTTGCTTCATTGAGGTCCTTTAGCTATTGAGTTAAAGTAATTTTGAAGCCAGTAAACTATATTGAAACGGGTGAAGCCCATCTGGGCTCCACCTTTAATTATTCTTGCTCGCTGCCCTTAGACGCCATCATCATCAGATAGGCATCGATAAAGGCGTTCAGGTCACCGTCCAGCACGGCGTCGGGGTTGCCCACATCCAAATTGGTGCGGTGGTCCTTGACCATCTGATAGGGCTGCAGCACGTAGGATCTGATCTGGCTGCCCCAGGTGATCTCCTTCTTGTTGCCGGTGATGATGCCCATCTCTTCTTGCTGTTTCTGAACTTCCAGCTCATAGAGTTTGGCCATCAGAACCTTCATGGCGAAGGCCTTGTTCTTATGCTGGGAGCGCTCGTTCTGGCACTGGACCACGGTGCCGGTGGGCAGGTGGGTGATGCGCACGGCCGAGTCGGTCTTGTTGATGTGCTGGCCGCCGGCGCCGGAGGCGCGGTAGGTGTCGATCTTGAGATCCTTGTCCTCAATGTTGACGTCGACGGTGTCGTCCACCTCGGGGGTCACCATGATGGATGAGAATGAGGTGTGGCGACGTTTGGCCGAGTCAAAGGGCGAGATGCGCACCAGACGGTGGACACCGGTCTCGGCCTTGAGGTAGCCGTAGGCCCATTCGCCGGAGATCTGCACGGTGGCGGATTTGATGCCGGCGGCGTCGTCGGCCAGGATGTCGATGATGGTGGCCTTGAAGCCGTTCTTCTCGGCGTATCTGAGATACATGCGTAGCAGCATGTTGGCCCAGTCCTGGGCCTCCAGGCCGCCGGAGCCGGCGTGGATCTCGAGGAAGGCCGATTTGGAGTCGTTGGGGTCCGAGAGCACGTGGGCCTTCTCGATGGCGTTGATCTTTGCCTGCAGGCCGTCCAGGGTCTCCTTGATGTCATCTTCGAGGCCCTCTTCCTCCTTGGCCATTTCGAAGAGCACGTCCAGGTCCTCGCGCAGGCCCAGGGTGGCGTGCCAGTTGTCCAGGATGGCGTCGAGGCGTGACTTTTCGCACTGCACGTCGCGCAGTTTGGCGGTATCGGACCAGATTTCAGGGTCTGACAGCTGAGATTCTAACTCTTGTACCCGTTCTTCCTTTTCGGGGATGTCAAAGATAACCTCGGATGCTGATCAGTTTCTTTTCAATGGATTCGACTTGCTGTTGGAAATCAATAATCATGCTTCCCGCCTAGCACCGCGCCGGAAATTTGTCAATGCCGCAGCCAGGCCTATCAACCCCCAGAGGATTGAAATGACTGGGCCAAACCTGGTGTAGAAGCTCACCTTGGTATTGCGCACGATATCTTCGATGATGATGCCCTGGGTCAGCAGCTCCAGGCGCTGGCTGATCTCGCCGGTCGGCGTGATGCTGGCCGAGATGCCGTGGTTGACCGGGCGCAAAGTCCAGCGGCGGTTTTCGATGGAGCGGAAGCGCGCCATCTGCAGCAGCTGCTCGGGCGTGGCCCAGGTCTTGAACCAGGCGTCGTTGGAGGCGTTCACGAAGTAGGTGGCGCCGTCTTTGACATAGCTGCGCGAGATGTCGGCGAAGAGGCTCTCGAAGCAGATCAGGATGCCGATCTCGCCCAGGGGCCGGGCGTCATTGCTGGGGGTGAAGTTGCTGGCGGCGGCGGTCAGGTTGCCGAAGATCGGGTTGATCAGCCAGGCCAGGGGGATGTATTCGCCGAAGGGCACCAGATGTTTCTTGTCGTAGTAGCCCTCGATGGCACCGTTTTCAATCAGCCACATGCGGTTGAAGTAGTGGCCGTCATTCTTGGCCGGGCTGCCCACCAGCATCGGCAGCCCCAGCTCGCGGTTGAGCTCGGTGATGTGGATGCTGGCCTCCCAGGGAGAGCGGAAGAGGTAGAAGTTGCAGGCCGTCTCGGGCCAGATGATCATCTCGGCTTCTTGCGCGGCGGCCTGGCGGCTCAGCTCGGAATAGATTTCGATGGTGGGCTGGATCATGGAGCGCAGCCACTTCTGCTCCTGGGCGATGTTGGCCTGGGCGATGGCGACCCTGAGGGTTTCGCCCTGGGGTTCATAATTGTCCATGCGCCTGTCGCCCCAGATGGAGGCGGCCAGCAGGATGGTCAGCACCACCGCCAGGGGTTTGCGCCGCTTCAGCAGGGTCTGGTAGGCGGCCACGCAGGACATCAGGGCGATGCCGCTCAGGAGGTAGACGCCGCCGAATTCGGCCAGCTGGGCAAACTGGGGCCAGGCAATGGTCGGGTGGCCGGCCTGGGCCCAGGGGAAGCCGCCGAAGGGGATGTGGGCGGTGATGATTTCGATCAGGACCCAGCAGCCCGGGATGGTGATGAAGCTGAAACGCTTCTCCAGCAGCAGCCGGCTCAGCACGGCGAAGATGCCGAAGTAGCTGGCCAGCAGGCAGGTCAGCACAAAGTAGAGCGCCGTGGAGGTGATCAGGTGCATCTCGCCGAAGGTGTCTCCGACATAAGGCAGCCAGTAGAGGATGCCGCCGCGGGCCACAAAGCCGGCAATAAAACCGTAGACGAAGCTCTCCCGAATGCTGGTGTCCCTAATTGCAAAAAAGAGGGGCACCGCAAAGCAGAAGACCAGGCCCCAGATGTCGTAGTTGGGGAAGGCCAGGCAGTAGAGCAGACCGCTGGCCGCAGCCAAAAGGATGCGCTTCATGTGGTGGGCACCTGCTTGCTTTCAACGATCAGTTTGGAGATGCGGCGCTTGTCGGCCTCGGCGATTCTGAAGAGCAGCTCCTCAAACTGGAGGGTTTCGCCGCTCTTGGGAATGCGCTCCAGCTGGCAGGTGATGAAGCCGGCAATGGTGTCGAAATCGCCCTCGGGCATCTGGATGCCGAAGGCCTCCATGAACTCGTCCACCGGCATTTTGGGGTCGATGGTGTAGCTGCCGTCCAGGTTGTCGACCAGGTCGTGCTCAAAGTGCTTCTCGTCCTCGCCGTGCATCTCGCCCACGATCTCCTCGATGATGTCGCCGATGGTGATCATGCCGTCCACATTGCCGAACTCGTCGATGATGATGGCCATCTTGGTGCGCTGCTGGCGGAACTCGTTCAGAAGGTCGGTCAGTTTCTTGCTTTCGGGCACGAAGTAGGGCGCATGCATCAGCTGGCGCAGCGAGATGTCGCTCTGCCCCAGATGCTTGAGGATATCCTTGGCGTAGATCACGCCGATGATGTTGTCGAGGTGCTTCTCGAAGATCGGCACGCGCGAGCAGCTGTGCTCGTTGATCAGGGCGATCAGGTCATTCAGGGATGCGCCCTGTTCCAGGGCCACCATGTCAACCTTGGGCACCATGATCTCGCTGACCGAGGTGTCCTTGAGTACGATGATGTTGTGGATCATGTCGCCCTGATCTTCGTCGATGAAGCCCTTCTCCTCAACTTCATCCAGAATTTCGTAAATCTCCTGCTTGGTGTCTTTTTCGGGGGTTTCTGCACGGAACAGATGTAAAAGGCGTTTCAGGAAAAACTGCCTGTCATCGTCGGATTGGTCCAAAGAGTGTCTCCTTATCTATAATATCGCATTATTTATCTGAATCCGCCCGGGGAGTCAATTGCGCAGGTGCTTGCCAAAGGTGCGGCTTTTGTGTATGCGTAGTTTGCGTGCATGCAACAAGCGCCCGTAGCTCAGTCGGATAGAGCGTAGGCCTCCGAAGCCTAAGGCCACAGGTTCGATTCCTGTCGGGCGCACCATTCTAAAACCATGATAAATTTATTAGACCTAGATCGAGACGGCATTGCCGGGCTCATAGATGAAAAGCCATTCCGCAGAGAGCAGATCTTTGAATGGATCTTCGGCAAGGGGGTGCGCTCAATCGATGAGATGACCAACCTCTCCAAGGAGCTGCGCTCCAAACTGGCGTCCAAAGCCGAGATCGTCTACCCTGAGATCGTGGGTCGTCAGCTCTCGCAGGACGGCACCGAGAAGTTTTTATACCGCCTGGCCGACGGCCGGGAGATCGAGAGCGTCCTGATCCCGGATAGGTCCCACTGGACCGTCTGCGTCTCGACCCAGGTGGGCTGCGCCATGAACTGTAAGTTCTGCTACACCGCTACCCTGGGCTTCAAGCGCAACCTGACCCCGGGCGAGATCCTGGCCCAGGTCATGATTCCGCGCCAGGTCTATCCGGAGCGCTTCATCCGCAACGCGGTCTTCATGGGCATGGGCGAACCCCTGCTCAACTATGAGAACGTCATGCAGGCCGTGCGCGTCATGACCGACGGCAGGGGACCGGATTTCTCCAGCCGCCGCATCACCATCTCCACCAGCGGCATCATCCCGGGCATCAGGCGCCTCAGTGATGACGAGCCGGTCAGTCTGGCCATCTCGCTCAATGCGGTCGACCATGATACGCGGGAGCTGGTCATGCCGATCAACAGGAAGTATCCCATGGATGAGCTGATGCAGGCCATCCGTGATTTCAAGCTGCCCAACCGCAGAAGAATTACCATTGAATATGTGCTCTTAGGTGGGGTAAATGATTCAATTCAGGATGCCAAGAAGCTGGTCAAGCTGCTGCACGGCATCAAGGCAAAGGTTAATCTGATCCCGTTCAACCCCTGGCCGGGCTCGGAGCTGAAGGCCCCCAGCGCCGAGGCCGTGGATGCTTTTGAGGAGTATCTGAAGAACAGCCCGGTCATGGTTATGCGCCGGCGTGAAAAGGGGCAGGATATTCTGGCCGCATGCGGTCAACTTGCAGGAGGAGTTAAAGATGGAATTGATTGATTTTTTGCAGGACCCGGCGTCCTATCCCGAGAACCCGTCAGAAGTTAGATTTGTCCAGACCCACATCTCATGGGTCTTCATCGGCGACGAGTTTGTCTACAAGGTCAAGAAACCGGTCGATTTCGGCTTTTTGAACTTCACCACCCTCGATCAGCGCAAGTTCTACGTTGCAGAGGAGCTGCGTCTCAATGGCCGCTTTTCGGCCGAGATCTATCTGGACATCGTACCGATCTCCGAGGTGGATGGCGGGTTTAAATTGAACGACGACTCCAACATCGTCGAGTACGCCCTCAAGATGCGCCGCATCAGCGAGGACCAGATGCTCTACAAGCTGCTGCCGGCCGGCAAGATCGGCGAGGAGGAGATGCAGCGCATCGGCGCCCACCTGGCCGAGGCCTACGGCAGCATCGAAAGTGATGAGAAGGCCAAGTCCTTCGGCAGGCACTATACTGAGAATGTCATCGAGAACTTTGACCAGACCCGCAAATATGTGGGCGGCCCCATCAGTCAGGAGAAGTTTGACGCCCTCGAGAAGTGGAGCCTGGACTTCATGAAGGAGAACGAGGCCCTCTTCGAGAAGCGCATCACGGACGGCGCCATCAAGGAGTCCCACGGCGACCTCCATCTGCAGCACATCTGCCTGGAGGGTGAGAAGATCTTCGTCTTTGACTGCATCGAGTTCAACGAGCGCTTCCGCTTCGGCGATGTGGCCGCCGACGTGGCCTTCCTGGCCATGGACCTCGACTACAACGGTCACCCTGAGCTGGGCGAAGCCTTTGTGGACGCCTACGTGAACACCTCGGGCGACATCGACCTGCTGCAGGTGCTCGACTTCTACAAGGTCTACCGCGCCTATGTGCGCGCCAAGATTACATCCTTCATGCTGGATGATGCCGGCATCTCGGATGAGATGAAGGCGCAGGCCACCAAGGGCGCCGCCAGGTACTACGATCTGGCTTACAGCTACATCTCTGAATAGTTTTTACGGGGGGGAGCTTCCCCCCGATTTGAGTTGGGAGGTTTTGATGAAGATTGATCTGCACATGCACTCCCGTGAGGGGTCCGACGGCCGCTGGCCGCTGAAGGATATCTTTGCCGAAGCAGTTCGCAGAGGCATCGATTTGATCTCGGTTACCGATCATGACTCGATCGTGATGCAGGCCGAGGCGCGTCAATTGGCGCACTCCTGCGGCATGCGCTACCTGACCGGCGTCGAGCTCAATGTGACCTGCAGTTACGCCCCCTACCGTGACGGCAAACCCTTCGCGCTCGACTTTCTGGGCTACGGCTTTGACATTCAGAATGAAGCCCTGATTGCCAAGCTGGATGAGCTGCGCTCTTTCCGCGAACAGCGGGCGCGCACGATTCTGGAGAATCTGAATGTTGAGTTTGCAGCCGAAGGCCTGCGCCTCTTTAGCGAGGATGACCTGGAGGCGATTCAGGAGAAGGTTGACGGCGCCTTCGGCCGGCCCCACATTGCCAACTATCTGGTCAGCCAGGGCATCGTTAAGGATAAGCAGGAGGCCTTCGACAAATATCTGGTCAAGTGCAACGTGGACAAGCTGCCGCTGAGCCTGGCGGAGGCGTCCGGCCTGATCCGCGGCGCCGGCGGCAAGCTCTTCCTGGCCCATCCGTCCGATCCCAACGGCACTTCGCTCAAGGTGATCAGCGATGATTTCAAAGAGCAGCAGAAGGTCATTGAGGGCATGCTGGAGCAGATTGACGGCATTGAGTGCTGGCACTCGCGTTTGACGCCGGCGGCTTCTCGTGCCTATAAGAGTTTTGCCGACGAGCACGGCCTGCTGGTCAGTGGCGGCAGTGACTGCCATCAGCAGCCGCTCCTGCTCGGTCAAGTGGATGTGCCGGCGATTGTTGCTGAGCAGTTTATCAATTATTGAGGAGATTGAAATGAGAGAACCATTTGCCACTTATGTTGAAGAGAACTATGCCAATGACACTGTTTTGATTGCCTGCGGACTGCCGGCCACCAACAAGACCGAGACCATGGAGGTTGTGGCGCGTCTCAAGGGCCACAAGATCCTGCGCACCGACCTGATCCGCAAGGAGGTCCTCAAGGACGAGGATATCTTTGATGAGAAGGAGGCCGCCAATATGAATAAGCGCCAGCTGGTCTATGATAAGATGTTCGAGGTTGCCAGCGATCTGGCCGCCGAGGACCGCGGCGTGATCCTGGATGCCACCTTTGTCTCCCAGAAGCTGCGCCGCCGGGCCGCCGAAGTGGCCGCCAAGAATAATAAGACCTTCATCATCCAGCAGACCAGCTGCTCGGAAGCCTACTCGCTGGACAAGATCTCCAAGCGCAGCAAGGAGAACTATGAGTCCAACGCCCTGACCCCGGTGGCCTACTACAACAACAAGGAGAAGTTTGACGCCGTCGACCTGGATGACCTCAAAGGACTCTTCCCGGATCTCAGAATCGTGCATCTGACCATCGAGACCGAGTCGGATGATGAGACCGGCTGGTACGTGATTGAGCGCGTTGAGCGCTGAGCCTAAATTTTAGCGTCGGCTCTGACGATAGTAAAATAAAATCGATTTAAGGACTTTTAAATGAAGAGACGTTTGGCATGTATGGCTTTGCTGTTGGTTATGGCGGGCTGCGCCACGGCCACATTTGAGGATAACCGGGAAGTTTCGCGCTCCATGGTGCGCCTGGCTGAGAATGAGCTGCGTCAGGGCGAGCTGAACAAGGCCCTGGTTGAGCTCACCAAGGCGGTGGAGATTAACCCCAAGGATTCGGAGGTGCACTACTTTCTGGCCGAGACCTACCGTCAGCTCAACAAGCTGGAGGATGCCCTGAAGCATATTGAGCTCTCCATCCGCAATGCCAAGCATATCGGCCTGGAGCATCCGGGCATGGCCAGCGAGGCCTTCAACCTGAAAGGTCTGATCCTCTATCAGCAGGGTGAGATCGATCAGGCCATCAAGGCCTTCGAGGACTCCCTCAACGATGATCTCTACGCTACGCCTGAATATTCGCTCTTCAACATGGGCAACATCTACTATTCGCAGAAGAGGGTTGCCGAGGCCCGCAATGTATATGAGCAGGCCCTGCAGCGTAATCCGCACTATGCGCCGGCCTGGCACGCCATGGGCGTGATCCAGCATGACGAGGGCAACTACGACGCGGCCCGCTATGCCTTCCAGAAGGCCATTCTGGAGCATCCCAACTATGCCGAGGCCCACTGGAGCCTGGCCATGCTGAGCATCAAGGTTGGCGATAACAAGACCTCCGTCCAGCACTTCCAGGAGGTTATCCGCCTGGATCCAGACAATCTGCGCGGGCTGAAGGGCATGGCCGAGGATCAGCTGACACGGCTGAGAAACGAGTCGAGGGGCTGGTAATGGAAGGGCCCATCGCCTGGTTCTCAGAAGATGTGGCCACCGATCTGGCCCTGCGTGACAAGGATCTGCCCTGCAAGGTCATGGACCTCAATCAGCTGGTCTATGAACTGCTCAAACATGGGCAGCCCAATGACATTGTTGTGCTGCCCTTCTTCAATAAGTTTCTGGATATCGCCAAGCATATCCGTGAGCGCGGCATCAACGGTCCCATCGTGATCTACAGCCGCGGCGACGCCATGATCATGAATCTGCTCGATCTGGCGGCCCAGGGGGTTGTCTGCCTGGACTCGGAGCGCTTCTCGAAGCCCATGGTGCTGGGATTCCTGCACTTTCTGCTGCGCAATCAGAGCCTGATGGCGCTGCCCGACAAGGCCAAGGATGAGACCAAGGTCTACGGCTCGCGCCCGCCCCAGGATGAGCAGGGCATCAAGGAGCTCTTCATGAACATCATGCACCGCCGCGTCAAGCCGGTGCTGACCTGTCAGTTCCGTCCCAGCCTGCCGACCCTGACCGTGACCTGCGAGGTGATTCAGATGGTGGGCGAGGTCGAGACCAAGCTGGTGCTGGACAAGTTTGAGCCGCCCGAGTTCGTGGGGCTCTACAAGCAGATGGCCAACAACAAGCCCATCTCCGGTTTTGTGACCGTGGTCAATGATGATAATGAAGAGCAGTCCATGGGTTTTGACTTCCATGTGACCTCGGCGGTCAAGGGCAAGATGACCGTGCTGCTGCCGCCGGCCGTTTTTGAGCAGAAGCGCAAGTTTTTCCGGGTCGAGCCGGACAAGAATGAGCCGGTCACCATGCACCTCAGGAGTGATGCCGGGACAATGACTTTTGGCGTGGCCGATATCTCGGAAGGCGGCATGGGCTTTGACATCAGCTACAACGGCCTTGAAAAGGGCAAGTCCTATCCGGTGGCGGTCGAGCTTGGCGGCCAGCGCATGATCATGGGCGAGGCTGAGATTGTCTTCAAGGGCTCACCCAAGAACGGGCTGACCACCTACGGCATCTCGACCGAGTTGAACGCCCCCGACCTGCAGCAGCTCAGGCACTATGTCTACAAGCGCCAGGCCGGCATTTTGGCGGCCCTCAAAGATCTGAAGATCTGATGGCGATCTGCAGGGCGGTAAGGCCGGCCGGGGTCATGCCCTGGATGCTGGCGGCCTGGCCCAGGGTCTCGGGCCGGGTGGAACTCAGCTTGCCCTTCAGTTCGTTCGATAATCCTTCGACACTCATATAGTCCAGCGTTTGCGGGATTTTGACCTTCTCGATGCGCTTGAACTTCTCAATGGCCTTGAGCTGGCGCTCGATGTAGCCGGCATACTTGATCTCAACCTCGGCCTCGATGCAGGCGAGCTCCTCGGGCAGCTCAATTAGGTCCTCATAGTCGCTCAGATTGATCTCCGGGCGTTTCAGCAGTTCGCTCAGGCATGTCTTCTCCTGACTGGCGCCTTTGCGCGGCAGGGCCTTTGGCAGCTGGTCGGGGATGGTGATGCTGGTGCTCTCCATCTTGCGGCAGAGCGTTTCTGTCTGATGCTGCAGCTCGTGGACCCGCTCCAGCCGCTGCCTGTCGATCAGGCCTAACTTGTAGGCGTCATCCGAGAGCCGGAAGAGGGCGTTGGTCTGGCGCAGCATCAGGCGGTATTCGGCGCGCGAGGTGAACATGCGGTAGGGCTCAGATGTGCCCTGGGTGGTCAAATCATCCACCATGACCCCGATGTAGGCCCGGGAGCGGTCCAGGATGAAGGGCTCTTCGTTTCTGATTTTGAGGGCCGCGTTGATGCCGGCCAGCAGGCCCTGGCCGCCGGCCTCCTCGTAGCCTGAGGTGCCGTTGATCTGGCCGGCCAGGTAGAGACCCTCAATACGCTTGCACTCCAGAGTGCGCTTGAGCTGGCTGGGCAGCACGTAGTCATATTCGATGGCGTAGCCCGGCCGGATCATCTCGGCATTTTCGAGGCCCTCCACCGACTGGATGATCTCCTTCTGCAGACTTAACGGCATGGAGTTGCCCAGGCCGGAGGCGTAGACCTCGGCCGTGTTGAGCCCCTCGGGTTCGATGATGATCTGGTGGCCCTGGCGGTCGCCGAAGCGCATGATCTTGTCTTCCAGCGAGGGGCAGTAGCGCGCCGGCGAGCCGGTGATGGCGCCCGAGTAGAGCGGGCTGAGCTCGATATTCCTGCGGATGATCGCGTGGGTTGCGCTGCTGGTGCGGCCGATGTGGCAGCTGACCGCCGGCAGATCATTGGCGGCGGCATCCAGGCTGAAGGGCAGCCGGCCATATTCGGGAACTTGCTCCTGCAGTTTGCCTAGATCGATGGTGTGGCGGTTGAGACGCGGCGGGGTGCCGGTCTTGTGGCGGCCGGTAACCAGGCCGAGATCTTTGATCGACTGGGCCAGCTCGTAGGAACCCTCCTCGCCGCTGCGGCCGGCCGCAAACTGGGTCTGGCCGATATGGATGACGCCGGCCAGGAAGGTGCCGGCGGCAATGATCACGGCCTTGGCAGCGTAGAACTCATCAAACTGGGTCCGGATGCCGCAGACCTGGCCGTTCTCAATCTCGATGGAGTCGACCCGGAACTGCTTGAGCTGCACCAGCTTCTCGAGGCGTGCCTTGATCTCCTGCTCATAGAGGAAGCGGTCGTTCTGGGTGCGGGTGGCCTGCACGGCCGGGCCCTTGCGGGTGTTGAGCAGGCGGTACTGGATGGCGGTTTTGTCGGCCACCTGACCCATGATGCCGCCCAGGGCGTCGATCTCCTTGACCAGGTGCGACTTGGCCAGGCCGCCGATGGAGGGGCTGCAGGGCATGCGCCCGACGGTGTCCATGTTGATGCTGAAGAGGCCGACGCTCAGGCCCAGGCGGGCTGCGGCATGGGCGGCCTCGGCGCCGGCATGTCCGCCGCCGACCACGATGATGTCAAAACTTTCCATGGCTATCCCCTAGAGCAAAACGGGAAGGTATTCAAGGGTTACTCTTTGCCCTTCTCGATAATCTTGCGCATGCGGCCGCGCACATCGGCGTTGGAGCTGATCAGCAGGGCCGACATCTCGATCTCATACTCGAGGGCGCTCTTGGTGTTGAGGCGCGGCACCACGTCGAAGGAGCGCTTGAGCATGCGCACGGCCTCGGGCGGGCGTTTGGCCAGCTGACGGGCCCACTCCAGGGTTTTGGCCTCAAATTCGTCCGGGCCGACCACGCGGTTGATCAGGCCGATGTCATAGGCCTTCTGGGCGCCGATGGGATCGCCGCGCAGGGCCAGCTCCTTGGTGCGGGTCAGGCCGATACGGCTCAGCATGGGGGTCAGGATCGGGTTGAGGCCCATCTTGATCTCGGGGTGCGAGAAGATGGCCGCCTCGGAGCAGATGATCAGGTCGCCCATCAGGGCCAGGTTGAAGCCGCCGCCCATGGCGATGCCGTCCACGGCGCAGAGCAGGATGCCGTCATAGTCCATGATCTTGGTGTAGACGGCCACGGTCAGTTCGCCGTAGCGGGCCACCTTGCCGTTCTCCTCGGTGGTGACGGCCTTGAGGTTCATGCCGGCCGAGAAGCACTTCTTGCCGCCGGTCAGCACGGCCACGCGGATCTGCTCGTTTTCGGGCAGCAGGTGGGCGAAGACGTGGTAGAGCTCATTTAGCATGGTGAAGGAGAGGATGTTGTAGCGCTCTTCGCGGTTCATGTGGATAAAGGCAATGTTGTCCTCAATGGTGACCTGCAGGGCTTTGTATTCCATGGGCTCTCCTTCAGTAAATGTGGCTAAATACTACTGATATGCCGGGCGTGTGTCAATCGAAGGATAGCCTCCCCCAAGATGGGGGAGGCGCATGGATGTTTTAGGCGCAGGCTCGGGCTTCGGCGGCCTTGGGGGTGCCGATCAGATAGGTGATTTTGATGCCGGCCATGTCACCCTTCTGGATACCGCTCTGCCAGTCGTAGTTCTCGTGGTTCTCGACTCGGCTGACCAGTTCCATGAGCTCGGCAGGGTCGTAGGCCCGCAGGTTGGAGCCGGTGCCGTCCCAGATGCAGAGCAGCGGGATGACCGGGATGTAGGTCAGCAGCAGGCGCAACCAGCTGAAGGGCTTCATGCGCGGGGCCATGAAGATCTGGCCGATGGGCCCGCCCAGCATGACCTGCAAAAAGGCCGACGGGGTGCGGTTGGAGAGCTCGAAGATGCCGATTGAGGCCCGCTTGTTGACCGTGTCCTGCAGGATCTGGGTCGCCAGCTGGGGCGGGAAGTGGTGGAAGGCCGAGAAGATGGTGCGGAAGCCCTCAATGGCTTCGGGCACATCCGTGGCATCGACCGGTTTGGCATGGAAACCGACCTTGCCAACCGTCTCCTGCTGCATGCGCTTGAAGGCCGGGATGTTGGGATACTTGTCGCTCAGGGTGACGGTCACCTCATGGTCCAGGTCGCTCAAGGCCTGCTGAATCTGGGCCAGGGGGCCGGAGCCGCCCGAGCAGAGATCGATGATGGTGTTGTGTCCGCTCTTGAGCATGGCGCTCTTCAAGAGCGGCGCGATGCAGTTGTAGAGTTTGAACTGGATCATGTTCTGATGGTAGACATCGGTCATGAAGTTGCGCAGGGTGGTGGGGAACCAGTCGTAATCTTCAAATTCGATTGCTTGAAAACGTTTCATAGGTCTGAACCTCCGTTATTTGAGCCGAATATATCATTGGCGAATCCGGTTCGCAAATATTAATTGCGTAGCATGATTATTGTGGCCTGACCTTGAAAAGTTCTGGGAATATCTGATATTGGTGCAGAGTGGATGAATTAAGGGTATCGCAACTCAATCAGATAGCGCGCAACGTGCTCTCGACGACCTTCGGCCCGGAGATCTGGGTGGTGGGCGAAATTTCGGGCTTCAAGCGCCACTTCAAGTCGGGTCACTGCTACTTTGATCTGGTGGAGAAGGCTGAGGCCGACCAGTATATTGCCAAGATCAGCTGCGCCTTTTTCAGCAGCTCCATCCTGAAGTGGCAGCAGGAGCTGCGCCGGGCCGGTCTGGACCGCATGGAGCTGAATGACGGCATGGAGGTGCGGCTCAAGGCGCGCGTGGACATGTTTGTCAAGGAGGGGCGCTACCAGCTGATCGTGGCCGGCGTCGATCCGGGCTATACCCTGGGCGCCATCGCGCGCAAGCGGGCTCAAACGCTGGAAGAGCTCAAGAATGAGGGGCTGCTGGAGCTCAACAAGCAGTTGGCCATGCCGCGCCTGTCGCTGACCATCGGCCTGATCACCTCGGAGGGCTCGGCGGCCTACAATGATTTCATCTCCATCATCAGCGCCAGCGGCTACGCCTTCAAGGTTAACCTCTATGACGCCCATATGCAGGGCGTGGCCACCATCCCCGAGGTGGTGCGCGGCATCCGCTCGCTGCAGCACAACTCGGACGTGATCGTGATCACGCGTGGCGGCGGCTCCAAGAGCGACCTCTTCTACTTTGACGACATCAAGATCAGCCGGGCCATCGCCGGGAGTGCGGTGCCGGTCATCACCGGCATTGGCCATGAGATCGATCTTTCGGTGGCCGACATGGTGGCCCATAGCCACAGGGTGACGCCGACCGATACGGCCAATTTTCTGGTCGGGCTATTGGACGAGGTCTGGCAGAGTTTGGTTGATGCCAGGCGCATAATTATTGAGGACACCCACCTGCAGGTCAAGGCGGCCACGGACAGGCTCAACATGACGGCCAGCGTCTTCGGGCAGCTGGTTAACTCCAGCCTGGTGAGGCAGCAGGGGTTTTTAAGCCGGGTGGCGGCCGATCTGCGGTTGGCCTACGCCCAGCAGCAGGCGCGGCTCAATCAGAATCTGCTGCAGCAGCTCAACCGCTTGAAGCTGGCCGCCGGTCAGAGTTTGAGCCGTCAGCACGAGGGGCTCGGTCTGAAACAGCAGATCATCGAGCTGCTCAATCCGGCTGAACTTTTCAAACGCGGCTACAGCATCGCCCTGAATGCGGCCGGCCGGCCGCTGCGCTCGGTGGCGGATGTCAAGCCTGGCGAAGATCTGACCACCGTCCTCAGCGACGGCCGTATTATCAGTACAGTAAAGGAGCAGAACAATGGCTAAAAAATATTCGGAAGTTTTGGGTGAACTTGAGGATGTGGTGGACAGAATGAACCGCGGCGAGGTGGCCATCGATGAGCTGGGCACAACCGTCAAGTCGGCCGCCAAGATGATTAAGTTCCTGAAGGATAAGCTCAAATCCACCGAGGTTGAGATTAACCAGATTTTGATGGATCTGGAGGATGAGGACTAGCCTCACCCTCCGTACACGTTAAATTTTGCGTTGCAGTTTAAGCAGCGCAATGATTGGCCTGAGCACACTGCGGCTCAGGCTTTTCAGTATCGGGTCGTTGGCGATCAGGCGCGCCAGGGGCGGGCTGAGTCTGTAGTAGGTTTGGATAAAGATGCGGCCGGCTTTGGTCTGCTTGAGCACCTGGTCGCGGTAGCGGCGCAGGCTCAGGACTTCGGGCTCCATTGAGCTGCCGAAGGCGGCGGTGGCCACGAAGCAGCGCTGGTCGGTGGTGTCATTGGCGTAGATGGCTGTGGCATTTGCGATGTCTTCGGCGCTGACGGCGCTCTCCTTGGTGCTGGGCGGATTGAGGCTGATGTTCTGCTGCACGCGCTCGGGCATGGCGAAGATCAGGTCGACGTTACGGCTTAGATCATCGCCATACATTGTGTCCAGTTCATCTTTGGCCTGTGGATCGGCCTTGGCAACTTCATAGCCTGTGTCGTAGGCGTGTTCATGCATCTGGCAGCAGATGCGGCCGCAGCCGTTGCCGTCATCGATGATTCTGATGCGGCGCCATTCCATGGGGTATTCGGCCAGCGAGTTGGTGGTGATGTCCCAGTAGCCGCCGTTCTTCCTGGGCTTGCCCAGATCGAGGGTCTTGACGCCGAAGCTGGGCTCGATCAGGTTGTAGTGGGTGTGGCCGTGAATGTGGGCGATGACGTTGTCAAACTCCTGCAGGGTCTCGATGAACTGGTTGGGACCGATGTTGCCCGGGGGTGTCAGGAATGAGTCGGGGCCGTGGTGCGAGAAGACCATGACCAGCTTGTCCTGGTTGCTGAGTATTTCGCCTACCATCCACTCATACTGGGGCTTGTCGAGGGTACCCTGGGAGAGGCCGCCGATCATGCCGTCATTGTCAGCGAGGCATTTGGTCTGGCCCACGCCGTAGCGGTAGGCGTTCTTGTCGGCCCAGCTGCTGAAGTCGGCAAAGGTCTGCTCCAAGAGCTGGTCGATCAGCATTTGCGGATCGTTGCCGGCCTTGAGGTTGGCGGCCAGCTTAATAAGCTTGGCTGAATTCTCTTCGAGGTAGCCCTTGGTGATGCTCTTGCCCTGGGCATCACTCAGGCCCTCCAGCCAGTTGTCGTTGGTGGTGTTGAGCACGATGCAGTGGGTGTAGGGGTTGGGGCTGAAGCTGTAGTAGCCGTCAGAGCTCATGCCTTCAAAGCGGCTCCAGTATGACTCGGTCTGGCTCCTTTGAACGGTATCGATATATTCGCCCAGGTCGGTGAGGTTGAAGTCCCACTGGGGATCAAACTGCTTGAGCAGATCCATGAAGCCGCCCAGCACCTCCTCTATGAAGCGGACGTTGAAGTTGCCGATGACCATGACGTCGTGGTTGCCCAGGGCCAGGTACCAGGGCATGTTGATGGCCTCGGGCTCGAGGGAGGGAACCTTAACTGTGCTCTGGTCGTTGGGTCGGGTGCCCTCCAGGGCTTTATAGGTTTGATCCGGATCGCTGCCGTCGGCGGCATCGATCAGCCATTTGACCTCATGCTCCAGGGCGTTGTCGACCTGGTCGCCGGTTGAGATCAGGAAGCTCAGCTTTTCATTCTCGATCTCGGCGTTGATTGATTTGATGGTGGCCTCCCAGGTCTTGACCGAGAGGTGCTCCTGGGGGCGGGTTGCGGGCGAGGCGATGCTGTCGAGCGCCTTGGCTCTCAGCGGATTGGTGGTGTCGGTGATGTGGATATCGCTGACCTGGGCAAAGTTGAGCAGGTTGTAGGGAATGCCGCTGCCGCCGGTGGGGTTTACGCCCAGATCGGTTCTGACGGGACAGACCTCGGCTGCCATCAAATTTAGTTTGGGGTTTAGTCCGATCGCCGCGCCGGCCATGCCGGATGTCTTGATGAAGCTGCGGCGGGTCATGCCAAGATTTGCTTTAGGTGCCATGTGTTCCTCCTGGTGTATTAAATTAAAAACATTCTATGAGTATGATTTATAATTGGATATGCTGTCTGGTGCAATATCTTTTTGATTTTTGGGGATTGAAAGTCATTCGATGCGCCTAATGTGTAAATTATGAGGATAACATCTGTGATGGATTCTGGTTCTGAGCACCGGCTTGCCTGATTTATAATAAAAGATCTCCCCATCAGGTTTGGGCTCTGCTATAGGGTGAGCATGCGTATTTCAAGAAAAGCACAGGAGATATCATCCTTCCTGGTCATGGATGTGCTGGAAGAGGCGCATGCCATGGCCGCTGAGGGTCGTGACATTATTCATCTGGAGGTGGGTGAGCCCGACTTTGATACGCCGGCCTGCATTCAGGAGGCGGCTATAAGGGCTGTGCGCGAGGGCCGCACCCACTACACCCACTCCCAGGGGATTGTTGAGCTGCGTGAAGCCATCTGCGAGCACTATATGCAGACTTACGGCGTCAAGGTTGAGCCCGACCAGGTCTTCGTCACCTCCGGCTCTTCGCCGGCCCTGCTGCTGGCCTACGCCGTGCTCTGCGACGCCGGCGACCAGGTCATCATGGCTGACCCCTACTACGCCTG
The DNA here is from genome assembly GCA_942491525.1 of uncultured Thermodesulfobacteriota bacterium. GTDB lineage: Bacteria > Desulfobacterota > Desulfomonilia > UBA1062 > UBA1062 > CAYWBU01. The sequence continues at coordinate 328,624 of CALOBW010000056.1, forward strand.
CTACCCCAACTTTGCGCGCACTCTGGATGTGGAACCGGTTCTGGTGCCCACCGGGCGTGAAGACGGCTTCCAGCTCAATCCGGCGAAGGTCAAAGCGGCGATCACCGAGAGAACCCGCGCCATCATGACCAACTCGCCGGCCAACCCGACCGGCATCTGCCTGGACGGCGAGCATATGCGCACTCTCTGCTCACTGGGGCTGCCAATTATTGCAGACGAGATCTACCACGGCCTGATCTACGAGGGCGAGCAGCGCAGCATGCTGGAGTACAGCGATGAAGCCATCGTCATCAACGGCTTCTCCAAGGCCTGGGCCATGACCGGCTGGCGCCTGGGCTGGGCCATCTTCCCCAAAACGCTGATCCGCAGCGTGCAGAAGATCAATCAGAACCTCAACATCTGCGCGCCCTCCATGGCCCAGTGGGGCGGGGTGGCCGCCCTGCGTGAAGCGAGCGCTGATGTGGCCCGCATGCACAGCGTCTTTGCCGGGCGCCGGCGCAGCATGCTGGATGCCATGCGTGAATTCAACGTGGAGGTTGAACCCACCGGTGCCTTCTATGTGCTGGCCAACATGAGCCATATCACAAACGATTCGCATAAACTGGCCTTCGATATTTTGCGGGCCACCGGTGTGGGCGTCACTCCGGGCATTGATTTCGGGCCCAGCGCCGAAGGTTATATCAGATTTTCCTACGCCAACTCCGAAGATAACATCATCGAAGGGATCAGGCGCGTAAGCGACTATATGAGGACTCTATGAACGTTAAAATCAGAAACGCCGAGTATGTTGGCAGTGTCTATGAGGATCTGCCCGAACTGCCCGAGGTCGCCTTTGCCGGCCGCTCCAATGTGGGCAAGTCTTCGCTGATCAACGCGCTGCTCAACCGCCGCTCGCTGGTCAGGACCAGTAAACAGCCCGGCAAGACCCGCAACGTCAACTATTTTCAGATCGACATGGTTGATCTGCCATCCATCTACATGGTCGATCTGCCGGGTTACGGCTACGCCAAGGTGCCGCAGGGCATGAAGGATGAGTGGGGCAAGCTGGCCGCGCGCTACTTCCACAACAACAAGAACCTGAAGCTGCTGCTGGTGCTGGTGGATATCCGCCGCGACGTGCGCGAGGAGGAGTTCATGGCCCTCGACCTGGTCAAGGAGACGGAAGCCAAAGCCCTGGTGATCGCCACCAAGGCCGACAAACTGAAGCGCTCCCAGTATCAGAAGAACATCGCGCGCATCAAGAAGCAGTGCGGCATTACGCCCCTGCTCTGTTCGTCGCTGGACAAGGCCGGGCTGGAGCAGATCTGGGATGAGATTGTGGCGGCGACGGCTACGGCAGAATCAGAAAACGAATAGAGAATCGTTTACTCTCCTCGGGAGTGGGAGTGTGGCGCAGATAGTATAATCTATGAAGAAAATTTTAATGTTATTAAGTTTAATCTTTGTAGCGAGTTTTTCTGTAGCCGCAGAATATTCAACCCCTGAAGCTACAATTTCAACCTATATTGATGCAGTTAGAAAAGGCGATCCGGTCGCGGTCTACGATTGTTTTGTTGCTAAGGAGTATGGCTATGCGCTGCAACAGGCAATAAATATCGCAGGCTTTGAAATCAAGAAAAACACGGTTTATGGGGCCAATGAGGTTGTGCAGTGGGGTGACGTTGTGCCTGCGGCAAAGTGGGGCGATGTTGATCTTGAGGTTGAAGAGATTCTGGATGGTAAGTCGGTAATGTACTCGTATCTTCTTCGAGAAATTCGTTCAGAGTGGAAGATTGTAACATTTAGTGCTTGGTTGTCTGATGATGATTCATAGTTTTTGATATGTAACCTCTTTAAAATCCAGATGTGAGATCTATCATATCCCTATCCGCATTTGAGGAGGAAGATATGAAAGATGAGAAACATCTGATCCTGGCCATTCATGTCACCAATCGCACCCAGCACGCCTCTGACCTGCAGGCGGTGCTTTCGGATTTCGGCTGCTACATCAAGACCCGCCTGGGCCTGCACGATGCCGAGGAGAATTTCTGCTCCGGCAACGGCATCATCATTCTGGAGCTGCTGGATAATCTGGATAAGATGCTGGAGCTCAAAGGTAAGGTCAACTCAATCGCTGGGGTGAGCGCTAAAGAGATCGTCTTCGAACATTGAGGGGGCATAAAGCCCCCCCTGATTATTATTTGCTGTATTCGTTAATTCTCTTGATCGAGCAGAACTCGCCGCACATGGTGCAGACCTTGTCATCGCCGATCTCGCTGGACTCGCGCATGGCGCGGGCCTTCTCGGGGTTGAAGGTCAGGCTGATCTGCTTGTCCCAATCGAGGTCTTTTCTGGCCTGGGCCATGGCGCGGTCGCGCTGCCAGGCGTACTCCATGCCCTTGGCCAGGTCGGCGGCGTGGGCCGCGATCTTGGAGGCCACGACGCCGTCGATGACGTCCTGGATCTCGGGCAGCTTGAGGTGCTCGGCCGGGGTCAGGTAGCAGAGGAAGTCGGCGCCGTGCATGGCGGCCAGGGTGCCGCCGATGGCGCCGGCGATGTGGTCGTAGCCGGCGGCGCAGTCGGTCACCAGCGGGCCCAGGATATAGAAGGGCGCGCCGTGGCAGAGCGACTTCTGGATGCGGATGTTCTCCTCAACCTGGTTGAGCGGCACGTGGCCGGGACCCTCGATCATGACCTGGACGCCCTTGGCCCAGGCGCGCTCGGTCAGCTCGCCCAGAGTGATCAGCTCGGAGATCTGGGCGCGGTCGGTGGCGTCGACAACGGCGCCGGGACGCATGCCGTCGCCCAGCGAGATGGTCACGTCATACTCGGCCAGGATGTCGAGGATGTCGTCATAGTATTCGTAGAGCGGTGACTCTTTTTGGTTTTCGCGGATCCAGGCCACCAGCATGGAGCCGCCGCGGCTGACGACGTTGAGCAGGCGCGGGTCGTTGTCCATGGCGTGCACCGAGTTGAGATTGATGCCCGAGTGGATGGTCATGAAGTCGACGCCCTCCTGGGCCTGCTTCTCGATGGTCCTGAGGAAGTCGTCGATGGTCATGTTGACCACGTCGCGCTTGGAGGCGGCCATCTCGAAACCGGTCTGGTAGAGCGGCACGGTGCCGACCATGATGCTGGAGCGCTTGAGGACCTCGCGGCGGATGTTGATCTGCTCGGGTCCCAGCGAGAGGTCCATGACGGCGTCGGCGCCGTACTTGATGCAGGCCTCCAGCTTCTCCATCTCCTCGTTGAGGTCGGTGTGGTAGGGCGAGGCGCCGATGTTGGCGTTGACCTTGGTCTTGAGGCCCTTGCCGATGGCGCGGATGTGTTCGAAGTTGCGGTTTTTGTTCTTGGGGACGGCGATTGTGCCGTCGGCCAGGCCGGCGCGGATTATTTCGGCGTCGATGCCTTCAAAGGCGGCGGCGGCCTCCATTTCGGGGGTTATCAGGCCCTGCTCTGCTTTTCTCTTAAGTGTAGTCATATTATATCTCCAGAAATGCGTTATTGATGGTCTGCATGGCCTCAAGCGGGTCGTCGGCTTCGGTGACGGCCCTGATGACAGCCACGTTGTTGCATGCAGTTTTATCCAGATTGTTGATGCGCGTGAGGTCCAGACCGCCGATGCCCACGATGGGGTGCCGGGCAACTTTGTGAGCCTGGCCCAGCAGGTCCGGTCCCACCACGGGGTCGGGGATCTCCTTGGAATTGGTCACATAGATCGGGCCGAAGCCGATGTAGTCCACCGGCTCGTCGTTGGCAGCCTGCACCTGGTCCAGGTTGTGGGTCGAGAGTCCCAGCAGCATGTCGCCCACCAGCTTGCGGGCCTCAACGGGCGGCAGGTCGCTCTGACCGATGTGCAGGCAGTCGGCGTCGCTCAGGAGGGCGATGTCGGGGCGGTCGTTGACCACGAAGAGAGTCTCGCTGCCCGTGGTGATAGAGCGCATTTGGCGGGCAATCTTGAGCATCTCGGCCATGTCGCGGCCCTTGTATCTGAGCTGCACGGCCGGCAGCCCGGCCTCGACGGCCAGCTCGGTCAGCTTCTGATAGCCGGCGCTCGGGTTGGTCAGCACGAGGTAGAGGCCGCGCCCCAGCGTTTTGCGCTGCATAGCCTTGAGGATGTCGCGGTCCAGGTCGTAGATCTTGTAACGCAGGCCCTTCATGGTCTCGGAGGTGGCCGGATCTTCGAGCTTGAAGAGCTCCTCCATGACCCTGAGGCCCTCCTGCACGCGCTTCAGGTTGGAGCGCATGATGTCGTTCAGGCTCTCGCGCTCGTACTCGAGCTGGCCTTTAGCGGCAAAGCCGACGTCGCTGCCGGCGGCCCGTGCAGAGATATAGTTCTCGGCCGGGCAGGCCGCGCAGACTGCGTGGCGGATCTGTTTTAGCTGCTGCTGGATCTCGGCGTTGTCAAAGGTGTAGCGGAAGATGTCTTCGGCGACCCTCAGGCCTTCGGTGATGCGGTTGAGGTTGGCGTCAACGGCGCGGGCAATGTCACTCTTCATGCGGATTCCTCGGGTAAGTGCTGGCTGTTGTTGAAGTGAAATAATATTTCATTTAATCTCCCTACGCTGGCATTATCCAGATCAGGTCAAAGGGTATGATCTCAGGCGCTTTAGCCACCCCCACCGCTGGCAACCATAGATAGGCCGCCGGGATGTGTCAACTGTTTATTGTTCAAAGGGGGATCGGGTGCGGCTTATTGCAGGTCGGCCAGATGGCGCTGGAAGGTGTCGAACTCCTCCTCCAGCTGCTGGATCAGGGCCGCGGCCTGCTCGAGGTTTTGGGCGCTGCCGGCCTGCTCTATTTGCCAGGCGATCTCGCGCAAAAGCGGCGCTTCGATGTTGGCGGACGACCCTTTGATGGTGTGGCCGGCGATACGCAGGCTCTCGTGATCCTGGTTCCGGTGGGCGCTCTTGAGCTGGCTGATCAGTTTGGGTGTGTTGTTGAGAAAGACCTTGAGCACCTTGTCCACCAGTTTCTCATTGCCGTTCACCCGTTTGAGGAAGATCTGGCGGTTGAAGATCTCGAGCGGGTCGCGGAAATTTTCGGGCGCGCTGGCGGTGTCCAGGGATCCGATATTGAAGTGTTTGCGGATGGCGGCATCGATCTCCTGGGGCTTGAACGGCTTGGTGATGTAATCGTCCATGCCGCAGTTCAGGCAGTTGGTGCGGTCGCGTTTCAAGGCGTGGGCCGTGATGGCGATGATCGGGATGTCATGGTTGAGGCCGGGGTGGCGCGGATCGCGGATGATGCGGGTGGCCTCAATGCCGTCCATGACCGGCATCTGGATGTCCATCAGGATCAGGTCGACGCTCTTGTCTGCGCGCAGGCGGTCGATGGCCTCCTGGCCGTTGGCAACCACCGATGAGCGGTAGCCCAGAGTCTGCAGGATGCCGCTGGCCACGACCTGGTTGACCTGGTTGTCCTCAACCACCAGGACGTTGATCTCCTTCGGCGAGCTGCTTTTACGGGTGCCGGCGGCGTTCTCGCTGCGCGAGCGCAGGGCGCTTGCGATGCTGGCGGCCAGCACGCTGCGCTTGATGGGTTTGTTGATGTAGTCGCAGAAACCCAGCTTCTTGATGTGGGCCGCTTCGCCGGGAAGATCGCTGGAGGTCACCATGATCAGCGGCATATGCTTGAGCTCCGGATCCGCCATGATTATCCGGCCCAGGGTTTCGCCGTCCATACCCGGCATCTGCATGTCGATGATGGCCAGCTGGAAGGGCAGCTTTTGTAGCGCGGCCTCGTGCAGCATCTCCAGGGCCGACTCGCCGTCGGGGGCGGCGGCGCTGATGGCGTTCCAGTGTTCGAGGTGGCCTGAGATGATTTCGCGGTTGATTGAGTGATCATCCACAATCAGGATGCGCTTGCCGGCCAGATGGTGGGTTGATGACGGCAGTGCGCGGTTCTCCCGGGTCTGCTTGTGCAGCAGGGTCGTGAACCAGAAGGTGGAGCCGTTTTCGCGGTTGGGGGTCACGCCGATCTTGCCGCCCATCATCTCCACCAGGTGTTTGGATATGGCCAGGCCCAGTCCGGTGCCGCCATACTTGCGGGTGATGGAGGCGTCCTCCTGGGTGAAGGCGTTGAAGAGCCGGTGGGCGCTGTGACGGCTGATGCCGATGCCGGTATCAGCCACGCTGAAGCTCAGGATGGCCTGCTTGTCGGTCTGCTCGGCCAGGGAGACCCGGATGACGATCTCTCCATGGTCGGTGAACTTGATGGCGTTGCCGGTCAGGTTGATCAGGATCTGGCGGATGCGGCTGGGGTCGCCGACCAGGCTGGTGGGCACGTCGTTCTCGATGATGCAGGAGAGCTCCAGACCCTTTTCATGGGCGCGGTAGCCGACGATGTCGCAGAGCTCCTCAATCAGCTGATGCAGGTCGAAGCTGGTCCTGTCGAGCTCCAGTTTGCCGGCTTCAATCTTGGAGAAGTCCAGCACATCGTTGACCAGGGTCAGCAGGGCGTCGCCGCTGCTCTGGATGGTTTCGGCATAGCGGCGCTGCTCGGGCGTCATGTCGGTGCCCAGCAGCAGTTCGATCATGCCGATGACCCCGTTCATGGGGGTGCGGATCTCATGGCTCATGTTGGCCAGAAACTCGCTCTTGGCCACATTGGCCATCTCGGCGCTGGCGGCCAGTTTGTTGACCCGCTTGATGGTGGTCTCCAGTTCGCGGTTGATGGCCTCGGTCTCCTCCTTGGCCTTTCTGAGATCGTTTTCGCGCTGGATGCGTTCGCTCAGGTCGACAACGATGCCGGTGGTCGAGACCACCTCGCCATCCTTGAAGACGGCGTTCTGGTAGATGTCGGCCGGGAAGGTGGAGCCGTCCTTGCGTTGGGCGGTCCACTTGTTGCCGGTGGAGGGTTTACCGGCCAGCACATATTGGGTGAAGCGTTGGGTGGCGTATTCGTGTTCATCCGGCACCAGCATGTCCAGCAGGTTCAGGCCGCTTTCGATATCTTCCCAGGTGTAGCCGAAGAACTCCAGGCCCTGGCGGTTGGCGTAGGTGAAGTTGCCGGCGGCATCGGTGGTGAAGACCGTTTGCGGCAGGGTTTCGGCCAGCTTGCGGAACTTCTGTTCGCTCTCCTTGAGCAGCATGGCCTGCTCCTTGGTGGCGGTAATGTCGCTCATAACCCCGTGCATGGCGGTGGCCTGGCCGTTTTTGCCGAAGGTGATGTGGCTGGAGGTGCGCACATGCAGGATGCGGCCATTTTTATGGTGCAGCCGGAATTCAAATTTGTCCGGATACTGGCCGGTCGCAACGCCTTTGAAAAAAAGCTCGGCCAGCTGTTCCAGATCTTCAGGGTGGACAAATTTGCTGAAGTGAGAGTTGAGCAGTTCCTGGGGGTCGAAGCCCGATATGTTCAGGCATTGGGGGCTGACATAGGTGAAATAGCCTTCCGGATTCATGGAGAAGGCCATGTCATTGATGTTTTCGATAATGGTGCGGAACTTATTTTCAGACTCGGCCAGGGCGCGTTTCATCTCGACCTGTTCGGTGATGTCGGAGATGATGCCCGTGAAGCCCTCGATCTGGTCGTCGTGGTAATTGACCTTGGTGGATGAGCGCAGGTGGACGGTGGAGCCGTCGCGGTGCCGCAGGCGGAACTTGTGGATCGGCGCGTACTCCTGCCGGCTGGCCAGGATCGATTCAAAGTCGGCAGCCAGCACTCTGAAATCATCGGGATGGATGAAATCTTCAATGGGCAGGCTGAGAAAATCTTCCGGCTGGTAGCCGGTGATGGATCTGATCAGGGGGCTGACATAGAGGATCTGCCCGCTGCAGGAAACCGAAAAGGTGACGTCGTTCAGGTTTTCGATCAGGTGGCGGTAGTTCTCCTGGGAGGTGATCGCCGTCGCGCTGATGTCGCGGGTGACGGAGATGAAGCCGAGCAGCTCCCCGGCGGGACTGCGGTAGGGGTTGATGCGTGACTCGGTCAGGATGGTCCGGCCGTCGCTGTTGAGCAGTTCGAGGGTGATGGTTGGCATCTGGCTGATGTGTTGAGGCAGCATGGTGATGCTCTGCATGGCCTTGTCAATGGCTCTGGGCGGCATGAATCTGGTCATGGTCTGGGGGTCGGGGCGAATGCCGAGGATCTCTTCAGGCTTGAATCCCATGAGCCGGGAGATGGACGGGCTGACGTACTGCGGAATCATCTGCTGGTCCCAGATGATGATCAGATCATTGATGTCCTTTGTAATGGCCTGAAGCAGGAGCGGATCGATGCCTTTGATACAGCCCATTTAACTCTCCTCGTGAAATCCATATGACGACCCCCATCCGGGATCGAATGGGGCCATTATACTTTATCCCTCCGGCCATCACAAGCGCTGTCGTTTTAGTGGACGTAAAAAGGTATTTTTTTTGGCAGGGGCTTTATGATAGAGGTTTGATATGGGTAATGGAACATTTGAGAATCTTATACCGCTATTGTTCATCGCTTTTCTGCTGCTCCCGCAGTTGATGAAGTTTCTGGGACGGCTGCTGGGCAAGGATTTTAGCGACCTGACTGAAGACGAGGAGTTTGAGGACTACGCTGAAACTCCCGACTTTGAAGCGCCGGAACGAAAAGGAGAGGGCGAGATTTCCGATAAGCCCATCAATCCTAAATGGTTCTAGAGCAAAGGCAGGAAAATCCAGGGATGCGTTTTTTGCTGGGGGTGGTGATTATCGCCCTGAGCGTCTATGGATTCTATATCGGCATTGCCCGCAGCAATTCGCCGGCGCTTTTCATCAAACCCCAGCGCTTTGTGGCCGCTGAATATGAGTGCCGCGAGGCCTCGGGGCCGACGTTCGACCTCTGTCTGCCGGCCGAACTGGACTTTGAGCCGACCGCCGAGGGGCTCTACTTCTATTCGCTGGAGGATGAGGTGCGCGGCAGTGTGGTGCTGCTGGAGGCCCTGCCCGGCGAGGATGATTGGCGCCGCGGCCTTAGGGGTCCTATACTGGGAACATTCATGGGCGGCATTGATGGGACGAGCTCTTTTGATCTGATGGTCACGATTCTGAGTACGCGCTTCAATCCCGTCCTGATGGGGCCCAAGGCGTCGCTGCTGCCGGAGTGGATCATGCAGCAGAAGGATGGTCTGATCATGATCATGGAGGATCGGCCTGTGATCGTATTCAGTTCGCCGACCCGCCAGTACGGTGTCTATCTGGCCGACTTCGGCGTCATGGCCGTCTCGGTCGAAGGGTTCATGGATTATCGCAGGTTGGGCGCTATGCTGGCCGGATCAATGGCTGCAGATTGAGTCCACAACCGCTTTAAGCTCCTTGAGGTGGAAGGGTTTGGCCACGAAGGCCTCGGCGCCCTTCTCGAAGGCAGTCTTCTTGGCTTCGCTGACGCTGAAGCCGGTAATCAGGACGACCGGGATCTCGGGGTAGCGCCCCTTGATCTCACTGATCAGCTGGAAGCCGTCCATGTGGGGCATGTGAATGTCTGAAACCACCAGGTCCATGGGTTTGTGCTGCAGAATTTCCAGGGCCTGCAGGCCGTCATTGGCCGTGTAGACCTCGTAGTCGAACATGCTCAGGAAGTCGGCGATGACGCCGGCCAGATCGATTGAGTCGTCGACAACCAGGATATGGTTTTTATTCACTGTTTGTTCCATCACTTATGTCTATCATTTCATAATTTTTCATGGTTGTATATTTCTTTGTTTCGGCGCTGCTGATGCTGGTCAGCTTCTCCATAACCTCTTTGATTTTGAAGATCTGGGTCTCCATGGTCTGCAGAATCTGCTGGATCTTGGGGATATCCTCAACGTCGGGCGACATCTGCAGGATCTCAACATTGCCCAGGATGATGTTGAGCGGGGTGTTGATCTGGTCTGAGAGGGTCACCGAGGTCTTGGAGATGGCGGATGCCTCCTGCTGGCGGCGCTGTTCGGCGCCGTAGTGCTGCATCTCGAGGGCCCGGTTGACGCGCAGGATCAGCTCCTCCTCATCGCAGGGCTTGAGCAGGTAGTCGTAGACCCCCAGGCGCAGCGCCGTCACGGCGGTCTTGATGGAGCCGTAGCCGGTGATGACGATCACCATGGTGCGCGGCGAGATGACCTTGATGTTCTCCAGCAGCTCCAGGCCGTCCATGCCCTCCATCAGGAGGTCGGTCAGGACCAGGTTGAAGGGGTGCTCGTAGAGCTCTTTGAGGGCATCTTCCGCCGAGGAGACGCCGGTAACATTATATCCGTGGGCGCTTAAGATATTGACCAGCGAGTAGCGGACAATCTCTTCATCGTCGACAACCAGGATATTCTTCTTATCCAATCTTCACCCCCTGCTGCTCTCGATGCGCTGCTCGATGCGGCCGAGCAGCTCCTTGATGCGGAACGGTTTCTTGAGGTAGTCGACGCCGGTCTCCTCCAGGAAGTCCTTGACCTGCAGGTCGTAGGTGTCTCCGGTGGTGAAGAGGAAGCGCGGCTCCAGGGACGGGTTGAGGCGGATCGCTTCACGGAAAAGTTCCATGCCGTCCACTTCGGGCATTCTGAGGTCGGATATGATCAGCTGCCAGTTGCGCTCGGCGAGGTTGTTGAGGGCCTCGCGGCCGTTGCAGAAGCTGACGGTGGTGTAGTAGGGCTCCAGGGCGTCTTCGATCAGCTCGCGCAGGTCGTCTTCATCTTCTACAACCATGATGTAGCCGTCGCCGGAGGCTTGCTGGGTGCTCATGCTGTCCTCGCTGGATGGATGTTCACACTCATGGCTGCCGCCTTTATGGGGCGGCATGCGCAGAGTTACTTGCGCGCCTTCATCGGTGTTTTCCATCACGATCTCTCCCTTGTGGTCGCTGATGATGCCGTAGCAGATGCTCAGTCCCAGGCCGGTGCCGCAATCGACGCCTTTGGTGGAGAAGAAGGGGTCGAATATTTTGGGCATCACATGTTCGGGTATGCCTGGGCCGTTATCGGCAATCTGGATAACCACATGCTCATGCTGTCGTCTGGAAAGAATATTAATCCTTCCCGGATTATCTCCAATAGCATCGACAGCATTATTGATCAAGTTAACCAGTACCTGCTCCATGCAGTTGAGGTCGGCCTGCAGCATCAGCGGATCATCGCCGGGCTGATGCTGGATCTCGATGGAGCGCTTGCGCATGGTGGGGCGGTAGAGGTTGATGGTGCGCTCGATCAGATCGTCAATGTTGAAGACGCTCTTCTGGGGCGGCACATTGCGCGAGAAGGTCAGCAGGCTCTCGATGATGTTGCGGGCCGAGTCGGCCGCATTGACGATCACGGCGAAGCGGTCGCGGTCCTTGGCCTGCAGTTCGGAGGTGTCGATCAGCTCGGCGAAGCCCAGAATGGGCGTCAGCTTGTTGTTGAGCTCATGGGCGATGCCCGAGGTCAGCATGCCCAGGGAGGCCAGCTTCTCGGTCTGCATCTGGCGCTGCTCCAGTTTGCGCTTCTCGGTGATGTCGCGCAGGATGATGAGGGCCTGCTGGTCGAGGATGCGCTTGACCATCAGCTGGCAGATCAGGCTGTGCTTCTCGCCGATGTTGATGGTCAGCTCGCGTTCGCAGCCCTCATCCTCGGCCAGCTTGGCGATTCGCATCAGGATGTCGCTTTCAATCTCGGCCTCAAAGATGTCGCCCAGTTTTTCGGGCGCCCTGCCCAGGGCCGAGATGAGCGCCTTGTTGAAGAACTTGACCTCGCGACCGTCGGTCAGGAGGATCATGTCGTCCGAGGTGTCGACCACGCTGCGGTAGCTGGCCGAGATGGTCTTGAGGTCGGCGTCCTTGGCTTGCATGGCCTGTTCCAGGTCGATGTATTCGCGTCTGAAGACGTCGTAGATGCTGAGCAGGGTCAGCATCTGGCCCACCAGCAGGCCCAGCAGTTCGAAGATGCGCACGTCGTGGACGCTGAAGAAGTCGGGTTGGGAGTGGGAGAGGTTGAGCACGCCGATGGTCTGGCCGCTCTCCTTGATGGGCACGCAGAGCATGGAGCGCAGGCGCACCTTGGTGTCGGGGCGGTTGCTGAAGAACTCGCAGTTCTGGGTGTCCGAAACCAGCAGGAAGTGACCCTCCTTGGCGCAGCGTCCGGCCACGCCCTCGCCCAGCGGGATCTCGACGCGCTTGTTGGAGGACTGTCCGCTGCCGTCGGCGGCCATCAGGACCAGTTTGTCGCCCTGAATCATGAAGACTGAGGCGTTTTCGCAGCGTGACTCCTCAAGCAGCACGTTGACCAGATAGGCGTAGAACTCCTGCTCTGGCGAACCTTTGCGCACATATTCCGAAAGTTTAAAGATGCCCGAGAGCACACCGATGGTGTCCTCGTAGAAGCCGGAGGTTTGATTCAACAGATTGAGGAGCAGGGCCTCGCGTTTACTGCACTCTTCAGATGCATTCATCGTATTCATGTCCTTGGTTCTCTGCTAGATCAGATTCTCGATACTGTCGCGGTTCTTGCTGTAGTTGGCAGCAATACGACTCAGCAGATCGTTAATGTCTTCATTGATCAGTTTCTGGATGTAGGTCGGTACATCCTTGGCTTCATACTTCTGGTGGTTCTCAACTCTTTTGAGCGCGGTATTGACCAGGTAGACAATGGCGCTCAGGCGGTCCAGGGGCTGGTGGTGATTGTGGATGATGGTGATCACCTCGCGGGGGAAGTGCCATCTGGTGGCCACGTTGGAGCCGATAATGGTGTGGTCCTGGCCGAAAACTTCCTTCTCCTGCTCCAGGTCGGGCCAGTTGCCCTCCTTGTCCACTAGCGGCAGATAGTGCTCGCCGGCTTTGCTGATCAGCACCATGCGTCCCAGGTCGTGCAGCAGGCCGCCGGTGAAGAGCCATTCGCGCTCGTTGCGGTTGCGGCCGAATTCGATGGCGCTCAGGGCGGTCATGTAGGATGCGCGCCAGAGCTCCTCGGTAACTTTTGAATTTGACCCGAAGGTCTCCATAACGCTGATTGAGAGGGTGATGCACTTGACCATGTCAAAGCCGATGGTCAGGATGGCGTCATGGATGCCGACCGACTCCTTGGTGTGGCGGTAGAAGGGCGAGTTGGCCAGCTTGATAACTTTGGAGGCCATGGCCGGATCGCTGGCGATGACCTCTTCAACTTTGGCGATGCTGGCGTTGTTGTCCTCCAGCACGTTGAATAGTCTGGTCTTGCTTGCAGATATGGTGGGGATGCTGTCGATGTCTCTCTCTATCGAGAATCCTGTCTGATTACTGTCCATGGGGTCTTTTAACGGATAGGCGCTTCAGAAACTTTAATCCCGTTCATAATGGGGGACATGGGAGTGTGATAACTACACTGACAGTGAAATTGGGCTAAATTTTTGCTTTAAAAGAAGAATTGGTGTTAGATTTGTGTGGAAAAGTAAAGTTATTGAGACTTGTGTTTTTGCCCTGCATGCCATATATCTGCTAGCAAATTATCTGCAGGGGGGAATCGATGAGTGAGATTAAAAGAGTAGGAATTATATTTTCAGGCGGCCCGGCTCCGGCAGCCAATGCGGTAATCTCAGCCGCGGCCACAGCCTTTATCCGCAAGGGCGTTGAGGTGATCGGCTTCCTGCGCGGTTATCAGAATCTGGAAAACTTCAGTGCCGACCGGCCTCTGGTTGAGGGCGAGCACTACATCAAACTAGATATCGAGGTGGTCGAGGAGCTGCGCAACACCCAGGGTATCATCATTCATAATTCGCGCGCCAATCCGGGTAAGGCCATCAAGGAGTGGGCCGACCTGCGTGATCCATCCAAGAATGAGAAGCTGGTCAACATCTTCAAGGCTTTTGATAATATGGAAGTGGATGCGCTGATCTCCATCGGCGGTGATGACACGCTGAAGACCGCCAACTTCGTGCACCGTATTCAGCAGGAGGTTGAGGGGCTGCGGCCGGTCAAGGTTGTCCATGTCCCCAAAACTATCGACAATGATTACCACGGCATCGACTGGACCTTCGGCTTCTTCTCAGCTGCCGAGTGGGCTGGCAAGAATATTCAGAACCTGATGGCTGACAGCTACACCTCGGGCAACTGGTTCATCGCCGAGGTCATGGGCCGTAAGGCCGGCTGGCTGACCTATGCCGCCGGCATCATGGGTGAGGCCACCCGCATGATCTCGGTCGAGGACATCGAAGGTGAGGTTGTCGATCTGGACGAGCTGGCCGCCGAGATCTCCGACCTGGTGGTGGCCCGTCAGAAGGCCGGCAGGAACTGGGGCGTGATCTGTGTGGCCGAGGGTGTGGCCGACAAGCTGCCCGCCGAGCTCAAGGGCAACGAGGTCGACAATCACGGCAATGTGGTCCTGACCAATGTGGGCATCAGCAAGATGCTCAGTGACGCCGCGGCCCGCGTGCACTTGGAGCGCACCGGCGAGAAGTTCAAGTTCATCCCGCAGCAGATCGGTTATGAGACCAGATGCGCCCCGCCGACCGGCTTTGACGTCATCCTGAGCACCCAGCTGGGCGTGGGCGCCTGCCGGGCCATGGTTGAGGAGGGTTTGAGCGGCCGTATGGTCAGTGTCGGCGAGATGCTGAGCCTCAAATATGTGCCCTTCGAGGATCTGATCGATGAGGAGACCGGCCTGACCATGCTCAAGTTCATCGAGAAGGATTCAGACTTCCAGCAGCTGGCAAGGGTACTCGAAAGAACAATTTAACAGAATGGAGCGAGGGAGTTCTTCCCTCGCTCCTGATTAATCCAGTTCCACCTCTTCAATTGATTCAACTGCGCTGGAGACCACGAAGACGCGCAGGTTGTTGCTCTGGGGGTCGGCCGGGAAGAAGAAGAAACCCAGCCGGTCAAGATCATAGCCCGGGGTGGAACCGAGCATGCGCTCGTTGTCTTTGAAGGTTATCTGGATGCGATGGCCGTAGGGGCTCTTGCCCGGAATGAATTCAGGGACATCCTTGTATTCCGGATTACCGTCATAGTCTTTGACGAAGAAGACCGCTTTGAGCTGGCTGAGCTTTACATTGATGATCTTCTCCAGCCCCTCTTCGTTGAGCGGCATCAGGTGGAAGTTCTTCTTCTCGGGCGAGAAGTCGTAGCCGTTGCCTTTGATGATTTTGCCATCAATGTAATGAACAACAATCTTATTGGACATTTACAATCCTCCATGAGCAAAGTGCAGTATATATATTCGGAAAAAAATGCGGCTTACTTAAAAACAGTCTTGATTTTATGAGGTCGAGTGTTTTGACCCCGCCCGGCGGCGGCTTATATTTTATGCTCATGATCGAAGTCCCAAAGGCCGTTATTATAGGATATCTGATACGCAACTTGATGTGCTGTTAAGGGGATTAATTATGCCAAAAGCCGAAACTGGCTTTAAGTACAAGGTCTTGGTCGTTGATGACGAGCAGCAGACCTTGGATCTGATCAATGACTATCTTTGTGAGGAAGATTTTGAGGTCACCACTGCGCTTTCCGGCGAGCAGGCCTTGGAGTTCATCGACGGCAATCAATATAATATTGCGATTGTCGACATCCATATGCCCGGCATGGAGGGCACCGAGCTGCTTAAGATAATCAAGGAGAAGAAGCCTCAGATGCAGGTGATCATCATCACCGGCTACGGCACCATCCGCGATGCGGTGGAGTGCATGAAGCTGGGCGCAGCTGATTTCATCACCAAGCCGATCATGCTCGACTATCTGATGATGACCATCAATCGAGTTATGGAGGCGGCTCGCCTGAAAGAGGAGGCCGAGCTGGCGGAATACTACCGCAATCTTTCGCGCACCGATGAGCTGACCGGGCTTAATAATTTCCGCCACCTGGTGGCGACCCTCAAGCATGAGGTTGAGCGTCATCTGCGCTATGAGCATGTCCTGAGCCTGGCCATGATCGATATTGATGATTTCAAGAAGTACAATGATACCTACGGCCATGAGGAGGGCAATGAGCTGCTCAAGGGGCTGTCGCACATCCTGCGCCACAACACGCGCAACTGCGACGTGCTGGCGCGCTATGGCGGCGAGGAGTTCATCATTATATTCCCTGAGACGTCACTCAGCGAGGCCCAGATTGTTGCCCAGCGTATCTGTGATACGGTCAATGAGCGCCTGGCTTCCAGCGTCACCATTGGCCTGGCCAGCCTGCCGCACGACACCTCCGACTACCATGATCTGATCCGGATTGCCGACAAGGCCATGTACTGGGGCAAGACCAACGGCAAGAACCGCTGCGTGCCCTATCAGGCCGATGTGATGGCCACCTGCAAGTAGAGATCGCCGCTCTTGCCTACAAAGTTGCTGCGTCCCATTCCCGGAATCCGTAAGACTGTCTGGCGGTTGATGTTGGCCGGCACCTTGACCCGGATGGTCTTCTGTTTGAATCCCGGCCGGTAGCTCAGGCTGATCTGGCCGCCATTTTTAGCCATGTCGGGCGTAATCCTGACCTCCTCATAGATGTCCATGACATTGTGAAAGGTGCTGCCGGCCTTGCCGGCCGCCAACCTGAGCATGGTGCGACCCAGGATTTGATGGGGCCGGCCGCCGAAGACCAGGGCCTCGTAGGCGATCATGCCGCCGATGGTCAGAAACTTTTCCAGCCACTCTTTTCTGATGGGCAGGTCATTGAAGACATCCATATACTCGGCGTGGCTGAAGATGTCGTTGAAGACCGTGTTCTGGTTGAAACCGGTCTTGGGCCCGGCGTCATAGCGGCGGCGCTTGTCCGGGTCGATCAGGACGCCGTAGGCTTCGGTGATCTCCTTGAAGCGCGCCTCGGCCTCGGCTGAGCCGCCATTGACGTCCGGATGGTGTTTGAGGGCCAGCTGGCGGTAGGCCTTCTTGATTTCGGCGGCGCTGGAATCGCGGCTGACGCCCAAGGTCTGGTAGTAGTTCATAAGTCATCCTGCGTTATGATGGTTTCGTCGGGCAGCCGGATGGCGCTTAGGCGGCCGCCGAAGACCGCGCCGGTGTCGATGCCGATCTTGTCCTCGTCCAGATAGGGCAGCGAGAAGGGGGTGTGGCCGAAGATGACCTTCTTGTTGCGGCCGGTAGGCGCGGTGATGAAATCGTAGCGCGACCAGAGCAGGGCCTTGCTGGGCTGCTCGCTGAGGGGCAGGTCGGGCTGCAGGCCGGCATGCACATAGATGTAGTTATCATCCTCATGGTAGAGCTTGGTGTTGCGGATGAACTCCAGATGTGCGGGCGGAATGTTCAGATTGCGTAGCGAACCGCCGTAGCCGTTGAGGGTTGTGCGGCCGCCGTTGGCCAGCCAGACATCGCGATAGCTGCCGTTCTCAAGGTAGTTCAGCAGCATATCCTCATGGTTGCCGCGCAGGAAGATTGCGGGCAGCTCCAGCAGCATCTCGATCACCCTGCGCGGCTCGGGCCCGCGGTCGATGTAGTCGCCCAGGAAGATCAGTTTGTCATCCGGGCCGGGCTGGATCTTGGCCAGCAGGGCCACCAGCTGGTCATAGCAGCCGTGGATGTCGCCGATGGCGTAGGTGGCCATTACTGCTGCAGGCTCTTCTTGACCTTTATGCGCGCAATCCCCAGGTTCATGATCTTCTCCTCTGCCTTGGATGAGCTCGGCTTGAGTTTGAGGGCCCGCTTGTAGGCGTCGATGGCGGCATCGATGTCTTCAAGTTTGGCCTGGCCGGAACGTTTGGCGGCCCGCGACTCGTGCGCCTGTCCCAGTTTGATTAGGACGTCATAGTCGTTCTTCTGTTTGAGGTAGAGGTTGCAGGAGCGGATGATGCGGTCATTGTCCTTCATGCCGCTGGCGGCGCTGATCTGTCCCTGAATGTAGGCGGTCTTGCTGCTGCTCTCCAGCAGTATGCCGTAGTAGGCGTAGGCTGTCTTGTACTGTTTGAGCTCCAGGGCCAGGGAGGCGGCCTTGGCGCGGATGGCCTTGTCCTGGGGGTTGACGGTCAGGATGCGCTGGTAGGTCTTGAGTGTGCTGGATTTCTGGCCGGCTTTCTCATAGGCCACGGCCAGGTTGCCGAGCAGGGTCAGATCTTTGGGGCTCAGCTGGGTGGCCTTCTCATAGTATTTGATTTTGCCCTTGGTGTCGCCCTGACTGTCGGCGACACCGGCCAGCTGGGCATAGGCCTTGGCGTCGTTCGGGTAGACGCTGATGTAGCGTTTAAGGATCTTCTCAGCCTCGTTATACTGCTTGCGCTTGATATAGTCCTCGATGACCGGCACCAGAATCTCCACGTTGGTGGCCTGTCCGGCCGCCTCGCGGTAGAGGGCGATGGCTTTGTCGGCCTGGCCGGTCTGCTCATAGGTGGAGCCCAGATCGAGGATGACGCTCTCGTTGCCCGGTTCAAGCTCGAGGGCTCTCTTGAGGTAGGTGATGCGCTCGGCGGCCATGCCGAGCTGACCGCTGATGAAGGCCATGCGGCGGTAGGTGTTGGCGGTGGCATGGCCCTTGTCGTCGATGTAACGGCAGGCCTGCAGAGCGTCCTCCATGAGACCCATCTTGATGTAGTAGCGCGACAGCTTGCCGTGGGCGCCCATGTTGTCGGGGTCGGTCTCGATCATGTGGCGGTAGATGGTCACCAGCGCCTCATAGTCGCCTTTCTGCTGCAGCAGTTCGTCTAGCTGGTCCAGAAATTTCTGATTTTCCGGGAAGCTCTTGTGGGCCGTTTTCAGCAGGGCTATTTTTTCGTCAGCACTGCCGGCGGCCTGGATGCGTGATTCGTAATCGCCCTCGTTCAGATTGATCTCCAGCGGCAGGGAGGCGATCTTCTGCTCGATGTAGTAGATTTCAATGGGCAGGCTGCGGATGCCGGCGCTGATCAGCTGGTTGCGGATCTCTTCGGCGTAGACCGGTTCATTCAGGTCGCTCTCTTCGCCGAAGCCGGGGATGTCAGCCGTCAGATACTGTTTGGCAAAGGTGTTGGCGTTGACCTTGGTGATGATGATGGTCTCATCCCCCTTGATTTTGAGGGTTTCGCCGGCCCCGATCACCTCGGTCTTGCCGTTGATGTTCATCTCCACCGAGATGAAACGCGGCGGGGTTCTGAAGATCAACGAGATGGTGGCCTCACGCAGGAGACCGATCTTGCCGCCCACCGGGACAGTCAGAAATAGAGCAATTGCTACAGTAATAATTACAACAACGATCAGTGCCACGTTGCCCTGACGGTTCATAGATCACACTCCTAGTTACATTTAGGGGTAGATATATAACTCCGGGGTCTATTTGTAAAGGCTCGCCGGGATATTGACCTGTTGCGGCGCGGCCTTAATATCGGAGAAATTGTTGTTGTTTAATTAGGAGGTCACCTTGCGCAGCGGGCTCTCTCTGATCGAGCTGATGATTGCGCTGCTGTGCGCGTCACTGCTGATGATGAGCATGTACGCCCTCAGCCGGGCCGTGCAGCAGACCTATCGCGACAGCCGCAGCGACTGGTACTGCCAGCAGGCCCTGCGGACGGCCTATCTGCAGCTGGACCTTGACTTGCAGCAGTTGGGCTATCTGCTGCCGCGCGAGTTGTGGATTGCGGTCAATGAGGGCGGGCTCTTCATCGGCGGCCTGCCGCGCACCAGCCAGCACGACGGCCTGCAGCTCGAGACCTGCACCAGCCTGCCCTGTTTTGCGCTCATCAGGGAGGTCTATGAGGGCGGTCTGCTGCTGGACCAGGTCAGTATCGACGGCGACAGCCGGCCCGATTTCTGGGCCGGCCTGGGAATCATTACCCGCGGCGGCGCGGCCCGCATCCAGGGCAACTACAGCCGCGGCAATCTCCTGGTCGCTTACAGCGGCACCCTCAGCGTGCAGCCGGCTGACCGGGTGGTGCCCGCCATTCACTATCAGCTGCGCAGCCAAGGGCTCTACCGCAACGCGCAGCTGCTGGCTGAGAATATTACCGTTTTTGAGGTGCAGCATATTGATGATGAACTGAAAATCAGGCTGGAGGCCGAATCTGATGATAAACGGCGTGCCCTTAGCTTCATCTGCCCGATCCTGTGAGGCTTGGATTCTGATTGCAGTGCTCTCAATGATGACCGTGATCCAGGTGGCCGGTCTGGGCATCTTCACGATTGTACGCTACCAGCTGGCCATTAGCGGCGCCTTCAGGGAGGTGGTGCAGGAGCGTTACCCCTATGAGGGGCAGGCTGTCCATGAGTGCCGCGAACTGCCGCCGCCCGAAGGCTGGGACCATCAGCTGTTCCGCCAGCAGATCTGCACTGCGGACAATGGTTACCGGCGAGACCTGACCTGGCGGCTGAAACTGCGCCAGCAGCCCGACAGCTATGTCGAGGACCTGAGGCTGGCCCGCAACCGCACGCGGGTTGTGCTGCTGGTGGATGACTCTCTCAGCATGACCTGGTCATCGGGCGTCGGTTATGATGACGATGCGCTCTATCTGCAGGCGCATGACGGCACAGTCATGCCGGTCAGGGATGACCCGCAGATCAGTTACACGCAGCATGCCGCCGAAGGTTTTTACTTCCGCGGCCAGTACGGCAACAGCTATCTTAGGGCGCCCCATGCCGACACTCTGGGCGGCGCCATCTCATCCTGGTCGCTGTACTATGCCGAGCTCAGGAAGCTGGCCGCCGGCCTTGTGGGCTGCGAGGTGGGCGTGCTGACCACCTCCGGCAGTTTCTCCGGGTTCACCGAAGACCGGTTTGAGCTGCTGCAGATTCTGGATGCGATCCGTCCGCTGCATGATGATCGACCGCTGCCGGTCATTCAGGCGCTGCTGAAGATGCTGAGTGTCTGCGTGGTATACAGGCATCTGGTGATCATGAGCGACGGCGAGAGCCTCAATGACGGCCGCCTGCCCCAGGCGCTTTTTGCCGAGGACGGCGATCCGCCGGCCGGGTTGCCGGGGGTGCTGCTGGCCATGGCCGCAGAGCATAGGGTCAAGGTTCACATCATCGGGCCCGAGAACACGCCGCTGGATAACTATCTTGTCGACGGCAAGCGTCTGCCGGCGCCTGCCGAGCTTGTGCCGGCGGATTACACGGTCAGCCAGCTGGCGGAGCATGGCCTGCTGGGCGGGTCTGCGGCCGCGATGGATCTCAGCGCCTATGATCTGAGCGCCTGCGCCTACTATGAGCTGGACAGTGCCCTGCAGCCGGCCGTGCCGCGGGGGGTGCGCGGTCTGGCAAATGCGACGCTGGTGGCTGGGGAGCAGTTCTACTGTGCAACGGCGGGCGGTCAGCTTTTCAAGAGTGTCAGGGGCCGGGTTGACTGGCTGGTCGACGGTTGCGGCGGTCCTCTGCTCTACCGCTCCCCTTATCTGATCGCCGGACCCGACAAACGCTCCATGGTGAGTGTCTTCAGAGCGGGGCCTGAGCTGATTCTGAGGGCCGGCGCCAAGCAGCGGGCCGCCTCGCGCTCCACTCTCTATCTGGCGCAGGGGCCGGAGCTCAGCGGCCACCAGCTGGTTGACGGCATTCTGGCCTACAGCTACAGCCTGCCCGAAGCGGCAAGCTGCCTGAATTTTGATCCGGTCAGGGGGCTGCTCTATGCCGGCGGCAGACAGGGGAATCTTTATATCTTTGATCAGGAGCTGACCCTGGTGAACTATCTGCCCGGCGCCATTGACCGGCCGCTGCTGGATATCAGGTCTTTCAGCTGGCGCCGCAAGAACTATCTGCTGGGAATTTATGCGGATATGGTGGCCGCTTTTGACGGTCACGGGCTCCTGTGGGCGGCGGAGCTGGCGGGCAGCTTCGAGCGGGCCCTGGTGATGGATCGCAAACTCTATCTGAGCTGCTATCAGCTCAAGGGCATCTGCAGCGGCCGGGATATGGGTTTCACGCAGCTTGTGATACTGGATGCGCTGAACGGCGGACGCGAAGAGTCGTCGGAGCTCGGCAGCGGCCGCTCCCTGGGGCCATTGATTGACCTGCCTGCCGGCCAGCTGATCTTTGCCGACCATGGCGGCCGGCTGCGGCACCTTTCATTGGCGGAGTTGCCGGGAGTCAAGCCCGAGTCGATCGGCAGCTACCTCATGAGTGATTAGCTGGCGGCCTGCAGGTGGGTGTAGTACTTCTCCAGTACGGGCAGGAAGTCGGGCTGCTCCAGCATGGCTTCATTGATGACCTGCAGCGCCTCGTCGCGGTTGTTCAGCTCTTCATTCAGGATGACGGCGCAGTTGTAGCTGGCCCGCGGCCGGCACTCGGTCTCGGGATAGTGCTCGATCAGATGCAGGTAGGTGCGCGCGGCGGCCTTGAAGTTGCGGGCCTCGTTCAGGAATTCGGCCACGCTGAAGATGATGTCCGGGTCCGGGGCGAAATCGGCGTCGGCATTGATGCAGTCGGTGTAGACCTCGGCCATCTTCTTGCGCTGGTTGGCGGCCTGCAGCAGATGCAGATAGTCGGCGCCGTGCTGGTTGAGGTTCTGTCTGAGTCTTTTGAGCAGCTGGAAATAGGTTTCGGCCAGCTCCTGGTCGTTGACCCTGCCGCCGGTCTCGCGGTCGATCCAGTTGAGGGCCTGCTCAAGTTTGCCCTGGGCGATCAGCCTGTCGAGCTGGGGGTGGCTGCCGGGTTCGATCTCGGCTAAAGTTTCAATGTTGATCTTCAGGCCCAGGCGTTCATGGTACTGCAGCATGATGTAGCCGATGAAGTTGTAGCTGAAGAGCTGGCAGAGCGCCAGGCAGGCGAAGAGGGCCGGCTGCTGGATGTAGGCCGGTATGCTGTTTTTGAGGGCAATCGTGAGCGGGAGAGTGCCGATGCTCAGCAGAATCAGGCAGAGAACCCAGTAGGAGGGTCCGATCTTGAGGGCTACCTCCAGGGTCAGTCCCGGGTTGAAGACGCGCATCAGGCTGCGTCTGAGGTTCAGCACCATCAGCATGGCCGGAAAGGTGACCCCCAGGATCAGCAGGGTTGCCAGGGTCTGGCGCAGGGTCAGGTTGTGCATGATTAGCAGGCAGAAGACGCCGAAGATCAGGTTCAGCAGGATCACCTGGCCGCCCAGCTCCAGATCTTCGGAGAAGCCGGTCAGGTCCGGAGCTTCAAAATATCCCTGTGAGGTCTTGGTCAGGGCCGCGCTGCAGTATTTGATCCAGACGGCCCAGATGAAGGCTGTGATCATCCAGTTCATGACCGGCACGATCGAGAAGATGGCGATTACCGCGCTGCAGATCAGCAGCAGGATCATGGGCATGGCCTGCAGCGGGTAGCCGAAGATGGTCGGCAGCATGTGCCAGTAGGGGCTTACCGGATCGCGGGTCGTGATTTTGCTGAGGTTGGCATGGCAGTGGGGGCAGAGGTGCAGCACGTGGCGTCTGTTGCCGTACTTCTTGAGCGGCTTGTTTATGATGCACTTGCCGCAGAGATCCAGGTTGCACTCCTGGCAGTGCCAGATCGCCGTTTTAGATGTGTGGTAGGCACATCTCTCCATCGCTAACTCCTCAATTTCCTGATTGCCTTTACTGTTTCGGAAAAGAGGGTCAATTAGTTGATTGAAATCTTCTGTCCGCATTTGGGACAGTCGAGCTGGCTGAGCTTGAAGGCCGGTGAGATCTCCTGCTGGTGGCCGCAGCTCTGGCAGGTGAAGCTCTGCCACTGGCCCGGGTTGCGTCTGAAATTCTGCGGGCCGGCACCGGGCTTTTCGTGCAGGGCGGCCGCGCCCAGCAGATTGCTCAGCTGCTCTTTGTCCTGCTGGCGGACGCAGTGCTCCAGGCCGCACTTGGGGCAGGTGACCTTGTCCTCCTCGAACTCGGGCGGCAGCTTGATGCGCATGCCGCAGCTGCACTCTATCAGGCTGAAGTTGTTGATGCCGCGCATGATGTCGCCGGTCTTGCGCATCATTTCACCGGCCATCATGGGCGCGGCAATGGCCGAGGCCGCCCGGATGTCGATCTGCTGGCTGCCGCTCAGATCCTGCTGTTTCAGCAAGGGTTTCTTGGTGCCGGTGACGCTGCGGTGGGCTCTGAGATACTCGGAGTAGCCGGCCGAACCGTGCATCTTTCTGAGGATCTCGATCCTGCGGTCCAGCGGCGGGTGGGTGGCAAAGACGTTGTCGCTCAGCTGACTCTTGTAGGGGTTGACGATGTAGAAGGGCGCGGTGGCGCGCGGGGCCGAAGTCAGGCGATAGCTGGCTCCCTTGAGCTTCTCCAGGGCCGAAGCCAGGCCAGCCGGGTAGCGGGTCAGGCGCGCGCTGGTGGCGTCGGCCAGATATTCGCGCTTGCGCGAAACCGAGAAGTAGAGGATGCGCGCTAAAAGCGGGCCGATGATGGCGATCAGGAGGGCGATCAGAATCAGCAGGGCGCCGCCGTCATTGGAGTCGTTTCTTGAACTGGATGAGCGGTAGCGCCGGTGGCTGCCGAAACGCATTGAGTTGCTGATCATGTCCGCGATGAAGACGATGGCGCCCAGCATGGTGGCGGCCACGGTCATGTAGAGGATGTCGCGGTTCATGATGTGGCCCAGCTCGTGGGCGATGACCCCCTGCAGCTCATCGCGGTTGCAGCAGCCCAGCAGGCCGGCCGTGACGCAGATGGCGCTCTTCTCCGGGCTCTTGCCGACCGCAAAGGCGTTGGGCGCCGGGTCATCCATGATGAAGATGCGCGGTATGGCCTCCAGGCTGGCCGCAATTTTCATCTCCTCGACAATGTTGAAGAGTTGCGGAAACTCGTCGCGTTCCACTTCGCGCGCCCCGCTCATGTGCAGGAAGATGTTGTCCGAGGCGAAGAGCGCCACCAGCAGCATGCTCAGCCAGACGATTGCGGTGACGCCCAGGCCGACCAGGCCCGCCTCGGTGCTGGCACCCAGATAGAAGCCCAGCAGATAACCGATCGCCAGCAGCAGCAGCCCCATCAGGATGATCAGGGCTGCAGTTTTGCGCCGGTTCTGGGCGATGATCCTCCAGAACATCTAGAAGCTGACCTTGGGCACCTTGCGCTCGCTTACGTCTTCCAGCTCGAAGAACTCCTCCTGCTTGAAGTTGAAGGCCGCGGCCACCATGTTGGAGGGGAACATCTCGACCCGGTTGTTCAGAAAGAGCACCTGGTCGTTGTAGGCCTGGCGCGCAAAGGCGATTTTGTTCTCGGTGCTGGTCAGCTCCTCCTGCAGGGCCAGGAAGTTCTCGTTGGCCTTGAGCTCGGGATAGTTCTCCACCACGGCCATGAAGTTGGAGAGCGCGCCAGATAGCTGGCTCTCGGCTTTGGAGATTTCGGCCACGTCGCCTCGGGCGCCGGTGGCGCGGGCGCGGGCCTCGGTGATGGCGCTGAAGGTCTCCTTCTCGTGCGTCATGTAGCCCTTGGCGGTCTCCACCAGGTTGGGGATCAGGTCGTGGCGCCGCTTGAGCTGCACGTCGATCTGCGACCAGGCGTTCTTGACCTGGTTGCGCAAAGACACCAGGCCGTTGTAGAGGGCGATCACCCAAATGATCAGGCCCAGGATAATTCCGATAATTACGATTCCTACAATCATTCCTCCAGACATATCAGCTCCTTAGCATCTCGTTTAATAGGCCGGCCAGGCGCCCGCCGCTCATCTTAATTATGTCCTGCAACTCGCGCTCGTCAAACCAGAGGCCGTGATCTGCGCAGCGGTCCAGCAGCACATCCTTGATAGTGACCTTGCCCATCTTCTTTTGACAGATCGGGCATCTGCGGCCCCGCTCCCCGGTGCGCGCCGGCAGCATGGCGTCGATCAGCTCGTCCGAGCCGCCTTCGCGCTCCAGCAGCCAGCCCAGCTCGCCGCTGTCGAGCCAGATGCCGTGACAGCTGACGCAGTAGTCGATCTCGATTTCGCTGTACTCCAGCGTGATCAGGGTATGTTGGCAGTGGGGGCATTTCATGGGCTGAATAATAGCACAGACTTTTATGTTGCTGAATATTTTTCGCCCCATTGACGCCTAATCGCCTTGGTGCTAGATTTCCCTGCATGCTTGACATTAAATTTATTAGACAAAATCCGGATCTGGTGAAGGCGGCTTTGGCGAAACGCAATTCCAAGCTCGACCTTAGTGAACTGCTTGAACTTGATGAGAAGCGCCGCGAGTTGATTGTTAAGGGCGATGAGCTTAAAGCCAAGCGCAATCAGGCTTCGGCCGAGATCGGCCGCGCCAAGAAAGAGGGCGGCGACATGCAGGCCGCGGCTGCCGGCATGAAAGAGGTCTCGAATGCCATCAAGGAGCTCGACGCCGAACTTAAAGCAATTGAAGAGTCCATGAACGACATCGTCATGGGCATTCCCAATATTCCCAGTGAGAGCGTGCCGGTCGGTCGAGATGAGTCCGACAATATCGAGATGCGCGTCTGGGGCGAGAAACCCAGCTTTGACTTTGCGGTCAAGGACCACCAGGATCTGGGCGAAGATCTGGGCATTCTGGATTTCAAGCGCGCCGCCAAACTGACCGGCGCCCGCTTCTGCCTCAACATGGGCCTGGGCGCTAAACTGGAGCGCGCCCTGATCAACTTTATGCTCGACATTCACACTATGGAGCACGGCTGCACCGAGGTCATGACGCCCTTCATGGTCAACCGCGACTCCATGACCGCCACCGGTCAGCTGCCCAAGTTTGAAGAGGACCTTTTTGCCGCCGGTGACTACTTCCTGATCCCGACCGCCGAGGTGCCGGTGACCAACATCCACCGCGACGAGGTTATTCCGGCCGAGCAGCTGCCCATCAAGTATGTGGCCTACACCCCCTGCTTCCGCAGTGAAGCCGGCTCCTACGGCAAGGATACCCGCGGCCTGATCCGCCAGCACCAGTTCAACAAGGTTGAACTGGTCCGGTTCGCCAAGGCTGAAGACTCCTATGCCAACCTGGAAGAGCTTACCAGCAATGCCGAGGAGATCTTGAAGCGCCTCGGCCTGCACTACCGCGTGGTGACCCTCTGCTCCGGCGATCTGGGCTTCTCAAGCGCCAAGACCTATGATCTGGAGGTCTGGATGCCCTCGCAGAACTGCTTCCGCGAGATCTCATCCTGCAGCAACTTTGAAGATTTCCAGGCCCGCCGCGGCAATATCCGCTGCAAGGAGAAGGATGCCAAGAAGCCCGAGCTGGTGCACACCCTGAACGGCAGCGGCCTGGCAGTGGGACGCACCCTGGCCGCTATCCTCGAGAACTATCAGCAGGCCGACGGCTCGGTTGTGGTGCCCGAAGCCCTGCGCCCCTACATGGGTGTGGACGTGATAAAGTAGTCTTATAAGGGGCTTGACCTGATCGATTCAATAAGATAAAGGAAAAATCCACTGCGGAGGGATGGCAGAGCCTGGCTGATTGCACTGGTCTTGAAAACCAGCATACCTTTACCGGTATCGGGGGTTCGAATCCCTCTCCCTCCGCCAGATAAAATAAGCAGTATGGAGAGTTGGCCGAGAGGCTGAAGGCGCGCCCCTGCTAAGGGTGTATGGGTTAATAGCTCATCAAGGGTTCGAATCCCTTACTCTCCGCCAAATATCAAAGCCCGGTTCATTTGAACCGGGCTTTTTCTTTAGGGGGGCCAGATGGAAGAGCAGTTCGATCAATTATTTGAAGGTGAAACCTTTGACGACCTGAGTTCTCGGACCTTCACGGACTGCCGCTTTGAGGAGTGCGGTTTTCAAGGTGCCGACCTGATGCGCGCGCGGTTTGTGGACTGCGTCTTCGTTAACTGCAACCTTTCATTGGCCATGATTGACAATGCGCTCTTCCAGTGCGCAGTTTTTGAGGGCTGTAAGCTGATGGGGCTCAACTTTAACCGCTGCAATTCCTTTCTGCTTTCGCTCAGTTTTAGCGGTTGCTCAATCGAGTCCTGCAGCTTTGCCGAACTCAACCTGGCCAAGACCAAATTTATTGACTGCTCTCTGGCTGAGACCGATTTCATCAATAGCAAGCTGCCCAAGGCCGACTTTTCCGAGAGCCGCTTGCGCGACTGCGCCTTTGATCATACCGATCTGAGCGGGGCTGATTTCCGCGGATCGACAGGGGCCTTCATCAACCCGACGCGCAATAATCTTAAGAGGGCGCGTTTTGATCAGTTCAACGCCCTCGAGCTGCTGAACAGTTTTGATATTCTGATTAATTAATTATGATTTTTAAGATTAAATAACATTCTGTCGATTTGAATTTATACAAAAGGCATAAGGGTGGTTATTTTTTTGCGCAGCTGTAGATATTGAAGGGGGTAGTAGTGAAACTTACGATTAAGAAAAAGTTGTTGTTCTCTTTTCTGGCGACAATTGTTTTGCCGATAGTAACAATTTGTATTGCCATTGGGGTTCGTACCAGTAATCAGTCGTTTGACAACTACATTAACTCCACTCAGGAGATTGTGCGTCAGATTGATAACAGTATGACGATTTTTATTGAGGAAGCCAAGTTGAATACGGCGTTATTGGTGGATAGTCAGGTTGTCAAGGCAACTGACGATAAGATTAAAGTTTATAAACACACAACTCAAAAGACTGAGATGCGCCCGTATGATGGCACTATTGAGGAGATCTCTGCTTATAAATTTCTGGAGTCGTTCAAGCGTAGTCACCCCAGTTATGACGCTGTTTATCTGGGAACTCGTCAAGGCGGCTTCTTGCAAGCGCCTGTGAGTGATCGGAAGGCCGGTTATGATGCAAGTGCCAGGTCATGGTATAAAACTGCCCTTAAACATCCAGATGAAGTAGTTTTGACTGATGCTTACCTCACGAGTAGTGGTGATCCGGTCAGTGCTACTCTGGCGACAATTAAAGATCAGAATGGTTCGATTATTGGCGTAGGTGGTATAGATATAAGTTTGAGCACTTTGACTGAGATTTGTGCAGAACTGAAACTGGGAGAAACAGGTTACATCATGCTTATTCAGGGTGATGGGGTGATTTTGTCTGATCCAATGCAGACGGAACGAAATTTTACGAACATATCTGATCATGTTGATTTGGTAAGTCTGGGTTCTTTAGAGACCGCTCAGACGGCTGAGTTGGAAATCAACGGCCGTCAGATGGTCTCCTATGTGTTTGTTTCACCTGCACTGGGTTGGAAAATAGTGGGTTTGATTGAAAAACGCGAGATCATGGCGGATGCGTATCACACCATAAGTTTGATGGTGTCGATTGGTGTTGTGATTGGTATGGTTTTCTTGGTGATCGCCCGCTTCCTGGCCGGATCAATTGCCAACCCGATTCGTAATACCACAGAGTTGCTTAGGAATATTGCTGAGGGTGAAGGTGATTTGACTCAGCGTCTGACAATTGCTACCTCAGATGAGGTGGGAGATCTGGCGCACTGGTTTAATGTTTTTGTGGGAAATCTGGAAAGTATTATCGGTAATACTAAAGTGGCGGCTCTCCAGGTTGCTACTTCCACTGATGAGGTTTCCAGCGGTTCCCAGGGCCTCTCCCAGGCGACCCAGGAGCAGGCCTCGGCCATCGAGGAGGTGGCCGCCACCATCGAGGAGATGACTTCGGCCATCAAACAGAATGCCGAGAACGCCAATCAGGGTTCCAGTCAGTCGCGTGAGATGGTGCAGTTGGCCAATGAAGGCAGCCAGATTTCGCGTCAGCTGGTGGAGGCCATGAACGGTATCTCGGAAGCTTCCCAGAAGGTTGGCGCCATCACTTCGACCGTCAATGAGGTCGCCTTCCAGACCAATCTGCTGGCCCTGAATGCGGCCGTGGAGGCGGCCAGGGCCGGCGAGCATGGCAAGGGCTTTGCCGTGGTGGCCGAGGAGGTCAGGAGTCTGGCCCAGCGCTCGGCCGACTCATCCAAGGAGATCCAGACCCTGATTGAGGACACGGTCAACAGGGTCCAGGCCGGTGACGCCATGGTTAAGCGTTCGGGCGAGTCGCTGCAGCAGATCATTGCGCGCATCGAGGTTATCTCTCAGACCATGGAGGAGATCGCCTGCTCGTCGGCCGAGCAGGCTAACGGCGTGGATGAGCTCAACCGGGCCGTCTCCCAGATCGATGTCTCCATCCAGCAGAACGCCTCCACCGTTGAGGAGCTGGCCAGCGTGGCCGACTCGCTGAGCATCGAGGCCGGTAACCTCTCGGAAAATGTCAGCCGCTTCAAGGTCGGCCAGGAAGTTCAGTCGGCTAAACATCCGGCGGTTAAAAAATCCGCTCCTGTGGCCGCGCCCAGGATGCCGGCCCGGAGTTTCGGCAACGATGATGCGGATGATTTTGAGGAGTTCTAGGCGCTAAAGCGTGATGAAGGCTTCGCTCGTGAAGAGCGAAGCCTTATTTATATAACCCTGTCCAGGTTGGCGATATAGCTCTCAAGCTGCGTGATCTGATCATTGAGGGCTGCGGCGCTGCCGGCATATTGGGCAACATTACCGGTACTCTGTTCGGCGATGGCCCGGATCTCCTCCATGGCGGCATTGATTTCGGTGATGCTGTGGCTCTGTTCGCTGGAGGCGGACGTGATCTGATGGATGTAGTCGCCGATTCGTTCGGTCATCTCCACCATGCAGCCGAACTGACTGGCAGTCGTCTCCACCTTGGCCTGGAAGCTTGCAGCGGTCTGCTGGATCAGGTTTGAGCCCTGGCCCACCGAACTGATGGTCTGCTCGATCATCTGGGAGGTGTTGCTGGCGGCTGCGGCCGAGCGCTGGGCCAGACTCCTGACCTCCTGGGCCACCACCGCGAATCCGGCCCCGGCCTCGCCGGCCCGGGCCGCCTCCACGGCCGCATTGAGGGCCAGCAGGTTGGTCTGGAAAGCGATCTCGTTGATGGTGTTGATTACGCGTTTCATCTCCTCAATGGTTTTGATGATGTTGGATGAGGCCTCGCTGACCCGGATGATCTCCTGCATGGATTCGGTCAGCTCGTGCACCGCCCGGCCGGCCTTCTCGACCTCTTCACGGGTCGATGTCATGAAGTTTTTAGCCTCCTGGGCGGCGGTTGCGTTGCGCTGGGTCATGGATGCGATCTCGTCCAGGGAGCTGCTGGTCTGCTGGATGGCGCATCTCTGCCGCTCGCTGCCGCTTGCGATCTGATTGCCGCCCTCCAGCACCTGGTTGGAAACCTGGCCGATGGTGGCGGTACCGGCCTCAAGACCCGAGGCCACATCGCGGATGGGATGGATGATGCGCTGGGTCACCAGGATGAAGTTGGCGATCCAGGCCGGCATTACAAAGATGCTGATAATGATCATGGCCGGTATGTTGTAGACCGTATAGTGGCCCATGATGTAGAGTCCCATGCCGTAGAGCCAGATGCCGGGCCAGAGCCAGAGCCAAAGTTTGGTGGTCAGGTTCATGCGGTATTTGTAGTAGATGCCGCCCACAACCGGGATGCCGGCCAGAAAAAGTATGATGCCTCCAATCAGATATTCATAATTACATTCTCCAATAAATTAATATAACTGTTGAATGGATATCGGATAAATGAATCTAAATCATAAACATTGAAAATATGCAGTAAAGATAGCTTGACCCCGTCTGCAGGTTGATTTAGAAATAGCGAATCAAGTTCGCTTTTGAGGTGTATATGTTTGATAAGCTGCTAACGCCCGGCAATATCGCCGGCATAGAGACCAGAAACCGCATCGTGATGCCGGCCATGGGCATGAACATGTCGGACGGCGGTCATGTCAACGAGGCCGTCATCAATCACTATGTGGAGCGCGCCAAGGGCGGGGTGGGCCTGATCGTGGTCGAGGTGACCTGTGTGGATGCGCCGCTGGGGCTCAATACCAGAAACATGTTGGTGATCGACCATGACAAGTACATCCCCGGCATGCGGCGCCTGACCGATGCCATCCATGCCCAGGGTGCCAAGTGCGTGCTGCAGCTCAGCCATACCGGGCGCGGCGCCAAGAGTTTTAATACCGGTTCTCAGCCGGTGGGGCCCTCGGATGTGGCCATGCCCTACACCATGGTTATCGGCCTTGAGGGCGAGCAGCCCCGGCCGCTTGAGCTTGATGAGATCCGGGCCATTGAGGACAAGTATGCGGCCGCGGCCCTGCGCGCGCAGCAGGCCGGCTTTGACGGCGTCCAGGTGCATGCCACCGGCTACTATCTGGTGGCCCAGTTTCTCTCCAAGACGGCCAATACCAGGAGCGATGAGTATGGCGGTTCGGCGCGCAAGCGGGCCCGCTTCGCCCTTAACATCCTTCAAAAAATTAAGGCCCGGACAGATCTGCCGGTGATCTACAAACTCTCGCTCTTGGAACTGGGCAGGAACGGCGGCATCAGCCTCCTTGATGGCCTCAGGTACGCCTACTGGCTGCAGCAGGCCGGCGCCGACGCCATCGAGGTTATGGCCATGTCATACAAGCAGGAGCCCTCCTTGCGCGATGTGCCCGATACAGCCCAAGGCAAGGGGCTGACCTTTCCGCTGGCCAAAATCTTGAAGCTGGCCCGCATCAGGATTCCGCTGATCGCCGGCGGCCGCACCTTCGAGCCGGAACTGGCCGAGAGGGGCCTCAAAAGCTGCGACTTTGTCTGGATGGGCCGCGGACTCTTGGCCGAGCCCCATCTGCCCAACATGATTGCCGACGGCAGCTACAAAAATGCGCGGCCCTGCATCGGCTGCGGCCGCTGTATAGACAACCAGCTGCAGCACCAGCAGCGCGCCCTCTGTTCCGGCAACCCGGTCCTGGGTCGCGAAGATAACGACTACGCTATTCCGCTAACGGATCGGCCCAGAAAAGTCATGGTGATCGGCAGCGGCCCGGCCGGCATGGAGGCCGCCCGCATCGCAAGCAGACGCGGCCACCAGGTGAGTCTGATCGAGAGGGATAGCCGCCTGGGCGGCCAGCTGCACTATGCGATTGTTCCGCCCAACAAGCAGAATGTGGAGCCCCTGCTCGACTACTTCAGCGGCCAGCTGGAGGGCGTCGATCTGCAGCTCAACCGGGAGATGAGCGCGGCCGATGTTTTAAGCGCAAAGCCCGATGTGCTGATCTGCGCCACCGGCGTCAGGCCATCCAGTCTGCCCATTCCCGGCTTCGAACAGACCGTCAACGCCAAGCAGGTCCTGGCCGGCGCAGAGGTCGGCAAGGATGTGGTCATCATCGGCGGCGGCCTGGTGGGTTGCGAAACGGCCGAGTTGCTGGCCAAGCAGAAGAGGCGCGTCGCAATTGTTGAGCTGCTGCCCGAGCTGGCCACCAAGATGGTGGCCGCCAACCGCACCATTTTGCTGGGGCATCTGGATAAGCTGGGGGTCAGGATCTATACCGGCTGCAAATGTAAAGAGATATCAGGCGATAGAGTGCTGGTTGAAGATGTCGGGGGTAAAGTTGTTGAGCTTAAGGCTGACAGTGTCATTGCCGCCATCGGCGACCATCCCGACACAGCGCTCTATGACGAACTTGAGGATAAGTTGGATCAGGTCTATCTGATCGGTGACGCCCTTAAGCCCGAGGGCATTGCCGAGAGTGTGCATGCGGCCTACCGGCTGGCCCTGAAGATATAAAAAAGGGGAAGATCTGGTCTTCCCCCTCTTGGCTCTATCTGGTCTGGAAGAAGTTGAAGTACTCCTTGAACTTCTGGTAGATGCGGCGGCCGAACCACCAGCTCTTCTCAATGGCCTTTGTGATGTTCTCCGGGCTGTAAACCTTGTCAAGCTTGAAGAACCAGCCAAAGATGTTCAGGGCGGTGACCTGGGCCCTGTTGATGCTCAGAGTGGTCTGCATGTCGTCATATGCCCAGGGCTGTTCAGTCTTGGGCTCGCCCCAGGTAAAGTAGACGGTTGCCATATCGCGGGATACGCCGTCCGGGGCATCAAGCAGGTTGTACTCTTCAAAACCCATGGCATAGAGTTCGGCCTCAAAAGCTTCGGCCATGCCTTCGTCATCAAAGGTGATGACAATGTTTTCCAGGCTCAGTTCATGGGGGTAGGCGAAGTATCCGGGTTTGAAGCCGGTCAGCCACCAGTGTTCGCCCTGTACAAAGAAGAGCTCCTCATCTTTGTGCATCAGGGAGAATTCGATATCCAGCATCTCATCATCGTTGGCGCAGCGGTAGTGCGGCGCGCCCATGACATCAATGGAGGTGCCCACATAGAAGCCGATCTCGGCGCCGCATGAGGCATAGTACTGACCCTTCCAGAGCTCAACCATGTAACGCACGTCATTATAGACAAATCTGACCGTCTCGATCTGAATCGCCATGCCCACCGGCATTGCCATTATGTCATAGAAGTTGTTGAAGCCGGCCAGGCGCTGCAGGGCGTACTGGCGCGTGACGTAGATGTTTTCGTCAGAGTTGTACTCGAAGCCGGCGGTGAAGACGACCGAGTCGACCAGCGGACCGGCCCAGTCTGTGTTGCGGGCGTTGGAGACGCCGGGCAGTAGCAGTGCCAGTAACAGTAAGAGTCCGATTAGTTTCGCTTGTTTCATTGAGAATTGTCCCTCCCCTGATGTTAAGCTTGAAAATCTCAATTAAACCGATATTTCACCGCAGGTATAAAGTCAAACAAAATAGGCAGTTATGACAAATAATTACAATTGATGATAATTATATATTTTTATATAACCTTTGCCGGCTTGACACCAGTGGCGGTGTTTGACAGCGCTGCGCTGTGGGCGTATGTTCGGTGCGATGAGTTATCTACTCTACATGATCCTGCTGGTGCTGCTCTTCGTGCTCGGCATGCCCATCCACATCGCCATTGGCACCTCGACCCTCATGATGGCCCTGACCGCCATCTCCGGCACAGTAGCCTACGGTATGAACGGTAACCTAAACCTTGAAGCCGGCATCGGTTTGAGTGCTTAAAGGGGCTTTGGTGTGGTATTGGGAGTGCGTGTAGATAGCAGTTATGTGCAGTTTAAAGATAAAGACCCGCAAGCATGGCTTGCTCACTCCATAGGTTTATCGGGATTGTGGAGTGCGGGAGCCATGCTCCCGCGGTTTTGTAGTACTAGCCATTATCTATACACTCCAACATCAATCCCCCTCCCTCAATCCCTCCCACCAGGGGCGGGAAGCACAAAATCTGAGACCTA
Organism: uncultured Thermodesulfobacteriota bacterium; assembly: GCA_942491525.1. Classification (GTDB taxonomy): domain Bacteria; phylum Desulfobacterota; class Desulfomonilia; order UBA1062; family UBA1062; genus CAYWBU01. Next base: position 363,340 of record CALOBW010000056.1, read on the forward strand.
AGTCCCTCACCCCTTGTGGGGGAGGACAGGTGGGGGGGTAATTCAAACAGTTCTTGATTTATGCCTCCTGAAATCTAATTTTTACAACCGGCCTATCTGATTGATCAGCCGTCATTTCACCTCTCGATAGGCTCATCATTCGGATGGGCATCCGCTACTCAATCCGGGGAGAGCAAGCTAGGAGGTCATTATGAAAGATGTGATTCTGCACTGTTTCAACTGGTCCTATGCCGAAATCAGAGAGCAGGCCAAGGAGATTGCCGGCTGCGGCTATGGCGCGGTGCTTTTCCCGCCCCCGCTCTACAGCGACCAGTACGGTTCGGCCTGGTGGCAGCGCTACCAGCCCAAGGACTATCGGGTCATCCGCTCCTATCTGGGCAATAAGAGCGGCCTGACTGGGGCCATTAGGGCCCTGCATGATGGCGGGCTGCGCGTCTATGCGGATGTTGTTTTCAACCACATGGCCAATGAGAAGGGCCAGCGCCCCGACAGCTACAACTTTCCGGGTGCCAGTGAGCTTGAACGCTATTCGAGCGAGCACGACGCCTTTGAAGCCGACAGGCTCTACGGCGATCTGGAGGTGGGCCTCTTCAGCCCGCCCTGGGACTTCAATCCCGAGGGCGATATCGTTGACTGGAACAACCCCCATGAGTCCCAGGAGCGCTGGCTCAAGGGGTTGCCGGATCTGGAGCTCAACGACTGGGTGGTTGGGCAGCAGCAGACCTGCCTGGTGGCTCTGAATGCGCTCGGCTTTGACGGCTACCGCGTGGATGCGGTCAAGCACCTGCCGCTGGAGCATATCACCAGGGTCTTTCAGACTGAGGATATGCAGGGCCGCTATGTCTTCGGCGAGGTCCTGACTGCCAACGATCGTGAGGAGCGGACCTTTATCTGGCCGCTCCTGGCGCAGACCGCGATCGCCTACTATGACTTTCCGCTGCATGAGACCCTCAGGCGGGTCTTCCAGCCCTCAGGAACAATGCGTGAGCTGGTGGATCCGGCCGCCTATGGGCAGGCGCTGCCCTGGCAGCGGGCCACCACCTTCACCATCACCCATGACATTCCCAACAATGACGGTTTCCGCTGGCAGATGCTGCAGAGTCAGGACGAGTATCTGGCCAACGCCTATATCATCTGCCGCGACGGCGGCATTCCTATGGTCTATTCAGATCACAATGAGAGCGCTGAAAAATATGGCGCGGACCGCGACCGCTGGCATGGCGCCTGGAACCGCGGCGACATCAGGAGCATGATCGCCTTCCATAACGCCGTGCACGGTCAGACCCAGTGGCCGCTCTTTGAGAGCGATGCCTTCCTGGTCTTTGCCCGCGGCGATACGGGCATCGTTGCCATCAACAAGACCGATGAGTGGCAGCACCCGTATATCTGGACCTACGGCCTGCGCCACGGTGACTATAAGTGTATGATCCATGGACATCTGATGCATCTGCAGGGCGATCACTTCGGTTTTGCAATCCCGCCGCGCCAGTCTCAGGCCTGGTTGTGGCAGGAGTAGGGGTTACTCCTGCTCCAGCTGCACCATCAACGGCCCGTCAATGGCCTGCATAATGGCGCTGGCCGGCTGGCCGTGGGCCATCAAATGGCACATGGCGCGCATATATTTGTTGATGTGGCGGTTGTGCATCTCATAGCCTCTGCAGAGGTAGTTCTGTATCTCGCCGGCGCTGTTCTTGACGAAGCGGTGCTTGGGGCAGCCGCCATTGCAGGCAAAGAGGGCCCAGCAGTTCTGGCACTGCTCTGAGATCTCGGCCTTCTTTTGACCGAACTCCTGCTGCCTGGGCTGGTTCATGATTTGACGGATGTCATCGGTGATGTTGCCCACCTTGTATTCGGGATAGACGAAGTGGTCGCAGGAGTAGATGTCGCCGTTGTGCTCCATGATCAGAGAGCGGCCGCATTCGGGCGCAAAGTGGCAGATGGGTGACTCGTTGCCGATCCAGCAGTTCAGCGCCCACTCAAAGTTCATGACCATCACTTGGCCGACATCATTTCTGACCCATGCATCAAAGACCGTGTTCATGAAGTTGGCGTAGCCCTCGGGCGTTACGCTCCATTCGGTGACCGGGCTTGTGCTGCCCGGGCCGGAGAGGCGCAGGCCGGCCGCACTGGCCTGATCGTCGGGCATGCGCTCCACGATGGGGATGAACTGGATGAACTGGGCGCCCTGCTTTTTGAAGAAGTTGTAGACTTCCATAGGCTGCTTTTCGCTCTCGCGGTTGATGCAGGCCAGGATGTTGAAGTCGACCCCGTGCTTCTGCAGCAGTTTCAGGCTTTTCAGCACCTTGGCGTGGGTCGGCTTGCCGCCGGCGCTTACCCGGTAGCGGTCGTGGATTTTAGCCGGGCCGTCGATGCTGAGACCCACCAGAAAGTTGTGCTTGGCCAGAAACTCACACCACTCATCGTTGAGCAGGGTGCCGTTGGTCTGGATGGCGTTAGTGATGGGAGTATTGCCGGCATAGCTCAGCTGGATCTGAATAACCTTTTTGAAGAAGTCCAGCCCCAGCATGGTGGGCTCGCCGCCCTGCCAGGCAAAGGCAACCTCCGGGGCGCCGGCGTTGAGCTCGATATATTTGCGGATGTAGGCTCTGAGGATCTCGTCCGGCATGCGGTAGCCGTCGAGCGGGGTCAGGCTCTTCTCATGATCAAAGTAGAAGCAGTATTCGCAGCGCAAGTTGCAGATCGGGCCAAAGGGCTTGGCCATCAGGTGAAAACCGGACATGTCTCTCTCCAGGCAGTTGTTTGTACGGTTTATACTTGATCCGGGCTGAAGAGACAAGGCCGGGCGAGATCGCCCGGCCCAATTATTTATAGTCTATCTACTGCATACTTGAGGCCGGCGGTCTCCATGCCGCAGTCGGCGGCCACGGCCACGTTAACCTCGACGTTGTCGATGGTGTAGACGCAGACCATGCCGTTCTGGCGCACCTTGATCGACTGGTCGACGCGCTCCACGGTCACATAGTTGAGGAAGGAGCGGTTGCGCGGCAGGTAGAGGCTGACATCCACCAGGATGTTGTGGAAGTTGCCCACCAGCACCATGCCGTTCTGCTCGATGTCCAGGTCGTAGACGTTGTTGGCCGCGGCCTGGTGCACGGCGGTGACCGCCTCGGCCATGCCCTCCCAGTTTTCGCTGTCATCCAGGAACTCCTGCCAGCTGGCGGCCACATCCTGCAGCTGCTGCTGGTGCATGTTTTCGATACCGTCCAAAATGTTGACCTTGAACTTGCTGCCGTCAGCCTGCTCATAGTTGTCCATGACGTTGCTGTTGATGATGTCGCGCAAATTTGCCCGGGCCTCCTTCTCGTTTGAGGCGTTCAGGACATCGTCCAGGCGCGCGCTGACGAAGCTGGCCGTGTCGCGGAAGCCTTCGCGCAGCTGGATGCGCTTTTCGCTGACCGGGTCGATCATGGGCCAGATCTTGGACGCGCCGGGCAGGGCATTTTCCTGATGCACGCCCTGGGCCCAGAGTTCGCGGATGTTGAAGGCGTCGGCCAGGCGCAGCTGCCAGAAGAAACTCGGCATGCCCACGTAGAGGGTGCGGCCCCTAAGATCCAGCTCGCGGTCGATGACATCCTCAGGCGTGATGGTGAGGGTGTCGAAGAAGCGGTTGGCGTAGCCGTTGGCGTCATCGTGGAAGCGGTAGAGGAACTCGGCCGCGTTTTCGACCTGGGCCTTCAGGAGCTGCAGATCTTTGTTGTCCTTGAGGTTGTAGGAGTAGAAGCGCTTCTCGTTGAAGCCGCTGGCGCCGTCCACCTGGATGCGGTAGCAGCTGCTCAGGCGCTCGCCGTTGACGCCGCGGCGCCTGAAGCCCTGCAGGATCTGCTCGTCGCGGGATTTCAGCAGTTCGGCGCCGTAGCGGTTGAGGCTGCGCACGCGCGCGGCGGTCAGGGTTTCGCCGGCCTCGGGCTCCAGCTCCACAAATTCAATCACTTTGGGGATGATGTCATCCTCATCGCGGGCCGTCTGCTGCTCTTCTGTTGAGCCGGCCGAGTGGCCGGGCTGGTTGTCGGAGCCGGCCTGGCCCTGCTGGTCATATTTATAGTGGAAGTTGAACTGGTCGGCCTCCTGCATGTTGCAGCCGCTCAGCAAGAGCAGGCATACAATCGGTGTCAGCCAGATGTTAAATTTATTCATAAGATGCTCCCTCGTAAAAGTTGTTCCGTTCAGGTGTACAACTTTCATGCCATGTGAAAGATGCTGTAATTTGCCGCGCTTGCCTGCGGAGTGGCCTAACTGCTGAATAAATAAGTACACACATTGTGAAAATTTTTACGTTAACCTATGGTAATCAATTAAAATCATGCTGGATTTTTTAAACGGCATTCGGTAGATTGTTCCTAATTCTGTTTGGGGGGATTTATGACTAAGGTAAGAATGAACGCGCGTGACCGCATCACCCTGGGACTCTTGGTTTTAATGTCAGTTTTTCTCTTTGCGGATCAGCGCATCATGTCGGCCATCCTGCCCGAGCTGAGCGCCGAGTACGGCGCCGACGAACTGACCCTGGGTTTGATCGGCTCGGCCTTTACCCTGATCGGCGCCTTCATCAGCATCTTCTTCGGTTACTTCACCGATAAGATCTCGCGCAAGAAGCTGCTGATCGCCACGGTCTTTGTGGGCGAGATCCCCTGTCTGCTGACCGGCATCCCCTACTTCACCCAGAGTATCGAGATGTTCACCCTGCTGCGGGTCCTGACCGGCATCGGCATCGGCGGCATCTATCCCATCAGCTTCAGTCTGCTCTCCGACTACTTCAAGGAGGAGCACCGCGCCACCGCCTCGGCCTGCCTGGGCGTGGCTTGGGCTGTGGGCATGATGGTCGGTCCCGGCCTGGCCGGTTTCCTGACCAACGACTACGGCTGGCGCATCGCCTTCATCATCGCGGCGGTGCCCAACTTCCCGCTGGTGCTGCTCTTCGCCCTCTATGCCCGCGAGCCCGAGCGCGGCCGCACCGAAGACGCCCTCGAGGATCTCATCCAGCAGGGCAAGGTCTACAAGCAGACCATCAGCCCGTCCGATTTCAAGTTGATCCTCTCCAACCGCACCAATCTCTGGACCTTTCTGCAGGGCATTCCGGGCACCATTCCCTGGGGTATCCTGGGCTACTGGATGATCCACTTTTTAGAGCAGGTGCGCCACTTCTCAAAAGAGATGGCCACCTCCGTATTCATGCTGCTGGGTATCGGCGCCACCCTGGGCAGCCTGGTCTTCGCCCTGATCGGCGAACGCCTCTACCACCGCAATCCGCGCTACATGCCGATCATGTGCGGCTGCGGCGTGCTGCTGGGCGTCATTCCGGCCTTTATGATGATTAACTGGCCGGTGGCCAACCCCGAGGGGGTTGAACTGGTGGCCTTCATGAGCCTGGCCTTTCTGACCGGTTTCTTCGTGGCCGTGGCCTCGGCCAATGTCAAGGCGATCCTGATGAACGTCAACCGGCCCGAGCACCGCGGCAGCGTCTTCGCGGTCTTCAACATCACCGACAACCTCGGCCAGGGCTTCGGTCCGGCCATCGGCGGCATGCTGGTCTCCTGCGGCTACCTCTTCATGATGAACTTCTCGATCTTCTGGTGGATTCTCTGCGGCCTGATCTTCTTCATGGTGGCCCGCTACATCACCCAGGATCGCGATAAACTGCAGCGGCTTATGCAGGAGCGTGCTGATCAGATGCAGAATTGAGGGCTTGCCTAAGAGTTTAGAAATTCATTATATAGCTTGGCATGCAAAGTGATGAACAGAAGATTGATGCGCAGCTCTTCATGCGCAGCGGTATCGGCGGCATCCTGATGGGCCTGGCCAATCTGGTGCCCGGCATCAGCGGCGGCACCATGCTGCTGGCCGCCGGCATCTACCCCGATTTTATAAACTCGATTGCGGAAGTTTCGACCCTTAAGCTGCGCAGATACTCTTTAGCCGTGCTGGGCTCGGTGGTCTGTTTTGCGGCCCTGGGCATCCTGCTGCTGGCCGGTCCGGTCAAGAACCTGGTGGTTGATTACCGCTGGATCATGTATTCGCTCTTCATCGGTCTGACCCTGGGCGGCGTGCCCCTGATTGCGCGCATGTCCAGACCCTTTACGCGCTCCAGCTGGATCGGCGCACTCTCCGGCTTCCTCTTGATGGCGGCCCTGGCGTTTTCGCAGCAGGCCGGCCTGGGCACCGGCGGCGGGGCCTTCTCGGGCTGGCTGATGCTCTTTGTGGCCGGCGTGGCCGGGGCCAGCGCCATGATCCTGCCGGGTGTCAGCGGCGGTTATCTGCTGCTGGTGCTGGGACAGTACGTGATTATCCTCTCCGGCATCGACAGCCTCAAGGAGGGCCTCAAAGTGCTGGACTGGCCGCTGATCATGAACGTCATGGTCGAGATGGTCATCCCGGTGGGCCTGGGCGTCGTGATCGGCGTGGTGCTGGTCAGCAACCTGCTCAAGCTCTGTATGGACCGCTACGAGAAGACTACCCTGGGCGTGCTGCTGGGCCTGCTCTTGGGCGCGGTGGTGGGTCTCTGGCCCTTTGTCGAGGGCGTGGCTCCCGAGATCGGCAGCCTGCTCAAGGGTCAGGTTGTGACTCCCGAGATGATAATTGATCCGCAAGATTTTCCGCTGCAATATTTCAAGCCGGCTCTCTGGCAGGTCTGCGCCTCCCTGGGACTGATCCTGGGCGGCTTCATGCTGACCATGGGCATTGCCCGCCTCGGCCGGAAGGAGGGCTGATGTACGCTCTGGCTGACTTGGGCTGGAACCAGTTCTATCAGAGCCAGCTGACCATTGAGGAGCTGGAAGAGTGCTATGTGGCGCGGGTCAGCAGCCTGAGCCGCGGCTTTGTGACCATTCTCTCCGAGACCGGTGAGATGCAGCTGGGCCTGCCGCGCTCCTGGCGCAGAATGAGTGAGGAGGAGCAGCCCACCGTGGGTGACTGGCTGGTAATGGAGAATGACGTGCCCCAGCGCGTGCTGGAGCGCATGAGCATCTTCAAGCGCCGCTCCTCCGGTTTTGAGGCCCGCATCCAGCTGATCGCCGCCAACATCGACACCCTCTTCATCGTGACCTCCTGCAACCAGGAGTTCAACGCCCGCCGCATCGAGCGCTACCTGGCCCTGGCCCTGGACGCCGGGGTGGAACCGGTGGTGGTGCTGACCAAGGCCGATCTGGCCGCGGATTCTGAGCGCTATATCGAGGAGACCCGCGCCTTGCGCAAGGGCCTGGATGTGGTTGCCGTCAATGCGAAGGACCCCGCAGAGGTGGTTAAATTGCAGAGCTGGTGCCGCAGTGGTCATACGATCTCGCTGGTGGGTTCGTCCGGTGTGGGCAAGTCAACCATCGCCAACTCGCTGGGCATTGCCAATGAGCAGCAGACCGGCGAGATCCGCGAGTATGACGGCAAGGGCCGCCACACCACCACCGGCCGCTCCCTGCACCTGCTGCCCGATGGCGGGCTGATCATCGACACCCCCGGCATGCGTGAGATCCAGCTGCCCGAGTGCCGTGACGGCCTCGCCGAACTATTCAGTGATATCGAAGATTTGGGAAATCAGTGCCGCTTCCGCGATTGCAAGCATGACGGCGAAGCCGGCTGCGCCCTGGCGGAAGCCGTTGAAGAGGGCCGGCTGGATATCAAACGATTGCATAATTACTTGAAGCTGCTGCGCGAACAGGAGCGCACTGCCAGCGACATTGCCGAGCGCCACCGCAAGGATCGCCAGTTTGGCCGTATGGTCAAATCAGTCAAGTCGCATAAGAAGAAGGAGCGTTCCGGCAAATAAATCAGATATTTGTGGAACAGTGGCCTAAGGTTACCGGATATCAGGCCCGATAAGCTGGTGATTGGAGGCTGATTTGCGAAAACAGATTGTCATGCTGACCCTGCTGCTGCTGGCCACCATCCCGGCCCTCTACCTTCTGAACTATGCCCTGGAGCCGGAGAACTCGGTGCAGGTCAACGGTTCCGTGCTGGCCGACGGCATCGAGCAGACCGCGGGTCTGCGCCAGGCCGTGGTTGAGTTCTACTGGTACAACAGCTACTTTCCGGACCGGCTCGATTTTAAGGTCGAGCCCCAGGGGGCGGTGCGCAGCATTATTCTGGAAGATGCGGGGCGCATCATCATCGAATATAATCAGCTCAGCGGCGTGGACGGCGGTCAGATCCTGCTGACGCCCGAGTACACCGTGTCCGGCGTCCAGTGGCGCTGCGAGACCTACAGCTTCCCCGGCATTGAGCGCCTGGCGCCCCAGTGCCGCTACTGCCCGCCTTTTTCTAACCAGCGTTAATCTATCGACCTCGTCATGTGTAATGTATTGATTTGATGGCGATTTATGTCCGCAAAATTTAATTTCTGCCTCCGCTTTTACCGATAAGAGGGACATTCAATTTATTTAAGGAGGCCTGTAGTGAAGAGATCTATTCTGTTGATGATTTGTATGCTGTTTAGTTTGAACCTTAATGCCGCGGATTCATTTACCATTGAGGTGTTGCAAGTGTCTGATATTGCGGCTTTTGATCGGACCTATAACAGTCTGCTGGCAGGACTGGCCGAGCGCGGTCTGGTTGAGGGGCAGAATCTGACGGTTAGGCGCAATGTGCTGGATGCCGAGGCTGATGCCAACCTCTTTGAAAAGGTCGGTATTCTGATGAAGATCAAGAAGACCGCCGCCGAGATTATCAACCGCAAGCCCGATATGGTGGTGACCATCACCACGCCGGCCGCCAAATATTCGCGCGATAAGTTTGTCGCCGCCGGCATCCCGCTGATCTTTAGTGTGGTGGCCATTCCTGAAGAGATCGGCTGTGCATCCAAGACGGTGGCTGGTCCGGGTTTCTCAGGCGTAACCATCTATCAGGACCCTCAGGATGTGATTAAGGTTGGCCAGCTGGCCCTGCCCAATATGAAGGTGCTGGGCATCGTGCACAGCGATGATGATAACGCGGTGGCATATACCGAAGAGACCAAGCTCAAGGCTGCCGCCATGGGACTGAAGGTCATATCAAAGCAGGTCAAGAAGTCTGATCGCATTGGGCCGCATGTGGAGGAGCTGATCGCCCAGGGCGTTGATACCTTCTTTATTCCGATCGATACCTACTACGGCTTGCGTGACTATGAGGTGGCCATTGAGATGCGCGACCTCTCCTGGAAGCATAAGATTCCGGTCATCTCAGCTGTTAAAGGCGAAACTTCCGGTCCGATCATGTATATGGCGCCCAACTTCAGCAACATCGGCAGACTGACATCTCAGCAGGTGGCGGCTGTGCTGCTTGAGGGCAAGGATCCGGCAAGTCTGCCCATCCTTAAACAGGCGGAGCTGGATATCATCGTACATCCTGACTCGGCCGCCAAGGTTGGCATTGAGCTGCCCCTGGAAATTCTGCAGGTGGCAACTATTTTGAAAAAAATTGATTAAACTTTGAAGGAGAAGTCATGAAAAAGTATCTGTTTGGGGTGGTCGCGCTGATTATGTTTGGGGCTCCTGTATGGGCGCAGAACTACCATGTTGAAGTGGTGCAGGTATCAGATATTGGCGCCTTTGATCAGGTATATGATGCCTGTGTTGCCGAGCTGGCCCAGGGCGGACTGGTGGCTGGGGAAAATCTTACAATAAAGCGGCATGTGATTGATGCGGCGGCTGATGCAGGTCTCTGGAAAAAGATCGGCATTCTCTCACGTATTAAGAAGACTGCCGGCGAGATTGTGGCTGCCAAGCCCGACCTTGTCATTACGATCAGCACGCCGGCCACCAAATACTCCATGAACAAGATCATTGATGCCGGTATTCCGCTCGTGTTCAGCGCGGTTGCCAATCCACCTCTGGTGGGCAGCAAGAGTTATACCGAAGCCGGCCCCGGCTTCACCGGTGTGACCCTCTATATTGATCCGCTGGCCCTGATCACCCTGGCCAAGATGGTCAATCCGGGCATGCAGAAGGTCGGCATGATTCACAGCGATGATGATAATGCCATCGCCTTTTCGCAGGAGCTGGCAGCCAAAGCCGCTCCACTGGGCATATCTGTCCTGACCAGAGAGGTTGAGAAGTCAGCCAAGATCGGGCCGGCAGCCCGGGAGCTGCTGGCCGAGGGTGTTGATACCTTTGCACTGCCGCTGGATGCCTATTATAATTTGCGCGACAGCGAGCCCGGGCGGGAGCTGTTTGCCTTCGGCGCCGAGCATAAGCTGCCGGTGATCGCCTTTGCGGCCTTCAACGTCAAGGGCGCGCTGCTCTATGCCGGCCAGGAGTTCGGTCACATCGGGACGCTGACCGGCCAGCAGGCCACAAAGATTCTGGTGGATGGCGCAGCTCCGGGCAGTCTGCCGATCTTAAGACAGGAAGATATGGACACCTATGTGGATCGTGATATCGCCAAAGCTCTGGGCATTACGATTCCTGAAGATGTTCTCCAGATTGCCAAGACCATGCAGTAACCGGGGAGGCGCTGCCTCCCCCTGCCTTCCGGCGCAACGCCCAGGTTGCTTGAATCCAGATGCAGGTCCGTGGCGGTGCCCTCACGGGTGATTATGGCGTTAACATCTCATCAGTTATATCGCTGTCCAGCTTCTGAGATTTTTCGATTACGGCTGTGACCTCCTTGTCATTATACAGCAGGTAGATTGCGATGCTCATGAGACAGAAGCATGCGGCAATCAGGGCTGTAAGTTTGACGCCCTCCACGCCTACGCTGCTGTCAGCCGTTCTGCCTATGGCAATGACGCTTGGTACAATCATTATTGCAATTGACTGAGCAATTTTGGTCACAAAGGATCGGGTGGCACTGAAAATTCCCTCTCTGTTTTTGCCTGAGACGATGGTGTCGTAGTGGATAACATCAGAGATCATTGCAAAGGGGATGATGTTAAGGGCGGCAAAGGGGTAGGATACAATCAGTGCGAGCATCAGTCCCTTTAGCATGGGATCCAAATCCCAGTCGGCGCCGAAGAATATTATCAGATATGCCACGATAAATGTACATAGGGCTGAAATCAGCGGGATCTTCTTGCCGATCTTCTTGGCTATAAAATTTACAAAGGGATAGAGGATCACAGAGCCCAGGATGCTTATTCCAAGAATAATGGGGGCTTTCTCTTCAGGTAGTTTGAGCAGGATGGTTATATAATAGAGAATGGATGCCTGGAAAAAGCACATGGATGTATATTCAAGCAGCCAGGCAGCCGTGATGGTGGAAAAGTGTCTGTTGGAAAAGGCTGCCTTCACAGCCGGGAAGAGTTTTATACTGTCAATCTTGCTGTCCACATAATCTTTCTCTTTGAGGCAGAAGGCTGTTATCAGGAGCAGTACCGTGCCAATTATTGTAAACACTCCGAATGTTATGCGGTAGCCGTCAGCTGCAGCAAAGCCGGCATCCTTCAGGAATTTGACCGGCAGCGGCGCCATATATACGAGGGCAGAGCCTGTAACAAAAAAGAAGGCGCTGATGCTGTAGGTTGTGATGCGGCGTTTGTGGTCCTTGATCAGTTCCGGAATCAGGGCGCCGTGGGGAATCATGTAGAGGGTGTAGAAGATGAAGTAGAGCCAGATAAATACAGCTGTCCAGATATCATTCAGAGGGTGCACTCTGTCGATCGGCGGGCAGAATATCAGAAATGCACACAGTCCGTACGGAATTGCGGCCCACTGCATAAAGGGCATCCGCCGGCCGCCTTTGCCCCTGAAACGGTCGCTCCAGTGGGCGATCAAGGGGTCAGTGAAGGCGTCGATTATATGCCCGACTGCCTTGATAAGGCCGATCAGGGTCAGCATGCCGAACAGTACATATCCCTGCGAGATTACCGGCTTGATGCCGGATTCGCTGGTCGGCAGAAAAAAGTAGATCAGATAGTTGGCAATCATTCCGGTAAAAATGCCTTTTGAAAAATCGGACAGACAGAGAAGGATTATCTTGTTTGTTGAGACTTCTTTTTTTGTCATAAAGGCTCCAGATATGATTGGTAGTCCAGCTCCTGGGAGCTGGGTTTTAACAGATTCTGGGCAGCAGCTCCCCGGCCGGGATGTCTATGGCGCGCTGGCCGCCGATAGACGTGTTCATGATCAGCTGACCGCGGCTGTTCTCTTCAACCTGGCCGATGATGGCCGAGTCCTTTCCGTAGGGGTTGTTCCGCATGGCCTTGAGCACGGATTCTGCTTCGTCTGACGGGCAGAAGGCCACCATCTTGCCCTCGTTGGCCAGGAAGAGCGGGTCCAGGCCCAGGATTTCGCAGACGCCGCGCACAGAGTCGCGCAGCGGGATATCGCGCTCGTTGATGCTCAGCCTGTGGCCGGTCTGCTCGGCGATCTCGGCCAGGATGGCGCCCAGGCCGCCGCGGGTGGCGTCGCGCATGCAGCGGATGTTGTCGCTGGTGCTCAGGATGTCGGCCACCAGCGAGTTGAGCGGCGCCGAGTCGGACTCGATCTCGCTCTGCAGGCCGAGGCCTTCGCGCAGGCTCATGATGGCGGCGCCGTGGTCGCCGATGAAGCCGTTGACGATGATGGTGTCGCCGGGCTTTATGCTGGCGGTTGAGATCTTGTTCTCATATTCGATCAGTCCGACGCCGGCGGTGTTGATGAAGATGCCGTCGCCCGAACCTTTGGCCACTACCTTTGTATCTCCCGTGACAATTTGAACGCCGGCCTCCTGGGCCGCTCTGCCCATTGACTCAACAATACGATTCAGATCGGCAATAGGAAAACCCTCTTCGAGGATGAAGGCGCAGCTCAGGTAGAGGGGCTTGCCGCCGCACATGGAGAGGTCGTTGACCGTGCCGTGCACGGCCAGGGAGCCGATGTCGCCGCCCGGAAAGAAGAGCGGGTTGACCACGAAGGAGTCGGTTGAGAAGCAGAGTTTGCTGCCGCCAACGTTGAAGACGGCGCCGTCTTCCATCTTCTCCAGCAGGTCGTTTCTGAAGTGGGGCACGAAGTGGCCGCTGATCAGGTCGCCGGTCAGGCGCCCGCCGCCGCCGTGGGCCAGCAAAATTTCATCAAAGTTCATTGTTTCTCCTTATTATGGCGCCGGCCGCAACGGCCTGGCCCAGGCTGATGCCGCCGTCATTGGTGGGCACCAGCTGGTGGCTGAAGACTTCGAAGCCCTGCAGCTCTTTGGTCAGACCGCTGAGCAGCAGACGGTTCTGGAAGCAGCCGCCGCTCAGCACAACTTGATTGAGGCCGCTGGCCCGCCGGGCCTGATTGGCCAGCTCGCCGAAGGCCGCGCAGATGGTGTTGTGAAAGGCGCCCGCAATTTCGGCGGCGGTGCGCCCGCTATTGAAACTTTCGACGATGGCGCGGATCATGGGTCGGGTGTCGATTGTGCCATCTTGAACAGCATAGGGCAGGGTCAGGCCGGTCTCTACCGCGATGGCTTCGAGCTGCATGGCGGCCTGGCCCTCATACATGACCTGCTGTCGGATGCCCAGCAGGGCGGCCACGCCGTCAAAGAGGCGCCCCAGGCTGGAGGTCATGGGCGAGTTGAGGCCGCGCTTGAGCATTGTCTCGATCATTTGTTGGTCGGGTTCCAGTTGGCCGTAAGTCTGGTAGAGCAGGCTGGCCGCGATGCGCCAGGGCTCCCGGATGGCCGCTTCGCCGCCGGGCAGGGCAAAGTAGTTCAAATGGCCGCTGCGCTTGAAGCTGGCGCGCTCGCAGATCAGGACTTCGCCGCCCCAGATCTTGCCGTCCGTGCCGTAGCCGGTGCCGTCCAGGGCGATGCCGATGACCGGGCCGTCTAATTTATGCTCGGCCATGCAGCTGACAATGTGGGCGTGGTGATGCTGGATCTGGACGGGATTTTGCGCAATCATGGTCGAGTAGTAGTCCGGATGCAGGTCGCAGGCGATGATCTCTGGTTTGCACGCGGTGATCGCCTGCATGGTCTGAATGGTCTCGTGCAGGAAGTCGCGCGCCTGGGGGCTCTCCAGGTCGCCGATGTGGGGGCTCAAAAAGGCCTCACTGCCTTTGAGGACGCAGATGGTGTTTTTGAGCTGGGGTCCCAGGGCCAGAATGTCCGGATAAGCCTGGTCAAGCTGGATCGGCTTGGGCGCATAGCCGCGCGAGCGGCGCATCAGGCGCGGCTGATCAGCGGCCAGATAGGCCACCGAATCGTCGCAGCGCACCACAATCTCCCGGTCATGAATCAGGAAGAGGTCGGCGATGTCCCTAAGGCGCTGCATGGCTTCGTCATTATCTATGCAGATGGGCTCATCGCTGAGATTTGCGGATGTCATGACCAGTGGTCCGGTTTGCGCCAAGAGCAGGTGGTGCAGCGGGGTGTAGGGCAGCATGATGCCGATGCGGCTCATGTCCGGGGTCAGTTCGCCCGGCAGAGTCTCATCAAGTCTCTCCAGCAGCACGATGGGGCGCTGGGGGCTGCTCAGCAGCGTGGCCTCGGCCGGGCTGATGCGGGCCAGCTCTGCGGCCGCCTCAAGGTCTCTGACCATGATGGCCAGGGGTTTTGCTTCGCGGTGCTTGCGCTCGCGCAGGCGGGATATGGCCGCCGCATTGCGGGCATCCACGCAGAGGTGGAAGCCGCCCAGACCCTTGATGGCGATGATCTTGCCATCTTGAATGGCCTCTATGGTTCGGCCGAGCGGATCATCGAGTCTCTTGCCCTCAGCATCCATCAGGCTCAGCTGCGGGCCGCAACTCGGGCAGGCGTTGGGCTCGGCATGGAAGCGGCGGTTGGTCGGATCTTCATACTCAGACCGGCACTCCTCGCAGAGTTCAAAGCTCTGCATGGAGGTATTGGGCCGGTCGTAGGGGATGTCATTGATGATGGTCAGGCGCGGGCCGCAGTCGGTGCAGTTGATGAACGGATAACCATATCTGCGGTCATTGGCATCGAACAGTTCCTTGAGGCAGCTGCCGCAGGTGGCGATGTCGGGGGTGATGTGCACCAGGCGCTTCTGGCCGCCTTTGCTGAGGATGATCTCAAATTTTTCTGAGTTTAGCGGATGAATTTCTGCCGCATGTTGCTGTACCACGTCGGCCTGGGGCGGCCAGTTTTTGAGTCCGGCCGCGAAGCGATCCAGCTGTTCAGTGGAACCTTCAACTTCCGCAATTACGCCTTGGGACGTGTTGCGCACGAAACCGCGCAGACCGCAGGCTACGGCCAGGCGGTAGATGTGGGGGCGGAAACCGACCCCCTGGACCACGCCGCCAAAAAGGTAGCGTGTACGTCTTAGTTCAGCGAGGCCTTGAAGCTCTCGACCTGATTTGTCAGCCAGCTCAGCCAATGGTTCAGTCCGTTCTCGCTCTTGCAGGAGACCTCAAAGATCTCCATCTGCTGGTTAATGCCTCTGGCAAAGTTGCGTGCCTTCTCAACGTCAAAATCGACATACTCCAGCAGGTCGATCTTGTTGATCAGCAGCACGTCCGAGACGTCGAACATCTGCGGATATTTGGCCGGCTTGTCGGCGCCCTCGGGGGTCGAGAGGATGGTGATGTTGTGGTTTTCGCCGAGCTTGAAGTAGGCCGGGCAGACCAGGTTGCCGACGTTTTCGATGAAGAGCAGGTCGATCTCGTCCAGCTCGAGGGCGTCGAAGGCCTCGCGCACCATGTTGCTGTCGATGTGGCAGCCGCCGCCGGTGTTGATCTGCACCACCGGGATGCCAAAGCGGGCGATGCGCTCGGCGTCAAAGGTGTCCTGCACGTCGCCCTCGATGACCGCCATCTTATATCTGCCGCTCAGCTGCTCAATTGTTCTCTCCAGCAGGGTGGTCTTGCCGGCGCCGGGCGAGCTCATCAAGTTGATGGCATAGATGCCCTTCTGATCAAAGAGTGCGCGGTTGCTCTCGGCCAGGTCCTGGTTCTTGTTCAGGACGCTCTCAACGACCTTGATCTTCATTTGTACCTCCTCAATAGTACTTGTAATATGCGCTGCAGGTGCCCTCATAGGAGACCATGCAGGGCCCGATCGGATTGAGCGGGGTGCAGGCCTTTTTGAAGAGCGGGCAGTCGTGGGGCGAGATTGCGCCCCGCAAAATTTCACCGCAACGGCAGCCCTTGGGCTCAACCGATTCCAGCGGCGGGATTTTAAACTTCTGCTCGGCGTCATGCTCAGCATAACCGGCTTTGAACTTGAGCCCGCTTTCGGGGATCAGCCCTAATCCGCGCCACTTGGTATCGGCCACCTCGAAGACCTGATCCACCACTTGGCGGGCCTTATAGTTGCCGCCTTCACCGACCACGCGGCTGTACTGGATCTCGACCTTATAGTCATTCTCCACAATCTGCTTGAGCAGCATGTGGACGCCCTCCAGGATGTCGACCGGCTCAAAGCCGGTGATGACCGCGGCGCGCCCGCTTTTTGCGACGCCCTCATAGATGGCGCTGCCGGTGATGATGCTGACGTGTCCCGGGCAGATGAAGCCGTCGATATGCACGTCAGGATCACCCAGCAAAACACTGACGGCCGGCGGGATGACCTTGTGGGCGCTCAGCACGCTGAAATTCTTCAGGCCCTGCTTTTGCGCCGCCATGACTGTGGCCGCAATTGTCGGGGTGGTGGTCTCAAAGCCGATGCCCATGAAGATCACCTGCTTGTCAGGGTTGGTGGCGGCCAGCGGCAGGCTGTCCAGGGGCGAGCCCACGATGCGGATGTCGGCCCCTTTAGCCCGGATCTTTTGCAGGCTCTTGCCGTTTGTGCCGGGCACCTTGAGCATGTCGCCGAAGGTGGTGAAGATGACGTCACTCTGTTCGGCCAGCCAGAGGGCGCGGTCGATGTCGTCGACTGCGGTGACGCAGACCGGGCAGCCCGGGCCCGAGATCAGGCGCACGTTCTTCGGCAGCAGGGCGCGGATGCCGTGCTGACCGATGGCGTTGGTGTGGCTGCCGCAGACCTCCATCAGCTGGACATTGCGGTCAAGTTGCGCGGCGAGTTTGAATATGCCCCGGATCAGGCCCTGGGCCCGCTCGGGGTCGCGGTACTCATCAATATATTTCATTTTGGATCATTTCATCCAGCAGGTCGAGCTTGTCTTTCGCTGTGGCCTCGTCGAGACGGTTGATGGCGAAGCCGGCGTGGCAGATTACATAGTCGCCGACCTTGACCGGTTCATCAACGATGTCCAGGCAGGCGCTGCGCTGGCTGCCGCCCACGTCCAGCAGGGCCATGTTGTCCTCATCAATGGAAAGAATTTTTCCGGGAAATCCAATACACATAAAAGCTCCTAATCAACGTCTAATTCTAGCAGCTTGAGCTCTTCGTTGCCAGCGGTCATTATGACCTGCGGACTTTTGCACTGGGGGCAGTAGCCGCTGTAGCTGTCGGAAATGTGCTCCTGAGAGCATGCGGTGCAGTGGGTGACGACGGGCTTGATATCAAAGATCAGCTCGGCGCCTTCGGCCACATGGCCTAACGCCTGCTGTTCAAAGGCAAATTTAAGAGAAGATTTGTCGATGCAGGAGAGGCGGCCGAAAGATAGCGTCAGGCTGTTGACCGTCTTGAAGCCATGCTGAGCCTGATGCTCGGAGATGATCTCCAGGATCGAGTGCACCAGCGACATCTCATGCATCGCTTTTCTTCTCCGCGTGTACGCCGATGGCCGCGAGCTCCTTGAGCAGCAGCTCCTCCATCTTGGGGTAGCGTTCGTGCATGATGGGCGACATCTCGAGGATCATCTCGCCGTAGCTTGCGGGTGTGATGCAGAGGAAGGTGATCTCGGGCAGCTGGTCCATCAGCTCGGCCGAGCAGAGCACGTCGAAGAACTCGACCTCGTGGGCCGAGGTGGGGTCGGGCAGCTTGAGCTCCATCTCCTGGCGGTTGAAACGGTAGATGCTGCCGGGGTCGTCGTCTACCTTGAGGCAGTCGATAACCAGCATGCGCTCGCAGCTGGTGACCGTGTCCAGCAGCACGAAACCGAGGGTGCCGCCGTCGATTATCTGAACATTGTCCGGCAGGCTGTATCGTTCGCCGAACCAGCGCGTAAAGTGAACTCCAAAACCTTCATCCTGCAGCAGAATGTTGCCGAGACCTAAGATTGTTACTCTCTCTGATTGTTGCATTAGCTGAATAATAGTCCGGGGAGAGCAGCTCTCCCCGGACTCCTTTCTAAAACTAGTCGCCGTTTTTCTGTCTGAAGACCCGTCCGCTGATAATTGAGGAGACGGTGCCCTCTTTGAAGACCACATCGTACCAGAAGGCCATATAGATGTGGATCACGATGAAGATGATGAAGAGCCAGGTCACGATGTGGTGGATCCAGCGCACCATGGCCAGGCCGCCCAGGGCGTTCTCAACGGGCAGCAGGGCGTGATAGATGTAGCTGATCATGCCCGCGTCGTAGCCGGCGCCGGTCAGGATCAGGCCGGTCACGCAGATCAGCAGCAGCAGGATCATGACGCCGCCGTAGGCCACTGACTGCAGGGGGCCGTAAAGGTAGTTGTGCTGGGGGCGCTCCTCGCTGATCAGGATGTAGAACTTGATCTGGGTCCAGAGGTTCTTGAAGTCCGTCCAGGCGAAGAAGTCCTTCCAGTCGGCGTGGAAGCGCGAGAAGAAGGCCAGATAGATGCGCTGCAGGAAGAGCAGCACCAGGAAGAGGCCCATCAGCAGGTGAATGTAGCGGATCTGGCCCATGAAGAACTTATCGATTGTCTCTCCATGGTAGACAGTGAATGGTCTGGCAATGTAGAGCCCTGTGCCGATCAGCGTGAAGATGCACAGGGCCGAGGCCCAGTGGTTGAACCGCAGGGCCAAGGACCACTCCTTGATCATGGTTAACTCTTTTTTTCTGATATCATCAGCCACGTTATCCCTCCTTACCGATCAGGCAACTTTAAACTTGCGGATCTCTTTGGTCTTGGGATCGATGATATGGACTGCGCAGGCCATACACGGGTCGAACGAGTGGATGGTACGCAGGATCTCAAGGGGCTGCTCGATATTGGCCATCTTGGTGCCGACCAGGGACTCCTCATAGGGGCCGCGCTGTCCGGCTGCATCTCTGGGAGAGCAGTCCCAGGTGGAGGGCACGATGGCCTGGTAGTTGCTGATGACGCCGTTCTCGATGCGCAGCCAGTGACCCAGGCCGCCTCTGGGAACCTCGGTCATGCCGCGGCCTTCGGAGGCCTCCTTGGGCACATCGCAGCGGGTCCAGGTCTGGGTGTCGCCACCCTTGATGTTGTTGACCAGCTCGTCGATCCAGCCGTCGGTCTGGTCGGCGATCAGCTTGGTCTCGAGACCGCGGGCGGCGGTGCGGCCCAGGGTTGAGAAGAGCACGGTGGCCGGCAGGCCGGTCTCCTTGAGCAGGGCGTCAACCATGGGTTTGATCTTTTCGTGACCCTGGGCGTAGCCGACCACGAAGCGGGCCAGCGGGCCGACCTCGAAGGGCAGGCCGTCGTAGCGCGGAGCCTTGCACCAGGTGTACTTCTCGTCGCCCTTGACGTTGCCGTTGGCGTCGAAACCGGTGTAGTTGGGCTCGGTTGTGCCCTCATAGGGGTGCTGGGGTTCGCCGTCTTTGTACCAGGCGTGGGTGACCTCTTCGGTGATCTTGGCCTCGTCCAGCACGCCGGGGTTGGCGATGTCGAGGTTGGTGACGGTGCCCTTGGGCAACGCCGTGGTCAGCCACTCCTCGTCGAGCGGGAAGCCGCCGTAGGAGAGGTAGTTGCCCACGCCGCGTCCCACGCCGTCGAGGCCCTCATCCTTGTAGGCTAAAGCTGCGATCTTGAGATCGGGGATGTAGGCGGTGTCGACAAAGTTCTTCATCTCCTTCAAACGGTACTTGTACTGACCGATGCGGTGGGCATCCAGAGCATCCATGACGCAGGTGACGCCGCCGGCGACCAGGGTCTGCGGGTGCGGATTCTTGCCGCCGAAGATGGCCTGCATCTGGGCGCCGGTCTTGGAGACATTCAGGGCGTCCAGGTAGTGGGAGACGATAACCAGGTTGGCCTCGGGCGAGAGCTTGTAGGAGGCATTGCCCCAGTAGGCGTTGGCAAAGGGACCCAGGCGGCCGGACTTGACGAAGGTTGTCAGGCGGGCCTGGACAGCCTTGTAGTTCTCAACCGAGACGTTGTAGGTTGAGCCGTGGGCGCGGGCTACGTTGACGGCCTTCTGCGGGTCGGCGGACAGGGCGCTGACGATGTCGACCCAGTCGAGGCCGTGCAGGTGATAGAAGTGCATGATGTGGTCGGTGATGTACTGGGCCGACTTGATCAGGTTGCGGATGATGCGGGCGTTCTTGGGGGCGCGCACACCGAAGGCGTCTTCGACGGCCAGGGTGCTGGCCTCGTAGTGCGAGTAGGTGCAGACACCGCAGAAACGCTGAACCATCAGCGGGGCGTCGCGCGGATCGCGGCCCTTCAGAATGGTCTCGATACCGCGCCAGAGCCCAATCGAGCTCCAGGCGTCGGTGATCACATTGTTATCATCAACTTCAACCTCTATTCTTAGGTGACCCTCGATTCTGGTGATCGGATCAACAATTATTCTTTCAGACATTATCTACCTCCCTACTCTTCATCATCATTCTTGATGCCGTGACGTTTGCCGGCAGCACCGGCTGCGTGGATGCCCACACCGACAGCGGCAGCAGCGGAAAGACCCATTCCAATGCGGTCAACGGTGTGCTCGACGCCACCTACGACCGGTTTATCAGCAATCGGCTTCTCATAGGGAGCCATGGTGTCCCAGAAGTTCGGCTCTACGCAGCCCATGCAGCCGTGGCCGCCCATGATGGGCCAGGAGATGCCGTCGTTGAAGCGCACCTTGGAGCAGTTGGCGTAGGTGTAGGGGCCTTTGCAGCCAACTTTGTAGAGACACCAGCCCTTCTTGGCGCCCTCGTCGCCCCACTCCTCGACGTATTCGCCGGCATCATAGTGCGGGCGGCGCTCGCAGTAGTCGTGGATCCGCTTGCCGTAGGCCCAGATCGGGCGGCCGTAGTAGTCCAGGGCCGGCACGCTGCCGAACATCAGCAGATGCAGGATGGTGCCGACGAAGTTGGCCGGGTTGGGCGGGCAGCCGGCGATATTGACGGTTGTGATGCCCAGGGCGTCACGCACGCTCTTGGCGTCGGTGGGGTTGGGCTTGGCTGCCTGGATGCCGCCGAAGGATGAGCAGGTGCCGATGCAGATGGTGGCCATGGCGTTCGCGGTAACCTCTTTGGCGATCTCGTAGCCGGTCTTGCCTTCGGCGCCGATGCGCAGATATTCGCCGTCGAGGCCCATGGGGATGGCGCCTTCGATAACGCAGACATACTTGCCGGGGAAGTCATGCATGCACTTGTGCAGGTTCTCCTCGGCCTGATAGCCGGCCGCTGCCATCAGGGTCTCGTGATATTCAAGCGAGAGGGTGTCGAGCAGCAGATCATCCACATTAGGATAGGATGTGCGCAGGAAACTCTCTGAACAGCCCGTACACTCTGCAAAGTGCAGCCAGATGACCGGCACGCGGCTGAAGTTTTCGGCGGCCTGGGCCACCATGGGCTTGAACACCGGCGGCAGCATCAGGGTTGCCGTCATTGCTGTTGTCCACTTCATGAAGTCACGTCTGGAGATTCCGCGACCCTTCAGTGCTTCGTTAAAATTCTCCCTGGGAGCGGGTAGCTCCTGATCGAGACGTTCAGTATTGATTTTGCACTTCTCCATGAGTTCATCATACTGAGCGCTAAGGTTCTTGGCGAAATCCGAATCACAATTCTTTGCCATTCTAACCCCCCTTTAAAAGATTTAGATGAATCTATATTACAGATTAATAAACAATAAGTTATTGAAATGGCTTGCGTCAACATATTTTATGTCGGCTCTGTGAAATGTTACGAATAAATTAAACGTGTTACCTTGAATTTGATTCTATTAATCGAAGCGGGATCATGACGGCGGCGTCAAAAGTTAACTGAATGACTGGCCATTCATTTGTATGTGTCCCTATTTAATTAATTTATGCTCCCATGGGCACCGTTTGTGAAATGTTAAAAATTTAACATGCTAATACTAGGCTGCAATTTTCACTAAGTGTCTCAAAGTCAACTTTCGGCTATTTTTTCTGGAAAATAATCTGCCAATCGGTTAGGTTAAGGCATAATTTTGAAAGGTTGCTTATGAAAATCTGCCGTTTTGGAGTCTCGCTCGAAGAGGATCTGCTGGCCAAGCTGGATGATTTTGTGGCCAAACACCACTTTCCAAACCGCTCCCAGGCCCTGCGTCATATGGTGCGCAATCTGGCCGTTGAGGAGCTCTGGGAGACCGATCGGGACGCTGCCGGCTCCATCGTGCTGATCTACGACCACCACAGGGGCAACCTGGTCAACGACCTGATCGCCATCCAGCACGACTATTCCGATATGATATTGTCTTCCCAGCATGTGCACCTCGACCATGACAACTGCCTCGAAACCATCGTGGTCAAGGGGCGCCCCACCAAGATGAAGGAGCTGGCCGACCGGCTGATCTCGCTGAAGGGGATTAAGCATGGGAAATTGGTTATGTCGGGGGTTTAGGTTCTTCGGGTGCCTAATTTTTCAAGCCTCTCTTGAAATTTATTTTTTGCATGTGATAATGATCATAAAGTAATCTCGTTTATTGTTTTGAGTAGCCGGGATTAATCTTCTGAATAATTTAGCTAATTCGATTGGGAGGTATTTATGCGAGTGAATGTTCGAGGACTGTTTCTGTGTCTGGTCTCTTTGCTTATTCTGAGTGGTTGCAAGATTAGTGGCACCATTACCTATGAGGGGCAGGGTGTTGAGGGGATTGCAGTTGTCTTGAGTGGTGATGCTTCTATGACGGCTGTTACTGATGCTGATGGTTATTATGAGTTTAGTGACCTTGAGATCGGTAGCTATACGGTTAGTCCTCCTGATTATGATAATCTGATCCCGGGTGCTGCAGATGTTAAAATCAGTACAGGGGACATCGAGAATCTGGATTTTGTATTGGAAGAGAAGGTCGCTGTGAATGGCATGACTATTCGGAATCAATCGGATCTTGAGTTCTTTGGCGGCTATACGAGGGTTGATGGTAATTTGACAATCGTGAATACTGACCTGGTTTCATTGGATGGGCTTGAGTGTCTGCACTATGTGGATGATCAGCTGCGTATATATGATAACAGAAAGCTCAAGGATCTGGATGGTCTGGAGAATCTTGGCTATGTCCATAGTATGCGTATCAGTTCTAATGGCGTCTTGTCCAGTATGGCGCCATTGAAAAAGCTGACTCGCATTGATGGTGATTATAATATCTTTAATAATAGATCGCTCAAGAATTTGGCTGGTTTAGAAAATATCACCCAGGTTGATGGAACATTGCGTGTTTCTGATAATTTTTTGCTTGAGAATGTTGATGCATTGAGTGGCTTTAGTGTTATTGGTGGCGATCTGGAATTGTCAAGAAATGAAAATCTTGAGAATGTTGATGGATTGAAGAATCTTAAGTCTGTTGGTGGTGAATTGAAACTCAGCGTTACGCTATCTGATCTTAGGTTTTTAACAAATCTTAGACATGTTGGAGTGCTTAGCGTTGAGGATTGTGATCAGCTTGTAAATCTAAGTGGTCTTGAGTGTCTTGAAACGCTTGGTGGTCTGTTGATTGCAAATAATGATTCACTGATTACATTTGATGGGTTGCCGTCATTTGAAATATTACCAAAGTATCTTTCGATAGATTTGAACCCAATGCTTGAGAACATTGAGGTGCTGAGTAGTCTGGTAGAGGTTGGGTGGCTAAGCATTGGCCGCAATGCTTCTCTTACAAATTTGTGTGGCTTGCGTAATTTGGTTTCAGCGAATCATTTTGGTTATTGGGGTAATTCAACGATTCAAAATTTTAATGATCTTGTGAGCCTGCAATATTTAGAGGATTTGTCGATTGTTGGAAGCAATCTATCCAGCCTCGAAGGATTGGAAAATGTGTCCTCTGTAAGGCAAGTTTATATTGGTACTAATGGTAATTTGGTGAGCTTGCAGGGTTTTCCGTCAATGGTTGAGAGTGGTGGATTCGTTGAAATCGAAAGGAATGCCAATCTTGTTAATTTGTCGGGTATGGAGTCAGTGAAATCTCTTGAAGAATTGGTAGTAGAGTATAATGATGGATTACAGAATTTTGAGGGTCTCAGTGGTTTAAAATATGTTCGGAATGCAAGAATAAGTCGCAATGCATCTTTGCAGAATTTTTCTGGACTGGAGAGTCTGGAATCAGCTGGTCGTTTTGAAATTGATGGTAATGACTCTCTGTCGTCGCTAGTGGGACTTGGTTCTGTTTCTCATTTTGAAGGATTGCACATCTATGTCACACTAAGTCTTGAAAGTCTTAGTGCATTGGAATCATTGGAGCGTGTAGGTGTTTTGAATGTCTGGGGTACATTGATTAGTGATCTTGGCTTGGATGCTCTGTCTACTGTGGATTATGATTTTATGATTCAGAGTAATTCTAATCTATGTACAAGCAGAGTCGAAGCTCTTCGAGATCAGGTTCTGTCCTGTGGAGGCATTGGCAGAGATATTATTATCCGGGAAAATAAAGACTGTTAGTAATTAGTGTAAGGGCGTGGCCATCAAAAGATGTCCGCGCCTCTAAAACATATCATAAGGATCAACATCAATCTTCCGCCGCACACTGCTGTTAACCTTCTTGCTTCTGATGCGTCCAAGTGCCATGTGCAGCGGTCCGCGCTCATCGGCGGTCAGGATCAGCTGGCGGCGGTGGTTGTCCTTTAAGAGGGCCATGGGCGCCGGCGCCGGCCCCATGACGTTGACCCCGGGAACATTGCCCAGGCGGGCGGCCTCCATGGCGCTGCTGTCGGCCAGCTTGGCGTCCTTGGCGGTGAAGATCAAGCGGGCCATGTGGCCGTAGGGCGGGAACTTGGTCAGCTGGCGCACCGGCTTTTCGCCCTCGATCATGGCGTCGTAGTCATAGTTGGCGATGGCCTGGATCACGGGGTGGTCCGGGATCAGGCTCTGGATCAGGACCCGGTTGTTGTCCAGATGGCGCCCGGCACGGCCGGCCACCTGCACGATCTGCTGGAAGGTGCGCTCGATGGCGCGGAAGTCGGGCATGTAGAGCATCTGCTCGGCATGGATCACGCCCACCATGGTTAGGGCCGGGAAGTCGTGGCCCTTGGCGATCATCTGGGTGCCCACGATCAAATCGATCTCCTTGTTGCGGATCTTCTCCAGGGCCTCCTCCAGTTTCCTGGGGGTGTTGATCTCATCGGTGTCCATCTGCAGCAGGCGCAGATCCGGGTAGAGCTTCCCAATCTCCTCCATGATGCGCTCGGTGCCCGAACCCATGGGGCGCATGTCGAGGCAGGAGCACTCGGGGCAGATCTCGGGCAGTGCCATGCTGAAGCCGCAGAAGTGGCAGATGGCGCGGCCCTTGGCCTTGTGGTAGGTCAGTGAGTGGTCGCAGCGCTTGCACTTGAGCGGGTCGCCGCAGCTGGGGCAGACCATGGCCGCCGAGAAGCCGCGCTTGTTGATGAAGAGCAGGCACTGCTCGCCGCGCTGGGTTGTCTCCTCAATGGCCTCTTTGAGTTCGTCCGAGAGGATGGCGTCGCAGTTGCGCATGTCGACCACCTCGATTGTTGGCATCGCCTGGTTGCCGACGCGCTCGGTCATCTGGATCAGCTCCACATCTTCACGCTCAATCTTGGAGATGGTGTCCATGCTGGGGGTGGCCGAGCCCAGCACGCAGACCGCGTGCATGTTGCGGGCGCGCAGCATGCTCAGGTCGCGGGCGTTGTAGGCCACGCCGTCAGACTGCTTGTAGCTGCCGTCATGTTCCTCATCCACGATTATCAACCCCAGGTCGTGGACCGGCGCGAAGATGGCCGAGCGGGTGCCGAGCACGAAGCGCGCTTTGCCTGTTGAGACGCGCAGGAACTCGTCGGCGCGCTTGCGGGCGCTGAGGCCCGAGTGGAAGAGGGCGGTTTCATATGGGATGCGCTCCTTGATGCGCGCGATGCTCTGGGGCGTCAGGGCGATCTCGGGCACCATGTAGAGCACCGACTTGCCGGCTTGCAGGGCCTGCATGGCGGCGGCCAGGTAGACCTCGGTCTTGCCCGAGCCGGTCACGCCGCGCAGCACAAAGGTTTTGTAGCTGTCCGAGTCGATCTGCTTGCGGAGGGTCTCGATGGCGGCCTGCTGCTGCGGCATGTAGGCCGGCGGCTGCTCGGTTATGAAATTCTGCTCATATTTGCCAAGTTCTATGTAGCCTTTATCCAGGAGGCCCTTGATGGAGGCGGTAGCACCCGGGATAAGTTTCTTGAGCTGGCTCAGTTCGATGCCGCCATCCGGGATGCTGTCGAAGAGTTGCTGCTGCTTTTTGCCCAGATGGCCGTAGCCGACCGCGGTTTTTTTGACCAGCTGCTCCTCGGTCAGCTCCAGCTCCTTGTCGGTTCTGAGGTAGGGCGGGAAGGCTAATGTGATGCAGGCGCCGGGCGCGGCATGGTAGTAGCGCGAGCACCAGAGCAGCATCTCGATCAGGTCGGCCGGGATTAGGGGCTGCTTGTCCAGCACCTTGAGAATGGGTTTGTACTCAATGTTTTCTTGCGGCTGGCTGCTGCCGATGACCATACCGACGCGTATGCTGCCCCTGACCGGCACCGCAACCCGCATGCCCGGCGCGGGCGTGAGTCCGTCGGGTATGGCGTAGGTCAGGGTGATCGGTATGTTGGCAAAAACAACAACGTCGGCGCAATCCGGATTCATAAAAAACTGCTTAACATCATGTTGGCAAAAGATGAAATGGAATTTGGACGGGACTGATAACTTGACTCTGGAAGCTGATCCGCCTTATACTGCAGTTAATATAATTTGGAGGAGTTCTTGAAGGGCGTAGGCTTAGAACAGATACTGCAAGACCTTAAGGATGATGATGTAGAAATTAAGCGTATGGCAGCTCAGGCCATGCTGCATCATTCCGATCAACCTGAAAAGCTGGTGGCTTCCGTCATTGAAGATTCTGACAAGATAACCCAGGCGGTTATCTACGGTGTTCTTTTTGAGGCCGAGGGAGACTACTCCCCCATATTCATAAACGCGGCCGATGATGAGGATGCCAAGATCAGACGCATGGCGATCCGCTACATCTTCAGAAAGGGGCGCTTCTGCCTCGAAGATGGTCTGCGCTGGCTGAGTGACGGCGATCCCTATGTGCGCCGGCGGGTGATCAACTACATCTCCTGGATTAACGACTCTCAGGCGCTGCAGCCGATCTGCCGGCTGGCGGTTGAGGATCCCGATCCCATGGTCAGGAATGACGCTCTGAAGTTGATCGCAGTCTGGGGCAGCCGGGATGATGCCGGCATTATAATGCAGGCCCTGGGGGACGAAGACCTTGACGTCCGCACCCAGGCGATCTACACCCTGAGTCGGATCACGGGCGAAGATTTTGGTGAGCCCATCGGTCTCAGCGAAGATGAGCTGGAGTGGATTATTGCCAAGTGGCAGGCCTGGTGGGAAATTGTGGAGGAAGAATCGTAAATGGAACAGCCTTATTTTACCGCGAAAGAGTTCGCGTCACTGATGGAGATATCCAAGTCCCAGCTGATCAAGCTGGAAACCGAGGGCTCTCTGCCCGAGCCGGCCATGCTGGACGGCGTACGGATTTATAATTCCCAGGATATTCCCATGTACCTGGACAAGCTCGGCAAGGGGCCGCTCTTTTCTGAGCCCCGGCGCCAGATCTTTCTGAACTTCAAGGGCGGCACCGGCAAAACTTCGGTCTCAACCTTCTACTCATTCAGGCTGGCCATGCTGGGTGCCAAGGTGCTCTTGATCGACCTGGATGCTCAGGGCCATCTGACCCAGTGCCTGGGGGTTGATCATGACGCCTTTGACTACACCCTCTACAATGTTCTGATCGAGCGCATGCCGATCAGTGAAGTCATTATCGATACGCCGCTGCCCAACATGAAGCTGGTGCCGGCCAACCTGGACCTTTCGCCGGTGGAGCTGGCCCTGACCTCGGTCAATGCCCGCGAACTGCGCCTCAAGAAGGCCCTGGCCGAGGTGCAGGATGACTACGATGTGGTGATCATGGACGCTTCGCCCTCCATCGGCCTGCTCAACCTGAACGGTATCCTGGCCAGCACCGAACTCTTTGTGCCGGTCCTGGCGGACTTCCTCTCCTATCATGGCTTGAAAATTCTCTTTGAGACCATCTCGACCATTGAGGAGGATTTTGATTTTATGCTGGAAAATATCAATATCTTCTTGAATCATTACAACGCTTCGCATAGTATTTGTCAAAGATCCAGGGCCGCCCTCGAACAGCACTATGATGATTTCCTGATGAAGACAATTATTCGCCAGGACACCAAGATGGCCGAGGCCGCCAGCATGGGACGGCCCATTCATCAGCATGCGCCGCGCTCGCGCGGGGCCTATGATATTGATGATTTTATCCGGGAAATTTTCCCCAACCTGCCGATTGCTATTTAGGCAAATTTGTGGTTTAGGACATTGCTAATAATCGATACCTTTACAGTGAAGTGAGGAGCAGTTTAGAATGAAAGACGGTTTTGATTCTAATGTAGCCAAAAAGATGCCGCGCAGGCAGAAAAGGCCCAATCGGCCCTGGAATGTTGATCCGGTTCAGATCGACGGCCAGAAGGCTGAGACGGCGGCTCCTGAAGTGTCTAAGCCTCAGAAAACTGTTGCGAAAACCGTAGAGACCCCCATTGAGATTAAACCCGCTGAAGCAAAAATTGAGACTCCCTCTGTGCCGGTGATTGAAGCTAAAACCAAGGTTGAAGCCAAGCTTGAAGTTGAAGCCAAGGTTCAGCCGAAAACTGACGCCAGAAAGGTAGTTGAGGCCATGTCGCCGCCGGTCAGAAAGGTTGAAGAGAGACCTAAGGCCGAACTGCCCGACACAGCTAAAGCGGTCAAAACCATCGAAGAGATAAGCTCTGAGTTCTCGCACCTGATTTTTGAGAAACATGACGTTCAGGGACGTTTGAAGAAGCAGGAGCAGGATCTGCGCCAGGCCCAGATGGAGAACTCCATCCTGCGCGAGAATATTGCCGAGATGCAGAGTTCGGCGGTCGCCAGCCAGAAGGTCAACGATGAGATCACCTTCCTCAATGAGCAGCTGCAGGATGCCGAGTTCTATATCCAGAACCTGACCGGCATGCTGAGCGAGAAGAATGAGCTGCTGAGCGTTGAGCGCCAGAATCAGCAGACGCTGGAGCAGAAGTTCTCGCGCATCAACGGTGAGGTCCACAACAAGGCCAAGCTGGATGTCAAGGTTACCATCCTTGAGCGCGACCTGACCATGGCGAACTCCAGAATATCCGAGCTCGAAAATGAACTTGAGAGCGAGTACCGCCGGCGTGAGCCCCTCGAACAGGAGGTCATCGACCTCAAGGGCGCCCTCGACAAGGTCTATTCATCGCTCAACCATATCAAGCTGAAAGCCAAGCGTGAGGCGTATGGATCCTGATACCTCCCGGAAGGTAACAGATCTGCTGAACATCATGGAGGATATGTCCTCCGATATCGATACCCAGGGCGAGCTTGGCCAGCTGCAGGCGCAGATGCGCGAGATGCAGAACCAGCTGATTGAGCTCACCCGCCGCTTTGACAGCTTTGAGCAGACCTATCTCGACCGCAAGAAGGCGGTGCTGGAGATCAGGCGAGAGCTTGAAGAGCTCCTGGAAAGTTAAACAAAGGCCCGGTCTCCCGGGCCTTTTTCATTAGTCCTCAATACAGCGTTCCAACTCACTGAACGGCATCAGCCAGGCCACATCGTAGGGCGCCATTGTCAGCTCAAGATGCTGGTCATTGGCGTGCCAGAGCTTCTCGGCCACCAGGTCAAACCAGTTGCGCTCGATGATGCCCAGCTCGCTGAGCGGGATTTTCAACTCGACGCACCGGTTGGCCACATTGGTCAGGGCCAGGATGTGCTGGTCGCCTTCGGGCGCAGTCCTGAGCAGGGCAAAGATCTCGGGCGCCAGCCTGATCACCTTTTGATCGCCGCCGGGATGGAAGGCGCGCTGCTGGCGTCTGATGTCGGTCAGCTTGGGCAGGTCGTGGGCAATGTTGTAGAGCCGGGAGTCGGGCTCCTTGATGCGTTTGGCCAGCCGTTTGACGTCGATGGGCTTGCGGTTGATGTCGCGTTTGGACTTGGTCTCGAGCACGGTCTCGGTGTCGTTGCGGGTGCCGAGCAGGCCGTGCAGATAGATGCCGGGCACGCCTCTGAGGGCCAGCGCGATGCTGCGCGAGGCGATCAGGCGCTTGACCTTGAAGGCGTTGTCTTCGCCGTCGTCATCCCGGTTGAGGGCCGAGAACCAGGTCGAGTTGATCTCGTAGGGCTCCTTGCAGCCGCTGCGGGACTGTTTGTAGGAGATGAAGGCGCCGTTTTCGCGGGCCGATCTGATGATGAAGTCGATCTCCTTCTGGGGCAGGATGTTCTTGACGCCCTGCAGGCCGATGCCGTCATGGGTATCCAGAATGTTGAAGAAGGTCGTGGTCTCCGACGGATACTGCAGGTTGGCGGCCCACTTGCTGAGTTCGGCGGTGTTCTCGCGGTAGAAGGAGTGCAGCACGAGCGGCGGCAGGGCGAAGTTGTAGACCATCTGGGCCTCATCATCGCCGCTGCCGAAGTAGGCCACGTTGTCGCTGTGGGGCACGTTGGTCTCGGTGATCAGGGCCACGCCGGGGGCCACCAGGTCGAGAATCTCGCGGAAGATTTTGACGATCATATGGGCCTGCTCCAGGTTGGCAGACGAACTGCCGGGCTCGGACCAGATGTAGGTCACGGCGTCCAGGCGGATGATGTCTGCGCCGTTGCGCACGTAGAAGAGCAGGGTCTCGATGATCCAGAGCAGCACCATGGGGCTGTGGAAGTTGAGGTCGATCTGGTCGGGCGAGAAGGTGGTCCAGACCCACTTGGGGCCGTCAATGGTCTGGAATTTGGTCAGAATGTCGGAGGTGCGCGGGCGGATGATCTTGCTGCGCTGCTCCGGGGTCAGCTCATCGGGTGAGTTGTAGGAGATGAAGGCGTCG
The DNA here is from genome assembly GCA_942491525.1 of uncultured Thermodesulfobacteriota bacterium. Lineage (GTDB taxonomy): Bacteria > Desulfobacterota > Desulfomonilia > UBA1062 > UBA1062 > CAYWBU01. Next base: position 394,259 of record CALOBW010000056.1, read on the forward strand.
GCGAAGTCCGGGTCGCCGTCCAGAAATTTCTGGAAGGCCGGGCTGTGGGATGAGGCGTGGTTGAAGACGCCGTCAAACATGAGCTGAAAGTGGTTGTTGAGTTCGCCGATATCCTGCCAGGAGCCGAGCTGGGGGTCCACGGCGCGGAAGTTGGTCACCGAGAAGCCGCGGTCGGATGAGTAGGGGAAGAAGGGCAGGATGTGGATGGTGTTGAAGACGCGCCGGATGATGGAGGTCTGGCTCATGAGGTCGGCCAGGGTCTTGAGCGGCGCGTTCTCCTTGAGGCCGCGCAGGAGGTCGCCGTAGGTGATCAGGACGATGTCGTCCTGGGTGAAGCGCTCCCTGGGCTGGTGGCTGGCCTCGCGGTTGAGCAGGCCGGCACTCTTGTGGGCATGGTGGACCTTGAGCAGGCGTTCAAGTTCGGGCATCTGCTGCCGGGCACTCTCCTCGCCGTAGAGGAAGGCCAGCTTCTCAAGGATGCTTTGGCGTCTGCTTTCCGGAATGTTGAGCGGCTGGGTCTCGTAGTCTGGCCGCTCCTTGTAGGTGGGGGTTTGAGTCTCTCGGGGTGCGTATGTGTTGATATCCAGCGCTGCTGTTTCCTGCATAGTGTATCCTAGTTGTCCTTTCTGGTTTGTTATGGAACATTAACGGAAATTAGGGGGCGGAGGTTTAGACTTAATTGGGGACACTGTTTGCCGATGCAGATTCCGCTCAAATTTGGCGGTCATATTTCCGATAGGGCGGATGTAACAATATAGAAAGTGAGATTAGATGGAAATTGCGATTCTGAATGACATACTGGTGATGCTGGGACTCTCCATAGGCGTGCTCTACCTCTGCCACAAGGTGCATGTGCCCTCGATCGTCGGCTTCCTGCTGACCGGTCTGATGGCCGGCCCCCACGGCCTGGCTCTGGTCAAGGGCATCCATGAGGTTGAGCTGATCGCCGAGATCGGCATCGTCCTGTTGCTCTTTACCATCGGCATCGAGTTTTCGTTCAACAAGCTGCTCAAGATCAAGAAGTCGGTCCTGCTGGGCGGTACGGTCCAGGTCTGCGGCACGATTCTGCTGGGCAGCCTGCTGGCCGATCTTTTCGGCCTCAAGGTTGGTCAGGCCATCTTCATGGGCTTCATGATCTCGCTCTCCTCCACGGCCATCGTGCTCAAGGTGCTGCAGGATCGGGCCGAGATCGAGAGCCCGCATGGCCAGACCGTGCTGGGCGTGCTGATCTTCCAGGACATTGTGGTTGTGCCCATGATCTTGCTGACGCCGCTGCTGGCCGGCAGCACGGGCGGTTCCATGGAGTCGGTGCCTGTGCTGCTGCTCAAGATGCTGGGCATCATCGGGTTTGTGATTGTGAGTGCCAAGTGGCTGGTGCCCTATCTGCTCTACCAGATCGCCAAGACCCGCAGTCAGGAGCTCTTCCTGCTGACGGTGGTGGTGCTCTGTCTGGCGGTTGCGGCCCTGACCTCCCAGGCCGGCCTCTCACTGGCCCTGGGCGCCTTTCTGGCCGGTCTGATCATCAGCGAGTCCGAATATTCGCACCAGGCCCTGGGCAACGTGCTGCCCTTCCGCGACATCTTCACCAGCTTCTTCTTCATCTCCATCGGTATGCTGCTGGATATCTCATTTGTGCTGCAGCAGCCCCTGAGCGTGCTGCTGATTGCGGCTGCGGTGCTGCTGCTTAAATTTCTGGTGGCCACCCATGCGGCCCTGATTGTGGGGCTGCCCATGCGCTCTTCGGTCATGACCGGCCTGGCGCTGAGCCAGGTGGGTGAGTTCTCCTTTGTGCTTTCCAAGAGCGGCCTGGAGTACGGTCTGCTCTCCGAGCAGAACTATCAGCTCTTCCTGGCGGTGGCGGTGCTCAGCATGGCCACCACGCCCTTTATAATCGCCTTCTCGGGCCGGATCGCGCAGCTGGTGCTTAAGCTGCCCATGCCGCCCAAGCTCAAGACCGGCCAATATCCGGTCGCCCATGGGGCCAATGAGGTCAAGACCAACCACCTGGTAATCATCGGCTACGGCCTGAACGGCCGCAATGTGACCCGCGCCGCCAAGCTGGCCGGCATTGACTATAACATTCTGGAGATGAATCCGGACACCGTGCGCCGGGAGAGGGCCAACGGCGAACCGATCTTCTACGGCGACGCCACCCATACGGCCGTGCTCAACATTGTCGGCATCAAGGATGCCAAGGTGGTGGTGGTGGCCATCCATGATGCGGCCGCCACTCGGCGCATCACCGAGGCCCTGCGCCGGGTCAACCCCAGGGTTCAGATCATCGTGCGCACGCGTTTCATCAAAGAGATGGACCCGCTCTACGCCCTGGGCGCCGACGAGGTCATTCCCGAGGAGCTGGAGACCTCCATCGAGATCTTTGCCCGCGTGCTGGCCAACTATCTGATCCCGTCCGATGAGATTGACCGCCTGGTCTCTGAGATCAGGGCCGACAACTATGAGATGTTCCACGGCCTGGCCCGCGAGAGCAAGGCGATCGGCAACCTGACCTTCGCCGATGTGGATGTGGTCAGCCTGCGCGTGCACAAGGGTTCGGAACTGGTCGGGCAGAGCATGGCCGATCTGGATCTGCGCAAGCGTTTCGGCATCACGGTGCTGGCCGTGCGCCGTGATGAGCAGACCATTCCCAATCCCGACCGCGACCTGCAGCTGCTGCCCGGCGACATCATGGTTGTGCTGGGTTCCGATGAAAAGATCGCGGCCATCCGTCCCATGCTGCAGGCCTGGGTCGAGCCCGAAACTGAATAAATTGGCAAACGCGGTTTGATCTGCTAAAGGTGGGCAGCAATGTATACCTATCAGAAGAACAATCGCTATTTTGCCCAGCTGCCCGAAGAGTTTAAGGAGCTGGCGGAAGCCGAGCTGACCGAGCTGGGCGCCTATGATGTCAGTCCGGCCTACCGCGGCCTGCACTTCAGTGCCGCGCAGGAGGCTGTCTACCGGATCGTCTATTCGGCGCGCCTGTTGACGCGGGTCCTGGCGCCGTTGATGGTCTTCGACTGCCACAGCGACCGCTATCTCTATAAGACCGTACGCAACATTGAGTGGAACAGGATTATCGGCGTTGATGGCACCTTTGCGATCAATGCCAACGTTTCTGACAGTCATATCACCCACTCCAAGTATGCGGCGCTCAAGATGAAAGATGCGATCGTGGATCAGTTCCGGGATGCCACCGGCCAGCGCCCCAGCATCGATACCAAAAATCCCGATGTGCAGCTTAACCTGCATATTCACCGCAACCGCGCCACCATCCATCTTGATCTGGGCGGCGCCTCCCTGCATAAGCGCGGTTACCGTGTCGATTCGGTGGAAGCGCCCCTGCAGGAGACTCTGGCCGCCGCGATGCTCAAACTTTCCGGCTGGGACGGCGAGCGCCCGCTGGTTGATCCCATGTGCGGCTCGGGCACCATCCTGGCCGAAGCCCTCATGAGCTACTGCCGCATTCCGGCCGGCTACCTGCGGCCGCATTTCGGCTTTGAGAATCTGCCCGACTTCTCGTTGAAGGCCTGGCAGGATGTTAAGGCTGAAATGGACGCTCAGCTGCGTGAGCTGCCCCAGAATTTGATCAGCGGCAGCGATATCAGTGCCAAGAGTATCCAGGCCGCCCGCGCCAACCTCGACCGGCTGCCCGGCGGCCGCAATGTCAGGCTCAGCGCGCGGCCCTTCCAGGAGATTGATGGGATCGACAACAGTACCATTCTGACCAATCCGCCCTACGGCCTGCGCATCGGCGGGTCAAGCACCGGCGATCTGATCAAGGCCTTCGGCGACTTCATGAAGCAGCGCTGCACCGGTTCGACGGCCTACATCTATCTGGGGCGCCGTGAACTTATCAAACAGGTGGGCCTGCGCGCCGCCTTCAAGAAACCCCTCAAGAACGGCCAGCTCGACGGCCGTCTGGTCAAGTACGAGCTCTACTAGAGCGGCAGCCCCAGCTGCAGGATGACCTTGGGGTCATTCTCATCCAGGTCGTCCCAGTTGTAGGGGTGCCAGTCCGGGTAGTAGTCCGGGTGGCGGATAGGCCAGGCCACGCCGATGCGGAAGTTGGACATGCTGCCCCAGGCCACCTCCATCGAGGTTATCAGTTCGAAGCCGGCCCCCACCAGGGTGTCGTCCCAGGAGATGGAGTTGCGGCAGGCGCCCACGTCCACAAAGGTGCCCAGGCGCATGCGGTGCAGGAAGAGGGGCATGGTCTTGTAGCCGCGGTTGATATTGGCCAGCGGCCAGTAGACCTCGATGCCGGTGGAGATGGCCTGGTCGGCTTCCAGCAGATTTGACGAGAAGCCGCGGATCGGGAAGAGGTGCGATGGCCTTCTGGTGAAGTAGCCCTCGCCCACGTCGCCGCCGATGCGGAAGGTTCCGTGGCCCTGCTTGGTGTCGCCCCAGGTCCTGCCGGCCTGCAGGTGCATGATGCTATAGATCTCCTTGCCGGCCCTGAAGGCCAGGCCGCCGTAGAGCGATTTGCGCCCGCCGGGGTAGATCTCGGTGGTGCCCCAGGTTGAGAGGTCGCCGTAGGATTTTGCCAGACTGAGGGTGGTCCAGTATTCAAAGTTGCGGTTCCAGACGTCCGAGAAATCTTCATGGCTGCGCGGATAGTAGTCGGTGTTGAAGTGGTTGAGGATGTAGTTGGCCTTGTCGAGGCTGTATTTGTAGGGCAGCATGCCGTAGGTCATGCGCGTCAACCCCACCTGCAGGTCGGCAACCTCATCCAGATCCGGTTCCCAGTTGAGCTGCACCTCGTAGCGCGACTCCTCAATCGTCGGTTGCAGCCGCGGGTTGTAGGCCAGGGGATACTGGGTCAGCTGCAGGCCGAAATCCTTGGCCTTGCCGCCCAGTCTGAAGGTGGTGTACTTCAGGTCGCTCAGGTAGCGGAAGGCGAAATCGGTGCGGTAGTCCTGGCTGATGTCCTTGCTGCGCGTCGACATGCCGATCTGGAAGTCCAGGCTGCCCAGATAGACGTCCGGCCACCAGTAGTTGGGCAGCAGACTCTTAAACGGCGAGTGGGGCCTGGCATCCAGCGGCGGATCTTCGACGGGCGGGGCGAGGTGGCTCAAGCTGCGGCTGATGGAGGGCAGGTCGGCGGCATAATGCTCCATGTGCCAGCCGGCGCTCTTGAGGCTCAGGTAGTGGCCTGTGCGCGGCATCAGGGCCGCGAGTGGGGCCTGGCTCAGCTGGTTGAAGTCGGCGTCGTGGATCTGGAAGCTGCCCGAGATGTTGCTGGCAAAGCTCAAAGAGCCGCCCTCCCAGCAGGGATCGAGTTCCATGGAGGGGCTGTCGGTGATGCGCTGCCAGGCCTGGTTGTGGATCCAGATGTCCCAGTTGCCGCCTGAATTGCCGGCCACCGCGACGGTGCCGTCGCTGCGGCGCACCGGGCCGGAGAGCTGGATGATGCCGGGCGGCGCCGCGATCAGCTCCACCTGCTCCTTGAGTTTCTTTTCGCTGTCGAAGAAGCTGGCATCTGCGGGCAGGATTGCGATATGCGGGCGGCCGTCCAGCAGGTGCACGGCCACCCCGCCCTGGCCCGGGTCCCAGAGGTGGGGCAGGTTGAGCGAGACGGTGTGCTGGCCGCGGTAGCCCACCACATAGGAGCGGCCGATATATTCGCTCAGCCAGAGGGTGCGGGCGGTGCCGGTTTTATCGACATAGCCGTAGCGGCCGCGCAGGCGCCCGTTCTCGGTGCCCGGCACGATATCGGTGTAGTTCCAGTAGATCTTGGGGTCCGGCACATAGCCCAGGGCCAGGATGCCGTCCTCGCGCACCTGGGGCAGGTTCTGTTGGGCGATGAAATCATCCCAGAGCCTGGAGAAGGTCTTGCCGAAGATGCGGTTGGCCTTGAGGTCCACCTCGATGGGGACGACGCCCCGGCCGTGGGCTTCCAGAAATTCCAGCAGGCTGCTCCAGCCGTAGTTTTCGTAGAGCCAGCTGACGAAGGGCCGGCCGTAGATGCGGTGGGAGAACTGTCCCGGCCAGGTCTGGGGATGGTTGTTGATCAGGTCGAAGCTGGGGGCAACGCAGCTCTTGAAGATGGCCTCTTCGATGGGGCTGCGCACATTGCGGCCGCTGTAGAGTTTGAAGAGCAGGTTGATGATGCCGTCGTTGACCCAGGGCGGCATGATGTCGTTGGTCTTGATGATCTCGCCGAAGATGCGGTAGCCCGCTTCGGGGATGCCGCCGCGCAGGCCGTAGATGCCGTGCAGGGCCAGGCCTGAAAAGAGAAAGTAGGACCACGGGTCGGCCTCGGTCGAACCCTCCTCCATGACGCCCGGTGCCCTCAGCGGGATGCGGATGCCGCGGTGGGGGTGGGTGTAGACATTGACCGCGGGAAAGTCCAGCTCCTCATCAATTATGACGTGCAGGGGGCGCTTGATCTCCAGGCCGTGCTCGCTCAGGAACTCCAGCATGCCAGGCAGTTTGCGCTGCATGCCGGCGGCGATAGGGTGCTGCTCCGCCGGATAGTAGATCAGCACGCCGTCGCTCTCGATGTAGACCAGCGCCACTGCCGGCGTGCTCAGCAGGCAGAGCAGGATGGCCAGGATCACTCTTCTCATGATCCCTGATACGGCAAAAACCATTGTGTTCTTGAACTTATCCATGATCAAGACTAAAGAGTAGCTGCAAGGAGGATTCAATGCAAAAAAGAAGTGCACTTGTAATGGGGGCCACCGGTCTGATCGGTAGTCACTGTCTTGAACTGCTGCTGGCCGATGATGCCTATGAGCGGGTCGTGGCGCCGGTCAGGCGTCCGCTTGGCAAGGGTCACCCCAAGCTGGAGCAGCACATTGTTGAATTTGATCACCTGGATGATTTCGCCACCATCTTCGGTGTTGATGATATCTTCTGCTGTCTCGGAACAACCATCAAGCGCGCCGGTTCCCAGGAGGCCTTCAGGCGGGTCGATCTGGACTATGTCATCCGGGGCGCCGAATTGGGGCTGGCTGCCGGCGCCAAGCGCGTGATGGCGGTCTCGGCCATGGGCGCCGACAGCGCCTCTAAAATCTTCTACAACCGCATCAAAGGTCAGATGGAGGATAAGTTGCGGCAGCTCGACTATGAATCCGTAAATATCATGCGGCCCTCCCTGCTGCTGGGCAGGCGGCCCGAATTCCGTCTGGCCGAGGAGCTGGGCAAGGCGGCCATGAAGTTTGTGGGCCTGCTGATGGTGGGGCCGCTTAAGGACTACCGCGCCATTGAAGGCAGTGCGGTCGCCGCAGCCATGATCGAGCAGGCCAAGAACGGCGAGCCCGGTGTCAATATCATCAAATCCGGCGCGATCCGCGCGCTGGCCGCTTAAGACCTGCGCGCCAGCAGCTCGTAGATGGCGATAGCCGCGCTCTGGGCCACATTCAGGGAGTTGAAGTCCGACTGCATGGGGATGTGGGCCAGGATGTCGAGCTCTTTTGCCAGCACCGGGCGGATGCCGGAGTCTTCGCCGCCCATGATGATGGCTAGCTTGTCAAACTCGGGCACCTGGCTCAGCGGCTGCTGGCCGGCGGCATCCAGCCCGATCAGCCAGAAGCCGGCCTTCTTAAGGGTTAAGGCCGCCTGGCGCAGGTTGGTGACCTTGGCAATCTTGGCATGTTCGCTGGCCCCGGCTGAAGCCTTGGCGGCGCTGGGGGTCACGGCGGCCGAGCGGTTTTCCGGAATGATGATGCCGGAGCTGCTCAAGGCATGGGCCGAGCGGATGATGGCCCCCAGGTTCTGGGGATCTTCGACCGAGTCGAGCATGATGACGCTCTTGAGGTTCAGGAGTTCGTCAAGGCTGGCGTAGGGGTAGCCGCCGCAGCGGGCCGCGATGCCCTGGTGGTTGGCGTGACCGCAGAGTTGGTCCAGATCCTTGCGCTGGACAAAGTTGACCTTGATGCCCTGGGCCAGCTTGAGGATCGGGTCCTTCTTCTCGCGGGCGCAGATGATCTCATTGATCTGGCGCCGGCCGTTCTTGAGGGCCTCGGTGACCGGATTGTTGCCGTAGATGATTTCCAAATTATATCCTCCCGCCTGTTTTCTACCGGGCTGAATGCTCTGACGCAAGTCTAAAGACTGATTCGGATTGTATAAGGTTTTGTTTTGTAATATATTTACCGTGTTTTATGAACTTATTTGGGAGGTTTCTATGGATGCCAAGCGCAATGCCGAGTGTCAGCGTCGTTATGCCGAACTGCTGCCCAACCTGGGCGATTATGTCACCAAATATGCCAAAGAGCGGCCCAATGATCTGGCGTTGATCGAGGTCAACACCGAGGAAACGGTCAGCTGGAAGGATTTTGAGACCAAATCCAACGCCTTTGCCGCCAAGCTGCTCGCCCTGGGCCTCAGAAAGGGCGATGTGGTCGCCACCAGCCTGCCGATGCTCAAGGAGCATGTCTTTCTGGAGTATGCCTGCTTCAAGATCGGCATCATCTTTGCGCCCCTGGATCTGCGGCTAAAGGCCGAAGAGGTCAAGCGCAGCTTCGACAAGATCAGGCCCAAGGCCTACTTCTTTCTGGGCCAGACCCCGGTGGCCGATTTCAGGCCCATGGTCAGGGAGGTCATGGGCCACGCCGGCGATTACTGCAGGATCTGGGTCCAGTTCCAGAAGGAGGAGGATCTGATCATGGAGGGGGCGGTGGGTATTACGGCCTTTGCCGCCGACATCAAGAAGATCTTCATCAAATCGCTTCTGACCGGCTCCGTACGCCGGGCGCGCAAACAGGTCGACAAGCGCGACCCCTGCCTGATCATCTTCACCACCGGCTCCACCGGCTACCCCAAGCCGGCCCTGCTCTGTCATGAGAACATCCTGATCCAGAACATCGGCCTGCTGGTGGGCTTTGACATGGTGCCCGAGGACAGCATGCTGGTCAATCTGCCGCCCTCGCACGTGGGCTGCCAGACCGAGCAGCTCATGACCACCATCTACGGCGGCGGCACCTCCTGCCTGCTGCACATCTTTGATCCGGTCAAGTCGCTGGAGGCGATCCAGAAGCATAAAATCACCTGTATCGGCCAGATTCCGGCCCTCTACGCCATGGAGTGGCGGCTGCCCGACTATGCCGGCTATGACCTCTCCTCGGTGCGCTTCTCGATCTATGGCGGTCAGGCCGTTGACCGCCCCTTCCTGGAGAAGCTCTTTGCCATGAGCGAGAAGGCCGGCACCGGGCTCGGCCTGACCGAAACGGCCGGCTTCTGCACCTATTCGCCGCTGGACGGCACGGTGGATGACATCCTGGCCGGCGTGGGCTTCGACATGCCCATCTGTCCCATCTCGATCCGTGAACCCATGCGGGCCGACGGAACAGCCGGTGATGAGATGGCGCCCGGCGAGGTTGGCGAGATCTGCTTTAGCGGGCCGCAGATCTTCCTGGGCTATATGGGGGATGCTGAGAGCACAGCTAAGACCATCTCGAGTGACGGCTTCTGTTATACCGGGGACATGGGCTCCTATGATGAGCGCGGCCTGCACTTTGCCGGCCGCTCCAAGCTGGTGATCAAGCCCAAGGGCTACCAGGTCTTTCCCACCGAGGTGGAGAACTTCATCACCGACAGCTTCAGTGACCGGGTCGAGGCCACGGCCTGCGTGGGTGTCAAACATGAGATCTTCACCGAGGCCATCATGGCCTTTGTGGAGCTCAAGGACGGCGCCCAGCTGGAGCAGGCCGAGATCGACGCCCGGCTTAAAAATATCTCGGCCTATAAGCGCCCCAGTCACATCGTGCTGCTTAAATCCGGTGAGATGCCGCTCAACCGGGTGGCCAAGACCGATTATATGGAGCTTAGGCAGCGCGCCGATGTCGAGGTGGAGGCGCTGCGCAGTGCCGGGGGGTGGGATAGCTGATGTTTTAAATGGGGACGGTTCTATTGTGATTGTCAAAACTGTTAATGCAGCGAGGGACACTGCCGATAAAATTAGCAGGGAGATAAGCATGAAGTGGGTTCTGATTACTGGTGCCACCTCGGGTATTGGTCTAGCAACAGCTGAATATCTGGCCGGTCACGGCTACAATGTGATTGCCACCGGGCGCAATGAACTGGCCTTGAAGAACTTGGCCAGGCGGGCCGCCGAGAAGGAGTGGCATCTGCATGTCCAGGTCATGGATGTCTGTCGTCCTGAGAGTATTTCTGTGGCGGTGGATGCCGTGGACGAACTGACCCGGGGCTACGGTCTGGATGTGCTGATCAACAATGCCGGTTATGGTCAGGTCGGTTTCATCGCGGATCTCTCCGAGGAGCAGATCCGGCGCCAGTTCGACGTTAACCTCTTCGGACCCATCGTGGTGACCAAGGCCTTTCTGCCGCTGCTGATCGGTAAGGAGTCGCTGGTGATCAACATGGGCGGCATGATGGGGCGCGTGCCCTATCCCTGGACCGGTATCTACTGCACCACCAAGCGGGCCCTCAGGACCCTGGTGGACGTCATGCGGGTGGAGTTTGACACCCTCGGCATCAAGGTGGTGCTGGTGGAGCCCGGCGCGGTTAAGACCAGCTTCCAGGAGGAGGCCGTCGGCACCCTGGATCAGGTTGACGAGGAGAACTCCTACTATGCCGCCACCCACCGCTGGCTGCGCGAGCATGAGTACCGCCCCTTTGCCGAGATGATGTCCAAGGAGCCGCTGGCCGTGGCCATGAAGCTGGAGAGCATCATCCGCAGCAAACGTCCCAAACCCTACTATGTGACGCCCTTTGTGGCGCGGCTGGTCATGGCCATCAACGACATGACCCCCAGAATCGTGATGGACTGGGCCATGCGCCAGATCTTCCACCTGAACGCCTCCCGGCGCGATGTCAACCGGCGTGTCTGGCAGGAGAAGCATGAGCGCGCCGAGGCCAAGTGCGTCAAGTTTCGACGTTGATGTTGCTGCCCGGGCTTGCAAGGATACGGCTTTAGTGCCATACTCCCAGATTGAAAATTAATTGATCTGGGAGAAATTATGAGAAGTGACAGAGCTAAAAAAGGACTGGAAAAGGCCCCCCACCGCTCGCTGCTGAAAGCCTGCGGCTTTACCGACACAGAGATCGCCAAACCCTTCGTGGGCGTGGTCAACTCCGGTAACGAGATTATTCCGGGCCACATCCATCTGGATAATATTGCCCGCGCCGTCAAGGATGGCGTGAGAATCGCCGGCGGCACTCCCATGGAGTTTCGCGTGCCCGGCATCTGTGACGGCATCGCCATGAACCACGCCGGCATGCGCTACTCGCTGCCGACCCGCGAGGCCATCGCCGACATGATCGAGCTGGTCGCCATGGGCCACGCCTTTGATGCCATGGTCTTCATTCCCAGCTGCGACAAGATCGTGCCCGGCATGCTGATGGCCTGCCTCAGGCTCAACATTCCGGCCATCGTCATCTCCGGCGGCCCCATGCTGGCCGGCAGGCAGGATGGCAAGAAGGTCGACCTGATCACCGTCTTCGAGGGCGTGGGCCAGGTCAAGGCCGGTACCATGACCATGGACGAATTGAGCGAGCTGGAGGACAGCGCCTGCCCGACCTGCGGCTCATGCTCCGGCATGTTCACCGCCAACTCCATGAACTGTCTGACCGAGGCCCTCGGCTTAGGATTGCCCGGCAACGGCACCCTGCCGGCTCCCTATTCAGCCCGCACCCGCATGGCCAAGCTGGCCGGCATGCAGGTCATGGAGCTGCTCAAGAATGACATCAAGCCGCGCGACATCGCCACCCCGGCGGCCTTCAAGAATGCCATCGCCGTTGATATGGCGCTGGGCTGTTCAACCAACACCGTGCTGCACGTGCCCGCCGTGGCCCATGAGGCCGGTGTCGAGCTGGAGCTGGACGACTTTGACAAGATGAGCAAGAAGGCGCCGCACCTCTGCAACCTTTCGCCGGCTGGTCCCGACCACATCGAAGACCTGCACCGCGCCGGTGGCATTCAGGCCGTCTACAAGGCACTGGAGGCAACCGGAGTGCTCGACCTTGACGTCATGACCTGCACCGGTCAGACCCTGGGCGAGAATATCAAGAGTGCCGTGGTCAAAGACAGCGAGGTCATCCGTCCGGTCGACAATCCGCACCATAAGGAGGGCGGCATCGCCATCCTGCGCGGTTCGCTGGCCCCCAATGGCGCCGTCGTCAAACAGTCCGGCGTGCTGCCCGAGATGATGGTGCGCGAAGGCGTGGCCAAGGTCTTTGACTCAGAAGAGGATGCCGTTGAGAAGATTCTGGCCGGCGAGATTGTACCCGGCGACATCGTGGTCATCCGCTATGAAGGCCCCAAGGGCGGCCCCGGCATGCGCGAGATGCTGACCCCGACCTCGGCCATCGCCGGCATGGGCCTCGACAAGGATGTTGCCCTGATCACCGACGGCCGCTTCTCCGGCGGTACCCGCGGTGCAGCCATCGGCCACTGTTCACCAGAAGCCGCCCAGGGCGGCCCCATGGCCTTCGTCAAGGACGGTGACCGCATCGCCATCGACATCCCCAACCGCAAGCTCGACCTGCTGGTTGACGAGGCCGAGATTGAGAAGCGTAAAGTTGGCTGGAGTGCTCCGGTCAAGGAGCTGACTGGTGTGTTGAAGCGCTATGCTGAGAACAGCCTGTCGGCTGATAAGGGCGCGAGGTTTAAATAGTAAAACCTTGAGGGAACCCTTTTTGTAAAAAGGGTTCCCTCAAATTCCTTCCCAAAAATTTTTATTGTTATCTATGTATTTCAGGAGGTTTTGTATGATTCGTTCTGAAAAAGCCAAACGTGCCGCAATTATCTGCATTCGATTTACGTTGAATATGGCTTATTATAGATCTGGGTTTGATAACCATCAAAAGTTACATAGTTATTTTGTGACATCTGCGGTCAATAATTCCTTAGATATATGTGTGCTGGAATGGTGCAAATTATTTGGTTCTAAGAAAGATAAGCATAATTGGAGTAAGGTTGTTCGTGATCGGGATCAGTTTGAGTCAGATATGTTATTGTCATTGAATATTTCTGCTGCCAAGATGTCTGATAATACTCAGAAAGTGCTGACATATCGAGATAAATTTGTGGCGCATTTGGATTTTGAAAATATAATGTACCCTCCTGAATTGGATTTTTGTCTTGATACGGTAAGTTACCTTTTCAATCATTTGATAAATAATGAACTAGAGAATGAAATTGTTGATAAATTGGCAACGGAAGATCTTGTGTGGTTTTATAAACACCATCTTGAGTTGGGAGGAAAATTCTATAATAAACTGATCATATAGCTTGTATTCTAGAAGTACCGCCCCTTAACAATAGCCCTACCCACAACAAAGTAAATCCCCGCATCCGCCATCGAAAAGAGTCCCACCCCGGCCCAGGCCCAGGTTGTCAGCTGCAGATTCAATCTTCTGGTTCTCTCATGCATGGTATCATTGATGTCGTCGCGCTTGCGGCTGGCATAGAGATAGGCTCCCAGCGCCAGCAGCATTGGCAGGGCATAGCCGATGTTGTAGAGCAGGATGCTGCAACTGGCCGCCGCAAAGCTCATGTCCGCTGCGGCATACTTCTCGAGGGCAATGATGTAGGGGATGGCCAGCGGAAATGAGGAGGCCGAGATGAAGGCGCCCATGCCGCCCGCAAAGAGGCTGTTCATGGACTTGAGGCGGGCCACCATCAGGTTCTGCCTGCGGCTGGGCGCGGCCTTGCGGTTGCGCGCATAGTAGATGGCGCCGATGGCGGTCATGATGACGCCGCTTAAGAGTTCGGTCAGATAGTACTGGGCGTCGCTCAGGTTGCTGCTGGTGGGAATGTAGTTGCGGATGAACTCCTGCAGCTGTTCCAGCGCCAGGTAGCCGCCGAGGCCGCACAGCAAGTAGGCGCCGCTGAGGCCCATCAAAAAGGCCAGGCTGTTGCGCAGGGGTTTGTCGGTGGTCAGCAGCAGTACGAAGATGATGATCTGCTGGGCCGTCGAGAGGCTGTCAAACAGGGATAGGGATAGGGTAAAGGTGATCATTGAAGTCCTCCTACTACCTATGGGGGCGTAAGACAAGTACGATGAATTTGCCCCTTTAAATCTGGATAGTTTGGGCTATAATAACTCTGTTTCAAAGGAGACTCGATATGCAGGAAGCCATCTACTGGCAGCGCGGTGCCAATAACAGCGTTATCTGTGAGCTCTGTCCGCATAATTGTCATATCAAGCCCGGCAAGGTCGGCATCTGCGGTGTCCGCGAGAACCAGAACGGGGTGCTCTGCTCGCTGGTCTACGGCCTGGCCTGTTCCGGCGCGGTTGATCCGGTGGAGAAGAAGCCCCTCTACCATGTGCTGCCCGGCGAGCTGGCCTTCTCGATCGCCACGGTGGGCTGCAACCTGCGGTGCCAGTTCTGTCAGAACGCGGCCATCTCCCAGTATCCCCATGAGCAGGGCGGGGTCACCGGCCAGGAGTTTGCCCCGGAGGAGGTGGTGGCCCAGGCCAAACGTCACGGCTGCCGCATCATCGCCTACACCTACACCGAGCCGACCATCTATGCCGAGTACATGCTGGATACGGCCCGCATCGCTCATGAGCAGGGCATTCTGAACAGCATGGTCACCAACGGCTACACCTCGATCAAACTGATCGAGAATGAGTTGAAGGGTCTGATTGACGCCGCCAACATCGACCTCAAGGCCTTCAGTGATGACTTCTATAGGCGCCTCTGCGGCGCAAAGCTGCAGCCGGTGCTGGATGCCATCCGGGCCTACCATGCCGCCGGCATCTGGATTGAGCTGACCACCCTGCTGATACCTGGCGAGAATGACTCTGATGAGGAGCTCAAAAAGCTGGCCGACTTCATCGTCAGCGTCGACCCTGACATCCCCTGGCACATCAGCCGCTACCATCCCAGCTACAACTACTTCAAGGCCGCTCCGACACCGCTGGCTGATTTGGAACGCGCCTACAACATAGGTCTGGATGCTGGTCTGAACTTCGTGTATACAGGCAATGTTACAGGCCACAAGGGTGATAACACCTTCTGCCCTGGCTGCGGTCGGCAGATCATCACCCGCGAGGGCTTTGCAATGCGTGAAAGCAAGATAGAGAATGGCCACTGTCAGCACTGCAACCAACTGATTGCCGGACGATTCTGATGGCTGTTTTTCGAGGAGATCGATGAAAAAGAGCAAGTCTGACGCATTTTTGCGTGAAACTAAATCGGGCTGGGAGGTCCTGAAGCGTAAAGAGAAGACGCTGCAGGCATTCTGTGACAACTATCTGGATTTTATCTCAAAGGCCAAGACCGAGCGCGAGGCTGTGCAGTATGTCAAGGGCTCGCTCAAGGGCAAGCACAATCTGCATGTGGTTGAGAACCGCGGCAAGGCCATCGCCATCTGCCGCAAGGGCAGCCGTCCTCTAAGCGACGGCGTGCGCATCATCATTTCGCATCTGGATTCGCCGCGCCTGGACCTCAAGGCCAATCCGCTCTATGAGGACTGTGAGCTGGCCATGCTCAAGACCCACTACTACGGCGGCATCAAGAAGTATCAGTGGCTGGCGCGGCCCCTGGCGCTGCACGGCGTCATCATTAAGGGCGACGGCAAGAGCCTCGAGATCGTAATCGGCGAGGACCCGTCTGATCCCTGCTTCACCATTGAGGATCTGCTGCCCCATCTGGCGCGTAATGTTCAGACCGGCAAGATCGTTGCGGATGCGTTCAAGGGCGAGAAGCTCAACATCATCTGCGGCTCGCGCCCGGCGCTGGATGAGAAGGACAAGCAGATCAAACGCCGCATCATGACCCTGCTCAACGAGAAGTATGGCCTGATCGAAGAGGATTTCATCTCCGCCGACCTGGAGGTCGTGCCGGCCGGCCCGGGCCGCAGCGTGGGCCTGGATAGCTCCATGATCGGCGCCTACGGCCAGGATGATCGGGTCTGCTCCTGGGCCGCCCTGCAGGCCGTGCTTGACAGCAAACGTCATGAACATACGATCATTGCCATGCTGGTGGACAAGGAGGAGATCGGCTCCGACGGCAATACCGGCGCCAAGAGCATGTTTATCGAAGAGGTTATCTGGGAGCTGGCCGAGAAGTTTGGCGAAGAGGTGGTCCCCTCACGGGTGCTCTACCGCTCCAAGGCCATCTCCGGCGACGTCAACGGCGCCCTGGACCCTGAATATCCCGAGGTGCATGAGAAAGCCAACGCCGCCCGTTTCGGCCACGGCATCTGTGTGACCAAGTTTACCGGCTCCGGCGGCAAGTACTCCGCCAATGAGGCCCATGCCGAATATATGGGCTGGATCCGCCAGATGCTCAACCGGCGCCGCATCCCCTGGCAGACCGGTGAACTCGGCAAGGTTGACGAGGGCGGCGGCGGAACCGTGGCCAAGTATCTGGCCGCATACGGCATGGACATCGTTGACATGGGCCCGGCCCTGCTCTCGATGCACTCGCCCTTTGAGCTGGCGTCCAAGGCCGACATCTACGCCACCTACCTGGCCTATCTGGCCTTCCTGGAGGAGCGATGAAGGATAAAGTGATCTGGCACGCCGGCAGCCTGCTGGGGGGCATGGTGCACAATCTGAATACGCCCCTGATGTGGGTCATGGGCCGCTCCCAGCTGATGGAGGCCCGCAATGAAAATATGCAGCCCGGCATGAGCGACGATCAGGTCGTCAAGGCGCAGGAGAAGAATGCCAAAGATCTGCGCTCGATCGCCGAAGGTGCTGAAAAAATTGACTATATCCTAAAGGGTATCGGCTACAAGATTCAGATGGCCAACGAGGGCATGACTTCGGTCGAACTCAAGGACTATCTGATGCATGAAACCAACTTCATGATGGGCGACATGCGCTTCAAGCATGAGACCGATACCGAGTTTGACTTTGAGAACTCCCCGGCGCGTTATGTGCGCGTGGACTACAATGCGCTCTCCTGGGCCGTGGTCGGCAGCATCAATGTCATCCTGGAGAATACCGAGAAGGGCCGCAGCCTGCGCGTGGCCCTGGATAACGGCGTCATCGCCATCAGCTCGCCCCAGTTGCAGCTGGACGGTGCGGTCAGGGCCAGCCTTGAAGAGGCCTGTGCCGGCCTTGAAGGAGCGGCCGTTGTCTCGATCACGCCTGAGGGTGTGCGCATCACGGTTAACGATCTCTGATGAGCGTTAAGATCCTGACCTGCCCCGAGTGTGGCGCTGAACAGAAGATCTACAGCGGCCCCTCGGCCACGGTGGATGCCATCATCGAGTATGAGGGCGGCATCGTGCTGATCGAGCGCCAGAACGAACCCTTCGGCTGGGCCCTGCCCGGCGGCTTCGTGGATGAGGGCGAGAGCGTCGAGACGGCCGTTGTGCGCGAAACCCTCGAAGAGACATCACTTGAGCTGAGCGACATCAAACTGCTGAATGTTTACTCCGACCCTCAGCGCGACCCGCGCCAGCACACCCTGAGCGTCGTCTTTGTGGGGCAGGGCGAAGGTCTGCTCAGGGCCAGCGATGATGCGGCCAATGCTGAAGTTTTCAGCCTCGATCAGCTGCCCGCCAACCTCTGCTTTGACCACGCCCAAATCCTGAGCGACTACCGGTCCTGGAAAAACGGGCTGCTCTTGAAATAAGGACATCCACATGAAAATATATCTGATCGACGGCAGCTCCTATATCTACCGGGCCTTCTACGCCATGCGCTCCCTGACCACCTCCAAGGGCCAGCCCTCGAATGCGGTCTACATCTTTGCGCGCATGCTGATCAAGCTGCTCAAGGATGAGCAGCCCGAATACATCTGCTTTGTCAAGGATGCCAAGGGTGAGACCCACCGCCATGAGATGTATGCCGAATACAAGGCCAACCGTCAGCGCATGCCCGAAGACCTGGTCGTTCAGATTCCCTACATCCATGATGTGGTGCGGGCGCTGGGCATCCCCGAGATCGAGCAGCAGGGGCTGGAGGCCGACGACCTGATCGCGGCCCTGGCCGGATCCTACCGCGACCGGGCCGAAGTGCTGGTGGTCTCGGGCGACAAGGATCTGATGCAGCTGGTCGACGGGCGGGTCACGGTCTGGGACACCCTGAAGGATAAGCGCTTTGACGCGGCGGCCGTTGAGGAGAAGTTTGGTGTCGGTCCCGAGTATGTGGCTGACTATCTGGCCATCATGGGCGACAGCTCGGACAACGTGCCGGGCGTGCCCGGCCTGGGGGCCAAGGGCGCGGCCAAGCTGATCGCAGAGTGGGGCCACCTGGAGAACATTATTGAGAACGCCGGATCACTGACCCCACCGCGGGCCAGCAAGGCCATCGCCGAAAATATTGAGCAGGCGCGCCTGAGCCTGGAGCTGGTCAAACTTGATATGGCATATGACGCCGGCCTGAGTCTGGAGGAGTTGAAGATCAGGCCCCAGGACACGGAGAAGCTGGTTGAGATCTTCAGCGAGCTGGAGTTCAAGGGCCTGGTCAAAGATTTCGCCGGCAAAGAGCCTGAGGCGGCACCGGCTGCCAGAGCCGAGGTGAAGATTGATTACGCCGCACCAAAGAAGTTAAGCGGCGAGGCCGGCTTCTACTACCTGAACGGGCTCGGCTCGGCCGTGGCCAGGGGAGCAGATGTTAATGTGCAGCTGGCGCCCCAGACCCTCTGGGATGCGGACAGCTCGCTGGATACCATCTGCGATGCGAGCCTCGATCTGACCGTCTATGATGCCAAGGAGCTGCTGCGTTCAGCCGCCAGAGAGCAGAAGGTCTGCAAGGCGCAGCTCTTTGACGTGCTGCTGGCGGCCTACTGCGTGGACGCCTCAACCGGCACCGCCACCCTGGAGCAGCTGGCCGGCAACTATCTGGATCAGCACCTGCACACGGTCAAGGAGCTGACCGGCAGCGGGCGCGCGGCGCGTTCGCTCTCGTCGATTGCCAAAGCCGAGGCCGGACCCTTCCTGGCCAGCCATGCCGCGGCCCTGAGCGCGCTGCGTGAGAAGCTCACTCAGGAGCTGGACGCTTCCGGCACCAGAAAGGTCTATGACGAGATGGAGCTGCCGCTGATGCAGGTTCTGAGTGAGATGGAGATTGTCGGCATGGCCCTTGACAGCGAGGTGCTCAGGAAGATCTCGATCGAGATCAGCTCCCAGGTCGCCACCCTGGAATCGGACATCTACGCCATGGCCGGCCAGCAGTTCAACATCAACTCCACCCAGCAGCTGGGCAAGATCCTCTTTGAGGAGCTCGGCCTGCCCGTGATCAAGAAGACCAAGACCGGCTACTCCACCGACAACAAGGTTCTCAACACCCTGGCGCGCGACTTTGAGCTGCCGGCCAAGATTATCGAGTACCGCACCCTGACCAAGCTGCAGAACACCTATGTTGAGGCGTTGCCCAAGCTGATCAATCCGCAGACGGGCCGTCTGCACGGCAAGTTCAACCAGGCCGTGACCGCCACCGGGCGCATCTCGTCATCCGAGCCCAACCTGCAGAATATACCCATTCGTTCCGAGCTGGGCCGTCGCATCCGCGAGGCCTTTGTGGCGCCCGCCGGCTACAAATTTCTGAGTGCGGACTACTCTCAGATTGAACTTCGGGTGCTGGCCCACATCACCCAGGACCCGACCCTCTTGGAGTCGTTCAACAATGATTTGGATATCCATGCCAGGACCGCCGCCGAGGTTTTCGGCGTGCCGCTGGATGAGGTCACCCCCAACCAGCGCCGCGAGGCCAAGGTGATCAATTTCGGCATCATCTACGGCATGGGGCCGCACAAGCTTTCCGGTGAGCTCGGCATCCGGCAGAAGGTGGCCAAGGAGTACATTGAGAACTACCTGGCCAAGTATCCCGGCGTGCGCGACTACATGGAGCGCATCTGCAATGAGGCCGCCGAGACCGGCTTTGTGACCACCCTGATGGGCCGCCGCCGCTCAATCGCCGGCATCAACTCGCGCAATTTCAACGAGCGCGAAGGCGCCAAACGCATCGCCATCAACACCCCCATGCAGGGCACGGCCGCCGATATCATTAAGGTCGCCATGATCCGCATCCAGCAGAAGCTGGCGGGCATGCAGTCACGCATGCTGCTGCAGGTGCACGATGAACTGCTCTTTGAGGTACATGAGAGCGAGATCGATCAAGTTAAAGCGCTGGTTAAAAGCGAGATGGAGAACGCCTATCAGCTGGATGTGCCCCTGATTGTTGATATGGGGATCGGGGATAATTGGGCTGAGGCGCATTAGAGTTTTTTAATATTGGCAGCGTCGTCCTCGCGAATGCGGGGACCCAGCGTCTTATGGTTTTGTAAGACACTGGATTCCGGGTCATGCCCGGAATGACAGATGATATGTCCCAATTAACGCTAAAACTCCCAATCTCCGTTCCCAAACCAGCCAATACCGCGAAGGCCTTGTTGACGTAGCCCGAATATAATATGATGGCATCTGATCAACATTTGTAATGTGAGGAGTGCTTGTGTCTGATTTAAGTTATTGGCTGCTGTTCTTTTCGGCGGCGTTTGCCTTGAATGTCGCGCCGGGGCCGGACCTGATCTATATTCTGACCAAGACCATCGCCAACGGTAAGCGGGTTGGGGTTGCGTCTGCCCTCGGGGTGTGTACCGGGGCCCTGTTTCATATTCTGGCCGCGGCTGCTGGCCTGTCGGCCATTCTGGTTTCGTCGGCTTTTGCCTTTACGCTGGTCAAGTATATCGGCGCCGGCTACCTGCTCTATCTGGCCTGGCAATCATTCCGCTCGGCCGGCACGAGTCTCAATGTTGACGGCCAGGGCCAGTCTGCCGAGTCGCCCCGGGCGGCTTTCAGGCAGGGGGTTCTGGTCGATATCCTGAATCCCAAGGTGGCCATCTTCTTCATGGCCTTCCTGCCCCAGTTTGTGCGCGAGGGCCATGGGGCCGTCCCGCTCCAGCTTATTTCGCTGGGGCTGCTGGTGGTGGCCGTGGCCATTGTGGTTGAAGTTATCTATGTTCTGTGCGCCTCAAGACTGACTGCGCGGGTCAGAAAGAGCCCCAGGCTGAGTGTCTGGCTGGACCGGGCCGTGGGTACGATATTTGTCGCGCTCGGGCTGAAGCTGGCCGTCAGCTCAAATGGTTGATGGTTTAATGTTCACATCAACTATGAGCGGCAGTCATGAGCTTGTCAGCAAGGCCCGCGAGGTTTACGAACGCAACCGGGTGCAGGTCAGGGGGCTCCAGTTTCATCAGCCGGCGCTGGGAAACTATGAGTCGATCTATGCCTGGGATTCAGGCTGGTGCATGATTGCGGCCGCGGCTTTTGATCCTGAGGTCGGCATTCGCGAGCTGGAGGCGCTCTTCAGCTTTCAGTTTGAGGATGGCCGCGTGCCCCATGAGAGCCGCCTGGCCGAGCTGGGGGGCAGTGAGACCCTTGCACGACGGCTCTATATCTGGTGGGTGCGCTCCCAGTTTGACGAGCAGGGTCGCTCGCGCATGATCGATCCGCCCAGCTATCTGATCGGGGCGGCCAGGCTCTACCGCAAGACAAAGGATCGCCGCATCCTGGCGCTGCTGCCTCGCATGCAGCTCTGTCTGGACTATCTGACCCAGCGGCGTGACATCTTCGGTGACGGCCTGGTGGCCATCATTCATCCCTGGGAGTGCGGCTGCGACATGGCGCCATATTTTGATGAGGTGGTCGGGGCCAATGTCAGCAGGCTGGGCTGGCAGCTCAGATATGAGCGTTTCTATCACCGGCTCATGCAGCGGCTTGGCCGGCATGACTGGAATCCGGATGAGGTTGCCCGGCGGCGCGAGTTCGCCTTTGAAGATGTCGGTTTCAACGGGATTGCGGCGGCCGGAGCCCTAGCCCTGGCCGAGCTGTGGCGGGCCGCCGGAGATCTGGTGCAGGCCGACAGCTGCAGTGCCGTGGCCCGGCGCATAATCGAGGCCTGCGAAGAGCACCTGTGGGATGAGGAGCGCGGTTTCTTCTATCCGCGCTGGAACGGCCGGGGCTGGAATTTTCCGCAGCCCCGGAAAAGCTTGCGCAGCTGTTTAAACGGTGTGGCCCCCCTGATCAGCGGGCTGGTCAGTCCGCAAAAGGCCGCCCGCGTCCTGGATGAGTATGTCGCCTCGGCCGGGCACTTTGCCACGCCCTGGGGCATCTCGTTCAACTCCCTGGCCGAAGAGGATCTGCACAGGTTTGAAGGCCAGCTGCTCTGGCGCGGCCCCTGTATGTGGATGAGCATGAACTGGCTGGCGGCCGAGGCCGCCTCTGTCAGCGGTCATCTTGAGCTGGCCGCAGAGATCACCGGGCGCTCGGCCCGTCTGATCGAAAAGAGCGGCTTCCGGGAATATTATGACCCCCATACCGGCGCCGGCGGCGGCGCCCGCGATTTTACCTGGCCGGGTCTGATTGTTGACATGTTGGAGCGTCACGGCCTGCCGCAACAGGGATAAAGGAGATTTTATGCCCAGAAGACAGTTAGTTGAAATTCACGATCAAACCTGGTGTCCGCGCCTGCTGGGGCACTCGGTCAGGTCAGTCCTGCAGCTCAGCGCCGAGATCATGCAGATGTACAGCTGCATTCTGCCGCAGCTGCTGGAGGCCACCAAGGATGAGCAGCAGGTGATCGACCTCTGCTCGGGTGCCGGCGGCCCCTGGCTGGGACTGGTCAAGGCCCTGCCCAAGGATAGTTCGCTGCGCATCAGACTGACCGATCTCTTTCCCAACCGCGCCGCCTTCAGGCAGGCCCTCAAGGCCACGCAGGGTGTGATCGGCTTCGAGCCCGAGAGCGTGGATGCCACCGATGTGCCCGCGAGCCTGACCGGTTTCCGCACCCTCTTCGCCTCCTTCCACCACTTTGAACCCGCCATGGCGCGCAGCATTCTGCAGGATGCTGTTGACAAGCACGAGGGCATCGGCATCTTCGAGATGACCGAGCGCACCCCGCTGGGGATCGGCTTTGTGGCCCTGACTTCGCCCCTGGGGCCGCTGGTGCTGACGCCGCTGATCCGGCCATTCAGCTGGGCGCGTCTCTTCTGGACCTATATTATTCCGGTTCTGCCGTTGATGGCCATGTTTGACGGCGTGGTCTCCTGCATCCGCACCTATTCGCCGGCCGAACTGCAGCAGCTGGTGGAGAGCCTGGATGCTGACAATTACGAATGGCAGATCGGCAAGGTCCGGGCGCCCTTCAACCCCATGCGCGTGACCTATCTGATCGGCCGGCCGCGCAAGGTGGCGACTGAGATTCGGGCGGCTTCATAAATATAAGGAATTGTAAATCCATTTGACACTACTTGCCGTTGATGTGAGACTCCCGGATTAGAGAAACAACAGGAGGGAACTATGTTAAACCGACGTACTGGACTGCTGGCTGTGGCGCTGCTGCTGATTTTTGCCGGTGGTCTGCAGGCTGAAAAACTGACAATTCTGCATACCAACGATATGCACTCCCATTTTGACGGCTACGGCCCCTTCATGGAGTACACCCCCATGCAGCAGGATGGTGACAAGGTCGCCGGCGGCCTGGCGCGTCTGGCCACGGCCATCAAGAATGAGCGTAAGCGGGCCGAGAACAGCCTCTTGATCGATGCCGGTGACTTCTCAATGGGGACGCTCTTTCATACTGTCTACCGTGAAGAGGCGCTTGAGCTGAAGTTGATCGATGCCGCCGGTTATGATGTGATCACCTTCGGCAATCATGAGTATGACCTCCAGCCGGAAGGGTTGGCGCGCATGCTGAGGGTCGCCCAGCGTAACGATACCTTGCCCACCATTGTGGCTTCCAACGTTCGTTTTGATGATGTTGACGGTCGCGACGACAAGCTCGAGGCGATCTTTAATGAGGGTTTGGTGCAGGAGTATGTGGTCAAAAGCGTCGGCGGCATCCGGGTCGGCATCTTTGGTCTGCTCGGTTACAGTGCTGACCAGGATTCTCCCTTTGCCAAGCCGCTGAGCTTTGAGGATCACCAGGTTGTGGCCGCGGAGATGGTGCGCAAGCTGCGTGAAGAGGAGAAGGTTGATCTGGTGATCGCCGCCTGCCATGTGGGCGTCAATGACGACGACTACACCAAGGGCGAGGAGATCGAGCTGGCCAAGAAGGTCAAGGGCATCGACGTCATCATTGGTGCCCACTCCCATACTGAGATACCTGAGCCGGTGAGGGTCGGCAAGACTCTGATCGTGCAGACCGGCTACTATACCGGCAACCTGGGCGTCATGGACCTTGAAGTCAAGGATGGCAAGGTTGAGCTGCTTGACTACCGTCTGCAGCGCATCGATGACTCCATCCCCGGTGATGCCGAGATGCATGCCGCAGTCGAGGAGGCCCGCAGTCTGATCTCCCAGAACTTCCTGGCCGAGAAGGGTCTGAAATATGACCAGGTTGTGGCTGAGACCGACTATGATCTTACGGAGGCCGCAGGACCCTCCAACCTGGGTGATCTGATCGCCGATGCCATCATGTGGGGTGTCAACATGGTTGAGAAGGAGCCCTGTGTCATGACCTTTGAGGCTAACGGCGTGATCCGCACCAACCTGCTCGCGGGCCGCACCGGCCAGCTGACGGTGGCCGACATCTTCCGCGTCGTCCCGCTCGGTTTTGATGAACTGGACGGTGAGATCGGCTACCCGATCGTCTCCTTCTATGTGACCGGCCGCGAGATCAAGAACTGCATGGAGGTTCTGACCACCGCCGCCCCCATGAAGGGTTCGGACTACTTCCTGCATTTTGCCGGTGTGCGCGCCCGCTACAATACCAAGCGCCTGCCCTTTGACCGGGTGGTGGAGCTTGAGATTGGCAATGATGTGGACGGCTACTATCCGCTGGACATCTCCAAACGCAACGATCAGCTCTTCAAGGTGGCGGCCAACATCTACAACGTGACCTACTTTGCCGAACTGGGCAACCAGACCTTCGGTCTCTTCAAGTTTGAGCCCAAGGACAAGGATGGCAATAAGATCTACGATCTGGCCAACCACATCGTGGATGCCGATCCCCAGACCCCGGGCATCCAGGGTCTGAAGGAGTGGGAGGTGCTGCTGGCCTACTTCGCCGGCTTTGAGGACAGCAACGGCAACGGCATTGCCAATATGCCCGAAACCTACCGCGATCCTCAGATGCGGGTTGTGGCCGACAAGAGCTACCGGCCCAGCAAGCTCTTCAAGAATGCCACCTGGCCGACCTGGACCACCACCGGTACGGGCGCGCTGCTGCTCCTGCTGCTGGCACTTTAGTTTTGATGGGCCGCTCCCCTGGGGCGGCCCTAATTGTCTTCAAATATTAAGTTTTTTTTCTTAATTTCCGACCCATATTGCAACAGCGCAATCGGGTCTGTAACTTATCTATATCTGAAACATTGGGGGTGCACATGTATAGGAAGATAACTCTGGCGGTCCTTGTTCTGATTTTCAGCGCGGCTTCTGCGGTTTTTGCTAACGACATGGAGAAGAGCGGCCTGGAATATGCGCCGGCTGAGACTGCCGGCCACTTCAAACTGGGGTTCATGGGTAACATGGCCAACGGCGCCGATGACTTTAAGGTTGGCACCGTGCTCTCGTCGGGCGGCTATTACTATGACGCCAAGGTTTCGGCCGGCGGCGGCGAAGGCTGGGCTCTGATTACCGGTATCGGCATTATCCCGGAGATCGATCTGGATCTGACCATCGGCGGCATGAAATCATCCATGCACGGCAACATCATGTATGGCGAATCCGACTTTACGAAAAATTACGCCATGCTTGATATGAAGTATCGCTTCAAGGCCAGCAAGCATCTGCACATCAAGGTTGGCGGCGGCGTCGGCTACTACTGGGACAACGATCTGCGGGTCAAGACTGAAATTCCGTCTGACGGCTCCAATCCGGCAGTCTTCTCGCGCTGGGGCATTGATTACAAGAATACGGTCGGTTCGCAGTTTGTAGTGGAGATGGAGAGTTTCCTGCCCAATAACTTTGCCCTGATTACCGGCATGAGCTACTTCAGCGTTAAGTACGATGCTGACAAGGTGACGGTGAATGGCTCTCCCTACCACAACTCCGGCCGCCTGCTGCTGCCCACTGACATCTTCCCGACCGAAGATCTTGGCCGGCCCAACGGCAGCGGCTATGATCTGCACATCGGTCTTGTAAGGTATTTCTAGGGTTTTAAAACTGTGCTATTGAGAGAAAAACTTTTGGGAGCACCCTTTGAGTAATATTTCTAAACGAGAACTGAATAAGCAGCTCATCAGGGCCCGGTTGCTGAGTGCGGGCTTCAGCCTGTTTCAGGCCAAGGGCTTTGATAATGTTTCCATTGATGAGATTGCAGAAGAGGCCAAGGTGGCCCGCAGCACCTTCTTTAACTACTTCCCCGGCAAGGAGGATCTGCTCTGTGAGCTTGCCCTGCAGGGAATTGCGCGCTTCGCCGATGACCTTGAGCAGCTGAAAAGCGAGCCCTCGGTGGTTAAGCGCGTCGTGCAGGCCATTACCAACCTGATCTCGGAAAGCTTCAAATATCTCAATATCTCCTGGCGCGTGATTCTGGAGACCATGAAACGTCCGGCCATGCCCGACTCGCCCATTGAGCGCTTCTATGCCCTGCTGGAGCCTCTGATCGTGGAAGGGCAGCAGAGCGGTGAGCTTCGGGGCGACGCCCAGCCCAATGAGATTGCGCGCGAGATCTTCGGCATCATCCTGGCCGAGCTCTACTACTTCTATACCCGTGGCGAGACCTCGGTGGAGATGGGCGAGCCTGACATCTCGATCAATATCCGCATGATCATGCACGGCATTGCCGGCGATAAAGTTTAGATTAGCAAAGTGGTAATAAAAAAGGCGCTGCATTTGCAGCGCCTTTTTTTTGTGTCAAGTATTGTCGTTTAAACTTTGTCGGCACCTCTGACTGTATTGATGACGGTCTGGGCGATCTCGTGAGCAGTTGATACACCGAAGTAGGCGATGTCAAAGATTGAGTTCAGGACATCCTGCAATGGTCCCGCAGGGATGATGGCATCAACAATCAGTACAGCCAGACCGAGCTGGGTCTCCTGGATCTCCTGGGAGATGATGTTGAGCTGCTCGGCAACCTGGGCCGGGGTGGCTTCGCCGCTCTGAATGCTGACGATCAGGTTGTAGAACTTCTGGCCGATGGAGCCGGCAGCCAGCAGCTGGTCATCAATGCCCTTTCTGGTGGCGGTCATAACATGCTTAACAATGGCGCCCATCTTGGAGTCTTCGGGGAAGACAGCAAGGAGAATGGTCTCTGCCAGCTCTTCCTGGGCGGTGGTGATGCCGTCAGCCAGCTTGATGGACTCATTCAGCAGGTCAAGCAGGGAAGCATTGTCACCGATGGCCTTGGCATCATTGGAGCCGAAGAATGAACTGAAATCAAAATCATTGGCGATTGACTCATGCAGCTCCATCAGACCGGCAATGTCGCCGTAAACTTCATAGTCGATGTCCATTCTGTTGGCGGCCAGCACGATCTCGGTGATTGACTCGGCCAGTTTGGCGGCCTGTTCGGTCGGATTGAGGGGCAGCTTGAGGCTGTCCTTGACGGTGTTGAGAATGGACATTGCGAGGTCCATGCCGTGCTCGGGAACGCTGGCCTTGATGGCAACTTCGGCGATGGCCAGCCCCTGATCGGTGATACCGTCATAGAGGTCGGCAATGGTCTGCAGGGCGTCGTTAAGCTGAAGCTGGTCAACTTCACCGTTACCCTTGGCGGAATCGGCAGCCTGGACAACAGCGGCCAGGAACTTCATGTCAGCGGCAGTCGGCTCGGCGGCCTGCTCGTTGGCGGCCAGGATGGCTGCTGCCTGGGCCAGGTCGTCGGATGACTCACCACCGGCGCAACCGGCGATCAGCAACATGCTCACGGCACAGATCACTGCAAAAAATTTACTCAGATTTCCCTCATACATATTCATTTAATCCTCCTCTAAGCTGATGGTCGTGTTGGATTGGTGGAGCTAAACGACTCAGCATGTGTATTATTTCATCACGTGTGGATTGTTAACTCATCATTTGTAATATTTTGTAAACCTTTGTCAAGTTAATATTGGCCGCATTTGTGTCTGTTTATTTTACACTTAAGATGTACTGGGGTGCAAAAAAACACGGAAATTAAAATGGTTATAAGGATGTTGCCATCAGGAGCCGTCAGCTGCGGACTGGCCCGGGCAGGCTGGATCTGCTATATTATCCCGTACCGGAGGAGCCATGCGCAGGATCATTTTGTTGACAATTTCATTTATAACTATTGCAAGTGCAGCCTGGGGCTGTATCTGGCAGGTGGGGGACCTCTATCTGCTGGGATCGGTCCATATGCTCAGGGCCAGCGACTATCCGCTGGATGCGAAAATTGAGGCCGCCTATCAGGCGTCGGAGCGGATCGTTTTTGAGATCGACCTGGCCAGTCTGGGGGGCAGTCAGATTCAGCAGCTGCAACTTAAGCTGGCGCGTCAGCCCGAAGGTGAGACCCTGCAGGCATCATTGAGTGACGAGACCTATAAGCTGCTGACCGTCAGGGCTGCCGAGCTGGGGCTGCCGTTGGATCGTCTGCAGCTGTTTAGGGCCTGGTTTGTGGCCACGATGCTGGTTCAGCTTGAGCTGCGCAAGGAGGGCTATGATCCGGCCTGGGGGCTGGATTCCTACCTGGATAAGAGGGCCCGTCAGGACGGCAAACGTATCCAGGGGCTTGAGAGTTATACGGATCAGCTTGAGGCTCTGGCCGGCCTTTCACGGGCAGACCAGGAGCTCTTCCTGAAACAGACCATCACTCATCTGGATATGCTGGATGTGGAGCGTATGGTTGACGGCTGGCGTCAGGGGGACAGCCGGGCCATGGAGCAGATCCTGCTGCAGAGCTTCAGCAGCTATCCGGCGGTCTATGATAGCCTGATCACCCGCCGCAACGCCAGGTGGCTGCCCCAGATCGAAAAACTGATCGGCTCAAAGCAGAAGGTTCTGGTTGTGGTGGGCACCGGGCATCTGGTGGGGCCGGATGGCATTGTCAACCAGTTGAAAGCTAAGGGTTATGCTGTGCGGCAGCTTTGATGGATTGACTGCTAGGTGCCTGAGTTTATTATGATCTGGGTATGCATACATTTCATAAGATCCCGGTCGATCTGCTGCATGTGGGGCAGCGGGTTGATTTTCCGGTCTACTTTGAACATGATGAGAAGCTGACCCTTTTTTTGCGTAAGCGCGCAATTGTTTCGGCGCGGCAGATTAAGGGGCTGGATGTGACCGGCCGCCGCGCCCTCTATGTGCGTGAGCGCGACCTCAAGGATGTCTATCGCCACGCCGGGCGCCAACTGGAAATGGTGCTGGCGAATCCCGGAATTCCATCCCGGGTCAAGGCCTCGGTTTTCTATGTTTCATCCTCGGACACCATGGAGAAGGTTTTCAAGGATCCGCGCACCGAGACCATCAGCGAGATGAAACGCGAGGTCAAGTCCATGGTCGGCCACATTATGCAGAATCCGGTGCTGATGGAGGATCTCTTCAAGATCACCTCCCATGACTATTATACCTACACCCACTGCATCAATGTGGGCATCTTTGCCACCGCCCTGGCGATCCGTTATTACGGTCGCGAAAGTGTCAGCCTGGGAGACATTGAGAAGCTGAGTTACGGCTTTTTTCTGCATGATATCGGCAAGGCCCAGATATCCAATGCGATTCTGAATAAGCCGGATCGTCTCAGCGATGATGAGTGGGAGCAGATCAAGCATCACCCTCAGTATGGTTACAATATTCTGATGAAGGCCCAGCACATAACTGATGAAGCCGCCTATATCGCCCTGGAGCATCATGAGCAGTACGACGGCAGCGGCTACCCCTACGGCCGCCTGGGCAACCAGATCCATCCCTGCGCGCGGATCTGCGCCGTGGCCGACGCCTTTGATGCCCTGACCACCGAACGTTCATATAAGAAGGCCCTGACGACCTATGATGCATTGCGGCTGATGCAGCAGGAGATGGCCTTTATTTTTGATTACGATATTCTGCAGGTTTTCATCAAACTTCTCGGTCCCCATCAGGATCTCTAGCTTCTTGCGCACGTCCAAAGCCCGGCTATAGTAATAGCAAAGGGCGTGCGTATGCGAAGAGTCATCTGCTTGCTATTTGGCGGTCTGCTGCTGGTGTATGGATATGCGGCGGCAGCAGAGATCCGGGTGCGCGGCGACCGCAACTATCCGCCCTATGAGTTCCTTGAGCGCAGCGGGCGGCCTTCGGGTATGCAGATTGACCGCCCCCGGGGGTTCAATGTTGATCTGGCCCGGGCCGTGGCTGAGGTGATGGGGCTCGATCTTGAGATGGCCCTGGGGCCCTGGAGTGTCGTGCGCCGTCAGCTTGAAGATGGTGAGATCGATATGCTCAGCGGCATGTACTATACGCCTGAGCGTGAAGCGCTGGTTGATTTCGCCACGCCGCATCTGGTTGTGAGCTATGCGGTCTTTGTGCGCACGGGCATGACGCTGCTTTCGCTGGATCAGCTTAAGGGCAAAGCGGTCATGGTCCAGCAGGGCGACTATATCCATGAGCAGCTGCTGGCGGACGATATGGGCATGCGGCTGGTTGCGGTGGAGTGTCCCATAAAGGCGCTGCGGCATCTGGCGGCCGGCCGGCATGATGCGGTCATCTGTCCGCGGCTGCAGGGGCTCTACATCATATCCAAGTACCGCCTTGATAATCTGGTTTCGCTCAACTATCCGGTGCGCACCAGCCGCTACTCATTTGCGGTGCGTGAGGGGGACGCTGAGCTGCTGGGGCTGCTCAATGAGGGGCTGGCGATCGTCAAGGCCACGGGGCGTTATGATGAGATCTATCAGGAGTGGTTCGGCGTCTATGACAAGCTGCAGCCGAGTCGGGAGGATATTCTGCGTTACTCCCTCTGGGTGGCGGGTCCGCTCTCGGTTCTGATTGTGCTGATGATTGCCTGGTCGCTGACCCTGAAGTACCGGGTCGCCAGCCGCACCCGCGAGTTGTCCCATGAGCTGGGTGAGCGCCGCCTGGCCGAACAGGCCCTGATGGAGAGCGAGTCCAAATACCGCAATCTCTATCAGCAGGCTCTGGACGGCATTGTGATTCTGGACCGTCACAACTGCATTGTGGATGCCAATCCGGCGGCCCTTGAGATGGTGGGGTTTGATGCTCAGGAGCTCTGGGGTTTCATGCCCCTTGAGTATGTGACGGGCGATGAGCGCAGCCGGGTTCTTGAGCATCTGCAGCAGATCCGCAACGGGATGAGCATGCGCGGCGAGCAGCATCTGCTGACCAAGTCGGGTGAGGAGATCACGGTCGCCGCGGCGGCCAAGTATATCGGCGACGGCCAGATTCTCTGCATATTCCGCGATATCACCGAGCGCAAGAAGGCCGAGATGGAGATCCGCGAATTGAGTGAGCGCTTCAGTAAGGCCTTTGAGTGCTCGCCGGCGCCCATGCTGATCACCTCGGCCAAGGGGCGCATCCAGGATGTCAACGCCGGTTTCCTGGCCCTGGTGGGTTACCGCCGTGAGGATCTGGTTTCCAAAAGCGTGCGGGCGGCCAAGCTGATCAGGTCGCAGGATCTCAGGGTGATCTACGGCCGCCTCTACCGGGACGGTTCGCTCAAGGGGATCGAGGTGCAGCTGGAGGGGCGCGGCGGCCGTCAGGTGGATATTCTGCTCTACTCTGAGCGCATTGAGGTCAATGAGGCGCCCTGCTATCTGAATGTGGTGGTGGATATCAGCTATCGCAAGCGCATCGACGATGAGCGCAAACGATTCGAGGTGCTGCTCAATCAGGATCAGAAGCTTAAGGCCATCGGCACCCTGGCCGGCGGCATCGCTCACGATTTCAATAACATCCTGGCCATTATCAACGGCTATGCCGAATTGCTGCGCGATGACCTGCCGCTGAGCTCCAAGGCCCACGATCAGGTTGAGACCATTTTGGCGGCCGGCAACCGCGCCAAGGATCTGGTGCAGCAGATTCTGACCTTCTCCAGGCAGATGAAGTTTGAACGCCGGCCGATCAAGGTGGTGCCGGTCTTGAAAGAGGCGCTCAAAATGCTGCGGGAGTCGATCCCGTCAACCATCTCAATCGTTCAGGAGATTGACGAGCAGAGCGGTGCGGTGGAGGCCGATCCGACTCAGATCCATCAGATCATCATGAATCTTTGCGCCAATGCCTATCAGGCCATGGAGCAGCAGGGCGGTACAATCAGAGTCAGGCTGCAGGATCGCCTGATCAGTCAGCAGGATGTCGAAGTGGAACCGAGTCTGCACGTGGGTGAATTTCTCTGGCTGCAGGTGGCGGATGACGGCCCGGGCATGCCGGCCGGCGTGCGCGAGCGCATCTTTGATCCCTTCTTCTCCACCAAGGAGGTGGGGGAGGGGACCGGCCTTGGGCTGGCCACCGTGCACGGGATCGTCAGCGCCATGCAGGGGGTGGTGCTGGTGCGCAGCGTGCCGGGCGAGGGCACGGTCTTTGATGTCTATCTGCCGCTGGTGCACCGCGAGAGTCTGGATTCGGTGCGGCCGATTCAGGACGTTCTGCAGGGCAACGGCGAGCGCATTCTGCTGGTGGATGATGAGGTGGGCGTGCTGGAGATCGGTCGCCAGCTGCTGCTGAAATCAGGCTATACGGTGGCGGCGGCCAGCGGCGGGCGCCAGGCCCTGGAGCTCTTCGAGTCGGCGCCCGAAAGTTTTGATCTGGTGATCACGGATCATCTGATGCCGGGCATGACCGGTTCACAGTTGGCGCGGGAGCTTAAGCGCCGCCGTTCCAACATGCCCATCATCATGGTGACCGGTTTCAGTCCGGATGAGACGCTGCTGAGTGAGGAGCCGCCCATAGTCAAAATGTGCATCGCCAAGCCCTATACCCGTGACGGGCTGATGCATGCCATTCAGAACACTTTGCGGCCGGCATAAAAAAAGGCCCCCGGATGGGGGCCTCTGGGTTGATCTATTGGGCAAAGGCCGGATCGTAGAGCGGGTCGCTATCGTCGACGACGAAGGCGCCCCATGCCTGTCTGATGGTGTCTCCGCCGTCTTTGGTGTAGGCCTCAACCCTCTCGTGCATTCTGAGGTAGGCCTCGGCCGACTGGAAGAGGGCCTGCTGGTCAAACATCTTGGGCTGGCTCTGCAGCTTCTTGATCACGTCGGGCATCATGCCCAGGTGGGCCATGCCTTCGCCGTCTTCAATGTCAAAGATGCGGTTGCCGGTGACCTGCGGCTTGATGACGGCCTTTGTTTCCCCTTCATAGATGCCGGGGTAGAGGCTGCCTTTGGTATCGACCTTCTGGCCGTCGATCCAGACGCTGCCGTTAGCGATCTCATAGTAGGGGTTCTCCTTGTCGAAGCCGCCCTCCTTGATGGAGGTCATGTTGAAGAGGGCGCAGGCTTCAAAGGCTGCATCATCTCTGTCGGTGACGACCTTGTCGCCGTAGATTGTGCCGTGGGTTTCGTAGGGAGAGCTGTAGCCCTCGAAGTCAATCAGGCGGCAGGCGCCGTTGACGTCGGTGGCGTAGGGCACGCCGACAATGTTGTCGGGCAGATCCACGTTGAAGTCATACATGGAGGGCAGTACTTCGACGATCTTGTTGCCATCTTTGTCGGTGGTGGTGATGGCGTCGTCATAGTTGTAGTAGATGTAGCGGCTGTAGTAGTCGTCTGTCATGACATGCTTGCCAAGAATCTGGGCGTCAATGTCATTGTAATCCAGATAGTCGTTGTTTTCGTCAAAGAATACCGGACCGTCGGCGGTGAAGTAGCCGCCGCCGTTGACCATCAACTCCAGGTGATCAACGACGCAGCGCTGATGCTCGTCAAGGCTCTCCCAGAGCATGGGGGAGATGATGCCGCCCAGGCGCATGACGCGCACCATGCGTGGGATGTCGATCTGCTCCCAGCTGCCCTTTTCGCCGTACATGTCGTTGATGCGGGTGTGGGAGGCGATAACACCGGGATACTTTTTCTCTTCCAGGATATCCAGGGTTTCGTTGAGAGCCAGGTCACTCATGTGGTCGATCTCGACCATGATGCCCTTTTCGACCATGCGGTCAATTAGCCAGCGGCCTGACTCGGTCAGGCCCTTGGTGTTGGCGTGGCCGCGGACGTTGCCGGGGCCGAAGGGCAGCATCCAGCCCAGCAGCTGATCAAGCTCGTCGACCAGCTCGACATTGTCGACTGGGATGACGCCTTCTTGGTAGGTGACGCGCGGGTTGGTGCTGACGCCCACTGATTTCCAGTGGCCGCGCTCGACCCAGTTGACCAGGTTCATGATGGTGTTCTGGTAGAGCTGGGAGGCCGAGAAGCCGTTGTCAAAGGCGTGGACCATGAAGATGCTGCGCACACCCAGGTTGTAGAAGCGGTTCAGTTGTTCAAGGATGTCTGCTTTGGCTGCGGCCCACTCCGGTGAGTCTTCGCCGTAGATGCCCTTGATGTCCTCTTCGAGGCCGAAGATGGTGTCAACTTCAAGGGCCAGGAAGACGGCCAGCTTGCCTTTTGAGATGACCTCGCGGGCCTGCTTGGAGTCGGTGCAGATTCTGAACCAGCCCTTGCCGGGGCCGCCGCACTGGGCGTCGATGTAGTCCTGCATCTCATACATGCTCTTGATCTGCAGCTCGCAGATCTCCATATCGTTGGTGGGGTTCTCGAGGCTGCCGCCGGGCAGGTAGCCTTTGATCTCGCCCAGAATCTCATTACTTACCATCTGCTGCACCAGGATGCGCTGGCCGGAGAGCCAGGAGCGCTCGATCCAGCGGTAGTAGGCCTGGTTGTGGGTTTCGGTGTAGGCGGTGGGCCAGAAGGTGAAGTCCGGGTAGCCGGCGGTATCGTGGCTCACATGGCCGTCGAGGGCCATGCCGAAGATGTCATAAACTCCGCCGGGGCCGTGGATGGCGCCGCAGTCGGAGAGGGCCTCCTGGATGCCGAGCGGGTTGAAGTTCTCGCCTACGAAGTTGGCCTGGCCTGAACCAAGGTTGTGGTTGAGGTGGGCGTGGGCGTCCATGTAGCCGATTACCGGTTCAGCATCAATTATGTTGCCGTCTTTATCATAGGTGACAGTGGGCTTGGCCATGGGGTTGTTTTCGCTGAAGCTGAGGCTGCTGTCATAGGGCTCGCCGTTGAAGTCGATGTTGATCTCGGCCTCGGGGAAGGTGAAGTCGGCGGCCACTTTGTCCAGGTTGACGCCGCAGTTCTCGTTGAGGCGCAGACCGAACATCTTGGTGGCGGACTCCAGCAGCTCAAGGTTGTTGCCGTTAACGGCCAGGTACTGCTCCTCCACGACCGATTTGAGGCCGAAGATGTTGTCCTTGCCGGGGTTCTCCAGAAACCAGAGGATGTTCTGGGTGCGCAGCGGAGTGCGGTAGACCTTGCCGCCGGCGGCCGCCAGGTAGTGCTGCTCCTCGTCCATCAGGATGTACTGGATGGTGTAGTTGTATTCGCCCTCGTCAACCTTGTGCTTTTTGAGGGTGGCCGGCTTCATGTAGAAGGTTGTGGCTTCGGCTCCGGCTTTGTAGCTTTCGCCGTCAGCCTGAATATACTTGCCGTTGGCCAGCTTGACCGTGCAGGTCTTGTTTGCGAATTTGAAGATGGACTGAGCTGGCGGTACATCTTCGGCAGGGTCGCCCAAGCCGGTGTTGTAGCTGTCCTTGTCAATGCCGATACTCTCATATGCTTCATTACAGCCCAACATGCCAAACGTAATGAATGAGATCAAAATCAGATAAACTATGCTCTTCTTCATAACTCCTCCAAAAAATGCTTCAGTTTGTTGCTCAAAGTATGAATGTTGTTCCAAAATAGTCCAAATCTTGGCCTTATATTGCAAAATCAATGCCGTTTATAGACTCGAGTTTATTCAGTCAGATAGAGATTAGACTATGATTTGGGAGGGCAAAAATTTATCTATTTAATCTTGTTTTGTAACATTGTGGGAAAACTTTTTCAGGATGCTGCTGGTGATAAAAAAGGCCCCCTCGCTTGAGGGGGCCTTTTGCTGTTCAGTCCCAGTCTGCTGGGTTTCTTGATGGGTAGGCCGAAGGCGAATTGTCATCACGGCCGGTGTATCTTTCGGTTCTCTCACGCATGCGCAGGTAGGCCTCAGCGGAGTTGAAGAGTGCTTCGGTGTAGAATGTCCGTTTCTCATCGGTAATGTCGGTCTCGGCTGTGTCGCCCTTCTCGCGGCAGAGGTGCAGCTTCCTGAACATATCGGGCATCAGACCGTAGTGGGACATGGCCCGGTAGGGATCTTCGATGTTGAAGGATACGTTGCCGGTCACCTGGTTTTTGAATTCAACTCTGACGCCAGCTTTGTAGACGCCGTCATAGAGTGCGCCGAAGCTGTATTTGCCGTCACCGTCCGGGTCCATCAGCATCGGGTCTTTCTTGTCAAGGATCTCATGGGTTACCGGATCCAGGTGGTCATAGAGGTAGTCTGCAAAGACTGCATCTTCGGGCCAGTCAGTTGCAGACTCATCCCAGAGGGCGGCAGTCTTGAAGTTGGGCAGCGGGCAGGCGCCGTTGACGTCGGTGGCGAAGGAGACACCCTCGATCAGGTCGTCTCTGTCGTCGTCATTGAGCATGTACCAGGACTGGACGATCTCATAGGGGTCGTCGTCGCCGTCATACCAGCGCGGGTGAACGTCAGCCTCGCCGTCGTTATCGAAGTCGCGGAAGCGCTCATAGGAGATGCCGGCCACATCGGCGCCCATTTCGAGTCTGGTCTGGTCTTCAGGTCGGTCGTACATGACCGCCTCCAGGTACTCGACAATGGGCTCCTGCACGCCGCGCACTGTTGACCAGAGGTTGGGGGTTACGATGCCGCCCAGCTGCCAGGTCTTGATCATGTTGGGGATGTCGATGCGCTCATAGGCGTCCTGGTTGTTGTCGGGCCGGAAGTCCAGAATGTCGGTGTGGGAGTAGATGATGCCGGGATACTTTGCATCCCAGACAATCTCCATGATTTCATGCGTGGCTTTGTCGCTCAGGTGGTCCATCTCAATGATCAGCTGTCTTTCGATCATCTGCTCAATCAGCCATCTGCCGGTCTCGGTCAGGCCCAGGGCGTTGCTGTGGCCGGCTTCGGTTGCGGGTACGAAGGGGAAGAGGAAGCCCAGCTGGCTGAGGAAGTCGGCATACTCGGCGTCGGAGTATTCGATGCCCTGCTCCTTGTAGCGCACGCGGGGGTTGACGGCTGGCTCAACATTGAACCACTGGCCGCGCTCGATCCAGTTGACCAGGCCGAAGATCGGTGCGTTGTAGAGCTGGGAGCCGGCAAAGCCGTTGTTGAAGGCGTGCACCGGGAAGATGCTGGTGATGCCCCAGGCGGTGTAGCGGTCAAGCTGGTCAAGAATCAGCTTCTGGGCGGTGGCCCATTCGTCAGAGCCTTCGCCGTAGATCCCTTTAATGTCTTCATCAACATTGAAGACGGTGTCAAACTCCAGGGCCAGGAAGACAGCCATCTTGCCTTCGCTGATCACCTGGCGGGCCTGCTCTGCATCGACGCAGATTCTGAACCAGCCCATGCCGCGTCCGCCGCACTGGGCATCGATGTAGTCCTGCATGTCATACATGTTCTGGATCTGCAGGTCGGCAATCTGCATGTCGTTGCAGGGCGCGGCCGGGTTGGCGCCGGGCAGCTGTTTCTTGAGGTCGCAGAGGATTTCGTTGCTTACCATCTGCTGGATGAAGACGCGCTCACCCGAGAGCCAGGCGCGTTCAATCCACTTGTAGTAGGCCTGCTGGTGGGTCTGGGTGTAGGCTGTGGGCCAGAAGGGGAAGTCGGGGTATCCGCCGGTCTTGTGAGTCACATGCCCGTCAACTACCATGCCGAAGATGTCGTAGACGCCCTCGGGACCGTGAGCGAAGCTGCAGTCATCAAGGGCCTTCTCGATTCCGAGGGGGTTGAAGGTTTCGCCCACGAAGTTGGTCTGGCCGGAGCCCAGGAAGTGATTGAGGTGGGCGTGGGCATCCATGTAGCCGATAACTTTTTCTCCAACCGGAGTTTTAGCCATGTAGTTTTCGTGGGTAAACTCCGTGCTTTTAAGTTCGTTGTCATATTCATCATAGAAGGTGACATTCAGCTCGGCTTCGGGAAATTTGGCGTAAGCTTTTTCTGTCAGAGTGAAGCTGACTTTGGCGGCGTCATCTTTGCTGGCGGTCAGTGCAAGGTTCTGGCCGTTGCGGGTCAGGTAGTTGGGGGCGGATTCCTTGTCGGCGCGCCAGGGGCTCAGCAGCAAGGCAGCAAGATCCTCATCATAGGTAAGTTCCCAGCGGACGTTGTTGCTGAGTTCCGCCGTTCTGGTGACAGCCCCATCAGTGGCGGCCAGGAATTTTCGGTCGCTGTCGTAGAACATGTATTCGCCGAGGGCGGAGGGTTTCATGTAGAAGGGCTCGGCCTTGTCTGCGGCTGCTATGTAGTTGGCGCCCTTGGCCTGGATGGAGAGTTTGCCATCCAGCTCAATGGTGTAGGCCTTGTTGGCATATTTAAAGACGTTGTTAGCGGCAGCGGGAGTTGGCTTGTCTTCATCTGGAATTGCGCCATGTACCGTATCGGGGATCTTGTCGCTATTATCAAACTCCTCATTACAGCCCATCATGCACAGTGTAAGCAACGTGAACAGCGCCAGCATAGATCTCTTCATAAAAAACCCTCCAATGTAAAAAATTAATTCATTGCCCAATCGGTCTGATTTCTACTGCAAAAGTAATACCAAAAATAGACTCCAGTATATTTAATTGGGTAGCGAAATTTTGAGGGCTGAAATTCATTTAAGTGGAATAAAGTTTCTCAGTTTGCAAACTTGATGTGGAAACTTATTGCTCTGCAGAGTGGGGATTACCGTGACTTGTCCCAGACAATCGTCTCGGGGTGGTTTTTGAGCTTGCGCGGCAGCAGCGGGTCGGCCGGATCGGTGAAGAGCAGCAGCTGGTCGTGGGGGGCAGCGTTCAGCTCGTTGAGGCTGCTTGGCTTGAGCAGTCTATCGAGGCAGTAGTCGGCTTCGTCGCAATGGGTGGTGGTGCCGATGATCAGGTCTGGCTGCTGGGCGCGCAGCCGGCGGATGAGATCTTCGTCCGGCTCGATCAGGATGCCGTCGGCGCTGAGCTCAACCAGATCCTGCGGCTTGGGGGCTTCCAGAATCAGCGGGCAGGTCGGGTTGATCTCCTTGAACTCTCCGATCAGCTCCTTCAGCAGGTTCGGGTCGTCGGTCGGGATCCGCCCTATTAGCATGCCCCAGTTGCCCTGGGCCAGCCTGCGGTATTCGCTGATATGGGCAGTGGCTGTTATGTAAGCCACCAGTTGGTTGTCTAAAGGGTGTCCACCCATCATGATGGTCTCAAATTTATCCTGCATGGCATTTACCTAGTTGATTGCGGCTTGACGGCCAAGAAAAATTTTAAAGGGCTGGACATTGAATCTGATTCAAAATATAATTCGAACCAGATTCAAATTTTGGACGACCTGTTTGGGGCGTCGTTTTATTGTTTTGAAATTAGGAGGTGAAAATTTATGAAGAGATCATTGGTAATCGGACTAATTGTAGGCCTGCTGATGTCGGGGACTGCCCTGGCAAACAGCCCTGTTGCTGAAATTGACAAGCTCCACAACGCCGCCCAGACCCGCATCTATGGGCTGGCCTGTGATCAGCAGGCGGTAGATATGCATCTGCAGTGTTTCAGGCTGGCCGAAGAGGCCCTCAAGGCTGACCCCAATAATTATGAGCTGCTCTGGCGCGCCGCCCGCGCCTCGGCCCTCTTCAATGAAGCCATCAATGATGTGCGCCCGGAGGGCTGGCAGCAGCTCTGCAAGGATGTCGGCAAGGCCGGCCTCGAGTATGGCAACCGCGCCGTGGAGGTTGATCCGCAGCGGGTTGATGCCTACTTTTGGCGCACCTATGCCATCGGCGGCTACCGCTATGGGCTCGGCAACGGCCTGGAGGGCATTGTGGCCGCCATCCGCGAAGGATTCCTCGAGAAGGCCCAGACCAATGCGGAGAAGGCCTATGAGCTGGACAAGACCTTCATGGGTTATACGCCCAACTATGCCTATGTGATGTTTCTGGCCAACATTCCGGCCTTTGTGCGCGTCAAGCCCTACGGTGGCGGCAAGGCTAGGCTGGAAAAGGCGGTGGCGGTCTATGATGAGTTTGCGGCCAATATCAGCGATGACCGCGCCCAGTATCAGGAGTTGGCCTTTCAGTGGGACGTTGTGGCTACCTATGCGGCTGATTTCCTGATCAAGGCCGTTGATAAGGTTGAGATGGATCAGGCTCAGCGGCAGAAGTATCTGGCTGATGCCCGTTTTTTCTGCGAGATCGTGGTCAAAGAGTGTAATCGGCCGGCTTTTGTCAAGTGGGCCCGCGAACTGCTGGATGATCCCGGCAACTGGTCATGAATTAAACGGCGATAATTTGTTATTCTTTGCAATGGGCTGCCTGCGGGCAGCCTTTCTTTTAGAGCAGGGCCTGGATTTCGGCGGCTATCTGCTCCATGCTTTTCTCACGGCAGTCAATGGTGTGGTCGGCATAGACCCAGTATAGTTCAAGCCTTTCATCGAAGAGCTCCTGAAAACTCTGCTCGGGGCGGCGGGCGATGCCGCGGCTCTCAAAATTGTTGATGCGCGTCTCGATGATCTCGATGGGCAGGTCCAGAAAGACGGTCACGCCGCGGCGCTTGAGGTGCTGCATTGCCGCCTGGCTGTAGACAGCGCTGCCGCCGGTGGCGATCACGTGGCCCTCGACCTGGATAGCCAGCAGCGCCGTTTCTTCGATCCGGCGCAGTTCCAGGTAGCCCTCCCGGTCCAGAATCTTCTGCAGGGTGCGCCCCTGCTGGCTCTGGATCAGGCAGTCGGTGTCGATAAAGTCGTAGGCCAGCAGCTTGGCTAGGATGACGCCGATGGTGCTCTTGCCGGCGCCCGGCATGCCGATCAAAATTAGATTCTCCATGTTCTGTCCCTGTTTTTTTGGTGGAAGGCAGGGTTTCATTAGTGGTAAAAATCTGCTCAGGCGCAATCCGGCGTATGTTTGTTGCCGGGCGGTCGGATGTCTAACCCTGCTAATTCAGTCAATATGCTGGTTATTAACAAACTGGCGCGGATTGTGCTATGTAAATTTTGTGTAAACGATCTTCATGCGAGGGAAGGAATGAAGAGGTTAAGTCATATCTTTTTTATCTATGTCGCATTTTTTGCGACCATGGGTTTTTCGGCTGCGGCCGCAGAGCAGGAGGTGGATCGCCTGATTTCCGAGATCGACGAGCTCTGTGCCAAGGGGCAGCAGCGGCTCTATGATGTGGCCTGCGATGAGCGGGTCATGCAGATCTATTTCCAGAGTCTGCAGCTGGTGGACGCGGCGCTTGAGAAGTTTCCGCAAAACTATGAGCTGCTCTGGCGCGGCGCCAGATCTGCCGCCCTCTACTGTGAAGTTGTCAATGACCTGCGGCCCGAGGGCTGGCAGCAGATCTGTACCACAATTGGTAACCGCGGCCTTGAGTTTGGCTCACTGGCCCAGCAGGTCAATCCCGGGCGGGTTGAGGGCTATTTCTGGCGCACCTATGCCATCGGCGGCTACCGTCACGGCCTGGGCACCGGCATGGCCGGCGCCATGACCGCCATCCAGGATGGGTTCCTGAACAAGGTGCGTGAGGATGCCGAGAAGGGCTATGCCATCGATCCCTCCTACCTGGGATTCGGCACCACCTATACCTATATCCAGTTTCTGGGCAATATCCCCGGCGGCATGTACATGAAGGGCTACGGCTTCCGCAAGTCGCGCTTTGAAGAGGCCCTCAAGTACTACGATGAGTTTATCGCCAACTACCCGCAAAACAGCTTCATGCAGACCGCCAATCAGTGGGATGTCAAGGCTACCTGTGCGGCAGCCTTTCTGCTGGATGCCGTCGATGTCCTGCAGATGACCGGCGCCATGCGTGATAAGTATTTGGGTGATGCCCGCTGGCTCTGTGAGCTGGGGGTCAACTCCAACCGCAAGAGCTTTGCTAAACGCTGCGAGGAGATGCTGCAGGAGGTTAAGCGTAAAGAGATCTATGGTTTTTATGCGGGGAATAGCTGAGCGTTAGGCGTAGAGTTATTT
The DNA here is from genome assembly GCA_942491525.1 of uncultured Thermodesulfobacteriota bacterium. Classification (GTDB taxonomy): domain Bacteria; phylum Desulfobacterota; class Desulfomonilia; order UBA1062; family UBA1062; genus CAYWBU01. The sequence goes on from CALOBW010000056.1 coordinate 436,153, forward strand.
TTTTTGATTTTAAATTTTGCTAGATGTATTTGAACATCACCGATGATCTTTATCATATGTGCGCTATTTTTGATGGGAGGTATGATGGCTGCACCTACAGGATGTCAAGATAGGTATTGGAAGGAGCTTTTTCAGCTAAGGGTTCATGTAAACTATTTGGAATTATACATGGAACGGTCTGAGTTTATAGACAAAGGCGTTAATAGTTTCTTGGCAGTTGCCTCGAGTAGTAGTATTTGCGGCTGGGCGATATGGAGTAGTTGGAGCTTCGTTTGGGCGTTAGTAATAGCATTATCTCAGTTGATTTCTGCGGTTAAACAATTTTTGCCGTATAGTACTCGCCTTAAAAGTATTAATGGTATTCTGCGGGAATGGGAAGAATTGTTAACATGTTATGAAATGAAATGGTTCGATGTTGCTGAAGGAAATCTATCTGAACGCGAGATTAATGAATTGCAGTATGAAATGAGATCAAAGAAAACTAGAATTCTGCATAAACATCTTGGAGGAAGTTCCTTGCCGGAGAAAACGAAAATGTTTGAGCAGGCCAAGGCTTCTGCAAATGTTTATGTAAATAACTTTTATGGAGGATGATATGTGTGATGATAAGAATGTACCTCAACCGCAACAACCGCCTATACAACCATCTGAGCCGTTAACTGAGGAAAGAGGATTGCCTCCGGTGGATATTACTCCGCCTACTCCACCGGTTAAATCTCCTAAAGAAGATTAGGTTGTAGATTTAATAGGCAAGCCTTCCGCTTAGCCCAATGCATACAAAGAACTTTAAGTTGATATAAAAAGGAGCGGGCAAAAACCCGCTCCTTTTTAAGTCTTACAGTGAATAGCTCTTAGATCCAGCCCAAACCAACGGCAAAGATCATGTAGGTGACGAAGTCGAAGCCCAGGATGCAGCTGACGGCGATGATCTGCTTCTTGAGGGTCGGCAGGTCGTGGACCACGTAGCAGGCCACGAAGAAGGGCAGGTAGCCGATCAGGAAGAGGATGAAGGGGAAGCCGGTCTTCCAGTAGGTCCACTCCCAGGTCAGGGCGCCGCACCAGTTCAGGGCCATCTCAATGATGACGGCCATGATTGAGCCGCCGACGGCCAGGGCCCAGCGGTTGTTGATGCCCAGGATCTTGGCGTTTTTGTCGGGCAGCAGCAGCTTGGCGGCACAGATGCCGAGGACGGCGAACATCAGGGTGATCTCGATGTTGAGGCCGATCATGATCAGGCAGCCGGTGTCGTTGGCCGGGGCGCCCCAGACCGGAGCTTTCTGGGTGAAGAAGAACCAGAGGGCGTTCCAGGTCTCGTTGAACCAGTCCCAGCCCCAGAAGGCCAGACCGCCGAGCACGACGCTGTAGTTCTTTTTGCTGAGCTCATTGGAGTAGACGTAGAGCACCAGCAGGAAGAGAGTGATGATCTGCCATTTGAACTGGGCAGGATCTCTCAGGATGGAGAGTCCGAGCAGTGAGTTTTCCGAGATGGTCTCGGGGTGGCTCATCTTGCTGATGATTGACTGGGCCGCGGGCGGAAACTGTGAAATGTCCATAAAATAATCCTCCTAAAATTTTAGGCCGATGTGGCCTTTGTTGCCTGGTTAAGGATGCCGTGCATGAAGAGGTCGAAGCTCTCCTGCAGCAGGCTGTCCGGGGCGATGTCGTTTGGCTGAATGTAGGTCCGGATGATGAAGGTCATGTAGAGGGCGTAGAGCACTTCGGCGATGCCCTCCACGTTGAAGGGCCGAAAAACTTCTGCATTGATGCCTTCGTTCAGAATCGTTTTGAGATGCTTGATGGAGTCCTGGTTGATTTCGGTGAAGGGGTTGTCCTGCTGCGAGAGGGGGGTCGGGTTGTCGATCAGGATCTGGCGCAGGTCTGAATCGTGCTGCAGATAATTGAAGCCGGCCTGGGTGAAGGTGATGATCTTCTGGCGCGGGTCGCTGATGTTGGCGATGGCGTCCAGCGCGCTCTGCTGCCAGTTGCGCAGGCGGAAGGCCAGCGAGCGGTTGTAGAGATCGGTCTTGTTGACCACGTAGCGGTAGATGGAGCCGGTGGCCAGATTGAGCTCGGCAGCGATGTCCTCCATGCGGGTGCGTTTGTAGCCGTAGCGGGCAAACACCGGGATGGCGGTATTGTAAAGCAGCTCGTGATTCAGTTTCTTCCTCATAATTTGATTCCAATGAATAAATGAAAAATTAAGTCAGCAATTCAAATAATCAATCCAGCTAATGTTGTCAATAGTTAAAATTTATGGATCAGGCAGGTTGGCGAGGGTGCTGAGGGGCGGCCGCCGCTGCGGGGCTCTAGCATTGTAGATTGACAACCGCGACGATAGGGTTTTATAAATCAATAATGTTTTGGGAAGATGAGAAATTTAAAGGCATGAGCCGCAAGGAGAAGGAGAAGGAGTTCCGGCGTCAGACCATTCTGACGGCTGCCATGGAAGCCTTGCTCGACAGCTCCTACTCCGAGTTGACCATGAATCAGATCGCGGCCAAGGCCGAACTTTCGGCGGCCTCGCTCTATCTGTTTTTTCCCAATAAACGCTGCCTGCTGGGCGAGATGCTGCTGCAGTTCTTTGAGCCCACCATCCAGAATATCGAGCAGTCCATCGCCAAGTTTCCCTCCTGGGAGGATCAGCTGCGCGCCTTTGTGGAGAATCATCTGGTCTGGGGCAGCAAGGACAATGCCGATTTTGTCTACATGATCAATGATATCTTCTACTTCAATGATAATGATGTGCCCGCCGAGCTGACCCAGCGTTTCGTCAACTGCCGCGGGCGCCTGCTGGATATTATCCGCCAGATTCTGGGTACCGCCTTCGGTGAAGATGAGATTGGCTTCGACCGTGAGTTCCTGGTTCTGAGTCTGGTGGGCAGCCTGGAGGCCATCCACTACTACTCGGGCCTCAAGATGATTTCGGGCGAGCCTGAAGACTTCGTGGACGAAGCCATCAAGATGGTCAAGCGCCTCAAGGGCGAAATCTAGATTCAAAGATAAGGCCGGAAATCTCCGGCCTAGTTTCTCTGCCCCAGCACGTTCCTGGCCACCACCAGGCGCATGATCTCGTTGGTGCCCTCGTAGATCTGGGTGATCTTGGCGTCGCGCATGAAACGTTCGACCGGATATTCGCTGACATAACCGTAGCCGCCGAAGATCTGGACCGCTTCGATGGAGGCGTCCATGGCCGTGTCGGAAGCGAACATCTTGGCCATGGCGGCCTCTTTCTCAAAGTGCAGGCCGTTGCTCTCGAGCCAGGCGGCCTTCTGAATCAGCAGTTCGGAGGCATCAATGCGGGTGGCCATGTCGGCCATCTTGAACTGGTTGATCTGAAACTTGTCGATGGATTTGCCGAACTGGACGCGCTCGCCGCTGTATTTGACGCACTCCTCGAGGCAGGCCTTGGCGATGCCTAGGGCCTGGGAGGCGATGCCGATGCGGCCCGAATCCAGGGTGGTCAGCATCTGCTTGAAGCCGTTGCCGGGGTCGCCGAGCACGGCATCCTTGGGAATGCGGGCATCTTCAAAAACCAGCTCGGAGGTGCCGGATCCGCGGATACCGATCTTCTCCTCAACCTTGCCGACCGAGAAGCCGGGGGTCTCCTCCAGATCGATGACGAACTGGGTGATGCCCTTGTAGCCCTTCTCCTTGTCGGTGATGGCGGCGATGACCGCATATTTGGCGATGTTGCCGTTGGTGATGAACTTCTTCTCGCCGTTCAGAATCCAGTGCTCGCCGTCCAGCACGGCGGTGCACTTCATGCCGGCCGGGTCGGAGCCGGCATTGGCCTCGGTCAGGCCGTAGCAGCCGTGGGCCTGGCCGCTGGCGACCGGGGTTAGAAACTTGAGCTTCTGCTCTTCGGTGCCGAACTTGAGTACCGGGAAGCCGTAGAGGGAGTTGTTGACCGACATGATCACGCCGGTGCTGGCGCAGGCGCGTGAAATCTCGGTCAGGATCAGGGCGTAGGAGATGTAGTCCATGCCGGCGCCGCCGTACTCGGCGGGAATGGCCACGCCCATGAAGCCGTTCTCGCCCATCATGCGCAAAATTTCATCATTGTGCTGGTGCTGCTGGTCGATCGCGGCGGCGCGGGGCTTGATCTCCTGGTCGGCAAATTTGCTGGCCATCTCCTGGACCATCTTGTGCTCTTCGCTTAAAGCAAAATTCATGACTCCCTCCTTTTAAAACAATTAAAAAATGTGCCGGACAGGCCGTCCGGCGAATATAATGCCCATTCAATGAATGAGTGTTCATTTTTATAGCTGTATTATTTTAGGCTGTCAATATTTTCATGGCAAAGGAGTATTTGATGTGCAGAATCAGGTGGATTGCTGCTCAAAAAAATCTTCCAATCCGGCGCGGTTTGGGTATAGGGTGCGCTTATAGTTTTTGAATAAGGGAGAAATTATGGCTAGAGAAGTTTCAATTTTCAACGCCGGCCCGGCGGTTCTGCCCCAGGCCGTAATCGATAGCACGGCAGCCGCCGTCAAAAATTTTGCCGGCAGCGGCATGTCGCTGATGGAGATAAGCCACCGCTCCAAGCCCTTTGACGATCTGATCAATGATGCCATTGCGCGCATGCACCGGGTCATGAACATTCCGGATAACTATCGCGTGCTCTTTCTGCAGGGCGGCGCCAGTACCCAGTTCGCCATGGTGCCCCAGAATCTGCTGGGCGCAGGCCAGGTGGCCGATTATGTCGATACCGGCGAGTGGTCATCCAAGGCCATCAAGGAGGCCCGCCGCGTCGGGCAGGTGCATCTGGCCGGTTCATCCAAGGATGACAGCTACAGCAAGATTCCCGGCGAGCTCAATCTGACCCCGGATGCCGCCTACTGTCACATCACCTCCAACAACACCATCTACGGCACCCAGTGGCAGACTTTCCCCGAGACCGGCAATGTGCCCCTGGTGGCCGACATGTCGTCCGACATCATGTCGCGCGAGCTGGACGTCAGCAAGTTCGGCATCATCTATGCCGGCGCGCAGAAGAACATGGGCCCGGCCGGCGTCACGGTTGTCATCATCCGCAAGGATCTGATCGGTCTGGCGCCCGAGCACACCTTCTCCATGCTCAACTACAAGACCCACGCCGACTCCAACTCCATGTTCAACACCTGTCCGGTGGTGCCGATCTTCGTGGTGCACGAGGTCCTCAAGTGGATCGAAGATGAGGGCGGCGTGGCCGCGATCGCCAAGGTCAACGACAGCAAGGCGGCGCTGATCTATGACCTGCTGGACAGTTCAAGTTTCTACCGCGGCACGGTTGATGTTTCGTCAAGATCGAAGATGAACATTCCCTTCAGGCTGCCGAGCGAAGAGCTTGAAAAGAAGTTTATTGCCGAAGCTACGGCCTTGAAGCTGGAGGGCCTCAAGGGCCACCGCTCGGTGGGCGGCATCCGCGCCTCCATCTATAACGCCATTCCCTATGAAAACGTTGCGCGTCTGGCCGAGTTCATGCAGAGCTTTGCCAAGGCCAACGGCTAAGTGTTAATTGGGGACAGAATTTAATTCTGTCCCCGGTTTCAAATTTTTCTGATTATCTCTTTTGTCAGCCCGTCAATGTCCACCTGCCGTCCGCCGAAGCGCCAGCCCAGGTAGCGCTGCTGGTACTTCTCAAACTCGGCTGCAATCTCGGGGCGCTGTTCCCGGACAGTTGTCAGATGATCCTTGTGGCTACCTTCAAGCTTGAGGCCGCCCAGGGCCTTCATCACCTTTTCATATGGCGAGATGCGCTGATGGCGGATGAGCCGATAGATGATGACCAGCAGCGGGAGGATCAGCAGCAGGCCGGCATAGCGCCTGTCCAGCTCCTTGAGCTCCCTGGGTGCCGTGTAGCTCAGATAACCGGCCAGGTTGATCTGATCCTTGAGCGAGTATTCGATGACCCAGCGCGCCCAGCTGAAGCGCAGCCGGTCGATGATGTTGCTGCGCCGGATGGCTGGTTCGGAACTTCTGGGGGTGGCATCGATGGTGTGCCAGCGGCCGGCGTCATGGTATTCAACCCAGGCATGCGCCCCGCTGGAGCGCACGATGAAGTAGTCCTCGTTAAACTCCTGCACCACAAAACCGCTGACTACCCGCGCCGGGATGTCGGCGCCACGCAGCATGATCGCCAGGCCGGCCGCAAAGTGCTCGCAGCTGCCACGCTTGCCCTGGGTTGTGAACCAGTTGATGGGTGACTCGCCCTCGGGTACATTCAGGGCATCCAGGGTGTAGCTGCAGTTCTGCATCAGATGGTTGGCCAGGCGTTCGGCCTTGGTCTTAGCTGAACCGTTGCCGGCCAGCTCGCGCCCCAGGCTGGCGGTCGGTTCCAGCTCTGATGGATAGTCCAGGCTGCCGGGTGGCTCATGCGGCGGTTGGCGTTCGACCCAGACCGTGTAGACCGGCGGGATTTCGCCCATGAAGTAGGTGTTGGTGCCCTGGCTGACCACGTGGCGGCCGCTGACATCGCTTAAACTAAAGGGGGCGAAGACGTTCTTGCTGTAGATGCCGCTGGGGTAGATGGTCAGTGTATCGCTGTAGCGGTTGCGTTTTTCAAACTGGGTCATGGTTTTCTCGGCCTTGATGAAGCCCTCGGGCGTGGCCTGTTCCAGGCGCGCGCCGGCCAGGTAGAAGCGCTCGGGCGCCTGGTTCCAGATGATGCGCATGGCCACGGATCGGTCCTCGCTGATGCGGCTCTCCTGGTTGAGGCTGACCTCCTCGCTGAAGCCGGTGCGGGTCTGCTGGGCCAGTGAGAAGTTGATGATGGTGTGGGCCGGGCGCGGGATGATGTAGAAGAGCACGGCGCTGAGGGCGATGATGCCCAGCCAGACCTTCAGCCAGTGGTCGCGCGCTGGCGGGCTTTCGTTGGTTGCGAACTCCAGGCTGTCGAGTTGGTAGAGGGCCATGGGGATCAATGCCGCCATCACCAGCAGGCCGATCAGGAAGGTCGGGCTGTCGGTGAAGATGGTCGAGAGGATGCACTCGGTCAGGGCGATACCCATGATCTGGTACATCTCGCGCGGCGTCTTCCTGAGGATGAAGCGCGTCAAGCCGGTCAGCACGATCAGGTCGCGTAAAACATCGACCAGGATCTCGCGGCCGAAGACGTAGAGCCGCAAACCCTCCACCGCAAAGATGGCCAGCATGATGATGGTGAAGGAGCGCTCTGGCAACCACTGCATGTAAAAATAGCGGTGACAGATGATGATGTGCAGGGCTGCGACCGGCACAAAGATGGCCCAGGGCAGCATGCCCACCAGGCTCAGGCAGAGCAGGCCGGTGAGCGAGATGGCGCCCATGATGTAGGCGAGCTTAGATGTAGATTGGTTCGTCAATCTCGCGCTCCTTGGGTTCGCCGATATGGTCGGTGCAGGCCAGCGTCTTCAAAATTGCCAGCTTGTGCTCGCGGCTCTTGTGCAGGCCGCTGAAGTAGCTGTTGACCGCCAGGCCGTAAGGCAGGCCGCTCTCGTGCAGCTCGCCGATCAGGTAGGTGGCCTGGGAAAGTTTAAGTTCCAGGTTGCCGCCCGGGCGCATGACGATCACGCCGCCGCTATTCTGGCCGCCCTCCAGCACGCGCGAGTAGAGCCCGATGTGCTGCTTCTTCCAGACGATGCCAGAGAGGGGATCGCCGGGGACGTAGCCGCGGATGTGCGATATGCTCTCGCGCTCCGGGCCGCGGCCCTCGCCTTGGCGGCCGGAGACTGCGTTGCTGGGCAGCTTGATTGGGCTCGGGAAAACGGTGAACTCTGCCGGGCACTTGAAGGTGATCGATTTTTCGAAGAGACCGTAGGGGTAGGTGGTCAGGATCATGATGTTCCCCAGCTGCTGGATACCGCGTTTGCGGAAGGAGGTCTCCAGGCTGAAGGTCTGGATGGGGCCCATCTTGAGCTCGGGCACCTTGAGGCGGTCGATGTCCTGGATGACCAGGCGCTTGCCCTCCTCCTGGCGGTTGCGCAGCGCGTACACGATCTGCACGGGCTGGCCGGCATAGGCCTCCTGCGGCAGGATGCGCTCGATCTCCAGGTGGCGGATGTTCCACTCCGATTCGATGCCGGAAATGATCATGAAGGTCAGGATCACGGCCAGGATCAGGAAGAGCAGGTTGTTGCCGGTGGCCATGGCCGCCAGGGCCACGCCGAAGAGGAAGATGAAAAAGATCTTGCCCGTCTTGGTCAGGCGGAAGCCGCGTGGCGGCTTGAGGTGCTCAAAGAGGGTGCTTAATTTCATCCAGCACCGCCTCGATGGCGCGCTCGGGCGAGCTGTTGCGTGTGATGATGCGGTGGCCCAGCACCGGCTTGCAGACCTGCACAACATCATCGGTGGTGACAAAGTTGCGCCCCGAAATGAAGGCCCAGGCCTGGGACATGCGCTTGAGCGCCAGGGCGCCGCGCGGCGAGACCCCCAGTTCGATCATGGGGTGGCTGCGGGTGGCGCGGATGATGGCGGTGATCATCTCCAGCAGGTCATCGTGCACCTTGACCTGCTGCAGCTGGTGGCTGATCTCGGCAACCTGGTCGCGGTCCATGAGCGGCTGCAGCTTGAGCGCGTCGCGGTGGTCGATGTCGCGCAGCAGGATCTGGCGCTCCTCTTCCAGGGGCGGGTAGCCCACGTTGACCTTGACCAGGAAGCGGTCCAGCTGGCTTTCGGGCAGGGCGAAGGTGCCGGCAACCTCGATGGGGTTCTGGGTGGCGATGACCATGAAGGGGCTGGGCAGGTCGTAGGTGATGCCGTCAATGGTCACCTGCTGTTCCTCCATGGCCTCCAGCAGGGCTGACTGGGTCTTGGGCGAGGTGCGGTTGATCTCGTCGGCCAGCACGATGTTACCGAAGATGGGTCCTCGCATCAGTTCGGGCTCGCTGGCGCCGGCCTTGAATGTGTGGAATCCGGTCACGTCGCTGGGCAGCATGTCGTTGGTAAACTGGATGCGACGGAACTTGAGGTGGAAGAGTTGCGCCAGCGAGAGGCCCACCAGGGTCTTGCCCACGCCCGGGACGCCCTCCAGCAGGACATGGCCGCCGGCGAAGAATGAGCCCAGCACGGCCTTGACCACCTGTTCCTGACCTAAAAAGACCCGCTGCATCTCGTTTTGGATTCTGTTTATATTGCCCATGCAGAACCTTATCGATGTTATGGCGGCTGAGCTTGAGTGTCGAGGGTTTTGGGGAATTTCTTTGCGGTATCGGGTTCAATCTGTTAGCGTGCCCGGACTTAACCCAAAGGAGAAAGTCATGAGTGAAGCAGTAAAAGATGGTGACAGCGTTCGCGTTCACTATACCGGAAGATTTGAAGATGATCAGGTTTTTGACAGTTCAGCTGGCCGCGAGCCGCTTGAGTTTACCGTTGGTTCCGGCCAGGTGATTCCGGGCTTCAACGATGCCCTGCTCGGTATGGCTGTTGGTGATAAGAAGAGCGTCACCCTGCAGCCCGAAGACGCCTATGGTGAGTGTGATCCCGAGCGCGTTATCGAGTACCCCAGAGAGAATCTGCCTGAGGACATTGAGCCTGAAGTTGATATGATGCTGCAGTTTATGAGCCCCGAGGGCCACCCCATCCCGGTGCGCGTATCCGAGGTGCTGGATGATGTTATCAAGCTGGATGCCAACCCGCCCATGGCCGGTAAGGTCTTGATCTTTGACCTGGAACTGGTCGAAATCGTAGCCTGATTTAACACTAACTTTACACCGCCCCCCTATTATTAATGCTATCATTGGCTGAAATAGGGGGGTGGTCATGCGACTTAAGGAGCCTGTCAGTGCTCTGACTCACTTTGCCGGCGTTCTGTTCTCGCTTGGGGCGCTGGTTGCCATGCTGCTGCGTTTCTGGCCGCAGCCGGCCTACCTGGTCGGTGGGCTTGTCTTCGGCATGGGTCTGATTCTGCTCTACAGCGCCTCAACCTTATACCATTGGCTGGATGTGTCGCCGCAAGCCACCCTGCGCCTTAAAAAGTTTGACCACATGATGATTTTTGTGCTGATTGCGGCGACTTACACCCCGATCTGTCTGGGGCCAATGCGCGGTCCCTGGGGATGGGGCATTCTGGTTGCGGTCTGGGGAATCGCGCTGCTGGGAATGCTCTTTAAGGTTTACTGGATCGGTGCGCCGCGCCTGCTTTCAACCATGCTCTATGTTTTGATGGGCTGGATCGCCGTCATTGGTTTCAGGCCCATGCTGCAGAATCTGACAGTTCCGGCGCTGGTCTGGATTCTGGTTGGCGGAATGCTGTATACGGCAGGGGCGCTTGTCTATGCCATGCGCTGGCCCCGCCTGGGCTTTCATGAGATATTTCATCTCTTTGTGCTGGGGGGCAGTGCGACCCATTTTTGGGCCATCTACAACTATATCTAGTTGGCCTGGGCTTCGGCGGGACTCTCTTCGACGGTCCACTGGCTGGTGAAGTCCGGGTTGACGACGACTTCGCCGCTTTTGCGCAGCATGTATTCACCGGGCTCAGCCTGCTCGAGGGCGCTCAGGTCTGGCGGCAGCAGGTAGTCGCCCTGGCCGCCGGCGCGCTCCACCAGGATGCCTTCATCGCTGATCTGGCGGATGGTGCCGTGGAATTGCTTCTGCTCGGTTATCTGGTTGTTCTGATCAACATATGTCAGTCCGACAATTATGCACTTATTGAGGTAGTCATTATATTCCATTGTTTCGCCTTATTGATGATCAAAGTATTCTTTTTGTGTAGCCTCGGATTTATATCACCAATTTTAAATGATTAATATACTTAATTTTTTCTGTTTGTATAATAAACGGCAAGTTCGGAATAGTAAATCTGATTCAGTGTTCAGCTTTGCCGACGCCGGTTATGCGGTCTAGGCGGAAGGTCCGTTTTTCGCCTCTGAGGTGGCAGTAGGCCTCCAGCATGGTGTTGCGGCGCACCAGGCCGATGGAAATGGGCGTGATTTTACGCTCGGAGATCTGTTTGGCGCTGTCGCGGTAGGTTATCATGACAGGTCTCTTTTCCGCAAAGGCTTGCCGCAGTTCATGGAATTTTTCAGTGAAGATGAAATCCCAGAGGTTGATTTTAAGCGCCGGCCCGCTCTTCTTCATGAGCTGGTTGAGGCTGATCGGCTGCTCCTGGCGATTGAGGCAGTGTTCGAAAAGCAGGCGGCAGGTCTGGGCGTCGCTCAGGGCCCGGTGGTGGTCCTCCAGGCTGATGTTCAGCTGTCTGGCCAGATTGCCCAGACTGTAGCTGGGCATGTTGCGCAGGCAGCGTCGCGCCAGGGTCAGGGTGTCCAGGACCTGATTCTGGGCAGTTTCAACACCTAGGCGTGCGATGTCATAGGATATGAAGCCCACGTCAAAGGGGGCGTTGTGGGCGATCAGGGTGGCGCCGCCGATGAAATCGATGAAGCGGGGCAGTACCTCCTCGATTCCGGGAGCATCAGCAACCATCTGATCGCTGATGCCGTTGATCTGGCTGGCCATGGCCGGGATGGGGGTGCCCGGGTTGATTAGCTCTTCAAACTGATCAACAAGTTGTCCGTTCTGGAACTTGACTGCGCCGATCTCGATGATGCTGTCGTGCACCGGCTTGAGGCCGGTGGTTTCCAGATCAAAGGCCACAAAGGTCATGTTGCGTACAAGGCAGTTCATCGGCTCACCACTGGTAGCCCAGGCTGAAGCCGAGCTGGCCGCCGGTGGCATTGCTCTTCTGGTGCCAGAGTCTGAGCTGGTTGCGGCGCAGTCTGAATTCGCTGCCCATGATGAAGTGCTCGGCAAAGATCCAGTAGGCTCCCAGGCCGATCCAGGCGCCGACGCTCTCATCCTGGTCCTGAATTTTGTGGCGCGCCGGCAGGCGGTATTCGCTGCTGGCCCTGAGATAGTTGATGCCGCCCTCCAGGCGGGTCTGGAGGCGCCGGCTGGAGGGCCAGCTCTTGCCGATCCCCAGCGTCAGCTCGTCAATGGTGGCGATGACATCATAGTTGTCGACTCCCAGCAGTGGATGCAGCAGGGTGCCGTGATCCTTGTTGCTGGCATGGCGGATGCCGCTGCTGAAGCCCAGGGGCCAGCCAGTGGGGGTCAGCTCCAGCTCCAGTCCGGCCTCGGCCAGGGCATTGAGGGGTGCCCATTCATCCTGGTCGATGTAGGCTGCGCCGATGAAAAATTGAAGGTTGCCGCTGTGGGCCGCGAGCAGGCCGGGCAGCAGCATGATGCAGATCAGGCAGAATGTTCTCTTCATGAGTCAGGTATAGCATATTTTACCGCATTGTGGGAGTCCGGCGCTGGAATGTTTAAATGTCCGATAACAGACTGTATGTGTGCTCATCTTGCACAGCGGTGTGTTAAGCTTGCATCGTTTGGTTGCTGAAAGTGCTCCGCATGCGGTTGATTTGGCTCAGGCGGGTGCAGATATCTTAATCTGAGCAGATGGCATCTGTTTTGCAATAATCAGTTCAGCAAAGCTTGTGAGGTGATCAGATGAGACTTACAAGACGAGAAATACTGGAAGAGTTAAGGCGTCTGGGGATTAATGGCTGGTTGGATCTGCGTCGGGCCTGCCGCGACTTTGAAGCCTATTGGGATCGGGTCAATCGTGAAGCGCTTTGAATGTCAGCTGCTTGTTCTTTGAAATCACAGGATAAGTTTACAAATATTCAAGAATATTTGTAAGTTGCCGAAAAGTAACTTCGTCCGCTTTTGCGGAAAATTCAAGTTGGGGAATATCGTGCAAGAGGAGAGAAGAGAGCATCCGCGGCGAGCAGCCATTCTGAATGCCAATCTGGTGGTGGAATCTTCAGGAACTTTTCCGGAGCTGGAGTGTCAGGTTGAAACCATTGATATCAGCTGGGGCGGTTTAAGTGTCAGACTGAAGAATGATAAGCAGAGTATAGCCTTTGAGCCCGGCCGGGCCTTTGTGCTCAGGGGACAGAAGGTCAGGCTGGTGATGTCTGATAGCGGCGTGGCCCTCTGGGGCGATGTGGTCCGCGTTGACCCGGCGACCCTCCTGATGGCGGTCAGCATTTCCAAGGTATCGCATGTGGATTTCTGGCGTTCGCTTTGTGAAGATGGCCTGGTGGAGCGTCAGGTGGTTTGATTTACGGATTTATTGACTGAATTTATTTGATGATATACATGTATAACATGTTTGATTTTGTGAGGTGCAGAAATAATGGCAGATAAAGATGTCCAGGTAATGTTCCGGACAACCGCAGAGAATAAGAAAAAGATTAAAACTTTGGCCGCCATCCGGTCGCAGAGTCTTGAAAATATGATTATGGATATGATTGAGCGCGAACTCAAGGAAGAGGAGTGGCTCAGTGTTGCAAATGAGGCCGAGGGGTTTTAATGGACGGTTTCTGGCTAGAGGCCTCCAATAATATGGGGGAGCTGGTCAAGGCCGGCGATCATCTCTTCGTCACCCGTGGTCCGGTCAGCACCGGCGATCTGGCCCTGTTGATTAATAATGGCGAACCTTCGGTGAAACTTATTGATGGCGAGGTTCCGGCCGGGGCCTATAAGATTCATAAGATTCTGAAGGATCAGGTTTGTCTGGGGCCCGAGGAGATGCGGCAGGCTCAACTCGACCTGGAGGATTGATGAAACGTGCCGGGTTCCTGATCATTCTGGCGCTGTTGGTGGGTCAGCCATGCTGGGCCGTCAAGGGCGAGAATGATTATCAGATGGGCCTGGTTTTTTATGAAGCCGGCGAGTATGAGCCGGATTATGCCGAAGCTTTAAAATATTTCCAACGTGCCGTAAAGTCCGGCCATCCCAAAGCCCGCATGATGCTGGGCATCATGTATCTCGAGGGCCAGGGGGTACCGACCAACTACGCCGAAGCCCTTGAACTCTTCAGTCAGAGCGCCGAAGCCGGAGATCCCGAGGCCCAGTTCTGGCTGGGAACTCTCTATCGCACCGGGCGCGGCACCGAGCGTGACAGCCTTAAAGCGGTGGCCCTTTTTGAGGAGGCAGCCCTTCAGGGGTTTGCGCCGGCGCAGGCGGCTCTGGCGGCCATCTATGAGGCCGGGCAGGAGGCGCCCCTGAATTACGGGCGGGCCCATATGTGGCTGAATGTGCTGGCGGCCGGCGGATCTCAGAGTGCGGCCGAAAAACGCGAAGATCTCGAGCGGTATCTAAGCCGGGTTCAAATTGAACAGGCGCAGCAGCAGGCGCTTGAAATTCTTGCCAGATAAAATTCCCAGCACCCTTTAAATTTCCAGCATTGACCCTATATAAGAGATGTCTAAGGTTCACACCTTAAAGACCTCCTCTTTACCGGGCAGCCTAAAAGCCCGGTCCTTTTTTAGTACGATAGAAGAATTTCAATCCAATCTATTTGTATAAATAAAAGCATCATTTACAATATCTTTTTAAATTGTTAATGTACTGACTGTTCAGTATAAGAATATTTATATGCTGGACGCTGAGCTATTGATGAAAAGAAGCATGGGGTTATTAAGTTTCTGTCTTAAGTGAACCTGCGACGAGTGGCTTGTAATAGGAGGATATATGCCTGGATTTAAGGCTGACGAGGTGATGGTTGGAACTCATATGTTCAGGGGTGAGTCTCGGCCGCTGCATTTTACTCTAACCTGGTGTAGTGACTCGTTCTTACAGCTGATAAATCCGTTTAGTGATGCGTTTCTCTTCAATCAGGCCCGCGGCGTGATCACTGTCGGCGGTCTGGTTGACAAGGCCGAATGCCGCGGGACCCTGCATCTGAAATATTTCAAGGATCGCACGATCCGTTACGATCTGGAGTTCGCTGATTCAGCGGGCAAGCGCTATCTCTATGTGGGTGAGAAGGTAGACCTCTGGCCCTGGAATCTACATCGTACACATGTGACCTGCTACGGCAGAATAATTGAGCTGGAGTCCGGTCAGGTTATTTCCGAGTCTGTGGTCAGGTTCCCCTACCGAGAAATGCTGCCCTTTGTGATGTCGATGCGTATCAAGACATCTCCCATATTTCTTGATTAAGGAGAGATTATGCAAGTGTTCTCAAATAAAGAGGCCGAGATTCTGGCTGCTATGGGTGCCGGCATGATCCCGTGCGGCGGTGATGATTTTGAATTGGGCGCTGCCGATCTCAAGGATCAGTGGCTGCCTTTGAGCGATCATCTGGTCTCCAGGATGCCTGCCATTATGCGCTATGGTCTGAAGTTTCTGCTTCATCTGGTTAACTACGGCTGGCCCTGGGCCTTCGGACGTACCCTCAAACCCATGACAAAGATGGCGGAAACCGATATCGCCGCTATGTTTGAGCGGATGGAGAAGATGCCTTTTCCCATCCCGGTCAACTTGCTGCTGGTCAAGATTCTTGTCTTTACGGGGTTCTATGAGTTGGATGAGGTCAAAGATGCAATCGGCTACCAGACAAAGTTTGCCAATCATCCGGCCTTTGAGGGGATTAAGGAATGAGCCGGATCTTCGAAGTTAAAGATATTGAATCGGATATGGTGGAGCAGGCGGATGTCTGCGTTGTGGGCAGCGGCGCCGGTGGCTCCGTGGTGGCCAAGGAGCTGGCCGAGCGCGGGCTGAGGGTTGTGCTTCTGGAAGAGGGCGGCGCCTATTCGACGGTCAACTATAATCAACGTCCGGCTGACATGACCGCCATGATGTACCGTGACGGTGCGGCCAATTTTGCCCTGGGCCTGCCGCCGATTATGCTGCCTTTGGGCAAGTGTATTGGCGGTACCACAACCATTAATTCGGGCACCTGTTTTCGCACCCCCGAGGCCACGGTTGAGAAGTGGGTTGCCGAGTACGGCTGCCAGGGCCTCAATTATGAGGATCTGATTCCCTACTTGGATAAGGTTGAAAATGAGATCAGCGTCAGCGAGCTGTCTGAAGATGTGCTGGGCAATATCTACAAGGTGGTCAAGCGCGGCGCTGAAAAAATAGGCGTTGAGTGTAAACCGCTTAGACATAATGCTAAAGGTTGCGAAGGTGCCGGAATCTGTCAGTGGGGCTGTCCCAGGGGCGCCAAGCAGTCCATGGAGGTCTCCTATGTACCCAAGGCGCTCAAGGCCGGTGCCGTGGTCTATGCCAACTGCAAAGTCACCAAGCTGGATGTGCTGGCCGGCAAGGTGCAGGGTGTGCACGGCGTTTTCGTCAATCCGGCCAATAATAAGAAGAGCCATAAGATTCAGGTTCGTGCCAAGGTTGTCTGCCTGGCCATGGGCACCATGATCACGCCGGCCTTCCTCTTGAAACAGGGGCTGGCCAATAGTACTTCGGGCTGGGTGGGCAAGGGTCTCAGCATGCACCCCTGCGGCCGTGTCGTGGCCGAAATGGATGAGGAGGTCAATGGCCATCATGGCGTCTCGCAGGGCGGTTATGTGGATGGCTGGTCGCATGAGGGCATCAACCTGGAGGGAATCTTTATTCCGCCCAATTTGCTGACTGCCGCCATGCCCGGCGTGGGTATGGCTCATAAGTATAATGCCAAACACTACAGAAATATGGCCGCATTCGGCGCCATGATTTGTGACTCGACCCGCGGGCGTGTTTTCCGCGGCCTGCTGGGAATGCCCTTTATGGCCTGGTACTCCATGAACCGGGAGGATGCCAGAAAGTTGCAGAAAGCCGTGGCCTGCACGGTTGAGATCTTTCTGGCCGCCGGAGCCAGACGCGTTTTCACCGGCGCGCATCCCATGCCGGTGATCAGTAACAGCGATGATCTGGAACGTTTCTGTAAACTAGACATCAAACCCTGGCAGTGGGAGGAGATCTTTGCCTTTCATCCTTTGGGAACCTGCCGCATGGGCAACGATCCGCGTAAATCAGTGGTCAACCTCAACCTGGAGTCTCATGAGATCAAGGGTCTCTTTATTCCGGATGGTTCACCCTTCCCAACGCCGTTGGGCGTCAATCCGCAGGTGACCATCATGACCTTTGCCACCCGTGCAGCCGCGTACATCGCGGATAATTTTGAAAGCTATTAGAGTCTTGGATAAGTCTTAGAAAATATATTGGGACAGTGTCTTGAAATTAGATAAAATTAAAGGAGTTATCATGGAAAATCTAGGAAGCAGTCAGGTATCGGCGGCGCCGGTTGCGCCGGAAACAAAAAAAACAGCAGATACTAAACAGTTGCGGGTTCTGAATGTTCAGCGGACCTGCGTGCATGACGGTCCCGGTATCCGCACCACAATTTTTTTCCAGGGTTGCGGACTGAGATGTGCCTGGTGTCAGAATCCTGAATCTCTGACCGTCAATCCTGAGCTGGCCGGCGAATACAGCACAGAGCAGCTGGCCGAAGTGGTCCTCAGGGACAGGGAGTACTATCGGGAGACCGGCGGCGGGGTGACCTTGAGCGGCGGTGATCCGCTGCTGCAGAACCCGGACTCTCTGATCGGCCTGCTCAAGATGCTGATTGCAGAGCAGATCCACATCAGCGTCGAGACCTCCCTGCATGTGCCCTGGAGCAATGTTGAGAAGGTTGCCCCCTACGTAGATCTCTTTCTGGTGGACCTCAAGGCCGTGGGCGATGAGGATCTCCATCTGAAATGCACCGGGCAGGACGGGCGTCTGATCAGTGAGAATATCCATAAACTGGCCGCCAGCGGCGCGCCTATGCGCTTCAGGAAGGTTATCGTGCCGGCTTACAACGACACTGATAAGAACCTGAAGGCTACCGCCAGACTGCTCAAGAAGCTCGGGCATGACTCAATCGAGCTGCTCAAGTATCACAATATGTATGAGGACAAGGCCAATCGCCTGAATCTTGATATCGCCATGCTGGAGATTGCTCCTGAGCGCAGCCTGAGGGCTCTTAAAAGTGCCACTGCCACGTTAAATGATTTGGGGATTGAGTGTTTCTGTACGGAGCTGGAAGCTGCCCCGGCCCCAGCTAAATTCAGCGAGCGGGTCTATGCTGTCCAGGACGCCATCCGGGGCTTTGGCCGTCATCTCTGCTTTGAGGTCTCCAACCTCAAGACCGACTACTACAGGAAAAACGGTTTCAAGAAGCCGGCGCCCATCCACCGCTCCGAGCGACTGGCCTATGTGCTGCAGAATAAAAAGAAGGTCGTCTATGATGATGAGCTGCTGGTGGGCAACTTCACCTCCAAACGGGTGGGTGCCCAGGTCTGGGAGGAGCACTATGGGCTTTTGCTGATCTCAATTCTGCATCAGATCAACCGTCAGAAGCCGGTCTCATTCAAGTGCACCTTCAAGGAGCGGCTGAGCTTCTACTTCAAGGTTGCGCCCTTCTGGGTGACGCACTGCGTGCTGCTCAAGGCGCTCTCCGTGCCGCAGTTCATCCTGACCCTGGCGCGCGCCTCCGAGATGAACGCCGGTTTCAACAACAACATGGCCTCCATCGCCCATTTCAAGGTCAACTTTGAGCGCATCCTGGAGCTGGGCACCAGCGGCCTGATCGCCGAGATCAATGAGCAGAAAGCCATCAATCCCCAGAGCCGGGACTTCTATGATGGCGCCATTGTCGCCCTGAGGGGGCTGGAAGCCTTTGCCCAGGGTTATGCAAAAGAGCTGGAGTGGCTGAGCCGTACAGAGAGTGATCCCGTGCGTGCTGCAGAGCTTGAAGAGATGGCCGCCATCTGCCGCCACGTGCCAGTGAGTCCGGCGCGCACCTACCATGAGGCCCTGCAGAGCATGCTCTTCCTGCAGATTGCGCTCTGCATCGAGTCCTTCGAGAATGCGGTCTCCTTCGGCCGCGTGGATCAGCTCCTCTACCCCTACTACAAGGCTGACCTGGATGCCGGCCGCATCACCTATGAGAAGGCCAAGGAGCTGCTGGCCCTCTTCGTGCTCAAGATGGATGAGGCCATTCTGGTCAATGACGGCGACACCTACCTTAGTATCGGCCGCAACTTTGAGACCCTCTCCACCGACCAGGCGCTCACTTTCGGCGGCACCAGCCGTGACGGAGCTGATGCCACCAATGACCTGACCTATATGCTGGTGGATATCTGTGAGCTGCAGCCGCTGGCCGTCAATATGACCGCGCGTATTCACAATGATAGTCCGGAGGCGTACCTTGATCGCCTGGCTGAGGTCTACATCAACGGTTCGCCCATGCCTGAGCTCTTCAATGATGAGATCTATTTTGAAACCCTGCAGAGGCACTACGATACCACCCTTGAAGATGCCCGCAACTATGCCATTATCGGCTGCGTTGAGCCCAATGCCTCTGAGGATCATTTCGGCAACACCGACTGCGCCAACATGAATTTGGCGCTGCCGCTGCTGCAGGCTCTCAAGGGTCAGGAGCATGACCTTTGGAACTTTGGCGTACCTGATGCGCTGGAGAAGCTCATTACCAAGGCTGTGGAGTATAACTTTAAGGCAGACGGGCGAGTTGTGCGCTGCTACAGCCGAGCCCGGCAGCGCTTCTTGAAGATGCTCAGACCCCAGGCTTATAATCCGCCACAGAATATGGATGAACTGATTGAGCGCTTTCAGGCGCGCCTGAATCATCTGGCCTGCGGCATCCTCAGCGACCACCAGCAGATCGAGGAAGCTCTGCGCAAGGACTTCCCGACGCCGCTGGCCTCATCGCTCTACGAGAGCTGTGTGCAGAGCGGCAAGGATGTCTACGACGGCGGTACAACTTTTAACAGCAGCGGCATTCAGGCCGTCGGTGTGACCGATGTGGCCGATTCGCTCTACGCCATTGATGAAGTTGTATTCAAGCAGGGGCGTTACACGCTGGATGAGGTTATTGGGGCAATTGATAACAACTTTGAAGGTGCTCAGGAGATACATGAGGCCCTCTTGAGTGTTCCCAAGTTCGGTAACGATGGATCAAAAGAAGCCAGCCGCTGGGTTACAAGAGTGATGGAGATTTTCAACAAGGCTCTTGATTCGGTTCCCAATGTGCCGCGCGACGGGATCTACTCGGCCGGCTATTACGCCCTGAATGTCTGCGATATCTACGGCAAGAAGACTCCGGCCCTGCCGTCAGGCAGGCTCGAAGGTGTGCCGCTGGCCAACAGTATCACGCCCCACTACGGCATGCAGCAGAGCGACCTGCTCTCGTCATTGAACGCGGTGGCCGATGTGGACTATGCCAACTTTGCGCCCAACGGCACCACCGTCACCTTTACCATCGACTCGGCCCTCTTCCAGGGGGAAGGCGGGGTTAAGAATCTGTCAAGCATCTTCAAAACCTTCTTCAAGACCGGCGGCATGCAGTTTCAGCCTAACGTGATCAACCGCGATATTCTGCTGGAAGCCTATGAAAACCCTGAGAAGCATCCCTACCTGATGGTGCGGGTGGCCGGCTACTGCGCCTATTTCAATGAGCTGTCCGATGATCTGAAGCAGATCATCATCAACCGCACCTGCTACTGCTGAGGAGGGACTTATGAAAAAGATAATACTACTGCTGACGGTGCTATTGCTAAGTTCGCAGCTTAATGCCGCCCAGCTCGGCCGTGTCGGTTTTGATCTGGATATGGAAAAGTTGGAAAATGGTAAGCTGCAGATATTTGAGGAGCACTTTGGTGATACGAAGAAGCGCGTGGTCGGTGTGATTCTGATAGACGCCCCGCCGCATGAAGTTTGGCAGGTGATCGTAGACTGGGACTCCATGGGCGACTATGTACCCGGACTCGATTACTACCGTACCGAGTATGTCATCAAACCTATTGATGAAAATGGCGGACGCAGTCTGATAGAGGGCAAACTCAGCATTCCGCTGGTCAATATTCAGTATACCCTGAATACAACCTTCGATGCCGGCAACATGCGTCAGGAATGGCAGCTGGTTACAGCCGCCGCCGCAGAAAAGTATCAGAAAGAGGGTGTGCAGGTTAGTGGGCCATCCAGCGGCCTGAGCAATATTGAGGGCTATGGTTTTCTTGAACCCTATGCCGAAGGCCGCAAAACGGTCTATGTCTACGCTCCGATTGTTGAGGTTGGCATGAAACTGCCGGCAAGCATCGATCGGGCCCTTTCAAAGAACTCTCTTTCAGGGTATGTAAAGGCGGTGAAGAAGAGGGTTGAATCGGCAGACCGGTAATATATTCGCACTTTTGTGGTGCCGGGCTTGCTGGGCCGTTTTACTGAGGATTATTTTATGGCTAAAGCAACAATGGGAGTTAGAAAAAATCACAGGGAAGCTGAACGGCGTGCTGCTATCCGGCAGTCAGCCATTAATGTATTTTCCAGCCGGGGTTATGTTTCGGCAACCATGGATGAGATTGTGGCCGATGCTGATTGCTCCAAGTCGTTGATCTACTGGTACTGGGGCTCCAAGGCCGATCTTTTCATAGATTTGATTGACCTCTGCATGCAGCAGTATGTGGATCTCTTTGAAAAGGCCGTAGCATCGGATGCTCCATACTTGGAGCGTATCTTCGAAGTGACTCTGGGCAGTGCGGCAATTTATGAAGAGAATGTTGAGCTCAATAAGCTTGTGCATCTGGGGGCGGTCTCAGACCGCCCCGGTGAGAACTTTAGGGAGCTGATTGGTAGCTATAAGAATCGCATCATGGGGCTTATTGAACAGCTGCTGCTACAGGGCGTGGGAGAGGGAATCCTTAAAGATGGTGTGGATGCTCCGGCCATGGCGCTTTTTATTATGAGTACCGTTGAGGGATATATCTACCTCTCCATTCTTGAAGAGCGCCTGCCCATGAGCAGGCTCTTCGGGGTGCTGCAGACTTTTTTCCTGCCCCATATAATCAGCGAAGTTTAAGGATCATTGATTAGTCGCTGACAACCTGGTCGCGTCCCTGGGACTTGGCCTTGTAAAGCAGCCGATCGGCCTCTTTGATCAGCACCCTGTCCGAGATGGGTTCAGCGCCATCCTGGGGCGTGATGCAACTGACGCCGAAGCTGGCCGTCACCTTGATCTCACGGCCTTCAACTGTGATCGGTTTGCTGCGCAGCTTCTGGCTGATACGTTTGGCCAGGGCCGTGGCCCCCTCTTTGTCGGTCTTGGGCAGGGCGATGACAAACTCCTCGCCGCCGTAGCGCACAACCCAGTCGATGTTGTGGCGCACCATGCGTTTCATGATATCCACGAAGCGTTTCAGGATCTTGTCGCCGGCCAGATGGCCGTAGGTGTCGTTTACATCCTTGAAGTGGTCCAGATCGCACATGATCAGCGAGAGCGGGTAGGAGTAGCGGGTTGCGCGGGCGATCTCCTTGGGCAGCTGGTCGTTGAGAAAACCGCGGTTGTAGCTGCCGGTCAGCACGTCGGTCACCGAGAGGGCTTTGACCTCCTCCATGGCGTGCTGCAGGGCGCTTTCGGCTTTGCGCTGCTGGGTTATGTCAGCCATGATGCCGGTCATGCCAATGACATTGTGGCCCTCGTAGAGCAGCCGGCTGGAGGCGCGTACATGGATGATGCGGTCATCGGCGCAGATCAGCCTGAAATCGGTGATGAGGTCGCCGCCCTGCAGTGCGTCGGTAAAACGCTGGGTCACATACTCCTGATCATCCGGATGGACAAACTCCAGGAAGGCCTTCTGGCCGATCTCGTCGGGCTTGTAGCCTGTCATGGCTTCGACGGTGGGGCTGACAAAGGTCAGGTTGCCCTGGGTGTCGATTGAATAGACGATCTCATTCATGTTTTCGACCAGCGCGCGGTACTTCTCCTGGGAGCGCATCAGTGCGTCCTCGGTTTCTACCCGTTCGCTGATATCGGAGATGATGCCGTTCATGCCGATGATGTCGGGTCCGTCTGTGAGCAGCCTGTATGAGAAGCGGACGTAGATGTAGTGGCCGTCTTTGTGGCGCGCCCTGAATTCGGTTACATTGTTTTTCGACTCACCCAGCATTGCGTGTTTGAACTTCTCAACGGTGTGCTGCATGTCGTCGGGATGGATGAAGTGGGAGAAGTTCTGGCCGCTGACCTCGTCAATGGTATAACCCAGGATGTGCTCCAGCACGGGGCTGATGTAGGTGTAGTTGCCGTCAGTATCCAGGCTGATGCTGACATCATTGAGGTTCTCCACCAGTGAACGGAACTGCTCCTCGGCCTTCTGCAGGGCCAGCTGGCTCTGGATGCGCTCCTCAATGTTGCGGCTGACGGTGATGATGCTGTAGGGCAGCATGTGCTCGTCGCGGATGAAGCCGGTCAGAACCTCCATCCAGACGGTTGAGCCGTCCTTGCGGTAGAACTCAAGCTCCAGGGGGGGGTCGTTGCGCGGGGTGGTGGGGTCATCCATCAGCTGCTGGCGGCTCTGGTCATAGAGCGCGGCGGCCTTCTTTTGTGATTCCGGCGTCATGATGGCCAGCAGATCCTGGTTGTTCTGGAATTTCTGCAAGCACTCCTCAACGCTGTAACCCAGAATATCAACTATGCCGGCACTGATATACTCCGGATTCATCTTGAGATCGAAGATGGTAATGACATCCTGAATGTTGTTGCCGATGACCTGCAGCAGGTTCTCCTTGCTCTGCAGCATCTGTTCGTCGGCTTTGCGCTGGGAGATGTCGCGGGTCACGGTGATGATGCCGTAGGGGGTGTTGCTGTCGTCGCGCAGCATGCCGGTTCGGGACTCTGTCCAGATGGTGGTGCCGTCTTTGCAGAGCAGTTCGGCCTCCAGCGGCGGCAGGTTGCGGGCCTCCTTGGGGGTGTCTTTCCAGCCCCCCATGCGGTCGATTAGGTCCTTCTCCAGGCGCGTGGCCGAGTCGGTGGTCATGATTGAGCTCAGATCCTTGGCCAGCGGCGAAGTCTTGAGCAGCTCTTCGGGGGTGTAGCCGAGCAGGGTTTGGGAGGAGGGCGTGACGTAGGTCGGTTTGAGGTTCATGTCCCAGATTATGATCAGGTCTTTGACGTTCTGGGTGATGGTGTTGAAGAGTTCGGTGCGGCTGCGCAGATTCTCCTCGGTCTTGTAGCGTTCGGTGACGTCGCGGCTGATGCCCAGAATCTCACAGGGCTGCTGGCTGGAGTTGTAGATGTATGAGACCGAGCTCTCCATCCATACCGGGCTGCCGTCCTTGCGTTCGAGCCGGTAGGTGATGCGGCGCGGTTTGACTTCGGCGGGCAGGGCTTTGACCTGGCGTTGCAGGTCCTCCTGCAGGAGCTGGCGCGAAGCCTCGAGGCTCTCGGAGGTGAAGTATCGGTTGAGGCTTTCGGGGTCCAGGCTGTCGGGCATGGAGCCGGCGAATGATCGCAGGGCCGGGCTGACATAGGTGTAGTTGAGATCCAGGTCGGCTTTCCAGATCAGGTCCTGAATGTTTTCGGTCAGCAGCCGGTAGTGTTGTTCGCTCTCTTTGAGCTGTTTGATGTCCTTTGACCTGTCCTTGGCGCTCAGTTTTTCGAGATCCTGATTGATGTTGGCGATGCGTTCGGGCAGCAGCAGGCCGTCGATGGTTCTGATGACCTCCTTTTGATGCAGCAGTTCCCGGCGCAGATAGAAAAGTATGCAGAGTAGCGCCAGGCAGATGATGCCGATTGCGCCAGTAATCAGTAGGCTCATAGTAGTTCCTCAGTATATGAAATAATAACTATAGCAGGATCGGCGGTTTCGAGGGAAAAGTTAAGTCGCTGGGCAGAAAAACGAATGCCCCGCAGAATTAACTGCGAGGCAACTACCTCGGGCACCGGAGAGGCCATAAATGGCACTTCCATGACCCAGATTTCAACCACATAATAGTTAACCGGGACAGGGATGTCAAATATTTTTGTGCAAAAGTCACGGAGCCGCCTGCCGCGGGGCATCAGGCGGCCCGAAGTTGCAGGGCTAATTATTCAGGGCAGCCTGGATCTCACGTGACAGGGCGGTCAGGCTGAATGGTTTCTGGATGAAGTGCAGCCCCTCCTGCTCAAGATTGTAGCCGCTGGCCAGCAGGATTCTGGCATTGGGGTTGATCTTTCTGATCTGGGAGTAGGTTTCGCGGCCGCCCATCTGGGGCATGACCATATCCAGGATCACCAGATCGATTGTCGGGTGCTGCTGGCTGTAGATCCTCAGAGCCTCCTGTCCGTCGCTGGCGGTCAGGACGTTGTAGCCCAGGTTGCGGATCATTTCGGCTGAGATGTTCATCACCATCTCTTCGTCATCAACCAGCAGGATCGTGCCGCTGCCGTGCAGGATCTGCTCGCCGTCGCCGGTCTCCTCGCGGCGGGAGTCCTGGCCGGCCGGCAGCAGGATGGTGAAGGTGGTCCCGAGTCCCTCCTGGCTGCTGACATCGATATGGCCGCGCTGGGACTTGATGATGCCGTAGCTGGATGAGAGGCCCAGTCCGGTACCGATATCTTTGGCTTTGGTGGTGAAAAATGGCTCGAAGATCTGGTTTTTCAGCTGGTCCGGAATGCCGTGACCGCTGTCCTTGACGTCGATTCTGACATAGCGTCCCTCTTTTAACTGCCGGGCTTCGGCTTCCGTGCGGCTGAGCTGCACATTTTCGGTTGAGATCTCAAGGGTGCCGCCCTGGGGCATGGCCTGCCAGGCGTTGATGTAGAGATTCATCAGGATCTGCTCCAGCTGGCTGGCATCCAGCTGGATCTGCCAGCAATCATCCTGCAGCGAGGTTCTGACTGCGATCTCCTTGCGGGTGCGGCCGAACATTTCCGTTGTCTTGCGGATCGTGTGGTTGGGGTCCGGGGTGTTGCCGTTGTCAATGTTGCCGCGCGCAAAGTTCAGGAACTGGCGGGTCAGGTTGGCTCCACTCTTGACTGCGTGCTCGATATTGCGCAGCTTTTCATAGATGTGACTGTTCCTGGGGATGGCGGTCAGCATCAGGGACGTATTGCCCTGGATGCTCATCAGCAGATTGTTGAAGTCATGGGCAATGCCGCTGGCCAGGGTACCGATGGCTTCCATCTTCTGGGCCTGCAGAAACTGTACTTCAAGCTGCTTCTGTTCGCTGATGTCACGGATGCTGCCCTGGTAGCCGATGATTTCGCCGAGCGCATCCTGCAGCAGGTTGCAGTTCAGCAGGCACTCCATGCTGCGGCCACTCTTCTGGCGCAGGCGCAGCGGGAAATCCCTCTGGGATCCGTTGGCCTGCAGGGCGCGTTTGAGGTGCTCCTGGTCTTCGGTCGAGACGCAGAGATCCTGGGCTTTGAGATCCAGCAGCTCCTGCTGCTCATAGCCGAAGAGCTTCAGCATGGCAGGGTTGATTTCGCTGAACGTGCCGGCCAGGTCGATTACAAAGATGGGGTCGCGGGACTCCTCGAAAAGCATGCGGTAGCGCTCTTCGCTCTTTTGAAGCCGGGCCTGGGTCAGTTTCCTGTCGGTGATGTCCATGCCGGAGCCGATCAGGGCCGGGCTGCCTTTGTAGTTGATCTGGGCCACCTTGAGGTCAAGCCACCTGGTCTGGTTTTCTTTGGTCAGGATCTTCATCTCAAAACGGTCAGTCTTATTTGAGCCGTTCAGCCAGCCGGCGACATTTTGGCTGACTAGCTGGCGCTGATCCGGATGGGTGAGGTTGAGGTAGTCCATGTCCAGCAGCTCCTGGTTGCTGTAGCCGGTGATCTCCTGGCTGGTCCGGTTGGCATAGACCAGTTTGTCGCCGCGGTGGATCATGATGGCAACCGGGGACGATTCGGTCAGAACCCTGAATTTGTGCTCGCTCTCCTTGAGGATCCTTTCGGAATGAACCTGGGTGCTGATGTCGGCAAAGGTGCAGATGATCTGGCTGATCTGGCCGGCGCCGTTAAACTCGGGGAAGGCGTTCATCTGCAGCCATCTCTTTTCGGGATCTCCCTGACGCGAAAAGCCCACGGTGAGGTTGTGCAGGGCCTTGCCGCCGGCACTGACCCGCATGATGGGCAGCTCTTCCAGCGGCAGCACCGAGCCGTTCTCGCGGTAGTAGATGATGTCGCTGTCGATGGCGGTATGGTTGATGATTTTGTCCCGGCTGAGCCCCAGCAGTTCTTCTGCGCGCTTGTTGCAGAAGATGGTCTTTGTGTTGGGCGCATGGATCGTGACGCCGGCGGAATAGTTCTCGATCAGAGAGCGGTACTGATTCTCGCGGGCCGTCAGGGCCTCTTCGGCCTCCTTGCGTTCGCTGATGTCGATGGCGGATATCAGCACGGCCGGCATCTCATTCAGCGTGATAACTTCAGCTTTGATGTGCAGCCAGCGTGTTTCTTGGGCCTTGGTTAGAATGCGCAGTTCATAAATGTTCTGCGGGTTCTTGCCCTCCAGACGGGCGTGTCCGCGGGCTCTTACGGTGGCCTGCTCGGCCGGATGGACCAGCTCCCAGAATTTCATGCCGAGCAGCTCGGACCTTGAAAAACCCGTGATTTTACTGATTGCACGGTTGACGTAGACGTAGCTGTCCTGCTGATAGATCATGATGGCCATTGAGATTATATCGTGCAGATGCTGCAGCTGATGCTCCAGGCCGGTGGAGTTGAGACTGGCTTCGATGGCGAGAGCGTTCTCTGGGCTGTCAGAGTGCATTCTGATTTACTCCATTAACAATAGCAAGCTGTGTGTGTTTCATGTTGGCTCCATTTCAAATAAGCATCTCGCTTAAGTGAATCGGCTTCTAAAATTCATAACTTTAACATGTCTAATATTAGTTCTTATATCTTCAATTGGTTATGGGGCGCATTTGCTGCACTGTGAAATATTATTCCATGCAACGTTTATGATCATAATGGCAGGAGTTACGGCCGGTTGTCTCCTGCGGGCGGTTGGGCGCGCACCGCTGGGCTGAGCAGGTCAGGGCAAAGTTCGTGACACTACTTTTACTTGATAAACGGGTGGGTGGGGAGTGATATGGCCGCAGGAGGATTGCGATGCAGAAGCAACATCTGGCTCAACTGATACTGGAGAGTTGTCGGCGTTTTGCAGACCGGCCAGCTCTGAAACTTAAGGTTAACGGCGTCTGGCAGAGTGACTCTTACGCCGACCTGGGCGCCAAGATTGAGGCGGCATCTCAGGCCCTGTTGGCTGACGGCATCGGTCTGCAGACCATGGTGGGAATCTTCTCGCAAAACCGTCCGGAATGGACCATCGCCGACCTGGCCGTTATGAGTATCCGGGCCGTTGCCGTGCCGATCTATGCCACCAATACCGCCTCGCAGGCGGCTTATATTGCGGCAGATTGCGCTATGGCGCTGGTTTTTGTGGGCGATCAGAAACAGTATGACAAGATCTGCGCCCAGCGCAGCCCGGCGATCAGGCGGGTGGTGGCCTTTGATGCGGCTGTCAGACTGGTCAATCAGGCGGATATGCACTGGGATGACTATCTGGCGCTGGGGCGGGACGCCAACCTGCAGGCGGGCTTTGAGCAGCGGCTGCAGGCCGCCGAGGCTGAAGATCTGGCAACCCTGATCTATACCTCCGGCACCACCGGCGATCCCAAGGGCGCGGCT
Source organism: uncultured Thermodesulfobacteriota bacterium (assembly GCA_942491525.1). Taxonomy (GTDB): domain Bacteria; phylum Desulfobacterota; class Desulfomonilia; order UBA1062; family UBA1062; genus CAYWBU01. The sequence goes on from CALOBW010000056.1 coordinate 464,339, forward strand.
CTGAGCCATGTCAATATGACCCACCAGTTCTATACCCTGGGGGAGCGCTTCAATGTGGGGCCCGGTGACCGTTCGCTCAGTTTCCTGCCGCTCAGCCACTCCTATGAGCGGGCCTGGTCGCTCTATGTTCTCAGCCGCGGAGCCTGCAACTACTATCTGCAGGACCCTAAAAGTGTCATTGACGAGATGCCTGAGATCCGGCCGACCGCCATGGTGAGCGTGCCGCGGCTCTATGAAAAGATCTATGCTGCGGTCCAGACCAAGCTGGAGCACGGCTCAGCCGGGAAACAGCAGCTCTTCAACTGGGCCCTCAAGGTTGGCGGCATCTACCATACGCGGGTCAATGCGCGTAAAACTGTCGGACCCTGGCTGGCCTTGCGCCATATGCTGGCCGATAAGCTGGTGCTGGCCAAGATTCGCGATGTTGTCGGCGGCCCTAAGAACTTCTTCTCGGCCGGCGGGGCGCCGCTGGCCCAGGAGATTGAGGAGTTCTTCTTTGCCGCCGGTCTGCTGGTCTGTCAGGGCTACGGTCTGACCGAGACCGCGCCCATGCTGACCTGCAACGCGCCGGGTTCATTCAGGTTCGGCACCGTCGGGCGCCCCATTCTGAACTGTGAGATCCGCATCGCCGCCGATGGCGAGGTGCTGGTGCGCGGCGCCAATGTGATGCGGGGCTACTACAACAAGCCCGCCGAGACCGCTGAAACAATCAGGGACGGCTGGTTGCATACTGGGGACATTGGTACTCTGGATGAGGATGGTTTTTTGCGCATCACCGGCCGCATCAAGGATCTGATCATTACGGCCCAGGGTAAGAACATTGCGCCGCTTAAGATTGAGACCCTGCTGGGTCAGGATTACTACATTGAGCAGATTGCCCTGATCGGCGATCGGCGCAAGTTTCTGAGTGCTCTGGTGGTGCCGGCATTCGCGGCGCTGGAGGAGTATGCGTCTGAGCAGGGCATCGCCTTTGGCAGTCGCGCGGAGCTGCTGGCCAACCCGGTCATCAGGGAGTTTTTTGAAAAACGTATTGAGAGAGCCTCAGTCGATCTTCCCGGTTATGAGAAGGTCAAGCGTTTCAGCCTGCTGGCCAAAGAGTTTGAAATGGAGAGCGGTGAGATCACCCCGACCCTCAAGATCAAACGCCATGTGATCGCCAGGCGCTATAAGGATATTATTGATCAGATGTACTCTGAATAGCTTGCATTCTAGGAAATTGGAGTTCCCCACACCGTGAAGGTGTGGGGATTTTTTTAGATACGTCTCAGGGTGTAGCCGCGGGCTTCCAGCATTTTGAACAGGCTGTCAGGCCCGGCTAGATGCGCAGAACCCACGATGATGAAGCTGGTTTCGCCGCTGTCGATTAGATCTTCAATGTTGTCGATCCAGGCGCGGTTGCGCTTGGTGAGCATGGTATCGTAGACCGGCAGAATTTTTGGATTGTCTTCGTAGATACGGTAGATGTCCTGCCAGTGCTCTTCGAGTTGGCCATTGATCCAGTAGTCTGGATATGTAGTGTTGTTTTCATAATCATCAAGTTCGGCAGTCAGGCTGGCAACCTGGATGTCGGTGCCGAGTTCACTGAAAATGCTGTACTGCTCTTCAATGTCTTCCAGCCCGAAGAACTTTTGTCGGTTGCGATTAAGCCGGTTATGGAAATGTTCCTCCAGTCCGAAATTAGACGAGAGGCCTTGACGGTTAAGCCAGGTGCTTTGCAGGAAGCTGTTAAAGAGTAGCGGTTTGAGTTCTTTATAATCATCGATTGTGATGCCGAGCTCATCAAGGTAGGTTTCGATTCGTTGTGCTAGGTTTTCTGAGAGAGCGTCTTTGAGTTGTTCATCGTCGTCAAATAGGGCGTTTTCCTTGAGAGCTCTAATAAGGTCTTTATGCTTGTAGTAGACACATTCGATTACATAGTTGTCTGCAGAATCAAAGGCATCGTAGAATTTTTGATTAAGAGGATAGGTTTCATCCGAGGCGTAGTGCGATGATCCCATTATATAGAGCTTGGAGTTCTTTGTCTCCAATAGCCACAGTGGATGGTTATCAGTTTTTTTTGCTGCTATCGTTTTAGCTTGGGGAGTTTCCTTGGGGTTGAGGAGTAGAGATACAACCTGGGGCGAATTATATTGGGTCGCTAGATGAATGGGCAGGATGCCGCTATAGGTTTTGATATCGGCCATTGACCCGGCATCAATGAGTATTTTGATCATCAATTCGTTGCCGTAGCGGGCCGCCAGGTGCAGGGGGGTGAAACCATCTGCATTGCGGGCATTGATTTTATAAATATCCAGTTCCGTGATAATTTTTACGATTTCATGACCGCCATAGTGGCAGGCAGAGTGCAGCAGGTTGTCGCCGTCCATTTTGTGGGTGTCGGCATCGGCGCCCGCATCCAGCAGAGCCTGCACTGTGTCGGCATCGGCATATCTGACTGCAAGGTGCAGGGGCTGATAGCCGGAACTGGTTTGTGCGTTTAGTTTGGGTTGTCCGGCGAGCAGGGATTTTACCATGGGGGTGGTGCCATAACGGATCGCATAGTGCAGTGGTGTCCAGCCCTTTTTGTTGGCCTCTTGCGGGGCTCCGGCCTGCAGCAGAACTCTTATCATATCTGCGTCAGCGTAGCGGGCCGCGATATGCAGAGGGGAGTCCAGATCATCATTGCGTCGTTTGGGGTCTGCCCCGGCCTGTAAAAGTTGCTGTATGATTGCTGTATCCTGATATTGAGCTGCGAAGATCAGCGGACTGAAGCCGTAACCGTTCCGGTAGTTGGGGTCAGCTCCGGCTTCCAGCATGGATTTGATCATATCAGGCGAACCGTGGCGGCATGCCAGCAGCAGTGGTGACCAGGGGTCGTTATCAGTGGTCGCTTTGTTGACATCCACATCAGCTTCTATCATCAGCTTAACGGTCTGGACGTTGTTGTTGCGGGCGGCCTGGGCCAGCGGGGTCCATCCGTCATCTGTAATAATGGTGTGGTCGGCCTGCTTGTTCAGCAGGAGCTTGGTCATGGCTGTATCCCGATAGCGGGTGGCCAGGTGCAGTGGTGTCCAGTTCTCGTTGTCTAATGGGTTGATCTGGGCTCCATGTTTGAGTAGCAGCTCTGCTATTTCAATATTGCGGTAGCGGACGGCAAGGTGAAGAGGTCGCCACTCATTATCGGTGGCTGCCTCAATGTTTGCGTTGGTCTTCAGCAGTGCGCCTATGGCGGCGCGGTTATTGTAGCGGACTGCTAGGTGCAGCGGTGTCCATTTGTTTTCAGTGAGTGCTTCTGTATCGGCGCCATGTTCCAGTAGTAGTTTGATAATTTCGCTGTCAGACTCGCTTGCCGCCAGGTGTAATGCGCTCCAGTTGTCGGACTTCTGGTAGTTGACATCAGCCCCGGCTTCCAGCAAAAGCCTGACTTTGTCAATCTCATCATTGGATACAGCAAACTGCAACGCCGTCCATTTCTTAATGTCTGTCTGTGCTTCGAGGTTGGCGCCGGCTTTGATCAAAGCTTCAACAGTTGCAGTATCGCCGTAGCGGGCGGCATTGTGCAGGGCGGTCCAGCCGTCTCTTTCAGCAACATTTATGCCTGGGTCGTAGGGCTCCTGAGATGAAGTTGTAAGACCGGCGCAGCCTGACAAAATCATCAAGATGACTAAAATTGGGCAGATTTTGGCGTGATGCATACTCCCTCCGGGAAATTATAAGACTTTAATATATATACCTTACGGCAAAAAGGGTTTCAAACATAAGCGCCGGCAGATACTGCCGGCGCTTATAGTGTTACTCTGAGGTTTTAAACATTCTGACCAGGTTGATCAGTTCGCTGGCCAGGGTATGCAGGTTGGTGGCACTGCTGGCCAGCTCTTCAACCACGGCCGCGTTGGTCTGGGTGGCGGTGTCGGTTTCGGTGATGGTGCGGTTCAGCTCGTTGATGCCGGTAGCCTGCTCCTCGGAGGAGGCGGCGATCTCATCCATGGACTGGGAGAGTTCGGCGGTGGTGGCGCTGATCTCCTGCATGGCGCCGGCAGCCTGTTCAACCATCTCACTGCCGACCGAAACCTTGCCGACCGTGTCATCGATCAGAACTTTGATCTGGCGCGAGGCTTCGGCGGAACGCTGGGCCAGGGCGCGGACCTCTTCGGCCACCACGGCGAAACCTTTGCCGTGTTCGCCGGCCCGCGCCGCCTCAACGGCGGCATTCAGGGCCAGCAGGTTGGTCTGGAAGGCCACATCATTGACGGTGGTGGTGATGTCGCTGATCTGGGAGGAGGAGGCCGCAATCTCATTGATGGCGGCGGCCATGCGCTGGGAGATCTCATTGTTGCGGTTGACCATCTCCATGGCGCTGGCGGCTTTGCGGCGACCTTCGGCGGCATGGGCGGCGTTGGCCTTGATTGCGGCCGCCATCTCTTCAATGGTGGAGGCGATCTCCTCCATTGAGGCCGCCTGTTCGGTGGCACTCTGGGAGACCTGTTCAGCTGAGGCCTGCACCTCTTCGCTGCCGTTGTTGACCTCGCTGGCCGTGTTGCGCACGCTGGTGACGACATTGTCCAGATTGTGGACCATGCTCTGCATGGCCGCGGCCAGCCGGCCGATCTCGTCATGCTGGTCAATGTCGATGGTGGCGGTCAGGTCGCCGTCGGATACGGAGCTGACAAAACTAACCCCCTTCTGCATGTCGTGGGAGATCATGCGGGCGATGATGAAGCCTAAGCTCAGACCGATCAGGATGACCACCGTGAAGGATGCAATGACAACGCTCTTAAGTTTTATCAGCATGGCCGAGATGCGTTTGGGCTGGTTGATGCGGATGTCATCGGCATTTGTCAGCAGGATGGTGCGGCTGGCAACCATCTGGTCATAGAGCTCGCGGTGCGTGTGCCGGTCGGCGCCGGCATTGATGAACTGCTTGCTGTGATCGACATAGGTATCGACCATGACGCCCATCTCTCTGAGGCGGACAATGTTCTCTTCAAATCTGAGTTTTGAGATCAGCTTGTCGGAGTTCTCGAAGTAGCTGTCGCGGGCCGCATCCAGGGCTTTGATGGCGGCCGGGTCGTGTGAGAGCTGGTAATCTTCAACGGCGATCTGGGCATTCTGGATGGCAAAATACATGTTGTCGGTATCACCCAGGGCTTTCATGGCCATATCGGAGATGTCGGTTACCTTGATGGAAAATATTGCCAGAATCAAAACCAGAATCAGGATTGCGGAGAATCCGCCGCCGACCTTAGTCAGCACGTTTAGGTTACGTAACCACTTCATGTATGTACCTTCCTTGAGTCTTTTTTTGTTGCCTCTGTGTGACAGGATACAACTCTATTGTTGCTAGCCCGATCGGATGTTCGCCAGCATTACTTGAGAGGTTTCTGTAGCGGAATGAATCTTAAAACCGGATATTCATTTTTATTTCTTTTGTATTAATATGTTGTGGGTGTAAAAAAATTAACAGGATCTTAACAGAAGGTTCCGCCGAGCTAGTTGTCCGGATTTCATGAGCAAATGCTCGGATTTTAGGTCAGGTTGTCGGGCAGGCCTGCGGCAAATTCACGGATCTCGTCGCGCACCCGTCGGTAGCAATTGAGGGCATCCTCGTCTGTCTCGGCTTTTTGGGCCAGGGCGGGCGGGTCATCAAAGCCCACGTGAATGCGTCTGGCGCTGCCGGCAAGGAGGGGGCAGTTCTCAGCGGCGTGGCCGCAGAGGGTGATGACCCAGTCAAACTTGATATCCGGCAGCTCGTCCACAACGTTGGACTGCTGATGCGATATGTCCACCCCGGCCTCGGCCATAACTTTAGCCGCATATGGGTTGATGCCGTGGGCCTCGATGCCGGCCGAGTAGGCCTCAATCGAGTCCCCTTTGAGCTGGCGGGTCCAGCCTTCAGCCATCTGGCTGCGGCAGGAGTTGCCGGTGCAGAGAAACAGAATCTTTAGTTTATCCATCTGGGTTCCTTTAAGCTAAAAATATATATTTGACTGAGTAGTAGATGCCGACGCCGATGAAGACCAGCCCTGTCAGGCTGCGGGCCCTGTGCTCTATTTGAGTGGCCAGGTTGAAAGTCTTGCTGAGGGATTGGGCGCCAAAGGAGATCAGCAGGGCAAAGATGATGACCGGGAAGGCGGTGCCGATGCCGTAGGTGGACGGCAGCAGGATGCCTGAACCGGCCTTGAGAGCCAGCGGAATCAGGCTGCCGAAAAAGAGGGCTGCTGATACCGGGCAGAAGCTGAGCGCAAATATGACGCCCAGCAGAAAGGCTCCCAGGATGCCCCGGTTGCTGATCCGCTCCTGCAGCGATCTGCTCGGACCGGGGCCACTGAGCCTAAGGTTGATCATTTCAAGCAGGACCATGCCGCTCAGAATCAGAATGGGACCCAACAGCATATTCATGTAATCTTGCAGCAGATTGGAAATGGTGGGTGCTGCCAGCAGGCTGGAAATCAGGGCCATGCCTATTATTAGGTATACCAGCATGCGCCCGAGGGTATAGCTGAGGCCGGTCAGGAAGACCCGGCGCGGGCTCTCAAGCTCGCGGCTGATGTAGGAGATGGCCGCGATATTGGTGGCCAGGGGGCAGGGGCTGATGGAGGTCAGCAGGCCCAGCCAGAGGCTTGTGATGGCGAGCATGGGGAGCTCAGCCATTGGAAAGGCCGTCCATGAAACGCTGGGTCTCATCCTGAATATAGAGGATGAAGCTGTCCATGTCCCTCAGGAGTGTCCAGACCCGGTCCAGCTTCTTCCACTCAACAACGCGCCCGTCTTGTTCATGGACCAGCACCACTGACTGGGAAGCGAGGCTGTAATCTTTGATGAAGTGTTCATTGCCCGGCTCCTGAATGTTGACTGTGCGCCACTCCAGCAGGCCGCTGGCCAGTGCGCCGGCAAAGCCGGTCTGCAGTGCCTCGTGGGTGTAGGCTTCAATTGTCTGGCAGCTGACGCAGCGGGCCTTGCCGTGGAAGTAATAAGCCACAACGCGCTCTTCAGCTGCAACCTGCTCCGGCTGATCGGCTGAGCTTTGGGTCTCTTTGGTGATCAGCACCCCTATGCTGAGTGCCACAAACAGCAGCAGAACTATTGAGATGACGCGTTTGCCTGTCATCTGGGTCATCCGAGCAGTTTCTTGATGTCGTCACTGCCCAAAACCTTGCCCGATGCGACAACCTTGCCGTCGATGGCCAGGGCCGGGGTGAGCATGACGCCGCGCTTGGTGATCTCATTGATATCTGAGACTTTGACGACTTCCGCATCCAGGCCTGCGGCGGCCTGCTGGGCATTGGCCATCAGCTTGTTGCACTTGGGACAACCGGTTCCGATAACTTCAATTTTTTTCATGATCTCTCCTTTATTAGCCAAACACTGCTCCGTAGAGCATGCCTGAGATGGTGGCCATAATAACCACCAGGGTTACAAAGACTATGGTTTTCTTGTTGCCCAGCACCGATCTGATGACCAGCATGTTGGGCAGCGAGAGGGCCGGGCCGGCCAGCAGTAGGGCCAGAGCCGGGCCCTTGCCCATGCCGTTGCCGATCAGGCCCTGCAGGATGGGCACCTCGGTCAGGGTGGCAAAGTACATGAAGGCGCCGATAACCGAGGCGAAGAGGTTGGCCTGTAAAGAGTTGCCGCCCACGGCGCTTGCGACCCACTCGGACGGGATCAGCCCCTCCATGTCGGGACGGCCCAGCAGGAAGCCGGCCATCAGCACGCCCATCAGCAGCAGGGGCAGGATCTGTTTGGCAAAGCCCCAGGATGACTCGAACCATTCGCCGGACTCGCCCTGATCCTTGGCGGTCAGGATCGAGAGGCCGATGACGCCGGCGATGAAACTGATCATGGGCTGGCCCGGCACGGCAATCGCCAGGATAGCCGCCGGCAGGCCGGCCAGGGCCACCTGCCAGAGCTTGTGGTTGAACCAGGCCACCAGAATGGCCGCCAGGCCAAGGGCAAAGGCGGACGTGATCTGCCACTTGGCGGCATAGATGGCGTGCCAGATGCCGGTCTCAGCCGCCGGCTGGCCCCAGTTGGCAAAGATTAGGATGCCGACCATGCAGGCAAAGAAGAGGCCGTTCTGCCAGAGGGGTCGGATTGGCTCCTCGGCGGGCAGGGCGCCGTTGATGCGCTCGACCTCCTCCTTGCGGAAGATCAGTTCCATCAGCAGGCCGATGATGACGCTGAAGAGGATGGCGCCCACGGCCCGGGCGATGCCCAGCTCGGGGCCCAGGATGCGGGCGGTCAGGATGATGGCCAGCACGTTGATGGCCGGGCCCGAGTAGAGGAAGGCCGTGGCCGGGCCCAGGCCGGCGCCCATGCGGTAGATGCCGGCGAAGAGCGGCAGCACGGTGCAGGAGCAGACTGCCAGGATGGTGCCCGAGATTGAGGCCACGCCGTAGGCCACGATCTTCTTGGCGCCGGCGCCCAGGTAGCGCATGACCGAGCCCTGGCTGATGAAGGTGGCGATGCCGCCGGCAATGAAGAAGGCCGGCACCAGGCAGAGGATCACGTGTTCGCGGGCGTACCAGCGCACCAGGTAGAGGGCTTCCCAGAGTGAGTTGTTGAGGCGCTCGGAGCCCTGCAGCCACTCCACCGGCAGGTAGAAGCAGGCCAGGAAGCCGCCGATGATGATACTCAAGATCTTCCATTCATTTTTGAAGTTCATTTGAGGAGCTCCTGCTGCTCGCGCAGATTGTCGCTCAGAACGTTTTCGACGCAGGTGATGAAGTTGGTGAAGCAGGTGCACTTGAGGCGGTACCAGACCTGGGTGCCGCGCTTCTCGTCGCTTACGATGCCGGCCTTTTTGAGGATTGAGAGGTGTTTTGAGACGGTTGAGATGTCGGCGCCGATCATCTCGGTCAGTTCAATTACGCAACGTTCGCCCCTGGCCAGCTCGTCGGTGATGAAGAGACGGGTGGGGTGGGCGAAGGCTTTGATGATGTCGGTTCTTGCCTGGTAGCGGGCTAAAGTTTTTGAATCCATGTTAAACTCCCTTATTTGGTCAAATAGCCAAGCTTGATGGATAAGTCAAGGGAGATTTTGGCGCAGGGAGGGGGGCTGAGGCCCCCCGGTTTATGATTTCAGGGGCTCGGCTTCCTCTTCCAGCAGTACCTTGTAGAGGGCGTTCATGCGGTGAACCTTGCCGTTCAGTTTCTGTCTGAGGGGCGAGGCGCTGGGCAGGCTGCGAATTTCATCCTGCATCTGGTTGAGCATGCTCAGGATGCCCTCGATTGAATCGGGGGTCAGCTCCTCTTGGGGCCGCTCCTCTTCAAACTCCTTGGGAATCTCCATTCTAAACTTAGGCATGGCGGATCTCCGGGCGCTGGCCCTTGCAGATGATCAACGGCGTGTAGGTGAAGCGGCGCGGATTCTTGAAGAAGGCCATGAAGTCGCTCTCGAAAGCCTGGTAGCCGCCGTCATAGTTCTCAAACAGCTCCGGGATCTTGCGTGAGGCCTGCTGCACCTTGGTCAGCCAGTTGAACTCGTCGTGGGGCTGCAGCTCGCCGTAGATCAGATGGTGGGCCTCCATGTGCATGTCGATCTCGCGGTAGTCGGCATCGTAGAAGTAGCTGTAGAGCTTGCGGCCCAGATAGGGGTCAAAGTTGAAGCGCTCTTCTGAGATGTTCATCATGTTCTTGAAGACATCCGCCATGGGGGCGGGCATCTCATGATGGCTGAGGCAGTTGTAGTCCAGGTCGAGCACGCAGAGCTGGCCGTCGGCTTTGAGCAGCGACGAGATGGACCTGATGATTGCGGGGGTCTCCTTGAGGAAGTACTCCAGTACGAACTTGATCCAGATGAAGTCAAACTCGCCCAGCCCCTCGATGGGTTTGGTGAAATCCATGACCTGGAAATCGATGCCCTCTTTGCCGCCGAAGTTTTCGCGGGCGTAGGCGATGCGCTCCTCGGAGAAGTCGATGCCGATGACTTCACCGCCGGGCTGTACGATATCGTGCAGGATAGAGGTGGTCTTGCCCGAACCGCAGCCCATGTCGAGCACGCGTGACCCGGGCTTGATGCCCAGCCAGGCGGCCTGTTTGCGGACGGCATCTTCGTTGGTCTTGGTGGCGAGCCGGGTGGCTTCCTGTGAATTTTCCATTAAGTATGACATGCTAAAAACTCCTTATTAATTTTGTAGAGGTTCAGTTCCCCTGTTGCAGTCGCGGATTGATCTCATTTTTCAAGAACGTGTTGAAGCTGACGCCGGCGGCCCGTTTCATCAGAAAGAGCTGGTAGAACTTCTCCGGCGCATCCTGGGCGCCGTATTCGCTGGGGTAGGTCAGCACCGGCGTCTTCTGCTGCCGGTAGATGCGGCTCAGGTTGCCGAGCGCGGTCTGGAAGATCTCCTGGGGCAGCTCATCCACCACCAGGGCCTTGATGCAGTTCAGCAGTTCGGAGAGGTTGGCTCCGGGCGCCGAACGGTCAACAATGAAGACCGCCTTGAGCTGATCTGCCTGCTTCAGGCAGTAGGTGCGCTTTTCGCGCAGCAGGTTGCACTGCCAGAACTCACGGTCTTCAAAGTCGGAGTAGGGGTCGCTGAGTCCCAGGGCGTCCAGCAGCAGCCCCTGGCCGTAGAATTTCTGCAGCTGCTGCATCTCGGCCGGGCCGTAGTCTTCAATCTGCCAGCCTGCGGGCAGCTTCTCGCGGCTGGCCTGGCAGTAGTGGTAGCGCATCAGGTCCAGGGAGCAGAGGCTGCGGTCGTTGATGTAGCGGCAGGCGCCGCCGAAAAAGTAGTCCGGGAAGGGGTTCTGGGGACGGTAGGAGAACATCAGGTAGTCCAGTCCGGTGGATGGCAGGCGGTAGAGGCCGTCCAGATAGTTGGCGCACTGGTCGATGATCTTGAGGCCGTTATGGATGCCGCAGTCTTTGAGGGCGCCCAGGTGCTGGACCATCCAGACTCCGGGGTAGGCTTTGATCAGAGAGATGTGGCCGAAGATGCGGCTGTTTTTCTTGTAGATGATATGGGTGAAGATATTGTTGGCCTGGTTGTAGAGGGTGTCGAATGAGTTTTTCAGCTGATCGGTCATCCGGTTGAGCAGCTTGTACTTGGTGGGGTAGATGAAGCGCGAGGCGAAGAAGAACTCCCAGAGGCTCTCCATGTCAACTTTGCTGAGGATGTGGGCCTGGACGTCCTGGGATGCGGCCACCAGTTTGGCCAGCTTCTGGTAGGCTTCAAAATCCATATCAAGGATGTTGAAGCCGTACTGGATTTCATCCCCCTGGCTGGGGGCGGCATAGGCCACTTTGGCTGAGCATCTGATGGCGATGTCCTCGCTGAAGATGATCTCAAGCTCGGGCAGGATCATGTTGATGCAGATCAGGGAGTGGGCCTGCGGCAAGCTGGCGGCAAAGCCGGTGGGCGAGATGTCGATCAGGTCCAGGTTGATCGTCTGGCCGGTGAATGGATGGTTGAACCGGGCCGTGGGGGCCGGTGACGGCTTGGGACGGTTCATGCGCTGCTGATGATTCTGCTGGGGCTGGGGCAGGGGCTGCATGACCAGTTGGCCGTCCTGCTGGCGGATGACGGTGCCCGGTCCCTGGTAGACCAGGGTTTGGTCACGGTAGAGGCAGGAGTTGAAGCGCTGGCCTTCGCGTAAGTCCGACTGGAGCTCGATGCGGATGGCTTCGGCGCTGAAGTCAACCACGCAACCCTGCAGCCGCTGCTTTGCGCTTGAGATGCTGGCCTGGAGATTCGCGGTCGGCTGGCGGATGCTTCTGCGGCGCGAGAACCGGCTGGCCTCACCGCTGATGCAGAACTGCTGCTGCTGCATGCTGATCGGCACATAGGTCAGCCAGCGGCCGTCATTGATGACGATGTTGAGCTTTTCGGGCAGCTCGGCATCCGGCTCGCCTTTGAAGCGGTAGCTGTTCTCATCGAGGCATTCGGCGATCTGGCCGCGGGAAAGCAGGCGTCCGTCCTGGGCATGCAGCTGGATCTCATGGCCGGCAAAATGCAGATGATTGAGCTGATTGATGATCTGGTTGGGGCTGATTGCTTCGGTTGTTGGCTGGGGTGTGGCTGGTGCTGAAGTCTGGTTCTTTGTGTTGATGTTGCTCACGCTATTTACTCCTCAAAATCTGATCATCCTTGGTGCAAATAATTCCGTGAAGTTGATGTCAGCCATGTAGCACATTATATCTGAGAAACAAAACATAAAAAGATGATCAATGTCATAATTATGAGTTGAAATATCAGAGCTCATGCAGAAGTTGTTGTTTATATTTCTCAAAATCCTCAGCGGTGATCATGCCGCTGTCGGCTGCGGTTTTCAGGTACTGCAGTTTGTCATTGGCTTCGCCCTCTTCGCGCAGGAACGCCTCTATGTCGAAGCGGTTGAAGAGCTCCTGCTGCAGCTGGTCATGCTCGGCATCGCTGATCAGCTCTTCCTGCTGCAGGTGGTGGATCAGGCAGAGCTTGTCATCCACGGAGTGCTCTTCGTTGAGCAGGTTTTGCAGCAGATGCTGGCGGGTTGATGCATAGTCGTCATCTGAGATCAGGTTCTCGGTGAGCATGGCATTGAGTTTGTGCAGTTTGCCTTCAATGTTGGGCGCTGTTGCTTTGTGTGGTTGCTCAGGCTTGAGATATTTTGAGATCTTTTTGTCCTCATGCAGGATGTGGTGCATGAGCCAGTCGACCAGATAGTCGGTCATCTCGATGGGGTCGATGGTTTTGCCGTGCTTGAGATTCAGCAGGATCCTGTTGACGTCGCTGACCAGCCTGCGGTGCATCTCTCTCTGTCGCTCCAGTTCGGGAAAGCCGATGTTCTTCATCAGCTCCTCCTCATCGTGGAAGTGGTGGCGGGTGTAGTCCACCAGAAAGCGCAGGGTGTTGCCCAGCTCAAGCTCTTCGTGGCCCTCCAGCAGGGCCTTCTGCAGGCGGCTGATGATGGCCACCATGGCGCGGTGCTGGTTGTCGATCACGGTGGATCCGATATTGTAGTTATCGTACCAGTCCATAATGTCTCCTGATTAGAAGATAAAATGGTGACAGCAGATGTAAAGGGCTTAAACTTTTTCGATCAGCAGCAGGCTCTCCTGGTTGGCTGTTTTGTTGATGAACTCGTAGCAGGCGATGCGGTACTCTTCATAGCTGATTGAGCGGGCCCAGGCCTTGATTTGGTCCTGCTCGCGGGCGCCCTGGGCATGGCCGCTGTAGATGGCGATGGAGATGATGCCGCGCGGGTGCATAAGTTTGAGTGCGCTCTGGATGGCCATGATGGATGTTTCGGCCCGGGTGGTGATGGCCTGATCGCCGCTGGGCAGAAATCCCAGATTGAAGGTGCAGACCTTGATGCTGCCGGCCAGCTCGTCGGGCAGCAGCTCCAGCATCTGCTGGTGGCCGGCTTCAAAGAGGGTGGCGCGCGGACTCAGTTTTTCGGCGGCCAGCCGTTCGTGGGTGGCCCGGATGGCGGCCGGCTGGATATCGAAGCCGTAGACGTGACCGCTCTCGCCCACGGCCCGGGCCAGGCAGACCGTGTCATAGCCGGCGCCCACCGTGGCGTCGATGGCGATGTCGCCGGGTTCCAGGTGACGCTGGGCCGTCTGGCGGGCCAAATGTACAATTCCGTGCAGAGCCATGGAGCCTTCATATTGGCTGAATACGCTTTTGGCAAGGCCGAGTTGGCGGCAGAATGGATAATATAGATTCATCTCTATTGACGTCAGCGGATGACGGTGTTAACTTAACGCCGTTAAGTGGAGGTGCTATGCCTAAGGCGGCCCGTAGTGTTGAGGATCTGGCGAGGGAGAGAGACCGCATTCTGGATGCGGCCTGTGATATTATCTGCGTGCAGGGCTTTGAGCAGTTCAGCATGCGCAAGCTGGCGTCCCGGGTCGGCATGACCGCCACCAATCTCTACAACTACTTCTCCGGCAAGGATGAGATCTATCTGGCTATCCAGACCCGCGGTTTCGCGGAGCTCTACAGCGATTTTGAAGAGGCGGCCGCCGGCGGACCGTCCGCCCTGATCGACGCCTACCTGGCCTTTGGCGCGCGGCGCAAGGATTACTACGACATCATGTTCTGCTGGAATACGCCCAAGTTCGCCGACTATCTGGGCACCAACCTGGAGCTTCAGGCGCGCATCGAGAAGGAGAGCGGCCTCAAGGTTGCCGTTCTGACCGAGAGCGTGCTGCGCAGCTATGCGCCGCAGCTGTCGGATGCTGAGGCGGGCTTTCAGGTGATACAGCTCTGGACCAGCCTGCACGGCGTGGTCAATCTTTTGAACAGCCGGGTGCTGCCCGAAGTGGTGGTCGACCCGCAAGCATATATCAACCGCCTGCGGGCGGAGTTGTTATCAAGACTGGATGGAGGCAGAGATGAACATTTATAATCTGGCCACGGCCACGGCCCTCAGGGGCATGGCGGCTGTATTCAACTGCATACCGCACTACCGTGCCCAGCTCAGAAACAGCGAGGGCTGGATCAACTTTTCGGTGGGCATCACCACGGCTGACGGGCGTGTCGCCCAGGCCATTATTTTTAACGACGGCCGGGTCAGCGTCCGGGCCGGTATTCCCGATGATGTCAGTGTGGTGATGCAGGCCCGGGATCAGGCGGTTCTCAAGGAGATGGCGAGCGTGCCGCCCAATGAGCTTTTGATCATGATGCTGCGCAACAAGATCATCCTCAAGGGCAACATGACCTATCTGCAGCTCTTCAACTACTACCTATCGCTGCTGATCGGCGGCCATCAGCAGCGCATTCTGGATAAGCTGCACCGGCAGGATCTGGCGGAGCGCAAGATCGAGTACGGCATCAATGAGCCGGGCCTGGCCCGGGAGTTGAAGGCGCGCCAGGCGCAGCGTCTGAGTGCCGACAGCAGCGCGGATAAGTTTGTGCAGGGTCTGAAGGATCCATATCTTTCTGAATATGCGCTGAGTGATTTTCCGCGGCTTGAGCGCCTGCTGCGGGTGCATCTGGAGAACCGGCCTGAGCTCTGTGCCGAGCGGCCGCGGCTGCTGACCGAGTGGTTCAGGGAGCATGGCTTTGAGACGGACAGGAACGGTCAACCCTGGCAGCCGGTGCTGCGTCAGGGGCTGGCCTTCGAATATCTGATGAGCAACAAGCAGCCGGTGGTTGCTGCAGATCAGCTGCTGGCCGGCACGACCACCACCAATGAGGCCTGCGGCGTGATCGTCTATCCGGACGCCCAGGGCGCCATGGCCTGGGGTGAGCTGCGCTCCATCGATAAGCGTCACCTCAACCCCTACGACATCAGCAGTGAAACCAGGGATGTGCTCAATGATATCTTTCCCTTCTGGGCCGAGCGCAACTTCCGTGAACTGGCGCGCTCAGGTTATGATAACCCCCTGGGGCTGCAGATCGATGAGCGCTTTGTGGCCTACTTCTGCTGGAAGTCGGTGGGCCTCTCGCACACCGTGCCGAACTTCAAGGCGGTGCTGGAGAGGGGCACCAGCGGCATCGGTCAGGAGATCCGGGACCAGCTTGAGAGTGACAAGCTTGACGATGACGCCCGCGCCTCACTGAACGGCATGCTGCACGCCCTGGCTGGCCTCGAGACCTATGCGGCCCGCCTGGCGCAGGAGGCCCGCCGGCAGGTGATAAATGAGCGGGATAACAGCCGGCGCGCCGAGCTGATCCGAATAGCCCAGAGCTGTGAGGCTGTGCCGCGCAAACCGGCCTCCACGCTGCGCGAGGCCTTCCAGAGCGTCTGGATCACCTGGATCGGCATGCATATGGAGAACACCAACACGGGCCTCTCCATCGGCCGGCTGGATCAGCTGCTGCAGCCCTATTTCCTGGCCGACCTCGACCGCCGACCCGGTGAGGAGCAGGCTGTCATAGAGGAGGCCATCGAACTGGCGGCCAGCTTCTACCTGCGCCTGACCGACCACATGCCGCTCTCGCCGGATATCGGCAACTACCTCTTCGGCGGCTCGCCGGCCGATCAGGCCATCACCCTGGGCGGCATGACCCCGGATGGCAGGGATGGCGTTAACGACATGACCTACATCTTCCTCAAGGTCACCGAGATGCTCTCGCTGCACGACCCCAACGTCAATGCGCGCATCAGCCCGTCGCTCAACTCGGATACCTACATCAGGCGTCTCTGCGAGGTGAACTACACCACCTCGGCCACGCCCTCCATGCACAATGACGAGGCGGTCTTCGCCTCTCTGCGCCAGCACGGCTATCCCGAGGAGCATATCCGCGACTGGTGCGCCATCGGCTGCGTCGAGCAGACCATAGCCGGCCAGCACTGCGCCCATACCGGCTCGATCCTGATGAACATGGTGGCCGCCCTGGAGATGGCCCTTAACAACGGCCGCCACCCCCTGATGGAGTGGGACCTGGGCCCTAGGACCGGTGAGGATTTCAAAACTTTTGACGACTTCTTCGAGGCCTACGCCGCCCAGCAGAAGTTCCTGATCGGGCAGGCGGTCAGCCTCAACAACATCTATGCCGAGATCCACGCCAGCTGCCGGCCGACCCCGCTCTTAAGCTCCATGATGGACGGCTGCATCGAGAAGGGCCGCGACATCACCTGGGGCGGGGCGCGCTACAACACCTCCGGCTCCTCCAACATCGGTCTGGCCGATGTGACCGACAGCCTGATGGCCATCAAGAAGCTGGTCTTCGATGAGGGCAAGATAACCTTTGCCGAACTGAAGCGGGCCATCGAGCATGACTTTGAGGGCTATGAGAAGCTTCATGCCCTGGTGCAGCACAAGCTGCCGCGCTTCGGCTCGGGCAGCGCCGAGGCCCTCGAAATGGCCAACCGCATCACCGACATGATTCATCAGACCTATGCTGGCCATACCAACTACCGCGGCGGGCGCTACACGTCCGGCTTCTGGTCCATGTCCCAGCACGTGGCCTACGGCAACCTCTCCGGCAGCCTGCCCTCGGGCCGGCTGGCCGGCAAAGCCTTCACTCCCGGGTGTACGCCCTCGCCGAATGCCTCCAAGAACTATCTGGACTTCATCACGGATGTGGCCAAGCTCAAGCCCGAAAATATGGACAACAACATCGCCTTCAACGTCAAACTCACCCCCGGCCATGATGATCAGCGCGCCGAGATCGTGGAAAATATGGCCGGCTACGTCAGGACCTACTGCGAGCAGGGCGGCATGCAGATGCAGTTCAATGTGGTCAACTCCAAGGTGCTCAAGGATGCCATGGCCAACCCCGAGAAGTACCGCAACCTGATTGTGCGCATCTCGGGCTATAACGCCTATTTTGTAACGTTGAACAAACAGCAGCAGATCGAACTGATCGAGCGTGCGGAGTATGGAGTATGATTTTAGAGATTAAAGGTAATTCGCTGGATGACGGCCCCGGTATCCGGTCAGTGGTCTTTTTCAAGGGTTGTCCGCTCAACTGCAGCTGGTGCCACAATCCTGAGAGCAAGAGTAGAAGAGTGGAGCTATCCTTTGAATCGGCCCTCTGTGTGGGCTGCAGCAGCTGCATCGCAGTCTGTCCGGCGGCGGCGCTAGATAGGGCCAATCAAGGCTTCGTGGACCGGACGCGCTGCCGGCTCTGCTTTGCCTGTGTGGAGGAGTGCCCCAGCGGGGCTCTGAGCCGGGTCGGCCAGAGTCTGAGCGTGGAGGAGGTTGCGGCCAAGATTCTGCGCGACAAGCCCTATTTTGACAACTCGGGCGGCGGCGTGACCCTCTCGGGCGGCGAGCCCACCATGGAGATGGAGTTCTGTGAGCGCCTGCTGAAAACTCTCAAGAGTGAGGGGGTGCATGTCCTGCTGGAGAGCTGCGGCCACTTCAACTATGATCTCTTCGCCGCCAAGCTTCTGCCCCATGTTGATCAGATCTATATGGACATCAAGATCTTTGATGCGGCCGCCCACAAGCAGCACTGCGGCCAGGATAATGCCTTGATCCTTGAGAATTTCAGCAAGCTGGTGCGCGCCGGTGTCGACATCCTGCCGCGCACGCCCCTGGTGCCGGGCATCACCGATACGGAGCAGAACCTGAATGCCATCGCCGACTTCCTGCTTGGCCTGGGTGTCAAAAGCTGCGGCCTGCTGAGCTACAATCCGCTCTGGCAGTCAAAGTGCGATCAGATCGGTGCCGCCTATGCCTTTGCGGGTTCGGATGAACATCAGAACTGGACGCCGCAGGAGAAGCGGCGTGCCTGCGAGGAGATCTTCACCAGTCGCGGCATCAGGGTTGTGTGAGCGCTTCAAGCAGCTTGATGCGCTCCTCAGTGGCGGGATGGGTTGAGAGGAAGCTCGGTATCTCAACTTCGTCGTCATCAAGCCGTTTGAGCATGCTGATGAAGGGGGCCGTGCCCCAGCCGTGGCTGATCAGGTAATTTGCGGCGAATTGATCGGCCTCGCGCTCGAACTCCCTGGAGTAGCCGGTCTCGACCAGCAGGGTCGGCAGGGTGGCGGCCATGGAGGTGATTGATGTCAGGTCGCCGGCCAGCATGGCCAGCAGGAAGAAGATGCCGCTGTTCTGGATGACGCCGCGGATGCTGTGTTTGTGATGGATGTGTCCCATCTCGTGGGCCAGCACGCCCATGATCTCGGCGTCAGACTGCGCCAGTTTGATCAGCTCGTCGGTCATGACGATGATGCCGGAGGGCAGGGCAAAGGCGTTGGCGCCCAGCAGCGGGCTTGACCTGATCTCAAGGCGGCAGTTAAGGCCGATCTCTGAATTCAACTCTTCAAAAATAGTCTCGGTGGCGCTGTCCAGGCCGCTGGGCTCGAAGAACTGCCTGTCCATCAGTTTGAGGCTCTGCTCGCTGATGGCCTCGGTGACCTGGATGGGGATAACTCTTGCTGCCGCCTTGGCGATGACGGGCAGGCCGTAGATTGAGAAGGCCCAGACGAAGAGAATCAGGCCGGCCATGCAGACCAGCACGGCCCCCCAGTATTGCTCCAGCAGATTGACCAGGCGCAGGCCGTGGTTGCCAAGGAGTTCGAGCTCATGAAACCCCGCCAGGTCGTCGGTCTCGATTTTGCCGCCGTCGGGCAGGTTTACGGCGCGGCGGGTGCGGGCCAGGGGCGGTACAACTTCGCACTCGTTAAACTTGTAGCTCTTCTGCAGCTCCGGGATGGTCAAGCATTGGCCGTTAAACTCTACCCGGACCTTTGCGGTCCGGGCGCTCTGGCCGTCATAGTAGAAGGCCTCAAAGGATGTCACAGGCCGAATTCCAGATCAAAGAAGTCCGAGGCGGCTTCGCCGAGGGCGGTCTCTTCGGCTTCGATGCTGGCGGCGAAGGTGTCCAGGGGCTCGGTGGAGCTTAGCTGGAGATGGTCAAGTAGATAGCGGGTGCGTCTGATTTCGGCCCAGGGGGTTAGTAGACCTAGGGAGAAAATTATGGCTAGGATGTTGCTGAAGCGGATCCATATCAGATCGCGGGCGCGTAGGTTTGATTTGAATGTTATGCGTCCTAGCTTGGTATAGTTCCAGCAGTAGTTGTTTGTTCTGGCATAGAGATATTGTTGTAAAACTATAAGGGCCGCAAATGGAATGAATGATAATGCTGTGATTATGGAATCAACTAACGATATTTGCTCGGGATTTCCAAATAGCAATGGTGTCATGGTTAGGCTGGTTAGTATTCCGAATGCAAGCATTGTTAGAATGGCCAGTCCGGCAAATTTTAGATAGATTCCCCAGAAAACCTTGCTGGTGCCATAAAAGCTAGCCTGCTTGTCGCCGTAGCAGAGGTTGCTGAAGAAGTATTTTTTCTTTTCAAAGGCCCACCATGGTGTTGCGATTCCCAATGTGATGGCGACGGCGATAGGGTATTCAAGGTAAACTTCAAAACATCTGTTTAATGTCCCGGCAAAGCGCATTCTGATATTACGCATGCTGGTGTTGTGGGCCTTAAACCGTAGAGATTTATAAATAAGATAGGGAATGGTGCAGTACCCGATAAAACCGACTAATATGCCCAATCCGGGTTTAATGAAATCAGACCCTATGTACAACATCAGTCCTACGAAAAGGATTAGATATCCTTTGAATAGCCCGAATGGCTTAGCTAGATAGTCAAAATTGTGCCCGTCAATGAAGGTGTTGGCATATAGATATTGGCGGTTTCGCACCTTGGCCCAGGGGGTGTAGATTCCTAGGGTGAGGATGGTCAGAAATGTGTTGACTATCCAGATTCGGAAATATTCAGTAGCATTGCCTTTGAATATGGGTCTGTGGATTTGGCGTTTGGCGCTAGTATCGGTGTTAACTGATTCTTGGTTGCAGTTTTGTTCTTCCATAATTCCTCCTAATGGCATTAGATGATCATGATAATAACGGTCGGATTTGCTTTTAACTTAAATCTGGCAATTGCTTAACTTCTTATTATCCTAGTTGATATGAGCAGATATCTAAGTCCCCAGATCAGGAACCTGCAGCCCTATGTGCCGGGCGAGCAGCCCGGCTTCAGCTGCATCAAGCTTAATACCAACGAGAACCCCTATGCGCCGCCGCCCGGGGTGCTGGATGCGGCCCGGCGCATCGACCAGCTGGAGCTCTACCCCCACCCGGACGCCGAGCCGCTGCGCTCCAGGCTGGCCGCCTATCATAACGTCCGGCCGGAGAACATCATGCTGGGCAACGGCTCGGATGAGATTCTGGCCTTCACCTTTTTGGCCTTCTTCAGGCAGGCGCGGCCGCTTTTGATGCCGGATGTGACCTACAGCTTCTACAGGGTCTATGCCGAGCTCTTCGGCATCCAAACAAAAGAGGTGCCGGTGCGTGACGATTTCTCCATGGTCATGTCCGACTATAGCTGTGAGAACGGCGGCGTGATGCTGGCCAACCCCAATGCGCCCAGCGGCCTGCATGTGGATGCCGCTGAGATCGCCGAGCTGGTCAGCTGCAGCCGGGATTCGGTGGTGGCCGTGGATGAGGCCTACATCGACTTTGGCGGCCAGACCAGCATCCCTCTTATTAAAGAACATCCGAATCTTTTGGTGATCAGAACGTTCTCGAAGTCGCGCTCGCTGGCCGGCCTGCGTCTGGGGTACGCCGTGGGTGACGCCGGTCTGATTGAGGATCTGCTGCTGGTCAAGAATTCGGTCAACTCCTTCACGGTTGACCGTTTCTCCATTACCGCCGGCCTGGCCTCGCTGGAAAATGAGCAGTACTTCCTGGACACCCTGGCCAAGATTATCGAGGCCCGGGAGTGGGCCGCGGCGGAGCTGAGCCGGATGGGCTTTTTGGTGGTTCCCTCCAGCACCAACTTCCTGCTGGTGCGCCCGCCCCATATGGCGGCCAAGGAGCTGCTGCAGCGCCTGCGCGAGCAGAATATTCTGGTGCGCCACTTTGAGATGCCGCGCATCTCCGAATATCTGCGCATCACCATCGGCTCCCTGGCCGATATGTGGCACCTGGTGGAGGTGCTCGGCAGACTGGACGGTCTCTGATTTATATTGCATGTAGCAACTATTGAAGATATAAAGTTTGCTATATATTGAAATGGAGGTGTCTATGGCCTATATGGGCAGAGTCCTGACGGTTGACCTTTCGAGTTCCAAGATTGAAGCTGAGCAGCTTGCCGATGATGTCTATCGCGACTATCTCGGCGGGCAGGGGCTGGCGGCCCGCATTCTCTATGACCGTATCCCGGCCGGGGCCGACCCCCTTGGTCCGGACAACATCCTGGGCATGCTGCCGGGGCTGCTGACCGGAACGGGTTCGCTCTTCAGCGGCCGTTGGAGCGTGGTGGGCAAATCGCCCCTGACCGGCACCTGGGGCGACGCCAACTGCGGCGGCTCCTTTGCTCCGGCCATCAAGCGCTGCGGCTATGACGGCATCTTCTTTAGGGGCATCTCGGATAAACCGGTCTATCTCTATGTTGCGGGCGGCCGCGCCGAGCTGCGCGACGCCTCCCACCTCTGGGGCCTGGATGCGGTGGAGGCCGAGCAGCAGCTGATTGAGGAGACGCGCCCGACGGCCAAGGTGGCCCTGATCGGCCCGGCCGGCGAGAACATGTCTCTGATCGCCGGGGTCTGCAATGACCGCGGCCGCATCGCGGCCCGCAGCGGCCTGGGCGCGGTCATGGGCTCCAAGCGGCTCAAGGCCGTGGTGCTGGACGGTCACATGCGCATTCCGGTGCACAATCGGGCGGAAGTCAAAAATCTATCGAAACGCTGCAACCGCTGGGTCCAGTTTCAGCCGCCCTTTGTCAAGGGCTTCATGACCGGCCTGACCGGCTGGCTGCTGGGGGTTCTGCCGGCGGCCATGGCCATCGACGGCCTGCTCTATAAGGTGATTCTGAAGAAGTGGGGCACGGCCGGCATGAATCAGATGTCGATCACCATGGGTGATTCGCCGCTCAAGAACTGGGCCGGCACCCCCAAGGATTTCGGCTTCAAGCAGATGGGGCCCATCAATCCGGACCGCTTCACCGAGTGCGAGGAGGTCAAGTACCACTGCTACTCCTGTCCGCTGGGCTGCGGCGGCATCTGCAAGATGAACGGCCGCTATACCGAGACCCACAAGCCCGAGTATGAGACGGTCCTGGCGCTCGGCGGCCTCTGCATGAACGAGGACCTGGATTCGCTCTTCTACCTCAATGAGCTGCTCAACCGCGGCGGCATGGACAGCATCTCGGCCGGCGCCACGGTGGCCTTTGCCATTGAGTGTTTTGAGGCCGGCCTGCTGACGATGAAGGATACCGATGGCCTCAGCCTGACCTGGGGCAACACCGACGCCATTGTGACCCTGGTCCATAAGATGATCAGGCGCGACGGGCTGGGTGATCTGCTGGCCGACGGCAGCAAGGCCGCCGCCGAGCGCATCGGCAGGGGCGCCGAAAAGTTTGCGGTGCATGCGGGCGGCCAGGAGCCGGCCATGCATGACAGCCGGCTGGACCCCGGTTTCGGCCTGCACTACTCGGTGGAGCCCACGCCCGGGCGTCACACCCTTGGCTCGCAGCTCTACTATGAGATGTTCAAGCTCTGGAAGTGGGACAGAAAGCTGCCCAAGGCGAGCATGTTCTACCTGAAGCGCGAGAAGTATCGCAGTGACTATGACAAGGCGCGCTCGGCCGCGGCCCAGAGCAAGTTTATGAATGTCGTCAACTCTTCCGGCCTTTGCCTCTTCGGGGCCTTCCTGGGGGTTGACCGCATCCCGATTCTAGAGTGGCTGAACGCCGCCACCGGCTGGCAGCGGACGCCTGAGGAGTATCTGCAGATCGGCGCCAATATCCAGACTTTGAAGCAGTCCTTCAACATCAAGCACGGGGTCGATCCCTGGCAGAACCGGATCTCGGATAGGGCCCTGGGGCTACCGCCGCTTGATGACGGACCTAATGCCGGGCGCAGCGTCGAGGTGGAGAAGATGATGCAGGACTACTGGCAGGAGTTTGGCTGGGACCGGACAAGCGGCCGGCCGCAGGGGGTGCAGCATGGCGCATAGTATTAATCAGAAGTGCATCGGCTGCGGGGCCTGCGTCAAGGTGTGCCCGGCAGCTGTGATCAGCGGCGAGAAGAAGGGTGTGCATGCAATCGATGCGGCTGGCTGTATCGATTGTGGGGCCTGCGGCAGGGTCTGCCCGACCGAAGCTGTCAGCGATGCAAATGGCGTTACCTGCATGAAGGTTAAGCGCTCCGAGTGGCCCAAGCCCGGCTTTGATCTGGAGCTCTGCATGGCCTGCAGCTCCTGCGTCGAGGATTGTCCGGTGGCCTGCCTGGGGCTGACTGCGGTTGGTGACGGCGGCGACGCCAAACCCTACATGGCCGAGGGGAAACTCTGCCTCGGCTGCGGGATCTGCAGCGAGCAGTGCCCGGTTGATGCTATCACTATGCAATAGCATTTTCGGATGCTATAAGGCCCACCACGGAGGAGTTATGCCTGATCTGTTACCTAGGGCCGAGTTTGATGAGCTGATCTATAAGTTTCTGAAGGATGTGCAGCACTTTGAGCGCATGGATCAGGCGCGCTTTAAGCTCAGCTGGCGCGACATGTACTTCATGAAGTATCTGTTGAACAACTCGGGCTGCCGCATCTCCGAGGTGGCCCAGGAGATGGATATTCCGCTCTTCACCGCCTCTCGCATGGTTCAGAGCCTGGAGAAGAAGGGCTATGTCCTCAAGGAGAAGGATGATAGCGATCAGCGCAACATCCATGTCCATCTGACGGATGATGGCCGTGAGGTGATCCAGTCAATCAAAGATTTCCACTATGAGATTGTCTCGGCCAACTTTGCCGAGTTTTCTGAATCCGAGCAGCAGGCCCTGCTGCTGGCCGTGGGCAATCTTTCGCGGATTCTGCAAGTCAAAGAGTAAGTGATCTCAGGTCCTTGCGACCGCTTTAAAATTTAACTTGCATAGTGCAACTATAGTCTCTATAAAGGTTGCTATATGCAAGTTTTGTTTTGATAAGGAGGTCCAAGATGCAGTTGAATGGTAGCAAAATTGTTCTGACCGGCGCATCGGCCGGTATCGGTAAGGCGCTCTGTCTGGCTCTGCTGGATGAGGGGGCCCGGATTCTGGCCGTGGCCCGGCGGGTCAATGTTCTGGATTATGAGCATCCCAATCTGATCTACCGCGAGTGTGACATTTCAACTCAGGATGGTGTTGATCGCCTGTTTCAGATGGCTGAACAGGAGCTGGGCGGTATCGACATCTTCATCAACAATGCCGGTTTCTCCTACTATGAGATGATCGGTGAGCCCGACTGGCAGCGGATCGACAAGATCTTCCGCACTAATGTCTACGCGCCGATCTACGCCCTGCAGAAGCTTAAACAGCTCAAGGGCAGTGCCCCCTTCAACTTCATGATCACGGCCAGCGCCATGTCCTGGATGGCCCTGCCCGGCTACACCCTCTACAGCTCGACCAAGGCGGCCCTCAAGGGCTTTGCCGACGGGCTGCGCTTCGAGCTCGGCAGAGATCAGCACATTCAGATGGTCTGCCCCATTGCCACGCGCACTGAGTTCTTCAGCGCCACCGGCTCGGAGAACGTCAAGGTGCCCTTCCCATCCCAGAGTGCCGAGCATGTGGCCGCCCGCATGGTGCAAGGTCTGAGGGAAAACAAGCCCTATATCTTTCCATCCAAGATCTTTGTGATCACCAACAAGCTAAATCAGCTCTTTGCCGCCGGTATTCCCTACCAGTGGTGGGAGGCCCGCAAGCTGAAACGCTGGGCCCGGGAGAATGCTTAGATGAAGTATGCACATAAGCCTGAAGAGTGGAGCCGCTTCTTTGCCAGCTGGTTTGAGGATCCTGAAAATCTGAAGCGGGGACGCATGACGTCCGAGCTCTATCCCTATGAGAAGCTTTTTGAGCCGATTATGATCAACCGTATCAAGGTTAAGAACCGCATTGTGATGGCGCCCATGGGCAATGTCTGCATGTGCGAGGAGAGCGGCAAGCCCAGCGAGAAGATGATTGAATACTTTGCCGAGCGCGCCCGCGGCGGGGTCGGCTTGATCACCACCGGCCTGATTCCGGTGGGCACGGCCGACAAGACCCTGCGCGATCGTCATGGCCATACCATCTTTCCGCGCATCGACCGGCGCACCAACTGGTCGGCCTGGCGCGACTGCGCCAAGAAGGTCCAGGCCCACGGCGCCAAGTTCTTCGTGCAGCTCTCGCCCGGTCTGGGGCGCAACGGATCGCCCGAGAGTCTCTACAAGGGCAAGCTGCCGGTCTCGAGCTCCATCAATCCCAACTTCTACGCCTCGGCCGTGCCCTGCCGGCCCCTGCTGGACATCGAGATCCGCAAACTGATCAAGGATACCGGCCAGGCCGCGGCCGACTCCAAGGCCATGCTGGCTGACGGCGTCTATCTGCACGGCCACATGGGTTATCTGATCGAGCAGCTGACCGACCCGGCCTTCAATCGGCGCAAGCGCGGCCGCTATGCCGACTGGCAGCGCTTCGGTATCGAGCTGGTCGAGGAGGTGCGCCGCCGGGTGGGGCCCAACTACCCGATCATGTACCGCATCGATCTCTCCCTGATGCTCAAAGCCACCTATGGCGAGCGGCTGAGAAAAGTGCCGCAGCTCAAGAAGTTCGGGGTTGAGCGCAGCGTGGATCAGACCCTGGAGTTGATGCTCGAGCTGGTTAAGGCCGGCGTGGATATCTTTGATGTTGATCTGGGCTGCTATGACAACCTCTGGCTGCCACATCTGCCGGGCGAGATGCCGCCGGGCACCTTCCTGGATGTGGCGGCCACGGTCAAGCAGCATTTTGCCGCGCATGAGGTCAAGTCCAATGCCGGAATGGCGGTGCCGGTGGTGGCCGTGGGCAAGCTCGGCTATCCCGATCTGGCCGAGGGTGCTTTGCGTAGCGGCCAGTGCGACATGGTCATGCTGGGCCGACCCCTGCTGGCCGACCCCTACTGGCCCAACAAGGCCTATGCCGGGCGCGTCCAGGAGATCATTCCCTGCATCGGCGACGGCGAGGGCTGCATCCATGAGTATACCGAGGGCGGCCATCCGGTCTGCGCGGTCAATCCGCGCACAGCCTTCGAGGATGTCTATCCGCAGGTGCCGCCCAGGGCCAAGCCGCGCAGGGTTGCGGTGGTGGGGGCCGGGCCGGCCGGCATTATGTGCGCCTGCACGGCGGCTGAGCGCGGCCACGACGTGACCCTCTTTGAGCGCGCCGAGCGCCCCGGCGGCACATTGCTGCCGGGCTCGGTGCCGCCCATCAAGTTTGATGTGGTCAACTATGTTGATTATCTGGCTGGCTGGCTCAAGCACTCCAGCGCGGAGCACGGTCTCAAACTCAAGTTTGGACAAGCGGTGGATGCCGCGGAACTTAAGAGGGCCGGCTTCGACGTGATCGTGACCGCCAGCGGCGCCAAACCGATCGCGCCGCCCATCGAGGGTATCGGGCTGGCGCAGCAGGCCGTGGATCTATTGCGCGATCCGGCGCCCATTGCCGGGGCCGAGAGGATCGTGATCATCGGCGGCGGTGTGGTGGGCTGCGAGGTGGCCCACTGGCTGGCCTGGGACCACGGCAAGAGGGATGTGACGGTGATCGAGATGCTGCCCCACTTCATGCTGCAGTCCAACACGCCGACCCGCGGCTACATGCTGCACCATCTGGAGATGAAGGGGGTCAAGCTCCTTAACTGCACGCGCCTCAAGCGCATCGAGGCGAATCGGGTGGTGGTGGACCGTGATGTGGCCCACAACGTGCCGGACGCCTACAACACCTGGCGCCCGCTGCTGCCGGACAACTTCATCAATCCCTTGATCGAACCCTTCATGAAGCCGCTGATGAAGGCCCCGGTCTGGAACTATCTGCCCGACTCCCTGGTGCTGCCGGATTTGAAGCGCCACCATGAGGAGTTTGTCGAGCAGAATCTGGCGGCCGATCTGGTGATTCTCTCCATGGGGGTGCGTCCCGACGATGCCCTCTATGAGGAGTGCGTCAGGCTGAATGCCGCTGCGCAGGTGGTCAATATCGGCGACTCGTCCAGAGGCGGGCGGGTGCTGGAGGCCAACAAGGCCGGCTATGAGGTCGGTTTAAGCATTTGATCTTGCCTCACTGGGCGGGTTGGGTAAAATGGCGTCTCAGGGAGGGGTTTATGCAGAAGATTGAAATTGTAACCCGCGAGCGGGTTAGTGTGCTTAAGATTACGGCCACGGCCGGCATGTTCCAGATGCCCAAGGTGATGGGCGGCGGCTTCATGAGGATTGCGGCCTTCATGGAGGCGCAGGGCTGTGCGCCTAAGCAGGCGCCCTATGCGCGCTACCTGCATGTCGATTGGGATGAGTTTGCCAATGAGGGCAAGCTGACGGCCTTCTTCAAGATGTTCAGCCGCAAGTTCACCTTTGAGATGGCCTTCCCGCTGGAGTGCGACCTGGATGGTGAGGGCGAGATCGAGCTGGGCGAGTTGCCGGGTGGGCGCTATGTGCAGTGTCTGCATCGCGGTCCCTATCACAAGGTGGGCAAGACCTATGAACAGATGCAGGCCTGGATGGCAAAAGAGGGCTATCGTCCTGGAGCTGAGTCAGTTGAGATCTATATGAATGATCCGCGCGAAGTTGCTAAATCTGATCTGGAAACGGTTGTTTTGATACCCATAGAAGAGGGTTGATGGATAACGGCTGACCCGCAAGGGCTGAAGCCCTTAGCGGGTAGCGTATCTGTGTCTGGCAATGAAAAGAATTGCTTCAACATAGCTCTTGGCGATCTTTTTGATTTTCAGCATTTTTAGCTCCTTTCGTTAATTTTTGTTAATAAATTTTCTTTATTTTCTGTATTTTATAATCCCTATGGTCCTGCGGACCACACTGAAAACAATACAATTTGCGTGCCAGATCTGGCGATTTTTAAAAGATGGCCTGCTTTCGCGCAGCCATGATTTGGATAAATAAATTTAAATGATCACTTGCTGGGTAAAAAATTGCGACTGTGGTCAAAAATCTACACAATCGTGTGTAAAAATGTACACTTAGCTATATATTTAGCTAAATGATATAGTATTAGAAAAATTTATGCAAAGCCGGGCAGGCCGTATGACCTGCCCGGTTGTTTCAGTAACCCAGATTTTCGATATCCAGGGCGTCATACTCCCCCTCTACAGTTGTGACCGGGTTGGGCCTGGCTGGTGCTCCGCCGGGGACCTGGCAGAAGTAGTTGCTGTAGCTGGGCGGGGCCGGGAAGTCGGTGGAGACCATCTGGGCGCCGCAGGCCCAGGCGGCCTCCTGGGTGGTGTAGTCCTCGTTGATGGCCTGCTCGCACTCGGCATCGGCGCGGGTGCGCACCAGCAGGCCGTTTTCCACCTGCTCTTTGACATCGTCACCGGGCGTATTGAGGGTCTTCCAGCCGCCGTAGGGGTGGTCGAAGGCGGCATCGGCGAACATGATCTTGTTCTGACCCTCAGCAAAGTACTCGTCGCGGTAGTCGCCGCCATTGTGCAGCATGAACATGATCTTGTCGCGGCAGAAGCTTAAGCTTGGCCAGCCCGCACTTTGGATCGCCGCGGGCAGGGTGGCATATTCGCCGCGCACATCGTCGGGGGTGATGATTCTTTCACGCGGCCAGATGTTGAGGATCTCCTCGTCAACTTTATTGATGCGGCCGCTGAATTTGATGATGTCCAGTTCATCCTTGAGCTCCATGATAACCATGATGGGCAGGTGGCCCGGGTTATTAAGCGACCAGTTGTAGAGGGTCTCGAGCTGGTCCTCAAAGTACTTGGCGGTGGTCAGGCCGTCCACCACCGGCACATGGTAGACCTCGAGGCCGAAGAGGCCGTAGTGCAGGTCGAGCTCAAACTGGCGCACGCCCATGTCGAGCTGGGTGTCGAGGGGCTCGTGGGTGTAGCGCCAATCCTTGATGAGGTATGCGAGCGGGCCGGCGCGGTGGTAGCTGTTGTGGGTGCCGAGCACCTGGATCTGGTTGAGGCGCAGCTCACTGTCGTGCAGGTACTGCTTGGCGGCAATAGTAAGGTTGGCAACGATTTCGTCCCGGTCGATCAGCTGCAGCTGAAAGATTGCCTCCTCATAGGCGATGAAACTGTTCTCGGTGATCTCGCCGTTCAGGTCTTGGTCTGTGATCTGCCAATAGGCATCGGTGGTGTCGGGTTCATACTGGTTGAGGTTCAAAGGGCTGCCCAGGCGTACCTCTATGGCGCTATCCAGATCCTTGCCGTCAGTCACAACGATCTGCTCTTCGGTTTGGGGATAGCTGGCGGGGTCCTGGCTGTTGCAGCCGCAAAGGGCCAACAAGATAGCGATGATCAAGATGCTTCTGTTCATAGATTGCTCCTTATAATTGCTTTTAGTAATATAAATGCAAATTGATCTATGAACAACTGTTATTTGTACTGCGGTCTGAATAGTTGGGGAGGCTTGCGAAGCCTCCCCCAATATCTAGCTCTCCTGATTCTGCAGCATCAGGTGCGAGATCTTGCCCACGGTGGTCTTGGGGATCTCTTCGCAGAATTCGACCTGCTTGGGCACCTTGTACTTGGAGAGGCCGTCGTTGCACCATTTGATGATCTCATCCTCGCTGGCGCTCTTGCCCGGCTTGAGGGTGATGAAGGCCTTGATGCGCTGGTTGGGGCTGCCGACCGGCACGCCGATGACCGCGGTCTCATGCACGGCCGGGTGCTCATAGATGCGGTCCTCAATTTCGCGCGGATAGACGTTGAAGCCGCCGGCGGCCAGGATCATGTTCTTCTTGCGGTCCTTGATGCGCACGAAGCCCCGCTCGTCCATGACCGCCACGTCACCGGTGTGCAGCCAGACCTTGCCGTCCGCATCCTTCTTGAGCACCTTGGCGCTCTCCTCGGGGTTGTTCCAGTAGCCCTTCATGACCTGCGGTCCGCTGATGCAGAGGATGCCGTCCTGGCCCGGCGCGAGGGTCCTAGTTTCGGTCTCGTAGTCCACGATCTTGGCGTCGGTGTCGACCACGGCCAGGCCGATGGAGCCCACCACGCCGCCCGAGACCGGGTTGAAGTGGGTGACCGGCGAGGCTTCGCTGAGGCCGTAGCCCTCGATGATCTTGCAGCTGGTGATGGTCTCAAAGGCGTTCTGCACCTCAGAGGGCAGGCTGGCGGCGCCCGAGACCCAGATCTTGATGGAGGTCAGGTCGTACTTGCCCTCCAGGATCTCCGGATGACAGTTGATGGTGGTGTAGATGGCGGGCACGGCGGCGGTGTAGGTTGGTTTATGTTTGTCGATGGTCTCCAGAAAGAGATTGAAATCTTTGGGGTTGTGCACGATGACCTGCTCGTAGCCGTTGAAGACCGCCATGTTCATGCACATGGTCATGGCGTAGGAGTGGCTCATGGGCAGAATGGTCATGATGCGCTCATTCAGGTCGGCGCGCTTGGGGCCGAAGGTCCAGAGGCCCATCTGCAGCGCGTTGCAGACCAGGTTGCGGTGGCTAAGTTCGGCGCCCTTGGGGGTGCCGGTGGTACCGCCGGTGTAGAGCAGGATGGCGGTGTCATTCGGCTCAATCTGAACCGGCTCGGCAACCGGGGCCTCCAGGAAGCTGGTCAGGTACTGCGTCTGGTCGTTCTCGATGACGTTGACGATTGTGGCGCCGTCGCGCAGCTCATCCGGGAAGCAGTCGGCAATATTGGTGACGATGACCTTCTTGAGGCCGGTGCGGATCTCTTTGAGGTTGCGGTAGAACTGGCCGGCCACCAGCATGAAGGTGGCGCCGGCATTGTTGACCTGGGCCTCAATTTCGCGGGGCACCATCAGGGCGTTGCAGGGCACCACGATGCCGCCGGCCTTGAGGGTGCCGTAGTGGCCGATCATATATTGGGGACAGTTGGGCATGTACAAGGCAACCCTGTCACCTTTTTTGAGGCCGTTGGCCTGCAGGGCGCCGGCAAAGCGGCTGGTCAGCTCATCCAGCTCGGCATAGGATATGCGCCGGTGATGGAGTTCTCCATCCAGCAGGTCGCCGAAGATGATTGCAGTTTTGTCGGGGACACGTTTGGCTGTTGCGCTCAGAAAGGCCTGTACGCTGGTCTGGGGGTAGTCCTGTCCGCACTGGACATGGTTGTCGTAACTCTGATGCCAGAATCTCTCTTCCATATTAAACTCCTCGCTGTTGATTGGTCGGACCAATAAGATGCTGCATGCTAAAACCATTTTGTGACTAATTGCCAGTGAAAACAGCGTCTATTTTTTGGAAGCGGCTCAGAACTTTGAATGCAGCGATATTCATGCTATGGGCAGGCTATGATCGACATTCTGAGTCTGACCAGCAGTGAACTGGCAGCTGAACTTAAAAAGCAGCACGGCAAGGGTCTTTTTCATGCCGGTGCCCTCTGCCGCGAGGTCTTCAAACATGGTAACCTTGATTTTTCGGCAGTGCCGGAGTTTGGGGCGCGCTGGGCGCAGGAGCTGCAAATCAGCTTGCCGGAGTGCGCGGTGGCCGGCCAGGAGAGTGACGAGGTCACCAAGTTTGTCACCCGTCTCCACGACGCTCAGCTGATCGAGAGCGTCATCATTCCGGCCGACGGGCGCACGACCCTCTGCATCTCGTCCCAGGTGGGCTGCGGCCGCGGCTGCGCCTTCTGCACCACCGCCAGGCTGGGTTTGAAGCGCAACCTGAGCGTCAGCGAGATCATCTGGCAGGTCTGGGCCGCCCGTCATCAGTTCGGCCATCGGATCGACAACATCGTCTTCATGGGCATGGGCGAGCCCTTCGACAACTTTGAGTCTGTCATGCAGGCCGTGCGGGTCCTGAACGATCCGCGCACCTTCGGCATCGGCCCCAGCCACATCACCATCTCCACGGCCGGCCATGCTGATGGCATCGAGAAACTGGCGGCCATCAAGGATTCGCGCCTGCGCCTGGCCGTCTCCCTGAACGCCGCCGGTGACGAGCTGCGCGACAAGCTGATGCCCATCAACAGGACCTATCCCCTGGCGCGCCTCAAGGATGCGCTGCAAAAATTTCCGCTCAAGCGCGACGAGGTGATCTTCTTTGAATATGTGCTGCTGCCCGGGGTCAATGACCGGGTTGCGGATGCTGATGGCATTGCCGCCTTCCTGGCTGGAATTCCGGCGCGCCTCAACCTGATCGCCTATAACGGCGGTGAGCCGTTCAAGATGCCGAACGATATGCAAGTTGAGGCTTTCAGAACGCTGCTGGTCGAACGCGGTATCTTTGTGCGCCTGCGCCAGTCTCGCGGCCAGCAGATCAGGGCGGCCTGCGGCCAGCTGGGTGCTAAACAGGAGAACCTATGCGGAAGATCCTGATCAGCGCCTGCCTCTTGGGCGATGCGGTGCGTTATGACGGCAATAGTGTGCCGCTCAGAAACAGCCTGCTCGACAGCTGGGTGGCCGAGGGACGGCTGGTTAAGGTCTGTCCTGAGGTTGAGGGTGGTCTGAGTGTGCCGCGTCCGCCCGCCGAGATCCGGCAGCGCCGGGTCATCACCGCGGCCGGCGACGACATTAGCGAGGCCTTTGTGGCCGGCGCCTATCACGCGCTTGAACTCTGCCGTCAGCACGGTATCAGAACTGCCATTTTGAAGGAGCGCAGCCCCTCCTGCGGCAGCGCGTTTGTCTATGACGGCAGCTTCAGCGGCCAACTGATCAGGGGCCAGGGCGTCTGTGCGGCCCTGCTCAGGCAGAATGGCATCCGGGTCTTCAGTGAGGATCAGCTCGAAGAGGTGGCTGAATTTTTGGTTGAAAATGAGGAGATGTAATGAAGATTGAGAGTTTTAAGGAGAAACTTGTTTTTATCACCGGCGGCTCCAGCGGCATCGGCCTGGAGACGGCCCGCCTGCTGGTCAGGGAGGGGGCGCATGTCGTGATCTTCGGTCGCACGCAAGCTAAGCTGGATGCCACCGGCCTGACGGCCTACAGCCTGGATGTGACCGACAATCAGATGGTCCAGCGGGTGGTCGAGCTGGCCGTAAACGAGCAGGGCGTGCCGGATATCCTGATCAACTGCGCCGGGCGCGCCGTGCCGCACTACTTTGAAGATATCACTTATGAGATGTTTGACGCCACCATGCGCACCAACCTCTACGGCCAGTGGAGCATGTGCGCGGCCCTGGTGCCGAAGATGCAGAATGGCTACATCGTCAATGTCAGCTCCATGGCCGGCTTCATCGGGGTCTTCGGCTACAGCGACTATGCGGCCAGCAAGTATGCATCAGTGGGATTCTCCGAGGTGCTGCGCAGTGAGCTCAGGGGCCGCGGAATCGGTGTTTCGGTGCTCTGTCCGCCCGATACTGACACCCCCGGCTTTGCTGAGGAGAACATTACCAAGCCGGCCGAGACCATCGCGGCCTCCGAGGGCGGCGGGGTCATGCAGCCGGCCGCGGTCGCGCTTGCCTTGCTTGATGGCATGCGCAAGGGGCGCTTCATCATCATCCCGGGCCGCGAGGGCAAGCTGGTCTATCTCCTGAAACGGCTGTTTCCGGGGCTGCTGGAACGGATCATCCAACGCTCAATCAGTAGGGTCCAGTAGCTTGTGAAATGCCTCACTTACATTAAATTGTAAGTGAGGCGTCTATGAAAAAAGTTTTAATTGTAGCGATATTTTCATCACTGTTCTGCGCCGGTCTGCTGCAGGCGGCCGAGCGCGTCGTGGCCGCGGTGCCGCGATCCTTTCCGCCCTACTACATTGAAGACTCCACCGGTGTCATGACCGGCTTTGCCATCGAGGTCATGGATCAGATTGCCCGTGAACTGGATATCATGGTCGAGTATCAGATCTATGACAGCTGGAGCGATGTCTATCAGGCGGTCAGGGAGGGGCAGGCTGACCTGATTCCCAATGTCAGCACTCTGCCGCAGCATGCTGAATGGCTGGAATACAGCCGCCCGCTGGAGAGTGTGACGGTCAGTATCTGGGTTTTGAGCGAGAGTCGCATCAGCGGTGCTGATGATCTGAACGGTCTCTATCTGGCCGTGGTGCGGGGCAGCGTCGGGGTGCAGCTTGCGTCAGGCATCCGGGGCGTGCGCACGGAGATAATGCATGACCCGGAGGATGCGATCTTCATGCTGCTGGCGGAGCGCGTCGGCGCTCTGATATATCCGGATCCGGTGGTTGTGCATATTTCGGACAGCGTCGGGGTCGGCGAGCGTTTGCGGCGGGTTGGCGAGCCGTTGGCTGTGATTGACCGCGCCATCGGTGTGCGCAGGGGTGTCCCGGATCTGCTGGAACGCATCGATGCGGCCGTTGCGGAGCTGATTGAATCTCAGACCTACCGCGATATCTATGCGCGCTGGATGATGCCTGAAGAGTCGTTCTGGAAGGCAAACCGTATAACCATCAGCGTCAGCAGCATCGCCCTTCTGATTGTGATTCTGGTGGTGATCTGGCGTTATGCTACGATTGTTAATATCAATGCGGAGCTGCGCTACAACGTTAGGCGCAAGGAGTTGGCGCAGAAGGATCGCGACCGTTTGATTACGGCCATCGAGCAGGCCGCCGAGACTATTCTGATCACCGATGCTGAGGGTTCCATCATGTATGCCAATCCGGCCTTTACCAGGGTTTCGGGTTATGCTGTGCCGGAGGTGCTGGGTAAAAATCCGCGCCTCCTGAAGAGTGGCCGCCATGATGACCGCTTTTATGTTGAGATGTGGCGAACTCTGAGTGGCGGACATGTCTGGCAGGGACATCTGATCAACAGGCGCCGGGATGGAGGACTCTACGAGGAGGATGCCTCGATTTCGCCGGTCAAGGATCGGGAGGGACGCATTGTCAGCTATGTGGCCGTCAAACGTGACATTACCAAGGAGACGCGCCTGGAAAAGCAGCTGCGCCAGTCTCAGAAGATGGAGGCGATCGGCACCCTGGCCGGGGGCATCGCCCATGATTTCAATAACATCTTGGGCATCATTCTGGGGTGCGCCGATGTGGCCATGGCCAGTGAATCAAAGGAGAAGGCCGATAAGTATCTGAATGATATCATGGGGGCCGGCCTTCGAGCCAGGGATCTGGTTCAGCAGATCCTGAATATCAGCCGTATGGGTGAGCGGGAATTGAGACCAATCCAGATTGAGCTGGTGGTTAAGGAGACGTTGAAACTTTTGCGGGCCTCCATTCCGGCGACCATCGCAATTGAGGGCGCCATCACCAAGGAGAGCTGTCTGGTGCTGGCCGAACCCACCATGCTTCATCAGATTGTGGTCAATCTGGCCACCAATGCCTATCAGGCCATGAAGGATGGCGGCGGACTGTTGAGCATCGGGCTTGAGGTGGTGGATATTGATGCCGAGCAGCTGCTTAATCTGGCGGCCGGACGCTATGTGCGGCTGATTGTCAGTGACAGCGGCCCGGGCATTGAGCCGGGGCTGCAGGAGCGTATCTTTGATCCCTATTTCACCACCAAACAACAGGGGGAGGGCACCGGGCTGGGCCTCTCGATCGTGCAGAGCATTGTGGAGAGACTGGGCGGGGTCGTCAATGTTTACAGCGAGCCCGGTCAGGGGAGCAGCTTTAAGGTCTACCTGCCGCTTTTGGCAGGGGATCTGCCGGCGCCGGAAGAGGCGTTGGAGGATGAGCTGCCGCTGGGCAGCGAGCGTATTCTGGTGGTTGATGATGAGGAGATGTTGCGCAATCTGCTTAAGGAGCTGCTGGCACGAATGGGCTACGCGGTGAGCGTGCTGGCGGACCCCGAGGAGGCGCTGGTTGCCATGGCTGATGCTGGCTATGATCTGATGATTACCGACCTCAGCATGCCCAAGATGAGCGGCATTGAGCTTGTGCGCCGTCTGCGCCAGTTTCAGCCGGAACTGCCGGTGATTCTGTGCACCGGTTTTTATGATGAGGATGTGCGCCGCAAGGCTGAGGCGGTGGGCATCAGATACTGTCTTAATAAACCGGTGGCCAAACGTGAACTAGCGCTGGCTATTCGTGATCTGCTTGATAAATAGGCGGGAGGTAGGTCTCCAGCCAGCCCTGCCGGTTTTCGCGCTCAAAGAAACGGGCACTGCGGTAGGTCTCCTCCTGGGTTATGATCAGGGTGCGGTACATGCGGATGTTGAGCAGGCCGCACTCTTCAAACCTGTACTCCTCAATCTGCTCCAGCGGCACCTCAATGCTGCGTGAGGGCAGTTCGTACTCCAGGGTCAGCTTGCTGTCAGCCACCTGGGCCCAGTAGAACTGGTCATGGAAGAAGTAGCCGTAGATGGCGCCGAAGTAGAGCAGCAGCGCCGTGATGGCCGGCAGGTAGAGCCTATAATTGATGGGGCGGCTGGACTTTTTGCGCAGAATTTCAAGGATGGCCAGGCCGATCAGCGGCAGGCAGATCAGAACTATTGCGGCAATCATCAGGGCTCCCTGTTGGAAATCCATCAAGCTAAGATAAATCATGTGACACTCCCGGTTTGATTTTAGGGCACCTTAACAGCTTGCGCGCGCATGGGAAACTGTTTTGGTTTGAATAGCCGGTCTATGATTGTCATTGACAATCTTGATGAATTTATTGTTAATGGGGTTAACAATAAATGGAGGGTGAACCATATGCAGGAAACAACTTTTACCTTTAAGGCCGCCGACGGCCTCAATATCCACGTCTACAGCTGGCTGCCCGATGCGGGCACCGAGATCAGCAGGGTCATGCAGATCGTGCACGGTTCGGTCGAGCACGCCGCGCGCTACCGCCGCTTTGCCGAAGCCCTGACTAGGGCCGGCTATGCCGTCTATGCCACCGACCACCGCGGCCACGGCCACAGCTCCGAGCAGCTCGGCGGCCAGCTGGGTTACTTCTCGGACCTTAATGACGGCTGGCAGCTCTGCGTCGATGACCTCTACCACCTCAGCACCATCATCAAGGAGAAACATCCGGGCAAGGATCTCTTCATCTTCGGCCACTCCATGGGCTCCATGCTGGTCAGAAACTACATTGCCCTTCACGGCGAGGCGGTCAAGGGCGCTGTCCTCTGCGGCAACCCGACCCCCAACCCCCTGGCCGCGCCCGGCATCCTGCTGGCCACCATTATGATGAAGATCTTTGACCGCCGCCGGCCCAGCAAGCTGATCACATCCATGGCCTTTGACGGCTTTGCCAAGAAGGTGGAGAACTGCCAGACCGCCTCGGACTGGATCTCGTCCGATCCGGTCGAAGTGCAGAAGTATCTGGATGATCCCTGGTGCGGCTACACCATCACCCCCGAGTACATCAAGCAGATGCTCAAGGGGCTGCAGCGCATCTACCGCAAGGACTGCTTCAAGTCCACGCCCGATGATCTGCCGATTCTGATGATCAACGGCGAGCTCGACCCCTGCGCCATGAGCCACAAGGAGGGCGCCGGCCTGATCGAGCGCAAGTTCAAGGAGAACGGCTGCAAAAATGTGCGCCTCAACATCTATCCCAAGGCCCGCCATGAGCTGCTCAACGAGCCCATCAAGGAAGAGGTGACTGCCGACATCATCAACTGGGCCGCCCAGGCCTGAGTGACGCAT
Source organism: uncultured Thermodesulfobacteriota bacterium (assembly GCA_942491525.1). Lineage (GTDB taxonomy): Bacteria > Desulfobacterota > Desulfomonilia > UBA1062 > UBA1062 > CAYWBU01. Next base: position 502,102 of record CALOBW010000056.1, read on the forward strand.
GCAGTGGCTGAATGAGTATACCGGGCTGGTGGAGCTGGTCATCCGGACCTACAACCGTTACGGCGCAACCATCAACCGCGCCGATATCTACGGTACCGAGGAGCCCATCAGTTTTGCTCAGATGCAGACACTGGAGATAATCATGAAAAACCCCGAGGCCAACCAGGCCGAGCTGGCCCGGCTCCTCGGGGTCAGTCGCGCCGCCATGACCAAGAGCCTTAAGCTGCTTGAGGGGCGAGGTCTGGTGGAGCGCCATGCCCGTGAGGGCAACCGCAAGAACATCTACCTCAACGTCAGCGAGAAGGGACAGCGCATCTACGGCCAGTACGTGGACTACATCAAAGAGGCCCTCTTCGATCCGATCCTGAAGCTGACCGCCGACCTCTCGCCGGCCGACCTGAAGCGCTCCTATGAGATCTTCAAACTGATCGATGACTTTATGGATTAAATCCCGGCCACCTTTCTGATAATTCTGCCCTTGAACCGCTTGAGCGGCTTGCTGCTGGTGATGGTCAGGCTCTGGATGTCGCGCGGGTAGTTGGTCAGCAGTTCATAGCCGTCTCTGGTGACCAGCACGGTGTCCGAGTGGCGGAAACCGCCCAGGCCCGGGATGTAGATGCCGGGCTCGATGCTGATCAGCATGTTCTCCTGCAGCACGTGCTGGCTGCCCTCGGCCACCCAGGGCCCCTCGTGGCTGCCGATGCCGAAACCGTGGCCGGTGCGGTGCAGCCGGTAGCCATCGTAGCCCTCGGCCTTCAGGAAGTCGTTGGCGGCCTTGTCTATTTCGCCGCACTCAATACCGGGTCTGACCATCTCCAGGGCGATGCGGGATGCCTCGAGCATGGCTGCAAAGTGGGCCTGCTCCTCTTTGGTGGGCGGGCTCAGGAAGTAGGTCCGTTCGCACTCGGCGGCATAGCCGTTGGCGCGGATAAAGCCGATGGCGATGTGCGGCCCCTCTTTGAGGATGTCGTCCACGGCCGGGATGCTGTGGGGCTGGGCGCTCATGGGTGCCACCCAGGAGCCGGCCAGCACGTCGGTGGCCTTGAGGTCGCAGTCGGTCTCCTGGATGATCTTGAGCTGTACGTTTCTACCTTGGCCGAAGAGCTCAATCTCGCTGACGCCGTAGTAGGCCGTATCCAGGATCTTCTCGACCGCCAGCTGGCTGTAGCGGGCCGCGGCTTTTACCATCTCAACTTCGGCCGCGGACTTGACCAGGCGCAGCTCCTCGATCAGGGGCAGGGTCTGGAGGCTGAAGCCGCCCAGCTGGTCGCTGATCTCGCGCGGCAGGCTCGGCTCGACCCCCAGTTTATCAATACCGCTCAGGGCCGCATTCAGCTTCTCGGGCCAGCCCAGGCCTTCGGGCGAGGGGTACTCCCAGTAGCTGGTGACCCGGCTGATGTTGGGGGCTGCACGCATGTGCTCATCCTCCATGGTCGGCACCAGCAGTTCGCACTCGCCGCTGGGCCTGACGATGATGAAGAAGGGGCGCTCGAGCGGCACATAGCTGACCCCGGTCAGGTAGTAGATGCTCTCCTCGGCTGAAACCAGCAGGGCCTTGATATCCTCATTTTTGATTAGCTGCTGCAGTTTGATGATGCGTTCTCTGAATTCCGCCGGCTTGATCATAACTCCTCCCGATAACATTTGAATGACATTACCTTAACTTAATCGGGGAGATGGGACAACCGGTCTTGTTGAAACGGGTAAGGCGCTTGTCCTATTGCAAAGAGGTTCCCGTCGAATAATATTTTGTTGTAACCGGGGGATGCTGAGATGCGACTAAGCTGGGAGTATCATTTTATCTCATGGAGCCTTGATGAAAGAAAATAACAAAGATTATAAAGACGGGAAATACCTCTATCCGCTGGAAGAGAAGTGGGAAAAGCTGCTGACGCCCTTTGATGAGTTTATCCGCAGTGAAAGCACCAGCGGTATCGCGCTGATAGTTGCTGTGGTGCTGGCGCTGGTTTTTGCCAACAGTGCCCTGAGTGATGAGTACCATCATCTGCTGGAGGTGCCCTTTGCCATCGGGCTCGGGGCTTGGCAGCTGGAGCTGCCGCTGCACGCCTGGATCAATGAGTTCTTGATGGTCTTCTTCTTCTTCATCGTGGGCCTCGAGATCAAGCGCGAGGTCCTGATCGGCGAGCTTTCCGACCTGCGCCAGGCTAGCCTGCCGGTCTTTGCCGCCCTCGGCGGTATGCTGGTGCCGGCGCTGGTGTTTGCGGCCTTCAACTATGGCACGCCCTACATGGATGGCTGGGCCATTCCCATGGCGACTGATATCGCCTTCTGTGTCGGGCTGGTGGTGCTGCTGGGCAAGCGCGTGCCGCGCAGCCTCTCGGTGCTGCTGGTGGCCCTGGCCATCGTCGATGATCTGGGCGCGGTCATGGTGATTGCGCTCTTCTATACCGCCAATATCAGCACCACGGCTCTGGCAATTGCCGCCGGCCTGCTCTTGCTGCTGGTTATCTTCAACTATGTGGGCTTAAGGAGCGCGCTGCCCTTCCTGGTTGTCGGCATCATTCTCTGGCTGACCCTGCTGCACTCCGGCATCCATGCCACGGTGGCCGGTGTGCTGGTGGCTTTCTGCGTGCCGGCCCGCCCGCGCCACAGCACTGCCCGCTTCAGCCGTAAGATTCACGGCCTGCTGGAGCGGTTTGATGACTGCAGGGGCTCGCACTGCGGCATCTATCCGGATGAGAAGCAGAAGACCCTGCTGCATGCTATGCATAAGGAGCTTCTGATGGTTGAGGCGCCCCTGCAGCGCATGGAGCACTACCTGCATCTGCCGGTGGCGTTGTTGATCATTCCGATCTTTGCCATCTCCAATGCCGGCATTCCGCTCAATATTGAATCTCTGAGTGCGGCCCTGGTTAACCCGGTTACCCAGGGTATCGCGGTTGGTCTGGTCTTCGGTAAGGTGCTCGGCATTGCCGGTTTTGCCTGGCTGGCCGTCAAACTTGGCATTGCCAAACTGCCCGCGGATATCGCCATGAAGCACATCATCGGCATGGCCATGTTGGGCGGCATCGGTTTTACCATGTCGATCTTCATTGCCGAGCTCTCCTTCCCGGGTCAGTATGAGATCCTGAACATGGCCAAGACTGGTATCTTCGCGGCCTCACTCTTCTCCGGCGTGGCCGGTTATATCTGGCTCTACAAGTCCGGTCCCAAAAAAGCCTGATAATAAGCCGGGGCAGTCACTGTCCCGGCTTCACCTCTATGTCAAACATTTGTAAAGCCCCGGAAAATGCTATACCCGCGTCTATCTTTATTCTAGGCTTGGGCAGACAAGGGGAGAGATATGTATATTAAGACTGAAGAATCATTCAACTTTTATTCGCATCTGGTGGGTGTGGCCGCCTTTGCCATCGGTACGGTTTTTTTGATCAGTGTGGCCAGCGGCTCGCTGGGCTGCCTGCTGACTTCGATTGTCTACGGCATCTCCGGCATCTTCATGTTCAGCGCCAGCTCGCTCTATCATGCCTTTAAGAAACATGACAATGAGATCTCCTTCTGGCGCCGTATGGACCGCATGGCGATCTTCTTCATGATTGCCGGCAGCTATACGCCGGTCTGCTACATCTATCTGGAGGGTCCCTGGCGCTGGGGTATGATCATCGCCCAGTGGTCGCTGGTGGGCCTGGGGCTGCTGACTCAGATCTTCCTGCCGCGGGCCTCGCGCGTGCTCTATGCCGCCATCTACTCGCTGATGGGCTGGCTGCTGATCTTCAATGTCCGTGATATTCTGGCGGTCATGCCGCAGATTGAGATCATCCTGCTCTTTGTGGGCGGCGCCGCCTTTACCCTGGGCGCCATCATGTATGCCAGCAAGATGCCGCGTCTGGTGCCCGGCCGCTTCAGCTCGCATGAGCTCTTCCACATCATGGTGCTGATCGGGGTGGGTTGCCACTACGGCCTGATCTACAATGCGGTCTTCAATGTGAGCGCTTGATGGAGCAGGCCGAACTGGACCTCTTTGAGTCCGAGTACCAGGAGCACTACCTTGAGGGCGAGACCAAACCGCCTGAGATCGGCCGGCCCTATTTGCTGCACAATGAGCAGGCAAAAGCCGGTATTCTGCTGATTCACGGCCTGATGGCCGCGCCTGCAGAGGTGCGCCAGCTGGCCGACTATCTCTATGAGCAGGGCTATACGGTCTATGCGCCGCGCCTGGCCGGTCACGGCACCTCGGCCGTCGATCTGCAGAGTCGGGTGCATGCGGAGTGGCGCGCTTCGGTTGAAAGGGGCGCCGAGATTCTGCGCCAGCTGCATGACAGGGTTGTGGTGGCCGGGTTCTCGACCGGCGCCGGCCTGGCCCTGCAGCAGGCCCAGCTTGGAGATTATGACGCCCTGGTGGCCATCAGCCCGCCGCTCAAGTTCACCAGTCTGCAGGCCAACAATGTCGGCCTGGCCGTGGCCCTCGGCCGGCTGATCAGGCATCCCAAGCTGCAGTTTGCCACAAACCATGCCGACAATCCCGAGATCAACTACCTGCGCTGCCCTCTGCGCGCCCTGCATCAGGTGCGGCTGCTGATGCGCGAGCTGAAACCGGAGCTGATTAAGATTCCGAGTCTGATAATGCAGGCGCCGCGCGATCCCAAGGTGGATGGAACGCAAGCGCGCAAGCTGTTTGAGAAACTTGATGTTGAGCAGAAGCGCTATGTGGAGATCGACTTCCACCTGCACGGCATCGTGCGCGGTGAGATCACCAAAGAGAGCTTCCCGCCCATCGCTCAGTTCCTGGCTGCGATCGTCTGACCGACCTTGACATAGGTCTCGATGCCCTTGGCGCTGTTCTCGATCAGGTCATCGTCAAATTTGATGACATCCTGCTGGAAGACCAGCACCACGGTTGAGCCGCCGAAGTCAAAGTAACCCTTCGCCTGCATGCGTTTTACTGTTGGTTCCTGATACTGTTGATGGATGCCGGCCACGCCGAAGGCGCCCACCTCCATGAAGGCTATCTGGCCGAAGTTTGCAGTCTCGATCAGGCTGTAGGCGCGTTTGTTGAGGCAGAAGATGCGGGACTGGGCCGCCAGCGCCACCGGGTTGACCGAGTGGTACTGCCCTTTGACCTCGACCTGCTCGATCACTTCGCCGTCGCAGGGAAAGTGGAACCAGTGGTAGTCAGCCGGGCAGAGGCGCACCACCGCCACCTGGCCGCCGTCAAACTCGGGCAGGCGCCGGCCGAAGAGGTTGGTCAGCGTGTCCTCGACGCCCTTGACCTTCAGGGCCGTGTCGCCATCGATATCCGGGTAGACCAGCAGGCGGCCGTCAGCCGGGCTCAGGAAGTGATTATCGTCCATGGAGTAGGGCCGGGTCCCATCTTTAAGTTTGCGGGTGAAGAACTCGTTGAAGCTTCTGTACTCATCTTTGGGTTTGGCAAACTCGCTCTCATTGATGCCCAGGTCGGCAATGGTGCGGTTGATGCGGCCCCTGGAGAGGGGCGAGTCAAAGTAGAGGCCCATCAGGCGGCTCAGAAGTGATGAGCGGAACAGCAGCCTGGAAATTGCCTGGCCGCTCAGGCTCTGGTAGGCCCACTTGATGGCGGCGTCGCCCATGACCTTCTCCTGGCAGATCTGCTTGGTTTGGCGGTCGTAGTATTGGATTGTTCTAATTTTCATGTTGATTTCTTCATGGCATTTGGTGGGGTGGAAATCAAGTGTCATGCTTATCAGGCATAAGCTAAGTTGGGCCAGAATCGAAACCTATAAAATTCGGAACTCACGTTTTCTCGGGTGAGGTGCGTCTATAGATATTCTGGTTTATGTCACACATAAATCCTTTCATCATTGTCATATATTTCAGATAAAAGCGCCTTCATTCTAAACCAACCTGGAGGTGATTCATATCCAGAGTCGCAAATATTCAAAGAAGCGTGAGCTGGGCTTCAGTCAGGTGCATTCGCATGGGTATTTGGATAAAATCTAATATATTGACAACATAGGAGGGTGAGTTTATTATACTGTAATTCACAATGTTTCTTGTTGTCTCCGTCAGTAGCTTTGATCGGACAGATTTATGCTTCTATGACTAAGGAGGTTTAGATGAAAAAAGTTGTCTGTTTATTGGTAGCATCAATCTTGATCGGCCTGTCTGGTTTAGCCAACGCATCGTTAACAACAATCGGTACCGCCACCTATAATGGTGAGGAGTACTATTTGATCTGGGACGATGACAATAATGGCAACTCTCTGATCTGGCTGGACTATGCCAACAAGATTGGGTGTGGTGAAGATGGTGGGCACGATGATGGTGGTGGTTGTGGTGAAGAGAGCAGGGGCGGACATGGTGATCAAAGACGTTGGGATGCCCAGATGGAGTGGGCGCAAGGCCTGGATTCCCAGCTGACTTACAATCTCTATGATGGATACAGTATCGAGTGGGAAGAGGATAGCTGGAGATTGCCGGGGGGTGTCAATGGCACCGAGACTGAAGTTGGCGCTACCGAGTTCGGCCACCTGGTGATTGATGAATTGGGAGGGGACGTCGAAAGCGGTGATTTTGAAAATCTGGCTACGGAAAACGGATGGTATTGGTCCGATACGGAGTTTTCAGATAAGAAGGCGTTTGTGTTTCATCTGACTCATGAGGGCGTTTCAATCGGGTCCAAGGGGAAGAATTCGGGCGCCCCGGCCGGCCTGGCTGTACGCGGTGGTTCAGTTGTTCCTATTCCTGGCGCCATCTGGCTTTTGGGCTCAGCTCTGGGCTGCCTTGGTGTTTTAAGGCGTAAGAAACGGTAGTCGAGGTCATACTGCTCATTGGAGTGGTGGCTTAGTCAGACATGGTAGCCCTGGCTTTCATTGTTGAATTGCAGTGTTTATGTGCGTCTTTGCGGGGGATTTCATGACCCGGGGGGTGTGCCGGGGGATGAATATCTTGAATGTTGATCCCTGTTTGGGGTGGCTCTCCACATTAATGTAGCCTCCGTTTTGTTTGATAATTCCGTAAAGTGTTGTCAGGCCCAGGCCTGTAGCGCTGTCACTTGTTGTGAAAAACGGCTCGAAAATATGTTCCAGAGTCTCCTGGCTCATGCCGGCACCATTGTCGCTGACGGTTAAATTTATATATTCACCAGGAGGTGGCTCAACATGTTCTGCGCTGTAGGCGATGCTGACGTTCTGGGTTGTTATTGTAATCCTGCCCGCTCCATCAATGGAATTGCCGGAGTTAATGCAGAGATTTGTCAATATGCGGCCGACCTGGGCGGGGTCAATTCTGATCGGCCATAGGTCGTTTCCGGGTAGCCATGAAATCTCGATATCCTGGCCGATGATGCGTTGAATGATCTCCAGCATATTGTCTATGGTACTGTTTAGGTCTATGAACTGCGGAGATGCCGCCTGTCTGCGCGCGAAGGCGAGCAGCTGGGACGTGATGTCAGCCAGGCGCTGGGCAGCATGTTCCATGCGCTGGAGGTCCCTGTGCAGGGGTTGGTCCGGTGTTATCTGATTTAATGCCAGCTCTGCACTGCCTAAGATCACAGCCAGCATATTGTTGAAATAGTGGGCTATGCCGCCTGACAGCCGGCCCACGGCTTCAATCTTTTGCAGTTGGCGGTACTGCTTCTCCAGCTCTGCGTGCTGTTTTTTTTGTCTAATCTCATTTTGTAGTGAGTTGAGAGCGGGGGCAGTCTGCAGGGCCACGAGCTCCAGCATCTCTCTGTCGCGGGGGGTGTATCCTCCCGGTTTATTGGCCACGCCGAATTGGCCGAGCAGTCTGGTGCGGTGCATGATCGGTACAGTTAATGAATTATCGGGATCGGTGTCGAGGCAGCTGCCCTTCAGGTCGATCCAGCAGTCATGAGGTGCGTGGTTGTCCAGAGATAGTGTGCCGCGTTCGGGTGGATAGATTAGATCTCCTTCATCGTCAATGTAGCCGAAGTGGCCATATTGGCTGTTTAGGGCGAGCATTATGACATGGAGTACATCGGTATAAATTTTTTCGGCAGGAGAGGTCAGGAAAATATTGGCGATATGATTATTGATGCTGATGATCTGGTGCTGGAACAGTAAGTTCTCCTCATGTTCCAGAAGTTTGCGGGTTTGCTTGTCTACCAGGCTTGTGAGGCGGAGTCTCTGGTTGGATGTCGCATAGGCTAGGGCGATGACCAGCGTGCTGACGAGCAGGCCTGCAAATTTAAAGATGTAGAGATTGGTGGAATAAGCCTTGGCCCAGCCGCCAGGTGGCACTGCGCCTAACTGCCAGCTGCTGCCCGGCAAGGTCACCTCAGAAATGGCCGGATCTGAGTCGAAGATCGCTGGATTGCCGATTATGATGCGGCCATTTTCATCCTTCAGGGCTAGATTGATGTTTTGCGGGAGAGGATCTAGGCTGGCAAGTGATAGGATGGGCGTCAGATTGAATATGATTTCAGCCAGGCCCCAGAACTTTTCTTCATGGAAGATTGGCTGGCGTGCCGTCAGGTTGAATTTGCCGTCGATCGGATCAACTGTCCGGAGGAGCTCGTATCTTGGCGCGGGGTGTGGGGTGCTGGTCAGATCCTGCAGTGTGCGGCCGCTCAGGGCTTCGTTGCCTGCTTGCGGATAGATGTGAACCGGCCCTTGGGGCGGGAATACTTGGATGGCCTTGATGCACTCTTGTCCGGAATAAAGTCCTGAGGCAAATTTATTGAAATGATCATTTTGAGTAGCGTTGAGCATGTTGGTTTCAATGAAGACCTTTAATCCAGCCAGAAGACTTAGATGTTCGTTCAATGCCCTGGTCAGGGAGCTGGCATAAGGGGTCATTTCTGACTTGATTTGTTGGCGGGCATCTCTCTTTAAATATTGTTCATATGTTATGGATAGTCCCAGGCATAGGGCCAAGGTGAAAATGGACACAACTCCGGTGAAGATCATGCTTTTAGCGTGCTCTCTGCTGATGTTGTGGTGTAACGAGAGCTGGGACTTCGTCATAGGTTCTATAACGAATTGTCTGCATATTGGTTACAATATTCAGATCTGTTAATTTGGCAAAGCCATGTGGGTGATTTATCTGATATCCGAGTTAATAAAGGGGGCAATTGCATAAATTCAGCCCCCTTATTTCGAGTTAATAAGAATTACAAAATTCTGGAATGCTGGTGCCTATTTGCGGCCTTTGGATGCTTTGCCCTTGCCTTTTTTGCCGCCCTTACCGGAGCCTTTGTCGCGGGGAAGAATGGTTACGTCCATGTAGCTAAGATTTTCATCGGCCAGGATCACCGCATTGCCGCCGCCACCGGGCCCGCCACCGTCATCCGATTCCATGCTGGCGCTTTCCTCCTCTTCGCTGATCTTGACGGTCGCATATTCGAGGGATGAGTTCAGGTCTGGCTTGCCGTCTATGTCGCGCTCATCCAGTACGAACGTGATTCGGTAGACGCCGGCGGCGTTGGGCAGCTCTCTGACTTTCCAGTTGTAGCCATAAATCAACTTGCCGCTGACATTGACTTCGGCTGAGAAATACTCCGGGCCGTCGCCTGCATCCCAGACTGCGCTGTTGAGGCAGGGGTCACTGGCGCCATTCCATTGTTCGCCATCCCAGGTTAGTTCTTGGCCGACTGCTGCGATCTTTTGGATTACGAGTCTGGCGCAATGTGAATATATGGTGGCCTCGTTTGATGTGGAGTGGTTGCCGGTTGTGCCCCACATCTCATCCTGGCCTTCCCCCTCTATGTGTTGCATCTCATAGGTCCTCATTGCGACATCCAGGTCCTGGTAGAGTACAATCTCGACCCGCACCACCTGGCTTTCATACCAGGCCTTGGCCTCAAGGTTGTCGCCCCAATCCACATAGTCCACATCGATGATCTCATCTGGGAGTAGGGTTCCGGCCTGCCAGATGTTGTCAGCATCCTGCTGGTAGAACAGATGTGTTGCGCCGCAGCCGTTTATGTGATCGGCCACATTGTTTTTGGTAATTCTTGTTCCGTTCAATGTGCAGTAGGCATCGCCATTCAGGTTGGCCTCTGTGCCGACGGGTTCGCGTAGACTCAATGCATAGTTGTCGGACCAGATAACCGGCAGGGAGAGATTGTTGCCGGCCTTATCATCGCCGTCATGTCCGCCTGAGCTTGCGCTGCTGCCTGGTTTTGAGCCCTTGTTTATGGGCGGACCGCCCTTGGCCATAGCCAGGCTGCTGATGGATAATGCAAATGCCAGTAGGAAAATAATAAATGTAACTGGTTTGCTTATTTGACGTTTTATCATAGGTACCTCCTTTGTTTTGCAGTCTGTTTGTGATTCCCTGCATTCTGACGGTCTGTCTGCACATTTAGGGGCCCCGGCTCATGATCTCATAATTGAGACCTGCTGTTCGTGTTGAATAGCGATGAGAGATGATATCTATGATCAGTGATGTTGACATGGCAACTCCCGGGAAATGGTTTGCGCCATAGCAAAATTAAGAAAATCAGAGTCCGGACGGTTTGGGATAGGTTGGTCTATAACAATGTATGGCCGGAAATTATAACTGGCGCTTGAATGTTGTCAAGTTGTGCATTGAATTTTGGGGCAGCCGTTGCGGATATCGCTTTATAATTGGAGCTTTGGCAAGATTAAATATTTAATCCTATGATTTTATTGTGATTTAATGGTTGTGATAAAAACTGGTTGGCCCGATTGAAGGGTCAACCAGTGATAAGTTTCAGGTCACTCATCGGGATATTGGGTGACAGATAGATCCATTGAACCGTTGCCCATAAATATCAGCTCGGCAGTGACAGATCCGCTTAACATTGAGATGTAGAGCATGAGGTCTCTGTCTACAAGATACTGGAACCATTTCACGCTCTGGAAGGTTATGCAAAATTTGATGGGGTCGTTTGTGGCATCTGCTGTCAGCATGGCGGGGGGCATGTCGTCAAATACTAGGTCGGCATGAGGGGTGTCTGCGATCATCTCATCGATCATTGCATAGATCTCTTCATCCACGATCCCCTCGGCGGCATGATGCGCAGCGGCGGTTGCTGTGATGCTTAAAAGCAGGCCGATTGCAATAAGGATGGGTTTTGTGTTCATAGTCTTTACCTCCTGTGGTCTCTGTCCAGAGGGTTCCGGGTTATGTCGGTCTTGAAGGCTGTCTCCGGAATACTTTGGCCGGGATTGTTGTTTGAGGGGGCGGTCGCGAATCCTGCCGCAGGCTTTGCGGGACCGCAGGATGCGTTGGCTGATATTGAGACGGACTATTGCCATATATAGCCTCCGCTGGAATCAGTGCACTCTATGATGCCTTGAAACGAATGGCGACCGGGCGGGTTACAGATTATTTATTCTACGGCCAGTATTTTGAGCAGTCAGGTGGTTAAAAGAAAAGCCGATCGGTTTCCCGATCGGCTTGAAATATGGTGGGTCATATAGGGCTCGAACCTATGACCTCCGGATTAAGAGTCCGCTGCTCTACCAACTGAGCTAATGACCCATATCTCTTGACTCGTTGGCAGTCTTTACACCTGAGAAATCCAGATGTCAAGACCCAAAACGGTCTTTTTTTAGAGTGGGGTGAGTGATGGGTCTCGAACCCACGACCACAGGAGCCACAATCCTGCACTCTACCTACTGAGCTACACTCACCATACTTTATTCTGTTTCTTAAAATGGCGCGCCAGAGAGGATTCGAACCCCTGGCCTACGGATTAGAAGTCCGTTGCTCTATCCAACTGAGCTACTGGCGCCCAACTATTCCTTGGTCGGGGCGAGAGGATTCGAACCTCCGACCCCCTGCTCCCAAGGCAGGTGCGCTACCAGGCTGCGCCACACCCCGTGTCGAGGGCTTATAGCAGAGGGCCTAATGATGCGCAACATTTTTTTTGAGAGCTGAAATCAGAAGAATAATTCTTTGTCGCGTTTAGGCAATGTCGGGGTTGGATTTGACGCTGGATCGCGGCATCAGAAGTATGATGCCGCCGGCCAGGATGCTGAACATGCCCGGGGTGTAGATGTCGGCCGGACTGACCAGAAATGCCGCTATGGGCAGCTGCAGGCTGAGGATCACTGCGCACTTGAGCGGTGAAAATTTCTGCAGGCTGTTTTTAAGGAGAATGCCGCTGAAGGCAAAGGTTGCCACTCCGAGGATGATCACCAGCAGCCAGGCTCGCGGGTCCACGTTTGCGGGCAGGTCTTTGCCGGCCAGGATCAGAGCACTCAGGGTCGCGGCTCCCAGCTCGATGGTGGTGCTCAGGCTGGGGCTGTCGTCGCGGGCCCAGTAGGCGCTCAGACTCAGGTAGAGCCCCATCAGTGCGATGACGCCCATGCCGAAGGGGCCCGGCTGGATGCCCAGCATGAAGGCTCCGGCGGCACAGAGCAGGCTGGCCATGAACTCCAGAATGCAGGGCGCCTGGCGCTTGATCAGCCATTGGGCCGGCAGGACCAGCAGCAGGGCGTAGGCCGGATAGCCGGCCAGGTAGAGGGGCGGAGTCCCGGCCAGCTCCTTGATCACTCCCAGCATGATCAGGCAGAGCAGGATGCCCAGGGTGATGCCGTGGCCCACCTCGCGGAAAGTTATGGTCTTGATTTTTTTGCGTAGGATTACACTCAGACTCAGGTAGCCCACCATCAGGGTCGTCAGCATGAAGAGGCCCTCGCCCAGCTCATGAAGCGCCTGGGGGGCCATGATCCAGCTCAGCGAGTAGATCAGGCCGGCCAGCAGCAGGCCGAGGATGGGCGGCATCTTAGGCATTGTTGATGCAGTCCAGAATTTTCTTTTCGGCAGCTTCCATCTCGGATGCCATGTCGGCGCTGACATCTTCATGGTTGTAACCGGTCAGGTGGCAGATCCCGTGGATCAGCAGCTGCTTGATGCGTTCACTGGTGCTGTAGTCGGTGCCCTCGGCCTCTTCCTGCGCGCGTTCGGCCGAGATGACGATGTCGCCCAGGTGGGTGACGCCGTCGGAGGCGCCGATCCAGCCTTCGCCCTCCTGCTGCGGAAACGAGATGACGTTGGTGGGGCGGTCGCGGTTGAGGTAGAGCTTGTTGAGCTCATGGATATGGGCGTTGTCCACCACCACAACCGAGAGTTCGCACTCGTCGCGCTGCAGGCAGCCGAGAGCCGTTTCGGCCCAGCCGAGCATCTCTTTCTCGTCTATGGTGATCAGCTCCTGCTGATTGATAATGTCGATTACGTTCATGCCCCACTCCTCTCGTAAGCTTTGATGATGCGGGCCACCAGTTTGTGGCGCACCACATCATCTTCGCTGAAGTAAATAAAATCAAGTCCCTTGATGTCGTGCAGCACGCGCTGGGCGTCCAGCAGGCCCGATTCGGTGCCGCTGGGCAGGTCGATCTGGGAGTCGTCGCCGGTGATGACCGCCTTGGAGTTGAAGCCCAGGCGCGTCAGAAACATCTTCATCTGTTCACAGGTTGTATTTTGAGCCTCGTCCAGAATGATGAAGGAGTCATTCAGGGTGCGGCCGCGCATGAAGGCCAGCGGCGCGATCTCGATCTGGTCGCGGGCGATCAGGCGCATTACATGGTCGTGTTCCAGCATGTCGTAGAGCGCGTCATAGAGCGGGCGCAGATAGGGGTTGACCTTCTCCTGCAGGTCGCCGGGCAGGAAGCCCAGCTTCTCGCCGGCCTCGACTGCCGGGCGCACCAGGATGATCTTCTCGACCTCCTTCTTGACCAGGCTGGCCACCGCCATGGCCATGGCCAGGTAGGTCTTGCCGGTGCCGGCCGGCCCCACGCCGAAGACCACGTCATTCTCGCGGATGGAGTCGATGTAGTGTTTCTGCTGCAGGCTCTTGGGCATGATGATCTTCTTGGTGGAGGCGATGCAGATCTGGTCCGTGAAGACATCCAAGATGTTGATGGAGCTGTCTTTTGCGATCATGCGCACGGCATAGAAGACGTCATTGGGGTAGAGCGGGAAGCCCTGCTTGAGCAGGTGGTAGAGGTCGCGCAAAACGTGCGTGGCCAGCTCCTCCTCGTAAGCCTCGCCCGCAACATCGACGGAGTTGCCCTTCATGGAGCAGCGCACGCCGGTCGTATCCTCAATGATCTTGAGATGCTCGCAGCCGTCGCCGGCCAGCTGGCGCAGGATGTGGGTATCTTCAAATTCGATGGATGGCATATGACCTCATTAACATTTAAATATGCTAAGTGAATATCGTAAATGCTTCAAGCTGACAAGGCGCATCTCCGGGCTTTAACCTCTTTACCTTTAGCCGGCCATATACTATGAAGAGCCTATGTTTAGAGCAAAAGTATTAGGATCATTCGCTTCGGCCCACCGTCTGCGTGAGTATGAGGGGGACTGTGAGCGTCTGCACGGACACAATTACAAGGTTGAGGTCTCGGTCATGGCCGAGGAGCTGGATTCAATCGGAATCGTCATGGATTTCCGTGAGTTGAAGCGTATCTTGAACGAGATTATGGACAGTTTGGATCACCACTACCTGAATGAGCTGGATGCCTTTACTGAGCGCAACCCTTCAGCTGAGAATATCGCAATGCACATTCATGGGCTCTTCAAGGCTCAGCTGGTCGCGCCGGTTCAAATGCATGAAGTTGTGGTCTGGGAGAATGATCGCAGCTGCGTGATCTATTCGGAGTAGAAGTTTGAAGGACGTACAGAAGCAGGAGCCGGCCTTTCCGATATATATCCAGAAGGTGGGCGTCAAGGATCTCTCCTATCCGATCATCGTGCGCGACAAGGCCAAGGGCCAGCAGCACACCGTGGCCTCCATCAACCTCTATGTTGATCTGCCGCATCAGTTCAAGGGTACCCACATGAGCCGCTTCATCGAGGTGCTCAACGAGTATCATGAAGAGATCCACATCAAGCGTTTCGAGCACATCCTGGAGCAGATCCGCTCGACCCTGGAGGCGCCCAGCGCCCATATGGAGATCGATTTTCCCTACTTCATGGAGCGCAGAGCCCCGGTCAGCGGCGCCCGTGGCCTGATGGAGTACCACTGCGAGCTCAAGGGCATGGTTGGTCTGAAGCGCGAATTCCAGCTGACGGTCAGGGTGCCGATCCAGACCCTCTGTCCCTGCTCCAAGGAGATCAGCGAATACGGCGCCCACAATCAGCGCGGCCAGGTCACGGTGACCGTCAAGTATGACAACTTCTTCTGGATGGAGGATCTGATCGAGCTGATCGAGAAGTGCGGCTCCTCGCCGGTCTATCCGATTCTGAAGCGCCCGGACGAGAAGTATGTCACCGAGCAGGCCTACGACAACCCCATGTTTGTGGAGGATGTGGTGCGTCTGATCGCCTCCGAGCTGAATGAGCACGATGAGTTCCTCTGGTACTCGGTTGAGGTGGAGAACTTTGAAAGCATCCATAATCACAGCGCTTACGCCTATATTGAATCTACAAAATAGAAGGTTTTTATGAGTAAAATTCTGCCCGTGGGCAAGCTGCCCATGGAAATTTTAGACGGTTTCCTGAAAAATATTGCGATCACCGACCCCGATGTTGTGGTTGGCCCGGGCGTGGGCGAGGATGCGGCCGTGATCAACTTCGGCCCCGAGACCCTGCTCTTCAAGACCGACCCCATCACCTTTGCCGTGGATGAGATGGCCTGGTATCTGGTGACGGTCAACTCCAACGACATCGCCTGCATGGGCGGCCAGCCCCGCTACATGCTGGTGACCCTGCTGCTGCCCGAGGGCCAGACCACCGCCGAGAGCGCTCGTGGTCTGTTCGACGACCTGCAGGCGGCCTGCAAGGCGGCCAACATCACCCTGGTGGGCGGCCACACCGAGATCACCTACGGCATCGACCGGCCCATCGCAATCGGCTTCATGATCGGCACCCTGGCCGCCGACAACATCATCCGCACCCGTGACGCCAAGCCCGGCGACGTGGTGATGCTCTCCAAGGGTATTCCGCTGGAGGCCTGCTCGATTCTGGCCAAGGAGAAGCCGGAACAGCTCGATCTTAGTCCCGAGGATCTGGCGCGGGCCCAGCGGCTGATCCATGAACCCGGCATCAGCGTGGTGCACGATGCGCGCCTGGCGCTGGGCCATGGCGGCGTGACCGCCATGCACGACCCCACCGAGGGCGGCCTGGCCACCGGCCTGCTGGAGCTCAGTAAGGCCTGCGGTCACGGCATCGAAGTCTACTATGAGAACATTCCCATGCTCGATCTGGCCGAGAAGATATTGAAGCCCTTCGATATCGATCCGTTGGGCGCCATCGCCTCGGGATCTCTTTTGCTGACCTGCGAAGAGGACGCCGCGCCCGGCATTCTGGACGCCTGGCAGTCCGACGGCATCAACGGCGCCATCATCGGCCGCATCACCGCGAGCAAAGAGCGGCTGCTGCACCGCGGCGGCGCTACCATAGAGCTGCCCATTTTTGCGGCCGACGAGATCGCCAAGGTCTTTGCGGAATAGTAGTATTTAGAGCGGGATCAGCCAGAGCAGTCCCATGAGTGGGAAGGTCAGCCAGATCGACTGCAGGTAGAGCTTGTAGGTGCGGTTGTCGTAGATGGCGTTGTCCTGGTAGATGTCGATGCCCTTGGCCAGCAGGTAGAGCGGCGGGATCAGGCCGTAGGCCAGCACCGGTGTCAGTTTGACCGGAAATGAGACGAAGAGCGCTATCGCCAGGCCCAGGATGCTGTACTCCATATACTTGATGGCGCGCTTCTCGCCCAGAAAACGCGCCAGGCTCAGCCGCCCCATGATGGCGTCTTTCTCCATATTCTTGATACCGTTCAGAATTTCACTGCCGATGGTGAAGGCTGCCGCAAATATGATCAGCAGGCCATGGCCGGGCGTAAACTGGGCGCCGGCCAGGGTCAGGGGCAGCAGAATTCCGCTCATGACGCAGATCAGGGCGGTGTAGACTGAGCTGACAAAGACCCGCGGGTTGAAAATATCCAGCAGCGGGCGCAGCACGCCTACGGCGGCTATCAGCAGCAGCGATTTGACTCCCAGCGCCGCGGCCGGCATGA
Organism: uncultured Thermodesulfobacteriota bacterium; assembly: GCA_942491525.1. GTDB lineage: Bacteria > Desulfobacterota > Desulfomonilia > UBA1062 > UBA1062 > CAYWBU01. The sequence continues at coordinate 518,987 of CALOBW010000056.1, forward strand.
AGGCCGCGGCCGTGAAGATCAGCCAGCGCAGGATGCCTTTGCGGTTGCGGATCGGCTGGGCCGAGCCCAGGGCCAGTAGGGTCGCGATCAGCAGGATGTCCCAGCTGTAGCTCTGCTGGCTGAAGGCCAGGCTGATCATGCCTAGCCCGCATACGCCCAGGGCCGGGCAGAGGGTGCTGCGCGCGAAAATGTTCATCAGCAGATGGCGCAGGCCCAGGTTGCCGCCGGCGGCCTTGAGATTCTCGATGACATCCTCGATGATCCACTGGGGCGTGGAGGCGCCGGCGATGATGGCCACGCGCTCCATCTCATCGGTGTTGATGCCCTTAAGCTGTTCGCCGGTTTCAACCTTATGAACCGTGCGGCCCTCATTGGTGGCCAGCTCGGCCAGGCGCGAGGTGTTGGCCGAGTTGCGCCCGCCGATCACGATGAAGGTGTCGTGGTCCTTGGCCAGGTCATGCACTTCGCTCTGGCGTCTGGAGGTGGAGCGGCAGATGGTGTCGGTGACGTCCAGCACCTCGGCCTTCTCCTGCAGCTTGTTGGCGATCTGCTTGAAGAGGGCCACCTCGAAGGTGGTCTGGGCCACTAGGGCGATGCGCCCGACCTTGGGCAGCTTCTCGACATCCTCAACGGTCTCCAGCAGCACGCCCTTGGCGCCGGCCACGCCCAGGTGCGACTCCATCTCGGGGTGGTCGCGGTCGCCGGCGATGGCGATGATGTCGGCATTCTGGCTGGCGCGGCGGATGATCGAGTGCACCTTGAGCACCATGGGGCAGGTGCCGTCGATGATCTTGACCCCGCGCTGCTGCAGGATGTCCAGTTTTGCAGGCGAGATGCCGTGGGCCCGGATGATGGCGATATCGCCGTCACGCAAGCGCTCATCGTCAACATCCTTGAGGATGCCGATGCCGCGGTGCTCCAGGGCCTCGATGACCTGCGGGTTGTGGATGATGGGCCCGACCGTGAAGATGCGCCGGCCCGGATGCTGCTCGCGCACCTTGAAGGTCAGGTCGATGGCGCGCCTGACCCCGAAGCAGAAGCCGGCATGCTTGGCGATTGTGATCTTCATTTTCCACCCTTGCGGGCGTGGATCAGATACTCCTGGTTGCCCTTGGCGCCCTTGATGGGCGAGGGTACGGTGCCGCTGACGCTGAGGCCCAGCTCCAGGCAGAAGGATGTGATATCTTCGATGACGGACGCGATGACCTCTTCGTCGCGCACGATGCCGCCCTTGCCGACCTGCTCCTTGCCGGCCTCAAACTGGGGTTTGATCAGGGCCACGATGTCGGCGCCCTCCCTGAGGACCTGCAGCACCGGTGGCAGCACCATTTTGAGCGAGATGAAGCTGACGTCGAAGGTGGCGATGTCGCAAGGCTCGCTGATGATCTCCGGGTCGAGCTGGCGCACGTTGACGCCCTCCAGATTGATGACCCGCTCATCTTTTTGCAGCTTGTAGTGCAGCTGGCTGTGGCCCACATCCACGGCAAATGATTTCTTGAGGCCGCGGCTGAGCATCAGATCGGTGAAGCCGCCGGTGGAGGCGCCCACATCGATGGCCACCCGGCCCTCCAGCGGGATCTCCCAGGCGTTGAGGGCGGCCTCCAGCTTGCTGGCGCCGCGGCTGACATAGGGGTAGCTCTCCTTGAGCGTGATCTCGACATCCTCGTCAAACTGGGTGCCGGCCTTGGAAACCACCTGGCCCTTGACCGAGACCTGCCCGGCCATGATCAGGGCCCCGGCCTTGGAACGGGTTTCGGCCAGGCCGCGCTCCAGCAGGAGCTTGTCGAGGCGCTGCTTCACAGGATCTCCTCAAGCGCTTTGCGGATGCCAGCCTGGTCCAGACCCAGCAGCTGCATGAGCTCCTTCTGGGAGCCGTGCTCGATGAAGCGGTCCGGAATACCCAGCAACTTGTAGTTCAGTGGAATATCAATGCTCTGCAGGACCTCGAGCACGGCCGAGCCGATGCCGCCCTGCACGCAGCCGTCCTCCAGCACCAGGAAGCGGCCCTGGCAGGCCTTGACATGCTTGCGGATGGTGGTGCCGTCGATGGGCTTGGCGAATCTAAGGTCGATGACCGCCACGTCCTCATGCTCCTCGGCCACGGCCAGCGCCTCATAGCAGAGGGGGCCGGTGGCGAAGATCACGGCCTTTGTGCCCTTTTTGAGCACCTCGGCCTTGCCCTTTGTGAGGCTGCGGCACTTCTTGACCTTTTCGCGGGCGTTGCCGCGCGGATAGCGGATGGCCAGCGGGCCGGTCTGATCATCTTCCAGCGCGAGCTCCAGCATCTTCTCGAGCATCTCCTGGTCGCGCGGAATCATCATGGTCAGGTTGGGAATGCCGCGCAGGAACTGGATGTCGAAGACGCCGTGGTGGGTGGGGCCGTCGGCGCCCACCAGACCGGCGCGGTCGATGGCGAAGACCACCGGCAGCTTTTGCAGGGCCACGTCATGCACGATCTGGTCGTAGCTGCGCTGCAGGAAGGTTGAGTAGATGGCCACCACCGGTTTGAGGCCGGTCTTGGCCATGCCGGCCGCCATGGTGACGGCGTGGCTCTCGGCGATGCCCACGTCGAAGAAGTTATCCGGCAGGGCGCACTTGAACTGGTTGAGGCCGGTGCCCGAGCCCATGGCCGCGGTGATGGCGTTGATGCGCCGGTCCTCCTTGGCCATCTGAATCAGCTTGTTGCCGAAGACGTCCGAGAGGCTCTCCAGCTGCTTGACCTTCTTGGCCTGGCCGTTCTCGGGGTGGAAGCTGCTGACGCCGTGATAGGTTTCGGGATCCTCGACGGCCGGGCTGTAGCCCTTGCCCTTCTGGGTCACCAGGTGCAGGAAGACCGGCTCATTGAGCCGGGATACGTTTTCAAAGGCCTGGGTCAGGTGCAGCAGGTTGTGGCCGTCGATGGGGCCCACGTAGCGGAAGCCCAGCTCCTCGAAGAGCATGCCGTCGGCCAGCACGCCCTTGATGTTGGTCTCGACATACTTGGCGGCCTTGTAGAGGTTTTCGCCGTACTGGGGCACGCCCCTCAGGGCGCTCTTGACCGCCGTGGTGACCCCGCGCATCTTGCTGGAGGTCATCATGCGGCTGACATAGTCGCTGAGCGCGCCCACCTGGTCGCCGATGAACATGTTGTTGTCATTCAGCACCACGATCATATTCTGCTTCATGTTGCCCACGCAGTTGAGCCCCTCAAAGGTCAGGCCGTTGGAGAGCGAACCGTCGCCGATGACGGCCAGCGCCCGGTGGGGTAGCTTCTGCTGTCTGAAACCTTCGCAGATGCCCGAGGCGGCCGAGACGGCGTTGCCGGCATGGCCGGCCACAAAGGCGTCGTATTCGCTCTCATCCGGGCTGATGAATGGTTTGAGGCCGTCCTTCTGGCGCAGGGTGCCGAAACGCTCGCGGCGCCCGGTTATGATCTTGTGGGCATAGGCCTGGTGGCCCACGTCCCAGACGATTCTGTCATCGGGCGTGTTGAAGACGTAGTGCATGGCCAGGGTCAGTTCGACGGCGCCCAGGCTGGAGGCCAGGTGGCCGCCGGTTTCGCTGACGTTGGTGATGATGAATTGGCGGATCTCCTCTGCGAGCTCCTCGAGCTCCTTGATGGAGAGGCCCTTGATATCGTGGGGTGATGTTATTTGGGGTAAGATCTTCATAGTTACATTATCCGTTTCAGCATTGTGCGGGCAAGGTCCTGGATTATCTGCGGATGCGGCAGGTCATCAATGGCCTGGACGGCTTCCTCGGTTATCTGGTTTGCCCACGCCCGGGTTTGCTCGAGGTCCATGATCTTGACCAGGGTGGCCTTGTCCTGCAGCAGGTCCTTGCCGGCCGTCTTGCCCAGGGTTGCGGCATCGGCCGTCACGTCCAGAATGTCGTCAATGGCCTGGAAGGCCAGGCCCAGCTTGAGGCCGCACTCGCTCAGCGCGGCCAGGTGTTTAGCGTTGTCGGTGGCGGTACGGCCGCCGGCATAGAGGCTCAGCTCAAAGAGGCGGGCCGTTTTGTTGAGGTAGATGGAGCGGATGGTCTCTTCAGTTGGAGCTGAACCTTCGCTGAGGATGTCGTCGTACTCGCCCTGAATCAGCAAATGTCCGGCGCGGCTGAGGGCCGCCAGCAGGTCGCCCTTGGTGGCGGCCGCATAGTTGTAGGTGGCCACCAGATTGAAGGCGTCAAAGATCAGGCTGTCGCCGGCCAGGATGGCGGCGGCCTCGCCGAACTGCTTGTGGCAGGTGGGGCGGCCGCGGCGCAGGTCATCGTTGTCGATGGCCGGCAGATCGTCATGAATCAGGCTGAAGGTGTGGATCATCTCGATGGCCAGGCCGACCGGCAGGGCCTGAGTCTGGTCGCCGTAGAGGGCCTCGGCGGCCAGCATGCTCAAAATCGGCCGGATGCGCTTGCCGCCGGCCTGCAGGCTGTAGGCGGCCGGCTGGCGGATGCCGGATGCGTGCTCCGCCAGGTAGCCGGTGAGGAACTCTTCAAAAATATTCTTTTTTTCAGTTAATAGCTGGTCCACTAATATTTCTCCCAACTTACGGCATAGCACGGCGCCGCCGGTTGTATCAAGAGTTGTGGAGTCCTATTTGAGCTTTTCGCTGAGGTGCATAATGGTGTTCACGTAGACGTCGCTGTGGTTGTAGGTCCAGATGGCGCGGCGCTTCTGCTCCAGGCTGGCTCTCTTTTTCCAGCCGCCCTTGGAGAGGTAGTTGGCGATGCTGGCCATGGCGTCATCCATGTCAAAGGGGCTTTTGATGCCGTCGCCGTTGCCGTCCATGCCGTAACGCTTGAACGATGACGGGATGAACTGGGCCGGGCCCATGGCGCCCGAGAATGAGCTGCGCACCTCCAGCGGGTCGAGGCCCAGCTCATCGGCGATCTCGATCAGGGTGTAGAGCTCGTTCAGGGCCCAGCGGCCGCGTTTCTGGGCGCGCTCGCGGGCGTTCTCCTCCAGCAGACGCGGGTGCTCGGCGCTGTTGTCGCTGATCAGCTGCTGCAGGTAGTCGTCATCGAGGCTGGCGGCCAGGCTGAGGTAGGAGTGGAAGGCCTTGTACTTGGGCTCATAGGTGCCCAGCTTGGTCTCCACGATCAGGATGGCGGTGATCACCTCGGCGGGTACGCCATACTCCTTTTCCAGCTTCTTGAACTGGGTCTTGTGCTGCTTGATGAACTTTTTGCCCTTGGAGACATAGTTGGGCGAGATGAACATGGTCTTGGTCTTTTTGACCTCCACCTTGGGGGAGGAGAAGAAGAGATTCTTGATCACGATCTGGGGGTCGGGGTGGACGCGCGGATCACTCAGCAGCTCAGTCACCCGCTGCTGTTCCAGACCCTTTTCGATCAGGAGTTCTTCCACATGCTGCAGGTTGGCCGCGTGAAGGTTGGCAGCAGTCAAGAGTATAATAATGGTTAGGGTGAGGTGCTTCATCTGGTTCTCCTGAAATTTGATTATCAGATATTAGTCAGGCGGCCGCTAAGACTCAAGCTAAATATTCTTAATTTAAGAGTAACCTTGACTTATGCGCGCCAGCCGGCATAAAACGCTGTCCATGAAAAGGCTCTTAGTTGCAAATCGGGGAGAGGTTGCCCACCGGATTCTGCGTACAGCCCGGGAGATCGGGTTGGAGACGGTGGTGGTCTATTCTGAAGCTGACAAGGATATGGAGTATCTGAACTATGCCGATGAGCGCGTTCAGATCGGTCCGGCTCAGGCTACCAAGAGTTATCTTAATATCGACGCCATCATTTCGGCGGCGATTGTCTGGAAGGCCAATGCCGTGCATCCGGGCTACGGGTTCCTCTCGGAGAATCCGCGCTTTGCCGCGCGTTGCGAGGAGAACGGCATCTGCTTTATCGGGCCCGCCAGCTCGACTATCCGGACTATCGGCAACAAGTCACGTACCAAGCAGGCTGCCGAAGCCTTGAACATTCCGACCATTCCCGGTTCCGAAGGCGTTGTGCCGGATGTGGCCGCAGCCAAGGTGATGGCCCGCGAGATCGGCCTGCCGGTCATGATCAAGTCGCTCTACGGCGGCGGCGGCCGCGGCATGAAGATCTGCTATGACGAGAAGCAGCTCGAGACCCACTTCATGAGCGCCAGCTCCGAGGCCTTGGCCGCCTTCGGCCGCAGCGAGATCTACCTTGAGAAGTACATTGACGGTCCGCGCCACCTGGAAGTTCAGGTGCTGGCCGATGAATACGGCACCGTGCAGGTGCTGGGCGACCGCGAATGCTCCATCCAGCGCCGCCATCAGAAGGTTATCGAGGAGGCCCCGGTCTCCAATATTGACGAGGCGGTGCGCGATAATCTCTGGCACTGGTCCCGGACGATCATCCAGGCCATCGGCTTTAAGGGCCTGGGAACGGTCGAGTTCCTGATGGACCGTGACGGCCGCTGCTACTTTCTGGAGATCAACGGCCGTCTGCAGGTTGAGCATCCGGTTACCGAGATGGTCACCGGCATCGATATGGTCAAGGAGCAGATTCTGGTGGCGGCCGGCTCGCACATCAGCGCCCAGACGCCCCGGATCACCGGCCATGCCATTGAGTGCCGCCTGAACGCCGAGGATCCGCAGCGCAACTTCATGCCTACCACCGGCACCATCTCACGCCTGCGGCTGCCCAGCGGTCCCGGCAGCCGCGTCGACACCCATCTTTTTGACGGCTGCGTGGTCAGTCCGGACTATGATCCGCTGCTGGCCAAACTGATCGCCCATCATACCACCCGGGCTGAGGCTCTCAAACGCATGCAGCGCATGCTGGACGAGACCCATCTGCAGGGTCTGATCACCAACAAGGAGCTGCTGAAGATCCTGCTGGCCAATCAGACCTTCCAGAACGGCGACGCCGACACGACTCTGGTGGGCCAGGTGCTGGGCAGATAAAGCACGCCTTGCGTAGCAGGCAGCCGGCGATATATTAGACAGCATGGAAAAACCAAGAGAACAGTGGGGTTCAAGGGTCGGCTTCATTCTGGCGGCCGTGGGTTCAGCCATCGGACTGGGCAACATCTGGCGCTTCCCCTACATCGCCTATGAGAACGGCGGCGGCGCCTTCTTCATTCCCTACCTTTTCGCCATGCTGACCGCCGGCATCCCGCTGCTGATTCTGGAGTTCGGGGTCGGTAAACGCTTTCGCGGCGGGGCGCCCAAGATCTTCGCCTCCATCAACCCCAAGTGGGAGTTTCTGGGCTGGTGGCAGGTCTTCATCTGCTTCGTGATCTCGCTCTACTATGTGGCCATCATCGGCTGGTCGATCTGCTACTTCGGGCTGGCCTTTGTGCAGGGCTGGGGCACGGACACGGGCGGCTTCTTCATGCAGAATTTTCTGCAGATTTCCGACAGTCCGCTCAATTTCGGCGGCATCCGCTGGCCGATCTACGGCGCGATCGCCTTCTGCTGGATCATCTGCTGGGTGGTGCTGGTCAGCGGCGTGCGCTCGGGCATTGAGCGGGCCGGCAAGATCTTCATGCCCCTGCTCTTCGTGCTGGTGCTGGTGATCATGGGGCGCGCAGTCATGCTGCCGGGGGCGGCAACCGGCATCGACTGGATGTTCAAACCCGACTTCAGCGCGCTCAGCAAGGGCAGCGTCTGGATTGCGGCCTACGGCCAGGTCTTCTACTCGCTTTCGGTCGGCTTTGCGATCATGCTGACCTATGCCAGCTATCTGCCGGCCAAACAGGATGTGACCAACAACGCCTTCATGACCGCCTTCATCAACTGCGGCTTCAGCATGCTCTCGGGCATCATGATCTTTGCGGTGCTGGGTTACATGGCCGCGGCCAAGGGCGTGGGCGTGGACGAGGTGGTCAGCTCGGGGGTGGGCCTGGCCTTTGTGACCATCCCGCAGGCCATCAATCTGATGCCGGCGCCGGTCCTGATCGGCACGCTCTTCTTCGGCGCCCTGGTCTTTGCCGGCCTGAGCTCCCAGATCTCGATCTGCGAGGCCTGCATCGCGGCCGGCATGGAGAAGTTCAACCTGGACCGCAAACGGGCCGCTTCGCTCTACTGTCTGCTGGGGCTCTTTGTGGGCGGCATCTATGCCAGCAACGCCGGGCTGCTGGTGCTGGACATCGTGGATCACTTCGTCAACAACTTCGGCGTGCTGCTGGCCGGCTTGACCGAGATCATCCTGCTCTCCTGGTTCTTTGACGTTCAGGGCATCCGCACCACCATCAATGAGGTCTCAGACTTCTCGGTCAACAACAGCTGGGTCTTCTGTCTGCGCATCATCACCCCGCTGGTGCTGGGCTATATGGCGATCCGCAATCTGATCATCGATCTGCAGAGCCCTTACGGGGGTTACGATTTGAACGCGACGGTGGTTTTCGGCTGGGGCACGGTGATCTTTGTATTCCTCTGCTCGCTGATTGTGCAGGGACGTCTGGGAGGCAGTTATGAGTAGCGGGGCCATTGTGATGCTGATCGTGGGGCTGGGTATAACCTGGGGCGGGGCCGCCGTCTGTATTATAATTGCGCTGCGCAGGCGCTGAGAAGCTAACTGACTGGATTTGCTCCGGCAGGCGTGTTATGGGTCCAGGCTGGAGGTTTTATGATGAACACCTTTTTGTACGGCTTTCTGAGCATCTTCGTTTTGAGTGCTCTGCTCAAGTGGGGACTTGACCGTCTCAATATCATGAATCTGAAGCGCTGCGGTGCGGATGTGCCGGCCTGCTTTGCTGGTGAGATTGAGGGCGAAACCCTGACCCGGATGCGCGACTACACCGTGGCCTCCAGCCGCTTCGGTTCTTTTACGCGGCTCTTCAATGCGGCCTTTGTGCTCTTCATTCTCTTCAGCGGCATGCTACCCATGTTCACCGGCTGGATCGAGAGCCTGGAGCTGGGCTTCATTCTGAGCGGGTTGATCTTCTTCTTCGGCTTCTCGCTGCTCAGCGGTATCCTGGGCATCCCATTTGACCTCTACGACACCTTTGTGATCGAGCGCCGCTTCAACTTCAGCACCATCACCTGGAAGATCTGGCTGACCGATCTGATCAAGTCGACCCTGGTCTCCATCATTCTGATGGGCATCTTCCTTTCGGTCTTCCTGCTGCTGATCGACAAGAATCCGACCAGCTGGTGGATCTGGGTCTGGCTCTTCTACGTCTCCTTCCAGCTGCTGCTGGTCTGGCTCTACCCGGTGGTGATCGCGCCGCTCTTCAATAAGTTTGAGCCCATCGAGGATGAGGAGCTCAAAAGCGGCATCACCGATCTGGCCACCAAGGTGGGCATGCAGCTCAAGGGCATCTTCAAGATGGATGCTGGCACGCGCTCCAAACACTCCAACGCCTACTTCACCGGCATCGGCAAGACCAAGCGCATCGTGCTCTTTGATACCCTGATCAACAATCATGATCTGGATGAGGTGATCGCGGTGCTGGCCCATGAACTGGGCCACTTCAAGCTGGGTCACATCAGGAAGCAGCTGGGCCTGGGCCTGGTTGTCTCGCTGGCGGCCCTCTATCTGATGCAGCTGGTTCTGAGCGGCGATCTGCTCTATGAGAGTTTCGGGGTCCAGCCCGGTCTGACCTATGCCGGCCTCTTGATTTTCGGTCTGGTGATCAAGCCCTTGGCTCTTTTTGTGGCGCCCCTGGGCGTGATGCTTTCGCGCCGCTTTGAACGCCAGGCCGACCGCTTCGCCTTTGATCTGACCGGCTCCTCCGAACCTCTGATCCGGGCGCTCAAGAAGCTGGCCAAGGATAATCTCTCCAACCTGCACCCCCATCCGCTCTACGCCTGGTGGTACTACTCCCATCCGCCGATTGTGGAGCGGGTTGAGAGATTGAAAAGTTTGCAATAGGCTGTGTAACCGGGATTGGATAGTTGGCGACTTAGTGTAGGACTCTTCATCGAGCCCCACTCAAATATGGGCGGACAGCATCGGGCTGTCCGCCCGCTTCTCTTTTAGGCGTAGATCTCTTCAATCACGCTAGCGTACTTCTTGTTGATCACGGCCCGTTTGACCTTGGAGGTGGGGGTCAGCTCGTCGGTCTCCTGGGTCCACTCGGCGGCCAGCAGCTTGAACTTCTTGATCTGGGAGGCGCGTGAGAAGTGCTCGGAGTGCAGGCGCACCTCCTGCTCGATCAGGCCCACCACCTGGTCATTCTCGACCATTTCGGCGTAGTCGCCGAACTTGAGCCCGCGCTCGCCGGCCCAGGCCTCGACCTTTTCAAAGCTGGGGATGATCAGGGCGCTTAAAAATTTGCGGCGGTCGCCGATGATGCAGACCTGGTCGATGTAGGGCGACTCCTTGAGGCTGTTCTCCAAGTTCTGGGGCGAGATGTTCTTGCCGCCGGCCGTGATGATGATGTCCTTGAGGCGGCCGGTGATGGTGACGTAGCCGTCCTCGTCGATGGAGGCCAGGTCGCCGGTCTTGAGCCAGCCGTCGGCGGTGAAGGCGGCCCTGGTGGCCTCTTCATTATTGTAGTAGCCCTGCATGACCTGGGGTCCCTTGATCAGCAGTTCGCCCTCAGGCGAGATCATCTGCTGGGTCTCGGGGATGGCCGGGCCGATGGTGCCGGGCTTGATGAAGTCCGGGCGGTTGACGTTGGTCACGGGCGAGGTTTCGCTGAGGCCGAAGCCCTCGGTGATGGGTACGCCCAGGCCGAGGGTGAATTCGGCATCGGCCACCGCGAGGGGGCCGCCGCCCGAGATGACCACCTGCAGGCGGTCAACGCCCAGGGCATCTTTGATCTTGCCCAGCACCAGTTTGTGGGCCAGTGCATATTTGAGGGCAAAGATGCCTCTCCTGGGTTTGTTGTTGCAGATGTAGGGCAGGTTCTTCTTGCCCTGGCGCAGCGACCAGTCGAATATCTTGCGTTTCAGGCCGCTGGCGGTCTCGGCCTGGGCCAGGACGCCGGCGTGCAGCTTCTCATAGAGGCGCGGTACGCTGACCAGCATGCTGGGGTGAACTTCCTTGAGGTTTTGGGCCACGGTTGTGTGGTTTTCGGCAAAGTAGACCTGCGAGCCGGACTGGATGGCCAGATAGTAACCCACGATGCGTTCAAAGGCGTGGGAGAGCGGCAGGAAGGAGAGCAGCACCTTGGGGCTCTCCAGCATGGGGTAGATGGCGCCGCGGCACTGCATGGTGTTGGCCACCAGGTTGCTGTGGGCTAAGGTGACGCCCTTGGGGTTGCCGGTGGTGCCCGAGGTGTAGATCAGGGTGGCGATGTCTGTCGATGCAATGGCCTGCAGGCGGCGTTCAAATTCGCGCTGGTCTTGATGCTGGCGGCCCAGATTGAGGCACTTTGAGAAGTCGCTCAGATTGGGGTGCTGGGTGGCGATCGGATCAAAGGAGATGACCTCGTCCAGTTGGTTGTCGGGATTGTTGAGCAGGTTGTCCACCTGGTCGCTGGTGCCGGCAAAGCAGATTCTGGAACCCGAGTCCTTGAGCACGTAGGCGCTCTCCTGGGGGGTGTTGGTGGCGTAGATCGGGACGTTGACGGCGCCGATGGAGAGGATTGCCAGGTCGGCTACCCACCATTCGTAGCGGTTGGGGGCGAAGAGGGCGACGCGGTCACCCTGTTTGACTCCGCGGGCAATGAGGTAGGTGCCCAGGTTGTGCACCATGTCGGCCATTTCATTCCAGTTGATGTCCTGGTATTTGCCGGCCTTGTTCTTGTATGAAACGCAGGGGCGTGCGCCGAAGTTCTGGACACTCTCCTGGAAGATAGTTGCTACTGAGTTGTGCATGGCTACTCCTTTGTTGAACTGTTGATTATAAATAACAATAAGATCGCCTTTAAATGCAATGAATTTATGTCGCTTGTGAAATATTGATCTAATATATTAGCAATCATCAATGATAAGTATAGATCGGCGGCCGTTGAATGGGGCTGGATTATTGTGCTGGTTTTGGCTATATTGCGTATTAGTTACAGCAAAGGGGGGCGTATATGGGTTTCGTGATCATGTGTCTGGGAGGTATCCTGATGATAGCCGGGTTCTCCATCTTTGTGGTTAATATGATCAACTATCTGATTCATGGCACCTGGAATCCGGCACCTCTGCTTGACCTGCTGAATTCTCTGCCGCCGGATGTGGCGCGTGCCATAGCTTCGCCCGAACCTCTCTATAATCTGCTGCAGGTGACGCCCCAGTTTACCGGTTATTTCTTCCTGGGACTGATTCTGTTCTTCCTGGGCCGTCGCATCAAACACCGCTTCGACTGATCCTGCTTTCACGGGCCGGCCGCTGTCCGAGCGGCTCCAAGGCTCATTTTTCCCGGTGGTGGTGTGTAATTTTTAACGCCTGAGGCATAGTGAGCATTCTAAATTATTATTGACTTTGTTTTATTTATTGCTTACAAACATGAATGCCATTCAGAACGCTGATTGTCATTGAGGCTTCGGATGGGGGCTTGGGCGGATAGGCCACTTTAAGGCTCCATAAGTACAGCATATTTTTTTATTTAAAATGCTGAATTTGATTTAGGATGCTAATTGTCGCTTGCTATCTGTTGTTGCCCGGTGGGATTCGAAACGTAGATATCAGAAGGGATATGATCTCTTCTACGGAACGAAAGGAGAAGGAAATGGTTAAGTTTTTATCAGATGAATGGTTTGATCTGGTTGCGAAGATGACCGCGGAAGCCGGTGATCTGCAGATCCCCAAGGCCATGGCCGATGTAGCTGTTAACCTGACTGTGCGTACCCCTCAGGGTGATGTGGAGATGGTGATTGATGGCGGCCTGATCAAGAAGGGCTTCAAAAAGGGTGCTGATGTGGACATGTCCATGCCCGATGATTACGCCTACAAGCTGCTGGTCGGCAATGACTGGGGTGTCGGTATGCGCGGTTACATCAAGCGCAAGATTCAGCTGACCGGCAACCTCAAGAAGCTGATCCCTCTGCAGAGCTATACTCCCAGTCAGCCCACCGTCGAGATGTGCGAGAAGCTGGCCCTTGAGACCGAATTTGCCGGTGAAGTTGCCGCCGCCGTCAAGGGTGGCGCCGCCGGTGACGTCAAGGATGTCAATCCTATTATTAAGAAGGCCAGTAAGGCCAAGAAGTGGGTTGCCAAGAAGCTTGATAACGAGAGCCGTCTGATGCAGCCGCTCAAGATCAACAATCTGACTCTTAAGAACAGAATCATCATGCCGCCCATGACCCCGGTCTGGGCCAATCCCGATGAGACCCCGTCCCAGCGTGAGATCGACTACTGGGTGGAGCGCGCCGAAGGCGGCGTTGGCCTGATTATCACCGAGGTTAACTCGGTTGATTCCGCCCATCGTTATCAGCCCCTCTCTGTCGGCCTGCACTCAGACTATCAGATCGAGCAGCACAAGAAGCTGGTTGATGCGGTGCATGCTGCCGGCGCCAAGATCTTCCCGCAGATTTCGCATCCCGGACCCGAGTCCCTGGCGCCCTTCTTTGATAAGGATGAGAACGGCAATCCCGTTGAAGCCATCGGACCCTCTGTCAACCGTGGCGAGTCCACCGGTCAGGTCTGCCGCGAGCTGCGTGATGACGAGATGCCGGCTCTGATCGCCATGTACGGCGATGCGGCCCTGCGTGCCAAGAAGGCCGGCTATGACGGTATTGAACTGCACATGGCCCATAACTACATGCTGCTGGGCTCCTTCCTCTCGCCGCTCAAGAACAAGCGCGAAGAGGGCCGCTATGAGGGCTTCACCGTTGAGGGCCGCCTGCAGCTGACCCTGGACGTGCTGGCCGACATCCGTGCCAAGGTTGGTGACGACTATCCGCTGATCGTGCGTATCTCCGGTGATGAGAACGTCGCCGGCGCCTGTGGCCGCGACATGACCGACACCCAGCTGATCGCCCCGATCCTGGTTGAGCACGGTGTGGACGCCTTCCATGTTTCCGGCGGTGTCATCAACCAGCTGGTTACCAACATTATTGCCGGCGCCAACTTTGAGCCCGGCTTCAACGTGCCGCCGGCCAACGCCATCAAAGAGGTGGTCGATGTGCCGGTTCTGGCTGTCGGTTGTATTCATGACCCCGAATATGCCGAGCAGATCCTGCGTGACGGCAAGGCTGACGCCATCGTCATGGGCCGTCCGCTGATTGCCGACCCCGAGCTGCCCAAGAAGGTCAAAGAGGGCCGCACCGAAGATGTCAGAAAGTGCGTGCGCTGTCTGACCTGTGTTGATTCGCTGATGAAGCTTGAGGATCTGCACTGCGCCGTTAACGGCCGCATGGGCAAGGAGAAGGAGATGCCGCTCAACCAGAAGGCCGCCAAATCAAAGCGGGTCATGGTTGTGGGTTCCGGTCCCGGCGGCATGGAGGCGGCCAGAGTGGCTGCCGAGCGCGGCCATCAGGTTTCGCTCTTCGATAAGCATCTGCGTCTGGGCGGATCCCTGGTCACCGCCTGTACCGTTCATCCGGACAATGAGACCCTGCTCGACTACATGATGACTCAGATCAAGAAGCTGCCGATCGACGTCAATCTGGGCGTTGAGGTGACACCTGAGCTGGTCAGGAAGATTAACCCCGATGTGCTGATCGACGCCTCCGGCGGCGAGGTTGTGGCGCCCAAGATTCCGGGCGACAACCTGCGCCACGTGCTGACCGGTACCATGATGCATAAGATGATGTACGGCGATCTGCCGCCCTACGGTGTTGAGAAGCTGCCGCTCTACGTTAAGGCCGGCGTCTCCCTGGGTGGTGACATCATGCAGAAGATTATGACGCCGAAGCTGATTGCCGGGGCCACCAAGCTCTTCATGCCCATGGTCGGCAAGAACGTGGTTGTGGTCGGCATGGACCTGGCCGCCATCGAGACCGCCGAGTTTCTGGCTGAGCGCGGCCACAAGGTTGCCGTCTTTGATACCTATGAGGAGCTGGCTCCCGAGATCGGCGTCAAGCGCACCCATGAGCATACCGAGAGGCTGCGCAACCTTGGCGTGACCCTGCACACCGAGACCGAAGTTACCAAGATCACCCCGAATGAGGTTATCTACAAACCCAAGTATGCCAAGAAGGAGTACGCCCTCGAGGCTGATACCGTGATCCTGGCCGGTGAAATTGAACCGCAGACCGATCTTTATGATGCCTGCAAGGAGTTTGTCGCCGAGGCCTACATGGTTGGAGATGTCTCCGGCCTGGGTCTGATTGACAAGGCTATCCAGGAGGCCAATGAGGTCGTCTACGGACTAGGTTAATCCAATCCTATGTATTGTTTTTGGGGCCCGCCGTTAGGCGGGCCTTTTTTGTCGGCTCTCTGATCTGCGCGGAAAAAGTTGACAATCGGGGCGATTGTTGCGACTATATTGGCCTGCATCCTTTATTTACTAGTGCGGAGAGGGCGTATGGCAAAATTTTTAAGTAAAGAGTGGTTTGCTGCTGTTGCTGAGCTGTTTGAGACGGCCGGCGAGTTGAACGTGCCGGCGGAGATGGCGGCAATTAAGGTTAATGTAACCGTTGAAGATGTCTGTCTGGCTGTCAATGGCGGCGTCATCGAAGAGGGTCCCATTGCGAATCCCGATATCGAGATGGTCATGCCGGCGCACTATCTCTATGATCTGATCGTGCGCGGCGACTGGACCGTGGGCATGAAGGGTTACATGAAGCGTGAGATCAAGGTTTCCGGCAACATGCGCAAGCTTCTGCCGCTGCAGGCCTATAAGCCCAGCCTTGAGCTTGAGTCTCTGCGCCAAAAGATAGAAGAGCTGACCGAGTTGGATGGCTGAAGTTCCGCATCCCGCAAATGATTAAAAGTCCGCGCTTGCGGGCTTTTTTTGTAGGTGGTGTTTGAATTTGATTCGGGGCGCTTGTGCTTCATTGCTTGGGCGCTATTTATATAAAAATACTGTACTAAATCATGGCATAAGATGATTTTTATGTTTTGGATAGCAAAAAATCTATGTAAAAATGAGCACTTGACACATATTGAAAATGCGCTATGAGGTATAGTATGTTTTGGTTAATTTGGTTTTTCTAAGGGTTTTTAACGCAAAGGAGGAATTTTGTCATGATGGCTAAAGAAAGGAATTATTTTACAGCACTCTACGATGTTGCGATGATGGTGAACGGTTCGCTTGAACTTTCAAAGGTTCTTGATGATATCGTCCAGGCCGTGGTCAAGACCATGAGCGTCAAAGCCTCATCCATTCGTTTGTTGGATGCCCGTAAGAAAACGCTGGTTATGGGTGCTGCAGAGGGCTTGTCGGAACCCTACATCAAGAAGGGTCCGGTCAAGGTTGATGAGAGCGGCCTGGATAGGAAAGTTCTCAAGGGCGAGATGATCTTCATCAAGAACGCCCAGAAGGATTCTGGCTTCCAGTACAGTGACTGGGCCAAGAAAGAGGGAATTGTCTCGGTACTGGTTGTGCCGCTGATGGTAGAGAAAAAGCCGATCGGTGTTCTCAGAGTTTATTCTGATACTGAGCGCGAATTTGGCGAAGAGGAGAAACTCTTTGTCGAAGCCGTGGCTAATCTGAGCGCCGTGGCATTAGATAACGCTCGTCTACACCAGGCCCTGCAGACTGATTATGAGCTGCTGGTGGCCCATAAATACCGGGTAGACGATAACTAAAGGAGGAAGTAAATGGTACGAGTCGGTATAAACGGTTTTGGTCGCATTGGCCGTCAGGTCGCAAAGGCGATGGTTGAGAGATATGGTGATGATATTCAGCTGGTTGCCATCAATGATCTCAGCCCGGTTGAGACCAATGCCCATATGTTCAAGTATGACTCAAATTATGGCATCTTCGACGGTGATGTAACCACCGAGGGTGATTCGCTGGTGATTAACGGCAACAAGGTTGCCAACTTCCGCTTCCGTGACCCCGCTGAGATTCCCTGGGATGAAGTCGGTGCTGACATTGTTGTCGAGTCCACCGGTCTCTTCCTGACCAAGGAAACTGCTTCTGCCCACCTCAAGGGCGGCGCCAAGAAGGTCATCATCTCCGCTCCGTCCAAGGGCGAGGATATCACCATCGTCATGGGTGTTAACCACGAGCAGTATGATCCTGCCCAGCACACCATCGTGTCCAACGCATCCTGTACCACCAACTGTCTGGCTCCGGCAGCCAAGGTTGTCAACGAGGCTTTTGGCATCAAGAAGGCTCTCATGACCACCGTGCACGCTTACACCGGCGACCAGAGAATTCAGGACACCCCGCACTCTGACCCGCGCCGCGCCCGTGCTGCCGCTCTGAGCATCATCCCCACCTCAACTGGTGCTGCCAAGGCTGTGTCGCTGGTTGTGCCCGAGCTGGCCGGCAAGTTTGACGGCTACGCCCTGCGCGTACCCACGCCGACCGTTTCGATCGTCGACTTCGTGGCTGAGCTCGAGAAGGAGACCACCACCGAGGAGCTGCGCGCCGTGCTGAAAGAGGCTGCCAACGGTCCGCTCAAGGGCATCATGGCCTTCGAAGAGCAGAAGCTGGTTTCGGTTGACTTCAAGGGCAACCCGCACTCTTCAATCATTGATGCCGAGTTTACCCAGGTTATGCAGGGTAACATGATCAAGGTTGTTACCTGGTATGATAACGAGTGGGGCTACTCCAACCGTGTTGCCGACCTGGCCAAGTACATGGCTGACAAGGGTCTGTAAGACCGACTCGTCAAGTAATAGGCCTGCTCCGCTTGCGGGGCGGGCCTTTTTTATTATAGGAAGTCTTTATGCATACACTCTTAATCAGCTGCACTGACCGCAAGGGTCTGGTGCACTCAATCACCGGCGTGCTCTTTGAGCACGGTCTCAATATTGTCAGCAACGGAGAATTTGTGGATCATGAGACGGGCCGCTTCTTTATGCGTACCGAGGTTGAAGGCGATTTCAATGTAGAGGTGGCCGCATCTCAGCTTGAGGGGCTCCTGCCCGAGGGTGCCGAGATCCGCTTTGCCTGCGGTGCACCCAAACGCATCGTGGTGCTGGGCACCACCGAGCCCCACTGTCTGGGCGATCTGCTGCTGCGCCACGCCTATGGTGAACTGCCGGCCGAGATTCTGGCCGTGATCAGCAACCATGACAACCTGCGCAAACTGGCCGACGGATTCTCGATGCCCTTCATTCATATCCCGCACGGCACCAAGAGCCGTGAGGAGCATGAGGCCGAAGTTGTGGCCGCCATCGACAGCTATGATCCCGAGTACATCGTGCTGGCCAAATATATGCGCATCCTGACGCCGGCCTTTGTGCAGCGCTACCGCGACCGCATCATCAACATCCACCACTCCTTCCTGCCGGCCTTCATGGGCGCCAACCCCTACCGGCAGGCCTTTGAGCGCGGCGTGAAGATCATTGGCGCCACCTCGCACTTTGTGAACGACAACCTTGATGAGGGACCCATCATTGTGCAGGATGTGTTGCATATCGATCATACCTACTCGCCGGATGCCATGCGCCAGGCCGGCCGCGATGTGGAGAAAGTGGTGCTGGCCAGGGCCCTCAAGCTGGTCTTTGAGGACCGGGTCTTCATCACCGGCAACAAGACCATCATCTTTGAATGATTAGTTTAGTCTGATCAGAATCTGCGGTACCAGCCAGATGCCGCAGTTGGCCGCCGCATGCACAATATAGGCCGCCCAGATGTTGCCGCGCCATTCATAGAGAACCGCAAAGATCAGACCGCCGATCAGCTGGACCGGGTTGAACATTCCGTGCAGCATGGCGAACATCAAGGCTGACAGTGGGATTGCTCCTATGGATGGCAGGCGCTGGCGCAGCAGCGGGTAGAAGATGCCGCGGAAGTAGAGCTCCTCGGCCAGGGGGGCGATCAGTACCGCGGTCAGCAGGTAGAGCATCAGGTTGTTCGGCTGCATGACCCCCAGCAGGGGCAGGATGATGCCGTCCGGCCTGAAGATGCGCGCTGCGCCTTCGATGGCCAAGACGCTCAGGCCGAAGCCGGCGGCCACGCCGATGCCGATGGTGATCTCGCGTCTGATGTTCTGGGTCTTGATGCCGCAGCAGTTAAAGGCCAGGCCGATGATCAGGCCGATCTCGATGATGCGCAGAATCAGAGTGTAGGCCACTCCGTTTATATCAAATTGAGGATAGATGAAGCGCGCGAGCGCTTCAAAGGCGACAATCAGCAGCAGGACTGAGAAGCGCCGGTCCATTAACCCTCTTCTTTTTCGCAGGCCTTCTCGATCAGCTCGTCCAGCTCCTTGTCGAAGCCCAGGCCGGGATAGTTCTCTCTGGTGTTGGTGAAGTGCTTGCAGGCGGCCTTGTTCTTCTTCTTTTTGAGGTAGAACTTGCCGACGATGATGTCGTGTTCGGCGATCACGGTGCGGGCCTCTTTGATCTTGGCCTCGGCGTCAGCCCGGTAGGGCGAGTCGGGGTAGGCGCTCACGAAGTCGCTCAGGGCGCGTACCGTCAGCTCTGAGCTGGTCTGGTCGCGGTTGGGGGCCTCGATGCCCATGTAGTAGCAGATGCCGACGCGGTAGAGGGCGTAGCTGACCTGCGGGTCGGTGGGGTAGAGCATGCGGAACTCGTTGTAGTTGCCGCGCGCCAGGTCATACTCCCTGTTCTCGAAGTAGAGGTCGCCCAGCTCGAGCAGGGCCTGGCGGGCCAGTTCATGGCCGGGATAGTAGGTTCTGAGCATCATCAGCTCGTCGGCGGCCTGTTCGATGCGGTTTTGTCTGGCCAACTCCTGGGCTGTCTCAAACTGCTCTTCGGCCGGTTTCTTGGTGAGTTCATCATGGGCGCAGCCGCTCAGCAGCAGCATTATTAGAATGGGAATAAACTTTTTCATAATCAAACTCATAGGCTAAAAACCGGGCCCGATCAAGGTCATAAATCGGGTCCGGTCTTGGATTAGTTACCGGAGGTGGTCTCCATGACGCGGCTGCCGCGCACGGTCAGCACAAAGATGGTCTTATTGACCTGGCCGTCGGGCAGGAAGGTGGTTGAACCGGTCACGCCGGGGTACTCCTCCATGGATGCCAGGCGGTCGCGCAGCGAGTTGCGGGTGTGCACCTCGCCGCTCAGGAGGTTCTGCAGGATGGTGGCCGAGTCAAAGGCGGATGCCTCCCAGATGGAGGGGTTGTAGCCGAAGGTGTAGTAGAAGCTGTCCACGTACTCCTGCACGAAGTCGAGCTGGGAGCTGACAAAGAAGCCGCTGACGAAGGTGGCGCCGTCAACGTGGCGTTCGCCGATGCGCAGCAGGTCGGGGTTGTCCCAGAGGGATGGGCCGAAGAGCTTGATGCCCTCGATGCCCGAGTATTCCAGGTAGGATGCGATCATGGCGCCCTTGCGGGCCGTGTCCGGGATCAGGAGGGCGTCAAAGTCGGGGATCAGAATCTCCTTGCCCTCTTCGTCGGTGGCGCTGGTGAAGCTGGCGCTCAGGTTCTGGATCTGCTCCTTGAAGTCGACATTGGTCGGGGCGTAGCTCTGCTTGCGGATGATTTCGCAGCCGTAGGCCGGCGCCAGCTCCTCGAAGACTGAGCTGAAGCTCTGACCGAAGTTGTCGGCCGGATAGAGGATGGCGAAGCGCCTGATCTGCATGCTGTCAGCCACCTGCAGCAGGGTCTTGGCCTCGTTGGTGACCGAGCTCAGATTGTTGAAGGTGTAGCTGTTCTGGCGCGGCTCGAGATCGGCGCGGGTAAAGTTGAGGCTGGGGATGCCGCGCTCGCTGCACTCCCTGTCGGCGATGGCGCTCTCCTTGCTGCCGACCGGGCCGATGATGGCCAGCACATTTTCGCGGTCAAGTTCGGCTATCAGCTGGGGTATCAGGTCCGTGTCGCTGGCGTAGTCCTTGACAATATAGTTGATGTTGGTGGCCTGGTTCTCGGAGAAGACCCCGCTGGCCAGCTCGATGCCCTTGAGGATCTTGCTGCCGGCGGACTCCCATTTGCCGCTCAGGGGCAGCAGGATGCCGATGGCGTTCTGGCCCAGGGGCTGCTCCAGCTTGTTGGCTGCGGCTTTGCTGCCGGCTGCGATCACCTCCTGGCGTCTGGTCAGGATGCTGGCCAGCTCGGGCTCGAGCACGTCGCGTTTGATCAGGCTCAGGGTTTCGTTGTCATTGAGGTTGTCGCTGGCGGTCTGCCAGGCTTCAAGCAGGCGTCCGGCCATCTCCGGCTGCACGTCGGCGTAGATCACGGCGATCACCTGCAGGCTGGCGTCGTAGGCGCCCTCGGCCATCAGCGGATCGATGATGTTGAGGCCCAGGTTGAGCCATTTGACATCTTTTTCGGTGGGGTAGATGCTGATGAAGAGTCGGGCGGCCTCGTCGAAGCGCTTGAGGTTGAGGTAGTCCAGGAAGAGGTTCTCCTTGATCTCCACGGCCAGCGGTGAGTTGGGGTACATGTCCAGGAAGCGCGCGTAGAGTTCGGTGGCGCGCTTGGGGTTGCTGGTGTTGATTATTCTGGCGGCCTGGAAGAGGGCGTCGTCGGCCAGCTCATGTTTGGGGTAGGCCTGCCAGAGATTGAGGTAGACCTCGTAAGCCTTCTGGGGACTGCCGGTTTTCTGCAGGTTGCTGGCCTTCTCGTACATCAGGTTGGGATCTTCGAGAGGGATTATGGCGCGGCTGGTGGCGCAGGCGCTTAGCAGCAGGCAGATGACTATGAGCCGGATATAGTTAAGATTTTTAGAGGTCATAATAGGGGGGATACTATAGTAAGCATGAGAGTCAAGTCAATGAGCAGTCGCTCCTTTATCTAAAATATAACTTGACAAAATCTTGATGCCTAAAGAAAGTAGGCCCAACATCTGATAGAAGGAGAAATTTGTGACCGAACTTGGAACCAAATATAAATGCTATAAGTGTGGCTGTAAGTTTTATGACCTTGGCAAAGAGGTTGCTCTCTGTCCTCACTGCGGCGAAGATCAGGCCAATGAGGAGAGCAAGAAGATGCTCAAGCGCAAGAAACGCCGCGTGCTTTCCAAGACCAAGACCGACGTCAAGCCCATTGTTGATGAAAACGTGGCTGAGACCGAGACCAAGAGCGACGATGATGATGACTACATTCTCGATATGGACGACATCGTAATGGATGACTCCGCCGAGGATGAGGACTAGATATCTTCCATGGTGGTCTGATTCAGATCACTCGCAATGATGGTGAGGCCCTGCAGGGTCTCATCATCGAATTCCCCAATAAATATTCTGCTTAGCGTGTGCAGGCTTATGTCGGCAGCGGCCCGTCCGGGCAGCATGATGTTCTCTTTGATAATCAGCAGTTTCTCGGCCTTGAGGGTGTCGATCGCCTTGGTGACGATCTCGGGCGGCAGATTGAGCTCCTTGCGGATGGCCGGTTCGCTCAGGTAGATGCCGGCGTTCAAGTTGTTGAAGAGCAGGCGGTAGATCTTGATGGCGGCCTCCAGATACTGGGCCGGCGAGGTCTTGGCGCCCAGCGGCGTCAGTTCCGGATACTGGATCGCCTTGCTGAGCTCGGCGCCCAGCAGCATGATGATCCAGTTGATCCAGATCCAGAGCAGGAAGACCGGGATGGCGCCCAGGGAGCCGTAGATGGTGAACTTGGCCGTGGCATACTCCATGTAGATCTGGTAGCCGTAGTTGGCCAGCTGCCAGGCCAGGCCGCCGAAAATGGCGCCGTAGATGGCCGGCCGGGTCTTGACCTCGGTGTTGGGGATCAGCTTGTAGACCAGGAAGAGGGCGAAGATCACATAGAAGCCCAGCATGGGCTGCAGGCTCTGCAGGCGCTCGAAGCCGGGTATTATCTCGGCAAAGGTTGAGAAGACGCTGATCAGCATCACCAGGGCCATGGGACCCAGGGTGGTGATGGTCCAGTAGGTGGCGAATTTGATCCAGACTGCGCGGTCGTCCTGGCGGCCCCAGACGCTGTTGATCGATTTCTCCATGTTCTGGAAGAGGGGCACGAAGGCCACCACGAAGAAGCCGGTGCCGATCACGCCCAGGGCGCCGGCATTGATCTTGTTCACGTAGCCCTGCACATAGTCCATGACCTTGATCTTGTGCGAGGGGTCCAGGAAGTTGGAGATGGCCGGCAGGATGACGTTCTGCTGCACCTCCTCGAAACCGCCCAGAATCTTGAAGAGCGAGAGGGCCACCGCCATCAGGGGCACCAGTGCGATCAGGGTGGTGTAGGTCAGGGAGGTGGCCCAGAGGAAGCCGTTGTGGCTCTTGAAACTGCGCCAGATATGGCAGACATAGCGGTTGCAAGCCTCTCTGCCGCTGATTATTTTATCAGCTGTCATCCCTTAACCTTTCAGTTGTTCGTGTATTTTGCCCGGTACAATTGCCTTGGCATAAGAGATAATTCGGTTGGAATAGGGCACAGCTTGAGAATCTTCAATAATTGCACTGCCATCAGGCAGCACAATTTGTGTCAAAGTCAGGGTGACCATGGCGATCAGGGCCCCCTTGGTCAGACCCATGGCGCCGCCCAGCAGGCGGTTGACCACCGAGAGGGCCGTGTCCTTGGTCAGCCGTTCGGCAAGTTTGAAGATGATGCGGATGGCGATGTAGAAGAGCAGGAAGATCAGGATGTAGCCGAAGATCCCGTCAGCATCCTTGATGTGCAGGCTGCCGAGCAGGTCGCTGGCCACCGCCGAGTAGCGCTTGGCCAGGAAGAATCCCAGCAGCAGCGCGCTCAGCGAGGAGATGCTCTTGAGGATGCCGTGCATCAGGCCCATGGTCAGGAAGATCAGCAGGCAGATGATGACGATCAGATCGAGGATGTTCACTGTTCGATCCGGCTGAAGCTGACCTCGCTGACCTCTTTGAGGGCGATCTGGTAGCTGCCGAAGGCGGTGCTGCCCTGCAGCCGCGAGATGCCGCTGATGCGGATGGTGACGCTCTCTTCGGCATTGCTTAAGCGTACGGTGGCCTGGTCGGCCTCAATTTTGATGGAGTCGATGTTGCTGAAGGGGATGCGGACCTTGCCCTTGCCCAGAAAGCCCCGCAGGCTGGTCTTGCCGTCGATGGTGGCCTGTTTGATTGAGATCTGCTGGCCGCTGGAGTCAGTCAGCTGGGCGCTGAAGGGGGACGGCTGGTTGGCTTCAGGGTCCTGGCCGCCGAAACCGGACATGCCCATCATTGGCAGGGTCAGCATGAGGGCCAGAATCAGAGTTGTGATGCGTTTCATTTAGTAAACCTCCTTGATTGCGCCTTCCTTAATAAGGGCGTCGATCACGCTTGCAAGATCATCGGCCTGGCATGCGGGGCTGGCGATGAAAGCCTCGCCCCGGTGGGCGTCGATGGTGGTGAGCTGGCAGAGCCCGTCGTATCCTTCCAGGATAAACTTGACGTAGGCGATTCTGTTGCGCTCGAGCCGGATATTGATATTATGCATATTATCCACGGCTAATGGATAGCATAAGCATTTGGCTTTCTCAAGCGGCGGCGTTAAGGTTGGGCAGCTTATTTGTTGGAAAATGTCAAATTCTTGTGTTATGAATCAGCCAATTGCATGGGAGGTGAACCGTTGTGAAGAGAAATACTTCAAATGTTGATAATATAGTTGGCCTTTTGGGCAAGGGTACCGAGTTTGACGGTAAACTTGTCTTTGATGGCACCGTGCGTGTTGACGGCAAGTTTAAGGGTGAAGTCTTTACCAAGGGCGTTCTGGTTGTTGGTGAAGGCGCCGTTGTGCATGCCGAAGTTGAGGCTGACACCATCATCGTCAGCGGTGAAGTGCACGGCAACCTCAAGGCCTCCAAGCGCATCGAGATCCGCTCTCCCGGGCGGCTCTACGGCAACATCAAGACCGCAACCCTGCTGGTTGAGGAGGGTGTCATTTTCGAGGGTAGTTGTCAGATGAATATGAAGGATTCTAAGCCTCTGATTTCAAAAGAACAACCCAAGAAAATTCTTGACAGTGTCTAGGCTACAAGTTAGGTTTTTCATTAACTGATGGCTGAAAAACCGTCTGATAAGAATTTAAGGCGCGGCCTGATTAGACTGCGCCACAATGATAACAAGACACTCAACGATTTTGCATTGGTCAGTCAGCTGGGGTTTACCATGGCTGGCTGCATTGTGTTTTGTTTTGCTGTGGGTTATTGGCTGGATGCGTATCTGAATACGCACGGCCTGCTGATAGCTCTCGGAATAATTTTGGGGGTAATTGGTGGCGGCTTCACAGTGTTCAGACAGATACAGGAACTCTACAAGTCTGACGATGAAAGCAAACATGATGGAATCGTATGATCTGATTAGACATACTTTGCATATTTCAGGTTTGGTTTTGCTTGTTTTGGCGGCAATGGCTGCTATTATGGGATACGGCAACATTGCGCTGGGACTCCTGCTCGGAGGCTGCGGAGGTTGTATCAAGTCTTTCCTCATGGTTCACGCGGTTCTGGGTGTGGGCGGTCCTGTGAAATCATTTCTCTCCCGTTACGTTGTGATTGGTGCTGTGTTTGCAGCAGCAGCTTATGTCTCGCTGGAGGCGTTCTTTGCCGCTGCGCTCAGTCTAATGTTTGTGCACCTCGTTTTCATTTGGGAACAGGTTAAATTTGCTAAGATAGAGGAAGTTCAATAATGGATGAAATCGGTGTCGTTAAGAAGTGGGTCTTAGAGCTGGGCGGTCACTCGTTTACCTTCAACTGGGAGTTCATTCTCTTCACCTGGGCCATCATGTTCTTTATCATCGTCTATGCATTGCTTGCCACCCGCAATGCGAAGCTGATTCCGGGCGGGCTGCAGTCGTCGGCCGAGCTGCTGGTGGCCACCTGGGATGATCTGGTCAAGGATTCGCTGGGCCTGGAAGACCGCAAGTACTTCCCCATGATCTGTACCGTCTTCATCCTCTTCTGGATCTGCAATATGATCGGCGTGCTGCCCTTCTTCAAGGAGCCGACCCAGGACCTCAACACAACCCTGAGCCTCGGCATCATCGGCTTCGTGGTGGCCCACTACTCGGGCATCAAGGCCAAGGGCATCGGGCCCTACCTCAAAGCCTATGCCGAGCCGATCTTCTTCATGGCGCCGCTCAACATCATCGGCGAGCTCTCCAAGGTGGTTTCGATCTCGTTCCGTCTCTTCGGCAACATCATGGGCGGTTCGATCATCATCCTGGTTGTCAGTCATCTGGTCTTTTCGCTGGTGCTGCCGCCGTTTCTTTACGCCTTTTTCGGGATCTTCGTCGGAACCATTCAGGCCTTTGTATTTACCATGCTGACACTGGTCTACATCTCAGTGCAGATTAGATAGGGAACTTGCTTATGATCGATAGTGTTGAATTTGTAAAAGCTGGTCAGGTTTTCGGAGCAGGTATCGCCATGGGCCTCGGGGCCATCGGCGCAGCCCTGGGCGAGGGAATGGCAGGCGGCTACGCCAATGTCAGCATCGGCCGGCGCCCGGGCAACTCGTCCGGTTTCACCCGCAACATGCTGGTTGCCCAGGCCGTTGCCGAGACCTCGGCCATCTTCGCCCTGATGGTCTCCGTGCTGCTGCTCTTCACCGACATGTCCGGTCGCGGCGCCTGTGCCTGGGCTTCGGCCGTCGGCGCGGGCCTCTGCATGGGGCTGGGCTCCTTCGGCTCCGGCATCGGCGCCGGCTACCCCGGCTCCGAAGCCATCTGGGGCGTCTCGCGCCAGCCCGAAACCTCATCTCAGATGACCACCACCATGCTGGTCGGCCAGGCGGTCTGTCAGACCCCGGCCATCTTTGCCATGGTTATCGCCTTCATGCTGATCTTTACCGACACCACCGGCCTGGCGGTCTGGCCCTACAGCGCCTGTCTGCTGGGTGCCGGCATCTCCATGGGCTTCGGTGCCATCGGCTCCGGCTGGGGCGGCGGCGCCACCGGCGGTGCGGCCTGTCGCGGCTATGCCCGCCAGCCCAACTCCCGCGGCTCTCTGATGACCCTCATGCTGGTCGGCCAGGCGGTCGCCCAGACCCCGGCCATCTTCGCCCTGCTGGTGGCCATCATGCTGATTAACATCGGACCCGAGACCGGCAACCTGATGGTCACCATGGCCATGCTGGGCGCCGGCATCTCCATGGGGCTGGGGGCCATCGGCTCGGGCCTGGGCAACGGCGTCAATGCCGAGGCGGCCTGCGATGCGGTCAGCGCCGAGCCGGTCCTCTCAAGGCCCATGATGACCTTCATGCTGGTGGGGCAGGCCGTCGGTCAGACCCCGGTCATCTTTGCCCTGCTGGTCTCATTTATTCTGATCTTTAAATTCATGACCTTTACTGCGGCCTTCACCCTGGCCAGCGCCGTCGGCCTCTTAAGTGCCGGCATCGCCATGGGCTTCGGCGCCATCGGCCCGGGCTACGGTAACGGTCTGACCGGTGCCAGCGCCTGCCGGGCCCTGGCCAACCATCCCGAAGAGCAGGGGCTCTTCATGCGCACCATGCTGGTGGCGCAGGCGGTTTCGCAATCAACAGCAATCTACGCCTTAGTGGTAGCATTTTGCTTGATTTTTGTCGTAATATAGAAACGTAAATACAGGAGGATATACATGGACGCGATTACTGGTGCTGATTTAGTTAAAGCTGCAGCTTTTCTGGGAGCAGGACTGGCCATGGGCCTGGGCGCTATCGGACCCGGCGTTGGCGAAGGTTTTGTTGGCGGTAAGGCCTGTGAGGCTATCGGCCGCAATCCCGATGAGGCCGGTCTGTTGACCCGTACCATGCTGGTTGCCCAGGCTGTTTCCGAGTCTACAGGGATCTACTCGCTGGTTGTAGCTCTGCTTCTCTTATTCGTCGTTTAAGGAGGCCCGTTTTGATTGAACTGAATTGGACCCTGCTTGTGCAGATGGTCAATTTCCTGGTGCTGATGGTTGTACTGGACAAGCTCCTCTACAAGCCCATCCTCAAAGTGCTGGATGAGCGCGACGCGCGCATTGCCGGCGGCCAGGAGGCGACCAAGGAGTTGCTTGAGAAGGGAGATAAGATCTTTGCTGACTATACGGACCAGATCCATGAAGCTAAGGTTGATGCCCTCGGCGTGAAGAACGCAGCGCGCAAGGAGGCAACCAGTCAGGGCAACCAGGTAGTGGACGGGGCCCGTAAAGAGGCTGAGAAGATTATCGCCCAGATCCAGCAGGAGATGGCTGAGGAGGTCGAGCGGGCCAAGCAGGAGCTGGAGCCCGAGCTGCAGTCCATGGCTGCCGATATCGCCCAGCAGATCCTGGGAAGGAAGGTGGCATGATGGCTATTTACAGAAAAGCGCTGCCCCTGGTTCCGGTGCTGCTGATTCTGCTTGTGGGATTATGCTTTGGTTCTGAGGCTGCCGGAGAGGCCGCCAAGGATGAGGGCTTCCTGCGCAGCCTCCTCTATGAGAACACCATGCGGATCATCAACTTCGCCATCCTGGCGGGTCTGCTCTGGTATCTGCTGGCCGAGAAGGTTAAAACTTTCTTCGCCGGCCGTCGCGAGGAGATCGCCAGTACCATCGATGAGGTCGACAAGGCCAAGGCCGAGGCTGAAGGCCGCTACGCCGAGTATGAGGCCAAGATCAAGGGCCTCGAGGCTGAGATCGCCCACATCAAGGAGCTGGTCAGCGGCGAAGTTGAAAATGAGCATAACCGCATCATGGCCGAGAGCAAAGAGGCCGCCGAGAATGTGATTGCGGCTGCCAGACTCTCCGCCGAGCAGGAGATCGCCAAGGCCCGCAAGGCGCTCAAGGACCAGGTCGTCGACCTGGCCGCCGAGATGGCCGCCGGCATGGTCTCTAAGAGTATGGACAGCAAGGATCAGTCCCGCATTTTGGATGAATATCTTGAGAAGGTGGGGAGTCAAAAGTGAAGGCCCATAATATTGTAAGTCGTTATGCGAAGGCTCTCTATGATCTGGCTGTCGAAGAGAAGATTGAAGCCCAGATGCTGGCGGAGCTTGAGCAGATTGTCGGTATGGTTGAGGAGAATGAAGAGCTGCGGGCGTCAATCGCCAGCCCCCTCTACGATGATGCTTTGAAGAAGAAGATTCTGGCGGCTGTTGTCAGCCAGAGCCAGGGTTCAGCCTATCTGACCAACTTCTTGAATATCCTGATCGAGAAGGACCGGTTTGAATACCTGAACGATATCTTCTTAACCTTTAGAGATCTGGTGAATGAGGCCTCAGGCAAAGTTAAGGCGAGCGTCATCAGCGCCGTCGACCTGGACGCCGCCGCCCAGCAGAAGATCGCCGCCGCCCTTTCGAAAAAGGTCAATAAAGAGGTCGGCCTCGAAGTCAGTGTTGACCCGGCAATTGTCGGCGGCATCATCGCCGAGGTTGAGGGTGTTGTATATGACGGCAGTGTGCGGACGCAGCTTGTTAAAATAAAACAGGGTTTAAAAGGGGAGATTTAGGATGCAGTTAAGGGCAGAAGAGATTAGCAAGATCATTAAGGATCAGATTAAGGGGTACGAAAAAGAAATTGATGTAGCCGAAACCGGAACAATCCTCTCTATCGGTGATGGTATTGCCCGTATCTATGGCCTTAGAAATGTTATGGCCAATGAGCTGATTGAGTTCCCTGGCGGAACCATGGGTATGGCCCTGAACCTTGAAGAGGATAATGTCGGTTGTGTTCTTTTCGGTGAGGTCGGCCAGATCAAAGAGGGCGATCAGGTCAAGCGTACCAACAAGATCGTTTCAATTCCGGCCGGTGAGGCCATGCTGGGCCGCGTGGTCAACGCCATCGGCGAGCCCATCGACGGCAAGGGTCCCATCGAGGCGCAGGCCGTCCGTACCGTTGATATCAAGGCTCCCGGCATCGTCAAGCGTCAGCCGGTTTCCGAGCCGCTGCAGACCGGTCTGAAGTCAATCGACGCCATGACCCCGGTCGGCCGCGGACAGCGCGAGCTGATCATCGGCGACCGCCAGACCGGCAAGACCGCCGTGGCCGTTGATACCATTATCAACCAGAAGGGCACCGGCGTTAAATGTATCTATGTCGCCATCGGACAGAAACAGTCCACCGTGGCTCAGGTTATGGCAACCCTCGAACAGCACGGCGCCATGGAGTACACCACCATCGTCGCCGCCACCGCTTCCGAGGCCGCCCCGCTGCAGTACCTGGCACCCTATGCCGGCGCTGCCCTCGGCGAGTACTTCATGGACAAGGGCGAGCACGCCCTCTGTATCTATGATGACCTTACCAAGCAGGCCCAGGCCTACCGCCAGCTCTCGCTGCTGCTGAGACGTCCGCCGGGACGTGAAGCTTTCCCCGGTGATGTTTTCTACCTGCACTCGCGCCTGCTGGAGCGCGCTGCCAAGTACTCTGACGACATGGGCGGCGGCTCCCTGACCGCGCTGCCGATCGTTGAGACCCAGGCCGGTGACGTGTCCGCCTACATTCCGACCAACGTAATCTCGATTACCGACGGTCAGATCTTCCTGGACACCGACCTCTTCTACTCGGGCTTCCGCCCCGCCATCAACGTTGGTATTTCGGTATCGCGTGTTGGCGGTAACGCCCAGATCAAGGCCATGAAGAAGGTTGCCGGAACTCTGCGTCTCGACCTGGCCCAGTACCGCGAGCTGGCCGCCTTCGCCCAGTTCGGTTCCGATCTGGATAAGGCCACCCAGGCCCAGCTGAACCGCGGTTCGCGCCTGATGGAGATGCTCAAGCAGGGCCAGTACAGGCCGCTGCCGGTTGAGAAGCAGGTTGTCATCATCTACGCCGGCACCAACGGCTACCTGGATGAGTATGACGTCAGCGCCATCGGCGCCTATGAAGAGCAGCTCTACTCCTTTGTTGAGAACACCCGTCCTGAGATCTTCACCAATATCAGGCAGAGCGGTGCCATTGATGCCGAGACCGAGAAGAGCCTTAAGGAAGCATTGAGCGAGTTCAAGAGCATGTTCGTCACTGAGGGCGAATAGGAGCGGCTATGCCAAGCCTTAAGGACCTAAAAAACAGGATCACCTCTGTTGAGAAGACAGAGCAGATCACCAAGGCCATGCGCATGGTGGCCGCCGCCAAGCTGCGGCGCGCCCAGAGCGATATCATGGCTGCGCGGCCCTACGCCATCAAGACCAATGAGGTTCTGATGTCGCTGGTCAGCCGCACCAGCACCGAGATGCATCCGCTGCTGCAGGTGCGCGAGCCCAAGCGCGGCGTGCTGCTGGTGATCGCTTCTGACAGAGGTTTGTGTGGCGCCTTTAACCAGAATGTTTTCCGCAAGGCCGAGACCTTCATCAAGGAGAACAGGGACCGCTACGACGAGCTCTCGCTCGTCCTGGTCGGTAAGAGGTCCATTGAGTACTTTAAACGCAAAGACATCCCGATCCGCAAGACCTTTGAACTGGGCGGCGGCTCCTACGATGTGGCGGCCCAGGTCGGCGAAGACCTGGTCGACGGCTACATCAGGGCCGAGTACGACGAGCTCACCATCATCTTCAATGAGTTCAAGAGCGCCATGACCCAGATCATGCATGTGGACAAGGTGCTGCCCGTTGAGCCCATCGAGGCCGATGAGGAGATCTCCAAGACAGAGTATCTGTTTGAACCCTCCGAGGAGGAGCTCCTGAATGTGCTGCTGCCCATGAGTTTGAAGATGTACTTCTTCCGGGCGCTGCTGGAGTCGATCGCCTCCGAGCAGGGCGCGCGCATGACGGCCATGGAGAGCGCATCATCCAACGCCAAGGAGATGATCGAGAAATTGACCATCCAGTACAACCGCGTCAGACAGGCATCCATCACCACCGAGCTGATGGAAGTTGTCGGCGGTGCAGAGGCCCTGAACGGGTAATGATTGAATAGAGGAGTTTTCTATGAATATTGGAAAAATTTCGACTGTTATTGGTGCTGTTATCGACGTTAAGTTTGAGGATGGCGAGCTGCCCGCAGTTTATAACGCGCTGACCGTCACCAGCCCGTCCATCTCAGACGCCGAGGATAACCTGGTGCTCGAGGTTGCCCAGCATCTGGGCGACCGCACCGTGCGCACCATCGCCATGGACTCGACCGACGGTCTGGTGCGCGGCATGGCTGTCAAGGATACCGGCGCCCCCATCTCGGTGCCGGTCGGCGAAGCCGTGCTGGGCCGCATCATCAACGTTGTCGGCCAGCCGGTTGACGAAGCCGGTCCGGTTGATGCCGCCAAGACTTATCCCATCCACCGCGAACCGCCCAAGTTCACCGAGCAGAGCACCTCGATCCAGTCCTTCGAGACCGGCATCAAGGTCATCGACCTGCTGACCCCCTACATGGCCGGCGGCAAGATCGGCCTCTTCGGCGGCGCCGGTGTCGGTAAGACCGTTTTCATCATGGAACTGATCCACAACATCGCCACCAAGCACGGCGGCTACTCCGTCTTCGCTGGTGTCGGTGAGCGTACCCGTGAGGGTAACGACCTCTGGCTCGAGATGAAGGAGTCCGGCGTTCTGGACAAGACCGCCCTAGTTTACGGTCAGATGAACGAGCCGCCCGGAGCCCGTGCCCGTGTTGCCCTCTCCGGTCTGGCCGTCGCCGAGTACTTCCGCGACGAGCAGAACCAGGACGTGCTGCTCTTCATCGATAACATCTTCCGCTTCACCCAGGCCGGCATGGAAGTTTCAGCCCTGCTGGGCCGCATGCCGTCCGCCGTTGGTTACCAGCCCACCCTGGGTACCGACATGGGCGAGCTGCAGGAGCGCATCACCTCAACCACCTCCGGTTCGATCACCTCGGTCCAGGCCATCTACGTGCCGGCCGACGACCTGACCGACCCGGCCCCGGCCACCACCTTCTCGCATCTGGACGCCACCACGGTTCTTTCGCGTGCCATCGTGGAGAAGGGCATCTACCCGGCCGTTGACCCGCTCGACTCCACCTCGCGTATTCTGGATCCCCAGATCGTGGGTGAGGAGCACTACCGTGTCGCCCGTGAGGTGCAGGAGATTCTGCAGAAGTACAAGGAGCTGCAGGATATCATCGCCATCCTGGGTATGGACGAGCTCTCCGAGGAGGACAAGCTGGTTGTTTCGCGCGCCCGTAAGATTGAGCGCTTCCTCTCCCAGTCCTTCAGCGTTGCCGAGCAGTTCACCGGTATGCCCGGTAAGTATGTCGAGCTCAAGGATACCATTGACGGCTTCAAGAAGATCGTGGCCGGCGAAATGGACGATCTGCCCGAGCAGGCCTTCTACATGGTCGGAACTCTGGACGAGGCAATCGAGAAGGCTAAAAAGCTGGCTGAAGTTTAAAGGGGAACCATTATGGCTGAATATATGCAGCTTGACATTGTAACCCCGGAAAAATCGATCCTCAGCCGCAAGGTCACCGAGGTCGTGGCTCCGGGCTCTGAGGGTGAGTTCGGTGTGCTCTACGGGCACACCCCCTTCCTCACAACTCTGAAACCCGGCCGCATCCTGGCCAAGACCGAGGACCGCGACATCCTGATCGCGGTCAGCGGCGGCTTTGCCGAGGTCACGGCCAATAAGATCATTGTGCTGGCCGAGAGCGCCCAGCTGGCCGAGGATATCAACCTTCAGGAGGTGCGCGCCGAACTTGAGATGCTTGAGGACAAGTTCAAGGGCATGGACAAGGATGATCCCGACTACTACAAGGTCCAGGACCGCATGGCCAAGACAAGGGTGCGCGTCAAGGTGGCCGAGACCAGTATTCTCGACTAGTTAACCTAATTGCAGGGTGGGGACAAAAAGTCCCCATTCTCTGCTTGACTAAGCTAAAATTTACAACTATAAGACCAACTCATTGAGCGCCCGTAGCTCAGCTGGATAGAGTACCTGACTACGAATCAGGCGGTCGCACGTTCGAATCGTGCCGGGCGCGCCAAGCACAAGAGAAGGCCCAAGTCGCAAGACTTGGGCCTTTTAATTTATCTCTACCTGGAAACATTTCCGTCATACCCGCGAAGGCGGGTATCCAGAGGCTTTCAAGAACTCGCTTGATAAATATTACTCTGACCCCGATTCCTGACCCCGATTCCCTTCGCCCCATTACAGCACTCCATCGATAAGTATTATGAGGCCAATGGATGTTATCCTTCAAATGAGAAAGTTAATGGATTGACTCAGATAAGCAGTTCTTGGATTCAAGAATATTCGGTTAGTGATGGTCGCATTACAATAGTATTCTCTGATCAAACATATGCTGCTAAGCAGGAGCATGTAGTGATTGAGCCTCAAATTGATGATGGTAAAGTTTTATGGAAAGCCGTTGATGGAACACTGCTAAGCGAGGGAAAGAGGCTTTTTTTGCCATTCTCATATAAATTGTTGGAAGAATAAACGAAAGGGGACGGTTCAATTTTTACCTTTAAATCCAGGTTGGCAAATTAAATAGAACCGTCCCCAGTGTTTTATTGTCTTGGAAATATTACTCTGAACATCCCGCTCGAATTTTCAAGAAGAAAATCGTATCTGGTAGGGACGATCCTCCTTAAGTAATTTATAAATTACACGGCAAAGATGACGGCCCAATGATTTAATGGCCTGATTATGCTTTTTGCCCTCTGCTCGTTTCTTAAGGTAGTAGCGTTGCGATTCGGGCACGACCTTGCGATGCCGGTCGACAGCGACCAACATTGCGGCTTTTGCTCTGGTATTTACATGTTTAGGTGGCTTGCTGCCCCTGTATTTTCCTGAACTGTTATCCAATGCAGCCATGCCGAGATATAACGCCAGGCTTGCCTCTGAATTAAAACGGCTGATGGTCCCAATTTCACCGGCCAGCGTTGCGGCACTGACTGGTCCAAAACCTGGCAGTGAGATGATCTGACGGGCAATTTTAGATGATCGTCCAATCAGTTCACACTTCTGGTCGAGTACTTTGATGCGTTTATGAAGATCCAGTATACGGGCAACATCTTCCTGAATCATCTCACCGACCCAGGCCACCTCATCGCTAAAATAAGCCTGTTTCTGCCAATGATGGATAATATCGGCATACTTTTGCCCGACACCTTTAATCTTAAGCAATGTTGCATAATGCAGCCGAGCCAACTTTTCCAGGGAATCGGTGCTGCTGAGGAAACGTAAAAACCAGAGGTTGCCGGCATCTCCCGTGATTTGAAGCAACCCGGGACATACCGCCCGCAGATCGCTCTGCATGGAGTTCAGTAGGCGCACCCGGTCAGCTACCAATGAACGTCGTCTGCGGGTAAGCCTTTTGAGAATCATATTCTCTTCCGGGGATCTCTCAATTAGCTGCAGCACATCCTTAGCGATTGGCAGATGATCCTGTAGCTGAAACAGTTCCAACGCTTTGCGGGCATCCAAGGTGTCTGTTTTAGCGGCAGCCGGAAAGATCTCTTTGAATCTACAAAGCTTAAGATTGTTTACATTGTACAGGCGATAGTTTTTAGCGCAGATCAACATATCCAGCGGCCGGGCATGTCCGTTATAGCCTTCCATAGCCACCGAGACAGTGCAACTGTAGCGCTCTTCATACACTGCTATGCGTGAAAAGAATTCATCAAACCCATTGGGGGTGTGTGGTATCTCAAACTCTTCCAAGAAACCACCATCGGGCAATCCGATGGCAACATTGTGCTGATGACAACCGACATCTATTCCAACTCGAAGCTCTTGAATGATAGACATGAAACCCTCCCTTAATAAGAAGATTCATCCTCAGGTCTCGTCTACACAGAGCCACGACTACGACACCATCCCGGTCGACCCCTCGGATGATGCAAATGACAGGGGCGGCAATTCAGAGTAAGTGAACCAACAGGCCACGGACCCCATAAGCCACACCCCTGTCGGAAATAACTTTAGATCTATTCACTGCCTCTGTCATCTGCTAAATCCGATGGTAGACCCCAGTTCTTTTTGACCCCAGTTCTTTTCCTGATGAGAGACGTTTATAGCGTTGTGAGGAAAATCTTTTTGTAAGGGGAGGCGAATTGCCTCCCTCATAATAATGTCAGGCTATGATAATAAAATTAACTCTGAGTTGTCATATCAGTGCTTT
The DNA here is from genome assembly GCA_942491525.1 of uncultured Thermodesulfobacteriota bacterium. GTDB lineage: Bacteria > Desulfobacterota > Desulfomonilia > UBA1062 > UBA1062 > CAYWBU01. Next base: position 554,661 of record CALOBW010000056.1, read on the forward strand.
TAATAGTTTCACGCTCATTGGACTTTGTGGAGTCATCGTCACGACCCATAAGGCTATATAAGGCACTGAGTTTTTTTTGATGAGTCATTACATGAGCATGCTCGGGGCCCCATTTCATTTTGTAAATTGACAGGGCTCGTTTGGCAAAATTTTCGGCTTTATCATAATCGCCTTGGGCAACATAACAGTCTGAAAGTTTGTCGAGAACAAGAGCAACTGTCATATGATCATTGCCTAGGTGCTTTTCTCGTGACTTAAGAATTCGTTCATAATGCATTATTGCTTTATCATAGCTAGCGCAATCCATGTAATGATCCGCCAAGAAGTTTAACTCTTCAATGACATAAGGATTGTCCTCTCCGGCCTCTTTCTCATGCACTGCCTGCACTTGCTCATATGCATCCCCCGCCTTTAAACAATTTCCGTTAGCTTCATGAAGTTTAGCAAGCCGAAGCAAGAAATAACAGTGGTAACGCCCACGTGGACCATAGTCTTCATAATCGTTAGCTAACATTCTTTCGTAGTGCGCCACTACTTTTGAATACTCCTTTTGTGGGGTATAGGTTTTTATCCGCGCATACAGCGTCCCGCGGAGCTCATCTTCAGCTATAGCTTCATTAAAAACACTCAAACCACGCTCATTAAATGACTCAGCTTTTGAATAATTGCCTTGAACTGAATAAAGGTCAGCCAGATTAAATAAAACTCCAGAGACAGCGAATGAGTCCCAATAGTTGTGGTTTTCGCAGATAGTTAATGCCGAGTTGAATAGATTCTCTGCCTTTTCATATTTTCCTTGAGCAGTACTAACACAAGCCAGACGATCTAAATTTCTAATAATCGCTGTGTCGTCAGACCCATATGATTTGATTTCGTCTTCTAGTAGTCGTTCAATATAAATCTCTGCATTTTTGTAATCATCAAGGCTAACATAAAGATCTGCTAGTTTCTCAACGACTTGAAGAACATTGTAGGAATCTGGTCCTAATTCCTTTTCCCCAATGAGAAGGGCTTGTTTATAAAGAAACTCAACATTGTCATAGTCTCCTTTCTCAGCAAAAATAGTTGCACTTTCGGCGATCAGGTCAACTATATCATCGTAATGTACATATTCATCATGCTGGACGATATCGATAGATCTTTTATAGAGCGCCCCAGCTTTAGCATATTCTCCGATCTTAACGTAAGCATAAGCAAGGTGTTTAATCTCCAGCAGAATCATCCTACTATTGACGCCATTCACTCTTTCAGCAATTGCCAGTTCTCGTTCATAAAGAGGTGCGGCACTTGCATAATCATTATTTAAATCATAAAAGAATGCTAACTGATTAACTCTGCGGGAAACTTCAAAATCATCTTCAGCCCAGTTTTCTTCGGCAATAGCAAGAGCGCGTTTATAAAGTTTTTCGGCCTCATCTGTTCTTTGCTGTCTGTCATACAAGTCTGCCAGATTCTCAATTCCAGTAAGGACATTAGGGTGCATCGCTCCCCAATGTGCCTCGGCATAGTTTATGGACTTCTGGGCTAGACTGTGAGCAGTCTTCACAGTTCGGGGGGCGTTGAAAAATTCAAAAGCTTGATTAATGGCCTGAAGCTTAATTTCAGCGCTATCAAAAGCCAGCGCAGGTCTGCCGCTGAGTATCAGCAGCGATATAACAATAATCATTGCAACTCGTCTCATTTTATCTCCTCGTCATGCAATCAATGACCGCAATATTGGTTTTGCATTTTGATGTAATATCAGTCGATTATTCGGCTATGTCATTTGTTCATAAATTTAATTGTTGATCAAGTATGTGATTATAAAGATCACTGGCGTGGCGCATTAGTGAGATTTCGTAGGAACCTTTCTGGGGAATTATTGTTTGATCAAATGGACATTTGGGAACACAATCGGGACAGATCTATTTTTTAAGATAGTCAAATTAAGCCATTAGGTTTCAAAATTAAGATCAGTCCCTTGAGAACTAATGCCACCTTTCGCGGAGCTCAAGCCGACCTACATTTTAACCAACACAAATAACATGAAAAGGGAGGGCTCTGTTTCACATACCCACTATCTTTCTGACAGTATTGGCTGTTCGGATTGTGATCTTGTCACTTATGTTTGAGCTAGCAGTTCCTGACCACCAATTTGTCTTTTGATAATCTTTGCGTACAAATGACCAGAAAACAGCATTGCCGTAACTGTACACTTGCTCATATTCCGCTTTAGGAGTGCCTATCACTTCATAAAACTTTTCATAAGATAGGGGAGGTAGCATAAAAATGAGATTATCATATATTTCTTTGTTATCATCTCCCCACCAACCGGGAGCATGATTTAGAAGTTCTTTTAGTGTTTCTTGTAAGACAACAAAAACCGGTATGTTTAGATCAAATTTATCTTTTATCAGTAACTCAATTTTCTTTGAAAGAGCAGCTTCATCATCAATAACAGTTGAAAAGATAACATTGCCACTATTGAGATATGTGACAACCTCCGTAAAACCATGTTCTCCAAACCCCTTCTTTAATTCAGACATGGCTATCTTATTTTTTCCGCTTATATTAATTCCCCTCAACAAGGCGATATATCTTTTCATATAGTATTTTACCTCTAGTATTATCTGTCCAGGAAATGAAAGGGGACGGTTCTATTTAAATCTTTCAATCCAGGTTGGCAAATGAAATAGAACCGTCCACAATGCTTCTCGGGCAGCGCAAGCCTGTTCCCGCCTACTCTTCCAGGCCGTCGGTCAGCTCCATGAGGTGACTTACCTTGCGCGCGATGAACTCAAGCTTGCCGTCGGGGATGCGCAGGATCTTGCCGCTGATGATCTCTCTGGCCGGGGTGGGGTCGTCGTTGTGCAGGCTGAAGTTGATGGTGCGCGTGAGCCGGTTGGCCAGGTCCAGGATCAGCTGGGCCATGGGCATATCCTGGGAGATCTCATCACTCTCGTGCACCCTGACGACCTCGATCAGCTCCTCCGGGAATTCCCAGCGCTTAAGCAGGGCCGCGCCGAATTCGGCGTGGATCTCCTGGATGCTGGTCATGATCTCGCCCAGGTCGTAGCTGCCCGGCGTCTTCAGGATGATATCCGAGAGGGCCTGCAGCAGCAGGGTCTTGCCGATATCGTGCACCAGTCCCATCAGGAAGTACTTGTCAGCCTCGGCTAGCTCCAGATCCTTGGCGATGGCCCGGGCGGCGTAGGCGGTGGCCAGCGAGTGCTGCCAGAGCTGCTCGATAATGACTGCGATCAGCTTGTTGTCGGTCTGGTAGAGGTTGCGGCTGGCAATGGCTGTGACGATGCTCTGGGTCTCCTTGGTGCCGATGCGCGAGACGGCCTGTTTGATCTTGGTTACGCGCCCGGCGCCGCCGTAGAGCGCCGAGTTGGCGATGGTCAGCAGGCGCAGCGAGATGGTCGGCTCCTGCTCGATGATTTCGGCCAGGTCCGAGGCGGTGGAGTTGGGCTGCTTGATGACCTCCTCGATCCGCTGGACCACGTTAGGCATGACCGGCAGCTTGATCTGGCCCTGTTTGAAGCTCTTGACCATCTCCATGACCAGGTCGTGCACCGAGCTCTGGGAGGCTGTTTGCGGATCCGGGTTGACCAGTTCGTTGAAGGCTTGCAGCAGGCTCGGGTCATAGACCTGGCCGCTCTCCTGCTGGATGGCCTCCAGGGCCTCGGCCTGGCTCAGGGCCGGGCGGTGGGGGCGCTCGGAGATCATGGCGTCATAGCCGTCCACAATGCGCAGGATGCGGGCCTCAAGCGGGATATCCTCGCCCCTGAGGCCGTCGGGGTAGCCGCCGCCGTCAACGGCTTCATGGTGATGGCGGATGATGGGCAGCACATCTCGGAAGAGGCTCATGTTGGAGAGGATGTGCTCGGCCCGGGCCGGATGCTGCTGGACCTCCTCGAGTTCGGCTGCGCTCAGCGCGCCCGGTTTCTGGATTATCTCGGTCGGGATGTAGACCATGCCGATGTCGTGCAGCAGGCTGGCCAGGTAGATGCTGTCGGTGCGGGCCTGGGGGCCCTTGACCTTGCGGGTCAGCTCCACGCTCAGCTGGGCCACCCGCTGGGCGTGGCCCTTGAAGAACTCCTCCTTCTCCTCGATTACGCTCACCAGGGTCTTGATGAGCTCGGTAAAGAAGGTATTCAGATCATTTTTATTCTCTCTGGTCATGGCCGGCCTTGATCTAAATATAAGCCGCCAGTGAGGATTGGGAACTGCCGTTGTTGGTGGGCAGTCTTGTTTAATTCAGCTTAAGGTCGGTTTCTGCAGCAGCCAGGTGGCGCAGACGAAATCATTTTCCAGAATGCGGCACTCCGCCTTCTGGTTCTCAACATAGTCCGTTAACTGCGCTGCAAGCTCGGGTTGGCGCCGGGCGAGGGCCTGGGCCCGGGCCGTGATCAGCCGCAGGCACTCCGCATTGAAGCGCCTGATGACCGCGGGATCGTTGATGTGCTCACTGACAAGCCGGTCGCCGTGGCTGGTCAGCTGCTTGATGGCCCCGGCATGGTCGGTGCTCTGCTGATAGCCCGGCCGGCATAGCTCGATGCCCGGTTTGAGAAAGCCGTCATCGATCAGGATGTGGCCGCCGGGCCTGACGCAGCGGCGCAGCCGTCCGACCGTTTCGCCCAGGGTGCCCAGGATGGGGCCGACCGAAGCCAGCACCACCAGGTCAAAATCGCGGGCGCTCTCAGTGAAGCTGCAGATGTCGGCCAGGATGAAGGCCGGCCGGGCGGATCGCTGCCGGCCCTCAAGCAGGAACTCATGACAGAGGTCGACGCCGAATGTATCCAGCCCCAGCTCTTCAGCCAGGCTGACGGAGAGGGCCCCCTTGCCGCAGCCCAGGTCCAGGGCCCGGCCCTTCAGCTTGAGCGGGCGCAGCAGCTCAATGAGCGGTGCGGGCGGGCTGCCCAGGGACCAGAGATCCTGCAGCAGCTCCGGGATGTGGGGCAGCAGCTCAACCGTGGTTTCAAAGGCATCGGCCATCATCTGACGCAGATCGTTCATCTCTGACCTCTCCGGCATTTATGCTCTCAGCATAGATCAGTTGGCCTCAATTGTGAATAGGCTGGTTTCCTGCCCATGACTCCATGCGCTTTTCGCGGTCGATCAGCCCCGGCGGGCCTGCCCCAATATAAAATTATATTCAAGTCATTCTCAGCGGAGGGTTGACCTTTGCCGAGAATCTGTCTAACAAGGGGGGAGTCAAAGGGGAGTAGTTATAATTACAAAGTCAACATACCAATAGGCGGCGCCTATTTGGCTTTGTAGCCTGAAGCTGCAGGTAACGAGACTTTTGGCATAATTTCATTGTTCGGACAGTGAAGTTGTGCGAGAAGTCTCGTTTTTTTTGTCCGGACCGGAGGAAAAGAGTATGAATCTATTGGTAGTTTTGGGTATTGCGGTCAGTCTGGCGATGGACGCCTTCTCGGTCTGCGTTGCGGCGGGCGTTAAAATTCAGCGAATCACCTTCCGGCACTACTTCCGGCTGGCCTTTCATTTCGGCCTCTTCCAGTTCATGATGCCCCTGTTCGGTTTCTATGGCGGCCTGATGGTCGAGAATCTGA
>CALOBW010000057.1:0-7661 GCA_942491525.1 uncultured Thermodesulfobacteriota bacterium
CTGGATGTTTCAAGATCCAGTTGTGAGGCCAAGCTGGCCCGGCTGGCGATTGAGGTCGGGCTCGGCCATCTGGGTGAAGATGACCGGGAGCTCTCGATCCGCTTCATTGATCGCCTTAAGGAGATGAATCGTAATATGAATATTCCCACCGTGATTGAGGAGCTCAAGGCTGAGGATATTCCGCTGATTGCCGAGCGGGCCTTCAATGAGGGCAACCCGATCTATCCGGTGCCGCTGATTCTGGACCGCAAGGGACTTGAAGCGCTGATCCGCAAGATGCTGCCCTGAATCCGGGCCGTAGCCGTTATTCGGCGGCTACGGCTTATTTGCCGCCATCAGCCAGCCAGACGGCCGCCTCCTCAACTGTCCGGAAAACGTTGTGCCGGCAGTTGATGTTGTTGAGATAGGCGTCAAGCACCCTGGCCAGGCCGTAATTGAGATCATTGGGGGTTACGGTTGCAATGAACATGTTTTCAAAGTTGTGACAGAGAGTTTTAAATTTTTCCACAAAGTCCTTAATCTCCCATGCGTTAATCCGGGGGAAAGTTACATCACTGTGATCGGCGATGATTATGGCAATCTCATCTGCCTTAACATCGTCATTAAACATCCGGTCTAGCGAATCGATAACATCGTCGGCGACCAATACGCCATAATATCTAAGATAGACCGTTTGACTCTTCTCCTGATATGACATTTCATATGACATGCTGCTCTCCTGGTGTATTAATTTGCACCGATGGTGTATCATTTATATGGTTGATAATAAAGATTAATATTTTCAGCTGGTTAACATAGTTAACCAGCTCTCTCATTTATTCTTATTGAGCACATCGAACCAGACCGCCAGGATGATGATAAAGCCCTTGATCATCAGTTGATAGAAGGTCTCGACCCCCAGCAGGCTCATGCCGTTGTTGAGCACGCCGATGATGAAGGCCCCGATGATGGTGCCGCCGATGGTGCCGACGCCGCCGGCCAGGCTGGTGCCGCCGATGACCACGGCCGCGATGGCATCCAGCTCAAACATGTTGCCCAGGTTGGGCGAGGCGCCGTTGAGCCGGGAGGCCAGCAGAATGCCCGAGATCGATGAGAGCACAGCCACGCTGATGTAGACGATCATCTTGGATCTGAAGACATTGATGCCCGAGAGGCGGGCGGCCTCCTCGTTGCCGCCCACGGCGTAGAGCTGGCGGCCGAAGCGCGTGTTGTTGAGCACAAAGGCGCCGCCCAGGGCGATGGCCACAAAGATGGCCACCGGCACCGGAATGCCGCGATAGCTGCCGAAGATGTAGAAGGCCAGGCCCAGCCCCAGCACGCCGATAACGGCATTGGTGATTAGCTCCACCTTCCTGATCTCGATGCCGTACTTCTGGCGCTGGCGCACGCTTCTGAAGGTTGCCAGGGCGTAGAGTACCGCCCCGATCACCAGCAGGGCAATTGAGAGCTGAATTGAGATGTAGTCGCCGCCGATGCGCGGGAAGGTGGGGTCGGTCACCGGGATCGAGCTGCCCTTCGAGAGGGTCAGGGCCAGGCCACGGGCAATGGTCATCATGCCCAGGGTTATGATGAAGGGCGGGATCTTGTAGTAGGCGATCCAGAAGCCGTTCCAGAGGCCCACCGCAATTCCGCTCAGCATGATTGTCAGGCCGATCGCCACCCAGACATTGATGCCACTCTGCATCAGCAGGGTCACCAGGATGGCCGAGAGCCCCACCAGCGAGCCCACCGAGAGGTCTATGCCGGCGATCAGGATCACCATGGTCATGCCCACGGCGATCACGCCGATGATGACCACCTGGCGGCTCAGATTGGTCAGGTTGCGCGGGGTGAAGAAGGCCTCGTCGGCAAAGCCCATGATCAGGGCCAGCAGCACCAGCGCGATCAGGGTCGCGTTCTGTTTCAGAAAGTTAAGCAGGGTGTTCATGCCGTGGCCTCCTTTTTAATATTGCCGGTGGCATACTCCATAATCAGCTCCTTGGTGGCCTGCGCACGGTCGAGCTCGGCCACGATGCGCCCCTCGCACATGACCAGGATGCGGTCGCTCATGCCCATGACCTCGGGCAGCTCGGATGAGATGATGATGACGGTCACCCCGTCCTCAACCAGCTTGTTGAGCAGCTTGTAGAGCTCCACCTTGGCGCCGATGTCGATGCCGCGGGTCGGCTCGTCCAGGATCAGCACGCGCGGCTTGGTGTTGAGCCACTTGGCCAGGATGACCTTCTGCTGGTTGCCGCCGCTTAAGGAGTCCACCTTGGCGTCGACGCCCGGGGTCTTGATGTCCAGCTGCTGCACATAGCTTTTCACCAGGTTGCGCTCCAGAGCGCTGTTGATCACGCCCCAGCCGTTGCAGACCGTCTCCAGTGAGCTGAGGGTCATGTTATTGAGCACGCTCTGGCCCAGGATCAGCCCCAGCAGCTTGCGGTCCTCGCTGACCAGGGCCAGGCCCCGGTCGATGGCGTCGCGCGGCGAGCTGACCTTCAGCGGCTCGCCGTCCAGCAAGACTTCACCGCGGGTCTCCCTGGGAAAGGCGCCGAAGATGCCCAGCACCAGCTCGGTGCGGCCCGAGCCCATCAGGCCGGAGATGCCCAGGATCTCGCCCCTGTAGGCCTTGAACGAGGCGCTCTTGACCTTCTTCTCGCCCACCAGCAGGGGGTGGTCCACCTCCAGGTCGCGCACCTCCAGGGTCAGCTCGCCGCGCTCAAATTTCTGCTTGGGGTACATGTCCTTGATGTCGCGCCCCACCATGCGGCTGATGATCTGATCCATGCTGATTTCGCTGATGGGGGTCACCGCTCCGATGGTCTGGCCGTCGCGCAGGACCGCGATGCGGTCGGCGATCTGCTCGATCTCGTCCATCTTGTGCGAGATGTAGCTCATGCAGACCCCCTGGCTCTTAAGCTGCCGGATGATGCGGAAGAGGTCGGCGATCTCCTTGTCGGTCAGAGCCGAAGTCGGCTCGTCAAAGACCAGGATGTCGGCCTTGTGCGAGAGGGCCTTGGCGATCTCGACCATCTGCTGCTTGCCGACGGTCAGCTCCTTGACCAGGTCGGTGGGCTTGAAGTCGGTGATGGCCAGCGAGTCGAGCAGCTGCTGGGCCTCGGCAAAGAGCAGGCTCCAGTTGATCACCCCGGCCGCGTTGGCGAACTGGCGCCCCAGGAAGATGTTCTCGGCCACGCTCAGCTCCGGGATCAGGTTGAGCTCCTGGTAGATGATGGCGACGCCGACCTTCTCGGCGTCGCGGGTGTTGCCAAAACGCTGCAATTGACCCTTGATGTAGATCTCGCCCTCGTAGCTTCCGTAGGGCCAGACCCCGCTCAGAACCTTCATCAGGGTCGACTTGCCGGCGCCGTTCTCGCCGATCAGGGCCAGCACTTCGCCCCCGCGGGCCTCAAAGTTGACCCGGTCCAGGGCCCGCACGCCCGGGAAATCTTTGACGATCTCCTTCATCTGCAGTACGACTTCAGCCATGATTGCTACTCGCCGTAGACCTGCGCCTTGGTGTAGAAATTTTCAGCGATGATGGTGCTGTCAACGTTGTCGCGGTTGATCAGCACAACCGGGGTCACGATGGTCGGCACGTCAACGTAGCCGTTGTTGATGGTCTTATCCACCGCCACAACCGCGGCCGGCTGCTTGTCGGGATTCTGGGCCAGCTTGACCGCGATCTCGGCCGAACGCTGGGCCAGCGGCTTGATCTTCTTCCAGATCTCAACTGACTGCTTGCCCTGGGCCACAAACTGGATGTTGACCAGATCGGCATCCGAGCCGGCCACGAAGACCTTGTCGGTATCGGCCAGCCCCTGGGCATCCAGGGCCGCGATCACGCCGCGGGCCATGCCCGAATTGTTGCAGATGAAGGCGTCCACCTGGTTCTGGTACTTGGTGAGCACATTTTCGGCCGTGGCCATGGCCTTGTCGGTCGACCAGCCCTCATGGGACTGCTCGGCCACCAGCGTGAGGCCCGGGTTGGCATTGATGATCTCGAGGGCGCCGCTGCTCATGGCGATGGCGTTGGAGTCGCCGGGCTGGCCCATGATCAGGGCCACATTGCCCTCAACCTTGCCCTTGTGCTGCTTGAGCCAGTGCACCATGGCCTCGCCCTGCAGCTTGCCCACCGCCCAGCTGTCCTGCATGACCATCAGGTCCAGGGGGCCGTTGACCAGCATGGAGTCGTAACCGATGACCCTGACCCCCTCCTGGTTGGCCATGCGCACCATGTTGCCGGCCGTACCGGTGTTGACCGGCTGCAGCACGATCGTCTTGACGCCCTTGGCCAGCATGTTCTCAAATTTGGAGAGCTGGGTGCGCTCATCATTGTTGGCCGAATCAAAGACCACCTCGGCGCCCATGGCTTCAGCCGTCTCGATGAAGGTGGCCTTGTCGCGCTGGTAGCGCTCCTCCTGCATGGTCTTTAAGAGAAAGCCGACTTTCAAAGTGTCTTGGGGCGCTTCCTTTTTCTCGGCACAACCCATAACGGCCAGCACCAGCATCACTGCGATCAGCTTTTTCATTGATCCCTCCTCAAATGATTGTTTAAGGCTAAATTAACGCTTGCTGCGGCTTGCGCAAGATTAGCCAATCATTCAGGAGGGTTGGTTCAGCTTAAAAGTTCGGTTCGCGGCAGAATTATGAGCAGGCAGATCAGGGTGGTGATATCGGCCAGGGGCGTGGCCAGCCAGACCCCGGTGGTGCCGAAATGGAGCGGCAGCAGGAAGAGTCCCGGCAGCAGGAAAATGAAAGAGCGGCCCAGGATGCCGATGGCGGCCAGCTTGACCTTGCCCATGCTCTGCAGGATGCCGCTGGTAACAAAGATCAGGGCCGTCAGGGGCAGGGTGACGGTAAAGATGCGCAGGGCCCGGGCCGCCGGCAGCTCGCCGGCATTGAAGATGCCCACCAGCTGATGGGGAAAGAGCTGAATAATCAGCATGCCGAGCAGCCCCACGCCCAGCGTGGCACCCAGGGCCGTCAGGATCAGAGACTTGAGGCGTTTTTTAAGTTTGGCGCCGTAGTGATAGCTGATCAGCGGCTGGACCCCGTCATTAACGCCGATGTAGAGCATGATGAAGATGGAGGTGATGTAGCTCAGGATGCCGAAGATGGCCACATCATCGGGCGTGCCGTACCTCAGCAGCAGGCGGTTGTGCAGAAACATCATAAAGGAGAATGAGAGCTCCATCATGAAGGCGGCCAGCCCGGCCTGCATGATCTTGGCCTGGATTGCAGGCCTGAAGCTCAGGCGCTCCAGCTTGAGATTGCTGAATCCCCTGATAAAGTAGATGCTCAGCGCAAGGGCCGTGCAGGCGTTGGCTATCAGGGTGGCCCAGGCAGCGCCGGCCACGCCCCACTGGAGCTTGCTGATCATGAGCCAGTCGAGCACAATGTTGATAATGGCGCCACTGCCCATAACCATGACCGCCACATTGGGCCGACCGTCGTTGCGGGTGAGCTGGTCCAGGGTGACACTCATGATGAAGAAGGGCGCCGCGCAGACCGCGATTGCAGCATAGCTCCTGGCCAGCACGGCCAGCTCGCCAGATGCTCCCAGCAGTCTCAGTATGGGGTCGAGCAGCACCAGGCAGAGTGCGGCTATGACCGCGCCGGCCAGCAGCTGCAGCAGGAATGAGTTCTGCAGGTAGTGCCTTGATTTTTCCAGCCGGCCGGCGCCGGCATGGATCGAGATGCGGGTGGCCGAACCGACGCCGATCATGATGCCGAAGGCAAAAATGACACCAATCAGCGGGTAGATCAGAGCCAGGGCCGCCAGGCCTTTGGGGCCGACATAGCGGCCGATGAAGATGCCGTCCACCAGGGTGTAGACACCGATTATCATCAGGCCCAGCACCGCCGGCACAACATACTCGCAGAAAAGGGGCAGAACTGCTTTGGTTTTCAGATCTTCACGCATGACTATAACCGCTCAGCCACCAGCTGCAGTATATCTTCCACCTGAGAATATTCAGCGGCACTCAGGCGTTGATCAAGAAGATCGATGAAGCTCTGGTACATCTGGATATCACATTCGATGATGCCGCGCCCCTGTTCGCTGAGGCTCAGGATCGACCGGCGACGGTCCAAGGCATCTTCGGCACGCTCCACCAGCCCGGCTGCAATCAGTTTCTTGACCATGGTTGTGACCGAGGGTTTGCTGATGCCGAGCCGCTCGGCAATGGAGGAGATCGTCGGCTGCGCAAGCTCGTTGATTGCAATGATGTAGTTATACTCACTGAGCGATATGGGAATATCCATGCCGCAGCCACTTTTCTGCAGGCGCAGCATGGCCTGATTGATCTTGTAGAGGTCTTGTTGGATAGTCATGTTAGTTAGGCTAACTAACTTAATGGCATTTGTCAATCCTGAGTATGCTGTTGGATTATGCGCTCAACCTCATCGAGAGTTTTCATACTGAATGCCATGTAGATAGCTCATTTTGACAGCTTCTCAATATCGATCCCCATCTCCCTGGCCCGGCGTTTCCAGAGCTTGCGGGCCAGCTGCTGCATGTCGGCCTCCCTGTCGCCCTCGTCGACGATCTCGATGCCGATCAGGGTTTCGATCAGATCCTCAAGGGTCAGGAGGCCTTCGGTGCCGCCGTACTCATCGACCACCAGCATGATCTGGGCATGGCGCTGCATGAACTCTTCGAAGGCCCGGGAGAGGCTGGCCTGCTCCTGGATGACGGGCAGTTCGCGGCCGTAGGTCTCGAGGGCTGAGTTGACATTACCGCGGGCCTGGGCCAGCAGCAGGTCGCTGCGCAGCACGAAGCCGGTGAACTGGTTCTGGTCGCCGTTGTAGATCGGGATGCGCGAGAAACGCACCGAGTCATACTTATGGAAGAACTCCTCAACCCTGAGGTTCTGGGGCAGGGAGAAGATGACCGTGTTGGGGGTCATGACGTCCATGACCCGGGTCTCGCGCAGCAGCAGCAGGTTCTTGAGTATCGTTGACTCCTGCTCGCCGAGCTGGCCCTCCTGGGCGCTCAGTTCGGCCATGGCGGCAAATTCGTTGCGGTTGAAGCTTTTGCGGGCCGGCTCGCTGGTCATGCCGGCGGTCAGCTTCACCGAGATATAGACGAAGGGGTAGAGCAGGAAGACCAGCCACTTCAGGCCGTGGGCCGTGACCGGAGCCAGCGCTCTCCAGTAGTGAGCTCCCAGTGTTTTGGGGATGATTTCGGAGAAGACCAGGATCAAGAGGGTCAGGAACGCTGAAAAGACGCCCACATAGGCGCTGCCGAAGACCCTGGCGGCCTGGGCGCCGGCGCCGGCGGCACCGACGGTGTGGGCGATGGTGTTGAGGGTCAGGATGGCCGCCAGCGGCTTGTTGACGTCCTCCTTAAGTTTACGCAGGATCGCGCCCGAGGGCTTGCCGTCCTGCTCCATGGTGGCCACATGGGCCGGGCTGACACTCAGAATAACGGCCTCGGCCACCGAACACAGAAAAGAGAAGACCAGGGCAACCAGAACATAGGTGATCAGAATCGGCATGCAAACTCCATTAGTGGTTTCATGCTATTGCCTATAACAAAAAGATCCGGCCACTCAAAGTGCAATTCCTGTCCAGCTGTTTGTGATTGCAATTATTAATCCAGTCCATTAATTAATATAAATCTTTCGCCTTGGCGATTATTTGAAATTTCAATCATTTAGGAGGAGTTATGCAGC
>CALOBW010000058.1:0-2289 GCA_942491525.1 uncultured Thermodesulfobacteriota bacterium
GTTAAGGTATCATTTAAATTAGCAATAGGAGATCTTGTTGATAGTAATATAATGCATTCTTCCTGTTAAAACACAGAAAATAATTTCTATTATGATGGTACTGATGTGGAAGTTGAAACACAGACTATCGATGAAGTAAAAGGAATTGAAGAAAGTGTTCCTCAAATTCCTATAAACAATAATCCACAATAACAGTCGTAACCTCAGGTTGTAAATAATAATCCTCAAGGGATGCGTATAATCAGCCTGTTTTTCAACAGCAACAACAAGGCAATGTTGGAATGATGGGAAGTAATAATATGTATGATAATATGACACCTGTACAACCAGTAAATGTTCAATCAGCATCATTTCAGCAACTTAATAGTGCTGGAATGGTTCCGCAGCATCAAAATATTGATTTAATTTTAGATGTACCTCTTGAAGTTTCAGTTGTTCTTGGTAGATCTAAGTTGAATATAAAAAGATGTGCTGAATTAGAAGTGGTTCATTAATAGAGTTTGATAAGTTACTTAAGAGCTGATGAGAAATTTTCGGCTAACGGTAAGAAAGTAGCTTATGGTGAAGTGCAAGATGTTGTTGATGAGAACGAAGCGATTGAACAGCAGCACCAAGATAAGCTGGTGGCGATCGAGGCCTTCAGGGACGACCAGCCCAAGGGCAGCTCCCCAGCCTGGACTGTGCTGGCCGCCCCCGATGAGGCCAGTGGCGGCAACCGCTGGAGCCTGGAGGTGCCGAGGGCCTTCAGCTGGATCCTGGAAACCCGGCCGCGGCTCAGCCAGCCGCTGCGGGGCCTCAACAGCTGGCCCGCCGACGAGCGCCCCCGCATGGTCGGCCTGCTCTTCTACGCCTTCCGGCTGATGGTCGCCATCGGCCTCGCGGCGGCGGCCCTGGCGGCCCTCAGCCTGCTGCTGTGGTGGCGGGGCGGCCTCAGCGCCGCAAGCTTCTCCCGCTGGCCCTGGTTCAGCTGGGCCTGGATCCTCTCGGCTCCCGCCGGCTACCTGGCGATCGAAGCGGGCTGGGTGGTCCGCTGCGTGGGCCGCCAGCCCTGGACGGTCTACGGCCAGCTGCGCACCGCCGACGCCGCCTCGGTGCTGCCCGCCCAGGAGGTCTTCACCAGCCTGATGAGTTTCGCGGTGCTCTATAGCGTTCTGCTGATCTGCGCCCTCTATTTCGGCTCGCGGATCATCGCCAGAGGGCCGAACCTCAGCCTCGAGCCGCCCGGCGGCAGTGCCGAGGCAGCCCTCCCCGCCGCCGCACCGGAGGCCTGAGCATGGAGTTCCTCGAGCTGTTCATGCCCACGGTCTGGTTCGTGATCCTGGCCCTGTTTCTGCTGCTCTATGTGATTCTCGACGGCTTCGATCTGGGGGTGGGGATCCTCTCGCTCACCTCCCCGGGCGAAGCCCAGCGCACGCTCCTGATGACCAGCCTGGGCAACGTCTGGGACGCCAACGAAACCTGGCTGGTGCTGATGGGCGGGGCCCTGTTCGGCGCCTTCCCCCTGGCCTACGGCACCATCCTCATGGCCCTCTACGGCCCGATCTACCTGATGATCCTGGGGCTGATCCTGCGAGCGGTGGCCTTCGAGTTCCGCGAGAACGCGGTCAACAAGCGCCCCTGGAACCTGATGTTCGGCATCGGCAGCGTGGTGGCCGCCGCCTCCCAGGGCATCTGCCTGGGCACGGTGCTCGCCGGCATTCCTACCGACGCCGCCGGCCACTTCACCGGCTCCGCCTGGATCTGGGTGAACCCCAGCAGCCTCCTGGTGGCCCTCACCCTCATCCAGGGGTATGTGCTGATCGGCTCCACCTACCTCATCCTCAAGACCAGCGGTGAGCTGCAGCGGCTGCACGTGCGCACCGCCCGTCTGGCGGCGGGCACCACCCTGGGCGGCGCCCTGCTGATCACCGTCACGGCCCCGTTCGCGTCGGAGGTCCTGAGGCAGCGCCTGTTCGACCCCGCCTTCCTGCCCTTCTTCGTGGTGTTGCCGCTGCTCGGCATCAGCCTGATCGTGCAGCTGTTCCGCAGCCTGGCCATGGGCCAGGAGGTGTGGCCATTCGTCTACACCGTGCTGCTGTTCGTTCTCAGTTTCGCCGGACTGGGTGTGATGGTGTTTCCGGCGGTGATTCCGCCCTCGGTGACGATCTTTCAGGCGTCGTCGTCGGTGACCTCCCAGGTGTTCATGCTCACCTTCATCGGTGTCCTGATCCCGATCATGCTCTTCTACAACATCTACAACTACATCGCCTTCCGGGGCAAGGTGACGCCGGAGTAAAACCATCTGACCAG
>CALOBW010000059.1:0-5950 GCA_942491525.1 uncultured Thermodesulfobacteriota bacterium
TCTTTTTGATCTCGTTCAGGTAACGGCTGATTTTATCGATGTCCTGTTCGCCGTCGATGATCCAGTCGCGCAGGAAGGTGTCGTTGGCCATCATGGCCGAGATGTGGATCGGCAGCAGCAGGTCGCGCTGGACTTCGGAGTAGAGGTTGTCGCTGGTCAGGGGCAGTTCATTAAGTGAGATTTCAGAACGCAGCGACGAGCGCGAAACATAGAAACTGCCCACGCTCGTCAGTAGAAAGCCGCTGATTAACAGTGCACTGATAATGGGGATAAGTTGTTTTTGGCTCACCGGCAGCTCCTGCCTATTCATATAGGTTGATCGGTTGTTTTAGCAAGCCGGAACTTGAGGGTGTCCGGTCAAGGCTGGCCGCTTGACCGGACAGACATATTGAGGTCTAGTCAACCCAGACCGAATTGCCAATGGCATAGGAGGAACCGGTCGGAATGCTCAGGTCGTACTTCTGGCCATTCTGCAGATAGTATGAGCCCGAATCATCCTTGAATCCGGCAATCGTCAGCGTGTCATTCTTAAAGTCACAGGCCGCGTTCCATATGTAGCCACCCAAGGCCTTGACGTCTGCTCCGCTGCCGGCATAGATGCTTGCGCCGACCGGGGTGCTGATGGCGCTGACCGTGACCAGTTCGCCAGCCAGCATGCCGCTGGCCACCGAGTCAATCCGGTTTACAGAGATGGCAGCGCTGTAGGCGGCCGTGAAGGCCTCACTGTTCTTCCAGTAGCCGGACACATCTTTGCCGTCGATGGTGGCATAGCCGCTGACGTAGGTGTCGTTGCCGTTGACGGATAGATGGGTGGCCCTGGGGAAGGTTGCGCCGGCCGGCATGCTAAGCGCTCTCTTGGTGACGGCGCCGCCCAGGGGCATCTCGAAGAGGTAGGGGACCCTGGCGTCCCACGGTCCAACCGTGCCGGCCCACATGAGTTTATTGTCATTTACCAGCAGTGTGCCGCCGAAAGTGTGCTCCTCCAGTTTCTGGGACACGCCATTGCTGTTCAAGTACCACTGCCCGGCCGCTTCCACGATCACATGCACGGTGCCCTCCTTGACCGCCATGATGGACCATGAAGAATTGCCAATGCCGGTCCAGAAGTCCGGCTGCAGGACGTTGTCGATCCAGAGCGCCTGAATATAGCCGCTGTCATGATCGAGGGTGCCGATGATATAGGTCCGGCCGGCCTCCCTGACCAGGCTGTTGACCCAGCCCCTGGTGCACCCGTCGGGCATGCTCAGCTCATGCAGAACCCCGTCCACCCAGTAGCAGGGCAGGGTATTGGGACTGGCCTCGGGGTTGATGCTCTTGTCGATGATGCCGTAGCCGCCGCCGACATAGACGCCGCCTGCGCTGCTGCCCAGCTGGCTGAAGACGGCCAGCAGCTCCTCATCACTGAAACTAGCGTTGTTCTCGACGCAGCCGCACAGCAGCAGCAAACCTAAAACTATTAGCCATCTCTTCATGATTAACTCCTCGATGTTTATTGGCTGCCTTGCAGCTGGACCTAATTTAAACGCGGGAAGTCAGTGGCGGCCAAGGGCCATTTGGGGCGGGGGTAACAAAGGGGTATCGGCGGTTTCAAAAAACGGGAGCTTAGCCTTCCCAGAAATTGTCCATGACTGCTTCACGGTCTTCGGGCGAGTATTTTCTGAGGTTGTCGCGCAGCTCATCCAGCAGGTTGAGGGCCTGGGCCTTCTGGTTGTTCTCCATCAGCAGGTCGTAGGTCAGGCGGTTGAGGCGGGCATCGCGCGGGGCATGCTTTCTGGCCTGGTTGGCTTGCTCGAGGGCCAGCTCCAGATCGTGGGTCTTTTTGAGCTGCGGGCACCAGAGCAGGGCCGCTCTGCGTATCAGTTCGGGCTCGGCCGGCAGGACCATGGGCCGGCGCAGCTGGTCAAAGGCGCGCATTAGCGGCACGGATGCGCTCCAGGGCCGCTGTTCGCCCAGCAGCTCGATTCCCTGCGCAAGGTCGGCATTTGTGTCGTCCCAGAACATATGCCGCAGGATGGCGTGTCCGCCCCGGATGGTCAGGTAGTGCTGCTTGTGGCCGGTCAGCTGCTCCATCTGGCTGCGCAGCCGCTTCATGAGATTGGCCAGCCTGGCGCGGTTGTAGTCCTGGCCGGGCCAGAGCTCCTGATGCAGTTGCTGGACGCTCAGCTGTTCTCCCTCTGCATTGATCAGGGAGGCGATCAGTCTGACCTGCTGTCTGGAGTGCAGCTGGATGGTCCGGCCCGGGTGGTTCAACTCAAGCTTGCCGCCCTCGAGGGCCTGAACTTTGATGCGCGGAACCAGGCGGCCGTCATCCAGGATATCCAGGCTGAGCTGCTGCCTGGCGATCATCCGGGCCCGGCCGGCCTGCCGCTTGCCCTGGACTGCCATAATCAGCAGCGGCAGAAAGGTTTGGGGCATGAAGCCCATGAAGTTGCAGCAGTCGATGCCGCCCAGGGTGATCAGCATCGCCTCAATGCTGCGCAGGGCCAGATTGTGGCGGCCGCGCTGCAGCTGGCAGCTGCTCAGGTAGCCCTGTGCCATGGCCTGGATCGACGCATCCTGGTGGTCGGAGTGTTCATTTATTAGTTGGCGCAGTTCATCCTCTGCAAAGGGGTCGGCGAGGCTGCGGGCGCAGGCCAGGATGATGCGGCACTGGCGCGTATAGTAGTAGCCGCCCTCCTGTTCGCGTAGCTCGCGGGCCTTTATGGCAACCTGATTGGCCTCATCATGGCGGCCAAGCTGGGCCAGGTAGAGGGTCTGCCAGGAGAGGGCGATGGCCTGCAGGTTGCGGCAGCCGCGGGTGTCGGCGGCCATCAGCGTCTCAAGCGCCAGCTGCGCGTTGTCCTCGCTCAGGTGCCGGCCCGAGAGCCAGAGGCTCTGCAGGCCGCCCAGGTGGGAGCGCGTCAGCAGGTGGTGGAAGCGGCTCTGGATGTAGCTGTCGGTCAGCTGGAAATCGCGGCCCCTGATCCTGAGGATGTTGAGCAGCGCGAAGTGGATGGCGAACCGGCCGGCCGGGCTGAGGGCCGATTCGGCCGACACGTAGCGGTCCAGAATAAAGAGGGCGCGGCTGACGTCGGTGCGCAGGATCTGGTGAACGCAGGGCACCAGTGAGCTGAAGAGGTCGAGCTGGCTGCGGCCGGACTGGGCCAGCTTGTTCTGCAGCCGCCTGACCATCTCGGCGGCGTCATCGCCGTTGCGGTCATAGCATGATCCAAGCGCGATGGCCGCCAGCAGGTTGAGGGGGTGGTTGCCCAGCAGGCCGATGGCCCGGCTCATGTCGATGTGGCCGAAGCTGCCGCCCATCAGGGCCTCATACTCGATCAGGCGCGCCGTGGCGTGCAGCTCGCCCTCGTGATCACCGGCGGCCTGCATGCCCTTGAGGCTTCTGATCAGCCAGGGTTGGGTCTCCTCGGGCTTGAGGGCCAGCAGGATCGTGCCGCGCATCAGCTGCAGCCAGGGGTCCTCAAGCCGGTCTGAGAGGTTGTCCAGCAGCTCCTCGACCAGGCTGAAGCGCCCCCGGGCCAGCAGGCCCATGCCGTGCTCTCTGATGCCGGTTTGTAGCTCTTCGAGACAGCCCCCCATGGCCAGGATTGTCAGACCCTCCTCAATCAGGCCGCTATTCAGGCACCACTGCCCCGCGCGCCGGGCCCAGCGGTGTTTGAAGGCGGCGCCCAGGGAGGACTGGCGCTTTACGAGCGCGTCCCTGAGCAGGTGATGCAGGGTGTAGTATTGAGCGTCCCGGCGCACAAAGCAGGCCCGGGCGGCCAGGTCGTCCAGGACTGCCCTCTCCTCCGGCAGCCCGGCCGGAATACGCTCCAGGTTGGCCAGCATGATCAGCTCGGCGCTCTGGGTTTCGCCGATCAGATCCATGGCCTGCAGGATGTTGCCGGCCGGCAGATCATGGTCGCCCTGGCGCAGGCGCTCCCTGATCAGGCAGATGCCGCTGGCCCAGCCCTCGGTCAGTTCATGGATCTGGCGTATCTTGGCGGCCGCCAGGGGGGTCTGGGCCGTGAGCAGCCTGGCGGTCTCATCCAGGTTCATGGCCAGCAGCTCGTTGTCGATGAAGATGGTCTGGCGATCATGGCCGATGCGCTGTTTGTAGTGGCGCGTGATCAGCCCCAGCTTGAGCGTCCGGGTCGCGATCAGTTTTTCGAGCAGATCCAGGTTCTGGGGCTCATTCATGATCAGGTGGTAGTCGTCGATCAGCAGGAGGCAGCCATTCAGGGAAGTCTGGCAGATCTGCTGCTGCAGCTGCTGCAGATAGTCGGCCATCAGCGGTGCGAGCGGCGGCAGATTGAGGCTGGTAGCCAGGTTTTGGCAGAAGGTCAGGGGGGCTGCCTCATCCTGCTGACAGCTGTGCCAGATGGTCGGCAGGGGTGCGCTCTCCATCAGCTGGTGCGCCAGGCTGGTTTTGCCCTGGCCGGCCTGGCCCTCGATGACCAGCAGATTGAACTCGTCCTGAAAGAGCATCTGGCAGTGGGCCAGCGCCTCATGTCTGATAAGCAGTTGTTTCAAATATCCCTCGTAGCTGTTTTGGCAATCTTAAGCAAAGAGGGCGTTTTGTTCAATGGGATTTTGGGGCGCACCGGGCGGTGCGCCCCGTGGGTTTAAAAGTAGTAGTTCAGGCCGGCAAAGATGTCGAAGTTGCTGGCATCCGGAGAGGCAATCTTGCGGTCGGTGATGAAGACCGGGATGCCCCAGATATCAGCGTTGGTATAGTCATATTTGACGCTGTTGTAGGTTACTCCCAGCGTCAGGGCGGTCTTTTCGCTGACAAAGGTTTCAAGCTCACCGGTTAGATGGTAGCCGAAGGCATCATCATAGTTGACGGTCAGTTTTTCGGGAACGGCCGGAAAGGAAAACTCAACCATCATCTCAACCCCGGTGTAGTAGCCCAGGCCGGCGCCGGCTTTGATGAAGGTTTTGTCCGAGACCGCTTTGCGGCCCATGAGGGTCAGTTTGGTATAGAAGGCGTCAAAATGGCCCTCGGCATTGCTGACATCATCGCCCAGATCATCCGTGCGCATTCCGGTTGAGACATCCAGGTCAAGGTTGGGGTGCAGGCCGAATCCGACCTTGAAGTCAAAGCCGAGAATGCCGCCGGCATTGAGTTTGATCTCTTCAAAAGAGCCGGTGTAGCCGAGCTTGAGATCATCGCCGCCGCCGCTGGCGAAGAACGCACCGCCGATCTTGACGCGTTTATGGGTGTCGATATTCTCGGCCTGAAGCTGACAGAGGGGCATAAGCAGCATTGTAATTGCAATAATAAATGATTTTTTCATGTTAAATCCTCGTAATCTGTAGTTTTGGTGACCTTTATCATCAAATATGACAGGTTACAAGATGTTCTGTTAACACTAGCCTCCGTTATGATTGCACTTTTGTCTCGCAGAGCGGCATGCTATTCTGCTGCGCATGGAGAGATTATTAGGTGATGCGGAATTGGTTGAACTGGAGGCGATCGACACGGTCTGTTTCTGTTGCGGCTCGGAGAACCCCTACGGGCTCAAGATGCGTTTTTCGACCGACGGCCAGAAGCTCTACTCGACCGTGAGCGTGCCCGACTATATGCGCGGCTGGCACAACCTGGTGCACGGCGGCATCATCTCGGCCCTGCTGGACGAGGCCATGGCCTGGAGCGCCATCCACCTGCTTAAGCGTTTCATCCTGACCAAGGAGATCAATGTCAGGTTCAGGAAGCCCATCCTGATCGAGACCGAGTTGAACGTGAGCGGCTGGGTGCATGAGCATGTGGATGAGCGCCGGGCGATCATGGCCGCTCAGATTGAGGACGGCGAAGGCAATGTCTGCGCCACGGCTCAAGGCGAGTTCGCCCTCTTTGACGCGGAGGCCTTTGAGAAGATGGATGTGGTTGGGGCTGAGGTGATTGCTGAGGTTCGGGAGAGGCAGTAAGGGGAGCAAGTCCCCTTACTTTCGTAGCCGTTGTATTTTA
>CALOBW010000060.1:0-11796 GCA_942491525.1 uncultured Thermodesulfobacteriota bacterium
ATCTGCGCGAACTGGTGCGGCTGGGCGAATTCCGTGAGGATCTCTACTACCGCCTCAAGGTGGTCGAAATTGAGCTGCCGCCCCTGCGTGAGCGGCTTGAGGATATTCCGCTGCTGGTGGGTCACTTTCTGGACTACTTCAATCAGCGTCTCGGCAAGCAGGTCAGGGGTGTCTCGGATGAGGTGCTGGGCGTTTTCATGGCCTATGCCTGGCCCGGCAATGTGCGCGAGCTGGAGCATGCCATGGAGCACGCCTTTATTCTCTGTCATTCGCATCTGATAATTATGGAACATCTGCCGCAGGAGTTGCGCGATGCTGTGCCGCGGCCTATTGTTAAGCGTAAATGCGGTTCTCAGGAGGCTGATGATGTCTTGGCGGCCCTGAAGGAGGCCGGCTGGAACAAGAGCAAGGCGGCGCGCCGCCTGGGGGTCAGTCGTCCGACGCTCTATCAGCTGATGAAGCGCTATAAAATTGAGGCGCGATAGTGTAAAGTTTACATATGTGTAAATTTACAATAGTGTAAATTTAACACTTGCCGGTTAGTTTTGTTGGATGACTAAAATAATTGCCGCCTCGATAAGCGCCCGGATATAGGCTGGTTAAAATTTTATGAACACTTATCCAGTGGCTGGCACCAATCTTGATAATAGGGGCGCGTAAAATATCTCGTGAGGTAGTGATGACAACTGAAGGTACACCTTTGAGTGGGCTGCAAAATAGTTATCCGGACAAGTTTGTCCCGTTGGATCAGATTTTTCAGCACATCCATCGTGGTGATCGCATTTTTATCGGCACGGCCTGCGGCGAGCCCCACTTTCTGGTGGGCGCCCTGACCGAATATGTCGACCGTCATCCCAAGGCCTTTTATGATACCGAAATTTTCCACGTCTGGACCCTGGGCGTGGCGCCCTATACCCAGGAGAAGTTCAAACGCAACTTCCGTTTGAACTCCTTCTTCGTGGGCAGCAATACCCGCACGGCTGTCAATGAGGGGCTGGCCGACTACACGCCGCTCTTTCTCTCCCAGGTGCCCAAACTTTTTGAACGCGGCATGGAACGCATGGATGTGGCTCTGATCCAGGTCTCTGAACCCGACAAGTACGGCTACATGAGTCTCGGCATCAGCGTCGACATCGTCAAGGCGGCCGTCAACAACGCCAAGCTGGTGATTGCCCAGGTCAACAAAAACATGCCGCGCGTACATGGCGACACCTTCCTGCATGCCAACGAGATCGACTATCTGGTGCCCCACGATGAGCCGCTGCTGGAGTATCAGCCCAGCGTGCCGGACCACATTGCCGACCGTATCGGCAACTATGTGGCCCAGATCGTTCAGGACGGCGACACCATTCAGGTGGGCTACGGCTCGGTGCCCAACGCCATCCTTAAATCTCTGGACGGCAAGAAGCATCTGGGCGTGCACACCGAGCTGCTCAGCGACGGTATTCTGGAGCTGATGCGCAAGGGTGTCATCGACAACTCCCGTAAGACCATCGACCGCGGCAAGACTGTCGCGGCTTTTTGTATGGGGACCGAGGCAACCTATCGTGACCTGCACGATAACCCCTCGATTGAGTTTCGCCCCATCGACTATACCAACAACCCGCTCAACATTGCCCGCCAGGAGCATATGGTGGCCATCAACACCGCCCTGCAGATCGACCTGACCGGCCAGTCCTCATCCGAGTCGCTGGGACAGTATTTCTACAGCGGCATCGGCGGCCATGCCGACTTCATGCGTGGCACCATTCTTTCGCCTAACGGCAAGACCATCCTGGCCTTCCGCTCCACCACCAATGACGGCAAGGTTTCAAGAATCGTTCCGCTCTTGAGTCAGGGGTCGGGAGTTTCGCTGACCCGCGGCGACATCCACTACGTGGTCACCGAGTTCGGCATCGCCTACCTGCACGGCAAGAATATCCGCGAGCGTGCCATGGATCTGATCGCCATTGCGCATCCGCGCTTCCGCCCCGAACTGATCGAGGAGGCCAAGCGCCAGAAGCTGATCTATGAGGATCAGGCCTTCATTCCGGGTAAGCGCGGCGAGTATCCCGAAAAGCTCGAGACCTACCGCCGCACCAAGGCCAAACTGGACCTCAAGCTGCGCCCGGTGCGTTTCCGCGACGAGCCGGCGGTCAAGGACTTCTTCTACACCCTCTCCGACCGCAGCCTCTTCAGGCGCTTCATCTCCAAGCGCAAGGACATGCCCCATGAGCGCCTGCAGGACTTTGTGGTCATCGACTACACCAAGGAGATGGTCATGCTGGCGGTGGTTGAGGAGGAGAATCGCGAGATCATTGTCGGTATCGGTCAGTACGGCATCGACAGCAACACCCATACGGCCGAGGTGGCCGTGGTGGTCAGTGATGAGTGGCAGGGGCGCGGTATTGGCACCGAGCTGCTGAGCTATCTGACCTACCTGGCCCGGCACGACGGCCTGCTGGGCTTTACGGCCGAGGTGCTGGTTGAGAACCGGCCCATGATGAAGCTCTTCGAGAACGGGGGCTTCGACATAGAAAAACGCAGATCCGAAGGCTGCTTCGAGTTGAAGCTGGCCTTTAGAGATATCTAAGAGGAGATAGTAGATGAGTAGTATCAAGTATCTGTTTGAGCCGCGCAGCGTCGCGGTTATCGGAGCCTCCCGGGATATGCACAAGATCGGTCACACGGTCGTGCGCAACATCATCCTGAGCGGTTACAAGGGTAAGATCTATCCCGTCAACCCGTCTGGCGGCGAGATCCTCGGTTTGCCGGTCTACCGTTCACTGGATGAGATCGAGGGCGAGGTTGATCTGGTCTGTACCACCATCCCGGCCAAGTTCGTCTTTGACTCGGTCAAGGAGGCCTGTAAGAAGGGCGCCAAGTACAACCTGATTATCACCTCGGGCTTTTCTGAGGTCGGCAACATTGAGGAGGAGAAGCAGATTGTCAAGTATGCCAATGAGCACGGCATGCGCATTATCGGCCCCAACATCTTCGGTCTCTACTCCGCCGGCGTCAACCTGGACTGCACCTTCGGTCCCGGCAAGATCCTGCCCGGCAGTGTTTCCATCGTAACCCAGAGCGGTGCTCTCGGTCTGGCCATGATCGGCAAGACCAAGGTTGAGAATATCGGTATCTCTTCTATCGTTTCCGTCGGTAATAAGAGTGACATCGATGAGGCCGACCTGCTCGAGTATCTGACCTACGATGACAACACCAAGGTTATCCTGATGTACATCGAGGGCATCAAGAACGGCCAGCGCTTCATCGAGGCTGTCAAGGTTGCCACCAAGCATAAGCCGGTCGTGGTTATCAAGTCCGGCCGCTCCAAACGTGGCGCCGCTGCGGCAGCCTCCCATACAGGTTCATTGGCCGGTGCCGATGATGTGACGGATGCAATTCTGAAGCAGTACGGTGTACTCAGGGCCGAGAACATCGACGAAGCCTTCAACTGGAGCAAGTACCTGGCCAACTCCCCCATGCCCACCACCGACAAGTCGGTCATCATCACCAACGGCGGCGGCATCGGCGTTATGGCCACCGACGCCTGCGAGAAGTATGACATCGCCCTCTATGACGACCATGAGCGTCTCAAGGAGATGTTCTCGCCGGTAACCCCGAGCTTCGGCTCCACCAAGAACCCGGTCGACATCACCGGCGGCGCCGCCGGCCCCGAGTATGACGCCGCCCTGGACGTGGCCCTCAAGAATGATGAGATCGGCTCCTCCATGGCGCTCTACTGCGAAACCTCAACCTTCCTGGCCGAAGACCTGGAAAAGGTGCTGGCCCGCAACTATGCCAACTACAAAGAGGCCGGCAAGCCGATCCTCTTCGCCATCGTCGGCGGTGAGGATATCGAAAATGCCACCTCCAAGCTGAGCCGCGAGAACGTGCCGGTCTTCGGTGACG
The DNA here is from genome assembly GCA_942491525.1 of uncultured Thermodesulfobacteriota bacterium. Taxonomy (GTDB): domain Bacteria; phylum Desulfobacterota; class Desulfomonilia; order UBA1062; family UBA1062; genus CAYWBU01. The sequence continues at coordinate 3,892 of CALOBW010000060.1, forward strand.
TCTATGAGGCCGTATCCTGTCTGGGCAAGCTGACCCAGTATCAGCGCTACCTCAAGAATGAGAGCGAAGAGTATGTGGATGCCGACATCGACGTGGCGGCCGTTGAGGCCATCTGTCAGGGTGCCCTGAGCGAAAATCGTCACTTCCTGCTGGCCGAAGAGGCCCGCAGCATGATGGAGATTGCCGGTATTCCGATACCCGGCTCAGTCGTGGCCCGCAACCTTGAAGAGGCCGTTGAAGAGGCTGAGAAGATGGGTTACCCGGTGGTCATGAAGATCGTCTCCAAGGATATTATCCACAAGAGTGATGCCGGCGGCGTGGCCCTCAACCTGGAGGACCGCGAAGAGGTCATGGACGCCTACCAGGCCATCATGCAGCGCTGCAAGGCCTATAATCCGGATGCCAATATTAAGGGTGTCGAGATTGCCGAGATGCTCAAGCTGGATGTTGAGACCATCATCGGTGCCCGCAAGGATCCGATCTTCGGACCGGTGATCATGTTCGGCATGGGCGGTATCTACGTTGAGGTCATGAAGGATGTTGCCTTCAGATCCTGGCCGCTCAGCAAGCGCGAGATCAAGAAGATGATCAAGGAGACCCGAGTTTATCCGCTGCTGCTGGGGGTTCGTGGCGAGAAGAAGAAAGATATGGCATCAACGATTGATGTTATAGTAAAATTAGGTGCATTGATAGCCAAGTGCCCGAGCATTGCGGATATTGAAATCAATCCGCTCAATGTTTGTGAGGATGGCGTCAAGGCGGTTGATGTTAGAATTCTACTTTCCTAGGTTGATAAAGGAGACATAGATGAAAAGATTTGTGATAGCTTCATTGAGGGCCGGTGTCGGCAAAACAAGTGTCGCCGTTGGTATGGCAGAGGTTCTGGATAAGAAGGTCGGTTACCTGAAGCCTTTCGGCGACCGTCTCTTCTACAGCAAGAAGAAACTTTGGGATCATGATGCCGCTCTGATGGCCAATCTGTACGATATGGACGTTGAGGACATGAGCCTGGGCTTTGATCACTCCAAGCTCGCTTATGCCTACAATGCTGAGAGCATTAAAGAGAAGGTGGCCTCCATGGCCGCAAAGATGGAGCAGGATCGTCAGGTGTTGCTGGTTGAGGCCGGCAAGGAGGTCTCCTACGGACTCTCCGTCAACCTGGATGCCCTGAGTCTGGCCCGCGACCTGGATGCCGAGCTGATTATGGTCATCGGCGGTGACGACAACGTCATCATGGACGATGCCGCTTTCACCAAGCAGTTTGTGGAGCAGACCGGCGTCAAGCTGACCGGCGTCATCATCAACAAGGTTCACGATAAAGAGGACTTTGAGATGACCTGCCTGCCCAAGATCGAGGCCATGGGCCTGACCGTGCTGGGTGTCATGCCGCGCCACGACGACCTGGGTTACTACAACCTCAAGCATCTGAGCGACATCCTCTTTGCCAAGGTGCTGACCGCCGAGGATCAGCTCGACCGTCGTGTCAAGAATATCTTCATCGGAGCCCTCTCCGGCGATATCGCCGTGCAGCGCGCCATCCTCAAGAAGGAGGATACCCTGGTGATTACCGGCGGCGACCGTACCGACATGATTCTGGCTGCTCTGGAGAGTAATGTGGCCGGCATCATCCTGACCAACAACATCCTGCCCCCGGCCAACATCGTTGCCAGGGTTGAGGAGAGCGGCACCCCCATGCTGCTGGTTTCACCCGACACCTACCGTGTGGGTCTGACCATCGAGCGCATGGAGCCTCTGCTTAATCGTGACGAGGCGGTCAAGATCTCTCAGCTTAAGGATATGATCAAGGCCAGCCTGAATCTGGCTGCGATGGAGCTGGCTTAATTGAAGTAACCGGGGAAGCCAATCGGCTTCCCCATCAAAATACATTGCATTATTCACAGACCCGGGTTGATGCGAGGAGATGCACATTAGCCTGGGTCAAGTACCGTCTGAAGCATGAGGGAGCTCTGGCGACTAAATGTTACGCTATATAGACTCTCCTCAAAATAAACATTTAATAATCTATATCTAGATTATGATTCACCATCAGTCAAGCGGCTTATTGCGGTAATTGATTTGGGGTTGGGGGATCTCGGTCAGCGCGCCCGCCAGCGCTCCAGCTTGGTGATGGCGTTTTCGGCGGCTGTGAAGAGGGTGTGCAGGTCGACCGGCTGGGTGAAGTAGTCGTCGAAGCCGGCTTCGCGGCACTCCACCAGATCGTAGAGCGAGGCGTAGCCGGTGACGGCATGGATGATGGCCATGGGCAGGTCATGGTGGATCTGGCGGCAGAGCTCGACACCGCTCATGCCCGGCAGGTTGAGGTCCAGGAAGATGACCCAGTAGTTCTCCTCCTTGAGGATGGCCAGGGCCTCTTCGGCGCTCTCGGCGGCGCGGGGCTGGTAGCCCTCTTCGCTGAAGGCCTCCTGCAGCATGACGCGGATCGATGGCTCGTCGTCGATAATCAGGATTTTGCGCTCCATAGGGTGGCCTCCGTGCTGGACTGGTTGATATCGATAATCTTCTTGCTGCCCAGATAGTCTTTGGTCTTGTACTCGGCGATGTTCATCAGTTTCTGGTTGATAATGCCCAGATGGCTGACGCTTTCACGGATGGCGGTCAGCTTGCCGTAGAGCGGGTCGTCGCTGTGGATTTTGTCGCAGATCATTTCAGCGTAGCCCGAGATGACCTGCAGGGGCTGGTTGATCTCATGGCAGATGGCGCCGGCCATCTCCAGGACCCCCTGCAGCTTGACCTCTTCGGTGCGGATCTCCTTCTGGCTGATTACCCTGATGCCGGCCTCCAGGCGGGCCCTGAACTCCTGCAGGTTGATGGGTTTGGAGATGTAGTCGTCAGCTCCGGCGTCCAGTCCCTTGAGCATGTCGGTGTAGTTGGGGTGGGTGATCAGAATGATGTAGGGTTGTTTTTCGATGTCGCTGTTGCGGATGTGGCGGCAGATCTCGATGCCTGAGAGTTGAGGCATGTCGCGTTCAAGGATAACCAGGGCCGGCGGGTCGGCCTGCATGATTCTGTAGATTGCGTCGTGGCCGCTGCCGCAGAGAACTGGCTGGTGTCCCCACTCTCTGAGGGATCGGTCGAGCAGGCCGTTGGCTTGGGAAGTGGCAATCAAAATCTTCACTAATCTACTCCTAGCAGTGAAGATAATTGAGAAAAGCTGAATTGCAAGGGTACGCAGAAATAGATTTCTGCGTACTCATGCGATCCAACATGGTCAGCTCTTCCAAGTTGGTGATGCAGCTTGAAATGGCAAAGATCCTTTCATTGTTGCTCTTGCTGTCGACTGGGTACATGAAGAAGCCGGTGCGGTCGAGGTTGTAGGCCGTGCTGGTGCAGTCCATTGATTCACCGTCGCAGAAGGAGACATTGATCTTTTTGCCGTAGGCCTTTTCGCCCGGCATGAAGGTTTTGCGTTCATTGTAGCTGGCATCGCCTTCAAAAGTTTTAACAAAGAAGATCGCCTTGAGATTGTTCATTGCGATTTCAAGGGGTTTATCGCCGGGGGCGGAATCGAGCAGTCTGAGGTGGAAGGTGTCGCGCATGGGTGAAAAGTTGAGTGCATAGCCCTTGAGTACCTGACCGTCAGTCATACGGACAACTATCTTTTGATTCATAATCTACCTCCTTCTCTGTTCACTGAATAGTTAGATGAGGCTGATTGTCAAATCGGTGCGCGGGGACCAGTCTGGTCCCCGCCAATTGTCTCAGTCCAGCACTTCGAGGCTCTCCATGGCCTTGAGCGTCTCAGCGAAACTGACCACCCCGGCATCGCTGCCCAGGCCGCTGGCCACCAGGGCCGAGACGGTGGTGCCGAAGCGGCAGGCCTTCTCGAGATCCCAGCCCTGATCCAGGCCGGCGATGAAGCCGGCGCAGTAGCTGTCGCCGCAGCCGGTGGTGTCGACCACATCGATCTTGAAGGCCGGCACTCTGAAGCTCTCATCCCTGGTGGCGACAAATGAACCCTTGGCGCCCCACTTGAAGATGCAGCAGCCGGCGCCCAGGTTGAGGTAGAACTTGGCGGTCTCCTCCGGGGTGTCTGTGCCGGCAACTTCCATGGCCTCCTCCAGGCTGGGCATGAAGTAGTCGATATGGGGCATGACCGCCTGCAGGGCAGCCAGGGTGTGGTCGGCCGGGGCGATGAAGTCACAGGTGGTGACAATGCCCTTGGAGCGGGCCTCCTGCAGGATCGATGCGCTCTTCTCGCCGTCCAGGCAGAACATGGTTCCGACGCCGGCCCAGTGCAGGTACTTGCCCTGCATGATCTTGGCGCGGGCCTCGTCATCGATGTCGACCATGATGGCGGCGCCGACGGCATGGAAGTTGGGCCGCTCGCCCTGGGAGTTGACGGTCAGGATGGTGGTGGAGGTGGGCAGGTCATCGCGCTTCTGGATCAGTGAGGTGTCGACGCCATGGGCCTGCAGGGCCTGTTCGGCGCAACGCCCCTGTTCGTCCTGGCCGATGGCGGTCAGCAGGGCCGTATCCAGGCCCAGTTTGGAGGCAATCACGGCGGAACCGCCGGCCGTGCCGGCCGGTGTCAGGCGGATCTGCTGGATCAGCTCGGTCTTGCCGCCTGCGGGAATGGCGTCGATGGGCACGCCCAGAATATCAAGAGTTGTCAAACCTACGCATGTCAGTTTCATTCAAAACCTCCTAGTTATCTTTGTTAATCAGAGTGGCAAAAAGGTTCAACTGTGTCAAATCGTTTCTGATTCAAGATGGATAGCATTTAGCGCCATTGAGGCTGGCCTGCATAGATTCAGGGCTTATTATTGCACAAGGAGGGTACTATGATCGATAGAATAAGTGCGTTGCTGGGGGATTCGGCCCGGGACCTGCTGGAACATCGCCCAGTGGTTGATAGATCCATGCTGCATCTGCCCGGCCCTGATTTCATTGAGCGGGTCTGTCTGGACTCGGATAGGCCGCCGGCCGTCTTGCGCAATCTGCAGACCATGTACAACACCGGTCGTCTGGCCGGGACGGGTTATCTATCAATCCTGCCGGTGGATCAGGGCATCGAGCACAGCGCCGGAGCCTCGTTTGCGCCCAATCCGCTCTACTTTGACCCGGAGAATATCGTCAAACTGGCCATTGAGGGCGGCTGCAATGCAGTTGCCTCAACCTTGGGGGTGCTCGGGGCGGTGGCGCGGCGTTATGCCCACCGCATTCCCTTCATTCTCAAGCTCAACCACAATGAGCTGCTGACCTATCCCGAAACCTATGATCAGATTCTCTTTGCCAGTGTTGAGCAGGCCTTTGATTTGGGAGCGGTGGCCGTGGGGGCGACCATCTATTTCGGTTCCGAGGAGAGCAACCGCCAGATTCAGGAGATCAGCGAGGCTCTCGCCTATGCCCATGAACTGGGGCTGGTGACCATCCTCTGGGCCTACCTGCGCAATCCGGCCTTCAAGGCGGATAGGGACTACCATACGGCTGCCGACCTGACCGGTCAGGCCAACCATTTGAGCGCCACGCTGAACGCCGATATTGTCAAACAGAAACAGGCCGACTGCAACGGCGGCTATTCGGCGCTTAAGTTTGGCAAGACCCATCCGCTGGTCTATTCGGAGTTAACTTCCAATCATCCAATCGATCTGACGCGCTATCAGGTGATGAACTGTTTCATGGGGCGCGCCGGTCTGATCAATTCGGGCGGCGGCTCCAGCGGCAGCAGTGATCTGGCCGAGGCGGTGCGCACGGCTGTGATCAACAAGCGCGCCGGGGGCATGGGTCTGATTTCCGGCCGCAAGGCTTTTCAGCGTCCCGTGGCTGAAGGGGTGGAGCTCCTGCATGCCATTCAGGATGTCTATGCCTGCCGGGAGGTTGGGGTCGCCTAGGCTGTTAAGTCAGCCGGAGAGGCGCATGTCGATCAGGCGCAACTCTCGCCTGGCCTCAAGGCTCTCCGGATTGAGACGCTGGGCCTTGCGGAAATGTTTGTAGGCCCGTTCGGGGTTGTTCTGCTTGTGGATCCAGCCCAGGATCAGCTGCAGCTTGGCGGAGTCGGGAAATTTTTCGACCAGGCGGTCAATCTTATAGGTCAGGGACTGGGCTGAAGTTGTCGATCCGTTCTGCCAGCTCAGGAAGATGCTTTTGGCGTAAGCTTCGGCATAGGTCTGGCTGGCGGGATAGAGCTTGAGCGCTTGCTGAAAGAGCTCGGCGGCTTGCCGGTGGTTGTGGGACCAGCTCTGGGCGACGGCATTTTCGAAGATGTATTCAGCTCTCACCTGCTGATAGATGCCGTTGAATGCATCCTTTGGCAGCTCTCGGATCGATCTGAGCGATTCGGCGTAGGCGCGCTGGATCTGTTCAATCAGTTCGGAGTTGATCTGGGAGTGTTGCCGGCACTTTTTTATCAGGGCACTGTAGCGCTGTTTGAGCGTTACTATCTCGGCATCAGGGTCATCCGTGCTGCACGGTTCGCGCAGCTCTTCCAAGGCGTCCAGCAGCTCCTGCCGGATCTTGGCATGATCGAAGATTACAAATTGGATCACGTCATCGCAGTAGAGGGCCAGCAGTTCGCGGGCGGCCTGGCTGTCACTGGCCAGGGTGCAGAATACGCTGCGCTCGAGCAGTTGCTCTGTTCGCCGGTCAGCCTTGCCCTTCAGGCTCGGGGTGTGTTCCAGATAGGGGCCGAGGGCGTTGATGATGGTGTTGTTGGGGGCCAGTTCGCGGATGCCGCGGGCCAGCAGTTTGTTCAGTTGCTGGTCAGTGAGGCGCGGCTTGAGCTGCAGCTGTGCGCGTTTGATCAGGCTTGCCTGCCCGTTTTCCCACTCGAAGATCTCCAGCAGACGGGTCTCCAGCTGTTGCTGGAGCATGCGGTCGATCTCGGCCTGTTTCAGGTTGTAGCTCCGGGTCAGAATCTGGCCCTGGGGAAGGGCCTCAAGGGTGCTGCGTTTCAGGGAGAGTGCATTGTCCCGGGCGCTCAGCAGGCCGGCGCGCACCAGCAGTGAGCCGAAAAGTTCGTCCGGATGGTTGGACTGGATTGAGCAGATCTGGCCGCAGCTGAAGAAGATCGCTTTGCGCGAGTGTCCGCGCTCTAACTGCATGACGCCTGAAAACTGTTTCTCCTGGGCCTCTTTTGCTAGCAGTGGAAAGGGTGTCTCTTCAATGTTGTAAAAGTTGTTCACTAAATTTTCCATAGAATAGATAGTACAGCATAGCAAGTTAAAACTTGAGCCTGATCATCAAGTTGTCGGGCTGGCTGTGGATTATTAGGCGGAGATTGACTGCAGAGTATAAGATAGGATAATTAAAGAGTTATTATGTCCAGCTCAAACAGCAAGGTTTATCAGGCTCTGCAGCGCGCCATTCTTGAGGGCGCCTATGCCGTTGGCTCCAAACTGCCGCCGGAGAGGGAATTGGCCGCCCAATACGGGGTGAGCCGCTTCGTGATCCGAGAAGCCGTGGCCAAGCTTTCGCAGCAGGGCCTGCTTGAGACCAGGCCCCAGAGCGGTAACTATGTCCGGGATTTCTATGCAGAGGCATCTCTGGATCTGCTGGTGGTCCAGACCCTTTCTAAATCTGATCCGCACTCAGTCGGGGCCCTGCTGGATCTTTGTGATCTGATCGCCGTTTATGCGGCCCGTCTGGCGGCTGCCAATGTTTGTGCGAAAGATCTCGAAAAGCTTAAGATTATTTTGGCTGAGAAGGCCGGCAGCGTTGCGACTGAGGTTGCCGCCATCGATTTCAGGTTTCAGGCTGAAGTTATGCGCCTCTCCGCTAATCAGTTTTTGACGTCTGTTTTCAATTCAATCCGCCCGCTCTACTGTAGCCATGCTGAGGCTATCTATGTTCAGGAGGGTGTTGCGCGCATGTCCCTGCGTTATAATCTGAAATTGCTGGCGGCCCTGGCGGATAACGATGCTGAGGAGTCGGCCGCCGCCATGCAGG
>CALOBW010000061.1:0-7196 GCA_942491525.1 uncultured Thermodesulfobacteriota bacterium
TGGAGGAACTCTACGCGGCCGTGCAAAATGGCCTGCTCAGCGAGACAGTTGAGCTGACCAGGCGGGCGCTGGACGAGGAGCTGGAACCTAACCTGATCCTGGAGCAGAGCCTGATACCGGCCATGGAGGTGGTGGGCGAGAGCTTCAGGAAGAACGAAATATTCGTACCCGAAATGCTGATCGTGGCCCGCGCCATGAACAGGGCCCTGGAGCTGCTGGAACCGTTCATGGAGGCCGACAGGCTGGATAGGCGCAAAACCATGGTTATCGGCACGGTCAAGGGCGACCTGCACGACATCGGCAAAAATCTGGTGGGCATAATGTTCAAGGGCGCCGGTTTCAAGGTGATCGATCTGGGAACGGACGTGCCGGTGGAAAAATTTATTGCGGCCGCCAGAAAGCACAACCCCGACATCATCGGCATTTCGGCCCTGCTGACCACCACCATGGGCTACATGCAGATGGTAATCGAGGGGCTGCGCAGCCACGGCATCGAGACCAAAACCATAGTAGGCGGGGCCCCCATAACGCCGGAGTTTGCCCAAAAGATCAATGCCAGCGGCTATGCCGAGAGCGCCGCCGTGGCCGTGGACCTTGCCAAAGCTCTATTGGAACAGAGCTCCTCATAAAAGCGCAGGCTACCTAGGGTCGCGGGGTAACCAGATAGCCGTAGATCATACGCGCGATCTCGCTGATGATTTTATCCTCGTCACGGTTGAGGGTCTTCTCCGTATAGAGGGTGCGCGTGCCGCTGGCCACCAGGCCGTAGATCAGGGCGCCGGCCAGATTGTAGTCATCCAGATTACCGGCCTCATCATAGAGCTCCATGATGCGGCTCATGGTATGAATCTCGCGCGCCGCCACCCGGTCAAAGATCTCCGAGATCTTGGGGTCCTCATAGCGCCGCGCCAAAACAAAGCGCAAAAAGGCCGGATCCTTGCCGCAGGCCTCAAAGACCGCGCGCACATAATCTTCGCACATGGGATAGAAATCAGGCTTGCGGCCCCTGGGAACCGGGGTGAAGTTGACCCTGAAGGTTTCATCCAGAAAATCCTCCACCACCGCATACATCAGATCTTCCTTATCTTCAAAATAGCTGTAGAAGGTGCCGGTGGAGACCCCGGCCTTGCGCGCAATCTGATTGGAATTGAGCGCATCAAGACCGCCGCCCGCAAAGACCTGCCGCGCCACCTGCATGATGGCCTGCTTCTTCTGGATCGAGCGCACCTGCTGCGGAATTCTGACTGACATAGAGACTAAATACTATTGATTGGATTTAAAGACAATATGGGCGACGGTTCTTTACAATTTGCATCGCAGCTATAACAATGCGATATATGGATAATATTATTAATTGGAGGTTACTCTATGAGTGTAAAATTCCAAGCCGGACATCAGGCGCTGCTCTTCGCATGGACCGCAAAATCTCTCTTTGCATGCTGCGGCGAAAAAGAGGGGGACTTGATCCTGGCTGATGCCCTCAAAATCTACGGCAACCAGCGCGGCCGCCGCATGGCCCTAAGGGCACAGGCCAATGGAGACGACCTCTCCTTCTGGAACTACCTGGCCTATCAGGAGTGGAGCGTGCCCGCCGGCCAAATCAAGAAGAAGATCAACCTAAAATCAGATCATCTGAACGCCCAGTTCCTCAAATGCCCCTGGGTTGAAACCTGGCGCGAGAACGACCTGCTGGATTACGGCAAATATTTCTGCAAATATGTGGACAACGCCCTCTTTGAGGGCTTCAGCCCAGCCATCAACATGCAGCTGCGCTCCAACCGTTCAAGCGGCTCGGACTGCTGTGATTTCCATTTTCCCGATGAGAAGATGAGTTTCAAGAGTGCGCTGATCTCCGGCTATAAAAAAATGAAACATGCCAACACCATGCCCTGGGAGTATCATACCGGCCACCTCTACTGGACACTCAAACGTCATCTGGACAAGGCCCTGGGCGACAACACGATCATGCAAGAGGCCCTCGGCTGTTTCAATGAGCGCTTCGGCGCCGAGGCAGTCAAGACCGTGCTCTCCTATGAAGGTGAAAATTTTGATGCGCTGCCCGGATAGCCAATGAAACTCAAGATTGGAGCCTTTTCGCATGCAACCAAGATATCCAAGCGCATGCTTCGCTATTATGATGAAAAAGAACTGCTCCAGCCGGTCGTCGACAGCAACGGATACAGGTTGTATCAGGAATCAGATATCAGGAGGGCGGAACAGATAAAACGCCTGCGCGACCTGTCCTTCAATGTGGAAGAAATCAAGGCGTTTCTGCATGGAACCGCGCCAGAGCGGCAGAACATGTATGAGCATAAACTCCATGAACTGGAGAAGAGCACTGACGCCTACAATGAAGCCATTGATTACATTCGGAGGATCCTATCCCAAACCCAAGCAATTGCCCCGCTCAACACCTACGATGTGATGGAGGGCGACATTGCCGGATATACAGCCTGTGTCAGCCGCGCGCGCGTTAAATCATCCGAGCTAGACCAATATTTCATGAAGCTTGATACTCAGCTGACTCAAATGAACATTGAAGCCATCGGCCGGCCGTTTGCCAGAATTTTCGATATCGCGGAAGATCATAGCTGGGACATTGAAGCCGGGACTGCCGTACAATCCAATGACAGTGCTGCCCTCCAAAGATTTCCAGCATGCAAGGTTCTTCAGACCATCCACTACGGATCATATGATCAGCTTGGCAATGCTTACGGCGCCCTCTACAGATATGCTCAATATAAATGCATGCACCTGAAAGAACCTTTCACCGAAATATACTTGACCGACAGCAGCATCGTTGCTGATCCAGCCAACTTTGTAACCCTGCTGCAGGCTGAAATTACGGCTTGACCCTCACATCATGTGAAGCCCTAGGCTGCTCTCAACTACAAACCTTAAGGAGAGCGAAATGATGGATATTAAAGTAATAATTGGGGCCGCGCTGCTGACAATCCTGCTGGGCTGTGCGACCGGCGGCGCATCAAGTGACACAACTGAAGCGGCACAGGACCTGGGTTATAGATTTCCCGATGAGACCGAGCTTCACGAAGGCACCTGGCTGCAGTGGCCACACAGCTACACCTACGGCAAAGAACATCAGACCGGACAGGAACCGATCTGGATTGAAATGACCGCAGCCTTAACCAGGGGCGAGAACGTGCACATTGTTGCCTATAACACCGACGAGCAGGCCCACATCCAAGCACTACTCAAAAATGCAGGCGTTGACATGGCCAGGGTTGATTTTTACATCCACCGGACTGACGATGTCTGGGCCCGGGACAACGGACCCATGTTTGTGCGCAACAGGGATGGCAAGCTGCTAATTCTGGATTTCGCATTCAATGGCTGGGGCGGCAAGACCCCCTATCGACAGGACCAGAAACTCAGAGAACGCTTAAGCCTGGACCTCGGCATAAAGCGCGTGGACAGCCAGAACCTGGTCATGGAGGGCGGCTCAATCGAGCTGGACAGCAACGGAACCCTTCTGGCCACCCGCAGTGCCATTGTCAATAAAAACCGAAATCCCAAACTGACAGAATCAGATATTGAGCAGATCCTCAGGACAACTTTGGGGGTGCAGCAATTCATATGGCTGGATGGCGTGCCCGGCATAGACATCACCGACTTTCATATTGACGGTTTTGCCAAATTCCACAACGGCTCGACGATCATTACGATGAACCGCGAAAACTTAGCCGAATGGGGCCTCAGCGATAAGGACATCCAGCGTTTATATACGGCAAAAGATCTTGACGGAGCCGCCTACAGTTACGTCTACCTGCCTCTAACCAGCAAAGATGTTGTGCTTGAGAACGGCAGGGAGCTGGGTTACAAAGGCTCCTACGTCAACTTCTATATTGCCAACGCCGTGGTTCTCGTGCCGTTTTACAATGATCCTCAAGATCAGGTTGCAGCAAAAATACTGCAGGAACTCTTCCCCAAGCGCGCTGTGATCGGGATCGATGTCCGGGAATTATATCTAAACGGGGGCATGCTTCACTGCGTGACCCAGCAACAGCCGGCCCAGTAGAGCTAGAAATCCGGGGAAAGAGATCTTCCCCCGGACAGCTTCCTATTTCAGCGCAGCGACTTCCTGGTAACCAGGCAGGTCGGTGTAGAGCTCATCCTTGAGCGGGTTGAGCTTGTTCTTGAGGATGTGGCGCAGCTGGTAGCCGAAGACAGCCACGTTAAAGAGGATGGAGATCAGGCTGACCACCAGCAGGGCACTCTCGTTATGCGACGACTTGACCGCAAACATGGAGGTATCGATAAAGTGCGGGAAGGTCATGGCGAACATGCACCAGAGGGCCAGAGTGTGGGCGCGGTGCTGCAGCCAGGCGCCCTTCTTGATCAAGAAGGCCGGAATGGTGCAGGAGATCAGCAGGGCGGCACCGGCGTAGAAGGCGTGGTCGGAGAGGCAGTTGTAGACATAGGCGAAGTTCCAGAGGTCATAGCCGATGATCCAGAACCAGAGCATATCGGGCCAGAGCATATCCTTGTGCTTGTCCTTGCCGATGAAGATGCCGGCCCAGCCGCAGATCACCAGGATGTTGAGGATTCCGGCGATGCCGTTCATAATGTTCCAGGGGCCGCTGATCATGTAGACGCCGTCGACCATGCCGTGGGCGTTCATAGCGAAGACCTGGAAGTCGCGGATACAAGCTTCGAGCATGTTGAGGGCCAGGATGAAGGGCGGGAACATCAGGACATATTTGTTGGCCGCCAGGCGCTCGGAGTAACGGATGGCCATGAAGCCGACGCAGCCGGCCAGGGCGGAGTAGACCTTGGCCCAGTGGAACCAGTCGTTCATGCTGGTGCCTTCACCAGCGGTATGGGGCCAGACAAAGATGGTCAGGACGACGGGCAGGATCACGAAACAGGCGATACCGCCCCACTTGCTGCGCCGCGAGACCTCATTCAGCAGGATCAGGGATCCGAGCACGGCAAACCACATCACAATTTGGGCCAGGGTTAGTGATTCGAATAAAAACATAGCTTCCTCCAGATTCTTTGATCGCCGCCCATGGATCAGCGACGCGTGGTAGACCACTTATCGGATCAATAGTTGATGCAATCAGAGGTAAACAACTGATTTTTAAGGCGAATTAGATACGGGTATCATATTAGAGGGATAAGTTACGAGAAATTAATACGAAATAAATTTATCAGAATTGGGTGTAGGCCTGACACCCAGCTGCTCCCGGCTGCCAGACCGGGAGCCGTGAGCGACTAATCGGCGTAGATCTCTTCGATAATATCTGAAAACTCCTGCAGAATGACGCGCTTCTTGGTCTTCTGGGTCGGGGTCAGCAGGTCGTTGGCCTCGGTGAAGCGTTTACGCAGCGGGCGATACTGCTTGATCATCTCATAATGTTCCAGGCGCTCGTTGGCGCTCTGAATCTCATCATCCACCATTTCGCGCAGGATTGGCTGATCGATGAAGTCCTGGCCGACCTCGACACAGAGCTGCACGCCGCCGATGTCGGCATATTTCAGCGCCTCTTTGTCGTAGGCGATGCCACGCTCATTGAAGAGCTGGATGAAGTAGGCGAAGTTGGGCACCACCAGGCCGGAGATGAAGCTGCGCTCATCGCCCACAAAGAAGGTCTGCTCGATGACCTGGCTGGTACCGAAGAGGCTCTCCAGCTTGGCCGGGGCCACATTCTTGCCGGCCGAGGTGCAGATGATGGCCTTCTTGCGGTCGATGATCCTGTAATAGCCGTGCTCGTCGCGCGTCACCACGTCGCCGGTCTTGAACCAGCCGTCCTCGGTGAAGCTGTCACGGCTCTCCTCGGGCTTGTTGAGATACTGGCTGAAGATACCGGCTCCCGAAACCTCCAGCTCGCCGTCGTCGGCCACCCGCGCAAAGCTGCCGTTGGCCTCCATGCCGATACAGCCGGGCTTGCAGGCGGTCAGGGGATTCAGCACGCAGGCGTTGAAGCTCTCGGTGGAGCCGTAACCCTCGGTGATGGCCAGCCCCAGGATGTAGTAGAATTTTAGCAGATCCGGGGCAATGCCGGCGCTGGCCGAGAAGGCGTAGCGGAAGCGGTTGCCGAAGAGGCCGCGCACCTTGGCAAAGAGCTTGTCGGCCACGCTGAACTTGAGGCGCAGCCCCAGCGGCAGACGCGATTTCAGCTCGAAGTCGGGCGACATGTTATAGCAGCCGCGCTCATCCATGCGGTACTCCAGGGCCTGCTCGCCCACTTTAAGGGCCCAATCGAACAGTTTTTTCTTGAGCGGGCTGGCCCCCACCTGCTGCTGGAAGGTGATGTAGATCTTCTCATAGAGGCGCGGCACGCAGCCCATCCAGGTCGGATTGTACTTCTGCATGTCAGCCAGCAGGGTGCCGGGCTTGTCGGCGTAGGCGATGCAGGCGCCCTCGCAGATGGCGGTCAACTGGGTCGAGCCACGGTCAAAGATGTGCGAAAGCGGCAAAAAGCAGAGCGCCACATCCTCATGGTTCAGGCTCATGCCGCAGGTGGCGAAGTAGCTGCGCACACCCTCCAGGCGCGAGGAGCCGCAGCCATGGGAGAGGACCACGCCCTTACTCTCGCCGGTGGTGCCGGAGGTGTAGAGGATGGTCAGGATATCGTCCAACTCGACGCTCTTGTAGCGCGCCTCATAGGCCGCATGGTTGTCCTTCAGCCAGGCCTCGCCCAGCTCGAGCAGTTCACTGAGGCCCATGGCCTCACCCTCATACTCCAGGTCGAGCACAATGACCTTCTCCAGCTTGGTCATGCGGCTGAAACCCGGTTTGAGGCGTTCATAGGTCTCGGCGCTGTCCACAAAGAGGAAGCGGGTATTGGAATCATTGATGATGTAGGCCACCTCGCCCACCGAGAGCGTCGGATAGATGGTGACGCTGGTGGCGGCACAGTTGCTGATGGCCATATCGCAGTGGGTCCAGTAGGCGCTGCTGGGCGACATGATGCCGATGCGCTCCTGCTTCTCGATCCCTAAACTCATCAGGCCGCCGGCCATCGCCTCGACCCGCTTACGCATCTGGTCATAGCTAAACTCGCCATCATGATCGCCATGGTATAGATCCGAATTGAAACGCTGCGCCGGCCGGTTAGGAAACTTAGCGCAGGTCTGGTAGAAATATTGCGGGAAAGTCTTAAGCTCGCTCAAAAGTCACTCCTAAAAAATTCATTGAGCGTGAAACTTAACACAGCCCTCGCACGCTTAAC
>CALOBW010000062.1:0-35680 GCA_942491525.1 uncultured Thermodesulfobacteriota bacterium
GAGAGCTGGAGCATCGGCTTCATGGCGGCGGATGATCTGCGCATGAAGCTGGACTACGGTCCCAGCTGGGTAGGGCGTTACTATGTGACCGACTCGGAGCTCAGTACCATCCGGTTCACCCCCAATGTTGCCTGGCGCATCAATGAGAACTTCTCAATCGGCGGCGGTCTGGACTATCTGGGGGCCGACTTCCTGCACGTTGCTGCGGTCAACAACCCCGAGCCCACTTTGAAAGATGGCCGGCTGAAGTTTGATGATCGTGACATGGGGCTGGGCGGCAACCTGGGCCTGCTCTGGGAGATTGACCAGGATACCCGCCTGGGGCTGACCTACAAGAGCCAGGTGCTTTGCCTATCAATTCATCGATGCCGGCGCTGCCCAGATGCCAGTACCGCAGCGACTTTGCCGGGCTTAGTGCGCGGCGCAAACCAGCTTCTGCCCATTTCTTTGGATTCAATCTGCTGATGCGTCTTTAGGCAGGAATAAAGGAGGAAAATATGAGAGATTTTAAACTGTTGTTGTCGGTTGTTCTGATGGCGCTGCTGACCCAGGGCTGCGTAAGTATGACATAGTATGAGACTGTGGTTGATGAGCGCGTTGATCTGATTGTTGCCCTGATCTACTTTGAGGAGCAGAATGAGATTCTGGCCAACAAGCTGACCATGCGCACCGTCGGCAACAAGGTTGTGCGCGCCCTCTATGAGGAGCTGGTGGGCGCCATGCAGAGCGAGATTACCCAGAATCAGCTGACCATTGAGGAGATGAAGTCGGGCGTGCGTGTCATGCTGCCCGAAGATGTGCTCTTCTCATCCGGTTCGGTTGCCATCAGGGGCGAGGGCCGCAAGGTGCTTGAGAAGGTCGGGGCTGATCTGACAGAGGTTCCCTTCCAGGTGATCGTCTGCGGTTATACCGACAATGTGCCGGTTGGCCGCAATCTGATGGCCCAATATCCCACCAACTGGGATCTGGCGGCGGCCCGCGCGGTTGAGGTTGTGCGTGGTGAGAGTGCCGGGGTGCCCCAGGATCAGCTCAGGGCTGTCTCCTTTGGTGAGACCATGCCCATCGCCACCAATGACAGCGCCGAGGGCCGGGCCGAAACCGCCGCATCGAGATCGAACTGCGGCCGGTGGTATGTGGCTCGAATAGTTGATTTGATAAATATGAAGGGGCTGCCGGAAACTCTTCCAGCGTCCAATCTCTAGAGCAAGTGATTTAAACCTTTATTGTAACTTATATGTGACTTTTCTGTTTGTCCTGTAATTTATGTATGCTATTCTTGCGCATATTTATGATTTTAGGAGGTCTGTCTTGGATAAACGTATGGATATCAGCAGGCGATCGTTGCTGAAGGCCGGGGCCCTTGGGACTGCGGCAACCATGGTTGGTTGTGGTGGCAAGAGTGAAAATGAGATCGATCCGCGAATTTTCAATGACCCCGCCCGCGAGGAGTTGCCGGTGGGTGAGGTGGTCAGTAAGCTGCCCGGCGGCGGTCCGCGGCCCAATGTAATCATCATCCTGACCGACGACATGGGCTATGGTGATCTGACCTGCTACGGCGGCAATGCAATCAATACTCCGCGCATCGACCAGATGGCGACCGGCAGCGTCAAATTTAACGACTTCTATTGCAGCTCACCGCTCTGCTCGCCTTCGCGGGCCGGCCTCCTGACCGGGCGCTACCCTCTGCGTTCAGGCATCACCATTCCACTGCAGCCGGCCAAGGATACCATGCAGCGCAAGTTCATCCGCAGCCTGGGCCACTTCTTCGGCTCGCTGGGAATTCTCGATCTGAACGGCGCCAAGAATACGGTCAACGGTCTGCCGCTCTCTGAGATTGCAATTCCCAAGGCCCTAAAATTGGCCGATTACAACACCTGCGCCGTCGGCAAGTGGCATCTGGGCGACTTCGTCAATGACATGGACTACCATCCGCACAACTACGGCTTTGACTACTTCTGCGGCTTCAACGCCTCCAATGATGGCTGGCCGGCGGCCTTGTGGCGCCAACAAGACGAGGTTATCCAGGACATCGCCCTTGATCAGGCGCAGTACACGCGGCTCTTCACCGATGAGGCCATCCAGTTCATGGAGAAGTCCAAGGACAAACCCTTCTTCATCTATCTGGCCCACAAGGATCCGCATCAGCCCTGTATCCCGTCGGATGAGTTCAAGGACAGCTCCGAGGGCGGACGCCACGGCGATACCGTGCAGGAGGTTGACTATAATGTCGGCCGCATTCTGGACTACTTAAAGCAGAGCGGTCAGCAGGAGAATACCCTGGTCATCTTCACCAGCGATAATGGCCCCTGGTTCGACGGCAGCCCCGGCGGCTTGCGCGGGCGCAAGGGCGAGAGCTATGAGCGCGGCTACCGCGTGCCCATGATCGCCAGCTGGCCCGGCGTTATCCCGGCCGGGCTCGAGGTGGATGTGCCGGCCATGAACTTTGATTTCTTCACCACCATTTTGAATCTGGCCGGGCTGGAGGTTCCCGTTGACCGCCCCAGTGACCTTGGGGAGGGTATCATGGGTCTGATGAACGGCAAGGAGAGCCAGTCGCCCCACGATGCGCTCTACTTCTTTCACTACAGGGAGATCGAGGGTGTGCGCAGCGGCGACTGGAAGCTGCTGCGCTCCAATCAATACCCGCACCTTCCCGATCCCGCTCGATAAGAAGGGCACCTTCTTCAGCGATGCCGCCGGCGGGCATGACTACCATACCGGGGGCAGCGATGAAAGTGTGCCGACCATGGGCTCCTGGCCGCTGCTCTATAACATGGGGTTCGATGACGGGGAGAGCTACAATGTGATCAGGAAGTATCCGGCCGTGGCGGATGAACTAATGGCCAGGCTGGAACGGTTTGAGTATGAGTTCTTCAGCAACCCGCGCGGCTGGAAACGTTAACTGAGCCACTCGATGATCGCCTTGCAGAAGTCGGGCAGGTCAGCCGGGGTGCGGCTGGTGATGTGGTTGCGGTCGACCACCACGGAGGCATCTTCGTAGATTGCCCCGGCATTGACCAGTTCATCCAAGATTGCTGAGACGCCCGTGACCCGCACGCCCTGGTAGATCCGTGGCCGAGATCGGAATCCAGCCCGCATGGCAGATGGCGGCAATCAGTTTGCCCTGCTCGTTGAACTCTCTGACAAGCTGCAGTACGGCTGCCTCTCGGCGCAGCTTGTCAGGCATATCAACCGCCCGGAATGATCAGCCCGTCAAAGTAGGCGGCCGAGATATCCTTGAAGCTGACGGCGGCCTGGCAGGGGTAGCCGTGTTTGCTGTTGTAGACCTGTTTGGCCTGCTTGCCGGCCACGGTCACGCTTGCACCGGCTTCCTGCAGACGCAGTTTGGGATACCAGAGTTCCAGGTCCTCATAGAGATCGCCGGTCAGGATCAGGATTTTCTTGTCCATCATACACCCTCCTGCAGACTATATTAGGTCTGTAAGAGCTTTAGTCCAGCAGGGTGTAGCTGTTCCAGCCCTCAAGCCGGCTGCGGCGGATGATCTTCAGCCCGGCCCGTTTGAAGCAGGCGCTGAGCTCGTCATGCCACTGGTCGATGGTGCCGCTGGCGATCAGGGTTCCGCCGGGCTTGAGCAGCCTGCAGATGGCCTGGATGTTGTCGCGGATGATGTTGTGCAGCAGGTTGGCGGTTATGATGTCGTACTGCTTGTCGCTCTGATAGCCGGAGATGTCGGCCTGCACAACCTTGATCTGACAGCCGTTGAGCTCCAGGTTGTGCTGGGCGCGTATGACCGATTCGGGGCAGAGGTCAAAGGCGTCGATTGTCTGGACGCCCATCTGATGAGCCAGTATGGCCAGGATGCCGCTGCCGGTGCCGGCGTCCAGCAGGCTGATGTCGGGACCCTTGATCTCCCGCTGCAGATCCTGAAGGCAGAGAAGGGTGGTGGGATGGTTGAAGCCGAAGGCGCCGCGCAGGTCAATTATCAGATTGTAGGGCTGGTCAGACGCGGCCTCGCCGGCGGGCTGAATAAAGATCTTTTCATTGACGGCGTAGCCCTGCAGTCCCTGTGTCCATTTGTCCTTCCAGTCATCGTCAGAGAGCGCAGCAATGCTGCAGATCTGCTTCGGGAGCCGTTCTTTGAAGAGCTCTGCATGATCGCAGGTGATGATTGTCTGTTTGCTGACACTGCTGATGCTCTGGGCACCCAAGGCAAAGAGCAGCTCTTCAAATTCATCAGAGAGGGGTCGGTTGAAGGTGATCTGATACATGGGTCAAGCAAACTATAGATTATGAGATTTTTGCAAGGCTTAATTTGGCAGCCTTGTCCCTGATTTTCTAATGCATATGCTGCTTGGCCCGATAAGCCTTGTATATCCGTATATACATAGCCGACTTCAATGTTGGATGAGAGGAGAAAAAATGCAGAAGAGTGCTTGTAGAGTTGTGCCCTTTCCCAAGCGGCGCACTGTGATTGTGGACGCCGTCAGAATGGCCTCAAAGCGGAATACCATCCATGGCCTGGTTGAGGCCGATGTGACCAGAGCGCGCCGGCTGCTGGCCGAACGCAAACTGCGGGGTGACGAGATATCATTCAGCGCCTTTGTGGGCAGCTGTCTGGTTGAAGCCATTAAGCAGGACAAGATGCTGCAGGCCTATAAGGATTGGCGCGGCAACCTGGTGGTCTTCGATGACATTGATCTCAATATCCTGACCGAGTGCACCTTTGAGGGTACTCTGATGCCCATGTCCAACATTATCCGCAGTGCCGACAGCAAGAGCCTGGCACAGATCAATGATGAGGTGCTGAGCGTCAAGCGGGCCCAGTGGAAGTCAACCTGGGGCAAGGTGATCAAGTTTTCGGAGATGTCAAAAATTGTGCGTGCCATCTACTGGTTTCTGATCGGGCGGACGCCCCAGCTGATGAAGGATACCCGCGGCACCGTCCAGATCAGCGCCGTGGGCATGTATGGCAAAGGTTTTGGGGGTTATGGCATCCCCATTCCGGATCACACCCTCTCCATCACCCTTGGCGGAATTGCGACGAAACCGGTACTGTGTGACGGCAAACTGGAAAATCATGATTTTCTTAACATCACGGTCAGCGTTGATCATGATGTGGTGGATGGCGCCCCTGCCGCGCGTTTTGCAAAGGAGTTCGTCATGCTGCTGGAGAGTGGCTACGGGCTTAATGAAGAAGAGCAAGACGCAGCCCAGCCGGTCTCGGCTGCTGGTTGAAGACCTTGAATGCAGACTCCAGGTCTGATATCTCACTTTTGAACAGGAGGATATATGATTCTGGAGTATAAGGGCAAGCGCCCCAAGATCGGTGAGAACGTCTTCATCGCCTGGAATGCAACCGTCATCGGCGATGTGGAAATTGGTGATAACAGCACAATCTGGTACGGCGCGGTGGTGCGCGGCGACATGGCCCCCATCAGAATCGGCGCCAATGTCAGTGTTCAGGACAACTGCACCGTGCATACCGACCATGACCACGGGGTGCAGATTGCCGACAATGTCACTATCGGGCATAATGCGGTCATCCATGGCTGCAGCCTGGAGTCGCATACCCTGATCGGCATCAGCGCCACGGTGCTGAATGGTGCCCTGGTCAGGCGCGGTTCAATTGTGGCGGCCGGGTCGATGGTGCGTGAGCGTCAGGAGGTCGGGCCATTCAAACTGGTGGCCGGTGTGCCGGCAGTTGAGAAACGCGATCTGCCTGAGGAGATCCTGCAGACTATTCAGGCCGGGATTGATGATTATCTGGAGCTGGGTGCCGAGCACCTGAAGATTAATCCGCCGCAGTAGCATAAGCTTCGGTTATTGCATATCTTAATTGACCTCTTATCCTGTGGGATAGGAGGTCTCAATGTCTCACATCGCCCATCGTTCCGGTTATGCTTCGCTGGTTGAACGGCTCAACAAGTTCCCTCAGGGTGCGCCGCCGGCGGAGTATCTCAATCGCATTCTCTCCATTCTGGTCAGTGAACGCGAAGCCGAGCTCCTGGCTAAGCTGCCCATCAGGCCCTTTAGTGCAGCTAAAGCTGCTGCACGCTGGCAGATGAGCGAAGTTGAAGCCCTTAAGATTCTGGAGAATCTGGCAGATCGGGGCATGTTGGTTGATATGCTGCAGGGTTCGACGATGATGTACATTTTGCCTCCGCCCATGGCCGGCTTCTTTGAATTCTCCATGATGCGCATGCACGACGATATTGACCAGCAGGCCCTGGCTGAGCTCTACTATCAGTATCTTAATCAGGAGGAGGATTTTATCCGTGAGCTTTTTGCCGTCGGTGAGACCCATCTGGGGCGCGCCTTTGTAAATGAGCCGGTCCTGGGGGCTGTTAATGAGGCTCTGGTGCTGGACTATGAGCGGGCTAGCGCAGTCATCAGCTCGGCCAGGGCTATCGGTGTATCCACCTGCTACTGCCGCCACAAGATGCAGCATGTGGGACGCGACTGCGATGCGCCCAAGGAGATCTGCATGACCTTTAACAATACCGCCGCTTCGCTTGTTCGCCACGGCCATGCCCGTGCAGTTGAGGTCAGAGAGTGCCTGGATTTGCTGGCTCAGGCGTATGAGAATAATTTGGTGCAGTTCGGTGACAATGTTCGCGAAAATGTCAACTTTATCTGCAACTGCTGTAGCTGCTGCTGCGAGGCCCTGCTGGCCCAGAAGCGCTTCGGCGCCATGCATCCGGTGCATACAACCAACTTTATCCCAGTCATAGATCATCAAATCTGCACCGGTTGCGGCCGCTGCGTCAAAGTTTGCCCGGTTGAGGCACTGGAGCTTGGCGCCAAAGCGCAGCTCAATCAGGAGATTTGCCTGGGGTGCGGGGTCTGCGTGCGTAACTGCCCGTCGAATGCCATTGCGCTGCAGCCCCGTGAAAGCCGGGTGGTTACGCCGCTGAATTCGACCCATAAGGCGGTCATGATGGCCATTGAACGCGGTAAATTGCAGGAGTTGGTCATGGATAACGCTGTGCTGTGGAATCATCGCGCTCTGGCGGCCCTGATCGGCGTGATCCTGCGCACTCCCCATTAAACAGGCCATGGCCAGCAGGCAGATGCGTTCGCGCTATCTGGAGACAATGATCCGGCGGTTTCAGACCTAGATCATCATTGAATATAAATGCTTGGCCAGCTATAAGGGCAGCAGTAATCGATGAGGAGGGTCTATGGCGCGTATAAGGATCCAGCTGCCCGAAAGTTTTGCGTTCAATACACAGGTTGAGGTTCAGATCTCGCATATCAACTACGGCAACCATGTGGGCAATGATGCCTTTCTGACCATCTGCCATGAGGCCCGCATTCGCTACTTTGCCTCAATGGGTTTTAATGAATTCGGCATTGATGGCCTGGGAATTGTGATCTCCGATGCTGCCGTGGTCTACAAGTCGCAGGCCTTTCATGGCGAGAACCTGGATGTCGCTGTGGCCGCGACTGATTTCAATAGATATGGCTGCGATATCGTCTATCGCATCAGCTGTGCAGATCGCGAAGTGGCCCACGCCAAGACCGGCATCGTCTTCATCGATTATCAGACCGGTAAGCTGCAGGCGGCGCCCAGGTCATTTTTGGCGGCCTGCGGGGAGGCCGAGTAGTGGAAACTGTTAATCGGCGCGGAACCTCCAGCCTCAAGTGGGACCTCTTTGGTGATGATATTCTGCCCCTCTGGGTGGCCGACATGGACTTCAAGTCTCCGCCGGCCGTGCTGGAGATGCTGCGTGAGAAGCTTGATCACGGCGTGCTGGGCTACACCCTGGCGCCCGATGAGCTCTATGAGGCAGTCATTAGCTGGTGCCGGGCTCAGTATGGCTGGCAGATTGAGCGCGACTGGATCATCTGGCTGCCGGGCGTGGTGACCGGCCTCAATCTGAGCTGCCGTACTGTTTGCGGTCCCGAGCATGAGGCCATCACGGCCACGCCCATCTATCCGCCCTTTCTGAAGGCGCCCGAGCTGAGCGGCTGCAAATTGAAGAGTTTTGAGCTGACTGAGCGCGGTGGCCGTTACCATTTTGACCTTGAGCGCTTTGAGAGCGTCATCACTGAGCAGAGCAGGCTGCTGATGCTCTGCTCGCCGCACAATCCGGTGGGGCGCGTCTTCAGTCGTGATGAGCTCTCTGAGATCGCTGAACTATGTGAACAGCATGACATGGTGATCTGCTCAGATGAGATTCATTGTGACTTGATTCTGGACAAAGCTCTGCGCCACGTGCCCACCGCCAGTCTCAGTGAAGAGATCGCGGAGCGCACCATCACCCTGATGGCGCCCAGCAAGACCTTCAATATTCCGGGCATGGCCTGTTCGTTTGCCATCATCTCCAATTCAGCTCTGCGGTCGCGTTTTGAGCATACCATGCACGGTATCGTGCCTCATGTGAATGCCCTGGGCTACTGGGCGGCGCTGGCTGCCTACCGGGATTCGGAGGATTGGCGGCAGGAGATGCTGGAGTATCTGCGCGGCAACCTGGAACTTGTCAAAGAGTTTGCCGCCCGGCACTCAATTATGATGCCTGAAGTTGAGGCCACCTATCTGGCCTGGCTGGATACACGTCATATCGAGGGGGCCACAAGCAAATTCCTGAATGCCGGCGTGGCGCTCTCGGACGGCGGCGATTTCGGTGCGCCCGGTTTTGTGCGGATAAACTTCGGCTGCAGCCGCGAACTGCTGCAGGAGGCGCTTATAAAGATGGAGAGTGCGCTTTAGCGCATGTTGTCAACGATGACCACTTTGTCGAAAATGCCCAGGCTGAGCATGTTGCCGCGCGCCTGGCTGCGGACTGTCGAGCAGAGGAAGAGGTTGAAGTACTCCAGGTCGGCAACCTCCTCCTGGTTGACGCCCAGGGCCTCTTGGTGATCGGGGAAGGTCGGATTGGTCATGAATAGGGCGATTAGCCCCACGACCATAAATGCCAGCACCGCTTTTTTCATGGTTCCTCCCTCAGGTGGAAGTTGTCATAGGTGTCGGGTTCGTCATCGTTAAAATCTTCTTCGTTGTAGGTGTACTCATAGTCCAGCCCCTCTTCGCGGTAGACCCGGTAGAAGATCTCAAAGGCGATCAGCAGGCAGAATGGCAGCATGATCAGGATGACGCTCAGCCAGGTTGATGTATGATTGTAGATCAAATCCATGTTTAAATATTACAAAGCATGCGACAGTTGTGCAATAGTGGACTTGACCGTCGGCAGATGGTCGGATATTTAAGATAAATTGGGAGGTTGCTTTGGATAAGATCGTCATACACAATACACGAGGCCGGGTTTCAAAGGGGCGCACCTTTGATTTTTCTCCGCTTAAAAGTTCGTTTCTCTTTCTGCCCCTTGAGGGGGAGCTGGAGGAGGTTCATCTTTCAGACCTTAAGGCGCTCTTCTTTGTGCGCGATTTTGGCGGCGACCCTGAGTATAAAGATTCGGATAAGTTTGATGAGTCTCAGCACTATCCGCCCCACCGGATCGAGGTGACCTTCAATGACGGCGAGTGTATCGTAGGCGCCACCATGACCGAGGCCGGCGACAACGGCTTCTTCCTCTTTCCGGCCGATCCCCGCAGCAACAACCTGGGCATCTTCTGCACGGCGCACTTCGTTAAGCAGATCGATAAGCTCTAGAACTGGCTGAGCTGGCTGGCGCGGACGCATTCGCGGCCGGCCTGGATGGCCTCCTCGGCCCGGTAAACATCCAGCACGCCAAAATCATCCAGCTGCGGCTGTAAAATGATGTCCGGCGCGTCGCTGATGATGCGCTGGCGGGTGATGCGGTCCTGCATGATATGGATCGATCCAAGGAAGACGTCCTGCAGGCTGGGACTCTCAATACGCGGCCGGATGTACTGGGAGATGATCTGATTGGCACGGGCCGTTACCCGTTCCGGCACGCGCTGGGTTACCCGTTCAATCGGCAGGCGGTCCATGGGGATACGGTGCAGGCCGAAGCGTCCGCGCGGTTCTTCAATCTTCTCGACGGGCAGGGCTTCGCGCTGCAGGATGTCATGATTCAGATTGACCGCAATGATCTTGTCGGCGCCCATGGCGCGGCAGAGCGAAACCGGCACCGGGTTGACCAGACCGCCGTCCACCATCCACTGGCCATCCAGCTTGGCCGGGGTAAAGAGGCCGGGCAGGGCCATGGAGGCCCGCACGGCGTCCCAGAGCGGCCCCTTGGTGATCCAGTTCTCCTCGCCGGTTTCCAGATTGGTGGCGATGCTGCCGAAGGGGATCTCAAGGTCTTCAATATTGATGTCGCCGATGTTGTCGCGCAGATAATCGATGAAACGCCGGCCTTCTACCAGGCCGCCCTTGACCAGCAGGTGGGTATCCAGAAAGAGGGCCACATCGCGGCGGCTGATGCTCCTGACCCACTCCTCGAACCAGTCCAGCTGACCGGTGACATAGGCCGCTCCGATGATGGCGCCGGCCGAGGTGCCGGCGATGATGTCGGGTTTCAGTCCCATTGATTCTAGTTCACGGATAACACCGACATGCGAGAGTCCACGAGCGGAGCCGCTGCCAAGGGCCAGGCCAATTTTAGGTTTCGGATATTGCATGTGCAAGTAATAGGCTTATTTGTCGATAAATTCAAGTTTTGTGCTTGATTTCATGTCTGATATGAGTTGTTAA
Source organism: uncultured Thermodesulfobacteriota bacterium (assembly GCA_942491525.1). Classification (GTDB taxonomy): domain Bacteria; phylum Desulfobacterota; class Desulfomonilia; order UBA1062; family UBA1062; genus CAYWBU01. Next base: position 10,584 of record CALOBW010000062.1, read on the forward strand.
ATTTTTGCTTAGCTGTAGTATAGAAAGCCAAGGAGGTGGAAATGTTGAATGCCAAGCAACTTGAGCGTTACGCCGATGTTCTGATATGGGGGCTTAAGACAGCCCGGACTGAGCGCTTCAAAAAGGGCGATGTCATTTTGCTGCGTTACGATAAGGCAGCCCTGGAGCTGGCCGAGGTGCTCTATGCCCGTCTGATTGATATGGGGCTTAATCCGGTTCAGCGCATGACGGCAACACCCAGGATGGAGAAGAGCTTCTTTGGCCATGGCGACAATAAACAGCTGGTCTTTCAGGCTCCCGGTGACCGCGAACTTTTTGAGAATGCCAACGGCAGCATCTTTCTGAATGCGCCTGAATCCATAACGCATCTGTCGGCGGTTGATCCGTCCAGGATCGCCAAGGCCACCATCGCCCGCAAGTATGTGCGCGATATTCTGGATAAGCGTGAAGAGCAGGGGCTTTTCAGCTGGACTCTCTGCATGTACCCCACTGAGGAGCTGGCCAGCCATGCCGGCATGAGTGTTGACGAATATGCCGGTCAGATCATCAAAGCCTGCTTCCTGCACAAACAGGATCCGGTGGCCGAGTGGGAGCGGATCTTCAAGGAGGCTGCCGAGATTAAAAAGTGGCTCAATTCGCTCGAGATCAAATCGCTGCATCTGGAGTCGGCCAATATCGATATGGAGGTTGTGCCGGGAGAGATGCGGCGCTGGATAGGCATCTCAGGCCACAATATGCCCAGCTTTGAGATTTTCCTCTCGCCGGACTATCGCGGCACCCGCGGTCGTTACTACGCCGATCAGCCATCCTACCGCAGCGGCAACCTGGTCAAGGGTGTGCGGCTTGAATTCGAGAAGGGCGTGGCCAAAAAAATCACCGCCGAGCAGGGCGAAGCCTTCGTCAAGCAGCAGCTCTCAATGGACAGGGGCGCCAGCCGCCTGGGCGAGTTCTCCCTGACCGACAAGCGTTTCTCCAAGATCAACCGTTTCATGGCCAACACCCTCTTTGATGAGAACTTCGGCGGTCAGTACGGCAACTGCCATGTGGCAGTCGGCTCATCCTACTCCGATACCTATGCCGGTGATCCGGCCACCCTGACCGGCGAGCGCAAAAAAGAGCTGGGCTACAATGATTCGGCCCTGCACTGGGACCTGGTCAACACCGAAAGGAAGAGTGTCACCGCAACCCTCAGGGATGGCAAGCGCCTGGTCATCTATGACAATGGCAAGTTTGAACGCTGATGGTCATGCGATACGTTCTGATTGTTCTGGTTCTGCTGCTGGCGGCCGGACTCTATCATGTGTTCAAACCGATGCCGCGCGGCACCTCCATGCGCGGGCGGCGCTATGGTGTGGCTGAAGATGACATCAGGTTTCTGCGTGACCTGACCTTTGAGACTAACGAGGGTGTGGTTGTGCATGATCAGCAGATCTTTGATGAGATCTTTTCCCTGATCAGCCAGGCCCGTGAGTACATTCTGCTGGATCTTTTTCTCTTCAACTCCTACACCGGTGATCTTGAGAGCAGCCATCGGCAGCTCTGCCGGGAGTTGACCGATCATCTGCTGGAGCGCAGGCGGGCCTGTCCTCAGATCAGGATTGACTTCATTTCCGACCCGATCAACGGCGCCTACGGCGGCGCCGTCCAGCGCGAGTGGCAGGAACTTAAAGATGCCGGCGTCAATGTGATCTATACCGACCTGGACAAGATGCGCGACAGCAATCTGGTCTATTCGCCCTGGTGGCGGGTGTTGATCGCCTGGCTCGGCAACACGTCCAAGGGCGGTCCGCTCAAGCACCCCTTCAGCGATGATGAACCCAGGGTGACCTGGCGCTCATATTTCAAGGCCACCAACTTTAAGGCCAATCACCGCAAGGTGCTGGTGATGGACAGCGGCGACGACTATGTCTCGATTGTCATGTCGGCCAATCCTCACGACGCCAGTTCGGCCCACTCCAATGTGGCTTTGAAGGTGCGCGGGCCCCTGGCGCGTGATATCTGGCGCAGCGAGCGGGCCGTGGCGCGTTTTTCCGGTGCCGAACTGAGCGAACCGCAGCTTGCGGCCCGTCCCGATGTCGAACCGCACGTGGTGCGGCTGCTGACCGAGCAGAAGATCAGGCGCGGGCTGCTGAAGAACATCAAACGTCTGGATGAGGGCGATCAGCTGATGCTGGCCATGTTCTATGTTACCGACCAGGGCGTGTTGCGGGCTCTTAAGAGAGCCGTTGGCCGGGGCGTGGATGTGCGCATGATTCTGGACCCCAGCAATGATGCTTTCGGCCGTTCCAAGTACGGCATTCCCAATCAGCCCATGGCCAACGAGCTGGTGCGTGACACCCGCGGCGGCATCAAGGTGCGCTGGTACAAAGTCCACGGTGAACAGTTCCATACCAAGATGGTCATGGGCCGCAAGGTTGATGGTGACTCATTCCTGCTGCTGGGTTCAGCCAACCTGACCCGCCGCAATATCCGCGACTACAATCTTGAGAGTGATCTGCTGGTGCGCGGTCCCGGCGAGAGCCGTCTGATGCAGGAATGTTTTGACTACTATGAGCGACTTTGGCATAACCGCGATGCAATCTTTACGGATGACTTCAGTGTCAACCAGGACACGTCGCTGCTTAAGCGTCGGGCCTATAAGGCCTGGGAGCGCAGCGGCTGGTCAACTTATTAGAATCAGAGGAGTTGGAATGATTAAGCATATTGTTTTCATGAAGTATAAGGAAAATGTTGATGAGATGGATCTGCGGGCGATTCGTGAAGGCCTCGCGGGCCTGCCGCAGCAGATTGAGGAGATCAAAGAGTATCTTTTCGGCGCTGATGTGCTGCACTCCGAGCGCTCCTATGATTTTGCCCTGGTTTCATCCTTTGCCGATCTGGATGCTCTGGAGCGTTACCGCGTCCATCCGGCCCATCAGGCCGTGGTTGAGCGTATCCGCCAGGCCTGCGAGGGGACCGTCGTCGTTGATTTTGAATACTGATGTCTCGCGAATATAAGATCAAAACCTGGGTATATGATCTGGGGGATGGCTGGGAGGCGGTGGCCGGCAAGACTGATCAGGATAATGATATTCTGAGCCTCAAGATTGCCGGAGCCAATGACTGGTGGTTTCATGTGCACGGTCTGCCGGGCAGTCATGTGATTTTGCGTTCGGCCACCGGCGGCGAGGCCGGCAAAGAGCTGCTCAAACGGGCGGCTGCGGTGGCGGCCTGGCACAGCAAGGCCCGCAACGCCGGGGTCGTGCCGGTATCCTGCACCCTGGCCCAGAATGTTTCCAAACCCCGCGGCGCAAAGCCCGGCACTGTCTCGATCCGCAAGGAGATTGTGCTCAAGGTCCGTCCCGCTCTGCCGGAGAGTCCATGAAACGCTGCCTGTTGATCTTGTTGCTGCTGATAAGCGGCTGTGCCGCCCCGCAGGTGGTGGAGCTGCCGGTCATGAATCTGGTGCCCGGCACCACGGTTGAAATGCAGCGCCCCGGTTTCTGGATCTCCAGACTGGATGCGCCCGATGAGCTGATTATGGATCAGGCGGCGATTGCGGCCCTGAATGCCGGCACTCTGGCCGGCAAGAGCACGGTTAAAGATGTGCCCGCCTATCCTGGCCGGATCGATGCCGCCGAGATCCGCAGTTCGCTGGTTGGAACTTTGAGCTGGGTCAAAAAACGCGGCTACTATCTGGCGGACGGCAACAGGGCCGGCGACTCCTACTTCAAAGCCCTGGCTCATGCGATGAATCTCAATGACATCAGCGGCGAGGTGCGTTTCGGTTTCATCACCGCTTATACGGCTCAGCGGGTGCTGCCTGCTGAGGCGGGGCTCTATAAGCAGGATCTTGACCTTAACTTTGATCGGTTGCAGAACTCGGCCCTGGATGTGGGCACGCCATTGGCGGTTCTGCATGCGAGTGACGGCTGGTACTATGTGCGCAGCCCGCTGAGCCGGGGTTGGGTCAGGGCTCAGGATGTGGCTCTCTGCAGCCGTGAGCGCATGATCGAGTATCTGGGGCTCGAGTCCTGCATTGTGACTGCCGCAAAGGCTGATATCTTCAATGATGAAGCTTTGAGGGATTTCAGCGGTTTTGGGCGCATGGGCGCCCGCTTAAGCCTGCTTGAGGCTGATGCCCGCGGCGTGGCTGTGCTCAGGCCGGTGCGTGCCCAGGACGGCAGCTGCATCTTCCTGCCCGGTTGGGTGGCCGCAGATCAGGTCAGTCTGGGTGTGCTGCCATACACGCAGCGCAACATCATAAATCAGGCCTTCAAGCTGCTGCACAGCCCTTACGGCTGGGGCGGCATGCACGGTGAGCAGGACTGCTCGCGTTTCCTGCAGGAGGTCTTTGCCACAGTCGGGATTGTGCTGCCGCGCAACTCGGGCCTGCAGGCCCAGGTGGGGCAGAAAGTGGCCCGCTGGGACGCTGATATCAAGTATACCGAACGGCGCCTAACCCTGGTCGAAAAAGGGGTGCCGGCTGCCACAACCCTGCGCAGTAACGGTCACATCATGCTCTACCTTGGTGCGGTCCAGGGCGTACCTTTCGTGATCCATGATATGTGGGGTTATGCCGACATGCTTGAAGATGATCCGGTTTTCAGACTGGTGGGGCGCGTGGCTGTGACCACGCTGCTGATCGGCGAGCAGAGCAAGGCCGGCTCGCTGCTTGAGAAGATCATCGATGTGAGGCTGCTTCAGGATTGATGAACGGTGCTGCCGGGGCTTGCTAGCCCCGGCTCATGGCTGCGGATCAAGGAGGAGGTGGTGGACCTTGGAGATGCTAGTTTACCGCCTTGGCCAGCTGCAGGATCTGGATGGGCAGCTCAATGCCCAGGCTCTGGGCGGTTTCAATATCGACCTGAATGTTGAGGTTCTCCTGGTATAGGATCGGCAGGTCAGCCGGTTTTTTGCCATCCTTTAAAATCTGGGCGGCCTGTCTGCCGGCTAGGGCGCCCACATATTTGAAATCGGGTGATACGTAGAGGATGCTGCCTTTGAGGGCGCCGCTGATAAAGGCGACTGTCGGCACCCTGCGCTCCCTGGCCAGTGCCGCCAGTTCGCGGGCCGCTTTGAAGTCGCGGATGGCATAGTAGGCATCGACCGGTATGCCGAGGGTGTCGGCGCCGGCTGCGAGCAGCTCCTGGGCGGCCGGGACCGGGCTTTCGGTCTTATCGACCTTTTGGGCCAGCACTTTGATTCCCATCTCGGCGGCCTTGGCGGTCACCTCGTCGATGAAGGCAACCGCGTTGTCATCATCGCTATGCACGAACCCGATGGTCTGCATCTGGGGAAATGCCAGGCGCGAGATCTCAAGCACGTTCCTGGGGTCCATGTAGTTGCTGGAACCGGTGAAGGCCTCCTTGGTGCTCTGCATGCCCTGGCTGCCGGCGGCAACTGGGTTGAACACCGAGGAGAAGACCAGCGGAATGCCGGCATCCATGATCTTTTTGCGGCCGTATTTGGTGGGCGGGGTGCCCATGGTGATGACCAGATCCGGCTTCGCGTTTACGATCCGGCCGGTCTCCTTCTTGATCTTGCCGAGAATGCCCAGTTTCTGCCAGAGGCTGGGGTCTTCGCCGGCATCGATGATTACCCGGTTGATGCTCAGGTTTTGGCCCTCAATCAGCCCATGCCGGGCCAGCTCTTCAACAATGCCGGCATAGGACTCCTCAAAGACAGAGATATCGGCAACCTGGAGCAGTTCAATCCTGTAGGCCGCCTGGCATGGCGCGGCCATAACCATCAGCAGGGTGATCAGGTTTAGAAATTTACGCATGTAGCCCTCCTTAAATAAAATTAATTGAATATTTTTGTTTTCGGACGGCAGTAGTCGAAACATAAATAAAAACTATGTCTATAATAGCTTAAGGTTAATGGTGGGCTCTGATTAAGTGCTGCTTTTCTTCAAAAGCGATTGCTGCTACAAATGCAGCTACATTTATATGGAGGTTTTAGAATATGGCCGCTGAAGGCAATAAAGTTATCTATTCGATGATGCGGGTGAGCAAGTTTCATAACAAGAAACAGGTCCTCAAGGACATCTCACTCTCATACTTCTACGGCGCCAAGATCGGCGTCCTGGGCCTGAACGGTTCCGGTAAATCTTCCCTGCTCAAGATTCTGGCCGGGGTTGATACGGAGTTTGAAGGTAAGACTGCCGTATCTGAAGGCTACACCATCGGTTATCTGGAGCAGGAACCCCTGCTGGACGAAAATCGCACGGTACGCGAAATTGTGGAGGAGGGCGCCGGCGAGGCCGCGGCCCTGATGGCTGAATATAACGATATCAGCGCCAAGTTTGCCGAGCCCATGAGCGATGATGAGATGAATGCCCTCATTGAGCGCCAGGGCGAGGTGCAGGAGCGCCTCGATCAGCTGGATGCCTGGGATCTTGACAGCCGCCTTGAGATGGCCATGGATGCGCTGAACTGCCCGGATGGTGACACCCCGGTCAACGTGCTCTCAGGCGGCGAGAAACGCCGCGTGGCTCTCTGCCGTATCCTGCTGCAGAAGCCCGATATCCTGCTGCTCGACGAGCCTACCAACCATCTGGATGCCGAGACCGTGGCCTGGCTGGAGCAGCACCTGCAGCGCTATGAAGGCACCATCATCGCCGTAACCCATGACCGTTACTTCCTGGATAACGTGGCCGGCTGGATTCTGGAGCTCGACCGCGGCGAGGGAATTCCCTGGGAGGGCAACTACTCATCCTGGCTGGAGCAGAAGGAGAGGCGCCTGGCCCAGGAGGAGAAGAGCGAGTCCCAGCGCCAGAAAACCCTGCAGCGCGAGCTGGAGTGGATTCGCATGAGCCCCAAGGGCCGCCACGCCAAGTCCAAGGCCCGTATCACCGCCTATGAGGATCTGCTGGGGCAGGAGGGCGAGAAGCGTGCCAAGGAGCTTGAGATCTTCATTCCGCCGGGACCGCGTCTGGGCAAGGTGGTTATTGAATCAGACAAGGTGGCCAAGGGATTCGGCGACAAACTGCTGGTTGAGGACATGAGCTTCATGCTGCCCCCGGGCGGTATCGTGGGCGTCATCGGGCCCAACGGCGCCGGTAAGACGACCCTCTTCAGGATGATCACCGGTCAGGAGACTCCGGATTCGGGCTCCATTCGTCTGGGTGAAACAGTCAAGCTGGCCTACGTTGATCAGAGTCGTGACGATCTCGATCCCAACAAGAGCATCTGGGAGGAGATCTCCGGCGGCAACGACATCATCTATCTGGGCAGCCGCGATATGAATTCGCGCGCCTATGTATCCCGCTTCAACTTTACCGGCGGCGACCAGCAGAAGAAGGTCGGCGTGCTCTCCGGCGGTGAGCGTAACCGCGTGCATCTGGCCAAGATGCTTAAATCCGAGTCCAATGTGCTGCTGCTTGACGAGCCCACCAACGACCTGGACGTCAACACCATGCGCGCCCTGGAAGAGGCCCTCGACAGCTTTGCCGGCTGTGCCGTGGTCATCAGTCATGACCGCTGGTTCCTGGACCGCATCGCCACCCATATCCTGGCCTTTGAGGGTGACTCGCAGGTGGTCTTCTTCGACGGCAACTTCACCGAGTATGAAGAGGATAAGAAGAAACGTCTGGGCGCCGACGCCTGTCAGCCCCATAAGATTAAATACCGTCAGCTCACCCGAGCTTAAAAAAAAGCCGGCGCAATCGCGCCGGCTTTTTTGTATCCTGATGGAGCCTGTTACTGCTCCATGATCTCATTGATGAAGTCACCCAGGAAGTCATAGCCTTCGAGAATGGTGTTGTTGCCGATCGGCACATCCACGTGGCCTGAAGGCACGAGGATGATGGAACGGTCACTCTCATAGGGGGTCTTGCCGTTGAAGAGCTGGTGGTGGACGGTGTCGGCGCTCACCAGTGAGTCGTGGGATGAGAGCAGGGCCGCCATCGGCACATCGACGCGGGACATGGGGTTGTCGGCAATGTCATCCCTGAAGTAGTAGGTGTAGCCGTCATTATCGCCAAGGGGCGATGGCTTGCTTTTGAAACGGTTGAAGAAGCCGTTCTTGTAGTGCTCTCTGAGCACGCCGTTCAGGCCGAAGTCGATGTACTGGCTGAAGCCTCTCAGGTAGGTGTTGGAGAGGCCGAAGCGGGTGAAGAAGTCCATGGCAAAGGGATGGGTGTTGTCCATATCCCAGCAGGTCAGGTAGCCGAAGAGGTTGTCGTCGATGACGTCGATGCCGGTATCATCCATGCCGTCAAAGAACTTGTCCAGGGCGAAGATGCTCTTGAAGACGACATCCTCAATGGTGATCAGGGCCTTGGGTCCGATGATCTCGCTGACCACTTCGCCGATCAGGAAGTCCACATCAATGTTGATGGGCGCGCCCAGGGCCGGCCACAGGATGTCCTGGTTGAGGTACTGGGGCAGCGGCGGGGTGACGGCCGGATCGATGGCGATGAAGCCGGGGATGTTCATGTTGCGCTTGCGGGCGATCTCGTCGTCCTGCTTGACGTGCGGCACGAAGCCCCAGTTAATGTAGTCGGCAAATCTGTTTTTATCTTTCTCGTCGTAGCCCTGCAGCACACCGTTCTCGTCGAGGATCGGCTTGATGAAGTAGTTACCCTGCAAATAGACGTAGCAGGCCAGGCCGCCGGTGGAGTGGCCGCCGATGAAGGGGAACTGGCCGGTCTCCTGGTAAACCTGCTGGATGGCGGCTTCGGGGTCAAGGGTGCCCCACATGTCGAGGTTGACCACGTCCTCCTCGAAGAAGAGGCCCTTGGTGTTGAAGAGGGTGCTCTCGTCGAGGCGGTCACTGCGTTGCTGTCCGCGGCCGACGCCGCGGTAGTTGGCGAACCAGGGGTCGAGGCCCATCTTCCAGAAGTAGTAGGCCATGCTGAAGACCAGCATCTGGTCCTGCTCGATGTACGCATCATCTTCGGCCCAGGCGGGCAGGCCGTCAACCAGAGGAATATCATTGAAATCATACTTGTCTTCAAAGCCGACCGGGGTCTGGGCCATATACTCATTCATGTTGCAGACGATGGCCGGGAAGAGCAGGATGGGCTGTTTGCCTTCGTTGAATTCGGAACCATTAAAGGGTGGGCGGTAGCGCATCATCTTAAGAGTGAGGCCGTCGGCCGTCTCGGTTTCGTAGTGACCGTCGAACTCTTCATCCCAGATGTTGAAGTCGGCTGCAATCAGCGGACTGGCAAATGAGATACACAGAAGGGTGCAGATCATTGTTAGCATTCTCGATTTCATAAATTCTCCTCAATATGTGTATTTTAAATTTGCCAAACCATTTAGCAAATTAAATGCCAATCAGAAGAATTCAGCTATAGCCCGAACTAATGTTCGCAAGCATATCGAGGGGCTGGTAAATCAGAGGCTGTGTGGAAAATCTTTACATATAGCAGCAGAGCAGGATGCTAAAAATTTACATTGTATCAATTTGATATAAGTTTCGAGGTGCAGCCGGCCCGCAGGCCGGCTGCAAAATCAGAGGCTGTAGAAGAGTCGGATCAGCCACCAGTGGCGGTTGATGCGCTTGCTGGTCCTGAGACGGCCGAAGACGAAACCTAAGCCGCCCAGCACGATGCGGTAGGTGCGCTTGATATGAATGAAGATGGCGCTGCTCTTAAACATCTTATTATACCTGAGCTGCAGGCTGGGGTCCCACTTGGCCGGCGTAAAGTCGGCGATGAAGTTGGCCGCGTTGCGCGCGCTGAGCATGCCGGCCGTCAGGCCGCAGCCGCCGGTGGCCTCCACAAAACCGACAGCGTCGCCCAGATGGATCAGGCCCGGAATCAGGCAGCCCTCCTCCTGCAGTCCGGCCATGGTCAGGCCGGTGGGCGCCTCCACGTCAATTGTGGAGCCCTTGAGCTGGGAGGAGAAGCCGGGATAGTTCTGCTTGACGATCTCCCAGACCCGCATGGTCTCCTCGGCTGTGGGGGTGGCAATTTTCAGGATGCGGCTGGCCGCCGGAATCGTGATCAGGCCGATCTCGCACTTGTCGGCGTTGCGCGGGAAGATGAAGGCGATGAAGGGCGGAAAGTCGGGCGCCTCATTCAGGTAGCCCTGGGAGACGAAGTAGAACTGCATGCCGCGGTAGCGGCCGCGGAAGTTTGAGATCAGACACTTGACCATGGGCGCATTGATGCGCCCGTAGTCGATGCCGCTGAAGCGCCCCAGCTTGGATGTGTGGCCGCTGGCGTCGATGACGGTGGTGCCGTGGATCTCTTCTCCGTCAGCCAGGCGCACGCCGCGGCAGCTGCCGCCGGTTACAATCGGCTCGGTGGCCTCGTTGTTGAACCTGAAATCGACACCCAGTTCTTTAGTCCGCTCGTAGAGCCGATCTATGAACTGGTGCCAGTCAAAGATGTAGGAGCGCTGCGGCCGCTGGATCTCAAAGGTCTTGCGCACGCCGGGCGAGTTGATGCGCCGGCCGGCGGTGCGGTGCAGGCTGATGCTCTCCATGAAACCGCTGCCCAGCAGCTCTTCAAAGATTTCGTGGGGGCGGGCGGTCTCGCCGCGCGGGAAGGGCGCCGGGGTGGCCCCCTTCTCGAGCACCAGCACGTTCAAGCCGCGCCGCCCGGCCTGGATGGCGGCCGCCATCCCGACTGGGCCGGCTCCGCAGATGATAAGATCATATGTTTTCATTGTTTATCCCTTGATAAACTTCTTTTCGCCCATGCCGGCAAAACCGTCGAAGCAGACCTTCTCGCCGTCCGGGGTCTTGATCCAGCCCTCCAGCACGCCGGTGGGGCCGTGATAGTCAGTTTTGATAATTCCCGCATTGATTTTGACCTTGCAGTCATAGAGCGGCTTGAAGAAGATGCGCACCCGGCCGAAATCGTCGCTGACCTCCCAGATCCCCTCAACGCCGGTGTTGCGCCGGATGCTGATCGGGGGCAGGGGATACATCTGGCCGTCCAGCCAGAGGCAGTTCTCATTATATTTCATATGATTCTGGATCTGGTTGTCGGTGGTGTTGAAACCGGCCAGGCGCCCCTTATGGTCATAGCCCAGGCCGGTAACCCAGTCATAGGCCATGGTGTAGGGGTAGTAGCCCTTGTGGTCATCAATGATCATGGAGCCGGTGCCGCGTTCAAAAAATGATTTGCGGCCGTCGCTCAGCTCCAGCATGCCTTCGCAGGGCATCAATGCCTTGTGGGAGTAGAGCGGGCGGTTATCATCAAAGGGCTGCACAATCACGATCGGCTCGGTCTCATGATAGCCGGTAAAGCTGGCGCGCAGATCGGGTAGTCCGGCAAAATTGTCGGCCTGGAATGAGACTCTAAATTTGCCATCGTCAAGGTTGTTGTGAATATCGATGCGAAAGTCGGCGCCGTGGTAGTAGCAGCGGCTGTCAGCCAGGCCAGAGGGCACCTTGAGTAGATTGAAGGGCACTTTACGCTCATAGCGGTACATCTTCTGCTGGTTGCGGTCAAAGGCCATCACGGTTGCCAGGCCGATGCTCTTGGTGTTGTAGACAGCCAGGCAGATGAACCACTCGTCGTTTGAGATCTGGAAGGCCTGCCACTCCTTGAGGCGCATGAACTTGAGCCCCTGCGGCACCTCGGTGCCCAGCGGTTTTTCGACATCCAGCATGTTGACGTTTTTGATTGCTTGGTTAAAGGTGCCCATGTTGCAGCGGCCATTGGTGGCAATCTCTGCAGGGGCGGCTGACACTTCTCTGGAATACTTATTCATAATAGCTCCCCAAATATAAATTTGCCCCGGCGGCTGCCGGGGCTTGAAAGACTTAGAACCAGATGGTCTTCTTGACGTAAGCGAGATACTCGTCGATCTCGGCCTGCTTCTTGGCCTCGTCCCAGCCGTAGAAACCGGCCATGATCTCGCCGACCTTGGCGGCCAGCTCGGTCTGCTTGTGGTGCCAGATCATCCACTGGGCCTCGGTGCGGCGGCAGAGCACATCGACCAGCTTGGGGGCGCACTCGTTTTCCAGGATGAAGTCGATCTCGGCGGCGCAGTGCTCGTAGCCCTCCAGCAGGGCCTCGCCCTTGGCCGGATTGGCCTTGATGTTCTCCAGGATGGTGATGGCCTGCTTGCCGTACTGCTGGTGCAGGTAATCCAGCTGGTCGGGCCATGAAATCTGGTCCAGACCCTTGGCGGTCACCTCCTTATCAAAATCTTTGCGCCACATGCCGACCTTGAAGGGCTGCTTGGTGTAGCCGCTCTTCTTGTACTCGGGCTTGCTGTAGCCCGGGATGTAGCTCTTGTCCACCAGGTAGTTCAGCAGCTCCTCGGCCATCAGGCGGTAGGTGGTCAGCTTGCCGCCGGCCATGGCGACCACGCCGTCCTTGGATTCAAAGATCTCATGCTCGCGGCTGACGGCGCTCTCATTGGCGGCGCCCTCCTGCTTGATCAGCGGGCGGATGCCGGCATAGGTGCCGATGATGTCATCCTCGGTCAGTTGAGCGTGCGGGAAGATGCGGTTGACTGTTCTGAGCAGGTAGTCGCTGTCCTCCTTGGTGCACCAGGGCTCGTCCAGGTTGCTGGACTCCTTGTAGTAGTCGGTGTCGGTGGTGCCGATCACGGTAACCTTGCCGCGGCGCAGCACGAAGAAGAAGCGGCCGTCGTCAAAGGAGCGGATGCCGAAGCCGTTGCGGTTGCCGACGCGCTCGTTGGGGACCACGATGTGGACGCCCTTGGTGGGGTAGATCTTCTTGGAGTCGAAGTCGGTGCCGGCCATGACCTCGTCGGACCAGATGCCGCCGCAGGCGATTACGGCCTTGCCCTTGACCTCAAAGGTTTCGCCGCTCAGCTCGTCCCTGACCTTGACGCCCTGGACGCGGCCGCCATCCTTGATGTAGCTCTCAACCTTGGTGTAGTTCAGCGCCACCGATGACTCGTTGATCTGGAGGCCCTCTTTGATGGTCTCCAGGGTCAGGCGGGCATCGTCAATGTTGGTGTCATAGTAGAAGCCGGCCCACTTGAGTTTGCCCAGCTCCTTCTCCTCGCGGGTTACGCAGGGTTCAAACTCTTCAACAAACTCGGGCGAGAAGAATTTGGCTTTGCGGTAGTTCTTGAAGTCTGACTTGATGTTTGAGAGCCAGTCGTAGATCCTGAGGGCCATGCGGATAGTGCGGACCTTATCCTTGCTGTTCTCGTAGATGCAGTACATGAAGCCCAGCGGGCGCACGTTGTGGGGCAGGTGGTTCCTGAGCCAGTTGCGCTCGGTTACCGACTCGCGCACCAGGCCGAACTCGCCGCCCGAAAGGTAGCGCAGGCCGCCGTGGGCCAGTTTTGATGAACGTGATGAGGTGCCGAAGGCAAAGTCATTCTTGTCGAGGATAATAAAGGAGTAACCCTTCAGGGCCGCTTCGCGGGCCACGCCGGCGCCGGTCACGCCGCCACCGATGATTACCAGGTCAAACTCCTGCGCTGAGGCGCGCTTGAGATCCTCGGATCTTCCCTTTGTGTTCCATGCCATACTTCTTCCCTCCTGGAGACATATTGGTCTATTGGTCGGACCATAGCATAGAGGGCCCTGTTTGAAAAGAATATATGATTGTAAATGTGGAAGGGAAGGGGTGCGTTGGGGTGACTGTCATTGCGAGGATCTTGCGACGGAGCAATCTAGTGGATTGCCGCGCTACGCTCGCAGTGACAGTATAGGGTATATGCGTTAATTTGAGGGGTGTAGATAATGGCTAGTTATGTGCACTTTAGCTTGATCAGAATGCAAGTCGGTGTTGAACCTGCAAAGTTCGACATGGGTTAAGGTATTTGTTGACATTCGTTCTTCAACGAAGATTTGCAAACCAATCCTTTTTATTTATACCTGATATATCTAAAGAATTACTTGTCTAATACATGCAGTGATGATAACTGTCGCTTTTGCTATATAGAATATTGTTAAGAGTGAGGTTTTTGATGAGAAAGATCATTTTTTTATTACTATTACTCGTTATGCCTGTATCTGTTCATGCAATTGAGCTTCAGATATTTGACAGTCCAAGTGTTAGTAATACAATTATTATTCCTGGAAAGTCTCAGTCAGAGATATATTCTGAAGTGAAATTATGGTTGAGGCAGAATTTAGATATTAATTCCCAACATATCTATTATGATAATGAAGAGTTGGGACAATTTATTTTCAGGGGATTAATATATGAAAAGTCTAAATTGTTTAAAAACGATGGTTATAGTCTGCTTTTTATAATGCGAATTGCGAGCAAAGATGGGATGGCGCTGATTACCTTTGACCGACTTCGGGAGTATAAGCCAGGTCAGGATATGCAGCGTGATGTTACAATATATGATAAAAGTCAATATGATGATGCAGTAAAAGTACTTACCAATATGTCATCGAAAATGGAAGCCGACTTAGCCGCAAATTAGCTAAAAGTGTTTATGATTATTGAAATATTTGCATAAGAGGAATTATTTATGAAATCTCGCATATTATTAATTTTTATTGTTTTCTTCTTTTCGGGATGTGCTTCATTTCAGCCATTGAATGAAGAAGATCAGATTATCTTCAAACGCATTGATGTCCCCGACCTAAAAAAAGAAGATATTCACGGGAATATTATAAAATGGGCAGCTGATAATTTTGCTACAGGCAGGGCTCTTGAGCAATATAATAATTCTGAAGCAGGTTTATTTATAGGCAGTGGTAGTGTCCCGATAACAGGCGATAACTGGGATATGGACTGGGGCACAAGAGTATTTGTTTATGATTTGCAATATAAATTAAAGATCGAATCTCAGGATGGGCAGTGTGTCGTCACATTCTCTAATATTGGAATAGATAAGATTTCTAATGTTATTAGTTATACCTCGAGTCGGGATCTAAAACGAGTCGAGCCGGTTATATTTGCGCTTATTGGTGAAATTGAACAATATATTAAGAAATAGTAGTCTAAAATTCTTTGATAATTTTGAGGAGCAAGTGATGAAGTTTAAAAATATATCATTATTATTTCTAAGTCTTAGTTTGATGTGTGGGTGTGCTTCTTTTACGGTTAACGATGATGGCTTAATTGAAGAGTTAATGGTTAGTCGTGAGATTACAAGTGTATGTAAATCTCAAGATGCATTATTCGATCTGTCTAAAAGGTGGATAATGTTAAATGTATCATCCGAAAAGCATCCGATAAAATATGAGAACAAAAAAAACGGTGAAATTTTTGGTGATGTTAAGTTTTCTCCAGCAAAGATTAATAAGTTCGTGATGTTTGATGGGTCTCAGATTGGGGCTAAACTTGTTATAGAAGTATCTGATAATTATTGTCGGATACAGCTGAGTGAGGGAGGGATTTATATGGGACAAAAACCACTCTCGCATAGCTTGAATTCTGAGGTTAAAGAAATAAGAAAGGAATTGACTCGTCGCATTGACCTATTTGAAGAGTTTCTATTGTCGGAAAGCGACTGTTAATTTGTACGACTAGCATTGATGTCTTGCTCTTTGTAGTCACGGAAATCAGAGTCAGAGTAATATTCTGATTGCCAACGACTAACTGCACATATCTGCTATATACCTGCACTCTCACAAACAAACCACGGGCAAGCATCCCGCTTAGCCCGTGCCACTCACATATTTATTCTTCCATCTCTTTCTTCAACTTCTCAATCTTGAGCAGCACGCCTCTATTTTCCAGGGCCAGATAGGGGTCTGCATCAGGATCCAGCTTTGCAACCCTGTCCAGCACAATCTGAGCTTCCGCATAGCGTTTCTTGTAGATCAGGATATCGGCCTGGCCGTAGTACATGTAAAATTTGGTGGGATAGATCAGTTCGCCCACTTCGAGCATGTTGATGGCCTGCTGCACGTTGACACCGGCCAGGTTCATGCCTTTTTCGGTGGTCCAGCCGCCGGCTGTGATCATGGTGGAGAGGGCCAGTCCGGGCCCCAGGTAGCTGTAGAGCGGATTTTCAATGCCGCAGAAGAGGCTGTGGGTGGTTATGGGGATGACGGATTGGGCCTGGATTGCCAGCGGCTTTGATTCAATGGAGCGGGCGATGCAGATGAAGTACCAGTAGCGGGCCGGGGCAAAATGCTCATTGAGCTCAATGGCGGCTTTGCCATATGTGATGGCGCGTTCAAAGAGCTCAGTTGATACCGGATTGTCGCGGTAGTAGTGATAGTTGGCCAGGTCATAGTTGACGCGGCAGGCCCAGCTCTGGACCAGATAGTCGTCCGGATATTTCTCGGCCAGCTTTTCAATTAGGCTGCGGGCTTTTTCGCCGTTCTTGATATCCAGCTGACGCGCGGCATAGAGGTTGACAAATTCCGGCCACTCGGCCCGCTTGGCAAAGGGCGGCAGCACATAGCCCGAGGGCAGGGGCGCCAGCTGATTGATCCAGTGCCCATATTTTCCTGTCACATAGTCTCTGCCCCCGGCGTAGGCGGCCGCGGCCATCAGATTTTTAAAGGCAAAGATGTTGCTGGGGTCTTTCTGCAGAGCGCGGTCGGCATAGGTCTCGGCGGTGGCATAGTTTTCAAAGCGTTTGATCGGTGAGTAGCTGGCTTTGGCAAAATAGGTGCGGCTGAGCCAGATATCCGGCTCGGGTCTGTCGGGATGGCTTTCCGCCAGCTCCTTGGCCAGCTCAATGATTTTGTTCAGATTCTTGCCGTTCCAGTGCTCGGCCCAGAGTTCGTCCATCTGCTGCCAGCGTTTGTCGTAATCGGGGGTGGCGGGCAGCATCTCCCAGACCCAGGCTTCGCTGGCGAAGAGGGGCGTTGTCAGTAGGCAGAGGATAATCGTGCAGAAAAAAAGATGAAGAGTTCTCATGTTGTTCTCCTTAGTCCGTCCGTCCAGATTAGCATATTGTAAAGATGAATTAAATGGCGGCTTTAACAATCTCCACCTTGAATCCCCTGCCCGATAGCCTTATAAAAACACTATGCCTTTCATAAACATGCCAGGAGTCAAGGGTAAGGTCTACGTGCCGATCGATCACGGCGCCAAGAAGCATCCCTGCGCCGACTGCTTCTCGTGCCAGTGGTGTAGCGATATGCGCTGCGCCACCTGCCTGCATCAGAAGAAGTGCAAGGCCCGCGATAAAAAGATCTAGCCTCTTGCCCGTTCAGATTCGATAATTATCATCTAATTATCGGCCTCATACGGCCCGGGTGATATCAATGTACATGTTGGTTCTGACCTGTGATCTGTTGAGGAAACCCGTCCTGGCGCTGCCCCGGCGTCTGCTCATGCGTCACATGCTCAAGGTTCTGATCCTCTCCACGGTGGTGGTTTACAGCCTGGTCCTCTGATTTTTGATTGATTCCAAAAGCTGAAGCGCTTATTCTGCATCACATTAAATTTTTTGAGGTGTTATGATGCAGAATGACAGGAAGGCCGTCTTCGGGTGGACCATGTATGATTGGGCGAACTCCGCCTTTGCCACCACCGTGATGGCCGGTTTCTTTCAGGTGTTTTTCAAGGAGTATTGGAGTGTCGGCGCCGACGCCACGCTCAGTCTGGCCCGGCTTGGCGGCGCCAACTTCATGGCCGGTATCCTGGTGGCGCTCTCGGCCCCTATTCTGGGCGCCATTGCCGACAAGGGCACGGCGCGCAAGAAGATGCTGCTGGCCTTCGCCTTCCTGGGCATGGCCATGACCTGCGGGCTCTACTTCATCTCCCAGGGCAACTGGCAAATAGCGGTGCTGGTCTATGTGCTGGCCACGGTCGGCTTCTCGGGCGCCAACGTCTTCTATGATGCTTTGATCACGGCTGTCTCTAACGAGGAACGCATGGACTTCATCTCGGCCCTCGGCTTTGCCCTGGGTTATCTGGGCGGCGGCCTGCTCTTTGCGGTCAACCTGGCCATGTACCTCAAACCCGAGCTCTTCGGCATCCCGGATGCCAATATGGCCATTCGGCTCTCATTCCTGAGCGTGGGCATCTGGTGGGCAATATTCACCATCCCGCTGATCATCTGGGTCAAGGAGCCCGAAAATCCCGAGGCGGCCAGTGATTTAAACCCCATCGCGGCCGGCTTCGGCCAGCTGGCCAAGACTCTCTCAGAGATCAGGCAGCTTAAACCGATCTTCCTCTTTCTACTGGCCTACTGGTGCTACATCGACGGCGTGCACACCATCATCCGCATGGCCATGGCCTATGGCCTGTCACTGGGCTTCCAGGCCCAGGATCTGGTGCCGGTGCTGCTGATCGTGCAGTTTGTGGGCTTCCCGGCCGCCATCATCTACGGCTATGCTGGTGAGAAGGTCGGCACGCGTAAGGCGATCTTCTTCGGCATCTTCATCTATCTGCTGCTGAGCATCTTTGGTGCCTTCATTCATGAGAAGAATCACTTCTACATGATGGGCGTCATGATCGGTCTGGTGCAGGGCGGGCTGCAGGCCATGAGCCGCTCCTACTTCGGTAAGATCATCCCCATCGAGAAGTCGGCCGAGTACTTCGGCTTCTACAACATGATGGGCAAGTTCGCGGCCGTGCTGGGTCCCCTGATTATGGGCGGCGTCGGCCTGCTGGCAGCCAGCGCCGGTCTGGGCGAGGATCTCTCGATCCGGGTCAGCATCGTGGCCGTGGGTCTGCTCTTCATCATGGGCGGCATCCTCTTCTACTTTGTGGATGAGAATGCAACCCTCAAGGAGCAGGTCTGATGCGCTACTCAGAAGCCCGCCCGGGCCGCGTCTTCGTGATCCGGCTGGAGGACGGCGATATCCTGCATGAGGAGCTTGAGAAGTTTGCCGCCGCCAAGGGCATCAAAGCTGCCAGCCTGATCGCCCTGGGCGGTGCCGACAAGGGCAGCAAGATTGTGGTCGGCCCGGCCGAGGCCCGCGCAAACCCGGTGGTGCCCATGCTGCACGAGTTGAGCGAGGTGCATGAGATCGCGGCCACCGGCACCATCTTTCCCAATGAAGAGGGCCAGCCTGTGCTGCATATGCACATGGCCGGCGGCCGGGCAGGCTATGCCACAGCCGGCTGCGTGCGCGCCGGCGTACGCGTCTGGCACGTGCTTGAAGTCATCTTATACGAACTGATCGACTGCGATTCAAAACGCCTGCTCGAAGAGGCTTCCGGCTTTGAACTGCTCAATCCTTGACCCCTGCGGTGATGTTGGGTATCTGTTTTGAGAAAATTCCGGGGAATTTCCCGGACCCTAATAAGGAGATTTAGATATGGTTATTTTTAAGACTACTTATGGCGAGATCAAACTGGAGCTTTTTGAAGACAAGGCTCCCATCACGGTTAAGAACTTCAAGGAGTATGTTGAGAACGGCTTCTATGCCGGCACCATCTTCCACCGCGTGATTCCTGACTTTGTTATCCAGGGCGGCGGCATGACAGCCGACATGCGCGAGAAGCAGACAAATGCCCCCATCAAGAATGAGGCTGACAACGGTCTCAAGAATGAGCGCGGCTCGCTCTCAATGGCCCGCACCCAGGCTGTTGACTCCGCCACCTCCCAGTTCTTCATCAACCTCAAGGACAATACCTTCCTGGATCACGGCGCTCGTGACTTCGGCTATGCCGTCTTTGCCAAGGTTGTCGAGGGCATGGATGTTGTTGATAAAATCGCGGCCGTCAAGACCGGTAATGCCGGCTTCCACCAGGATGTACCCATGGAGGCCATTGAGATCGTTTCGGCCGAGATTGTCGAGGATTGATCATGAAACGGGCGCTGCTGATTATCTGTATCTTGTTGGCCGGTTGTGCCCATAAACCTGTTAAGCCCGCGGAGCCGGTTGCGGCCGGCCCCATGGGCGAGACCAAGGTGCTGATCGAGACCAGTATGGGCGATATCAAGGCCGAGCTTTATGATTCGAAGGCGCCCATCACGGTGGCTAATTTCAGGGATTATATCGCCGGTGGCCTCTATGAGGACACCATTTTCCACCGCGTGATTCCTGGTTTTATGATCCAGGGCGGCGGCTTCGACGTCAATATGCGCGAGGGCATGACCTACGCTCCGATCGAGAATGAGGCCCATAACGGACTGAAGAACAGACGCGGCACCCTGGCTATGGCGCGCACCAATGTGATTGATTCCGCCACTTCCCAGTTCTTCATAAATTTGAACGACAATTTTCTGCTGGATCATGGCAAGCGTGACTACGGCTATGCCGTTTTCGGCAGGGTTATCGAGGGTATGGAGATTGTCGACCGTATCGCAGCGGTCAGGACCGGCAGCAGGGGCATGCATCAGGATGTGCCGCTAGAGCCGGTGATAATCAGGTCCATCAGAATTATTGAGGAGTAGGTTGTGAAGAGATTCATGATTGCCTGTGCGCTCATTCTGTTGCTGGGCGGCTGCGCCCAGGAGGGTGAGGCCGAGAAGGCCGGCAAGAAGATTGACCGGGCCATTGAGGACGTTAAGGATAAGTTCTCCAATGAGGGGCCGGCTGAACGGGCCGGTAAGAAGATCGATAAGATGATCAAGGATACGGCCACCAAGGTTGAGCGCACGGCTGATGAAGTTGAGCGGGCCGTGCAGGATGCCGCCGATAAGGTTGAAGCTTCCATTGATGAGGCCACGGAAGCGGCTTCGGATAAGGCTGAAGACATCCGTAAGACGGTTGACGGCAAGTAATGGCACCTTTCTGGCAGGTTAAGCCCCTGGCCGCCATGAGTCTGGACGAGTGGGAGCAGCTTTGCGACGGCTGCGGGCGCTGCTGTCTGAAGAAGATGGAGCTGCCTGACGGCACGGTGCGCTATACGCGGGTGGCCTGCACCCTGCTGGACATTGAGCACTGCCGCTGCCGGGCCTATGCGGATCGCGGCCGCAAGGTGCTGACCTGCATGGTTTTGAGTTCCGAATTTGTGGCCAACCACGCCTATCTGTTGCCCTCCACCTGCGCCTACCGCCTGCTGCAGGAGGGGCGGCGGCTGCCTGAGTGGCATCATCTGGTCTGCGGCGATCCGGACCGGGTTCATCAGCTGGGTTTCTCAGTCATGGGCCGCGTGATCAGCGAAGACTATGTGCACCCCGATGATCTTGAGGATCTGGCCATTGAGGAGGATGAGGTCTGATGAGTCCCTGGCGCATGAAGATCAATGAAATTATTTTTGGTTCTGAAACAAGGGCCGGTAAGATATTTGATCTGCTGCTGATTATAAGCATTGTACTGAGTGTGCTGCTGGTCATGGCCGACAGTGTGCGCAGCCTTAATTTGCGTTACGGCCAGTGGCTCCTCTATGCCGAGTGGTTCTTCACCATTCTCTTCTCGATTGAATATGCGCTGCGCCTGATCTGCGTCAGCCGGCCCTGGCACTATGCGCGCTCCTTTTACGGCATCATTGATCTGCTGGCGATCCTGCCCAGCTATCTGAGCCTGCTGATACCGGGTGCCCGCTACTTTCTGGTGCTCCGGTTTCTGCGCGTGTTGCGGATCTTCAGAATCCTGAAGCTGGCCAAGTATGTCAGCGAGGCCAGCTTTCTGCTGGGCGCCATCCGCTCGGCCAAGCGCAAGATCATAGTTTTTCTGGTGGATGTGGTGATCCTGGTCTGCATTCTGGGATCTTTCATGTATATTATTGAGGGCGAGGCCAACGGTTTCACCAGCATTCCGCGCAGCATCTACTGGGCCATTGTGACCCTGACCACCGTCGGTTACGGCGATATTTCACCGCAGACCAATCTGGGGCAGTTTGTGGCCGCAATTATCATGATTATGGGTTTTGCGATTCTGGCTGTGCCCACCGGTATCATCAGCGCTGAAATGACCCATGAGATGCTCTCCAAGAAGTCCAACATCAGCTGTCCGCACTGCGGATCTGACGGCCATAAGCAGGATGCCAGATTCTGCCGCATCTGTGGCGGCGAGCTCAATCCTTGATGCCCATCAGAACCTTGTAGAACTGCGACTCTTCGAATATCTTGGCCAGCTGTCTGGGAAAGATCACCTTGTAGTTGATCGGCCGCTCAAGCTCCATTGAGAGCTTCTTGGCCATCATGATTACCTGGATGCAGGTCATGTCGATGGAGCGGATCTGCTGCAGGTCAAGTTCAAGGTTCTGTCCGTGATCGATGGTATCGCCCAGGATGCGTTTGAGACGCGCGGCCTGCTTGCCGCTCAGGTCTCCCGTGACCGCCACCTGGCGAAGCCCCGGTGCTTCATTGATGGTAAATATCTCCATGTCGTCTCCTGTTTTAATAATATTATTGATGGAGTGATGGTCAATATGGGTTTGGCAAGCCGCGCCTGAAGCGTGTATAGGTGGAATATGTCAGACAGAAAATTAATCGCCATGGGCACCGGTTCGCAGGTGCCCGGGCGCTTCAGAAATCAGAACGGTTACTTTCTGCGTTGGGATGATGAGGGGCTGCTCTTTGATCCCGGCGAGGGCTCCCAGCGCCAGATGATCTATTGCGGTGTCTCGGCCAGTGAGATCACCAAGATCTTCATCACCCACTTTCATGGCGACCACTGCCTGGGGCTGGCCGGCATCCTGCAGCGCATTTCGCTGGACCGGGTATCTCATCCGGTCGAGGTCTACTTTCCGGCCTCGGGCGAGCACTACTTCAATAATCTGTTTGATGCGGCCATCTACTATAAGGGCGGCCACATCGTACCTAAACCCATTGCTGATGAGGGGATCGTCTTTGAGGACAGCCGCATGACAATCGAGGCCCGGCGCCTGGAGCATCCGGTCGAGGTCTTCGGTTACCGCCTGCAGGAGAAGGACAGTTTCACCATGCGGCCTGAAAAACTCAGAGAGTTGGGGATCAGCGGGCTTGAGGTTGGGCAGCTCAAGGCACGGGGCCGTCTCGGGACTGTCCGCATTGAGGATGTGGCCCACGTGAGGCGAGGGCAGGGCTATGCCCATATCATGGACACTAAAGTTTGTGAGAATGCCGCTAAACTGGCCCGCGGCGCCGATATGGTGCTGATGGAGACCACCTATCTGGATGACAATCTTGAGTGTGCCGCCGAGTATGGTCACCTGACCGCCAGCCAGGCCGCCACAATCGCGCATGCGGCCGGCGCCGGCAAACTGCTCATGGCCCACTACTCGCATCGTTACACGGACTCCAGACTCTTTGAAGTTGAAGCCGGACGCATCCACCCTGATGTCAAGGCGCTGGAGGATGGCGATGTGGTTGAGATGCCCAGGCGGGAGCGGCAGCTGACTTGAAAAAGGGCAAAAAAAAGGCCAGGCTTTTAGGTGCCTGGCTAAAGAGGAGGTTCTTTACGGAGAACCGTTACTATATATATCGGTGGTAAGGCGAAATGGTTAACACCTAAAGTGAAATTTTATTAAATTTTATTTCAGGGCATTGTTATTACTTGCGAATATTTTTATTTGAGCGCAAGCAGGCATTCGCGGAGAATCTTGGCGGCTGTGACAGCAGAAACTCCGCTGGCATCCAGCATGGGCGCCAGCTCGACCAGATCCATGCCAACGATGTTGAGTGAGTCGATCAGCTGCATGAGGGTTGCGTTCAGCTGCTGGAAGGAGTAGCCGCCCGGTTCAGGTGTGCCGGTGCCGGGGAAGACCGACGGATCGAGGATGTCGAGGTCGAGGGTCAGATAGACCGGAGAGTCGCCGGCCCAGTCGATGACATCCTGCGGCTCGGCTCTCAGACGGCTCGCATCCTTAAATTCGCTGCGATCGCAGGATCGGATGCCGATCTGGCGGATGCTGTCCAGGCCGACGAGCTCGGATGCACGTCTGATGACGGTGGCATGAGAAAGCTGCTGCCCCAGGTATTCTTCACGCAGATCGGCGTGGGCATCCAGGTGCACAATTTTAAGTCCGGCATGTTTGGCGGCGACCGCACGGATAGCCCCGAGGCTGACCAGATGCTCGCCGCCCAGCAGCACCGGCAGGCGGCCGTCCTGCAGAAGGGCCGCTGTATTTTCTTCGATCATTTTCAGCGCCGGGCGGGGATCACCGAATGGCAGCTCAAGATCTCCCATATCCATGAAGTCAAGGTCTTCAAGGTCTGCCTGCAGGATCGGTGAGAAAGATTCCAGGCCGTAGGACGCTTCACGCAGGGCGCCGGGACCGGAGCGGGCGCCGGGTCTGAAGCTGGTGGTGCAGTCAAAGGGCGCACCAAAGATGCAGATGCGTCCCTCACTCTTGGCGCCGATGAATGAACTCATAAAGCCTCCCGGATGAAGTTGGGCAGCATGAATGCGGCCTCGTGGATATTGGTGTTGCCGGCTGAAGTTTTCATTATCTAACTCCTAGAAACTGGGCGGGGCCGAGATCCAGAAGATCTTTGCCGGAGTGTTGGATTTATTTTCAATCCAGTGCCGGCGGTCGGCCGTGTAGTAGAAGGTGTCGCCTCTGACGGCCTTATGGACCTCCTTGCTGATATGGATGCAGACCTTGCCTGAGACAACTATGCCGCATTCATCCCCGTAGTGCGGATCTTCGGGCTCCATGGAACTGTTGGCCGGGAGTGTCACCAGCAGCATGTCGGCCTCGCGGCCCTGGGCCGCCGGGATCAGAATCTCTTTGATGATGCCGTTCTCGTCTTCGCTGATGATGCGGTTTTCGGGAGTGAAGACCACGGTCGGAGACTGGGCTTCCTTGAAGAAATCGGCCAGGCTCGAGTCAAGGGCTGTCAGGATGTTCTCCAGCGTGTCCAGCGAGGGTGACTGCAGGTCGCGTTCGACCATGGAGATGAAGCCTTTGGTGAGATCGGCACGGTTGGCTAGTTCTTCCTGGGTCAACTCATGAGACAATCGCATGTTTTTAATCTTTGCACCAATATCAGCCATAACTGGTCCTTATTTAAGTATTCTCAGAAGTTTATTTTAGTGAACTTTTGGCTGCGCATATATATGGGCGAGGCCTAGAAGTCAATTGAAATTATCGAGCGTCGGCCGCTGTCCGTCAGGCGAAAGGGCTCAGATCAGGGGCAGAATAACCCTGAAGGTGGTGCCGCGGCCCGGCTCGCTCTCCACTTCCACGACGCCGCGGTGCAGGCCGGCGATGTGCTTGACGATGGCCAGGCCCAGGCCGGTGCCGCCCACCGCGCGGGAGCGCGACTTGTCAACCACGTAGAACCGCTCGAAAAGCCGGTCCAGGTGCCGGGCGGGGATGCCTGATCCGCTGTCACTGACTGCCACCGTGATGCGGTCGGTGCTGCTGGTGATGTTTATGCTGACCCCGCCTCTATCGGTGTACTTGATTGCGTTATCGATCAGGTTGGTGAAGAGCTGCTCCAGCCGGAAGGGGTCGGCCTGGAGGGTCGGCA
>CALOBW010000063.1:0-6530 GCA_942491525.1 uncultured Thermodesulfobacteriota bacterium
AATCGATCTATCTTGCTTCTGGAGCGCCTGCCAAATCAAGCTCAACACGGATATCATTGGCCAGATTATTGGACCATGAATTGTATCGATCATGGATATAAGCGACAGGCTTTGACTCCCCCTCCACCTTTGCGGTTGTACCATAGTCCCAATCATCACTGTCACTGCTTTTCTTGGGGGCTCGCATCTGGTACTTCATATTCATACTATCGAAATAGCTGATGCGTACATCCTTTTCATCCCAAATAATATTGACCTTGACGATGTGTGAGCGCACGTAAATCAGTGCCAGAATCTTGCCCGCTTCTTGCTTCTGCACTCTCCAGTTTCTACGCGACATCCTTTCTTGATGGCCTCTGCCACCTGAGCCTGTGTCAAACCGGAGGAAATCGATACCGGCTCAGGATTCTTGAGCGGCTTTACCCCAGCCAAGGCCACAGGCACTACCATCATGACTATCAATAACACTAACTTCATTGAGCTTTTCATGTGCAGATCCTTATAGTTCAAGCAATGCCAGATTCCTTTCCTACAATCGACTCCGGATCACCCCAAGAGACCTTAATAACCCAACAGGGGCAAGACCACTTCTGAGCAGTCTCCAGGCCACCATGCGGGTGATGCTGACAATATCCCTGACCGGATGAAAGTGGCTGGGCCTGCGATCCGGGGCATAGATGGCCGGTATGGAAACCGACCGGCTCCCGACGCCCTGAGTAGCGGCCTCGATCAATATCTCACTCTCGAAGACAAAGCTTTTTTGACGAGAGGTTTCGATGTTTATCTTTTTCAAAAGCTCGGCCGGATAGAGACGAAATCCTGACTGCGAATCCTCGATGGGGTAACCCGCGGCCCAGGAGATCCAGAAATTGGCGATCCGGTTAGCGATCAGGCGCTCCTTAGGTACGTGCCCCTTGTCCATGGCGCGACTACCGATGATAATCTTCCCCGGGTTTTGAATGGAGGCCTCGATCAGGAGAGGAATATCCTCGGGACGGTGCTGGCCATCCCCATCCAGGCTGATCACGGCATCGGCACCCATCTGTAGCGCTGCCTGGATACCTCGCCACAGACTCCCCCCTTGCCCAGATTCTCTTCGTTGCGCAAAAGGGTCACCGATTTATCATGGAGGCCGTCGGCGGTCCCATCGGTTGAGGCATCATCCACCACGATGACCTGATCCAGTTTAGCCAGGGTCCTGTTCACCACATCGACGATGGTGGAAGACTCGTTATAGGCAGGTATTACTGCAATGACGTTCATTAAGCGTAATTATCTTGGAAGCATGAAACCATCTAGGCCATGCCACCGTTGATACCAATGACCTGGCTGCTGATATAGGCTGAATGATCTGAAGCCAGGAAGGCGACTAACTCGGCTACCTCTTCGGGTCTGCCCGTTCGGTGCGCAGGCACCATCTGACACACCTGTTCCTTGCTGAACAGCCCCTCGGTCATCACACCTCGATAATGCCCGGAGCCACCACATTGGCGGTTACCCCGCGTGATGCCAGCTCCTGGGACAGTGACTTGATGGCTCCATGGAGGCCCGCCTTGGCCGCTGCATAATTGGCCTGACCCCGATTGCCTATCTGTCCGGCAATGGATGAAACGGCAATAACACGCCCCCATCGCGTCCTCATCATGGGTAACAATAAGGGCTGGGTCACATTATAGAACCCGTTCAGAGAGACATCGATCACGCGGCGCCATTGATCCGAGCTCATGCCTGCCAGCGGTGCATCATCATGGATGCCGGCGTTACTGACCAGCACCTGTATCGGTCCCTGCTCCAGCAGTTTCTCGATAGCCTCACGTGAACGATCGGCATCCGTGACATCAAAGGACACGGTCTCTGCACTACCGCCACTCGCTTTAATCTTCTCGGCAACGGCCTCAGCCCGCTCCCTGTTCCTGCCCGCATGGACAATGACATGGAAGTCATCCATCGCCAGACGTCTGCAGATCGCTGCCCCAATGTCTCCGCTGCCCCCTGTCACCAATGCTCGTTTCATGTTGCCATCTCCTCACTGGTCTGGGTCATCACGGTTGCCCGCCCCTGTAGCAGAAGTCGATCCTCAGCCAGGATCCTGATCTGATAAATGAACTGCCCCCCCTGCCCCAGCAGCCTCGTTGCTTCAACCTGAAGCGGACCATCAATATCATGCAGCCAGTCCACTTCCAGGTCGAACTGTCTCAGGGCAGCGAGATAACCCGGAGGTATTTCCTGCCCCAGTTCGCGGGCCAGCAGTCCGCCATGAACCGCCATGGCCTGGGCACCATATTCAACCCCGTGAACTGATGACAGACCCTCGTCACTGCGCAGGGGATTGGCCTGATCGAGATGACTGTAACTGATGCAGAGGATATGGCTGTCATCCCATTCCTGTACACCATCCAGAAGGCACATACTACCGGCATGCGGGATCAATCCGCAGAGATCCTCCCCGGCCAATCATCAGGGAGCTGAGTTCCAGCTTCAGGGCCTGGCCGGGAAGCCCTGGAATCTGAACATGACCGGATACCCCGCAGGCTATCCGAGCCAGCAGCGGCAAACTTCGAGCCGCCGGCGCCCCTCTTCTCAACCCTCAAGCCCAACATCCGCCATACGCTCTACACCGTCATCGCCCTGCAACAATTCGAGCCCCACCCTGGCTATCACCTCTGGGGGCATCCTCGGGGATCAGTAGGAGGGCCACACCAAAGGCGACATCTACCGGACAAAATGGCTTCAGGGTTAATGGTGGTGGCATATCATGAGCAACCAGCAGAACGGGCTGATGTTCTAGGCCAACCTGGCAGGCAGCCTCCAGCAGACCTGCAACAAAACTGCCCTCGTTGGCCGAAAGACTGGTAGAGGCCGCCTGCGATCCCGTTGCAATCGACCAGTAACCGGCTGGCGCATTGTGCACCGAGTTGTGGAAATGCGTGGGCGAAACCGGACTGCCGGGCAGATTCAGACTGGTGAGGATCTTATCCACGATATCAAGATCGGCATCCGAGCTGCAAAAGATGGTGGATAGCTGTTCTTTATCGCCAGGCCAGGCTTCGATAGCCTCCTGGGCCACCTGCAACGCCAGCTTGATATGAGGCGTGGTGCGCCGACGTTCGTTGGCTGGCAACAGCCCGGGCCTTAGCTCCGGCATTGCTGATTCAGGATCATAGGGACTATTGCCCTGCAACAGGGAACGCCCCGCTTCCCAGTTCGCCATGCCTGGAGCGCACAAGCCTATTGAGCCTATGCCAAAACGTATCATGAGGGATAACCCAATATCAGGCTGGCATTACTACCGCCAAAACCAAAGGAGTTACTCATCACACGACGCACTTCCTGTTCCCTCGGCTCTAAAAGGATGGAGGAATGAATGGCTTCATCGACCTGTTGGGTATTCAGACTGGCTGGCAATAAACCCTGCTCTAGCGCAATACAGGAAAATATGGCCTCCGCGATGCCTGCCGCACCCAGGGTATGGCCGGTAAAACCCTTGGTCGACGAACAGGGCGTATGCCCCTGAAAAACTGACATCAGGGCACGATCCTCAGATAAGTCATTAGCCGGTGTCGCCGTTCCATGCAGATTAATGTAATCAATATCTGATGGCCTGAGGTTCGCCGACTCCAGTGCCTGCTGCATGGCCATTGCAGCCCCTCTGCCCTCTGGGTGCGGGCTGGACATATGATAGGCATCACTACTCTCACCGTAGCCCAGCAGGCAGATATTTCGGCTGCCCTGATCCCATTCCAGGAGCGCAAATCCTGCGGCCTCTCCAATATTGATCCCATCACGATCCTGGTCTGCCGGTCGGCAGGGCTGCTGAGACACGAGTTGCAGGGCATTGAATCCATACAGCGTCATACGGCAGAGGGTATCCACGCCCCCGACGATCGCGGCATCACAGAGACCGGCGCTCATGTAACGCCGGGCATTGGCAAAGACCTTGGCGCTGGAGGAACAGGCCGTAGAGATGACCATCGCGGGCCCATCCAGGCCCAGGTACTGCCGTGTGAAACCGGCAATCGAAAACATATTATGGGTGGTACGGTAGTTAAAATCTGCAGGCAGGGCGCCACTCTCAGGGTCGCGCCCGGAGTAGGCCATTTCCGTTTCCTGGACACCGGAAGTCGAGGTCCCCAGGAAGACACCGATTCGACCAGGTCCATACTGCGACCTGGCGACTTCTACCGCATCGGCGAAACCATCCTGCCTTAATCCCAACAGGCCCAGCCGATTGTTTCGACAGTCAAAATCGGCCAGCACTCCTTCGACGGGCTGGTCTTCCAGGTCAGCGACCCGACCTATCCAGGTATCGAGCTCTACGCCGTCCATATCGCAGACCCTCAGCCCCCCCCGATTGTTTTTCAGGGCCTGATAATGTGCTGCTCCCCCCCTGCCGAGGGCAGAAACCAGGGTATGAGCGCTGATCTGAAGTCTTCGATTCACAAAATGCCTGTTTGATTATTCTGCCTGGCAAACAACCAGGACAACACAAAAGCCGATAACACACCGGTGGCTACCGTCATTCCAATAGCCTGCAACACCGGGATCGATGAGGCAGCAAGCATAGCAAAAACCACCAGGGTTGAGGTACTACATACCAGCAGGGCATGCTGAGTTCTTAGCCGATCTTCAGACGCCTCACGGCGTGAAAAAAACAGGGCATAGTCCAGTCCAATCCCTGCTACCAGCAGCAGGGACACCAGATGGAAAAGATTGAGCCGATATCCAAGCAGGACGGGGAAACTTGCAGCCAGCCCCACGGCCAGCACGATGGGCAGTAGAACACGCAGACCGCGTACGTGATCGCGCAGGCCAAACACCAGGATCAGCACGATCAGGACGGAGGCCCAGAGGATACGATCGATGGCCTCGAAACGAAATGCATCAACAATCTGGTTAGTTGCAAGTTTCAGGTCAACAAACCGAAGCCCCTCGACATCAGATCCTTTAGCACGTCTTCAATGAGTGCGGGATTCCCGACCTCGCTGAGTCGCACGATACCAACCACCCTGTCATCATAGTGGCGAATCATAGTGCCCAGACGTATCCCCAGACTCCCCTGTTCCAGATCCATCGGCAATAAGTGGGTTCAAGGCTTCTCGAATGCTCCACATCTTCAAGAAAGGGGCGAAACAATTCACGTTTAAAGGGAAGGTCCAGCAAAGCCTCATCCAGGCGCTGGCTCAGGGTTTCCTTATCGGGCAGAACGGCCTGGCGTCGTTGCTGGGTCATGCGGCTGGGGAGAATTTGCACAGCTGACCGAAAGCCCCCGAGATACCCCATCTGAACGGCCTGATCCAGGGACGGTTCGAGCTTCGAGCTGTTGCAACAGGTCCTCGGAGGTGGGCGCAACGAGTAGCAGCAGATAGCGCGCCTCTGGAGCACCCATCTGGTTTCCCAGGGCACGATCCTGATCACGCAGCTTGGACGAAATTGGACTCAGTTCCGCGATATCATCGGACCAGCTCTCACCCTGTTGTGCAACCAGGGCCAGCAACTCTATGACGACGACCAGCACGATGAGTCGCACGTAACCCGGCGGGTTGTGATCCAGATAGCCAGCCATGGCCATCAGGGCTGGGTACTGGCTGGCGATCCGAATCACCAATTGCCGGCAGAAGACTTCCTTGTGATCAGCGCCGCCACCAGCAAACCAGAAATAGAAAACACGCCAAGCTGGGCAAGGCCGGTAAACTCCGTCATCGACATGGCCGCATAGCCCATCAGGGTGGTCAGTACACCCAGCCGGAGGGTAGGCCAGATACGAGACGGCCTGATCTATCCCTTCACCTTATGGGCATGGCTCAGCACATGGACCGGATAATCCACCGCAACACCCATCAGGGTCACGCCAAAGGCCAGGGTGATGCCGTGAACACTATCAAACAGTAACGAAACACTGGCGATAGCGGCCAGTATGCCACCAGCCAGAGGCCGTCATGAGCAATCTGCGGGGCTTTATAAATCCAGCCCATGAACAGAAGCATGAAGATGGATGCGATAATCGACAGGCGCTGACTTTCCTTGCGAATCTGCGAACGACTTTCAAGGGCAAAAAGCGGCGCGCCGGTAGTCACCAGATGGGACTGCTGCTCCCTTCGCGCGCCTTGTTGAATTGCTGGCGAACCAGATCCCCAGACCTTCTGCTGGGCATCCAGATCCATACCTTCTGCCTCGGTTTCCACCAGTAACAGGGCCTGCTTCCTGTCCTGTGAAAACCAGACGCCATTAAAGTATTCCGGCCCCTGATCCATCGAACTCAGCCCGAGCATCAAATCGATAGAAGCAGCGGTTGGATCTCTGGGGATAAGCTCCTTTTCGAAACTGGACAGGGGAGATCCCAGGTCATCCAGACGTTCCAGCAGTGCCTGATTCAGGCTTGCTACACTAAAATAGTTTGCTTCGACCTCGTGGTTCAACAGATACCGCCACTCAAAGAGCTGGTCTCTGGTGCCCTGATCCAGCAGGTCCTCACCATTCATTACCTGAAGGAACAGACCGCTTTCGCGTAACCTGAAGGCAAAATCCTTACT
>CALOBW010000064.1:0-165385 GCA_942491525.1 uncultured Thermodesulfobacteriota bacterium
GGACAAAGCGTTCAGAAGCCATCAGAGTTTTACAGGAGGTTGCCCTTTATCAAGAGAAACATATGGCGGAGCGCGGTTCATATGCTAATTATAATACGCTCCGAGTAAATGTTGGTATGCCTGACTATAATGTAGTTGGTAATCGGTATTATGATATTGATGTTACAGTTAATCTGGCTTTAGATGAGTTCTTCGCGGTGGCGACGCCTTTTGCAACCAATCACACCGATAATGCTGCTGCTGGTGGAACGCCTCTAAGGTTCGCAATTAGAGAAGATGGTGCTACAGGTACGGCGACTACCTCTACTGGTGGTGGATTTGCTGTAAATAACGATCTCTGGAGAACTTTGAGGCCATAATATGCGCCATCTGATTTTTGCTTTTTTGATTGTGCTGATTGCTGGCTGCTCTATGCAAGCCAACCTCCCTGAGGAGGACCTCTGGCCGGATGATCAAAACATGACCCGTCTGGATAAAGATGTTGAGCAGCTTTGTGAGCAGCTGGTGGCTGACGTTGCCCCGGGCAGCCTCTATCTTAGCTGGTATGATAATCTGCATCCGTCTGCGCCCATGCTGGCTGAGGCCTATGTGGTCTCGATGATGAAGGGGCATCTGAATAAGCGCGGTTTTGTAGTTAATATGAGTGAAGAGTCAGCTGAGTATCGTTTGCATATGACCATGACCCCCAGTCGCAAATCATTGCTTACCATGGCAACTCTCAGTATGGATGACCGCATTATTGCGACCGGTGAGGCCAATTTTGTGAATGGTTCAGAGCAGTGGGGCAGGGCCCTGCGCTCCAAGCGCTATCGAACAACAACTGTAATTCCGGTGGAGGCTCATCCGTGAAAAGATTATTGGGGATAGTATTAATGTTTATCCTTGGTGGGTGTGCTCATATGCAGCCCAATTACACCATGACCATGGAGGGGGCGGCAGGTCGGGTTGCCGCCGGCATCAATGATGAACTGCGCAGGACCTATGCTGGAATCCCGATACTGGTAACTGCGCCGGTGGATGCCGTTAGTTTTGAGGCGGGCGATTTTGGTCTGGCCATGCAGGAGCTTCTGATGGGGGCCCTGACTGAGAGCGGTGCCAATGTGGTCGATGTTGAGCTGCGGCAGGTGCCATACATTAACTGTGAGGATGGCCTGAATGCCCTCAGTCGGGATGCCCGCAAATTGCAGCAGCAGTATCGGGCCGGTGTGATTGTTGTCTCAACCTATATAGTACGGGAGAGGGATCTGCTGCTCTCGGTGAGGGCCGTTGATTATACCAACAGCGATGTGATCGCCTCAGCCAGTACAACCATGCGCAAAAGTGAGTCGGTTGAGGCCATGCTTAAGATGAGAGGAAGTTCCAGGCTCTATGAACGTTAAACGAATCCTGTTTTTGCTGGTCTGTTTTGCGCTTGCCGGCTGCGCGCTGAAACATCCCGATTATCAGTCGGAAGAGATGACGCCGATTGATTGGGGGTTGGAAGAGGCCTTTGAGAATGTTGTTACTGTGCTGCCCTTTGAGGCTGAGAGTGTTGAGTTCGGCTACTATGCCGGGCAGCGCATGCAGGAATATCTGCTGCAGGCCGGCGCCTTCAGGCGGGTACTCTTTGATGACGACGGGCAGGTCTACAGCCGTTATGTGTTGCAGGGGGCAATTCTTGAGAGCTTTTATGGTGGCAGTGATGCGCCCACCCGCATGCGCATTGAGGTGCGGGTGATTGACCGCACCGATGGTCACACGCGCTTCTTTCGCAGCGCCGCCGTTGATTATGAGATGCACGGTGTTGACATTCAGTGGCTCAGGCGACTCTATGTTGATGCGCCCAGGCCGGAAGAGGTTCTCTGCGGTATGCTGAAAAATATCGCCGAAGATATTGCCGAGCGCACCAGTCGCTCGGCCGTTAAGAAGTGTGATTGATAGCGGGCGAGGCCCGCTAGTCCTGTTTGCCCCAGACGAAGAGATCGCCATCGGTGGTCTTCATGTAGACGAGTCCCTCGGGGGAGACGACGGTTTTGTCGATGGTTTTGCCGCCTAGCAGGTTTTCCGGGTCTGGTACAGCGCTCCAGTCCGCTCCATCATTCTCAGAGTAGAAGCTGCCGTTCCATATCCGGTTTTGCAAATCGATGGCGATATCGTTCGTTAGAGGCGCCGGAGCTCCCTTGTCTAAACCATTGATTTGAACACTGCCGCTGGTGGCTGAGACTGAATAGACTGTATGGGTGTAGTTTCTGTCAACTGTCACGGCTAATGCAGTGATGTCACCTGCAAATTGATGTTCGAACCAGCCATTTTTCTTGTTGTAGGAATACAGGCCAGCCGTGTTGGCAATGTATGTGAGATTTTTGGTAATGGTGCCGGTGTTGGCAATGTTAATAAGGCCATCAATGTTGATGATATCGTAGCTTTTTGTGTTGCCGATGAGGGAGTTGTCTCCGGTGCGTGGGGCGCTGCTCCAGGCTGTGCCGGATAGGTAGTGGACTCCGCTGTCAGCGGCAACCCAGAGAGCCCCGCCATCCTTGGCAATCTCATTGATACCTGCAACGGAGGCCTCGCACTCTGTAACGGTTTCGGCCTTGTTGACGTAGCTTGAAATCTTGAGTTTGCCGCTGTCCAGAAATGCGCCAAAAATTGAGTAGAGCGGCGTGAAATAGGTTGTCTGGATTGAGCCGGTGAGAGCTAGGTAGTTACGGCCAAAGCCAACGTTGGCCCAGAATGTTGACTGGTGATACTGGGTGTTGGATGTATCACTAGAGTCGAGGACAGTGTCATCATCGCCAGGGTCTGGCGTGACCTCTTTATTTTCAATCAGAGTCGTTCTGCCAGCGAAAATTCCACCTGATTTGGTGTTAGGTTGAGATGCTATGCTATTTATAAAGTTGGATGTCTTTGTGTATTTGTTATCAATGACCGGAGTCTGTGTGCTGCTTGCTTCGTAAAGCTGGATCAGCTTCCGTTCCTGCACATCAAAGGTAAAGGTCAGCGGGTCGCTGTCGCCATTTTTGTCGCGCATCATGCAGGTGACGGTGTAGCGCCCGGCGGTATCGGGTGCGGTCCAGTAGACCCAGCTCTGGGCGATGTTGGCATCCTCGAAGGTTCCCCCGGTGGAGTTCCAGGCGTACCAGATGGGGAATATTCCGTTAGGGTTATCGGTGATGCCGCTGACTGAGATCAGAATGCGCTGGCCGGTTACCGGATTGTCGTCGTAGGAGCCGAAGGCGGTGAATTCCGGATTGGATGCACCGCAGCCGCTCAGGCAGATCAGGGTCAGTATCAGTAATAGTCTTTTCAAGGATGCCTCCTAGCGTTCTTGTCAGAACTTTCCTAGCAGATAGTCATAATTGGCGCAAGCATGCCTATAATTAAGAATTGGTAGGCTTTGTTTGCTATTTGTGCAGGATATTGATATGTTTTTATTCTCAAATATTATAGATTGATGTTTAAGTTATTCTGCTTTTCGGGTGCATATGTCCAGGCATATATCTCACCGCATACTAACTGTTGTTTTAAGGAGTTATTATGATTTTGGGAATCGATGTGGGGGGAACCCATACCGACGCTGTCGCCTTTGAGGGCGGTGAAATACATAGTACCGTGAAGGTGCTGACCGGTCATGATCTTATCTCTTCGGTGACCAAGGCCATCCAGTCGCTCAAGGTTGACTGCAGCACGGTCAGGCGGGTGGTGCTCTCCACGACCCTTTCGACTAATGCGATTATCGAGAAGACCTATCCAAGGACCGGCATGATCGTGGCGGCTGGCCCGGGCATCGATCCGCATCACTACTTTATAAATGAAGATTTTTTTCTGGTTGACGGCGCCATTGATCACCGGGGGCGCGAATATGTTGCGCTTGATATTCATCAGGTTGAGTCGGCCGCCAGGAATCTCAAGGCGGAGGGGATTGAGGGGCTGGGAATCGTATCCAAGTTTTCCATCCGCAACCCGGACCATGAACGCCAGGCGCTGAGTCTTCTGGCCGATGATTTTGACCATATATCCATGGGGCACCGCATGAGCGGCAGTCGCAATTTTCCGCGGCGCATCTATACCACCTTTTTCAATACAGCTGTAATGCCGCTGCAGCAGAACTTTGTGGCCGCGGTTCAGGATTCGCTCTCCAATCTGGGCATCGGAGGACCGTTGCTCTTCTTGAAGGCCGATGGCGGCACATATACCTATGAAACGGCGCTCAGGCTGCCCATTGAGACAGTCCTCTCCGGACCCGCAGCATCCATAATGGGGGCGGTTGCCCTGGCCGAGAAGAATTCCAAAGTTCTGGTGCTCGATATCGGCGGGACAACAACTGACATCGGCATTCTGATTGATGGTGTGCCGGTACTGGAGAAGGGCGCCAAGGTAGGCGGTTACCGGACCCTGGTGCGTGGGCTGAATGCACGCTCCGTCGGCGCCGGTGGAGATTCGCTGGTACACATCGCGGATGATGCGCTGTGCGTCGGGCCTCAGCGCAAAGGCCAGCCGGCCTGTCTCGGCGGTAAGGAGCCGACCACCATGGACGCGCTCTGTCTGCTTGGTCGCTTCCCCGAGGGGAATATCAAGCTGGCCCGCAAGGCCCTGACGCCCATTGCCCGTAAGCTGAATCTTTATCCCGAAAGTTTGGCCGGCAGGGTTGTTGAGGTTATGACGGCCAATATCTCGGAAGCCGTGCGTGATTACATTGATGAGCTTAATGCCCATCCGGTCTATACGATCGAGGAGATGCTGCATCCCGACATGATCCGGCCAGATATGGCCATGGTTGTGGGCGGTCCGGCGGCGCTGCTGCAGGATGAGCTCAAACAGGCCCTGGATATGCCGGTGGTGGTGCCCGAACACTCCGGTGTGGCCAATGCCCTGGGCGCGGCTCTGGCCCGTACCACGGCCCAGATCTCGCTGATGGCTGATACCCAGCTGGGGCGTATGACCTGCCCGGAATTGGATTTCGAGGGTGTTGCCGAGCCGGATATGGACCTGGATGATCTGCGCGATCTGGGCTTTAGAATGATGCGCGAGCACTCTCTCAGCATGGGCCTGGCCGATGAGCCCCACATGGATGTGGTTGAGGAGCAGAGTTTTAATATGGTGCGCGGATTCGCGACAGCCGGCCGCAATATGCGGCTCAAGATTCAGACCAGGCCAGGCATCATTGATGAGTGGAGGAGTTTATGATTAAGGCTGCCAGATCAACCGGTCTGATATTCTTCCCGGCCTATGACTGGGAGATCGATCCGGTGCATCCGGAACGCAAGGAGCGTCTGCTCTATACCCAGGATCAGGTCCTGGAGGAGGGGTTGCTCGATATCGAAGGCATCAGCGAGTTTAAGGCCGGCCTGGCCAGCGAGCGTGACATCAGCCGGGCTCATTTTTGCGTGCCGGATGTCAAGGCGCTCTCTTCGCCGTCACACATGGTTTCGGCGGGCGGCTGTATTGAGGCGGCCCGTCTGGTGCTTGAGAAGGAGGTCCAGAAGGCTTTTGCTCTGGTTCGTCCGCCCGGGCATCATTCGATGCGGGTAGCCCAGGGTGGGCGCGGTTTCTGTCATATCAACATCGAGGCGGTCATGGTTGAGTGGATCCGCAAGAACTATCCGCAGATCAAGCGTATAGCCATCGTTGATACGGACTGTCACCATGGTGACGGCACCCAGGATATCTACTGGCACGATCCGGACGTGCTCTTCATCTCGTTGCATCAGGATGGACGGACGCTGTACCCGGGCTCCGGCTATCCGGATGAGGATGGCGGACCAATGGCCAGGGGCATGACCATCAATGTGCCCATGCAGCCGGGCAGTGGTGATGAGTGTTTCCATACTGTTATCCGGGACCTGGTGCGGCCGGTGCTTGAGGATTTCAAGCCCGATCTGGTTATAAACTCAGCCGGCCAGGATAATCACTATTCGGATCCCCTGACCAATATGGCCATCACAGCGCAGGGGTATGCCAAGTTGAATGAGCTGCTTGATCCGGATATCTGCGTGCTTGAAGGCGGCTATTCAATCGAGAATGCACTGCCTTATATCAATACCGGTATTATCATGGCCCTGGCCGGGCTGGATTACTCCTTCCTGGCCGAGCCGGACTATGATCCGGAGCGTCTGCAGGAGAATCCACGCAATGTTGAGTACACCCAGGATCTCTGCCGGGAACTGCTGGCGCGCTGGCGCAGTCGCAAGACCCCTATTTGTGCAAAGACTCACTTCACTCGCAGCCGCAATATCTACTACGACACCGACGGTATCAATGAACGTCAGAACGAGACTCTGCGCTGCTGTCAGAAGTGTGCCGGCACCTATAGTATCGATTCTAAAGCCTCAAACGGCTACCATGTGCTCTGTATCCATCTGCCCTGGAACGCCTGTGATGAGTGCCGCGATCAGGCTGAGACATGGTTCAATGATGTGGAGTTCCTGGCTTACAATGAAGCTTATTATGGGGCCTTCCTGCAGGATATGGACCGTGATGAGTATCTAGTTAAACTGCTATGATCAGGCGTAAGAAAAAGGTTGTGCTGGCCCTCGGTGCCGGCGGGGCCAGGGGACTGGCCCATATCGGAGTTCTGCGGGCACTCAAGGAAAAGGGAGTGCCGATCGATGCCATTGCCGGGGTCTCCTTCGGGGCCATCGTGGGCGCGCTCTACTCAGTCTATCTTGATGTTGACCTGGTGGAACGGAAGCTCAAGGAGTATGTCAATGACCCGCTTTTTAGGGATACGGCTCCTGAGATGAATCAGCGTCAGGCGGATCAGTCGCGCAGTTTTCTGGAGCGGATTCAGGGAACAATCAAGCAGGGCTACTTTTTCTCGCGGGCCTTGAGCCGCACCTCACTGGTAACCCCGGAAGATTTTGTTGGCAATATGCGCAAGCTCTTGGGTGATCTTAGTTTTGCCGACATGCAGCTGCCCTTCAGATGTCAAAGTGTCGACCTGCTGACCGGGGCCCCGGTCGTGCATTCCGACGGCGACCTTCTGCTGGCCCTGACCGCCAGCTGTGCCGCGCCGGGATTCTTTCCGCCGGTTGAGCATGCCGGCATGATGCTGGTGGACGGCGGTATAGCTGAGATGGTGCCGCACCATCTGGCCCAGACTTTTTCGCCGGATTATGTGATCGGGGTTGATGTGACCCGCAACCTTGAGGTTATCTCCGATCCTGCGAGTGATATTCATCACAGCCTGGATGTGGTCTTCCGCAGCTATGATATCACGCGGGACTATATGAATGTTTATGTCGACCGTACTTTTGACTGTATCATCCGTCCGCAGGTTGGCAGCTATTCATGGGTAAATTTTGAATATTTTGATGCTTATGTTGAGGCTGGCTACAATGCAGCCCTGGATAAGGCCTCAATCATCAATCATAAGGTTCACTGGCGGCTGTTTTAATATCAATCGGATAGCAGTCTCGGTGGAATTGGGTTGTCGGTACCCCTCTGTTGAGCGACCTGACTCTTGCAGTAATTATAAACATATCTGTAGGCTTCAAAGCCATCAATCCAGCTGTCGGCATTGCTGTTGGCGGGAGCTTCGTTGATTGAAGGGGCGTAGCGCAAGCCTTCGGTAAAGAACTGCGTGAATACGCTGAGTTCACCGTAGTCTCCCGCCTCTGAAGTCGTCTCGCCATCGGAGGCGGTGATGACCGCAATCCGGGGGGCGATCCCGCTTGACAGATTCTTGCTGAAGCTCTTCAGGTGCTGCGCAATGCCGGTTGCGGCAAGTGGGATCGATTTGGTGTATAAGCTGCGGGTCGGGGTGTTTAAACTCTTAGTGTTTGCCAGGGCAGTGAAGTTGCCGCTGAAACATGAGTCGAGAATGACAAACACATTTGTCAGAGCTGTGGCTGGGGCTCTGTTGAGTGCAAGGGCTAGGTCATCAACTGAGATCAGGTCGTTCAAGTCATAGGGGGCATTGGCGGCCAGGAGGAATTCGCCGCCATCTTTGGATCCATGCCCTGAAAAGAAGAAAACAAACAGATCCTCAGGTTGCATATCTGATATGATTTTTCCCATTGCAGTCATTATTTCGGCTCGCTGTGCTTGTTTGTCAGTTAATAGGGAGATCTGACTGTTACTGGACCACATTTGGGACTGAGTCAGTGATTCTTCAAGAGCCTTGACATCATTGACACAACTTTTCAGGTCCGCTGACCAGGAGCGAGGTGCGATGGGCCAGATATCCCAGCTGTAAATCTTGCCGGGGTCATAGGAGTCGTTCTCTTTGGATCGGTAGTCGTCGATGCCGACCAGCATTGC
Source organism: uncultured Thermodesulfobacteriota bacterium (assembly GCA_942491525.1). GTDB lineage: Bacteria > Desulfobacterota > Desulfomonilia > UBA1062 > UBA1062 > CAYWBU01. The sequence goes on from CALOBW010000064.1 coordinate 8,242, forward strand.
ATAGTTCCGGCCGTAGGTTATGATTTCTGTTTTTCCGTGGCAATTCCCCTGTCTGAATAGCACTTGGAGTCTGCGATTACCGCAGGTTGTATCCGGAAAGGTGAGTGTGACTAAACCGTTGGCTTCTGAAAGTGAAGTGATATCCATTGTTTTTCCGGCATTGATTATCTGGAAACTTTGAGCATCAAGCTCTGCGGGTCCTATAGGGCCACTGATATTGAGATGGATCGTTACCAGAGGAAACTGTGACAGATCCAGGCTGTCCACACTGAGGGTAACAGGAAGTGTATCGTCTTGAGATTCATTGTCTGGCTGGGGGGCGGTTTCCGTTTCACGGCTTTCGGTCTGAGTTGTTAGAGGCCAGTATTTCAGATCATCAGATTCGTTGCAGCCAAACAGAAGAATTAGCAGAATCAGCAATGCAGGTTTTCTCAAAATAGCCTCCCACTGAAATTATCAATATAAAGGAGGGTCCCAGAGGGACCCCACTTGTTACCAGCTTGATATTAGTCTGGCCGGTACGGTTGTATCATTGTCAAAGATTTGCGGCGAATGGGCCGGCAGGTCATAGTTGCGGCAGAAATTGATCACAGATGGCTGTGCGTAAAGTTTGGTCTCTTCTGCGCTGATCCAGCTGTCGGAGTCAAAGTTGGCCGGGGCAAAGGGTACGAACTCCTGAGGCTTGGCAGTGATCAGGGCGTGGTTCTCGCCGCCAATTCCCTGCAGCAGGAACTCTGTGTAGAGGCTGTATTCATAGCTGCCGCCGGCCAGAGATGTCTGCTCGGCATCAGCAGCTGTCAGCACGATGGTATTGATGGGGGCTGATCCTTTGAGTGATTTATCAAAGGCGGCATCGGTGTCTTCCAGGTCGGCCGGCCAGCTGGCATAGGGCAGGGTTTTGGGTTTTCTGGCCTGGTCAGGCTGGGGGTTAATCAGGTATGCGGCGGCATCGTTGAAGGTGCCGCTGTAACAGGAGTCCAGAATGACAAAGATGTTAGCCAGGTTTCCGGCGGCGGCAAATTTCTCAAGTTCAGCCTTGAGGTCACTGTCCTCCAGCCATGAGGTTGCTGTGGTCGGTTCAAATGGGGTAAAAGTGACCAGATAATCTTTTAACCCGTGGCCTGAGTAGTAGAATATGAAGGCGTCTTCGGGATTGAATCCGGTCGATGCAGTATTTAGTGCTGCAATGATCTTGGTCTTGGTTGCATTGCTGTCTGTCAGCGTGACTATGGTGGCATCCTTCCACATGGATGACTTTTTGAGGATGCCCTCTAATCCGGGCAGCGAGGTCGTTCCTCCATTTACATCATTTACGCAGCTGTCCAGGTCATTATCACTGCCGTAGTAGTCATTGATGCCGACCAGCAGGGCGCGGTTGTTGCCGTATGTGTCAGTTGCCGTGCCGACGTCGTTACCGTCAGAGACCAGGATGTTGATATTACGTTTTCCGCAGGTGATGTCAGTGTATGAGAGAATGTAGTCTCCGGAGGCCTTTTGGGTGTCATCAAGCGTGCAGCTCATGAGTTTTCCGGCGTTAAAGAGTAAAAAGTCATCCGCGGTCAGTGCGTTGGGTGCAGCTCCGCCGGTTACTTTAATTGTAAATCTGACCAAGGGGAAGGCAGAGATGTCTTTGCTGGAAATAACAACGTTGTAATTTCTGGTAGTGATGTCGATATATTCAATCTGCCTTAAGACCTGAGCTTCTTTGCCGAGGGCATCTTTGGCCTCAATCAGAATATTATTGTTGCCGGCGGCCAGGGTCAGCTGATGCAGGAAGTCGCCATCGCTGTTCACGTGGACGCTGACCCCATTGACCTTGGCTTCACCGCCGACCTTTTTGGTTGATGAGAGCATCTGGTAGATGTTGCCGGAGATATCAAGGGTTGCGTCAGTGGTAACGCCTCCATTGGTTAATCCATTGGAGAAGGCAAGACTCTTGTCGGGCAGGGTGACGCTGCTGTTGGCTCCGGCGCCCAGCAAAGCTAGAATCGGGTCGTCATCATCTTTAGAACATCCTGAAATAATTAATAATAGAATAAAGATCGGCAATAAAAGTTTCTTGTGCATAGTTGCTCCTGCTAGTTTGAATGCAATATTTATAGCATAGACCAGTGGGCCGGTCTATTCCTTGTCCTCAAAATCAGATGAGTCGCCGGACTGGGTCAGTCTTGGTGGCGTGAAAACTTTGCGCACCAGGGCTTTGACGCCGGTCTCGGTCTGCTCGACCTCAACTTCGGCCTCCTGCATGACCATCTCCCAGGTGGCTGCAAAGCCGGGGGCTTTGGCCAGCATGTTGTGGATGGCCTTGTCGTAGACATTCAGCAGGCGCAGCTCGGCGCGGCCGGGTTTGTGCTGCAGGGTCTTAATGGAGATGCGCAGGTTTTCGTTCTCATTCTTCAGTTTGGTCAGCTCATCGTTGCGGGTGCGGTGGCCTTCGGCATCGATCTCCATCTTGGTGTGCAGGTGCTCTTTAAGTCTGGTCAGTTCATTTCTGTTCTCGCGGACCTTTATGATACCCTTGAGCCAGGCAATGAGCGCCACACTCAGGCCAATTACCAGCCCGAGCACGAAGGGATTTTTTAGTATTTCAAAAATAAAATTCAGGAAATCATTCATGTAATAATCCTTTGAACCTCTTATCGGTATAGATTTAAGAAGGATTTAATCGGATTGTCAATCAAGAAGCCGGGCTGCTTCATAGTTTTCAATTGCGATGCGGCTGGCAAGCCCCAGTTTGGTGTTGCGCCATGCCATCGGTCCTATGTCAATATGCAGAAATAGGGCCGTGACGGTCATTACCATTGAGGTGGACATGGTGCCCATGAAGAGCAAGGCGTCACCGCGTGTGTGGCAGTCAAAGTTAGGCGGGAATATTTTATGAGATAGGGCTGTGCTGTGTGTTTTTAATGAACCGGGGAAAAGTCCTCTGATAAAGAAAGGAAATCTAGGATCGAGGACATCCCACTTGTTGCGATGCAGGTGGGTGTCGCGAATTTTAATTAAGCGGGCCGATGGACGGAATGAGTGGTCGCGGCTCATGAATCGGTATTTATAGATGCCCATGATCAGTCCTGGTGACGGGGTTGTGCAGATACCGACGATGCGTTTGATGCTTTGGTCGCGTGTCAGGCTTAGGCATGCGATTCGCCCCAGGAGGGCCGTCATTGTGCGTCCCAGATGGCGCCGACGGTGCTTGGGGGATACCATGAGTTCATCAGGTGAGATTATGCCATAGTTGAGCATATGCCAGGCGGACCCGACGCAGAAGGCGGCTAGCTCTCCATTGTGGGTTGCATAGATCAGCAGGTCGCGTCCGCCTAGATATTCCTTGAAGTCCTGCTGGGCTCCCCAGCACTCAGCCTCCAGATCGGCGCAAGCATCAATGATCGGATCAATGTTTGGGGTAGTTTTGAGGTCAATAAGGTAGAAGTTGTAACGCCGGTTGCTGATCAGTAAGAAGCTGGGGTTATCGAGAAAAACAGGAGAGGTGGCCGGTTCGTGGTTGTATGAATGTTTCATAGCCACCTCTCGTCTGTGTAAGGTGTGAGAGGTGCGCAAGGCACCTCTCGGGTTTAGTTAGTTGTTGAAGGTAACCTGGTTGCCGATGATCTGAACTTCATGGGCGATCGGAGTGATGCTCTCAATCTCGCCATCAGCGTCAAATCCGATGGTGACTTCCAGGGCGCGGCCAAGTTCGGTTGCCGGTGTGAAATCGGTCTCCTGGATCAGGTTGCCCAGAGAGTATGCGATCACGCCGTTGTGGTACTTGACTGTGGGCTGGACTGTGTAAGTGTGGCTGTTAACAACCATATTGGCGCCCAGGTCCATGATTCTGTGCATGACGTTAATCTGGTCAGCGGTTGGGATCTCAGTCATCGGCTTGCCGGTGTGCAGGTCAACTACGATGAACTTTGCTCCCTGAGCCTTAGCTGATGCGATGGCGGTCTTAACTTTAGCTGCGCCGTCTTCGGTCAATTCGCCCTTGTTGTTTACATCAGCGTAGGCGATGCCGGAGGTTGAAGTCTTGATGCACTTCTCGTTGGGAGTGCTGACTGATTTGGTGCTTACCTTCTTGGCCTTGGAGCTGCTACCGCCCTCGAAGGCACCGAAAGCGATGTATGCAACCTTGTGGCCGCGAACATTGCCGATGATCGGAGCATAGGCGTCGTCATAGTTGTAGCCGCCGCCGACATATCTTACGCCGGCGATATCCAGGTTGTAGATGGTGTTGTCAAACTCGGTCACGCCAAACAGGTCAGCATCGTTGGTGTGCTCATTGGCCAGTGATACAATATCAAAACCGGCGGCAGAAAGGCCTGTGGCAGCGCCCTTGTCGGCGATGTGGCTCTTGCCTGCCAGGGCATTGGGCGGGTTGTGTGAAATTACACACTCCAGGTTGGCGTAGGAAATGTCTGCGCCGCCGATGGCTTCTTTAACGCCTTCGCGCTGGAAGGGGTAGGTGAAGTCGCCGTTGCCCCAGCTGTGGGTGGCGGTGGCAACTGATCCGCCCAGGTTGATCGCTCCGCCAAAGAAGAGCGTTACGCTGTTCGGGTCACCTGAGGGGTCACCGAAATCAAAGCTGGTCTGGCGTTTGATGTAGTTTGTTTCATCTGACGGTGTGGCAGCTTGATCGCCGCTGCCCACGGTCAGAGCCACCGGGCCGTTGCTGCTTGATTTGTTACAACCGCTCAAGAAGCTGGTTGCAAAAATCAAAACCAGTAATATGCTGAAGATTGAATTAAATCTTTTCATTGTAATAGTCTCCTTCAAAATTAAATCTCATCTGCGAGGTACTTGTTGTACAGTTCCTGAACCAGAGTGCTGGAGAGCTCTTCCAGGTTGGCGCTGCCGATAGTATTATCAACCTCTTCAAAGAAGCTGTCCTGGAAGGGACGAGTGTTAGCCTGGATGGCGTCAAGCACGTACTTGTTGATGGTGTAGTCATCAGGACCCCAGATGGTTGAACCACCGTTTGATGAGTAGAGGTACTCGCCCAGGATCTCGCGACGGTTGGCTTCGCGGTTGATCATGCAGGTGTCATCCCAGTCGTAATAGATGGGGTTTTCAGGAGTTGAGTAGATGTCGATACCGTCAACATAAACCAGCGGAGAAACTTCGGTGCCGGCCCAGAAGGGCATGAATACAGTGGCTGAAGGCTCACCAAGAGCGGCCCACATGGTGGTCTGGGCGGCATTTGCAGCGTCAGTGACACCATTTACAACTACGCTGCTTCTGGTGGCTGAACGGCTGATGCAGAAGGTTGAGCTGTAGTGGGCATAGTCATTGTCGTTGTCATTCTGGATGCCTTCGACGTTCATGGCCACTTCATAGATCAGGCTCTTGTAGTCGAGCGGTATTTCTGAGGTGTAGTTGCCCTCAGCGTCAGTGGCGGTCAGTGCGGCAAAGATTTCACTCATGCGCTCGTTGCGCTCAACGCCACCGTTGTGTTTGATGTAGCTGTTGTTGTTGGTGCGGTGGATATAGCCGGGGAAGACTGTGGGCTCAGTATATACATAAAGAAGCTCGCCGGTTTCAGGGTCAGTCATATGATCGCCGGTTTCGGGATCAAGTGCAGGCTCCTTGGTCTTCTTGAGCTTGCCGTAAAGGTTGGCGTCACGCTGGGTGACGGGCCAGAGGTCAGAACGGGTATAGGTCAGCAGTTCGCCAAGTTCGGTGGTCTGGATATCTGACCATTCGTAGGTAACCAGCTCGTCGCTGTCAAGAACCCACTTGAAAGTCTTCTGGACAAATCTGTACTCCATCTCGCGCTCGGTGATCTGACCGGTGTTGGCGTCAATTTTTCTGAACTTGAGGGGTGCACCATCGCTGGAAAGGCCGGGTTCACTGCCGCTTAGGCCGGTGTAGATTTCGTAGATGGCTGCGTTACCCTGGGCATCCATAGCCACAAAGTTACCGCTGATGGTGTAGTTGTTCTGGATACCGAAGTATTCGGCGGTATTGGCGTGGAACTTACGCAGCAGGGTCTCGAAGCTGGCAAGGTCGGTGCTGAGCTGCAGGGCGGCTCTGATAAGCAGGGTGTTGCAGTTGTCGATCTCATTAAGAGGGTTGGTGTAGTCCTCGTAGACTGAGCTGACAGCGATGGCAAAGCCAGCTTCATTGACGCCGGCCGAGGGGTTGGTTGTGTCATCATTGGTGGTTGTGCCTGCAACATGGTTATTATCATTATAAACCATGGTATAGGCGCCGGCCGGTGATACGTAGTGATATCTGGGGTCCGGGTTTTCCCAGGTGACGGTAACTGCCGGGAAGTTTTTGATCTCCTGGTGCCAGTTGGCTGACTCGTCACGGTTTTTGAAGATTGCCGGTGCGCCGTTATTGAATTTCTGCCCTGAGATAGCTGCAACGTCACAGGCATCAGCTGATGAGACCGGGATCAGGCAAGCCGAGAAAGCCATGGCCCCCATTACCAAAATGCTCGATAAGCGATTAACCATAGTTGAACAAAACATTAACTCCTCCTTCGTATGTTGACTTTTGTTATTTGGGTTAAGGAAAAAGGATAACTTTTGTGTTGCAGGCTCTCCCATCCCAATAAAAACTAAATTTGCAGTATAGATAGCAAAAGGAGTGCCAGTGTGATTATTGCGGTTAAGTCATTGTAATAATTATGTCTATCAAGATAATTAGCTTTTGTAAATATATCCTGAATGGCATTGAGGAAAATAAGTTCACTTTATTTCTTGAGAAAAAGTTTTCCCTACTGATGTTGACTAATTTTGCGTGGTTAGTGTCAGAAAACCATATGTAATCAAATGTAAATATTGGTATAAAAGTGTTAAGTGTAGTCGGTTTGGGAACTGCTGTAATATCGGTATGTAGCTGTGGTGAAATTATATCGAAGCGTCAGGTTGGCCCAGTAGAATATCCCCTTTCTTGAGGTAGTAGATGCCGATGGGGATGCGCAGCAGGATCAGGCTGGTGGAATAGGTGATGCTGAAGGCCATGATGGCGGATGGCGTGCCGTAGTCCTGGAAGAAGTAGAGCATGGCGGCCTGGATGGTGCCCAGTCCGGCCGGGGTGATGGGCAGGTTGCCGATGAAGAAGATGATCGGTACAAAGGCCATCAACGAGAGCAGGGGGATGTGGATGTTGAAGGTCTGCAGGCCGAAGTAGAAGAAGAGGCTGAAGGAGGCGAAGTAGAGCCCGCGGTAAAAGGCGATTGCCAGGTATGAGGCCGGCCTGATCTCGCGGAATGACTCCAGCACATTCAGGTTTTTGAAACTCCTGATAAACCTGCATTCCGGCAGGTGCTGGAAGATGATGACATTGAGGGTGCCGGATATGCAGATGAAGGCGCTCAGGTACATCAGCAGGGTGATTGTGTGTGAGCTGTCCATGGTAAAGATGGCACCGATGGTGGCCATGAAGGTCAGGGCGATGATCTCAATAAAGAGGTAGAAGAGCATCAGGCTGGCGGTGCGTGTCAGCGGGATGTTGTGGCGCTGGTTGAGGGTAACAGCCATGCCGCCCACGCCCAGGTTGTAGTTTATAACCATCAGTAGATAGGTCAGGCCGCGCACGTTCATAATTTCATGATAGGGAATGCGGTGGCCGTAGTGCCTGAAGAGGGCGTGCAGGTTCTGGGAGTCGATCAGAAACCAGATGAAGATGAAGATGAAGATCAGCGGAAAGTAGAGAGTCAGGTTGGCCTGGGACAGCGCTTCAGCAAACTGGTTGAGGTCGATATTCCAGAAGATATAGCCCAGAATCAGCACTGCCCCCATCCAGCGGCCGATCTGGCGCATTGGATGTCTCGGTTCAGCCTTGACTGATTGGGCATAGTTATAAATTCTGCTCAGCATAAGTGACTCAGGTGATTCTAATTATTTGTTATAGTAAAGCAAGGTTGATGCCATGCCTTATGTTGCAGTGTTGCATCAAATATGCTTTGTTATCTGTGTATTATGCTGATTTGTAAAGTTTTGTGAGCTCTTTTGGGATTTGGGGTGGTAAAAAAATGCCACCCCATTGCAGTTTTATCTTAGAGAGTTGATAAAACAAGTATCACTTGCATCGTCTTCCAGGAACTCCTTGGCAATGAATGGCGCCTGACTGTAGCTTATCTGGCTTTCAGCGTTAATGGCGGGGGGCTCGATGTACTCCTCTGCGACAACCTCATCTATTGTGATTGGCGTATGCCCGGCCAGGTTGAAGTCAAATGGGTGGGCATGCGCTGATCCGGCCGTGTAGTTGAGGTAGGCGTAGCCGGAGCAGAAGCTTGAAAAGTCAAAGAGGTTGCCGGCGCTGATGGACCCCTCGGCCAGGAAACGCTCGGTGTTCATGACGATCACATACTCCAGGGGCAGGCTCCACTGCTGCAGCTCTCTGAGAGCGCTGAGGCTGATTATCTGCTCGCTGTCAGCGTAGAGCAACTCATTTTTCTTGGCGTAGATGGCGCTGTTGAGTAGGCTGCTCTTGTCGCTGGAGTTGATGCTGGGCTCCTCAATGGTCTTGGTGTAGTTTGAGACATCCTTGGCAGCGGCAAAGTGGGGTGTGAAGATGCCGGCCGCCGGTTCGCCCAGGTTGCACCAGAAGGTGGTCATAATCGGGTCTTCGCCCGGGGTGACGCCGTCGACCACCAGGCCCAGGTTGGTCTGGTAGCGGCTGATGGAGTAGTGGGTGTCAACCCGGCTGTTGTCAGCCAGTTTTAGCCGCTCGCTCTCAGCTAGGGGCAGGCCGCTGCTCTTGATGCTCTGGCCATTCTTGTAGTCCCAGGGGTTGATGTCGCGGGCCAGCCGGCTCATGGCATATCTGTAGTTCAGGGCGTCCTGATCAGCCAGTTCATTCAGGATCTCGCGGGCGCGCACTTCGCGGCAGGTGTCGTCCTCAAGTTTTATCCAGCTGTGGGAGTTGGTGCGGTTCAGGAATCCACGCCACTGGCCGGCGTAGCCGCCCAGTTCGCCATTCTTGCCGATCAGCTCACCGTTGATGTCGGTGACATCCCCGCTGTTGGCATCGAAACGGTTGATCTTGAGGCTGGGCACGGCGGAGTAACACTCATATAGAGCTGCGCCGCCTTGAGCGTCAATTACCACAAAGTTTCCGCTCAGGTGGCCCGCCCAGCCTTTGGCAAGGCTGTCAAAATCATCAACGGTTGAACATCTATTGAGGGCATCTTCGAGCAGGACGTGGTTGTTGTTGATCAGGTCCAGAAAGAAATTTTCATAAACTGTGGTATTGGCGATGGCAAAGCCGTCACCGTTTACGCCACCGGAAGGGATGTTGGAAAGCCCGGTGCGGTCGACCACTATGATATAGCCCCCGGTTGCAGAATCTTTGTGACGCAGCTCCTGGCGCCAGTCACTCGGATGGTCGCGGTTCTTCCAGATGAATGGGCGCCCGGATGCCTCGGCGCTGACAACGGCGATGTCGCAGGCCTGGGTGGTTGGGGCGAGCAGGATGGCTGCAAAAATAGTGCTGACGCATAACGTTTTGATCTTCAATGGAAACCTCCCTCATACAATTAAATAGAATAACTGTAATATAGAGAGAGGTTGCGGGGTTGTAAAGTGTTGCTACTCTGGCCGCGTCACCTGCGATTCGATCGCCTTGCGCTTGATGCGGCCTTGGCTGTTGATTTTGTCCACCAGCTTGACCTCAATCTTGACCGGTTCGCCGAAAAGTTCCCGCAGGCGGTTGGTTAGCTGGCCGAAACCTTCGGCCGTGTAGTGGCTGCCGGGCTCCAGCTCAATCTCCACCAGGCCCGGTTCTCGCTGGATTACCCTGAATTCATTCATCAGGTGCAGATCCTTCTTGATGAAGGTTGTGAATATATTGAGTATTTTAAGCGAAGAGACAAAGCGCCCGCTGGGCAGGATGAAGGAGTCGTCACTGCGCCCTTCGAATGACTCCAGGATCGGCAGGCCACGGCCGCATTTGCAGGTTTCTTTGGAAGGTTTACCCATGTCGCCGATGCGATAGCGGATAAAGGGCATGGCCGGGCTGCGCAGGGTTGTCAGCACAATTTCACCGGTCTCGCCCGGGGCGACATCCTGACCGTGCTGGTCTAGAAACTCTACCCAGACGTTGTCGCTGAAAACGTGATAGTGCTGATGCTTGCACTGGGCGGCGATCATCCAGGTCTCCTCGGTTGAGTATTCGTCGTAGACCGGGCAGCCGAATTTCTGGGAGATGAAGTTGCGCTGGGCCTGGGTCGACATCTCCGAGTTGACCGAGATGATTTTGGGTCGGATTTTTGCCAGATCCGCGGCGGATGCCTTGCGCGCGATCTCCAGGATGATGGAGGCATAGCCCACCAGGAAGTCGGGCTTCTCCTTTCGGAGCTGCTCGATCTGCTCCTCGACCGTGATGGTGGAGGGGATATGGGCCGCCCGGAAGAAGGGTCCGAATTTGGGCATGCTCACGGCCGTATACTTGATGTAGACCGCCTTGTGCCAGGGCCAATAGCCGATCATGCTGCTGACGCGCACGCTGGTGTTGAGATAGTAGGCGTAGGTCTTGGGGGTGAAGCAGAAGGCCAGGGACTTGCCGGTTGAACCGGTGGTGGCTGAACACTGCAGTTTGTTGATGTTGTAGCGGCTTGAGATTATGTTGTCCGGATAGTTCTGACGGATATCATCCTTGCTTATGGTTGGCAGCCGTTTGAGGTCGTCGATTGTCTGGATGCTGTTGATGTCAATGCCGGCCCTGTCGTAGAGCTCGCGATAGAAAGGTACCTCATGGTAGGCGCGTTGAACCGTTTTGATGATCAGCTTCTCCGATAGTCTGCGCTGCAACTTGGGCGGCAGCCACTGGCAGAGGTGCTGTTTCTGGAATGCGAAATAGCTGTGCCAAACAATATCAAGCATCACTTCTCCTTCAAAGTATCAGATTGCACACTATAAATAACGGCAGCTGATGCATATAATATTAAATAAAAGAGATATTTATCGATATCGAAAGATCGGGCGGCCGACGGCCGCCCGTTTTTCAGTTCTGCGGATCACCGAAGGAGCGCTGGAAGAGCTCGGCGATGGCCTGGCGGCCGTCGTCATTCAGGAAGCGGGTCCCAAGACCGGCAAAGCTCTTGCTCTGGACAGTCGGCGCAGAGGCGACCCACTCGCCGTTGAGCCAGCTGAACCAGGCCTTCTGCTCCTGATCATAGACGTGGGTCGGCCGGTTGAAAAACTTGCCCAGTTCGATGCCCCAGCCGGTGCCGCCTTTGACGGTGTTGTCGGGCAGGATCAGGCCGACGGCAAAGATATCATGACCGTTGTTGACGATGTGGAAGATCGATTGCAGGACGCGTCTGATCTTTTCGGCATTGCCGAAGAAGCGGCCCATGCGCTTGGAGACGATCTCCATGCTGATGTCGCCCATCTGCAGATCATGGTCGCTGAGCATCTTGATGTTTTTGTTGCGTTCCATGACATGGCCCTCGAATGAGAAGTTCACCTCATTGATGCCCCAGCGTTCGGCGCAGCGTCCAAATTCGGCTTCGGCGCCACTGTGTGCGCCACTGTAAAGTGTGAAGTCACTCATTTCCATTCTCCTTTTGCTGAAGTAGATGAAAAACTTTTAACCAGCTTAAATGATTATGAACAATGTGGCTAGTCATGTTTTCAGCATCTAGAGGAAGTCGCGCAGGTTGAGTCTGATCCACGGGGTGCGGTTTTCCTGATCGGGTCCATAGAAGCCGAAGAGGGCCTCAATGGTGGCATTGTTATTGTCAATGATGGCGTGATGGCCCTTGACTGGACCGCCGGGCGCATAGTTGCTGAAAGTGACGGCCTGCTCATGGTTGGGGTTGAGGAAGTCAATCAGCCACCTGGCGCGTTCATAGTCGATCTTATCCGACTCTTCAATCAGGCCCAGCAGGTGTTCATAGCGCCAGAGCGTGGTGGTCTTGTTAATGCTGTTGTAGGTGGAGGCCCAGGGCGTCAGGGTGGTGAAGACCATGCGCGGGATGATGAAGTGATTGGTGGCCAGTACAAGATTGGGATCCTCCTCAACCTGGTCCGGAAACTGGACATCGAAGATATTGAAGGGCGGATTACGGAAAATATCCGGGAAGATCCACTCCTGGTCCCTGAACATCAGGCCGTTGTCGGGCAGGGTCGGGTCGAGCCGGCGGATCATGGGCCACATCAGCCACTGCTGCAGGCGCGGCAGCAGGTCGGGTCCGCTGAAAAACGGCTCATTCATGCCGGCCTCGACCATCAGGCCGTTGCTGAACTCTGCGCTGCGCTCGTTGTCAGCCATGGCATAGAGCCAGGATACGCCGCGCTCCTGCTCGCGCATGCGCTGCACAGCCTCATCGATGTCCGTGCAGTTCTGGATTATGTCGCGGATGACCAGCAGGCAGCCCAGGCCAGGATTGCTGCGGGTGCAGGAGGCCGAGACCACATCGACGCCCATGGAGAGCCCCTCTCTGTTGATGGCCGTGGGCTGGCCGACAAAGCCGGGGGCCGAGACGGCGATGAAGGGCTGGCCCTCATCCGGCAGATAGACCGTCATGCAGGTGGTGTGCTCGATGATGTTGCCGGTCGGAAACATGAAGTCGCGGCCATGAAAGACGTCACGGCCGGTGACGGTTGCCTCGCCGGAGACCACAAACTCATTGCAACCCACGGCCCAGGGATCGGCGTTGGGGAAGATTAGGCGGCCCTTGTTCAGTTCGAAATGCTCGGATTCGATGCCGGGGATATTGAGGATGTCGCCCGGATTCTGCAGGCTGGGCAGCTGGCCGGTCATCAGGATGGAGTAGAAGGCATCAAAACCCATGTTGAGCACCAGCACATCTTCAAGGGTGATGGTCAGGCCGGATGAGCTTTCGTCTTCGCTGAGACGCTGAGTGATGCCGTCGGCGAGGCCCTGCATCTCCTCCAGCAGGTAGTCGGGTATGGAGCTTTGTGCCATCCTGACCAGTTTGCGCCCTTCGGCTTCGATGAAATCATAGAGGATGGGGGCCTCTTCCCGGCTGATGCCCAGCATGGATTCGCCGATCTTATACGGGTAGTCCTGCACCATGCTGCGGGCCTGCTCGGGCATGAGAAATCCGGCCTGATAGCCCATGCTGTAGGCGGACCCGCTCAGGATCAGACAGGGCTTGCCGTTGGCATCATGGGTCAGGTAGCCTCTGTCGCCGTCAATTTCGCATTGGGCTGCGACGGAAAGACCGTTCTGGCTGATTCCAAATTCCACATCATAGGCCTGGGACAGGCCTGGTATGAGTAACATCAGGGCGATGATTGCAGCTGCGCGCATTTTAGCCTCCTTTAATCTGCATTGAAACATGAAACGGTGAAACCGTGTGTTAAAGTTTGGTAATGTATACAATCGGTTGTATTGGCTATAAGGATTAATGCTGCTAATTGTGCTCTGCGGGGCGATGGGCTTTGGGGGGAGACAATTCTTGACAAGACCAGTTAATCATCATAGAACGGCTCAACAATTTACCAGGTGACTGGCTGAGGAGGATTTGATGAGCGAAGAGAATAAAGAGACCGGAAAGATTTGGTATAAGCTGCGCGGCGCTTTGATTGTGCCCCTCTACCTTTTTTCATTCCTGGCCCCTTGGGGTGTGGTAAGTTCCGATAATGCTATCTGCTGCTATGTGGTCGGTGCAATTCTGTTTACCCTTGGCTGGCTGATCAGAATCTGGGCTCAGATTCATCTGCACTACCGCTTGAAGACCCATAAGGTTCTGACTCTGACCGGACCCTATGTCTATGTGCGCAACCCCATCTATCACGGCAATACCCTCTGTCTGGTCGGTATCACTGTGATGGCCGGTCTGCTCTGGTTTGTGCCGGTTATGATTCTGGGCTGCTACGCCACCTATCATATGACCGTGCTCTATGAAGAGAGCCATCTGAAGATTAAATATGGTGAGCCTTATAAAGAGTTTCTGGGTCGCATCCCGCGCTGGGTTCCTCAGTTTAAGGGTGTCACCCCGGCTCCGTCCAATGATCTTAAAACTTTCCTGATGCCCAGCATCATTGCCGAGCTGCACATCCTGCTGCTGCTGGTTCCCTTCATCCTCTGGGAGATCTTCAAGCCGGTTGCCGGTTAAGATTTATAATATTGTCACTGAAAAGGCCCGCATTAGCGGGCCTTTTTTATTATCTGCAACAAGTGCTGCTGCAGTAAACTCTCCTGCCCCACCCAGAAATGGTCGGCCACTGGCTCAATAATCAGCTGGTTGCTGTTTAGTTGATTGATGTTGCAGAAACTGTCATGTCGGCCGACGATCATCGGCACATATACATCGGGCATTGCCAGCATGGCATTGGGGGGTGCGATCAGGATGCAATCCAGTGGGTGCCGCTGAATGTAGTGGGCTGCGATATAGGCGCCGAATGAGTAGCCGATCAGGAGCTGCGCCTTGCTGTAATTGATTGCAGTCGTCAGATCTTCAAGCTCGCCATCAAGTCCGTCATGGCTGCCCTGGCTGGCGCCGACACCGCGGAAGTTGAAGCGCAGGCTCCGGTAACCGGCGTCTCTGGCCGCCTCGGCCGCCGCCATGACTACATTGTTGTGCATGTTGCCGCCGTAGAGCGGGTGAGGGTGGGTGATGACGGCAACTGGCGCGCCCTCATCACCCTCGATAACTGTTTCCAGATGATCCACTAGGGATTCATCTCATAGAGATCCTTGAGCGCCATTACCTCTGACCAGACCTTGTCGTAGCGCTCTTGGTCAAAGATCGGCTTGCGGATCATCTTCATGCAGTAGTCCATCTGCTCTTGAGTGCTGGTGGTCTTGTTGTAGAGCTGCAGGGCAAAGGCTGAGAAGTCGCGCACGAAGCAGTCGAACATCTGGTCGAGGACCTCATCTTCAATGTTGTGAGTTGCTGCGTTTTCCAGGATCAGCTGGCCGTAGACGATCAGGGTGAAGAGCTCGCCGACGGTCAGGGTGAAGTCGGGATTCATACCCTGCTCCTTGGTCGGCGTGGCACCGATCAGCATCTCCTTGAAGGTGTTTATCTGCTCCTTGAAGAGGTTGATGTTGGGCAGGTCGTACTTGTTGTAGGCTATTTGATAGTCGTGGAACTGGATCTTGCCCAGGCCCCGGGTCGGTCCCTGGTTGAAGAGGAACTCGTCGTGGCGGATATCGTCAACCGTCGGTATTTCCGGATACTCTGCCGGATTGAATAGGTAGTTTTGCAGGAACTTGATTATCAGCAGGATGTTGACATGTACGGTGCCTTCCAGTTTGGGCAGGGCGCGGATGTCGCGGGCGGCCGCCTCAAAGTAGGTGTCCATCTCAAAGCCCTTGGCCGCGATCACGTCCCAGAGCAAGTCGACGACGATTTCGCCCTGGGTGGTGACCTTCATCTTCATGGTGGGGTCGTAGAGCAGGTAGCGGCGGTCGTCGGCGGATGCGGTGCGCATGTAGTCGCTGGAGCGCAGGCCGTAGAGCTTCATGGCGGTCAGGCGCACATAGGCATCGGTAAAGATCTGGCGCACATGCGGGAAGTCAGTCACATGCATGCCGTAGAGTACGCGGTTTGAGGCGTGGTTGATGGACTCATATAAGGCGTGGGTGCAGATGCCGATGGAGGCCCAGCCCAGGTTGTACTTGCCGACGTTGACCGTGTTGAGGGCCGAGTTCCAGGCGTCGTCGCCCTTGGAGAGGATGTCGGACTCCTGGATTGGGTAGTCGTTCAAGGCAAAGTTGGCCACGTAGGACTGGACGTTGACGATGTTCTTCTTGAGCTCATACTGCTTATGCTTGTAGTTGGCCACGAAGAAGCAGTACTCGCCGCTCTCTTCAAACTTGCCGAAGTTGGAGACCATCTCGGCCTTGTTGCCGTTGCCGATGTAGTACTTCTCGCCGTTGGCCAGGTAGCTGCCGTCGGCCTGCTTGGAGAGCACCATGTCGGTGGAGTAGACATCGGCGCCGTGGGCGCGCTCGGAGAGGCCGAAGGCGAAGATGGCGCCGTCTTCCAGCAGGGCCGCGGCCTTTCTCTTGGCCTCCTCATTGTTGCTCATCCAGATGGGGCCCAGGCCCAGGATGCTCACCTGCCAGGTGTACCAGTAGTGCAGGCCGTAGAAACCCAGAATTTCGCTGAACTCGCAGTTGCGGTAGGTGTCCCAGCGGTAGTTTTCATCCTTGCCGTACTGGGTTGGGGTCAGGAACTGGGCAAAGATCTTGTTCTCTTTGACGAATGCCAGAAAATCATCATACCAGACGCGCTCGTGGTCGTCCTCTTTGAGCTTGGTCTTGCCCTTGTTTTCGAAAAACTCGATGGTTTTGAGCATGATCTCTCTGGACCGCTCATCAGGATACTTGCGCGCGTGTTTCTTCGGATTCAAAAAAAGCATCATTAACCTCCTGCATAAAATAAAGAATATGCTGATTATATACTTATGTAAAAGCTATGCAAAGGTTAAAGTTGAACTTTAAGGTTTGTTCAGGCATCCGGCAGCATGATGACGCCGTCGGTTGTGTTGTGCAGGGCCAGGTGGGGCTTGATGTTCATGCTTTTGAGCGTGGTGTCTCTGACATTCAGAAAAGTCTTGCCGGTATCGATTCCCAGGGGTTCGGCCGCGTAGTCGGCATTGGGCCATATCACAATTGAGAAGGTGGCGTGGGCGGCCAGCAGATCGGCCATGGAGGGGTCGTGGCCGTTGTTCCATTCGATGTTCTTCATGATGTGGCGGGCCCCGGCGATGACCAGCCCGCGGGTCTCGGGATTGGCGCGGATGTGACTGTTGATGGTATCGGCCATCCAGAGGTCGCGCGAGCCGTCGCGGTCATGGGGACGGTCAATGGCGATGATGTTCAGCTTAAGGGCCCGGGCACGCTCCAGGATTCTGATATATGATTCAGAGGCGATGATCTCCCACAGCCCGATTGCATCAGCCTCCTGCTCGTAATGCAGGTAGGCGTCGATATTGGCTTGCTGGTTTGAGGGGATCTCCACAAACAGCGTCTTGATGCCGTTCTCGCTCAGCTGCGGCAGGGCATCGATGATGATCTGGTGAATGCGGGCATCCCGGTGACGGGTGCCGATCAGGGTCAGGCTGTTGGCGGCAGCGCTGCTGCTGATATAATCAGCGGGCGCCTGGCCATGGGTAGTGGTGTAGCTGAGGTAGCCGCTGGGGGTGAGACCCATGCTCAGCCCGCCGATCAGGAGGGCCAGCACACAGATTATGATGAGTCTCGCTTTTGCATTCATAATAGTTGTTTCTCGGCGCGAATGCGGAACCCTTAAGGAGAAAAAGCCGGGAATGGCACCCGGCTCTCGTTTAGCTGTAGAGTTCTTTGGCTCTGGGGTTGAAGAGCATGGCCTCTGGGTGGCTGAAGAACGGTTCGAGCTTCTGCCTGGTGGTGTCGCTTAAGGCTGCCCACATTTCAGTCCGCTTCTGGTAGTTGAGCTTGAGCAGCATGGCGCACAGTACGCGCAGCTGGGTGTTGGCGAATCCGGCCGTTTTCATGGAGACTCCGTCCTGGCAGGCTGTAAGATAATCCTCATTGATGGCGGCAAACATGATGTCGCGCAGGATCATGTTCCAGGCGTGGGTTGTGGCGGCTGACTCGGGCGCGGCCAAAATCTCTTTGATGCGCTCCTTGAACTCGGGCATGATGTAGGCATCCATGGCGTTGATGTCGAACTCCTGCTTGTGGATCACCTCGGCCTCATAGCGGAAACGCTCGCTCAGGTTTCTGAGCCACTCGAAGTAGGATGCGTTGACGCCGGCCTGGTTGGCCAGGAAGTCGTAGATGACGGTGATGCCGCTCTCGCTCAGGATCTTTTCGGCCTTGGAGGTGTTGGAGCCGTTGCTGCCGCAGGTGATGATCTTGGCTTTGATGTTGCGGGCGTTGCGGGCGGTGATGGCATTTTCGAGGGCCGCCGGCACCAGGATGTCACACTCCAGCTCTAGGATGGCGGCACCTTCGCGGGCGCCGAATATCTTCTCATTGACGTTTTTGTCGCAGCCCATGATGGTGTTGCGCAGGCTGCGGTCGGGGTTGTGGCGCGACTCCCTGATGGCCTGCAGCAGATCTTCAATCCTGAGGTATTGGCCGATCAATGCGCCGCCGGCATCGGCTACGGCAATCACATTGACCCCGTAGGGCTTGAGCTCTTCCAGGATTGAGCTGCCGACCTTGCCGCTGCCCTGTACCACCACGCGCTTATCCTTGAGCAGCTTGGGGAAGATGTCCTCGTTCAGCAGCCGCCATTCATCGGCCGCGATGATATTGTTACCGTTCTTTTCAATGATGACCGTTTCATTGATGGCGGCCACCTTTTGGAGCAGGGCGCGCTCATCGCTGGTGGGTTCAGTGGATGCCTCCCAGGACCCATCCAGATACATCTGGGTCACCGCGGCCAGGACGCTGTAGCACAAGCCGCGGCCGGTGGCGCCGGTGCGGGCCTGGATGCCCATGCGCGGTTTGCCGGTGATCTGGGCGGCGCAGACCAGCTCCAGATACCTCTCGCTGGTGGTCAGCTCTCTGAGGATGGCTTCATCCCAGATGTCGACCGCAAAGTTGCTGGACAGCATCTGGCGGGCCTGCTCGATTGAGACGATGCGGTTGTTGCCGATCAGGCTGACCACTTTTTTGCTGCCGTAGACCATCAGGGCCAGGTCGCGCAGGGCCGATTTAAAACCCTCGAACATGTTGCCGATCTCGGCCGGTCCGCAGCCCACGTCGCCGGCCGGCACGTCCTTGGCCGGGCCGGTCACCAGGAAGAGGGAGCGGCCGAAGTTGGTCAGGGTGTCGAAGAAATCGATGGAGCCGTTGTCGAAATCGCGCGGGTTGAGCATGATGCCGCCCTTGCCGCCGCCGAAGAGGATCTTGGAGCGGGCGCATTTCCAGGTCATCATGAAGGCCAGGGCCGCCACCTCGACAAACTCAACGATGGGGTCGATGCGCAGGCCGCCCTTGAATGCGCCGCGGGCCGAGTTGTGCTTGGTGCGGAAACCCGGCCGGTTGTAGGTTTTATGCTCAATCTTGCTGGGCACGAAGAACTCGTCAAAGGCTTCAAAGCCCAGCAGCATCTGCAGGGTGCGCGCATCTCTGTCGATTCCGGTCAGTTCGGCGGCCTCCAGAAAGTCGCTGTAGGAGTTGAGCAGGAAGTTGCCCAGCTCATCATCGGTGGCAAGGTCGGTGTTCTGGTCCACCAGCTTGTAGAGTTCGGCCAGCTGGTTTTCCAGTTCGGTATCGCCAAGGTCGCTGGAGCTCAGACTGCGGACAATGTTTTCCAGGCGTTTCTCGAGGGTGTTGTTGTGCTCCTCCTCGGGTTCAATCTCGATGGCCCTGAGCTTGCCCACCAGGCAGTCGATGTTGGTGTCAGCTTTCAGGTAGAGGGAGCAGATGCCGACGCTGTCGGCGATCTCCAGATGCTCGAAGGTGTCATAGTAGGAGCGGATCAGGTTGACCTCATGCTCCTTGAATATTTTCAATATTTTCTGGATGAAGCGGCGGCCGGGGTTTTTGCAGCCCACCACAATGCGCTGCTCGCAGGACTCGAGCTTCTCATTGTTGATGCCGACCGAGGACTCCTCAGTCCTGACTACAACGCTGTTGGAGAGGCGGATGTCCTCATAGACGCTCAGGTGGCGCAGGATGCGCTTGGAGAGCATGAAGGTGTTGACCTCCTCCTGCAGGTAGCTGTCGGTCAGGCATTTGATGAAATCATCGGTGTAGCGATAGTCCTTGAGGTCGGCTACCTTGCGGCCGGCCTCCTTGATCTGCTCGAACTCCGCAAGGTCGTCGGGGGAGATGTCGTTGCTCTTGCGCCCGGGGGTTTCAATGGTGACGATGCGGATGCCCGAGCTGGTCTTGTAGGAGTCGTACGAGCTCATGCCGATGTCCTCATTCTCCTTGATGAAGCGCGCCAGCCGTCCGGGTACGTCGCGGCCGACGTTCAGGAAGTAGGTGATCGACTTGCCGTCGCGGCTGACCAGCTGCAGATGCTCGTTGTTGGCGTCCAGCTGCTGGCTGATGATGAAGATGTGGTCGGCAATGTCTTCGGGCGTGTTGCTGAAGAAGTACCAGCTCGGCAGGAAATTGTCGGCAAAGTGGTTTTCGAGAATTTTCTCGGTGGTGTTGATGTCAAGCTTGTAGTTCATCTCCAGGATTGAGCGGACCTTTTCGCGCAGCAGGTTGATACGGCCTGTGCGCTTCTGCTGGTAGAAGTCGGCCTGTAGTGTTGTGTTCCGGATCATGTCTGGCCCCCTGATGATATGAATATTTTTAATGGATGTGATAAATAGCACAGTGAGCAGGTATTCACAATGATAATTATTGGTATGTTTCAGATGTGCTTAATTAGGGGGCTAATGGAGAGTCTGTGACGATAATTAGTTGGGTTAAATTGTGAATGACTATTCGCAATTCGGAGGTTGGGCGGCCCTGTGGTCGGGCCGCCCGGCAGATGGGTTAGGTGAATATGATCTGGGCGCCGGCCGAAATGTCGTAGAAGTCGCCGACGGTCAGGACGCTGTCGACCTCGTCGCAGAAGTCGTCCATGCTCAGGCCGAACATGTCGACGGTGGCCTTGCAGGCGTAGAGCTTGACGCCGGCCGCGGCGCAGAGCTCGACAAACTCATCGATGGGCGGAATGTCCAGCGAGTCCATCTTCTTGTTCATCATGGCGGTGGCCATGGCCGACATGCCGGGCAGGGCGCCGATCAGGGTCGGGATGCCCATGGCCGGGTTGCCGACGGTGGCCACCTTGATCTTGGACATCTTCTTCTTGGTGATGGCGTCCAGGCCGAAGAAGGTGAAGAAGATGGAGGCCTCGATGCCCTCCATGCGGGCGCCGTTGGCCATGATCAGGGCCGGATAGATGCCCTCCAGCGAGCCCTTCGAGCATACGATCGATACTTTTTTGATCTTATCGTCTGACATGATTCCTCCTATACGCAGCTGGCGGGCTTCGAGAGTCCGGCGATTCTGGCGGCCTTCTTAAGCGGTCCGTCCGGGAAGAGTTCGTAGAACTCCTTGGTGTCGATGCCGCCGGCTTTCTTGAGTCGGCGGATCGAGGGCAGCACGCCCTTGGCCTTGAAGTCGCTCTGGATGAAGTCGATCACCTTCCAGTGGGCGGCGCTCAGCTCGATGCCCTCTTCCTTGGCGATCGCTTCGGCGATCTCCTTGGTCCAGTCTGAGGGGTTTACCAGGTAGCCGTCTTCGGTAACTTCAACATTTTTTCCAGCAATCTCTGCCATATCAGTTCTCCTTACTTTGGTATTTTTTTGCCTGCTCGGCCCATTTCTGAGGTGATGCCGGGCACCGGGATGCCCCTGAGCAGGATGTTCCAGTAGATAAATTTCATACCCAGTTTGCCGAGGTGGTTGAGCCTGGTCTCCTTGAGCAGCGAGAAGGGCCCCACAACCGGGAAGGGATAGGTGCCCTCCACCGGATCAAGTTCATAGTTGAAATCGATCAGGAAGGCCTTGCCGTGACCCGACTCGATGAAGCAGTTGGAGTGGCCGTCAAAGCGCGCGCTCAGCTCACGGCCGGCGATGTAGCTCAGTATATTCTCAGCTAAGATTTCTGATTGGAAATGAATTACAGAGCCGGCCTTGGAGCTGGGCAGGTCGGTGGCGTCGCCGATGACGAAGATGTTGTCCTTGACCTCGGCCTGCAGGCTGAAGTTGTCGGTGGGCACAAAGTTTAGATCGTCGCCGATGCCGGAGCGCTCCATGACCGGATCGCCCATGTTGGTGGGGGTGGTCACCAGCAGGTCGAATTCGACCGCCTTCTCATCGTAGGAGACGATCTTGTTCGCCTCGGCATGTTCGATGCTGAAGTCGGGCACCAGCTCGATGCCGCGCTCGCCCATCAGGCCGCCCATGACCCGGGCCGCATCCGGTTTGGAGAAGGCCGCCGGCAGTGGGGTCACGAAGCTCAGCTCGGTCTTGTGGCGGATGCCGCGCTGCTGCAGCCAGGCGTCGGCCATGAAGACAAACTCCAGCGGCGCCACCGGGCACTTGATGGGGTTCTCGGCGATGTGCACCACCAGCTTGCCGCCCTCAAAGCGCTGCAGGCGTCTGCCCAGTTTGTCGGCGCTGTCGGCGGTGTAGAAGTCAAAGATGTTCTCCTGCCAGCCCGATTCCAGCAGGCCCTCGTTCTCTTCGGGGGCGATGCGGCTGCCGGTGGCAATGATCAGGATGTCGTAAGCCAGGCTGTTGCCGTCTTCAAGTTTGACCTGGTTGCCGGCGTAGTCAATTGTCTCGGCCTTGGCCAGCAGATAGTTGACCCCCTTGGGGATGAACTTGCGCCCCGGCCTGATGACATCGCTCTTGTCGTAGATGCCGAACGGAATGAAGAGGTAGCCAGGCTGGTAGTAGTGGTTGGGGTCCTGATCAACAACCGTGATCGCCCACTGGTCAAGGTCAAGCTTGCGCTTGAGTTGAACCGCCATCATTGTTCCGGCGGTGCCGGCACCCAGGATCAGAATCTGTTTCATGTCTTTCTCCCTTTAGAGAGATTTAATGAAGAAGTTCTACCTGGTTAATAATGGAGCGTAATTGATCTATATCAAGAGTTGCGAATGTTATTTCTTAATCAAGGGTGCTGAAGTATTGATTGATGCGCTGCTGCAGTTCTTCAAGGTTGTCGATCAGGCAGGCCTCCTGGCGGAAGACGGTGGCGCCGCGCAGGCCCTTGACATAGGCCGAGAGGAATTTGCGGAAGCGGAAGATGCCGCCCTTGTCGCCCATATATTCGCAGAGCATATCCAGATGTTCCAGGCAGAGCTCGTGGCGCTCCTGAATATCGGGCACATTTCCTCCGCTGAGCTCGGAAAAGATCCAGGGCCGGCCGATGGCGCCGCGGCCGATCATGATGCCGTCCGCCCCCAGCGACCTGACCATCTCCTGATCTTTAAATGACAGGATGTTGCCGCTGGCGATTACCGGCACCGGGCTGGCCTCGACCACCTCGGGGAAGATCTCCCAGCGCGGCAGGCCGCGGAACATGTCGCCGCGGGTGCGCGGGTGGATGATCAGGCAGTCGATACCGGTCTCGCCCAGGCGCCTGGCAAACTCGGGCGCGTTCATCTCCTCAACTGACCAGCCGGCGCGGATCTTGGCGCTGACCGGAATGTCGACGGCCCGCACCACCTGGCGCGTCATCTCCACGGCGGTTTCGATATCCTTCATCAGGGCCGAGCCCTGGCCCTTGCCGACAACCTTGCGCACCGGGCAGCCCATGTTGATGTCGATGCCGGCCACGCCGGTGTCGGCAATCATCTTCGAGGCTTCCGCGACCTCGTGGGGACGGGCGCCGAAAACTTGTCCGATCAGGGGCTGGTCGGCGGCCGGGCGCTCCAGGTACTCGAGGGTCTTCTTGGTGGAGCGGATCAATCCCGGGGCCGAGATCATCTCGCTGTAGGCGATCTCGCAACCGTAGCGCCGGCAGAGCATGCGCAGCGGCCAGTCGCTTAAGCCCGCCATGGGCGCCAGCAGCAGGCCCTGCTTGACTTCAATATTATAGAGTTGCATATCGGCTCCCCTGGCGGATTTGCAGGTTGTTTAGCTTTGCTATTATTTCATTTCTTACCACATGTTTCTCGAGCGACCAGAGCGGGGCCACCAGCTCTGCGGCGTGCGGGTCGCCGGTGATGCGCTGGACCACGATGTCGGGGCGCAAATGGGCGATGAACTGGGCCACGCCCTCCACATACTCCTCCTGCTCAAGGGGGTTGTATTGTCCGGCCTGGTACATTCTGTCGAGTTCGGTGCCCCTGACCACGTAGAGCAGGTGCAGCTTGAGGTCGGTCACGGGCAGCGCATTCAGCAGCTTGGCCGCGTCCAGCCAGTCATCCATGCCTTCATTCGGCAGGCCAATAATATGGTGGGCGCAGATGCGGAAGCCGTAGCCGGCGGTCAGCTCGACGGCGTCCACAAACTTGCCGACGTCGTGGCCGCGGTTGATCAGCTCCAGGGTTTTGTCATTGGCCGACTGCAGGCCATATTCGACCCAGATCTTGCGTTTGTCCGAGTACTCATAGATCAGGTCTAGCTTCTCGCGGTCAATGCAGTCCGGCCGGGTGCCGATGGCCATGCCCACGATCTGGTCATGGGGCAGCACGCAGTCATAGATTGAGCGCAGCTTCTCGAGTGAGCCATAGGTGTTGGAGTAGGACTGGAAGTAGGCCAGAAACTTGCTCGCGCCGTAGCGGCGGGTCATGTGCTTGATCTGGGTTTCGATCTGCTCCTCAAGATTTACGCCCTCAGCTAGGGCGCCGGTGCCCGAGCCCTTGGCGTTGCAGTAGATGCAGCCGCCCGAGCCGTCCTGCCGGTTGGGGCAGTCCAGGCCGGCATCCAGGGTGATCTTCTGGACGCGCTCGCCGAAGGTTTCGCGCAGGTATGAGCTGAATGATCTGTATGGTAGTTGTTGCATGGGGTGGGTATATGAAAAAAATTGGGATAGGGGAAGTGCAAATTCTTTAGCTGTCATTGCGAGCGCAGCGAAGCAATCTGGTCTTGCGGCACTGGGATTGCTGCGTCGCAGGCTCCTCGCAATGACAGTAGGGTGCCACTGGCCAAGCGGAACGCTTGCCAGTGACGTGCTGAATTATCTACAGAAACGGAAAATCAAACCCCTTCAAATCATACTCCGCAATATGCTCACGAATAATCTTCTGCAGCGGCTCGCCAACCGGCACGCCTTCAACCTTACGCTTCTCACTCATCTCGAACTCCTTCTCACCGGCCAGATAGATGCGATCTTCCCCCGGAGCTTTTCTGGACTCGCGTACCTCGCGCATGATGCCGCCGGTGATGCTCTTGAAAGTTTCCAGCCCCATGAAGCTCTCGGGGTTGATGGCCATGAAGAAGTGGCCCAGGGCGTAGGGGATCGGGTTGCCGTCCTCGTCCAGGCCGTTGAGGGCCTTGCCGAAGGCTGAACCGCCGAAGGCGGCGCAGAGGATTTCGACCATCACGCCCAGGCCGTAGCCCTTGTAGCCGGCCAGAGTCTCGCCGGCGCCGCCTAAAGGCAGCAGGGCCGCGGTGCCGGCCACAAAGTCCTTGAGCAGCTGCTGGCTGTCGGTGGGCTGGGAGCCGTCGATGGCGATTGTCAGACCCTTGGGGGTCGGCTTGCCTTCGCGGGCCAATACCTCCATCTTGCCGCGCTGGGCGGTGGAGGTGGCGATATCGAGCAGGAAGGGATAGTTGTCGTCGCTGGGAGCGCCGAAGCTGATGGGGTTGGTGCCGATGACCGGCTCGACGCCGAAGGTCGGGGCCACCGACGGTCTGGCGTTGGAGAAGGCCAGGCCAATCATGCCCTGCTCGACGGCCATGGTCGGGAAGTAGCCGGTGATGCCGAAGTGGGTGGAGTCCTTGACGGCCACCATGCCGATATTGTTCTCTTTGGCCATGTCGATGGCGCGCTGCATGGCCCTGTAGGCGATCACGTGGCCCATGCCGTCTTTGCCGTCGATGACGGCGGTGTTGGCGGTCTCCTTGATGACGGTATCGTCTGTGATTGCGTGTTGGATGCCGTCCTGCATGCGCTCGACGTACATCTTGAAGCGTCCGATGCCGTGGGATTCGATGCCGCGCAGGTCGGATTCGATCAGAACCTTGGCGCAGATTTTAGCGTCTTCGGCGGGAACGCCCATGGCGGAGAAACCCTCCTCCATGAAACGCATCAGTTCTTTGTAGTCAATATTAATGGTGCTCATTTAAAATCTCCTTGTGTTGGATTTCACTACACGGTCCTTAGGTTTATATAATTCTGTTTGGCCTGGTCAATGTTTTTGTGGGTTGTGTGGAATCATAATCAACGTGAAGAGTAGATGCGGCCGGTGGGTTTTGCTGTTTTGTGAAAACGTTCGTGTCTTTGGATTTCGGTTAACTCAATGAAAGTAATTGTAAATAATCCATATCTTGAACCTTGTGAGAAATGTATTGACGAATATAAATAGTAGTGATTATAAGAATGAACAGAGTACAGGTTTTGAGTGTGCATTCAAGGTTTAGTCTGTTTAGGAGGATTTAGATGAACAGTATTGTTGAATCAACGAGTATCTTGGTTCGTTCCATCCCCGGTTATCCTGAGTGGGAGAGAAAGCTCAAAAAGAACTACATCAGTTTGGTTCTGCAGGCGTTGGGGCCTTGCTTTGAGCCGGTCTCGCGTCTGGTGCCGGAGTGTCGCGAAGAGTTGTCCTACTGGGAGGAGGGGCGCCGCTTTGCCCTGGGTGTTCTGCCCAACGGTCCGGCGATCACCATCGAGAAGCGCGATGGACGTCTCTACTATCTCGGAACCGGCATGCAGAGTCCGGACGTCTCGATTCTGTTTAAGAATCTGGATGCCGGCATGATGGCCTTCACCCTATATATAGGTACGGTTCAGGCTGCGGCCGAGAACCGCGTTATCACCCGCGGCGATAACGGCATGATCATGGAGGCGGTGCGCATCCTGGATCTGGTTGAGTTCTATCTCTTCCCAAGTTTCATCGCCAAGCGTAACTTCAGACGCGCCAAGAAGTTCACCCCCAAAGAGTGGCTGCATCGCGTGGGCGTCTATCTGGCGGTTGTGCCGGCGGTTGTCCGTCATATCTTCAAGAAGCACTAGGAGGTCATTTATGATTTTACCTGACATTTATGAACACTACTGTCCCACCAAGATTGTCAGCGGCCAGCTGGCGATCTCCAATATGCCCTTTGAGATGGACCGCATGGGCAACAAACGCTCCATGGTGGTCATGGACAGCTCGCTGCGGAACTCACTGGTTTTCAGAAAGGTGCAGCAGGCCATGCTGGATTCGGATCTGGAGATCGGCTACGTCTTCAGTGACATCAAGTCCAACAGCGCCAGCCTGCGCAATGCGCGCAAGGTTGCGGACCTCTTTGAAAAGAACGGCTGCGACAACTTCCTGGTGATCGGCTCGGGCTGGGCTCTCAATGTGGCCAAGGCCGCCAATGTGCTGGTCAGCGGTGTTACCGATGACCTGAAGCAGGTGGCCGGCATGAACAAGATCAAGCAGAACCTCAAGAACATCGTGGTTGTGCCCTTCCAGTTTGCCGACGGCTATCCGGTCACCGACGCCTTCAGGATTCTGGACGAGGAGGCCGGGTCCGAGATCCTGGTCAAGAGCGAGCAGCTCTATCCGCGCATGGTGGTGCTGGACAACAAGGCCCACATCAACGTTGACTCCAAGACCGTTGCCCTGCACGGCCTGGACATCATGGCCACGGCCCTGAGCGGCTACCTGGCCAGCACCAATCCGGTGGTGACCATCTACGCTTCGGCGGCCCTGGAGCTGCTGCGCAAGTACCTGGTGCCGGCCGTCAAGGATTTGAAGAATGCCGAGGCGCACCGGGCCCTGGCCAATGCCGCCATCTATGCCGGCATCGCCTTCTCCAATGAGATGCAGGGCACCATGCAGGCCCTGGCCTTTGCCGCCCGCACCCGCTGTTCGGCCACTCCGGCCGAGATCAAGGTGGCCCTGCTCAAGCAGGTGATCGAGTATGAAGCCGGGCGTCAGCCCGAAGCCTTTGAGCGCCTCTACGATATCTTTGCCGGCTCGGACGCCTATGTGGATGCCGACAACAAGCCTTCGGCGGCGGCGCTGCTGGTTATCCGCATGATCGACAAGGTCCTCTTTGCGGCCGACCTCGAGATTTCACTGGAGAGGCTCGGTCTGGCCGGTGATCAGCTGGAAGATGTCGCCAAGCTGGCCGCCGCCAAGGGTGCGGCCTACAACTGGGATGGGTCTTTGAATGAGGGCGATCTGCTGGCCCTGATGAAAGTTGCTTAAAAGGAGTAAAAGATGATTGTTCCCAACTACTATCAGCACTACTGTCCCGGAAAGATAATCTCCGGCAAGAACTCCCTGGACAAGATTCCCGGTGAGATGGAGCGTCTGGGTTGCAAACGCGCCATTGTGGTCACCGACAAGGGCGTGGCCGGGGTCGGCCTGATCAAATATGTGGAAGATGCCTTTAAGAAGAGCAAGCATCAGAAGATTGTGACTGTTTTTGACGAGGCGCCGCCGGACTCCAGCGACAAGATCGTCAACAAGCTGGCCCAGCTCTTCAAGGACAAGGAGTGTGACTGCTTCATTGCGGTGGGCGGCGGCTCGGCCATGGATACGGCCAAGGGCGCCAATATCATGATCTCCGAGGATACCGATGATATCTTAAAGGTTCAGGGCGCCGAGAATATTGAGGCGGATCTGCTGCCCATGATCGCCGTGCCGACCACCTCGGGCACCGGCTCGGAGGTTACGCGCGCGGCCATCATCAAGAATGTCGACAAGCACTTCAAGATGCTCTTCGGGGCCGATAAGCTCTATCCCAATGTGGCCATTCTGGATCCGCGTATGTCGGCCACGGTGCCGCCCAAGATTACGGCGGCCACCGGCATGGATGCCCTGACTCACGCCATGGAGGCCTACACCGGCCTGCAGAAGAATCCCATCGATGACGCCTACGCCAAGGCCGCCATCGAGCTGGTTGCCAAGTATCTGGTAAGAGCCACCGAAAACGGCGCTGAAGATGAGGAGGCCCGCCTGGGCATGGCTAATGCGGCCACCTTTGCCGGCATCGCCTTCTCGAACGCCATGGTCGGTGTTGTGCACGCCACGGCCCATGCCTGCGGCGCGGTCTGCTCGGTGCCCCACGGCCTGGCCAACGCCATCCTGCTGCCCTGGTGCCTGGAGTATAACTCCGGCAAGGTCGGCGAGTACATCGGTGAGCTCTCAACCGTGCTGGGCGGCGGTTCGGTCAACTATCTGGAATCCAAGGAGCAGGCCAAGGTCACGGTCCAGCTGGTGCGCGACCTGCTCAAGAAACTGAACGACATCTGCGGCATGCCCATCAGGCTGCGCGATGCCGGCGTCAGTGAGTCGGATTTGCCGGACATCGCCCGTACGGCCATCAATGACGGCTGCCTCTTCTATAATCCCGAAGAGGTCAGCTATGAGGATGCGCTGGGGATCCTTAAAAAGGCCTACTAGTTTAACTCTTTAAGTTTATTGATAACTAATGTAAGTATGAAATGCACCTCATGTGAGGTGCATTTCTTTATTGAGGAGATTGTGATGAGGAAATTCTGTTTGTTCATGTGTTTTGTTGCGCTGATCTGTGGCTGCACTAAGTCTGAATCTGATGAATTTATTATTATTCCTGCCATCTCAAATAATGAGAGCAATTTGAGTCAAGGTGATGTGCAGAATGATGAGAGTAATGTAGTTGAGGGCTGTGATGAGATTCATGGAAACCTCGGTAATGATAATGTTTTTGTAGTTGAGACAGCGGAAATTAAATTGGATGGTGATTTTGCAGACTGGGATGGTATTGATCCTTTTTTGGTTGTGCCATCGGAAGTGGCTGGGCGCGATTTGGTGCGTATGTATATGGTGCATTCACTTGCGAATAATGAATATGTATATATGAGGGTCGATACGCAGTTGGAGTTGGATTCGAATGTTGTGGTAGATATGCTTTATCCGGATATTGAAAATGACCAAGGTGCTTTTCAGATAACAATTAAGTATCCGATGTACAGAGACTTTGCTGCTTGTATGCCCGTTGTTATTAGGCATAGTGGCAGTGTTCAGTTGGTGAATGTTTTGACTGAAGTTCCAGTTGGGAATTTGTGCTTGGGAGCTTCAGCGCCTGATGGTGTAGAGTTTATGATACCGTTGGATTGGTTTGGTCCTTACATAACAGCAAAGGTAGGTTTTAGTGAATATTTTACCGGCGAAGAGCCCGGTGGTGATGTTTTTATAACTGATCTTGTAGAAGTATTGCTAGACTAAGACGATTTATAAATCATTTCTTGAAAGATGTGGCATGTCCCTCTAGGGCATGCCGACTTAAATTCTGTTAACCTCAATCGTCACATGGCTCAGCCCCGGAATATCCTCAAACAGGTGCCGGTAGCTGTCGGCTGAGCGTTCATGCGGCGTTGCCAGGGATATGATGCAGCCCAGGTCGCGCTGGCCCAGGCGCCAGATGTGCAGGTCGGTGATCTTGGTTTCCGGTTCGCGCTTGATCCGCCTGAGGATGATTTCAAATGTTTCCGGGCTGACATCCCGGTCCAGCAGGATTGCGGCGGTTTCCCGCAGTAGTCCGTAGCCCCAGCGCAGGATCACGGCCGCGCCCACAATGCCCATCAGGGGATCGAGCCAGATCAGGCCGAAGAACTTGCCCGCCAGCAGGGCGCCGATGGCCAGCAGTGAGGTCAGGGCGTCGGCCAGGACGTGCAGGTAGGCCGCCTTGAGGTTGTGGTCGGTGTGCTTCTGCCCGTCATGCTCATGTTCGTGGCTGCCCAGCATTATGGCGCTGAACAGGTTGACCGCCAGGCCGACGACGGCCACCAGGATGGCCTGATTGAACTGAATGCCGGCCGGATTGACAAGGCGCATTATGGATTCGGCGGCCATTATCAGGGCCACGATGCCCAGCACAATGGCGGAGGTGAAGCCGCCCAGGGTGTCGACCTTGCCGGTGCCGAAGGTGTAGGCCGGATCGTTGCGGTGTTTGCGCGAGAACCAGTAGGCGAAGACGGTGATGCCCAGGGCCAGGGCGTGGGTGGTCATGTGCCAGCCGTCGGCCAGCAGGGCCATGGAGCCGTAGATCAGGCCGGCAGATATTTCGATGATGGCCATGCTGACGGTCAGGATGATGACGCGCATGGTGTTGCGCTCAGCCTGGTGGTTGGTCACGGAGTAGTCATGGTTGTGTTCAAGATCGTTGGTGGTCATCTCGTCTTCCTTAGATATGCTTGATGATTCTCTGTATGAGGCTGCTGAACTGTGCGATCTCGTCGTGATTGAGGTCGCTGATCATGTCGTTTGTCAGCTCCTCGTGCAGCTTGTGGTGCTGCTCGAAATGTTCTTTGCCCTCGTCGGTCAGGGTGATCAGGAAGGAGCGCTTGTCCTCGGCGTTGGGCAGGCGGCTGACCATGTTCATCTTCTCGAGGCGGTCAATCATGACGGTCAGGGTGCCGGTGGTGATCCCCATGTGGCTGGCCAGCTCCTTCATGCGCAGGGAGCCGTGGTGGCCGAGGGTTTCAATGGTGTGCATCTGGGGCAGGGAGAGCTCGCTCTCCTTGACGACGGTGTGCTCCCAGGATGAGATCTTGTCGTAGAACTCGACCAGTTGATGGCAGAGTTGATTTATCGCAGGATCGTTCATAGCGGCTCCTTAAGTTTGACATTCAAACTAATATGCCAAAATAGTTTGATAGTCAAGTTAAGGTTGGGTTTCGGGAGCTGTGGGGAGCGCTGCTCCCCGTCATCAGGCTGATTTAAGAATTGAGCACATGTCTTTCCAGAGATCCAGATTTGAGACCTCGTTAATTATAACGGCCATTTCACGGGAGCTGTGGTCGGCGCGCAGGACGCTGCCGTCAACCGAGAGCTTGTAATCGCTGAAGTTGACGGTGATGTCACGGCCAACAATGGCGTCGGCGATATTTTCGCTGAGCTCCAGGCTCTCTTCGGCGTAGAGTTTGATGCCGCCGATGCTGATGTTGTCGGTCCGGGCGTCACCGCTCAGTTCGAAATCCAGGGCGCTGATATTCAGACTGATCAGGAGGTCTGTCTCTTTTCTTTCGTGCAGTCGTCTCTCTATTGTCATCATTTCTCTCCGCGTAAAATTGTAATCGTTCAATACCAAATAATTTATGGCAAATTAAGCCAGCTTGTACATTGCTGTCAACTTATTTGCGCAGATTTCGTCATCTTGTTTGATTGAGTTTTGAAGTTATTTGCATATGGATCGTTCTATGATATGTTGGCTCAAATTTATAAAGTAGGAAGTTATGAAGCTTAGGTTACGAATCATCTTGCTCTGCGTTTTTGTTTTGGTCTCCGGTGCGGCTCAGGCAGCTGACGATGCCGCCGCCAGGCTGGAGCTGCTCGGCAGATATCAGGCACTAAAGCCCCATTTGCAGAAAAATGACTACGGCCTGCCGATCAATATTGAATCAATCGAGAAGGATGATTTTGTCTGCGGTGAAGTCTATGGCGTGGTCGATTACCCCTTCAGCCGGGTTCAGCAGGCTGCGGTCGACCCTCACAACTGGTGTGATATTATCATGCTGCACATCAATGCCAAGGCTGCCATCTACAGCAAGGATAAGGGGCGTGATGTGCTGACGGTTTTTACCGGCAAGAGCAAGTATCAGGAACCCGACGAGAATCTCTCGGCCAACTACTTCTTCAATGTTGAGTCTTATCTGAATGATTATACATATATCACGCTGACGGCCCCGACCGCGCCGATGGATACCCGCAATCATAGGATCGAGTTTGAGGCCGTGCCCCTTTCAAGTGGCAAGTCGTTCGTCCATATGAGCTACTCATATGAGTTCGGCTCGCTGGCCGGTACGGTCATGCGCGCCTATATGAAGACGGCAGCTCGTGACCGGGTTGGTTTTACCGTTGTGGAGCAGCAGAAGGACGGTGATCCTGTCTATGTGGATGGCGTGCGCGGCGCCATTGAGCGCAATGCCGTGCGTTACTATTTCGCCATCGCCGCCTATCTTGAAGATGTGGGTGGCTCGGAGCTCTTTGCGAAGCGCATCAATAACTGGTACGATTTGACCGAGCGCTATGAGCAGCAGCTGCATGTGGTTGATAAGCAGGACTATCTGCGCAACAAGACCCGCGAGTATCAGAACCATCAGCAGATGCAGCGGGATGTTGCCGGGCGCCTGGCCGGTGAGCCGGCTATTAATCAACCGTAATTTTCTTGAAATCCAGAATTTTCCAGTCGCGTTGCCGGGCAATCTTGCGCAGTTTGAAGTCGGGGTTGGTGGCCACCGGATTGCCGAAGATCTCAAGCGCCTCCAGATCAAAATGTGAATCGGTGTAGAAGTAGCTGCTGCCTAGGTCAATGTTGTTCTCGTCAGCCCAGCGTTTGGCAAATTCGCGTTTTCCGGGCCCGTAGCAGAGCGGTTTGATGATTTTGCCGCTGTAGTGGCCGTCGATCATCTCCAGCCGGGTGCAGACGGTATGGTCGATATTGAGCCCTGTGGCCAGGGATTCAACGAAGAAATCTGGTGAGTTGGACAGGATTACCAGTTCGTGGCCGCGCCGGCGGTGATCTTCGATCAATGCGACGCCCTCTCTGTAGAGGCTTTTGTTGCAGACCTCTTGTTCAAACCAGAGCTTGCCGAAATTGAGCATGTCCGCTTTGCTGGCGCCGGCAATGGAACTTATGCTCTGCTCGTACCAGGCGGTTATGTCGAGCAGTCCCAGGCGGTAGAGGGCGATGAAGAGACCGCCCTTGAGCACCTCTCTTCTCTTGATGAAGCCCAGGTTGAGGCTCAGCCGGGCCGATGATTGGCCGGCATTTTCCCAGATCAGGGTGTGGTCCATGTCGAAGAAGGCGGCGCTCTTTTTCATAACTATTTGTTATAGTGAATTAAATTCAGCTGTCAAACGCTTTATGTGTAAAACGTGAGCCGCACTGCTGATTGACATTTATTCTTTCATGTGATTGGAGTGCCATCATGAACTTTTTGGAGATGTTTAATGGTAACCATTGAGGGTCTTTCTAAGAACTATGGGAGCCGTCAGGCGGTCAGGGATATATCCTTCGACGTTAAACCGGGCGAGGTGCTTGGTTTTCTGGGGCCCAACGGTGCCGGAAAAACTACCACAATGAAGATCATAACCTCCTATATGGCGCCCACGGCCGGTCGGGTCAGCGTTATGGGGTATGATACGGTCAAACAGTCCTATGAGGCCCGCAAGCGCATCGGCTATCTGCCTGAGCACACCCCGCTCTATACGGATATGCGGGTGGAGTCATTTCTGCGTTTCGTGGCCAGGGCCAAGCGGGTTAAGTCTAAGCTGATTGAACAGCGCCTGGATACCATAATTCATGAATGCGGGCTGCTGGATGTGCGCCATGAGCTGATCGGCAAGCTGTCCAAGGGTTATCGCCAGCGCGTCGGACTGGCTCAGGCGCTGATCAATGATCCGCCGCTGCTGGTGCTGGATGAACCTACCATGGGCCTGGATCCGCGGCAGATCTACGAGATCCGCCAGCTGATTAAGGATCTGGCCGGCAACCGTACAATAATTCTTTCATCGCACATCCTGCCCGAAGTTTCTCAGCTCTGTGATCGCATCGCCGTGATCAATAAAGGTAAAATTGTGGCCGTGGATACAACCGAGCGCCTCAAGGCCCGCTTGCGTGCCCATGATGCCATTGAGGTCAAGATCGGAGAGCGTCTCGATGAGGCCCTTGCCATGGTTTCCGGAATCGAGGGTGTGCTGGGGGTTGAGCGGGCCAACTCCTGCATTCTGAACATCGAGGCAGTCAAGGAGCGCGACATGCGTCCTGAAATTGCCCGCCGAATTGTTGAAGGCGGCTGGCCGCTGCTTGAGATCGTCCGGCGTGAAATGAGTCTTGAGGATATATTTATGGAACTGGTCATGGAGGAGCAGGGTGCGTAGTGTCTATCTCAAGGAGCTGGCAATCTATTTTACCTCTCCCATCTTCTATGTCATGGCGGTTGTTTTTGCGCTGCTGTCAGGTGTGTTCTTCTATAATCAGATGACCTCAGTGTCGTTGCTGGCGACTCAGATTGCTCAGTACCAGCTGCAGAGCGGGGTCGGCCTGAGCGATATTCTGCTGCGGCCTCTCTTCCTGGATGTCAGCATGCTGATTATCTTCATCATCCCGATAGTCTCCATGCGCCTCTACGCCGAAGAACGCTCCGAAGGCACAATTGAACTGCTCTTCACCTATCCGTTGAGTGATTTTGCCGTGCTGGCCGGCAAGTACCTGGCCGGTCTGACCGTTATCGCCCTGCTGATGACGATCTCATTTATGTTGAGCCTGATGGCGGCCATGATCGCCCATATTGACTGGGGTGTGGTTTTCAGCTCATATCTCGGGCTCTTCCTGATGGCTTCAGCCTTTCTCTCCATGGGAGTCTTTGCCTCCAGTCTCAGTAAGAATCAGATCATTGCGGCCGTGCTGACTACCGGCATGATCCTGGCTTTCTGGGCTGTGGGTTGGTTTGCCAGGGCCATCGAGCCCGGTCTGATCAGCAGTTTTCTGGAAAACATCTCGCTGGTGGGCCATCTGCCCGGTTTTCTGAAGGGCATGATCTCATTGAAGGATCTGACCTTCTATATCTGTTTCTCGCTCTTTTTTCTCTTCCTCTCCTTGCGGGTTATCGAGTCGCATATCTGGCGGGGGCAGTCATGAAGCGCTATTTCCGCTATGGCCTCAGTTCTCTGCTGGGGACCGTTTTCTTTACCGCGATTCTGGTCTTCATCTACCTTTTCAGCGTTCGTCATGACCGGGTTTTTGATTTGACGGAGATGAATTTGAATACGCTGGATGAGAAGTCAATGCTGACCCTTTTGGAGCTGAAACGTCCGGTTGAGCTGGTCCTCTTTGATCAGAACGGCCCTGAAACGATCAGGGTCAAGGATCTGCTGGAGCGCTATGTGCAGGCCAGCAGTCTGATCAGTTACGAGGTTGTGGATCCTGATGTTAATCCGACGCGTACCCAGGAGGCCGGTGTTGAAAATTACGGTGAACTGCTTGTGGTCAGCGGTGAGCGCCGCCTGCGTCTCAAGAGTGTCACGGAGGAGAGTCTGACCAACGCCCTGTTGAGTCTGGGCAGTGACGGCAGCCGGGTTATCAGCTTCCTGAGCGGTCACGGCGAGAAGCCTCTGGCTGACGGTGGTCGTGGAAGTCTTTCTCAACTTAAGAGTCTGCTTGAAAAGGACGGCCATGTGGTGGAGTCCCTGATGCTCTCCGGGCAGGAGGTCGGTGCGGCCACCGATCTGATTGTGATCGCCGGCCCGCAGAAAAATCTGCTGGAGCATGAGCTTAAGAGCTTGCGGGCCTATCTTGACGGTGGCGGAGATCTTTTGCTGGCTCTGGATCCCGGCGCTGATGGCGGTCTGCGCGAGCTGCTGCTGGACTATGGAATTCAGCTGGGAGACGATATAATCATCGACAGTTTTAGTCGTATGCTGGGCGGCGACTATTCGACGCCTGTGGTTAACGATTATGGGGCTGCGCTTAAAGATTTTCGTTATGCATCTTTTTTTCCGCTGGCCCGTTCCCTGAGTATTCTGGAGGGACACAGTGTTGAGTGGCTGGCGCGCACTTCGCGGCAAAGCTGGGCTGAGCATGATCTGGCACGCTGGAACAGCGCGGGGGAGGCTGAGATTGAGGATGGCGACCGGCCCGGTCCGCTGAATGTGGCGCTCATGGCGCAGGCGGGATCAACGCTGCTGGTTTTCGGCGACGCCGATTTTATGACCGACGCCTATCTCTATGTCTCGGGTAACAATGATCTGATTCGCAGCTGCATCAATCTGCTGCTCGAGGAGGAGCTGCTGGTCAGGATCGCAGCCAAGGAGAGTGCCGACAAACCCTTTGTTCTGACTCCGCTGCAGGCCAGGTTGATTTTCTGGTTTCCGGTTGTGTTTATGCCCGGACTGATTCTGCTCAGCGGCATCTATGTGCTTCTCTACCGGAGAAAAGTTTGAAGCTGCGCCAGCTGGCAATCTACCTGCTGATTGCGCTGCTGCTCGGCGCCGGTTACTGGCTGCTGGACTCCGGCGATTCTGCCGACTCTGCGGCGCCGGTCTTTGATTTGGCGGTCGATTCGATCGAGTCAATCACATTTCATAAGGATGATGGCGTGGTGCTTGAGCGAGGGACGGATGCATGGCAGATCGTTGCGCCGCTTGATACACCCGCTGACGCCGCTGAAGTTGAGCGGCTGCTGGAGAAGATTGCCGGCATCAGGATTGAGCGCCGCCTGGAGAGGGGGTCCCAGGACTACGGATTGCTGCCGCTTTTGACAATTGCCGGTTCCGGCGAGAGTTTTACGCTGCAGGCCGGAAATCTCTCCTCAATGGGTAACTTGCGCTACGCTTCGCTGGGCGCAGACCTCTTTCTGATCGATAAGTTTGCCGAACTGGGCCTGCGTTATGATCTGATGATGCTGCGCCGCAAGCGCCTGCTGAATGCAACGGCAGTCAGCGCCCTCTCGATTGAGCGCGATGGTCTCAAACTGCATCTGGAGCGGGGGGCTGACGGGGTCTGGAATCTGCCCGGCGACTATACGCCGCCTCTGCGTCAGGATCGTATTGATCAGCTGGTCGATGCCCTGCTTGCGCTCAGGTCCCAGCGTTTTGATGTCGCGGATCCGGCCGGCGCCGCGGCCGTCGTATTGACTGTCGGCGTGAAGGATCAGGCAGAGACACTCTCAATCTGGGAGGATGGTACTGCAGCTTCATCAGGTCTGGGGCAGACGGTCAGGGTTGATCAGGATTTCTACGGAGTGTTACCCCGGCAGCTGGGGGATCTGATTGATCGCTCACTGGCGCACCCCGAACTGGGGCAGGTCAGCCGGATTGTCTGGGACAGTGCCGGGCAGCGCCTCGAGTTTATGCGGCGCGGCACCGACTTTGTGGCGGATGACGGCGCTTTGCGCAGTGCGGACGTTGCGGCTCTGGTCGCGGTCATCAATGGCTGCCAGTACAGTGACGAGTTGCTGCTGCTGCCTAGTGATGCTGCGGCGCTGGGATCTTTGTTGATCTTTTATGGACAGCGTACCCCTGCCTTTGATATTGAGTTATACTCCAATAGCTATGTGGTCCTGAATGGTAAGTACTGCCGGCTTGGTCAGAATGATATGCAGAACCTGCTGGCTGCGGTTGCGCGCTTGCGGGAGAGCAAGGAGATACTATGAGACCCACCTGGGATGAATATTTTATGATGCTGGCCAAATTGGCAGCTGCCAGATCGAGCTGCCTGTCGCGGCCGACCGGGGCCGTGATCGTCAAGGATCACCAGGTGCTGGCCACGGGCTATAATGGATCATTGCCGGGTCAGCCGCACTGCATGGATGAGGGTGAGTGCTACCGTCGTAAGGTCGGCATCGATGAGGGACGCAAGTATGACGCCTGCCGTTCATCGCATGCCGAGGCCAACGCCATCACCCTGGCGGCCAAGAAGGGTTTCTCGATTGAGGGCGCCACGCTCTATTGTACGCTGGAGCCTTGCTTCACCTGTGCCAAGCTGATCGTCATGTCCGGCATCCATCGGGTGGTTTTTGAGTATGGCTATGAATCGCCGCTCAAAGAGCGCGACGATTACTGGAAGAGGCTGCTGGACGACAGCCATACCGTGGTTGAAAGGCTGGTTATCGGTGCGGATGCCATCGGCTATGCGGCTGATTTCTTAAATCCCGACACATCGAAGAGGAGGCTGTAAGTGGTTCTTGGAGCAGATAAAATTGTAAGCATGATCAGAGAGGGCGTCTCTGTTGAGGATCATATCAGCGGTGAGATGGTGATGAAGCCTCTGGTGGAGCCGCTGCTGGCCGATCAGGTCGACGGCATTGAGGGCACCACTGTTGATCTGCGCCTGGGGGCGATCTATAAACCGGTCGGTTCGGCCAGTCTGATGCGCGAAACCCGCGTGACCCCCGAGATCGAGAAGCTGATCGACATTGAGGATCAGCCCGATGGTGTCTTCACAGTCAAGCCCGGCGACTACCTCCTGATGCAGACCATCGAGACTGTCAATATGCCGCATGACATTTTTGCCTATATCCGTCCGCGGACCACTATGATCCGCAGCGGTATTCCGCTGGAGACGGCGTTTATCTCGCCCAACTATCAGGGGCGTCTGACGGTGGGCATGAAGCACCAGGGCTTGCATGATGTTGATATCCAGATGGGATTTCGTATAATGTGTGTGGCTTTCTTCCCCATAGACGGCGAGGCCGTGCCCTATCGCGGCGTCTGGCAGGGTGAGCGGGTTTCCACCAACGGCAAAGTTGAGCGCCCGTTTTAGCTTTAAATAACTAAGAAGAGGAGTTTATCGTGGAAAGAACCTTGATACTGATTAAACCGGATGCCATGCAGCGTGGTATGGTAGGTAAAGTGATTGGCAGATTTGAGGATAAGGGACTGAAGATTGTCGGACTCAAGATGCTGCAGGCCGACAGCGCCCTGCTTGAGACTCACTATTCGCATCTGAAGGACAAGCCGTTCTTTCCGCGCATCCGTGAGTTTATGAGTTCCACTCCGATTGTTGCCATGTGCATTGAGGGTAATGAGGCCATCAATGTTGTGCGTTCGATCTGCGGCATTACCAATTCGCGCATGGCTGCGCCGGGTACCATCCGCGGGGACTGGGGCATGAGCATTCAGTCCAACCTGGTGCATGCTTCTGATGGCCCTGAAACCGCCGAGGCCGAAGTTAAGCGCTTCTTTAGTGAGGATGAACTCTTCGATTATGCCCGGGCCCTGCATGAAGTTGTCTATGCCCCCGACGAAAGGGACTGATGAAACCATAGATCAACTCTCCTGCGGAGAGCTGCTGGTCATCCAGAAGAGGAAGGGCTACCGGTTCTCGTTGGATGCATACCTGTTGGCGGCCTTTGTTGATGAGGACAGTGCGGTCAGGATGCTTGAAGTCGGTTCCGGCTCGGGTGTTATTGCCATGATGCTGGCTGGGATCAAGAAATATTCAGTTACTGGGGTCGAATTGCAGGCCGAGATGGCAGATCTATTCGAGCGCTCGGTCGAAATTAATAACCTGGGTGACAGAGTAGAGGTTGTGCATCAGGACTTCATGGAGTATGAAGGCCGCGGCTTCGATGTGGTGGTCAGCAATCCGCCCTACCGTCCGCTGGCTACCGGTCGGCTGAATGCGGATGCGGTCAAGGCGGTTGCCCGGCATGAGATCAGCCTCGACCTTGAGGGGTTGCTCGAACGCTCGGCTGCCAAGCTCAATCAGGGAGGACGCATCTACCTGGTCTATCCTGTCTGGCGTCTGGCTGATCTGATGCATGAGCTGCGCCGCAATGCGCTTGAGCCCAAGCGGCTGCGCATGGTTCATTCGGATGCTGAGAGCAGCGCAGAGCTCTGTCTGGTCTGTGCGGTCAGAAACGGCGGCCGCGATATTACGGTTGAGAAGCCGCTCTTTGTTTATGACGAGAAGGGGCGATATACAGAGGAGATGTTGGCTGTTTTTGGACAGCTTGAGATGACAAAAAGCCATTGACCTTCAGGTTGATTACATGTTGATATGGCTTAATATACTAATAGTATACGGAAAGGAACAATAATGAACGTTGAAATCAAAGAAATAGGTCCTAATCGCAATGAGATGCAGATTACCATCCCGCAGGCTGATGTTGATAAGGCTGCCGGTGATGTATACCGCGATATTGCTAAGAATGTTAACATAAAAGGTTTCCGCAAGGGCAAGGCTCCCAAGAGTGTTATTCGCAGCTACTACGGTGACTATATTGATGCTGAGCTCTCCAAGAAGCTGATCAATGAAAAGTTTGAGCAGGCCCTTGAAGAGGAGCAGGTCTTCATCGTCTCCGCCCCTGAGTTCGAGAGTGACGCACCTAAAGAGGGTGAGGATTTCACCTTTAAGGCCAGTTTTGATGTGCGTCCCGAGGTTAAGGCAGAGAAGTTCACCGGTTTTGAGCTGAAGCAGCTGAAGAAAGAGGTCGGTGACGAGGATGTTGATGGTGTGATCGAGCATCTGCAGTCCAATCTGGCTGATGTCAAAGAGGTCGAGGATGCCGATTATGCGGCTCAGACTGGCGATTATGTCGTGGTCGACATCGACTCCGCAGATGAGCCTGATCTCAAGCGTGAGCAGATGACGGTTGAGGCCGGCGGCAAGAGTGTCATTCCTGGCGTGGCCGACAACCTTGAAGGTCTGAAGGCCGGCGAAACCAAGGAGATCGAGGGCGAGTTCCCTGAAGATCACTTCATGGAGCAGATGCGCGGTAAGACTGTTAAGCTGAATGTTAAGGTTGTCTCCATTAAGCAGAAGGAGCTGCCTGAACTCAATGATGAGTTTGCCAAAAAGGTTCGCCCCGACGTTGAGGGTATGGACGCCCTGCGTGAAGCTATCCGCAAAGACTTCCAGGACCGTGCAGAGCAGGAGGTGCGGGCATCGCTGGAGAAGCAGGTTTCTGACGAGTTGGTCAAGGCCAATCAGTTTGACGTGCCTCAGAGCATGATTGAGATGCAGGCCAATATGATGATGCAGGAAGTTGCGCAGCGCTTTGCTGCCCAGGGTATGCAGATGCAGGACCTCTTTAGCGACATGGAGTCTTTCCGTGCTGAGAGCATGGAATCCGCTGAGAATGTTGTGCGTGTCTCACTGCTGGTGGATGCCATTTCCAAGGAGCTGGAGCTTGAAGTTTCAGACGAAGATGTTGATGCCGAGATTGCCAAGATGGCCGAACAGTATCAGGTGTCTGCCGAGATGATTAAGCAGAATATCGAGGAGCGCGGTGCGCGCGCCGAGATTGAGTTTGGCGTTAAGCAGAAAAAAGTCTTCGATTACATCGTTGAAAACTCAAATGTTGAAGAGGTTGACTCTCTCGACGAGGCCGAGGAGGAGTAATAGAATGA
The DNA here is from genome assembly GCA_942491525.1 of uncultured Thermodesulfobacteriota bacterium. Classification (GTDB taxonomy): domain Bacteria; phylum Desulfobacterota; class Desulfomonilia; order UBA1062; family UBA1062; genus CAYWBU01. Next base: position 49,562 of record CALOBW010000064.1, read on the forward strand.
CATTGGTGCCGATGGTAGTGGAACAAACTAACCGCGGTGAGAGATCTTATGATATCTACTCGCGGCTGCTTAAAGATCGTATTGTGTTGCTTGGCAGTGAAGTCAATGATGATGTAGCCAATCTTTTGGTGGCCCAGTTTTTGTTCCTGGAGTCGGAGGACCCTGATAAGGATATCTTCTTCTATATCAACTCTCCGGGAGGTTCCGTTACCGCCGGCATGGCCATCTATGACACCATGCAGTTTATTCGTCCCAATGTCAGCACCATCTGTCTGGGACAGGCGGCTTCAATGGCTGCCGTGCTGCTGGCTGCCGGGGCTGAGGGCAAGCGTCATGCGCTGCCCAATTCGCGTATTATGATTCATCAGCCTCTGGGCGGAGCCCAGGGGCAGGTGACTGACGTAACCATTCAGGCTCAGGAGATGCTGAGGCTGAAGAAGACGCTCAATGGAATCATGGCCGCTCATACCGGCCAGAAAGAGAAGCGCATTGCTGAGGACACGGAGCGTGATTTTTTCATGACTCCCGTGGATGCCAAGGAGTACGGCATTATCGATAATGTGCTCACCAAGCGTGCCGATAAAGAAGATGCTGCTTCGAAGGAGAACCTAGATGCCGAAGATTAACGACCACTATCGCCCCGGCTTGAGATGCTCTTTTTGTGGAAAGTCTCAGGAAGAGGTTCGCAAGCTGATCGCGGGTCCGGATGTCTACATCTGTGACGAGTGCATTGCGCTGTGCAATGAGATACTGGCCGAGGAAGAGGGCGAAAGCCGTCAGTTCACTGTTTCTGCTCATATACCCAAGCCCTCTGAGATCAAGGCGGTGTTGGATGAGTATGTGATCGGACAGGATTTTGCCAAACGCGCCCTGGCCGTGTCGGTCAACAACCACTATAAGCGTATCGAGTCCAGCAACAATATCGGCGGAGTCGAGATCGGCAAGAGCAACATCATGCTGGTCGGGCCCACTGGTTCCGGTAAGACGCTGCTGGCTCAGACCCTGGCCCGTATTCTGGATGTGCCCTTTACCATAGCCGATGCCACCACGCTGACTGAGGCCGGTTATGTCGGTGAAGATGTCGAGAATATTATCGTCAATCTGCTGCAGAATGCGGACTACGATGTTGAGAGGGCTCAGCGTGGTATTGTCTATATCGATGAGATTGATAAGATCGCTTCGCGCGGCGACAACCCCTCGATTACGCGTGACGTTTCCGGTGAGGGTGTACAGCAGGCACTGCTTAAGCTGATCGAGGGTACGGTGGCTTCGATTCCGCCCAAGGGTGGTCGCAAGCATCCGCAGCAGGAGTTCATTCAGGTGGATACGACCAATATTCTCTTTATCTGTGGTGGTGCCTTTGTGGGACTCGATAAGATCATCGCCCAGCGGGTGGATAAGAAAACCATCGGCTTTGTCTCAGATATCAAGAGCAAGCAGGAGTGGAATATCAGCGAAATCCTGCGCAAGGTTCAGCCTGAGGATCTGATTCGTTTTGGTCTGATTCCTGAATTTGTGGGTCGTGTGCCGGTTACCACTACTTTGGACGAGCTTGATGAGTCTGCTCTGATCCAGATTCTGACTGAGCCCAAAAATGCCCTTACCAAGCAGTATCATGCGCTGCTTAAGCTGGAAGGGGTGGATCTCTCCTTCACTGAGGATGCCTTGACTTCGGTGGCCGAGGAGGCCATGAAGCGCAAGTCCGGTGCTCGCGGTCTGCGTTCCATTATGGAGGAGATTATGCTCGATATCATGTTTGACATCCCGGATATGGAGGGTGTCAAAGAGTGCGTCATTGGTCAGGATGTTGTGCTTGACGGTAAGCAGCCCATGATTGTTTATGAGCGCAAGTCTTCTCAGGCTTAAATACAGTATTTGAATTCTGAAAATGGCTCGCCTATGGCGGGCCATTTTTTTTGTTTTCAGATGCTTTTTGATGTTGACAAGCACATGGTGATATGGCATTTCTCCGCAAGCGCTAAACCTTCGCAGACCTTGATGGATGCTGCAATTGAGGGGTTGACAGCCTGGTGAATTACTGTTAGCTTTTACCCGCTTTTGAGCGCTAAAGATCAAAATTTGAGTGGGAGGTATGCTTTGACTAAGACAGATTTGATTACCGTTATTGCAAATAAGGCTGGTATTCCCAAGGCTGCAGCAGAGAAGGCTTTGAATGCTACCACCGAGGCTATCGTTGAGGCTGTTGCCAAAGGCGATAAAGTGACCCTGGTTGGGTTCGGTACTTTTGATGTTGCCACAAGGGCAGCCAGACAGGGTGTTAACCCTAGAACCAGAGAAGCCATTAAGATCAAGGCTTCCAAGGCACCGCGCTTCAAGGCTGGCAAGGCCTTTAAGGACAGTGTAAACAAGTAATAAGCCATTAGGGCGGTTAGCTCAGTTGGGAGAGCATCGGCCTTACAAGCCGAGGGTCACAGGTTCAAGCCCTGTACCGCCTACCAAAATTAGGGGGCGTAGTTAAGTCGGTTATAACGCCGGCCTGTCACGCCGGAGGCCGCGGGTTCGAGTCCCGTCGCTCCCGCCAAAACTCGGTAGGGCTGACTGCTAAGCAGTCAGCCCTACATTTTTATGAGCTAATCTCTGCTCCATGTGTGGCAAAGGAGATAGAGGTATGAAAAAAAGATGTTTAGCTCTCTATTCAGGGGGGCTGGATAGTATTTTGACCGTTAAGTTGATGGAGAGCATCGGCATTGACGTGATCCCCATCCACTTTACGACTCCCTTCTATGCCCGTGAAACTCTGCTGACCGAGGATGAATATCGTCAGCGTCATCTTGATAAATATGGTATTGATGTAAAGTCCATCGATTTTACAGAGGATCTGGTGCAGATTCTTGATAGCCCAATGTATGGTTATGGCAAGAACTTTAATCCATGTATCGACTGTAAGATCTTTATGTTGCGCAAGTGTGCCACCCTGCTTGATGAGCTGGAGGCGTCATTTATCGTCACGGGAGAGGTTTTGGGGCAGCGCCCCATGTCGCAGCGGCGTGATACCATGAATGCCATTGCCAACAAGTCGGGTCTCAAGGGAATTTTGCTGCGCCCGCTCTGTGCCCAGAATATGCCCGCGACTCAGCCTGAGATTGAGGGGATTGTCGACCGCAGCAAGCTTCTTGGCATCACTGGCCGTGGAAGGAAGGATCAGATTGCGTTGGCTGAACAGTTCGGCATAGCCAAAGAGGATGTGCCCACGCCGGCCGGCGGCTGCCTGCTGACCGAGGAATTGATCGCCAAGAAGGCTCGCATGACCTTTGATCGTTTCAAGCCCGGACTGCCCATGGCGGCTGATCTGGCATTGGACACGGTCGGTCGCAAGTTTATGCTTGATGATGAGACGGTCCTGATCGTATCCCGCCGCAAGCAGGAGAATGAGATGATGGCTCGCATGGTATATGAGGGCAACATGTTTATTAAGGTGCTTAAGGTTCCGGGGCCCATGGCGATCATTCGCGGCAATCTTTCCAAAGAGAACCTGAAGCTGGCGGCCGGCATCTGCCTGCGTTACTGCAAGTCCAAGGGCACCGAGGGGCTGGTTGCCGCCTATGGAGCCGATCCTGACCGTTTGAAACAGGTTGTCGATGCGCCGGTGCTGGATGATGATCTTGTGGCCAGCTTCCAGATTGACTTGCAGAATAGTTAGAGGATATAGTCAGTAAACTATGGAGTTTTTCTTGTGCGTACTCGGAATGGTCTTTGTGGTGGAATCTCTGCCGTATATTGCTTTTCCGTCAAAAATTAAAATTCTGGCCCGGCAGGTGGAGGGTATCTCCGAGAAGCATCTGCAGATCTTCGGCATTATTGCGGCCTTTACCGGTCTCGGCATTATTTATGTCGGCCGCAGCCTCGGAGGCATGTAGTATCCTTGGAACTTAGCGCCTTTCACTATGATCTGCCCGATGGGCTGATTGCCCAGTATCCGCTTGATCGCGGTACCGAACGGCTGATGATTGTCGATCGTCAGGCCGGTGAGATCCGCCACTGCACATTTGCTGACTTTGAAGATCAGCTTAATGCTGATGATCTGCTGCTGATGAATGATACGCGCGTCATGCCCGCCAGGTTGCATGGTCGCAAAATGAGTGGCGGCAAGGTTGAGATCTTTCTTCTGAAGCTGCTTGGTGACGGTTGCTGGCGTACGCTGATCAAGGCCTCCAAGTCGCCCAAACCCGGCACCGAGGTGCATTTCGATCTGGGACTGGTTGCCACTGTCATGGGCCGTGAGACCGACAGCTTCATTGTGCGTTTCAATGATAATGATCTGCTGCCCGCGGTGGCTCAGATTCCTTTGCCGCCCTATATCGAGCGCTCCCCGGAGGAGCTGGATCTCGAGAAGTATCAGACGGTCTATGCTGCCAATGAGGGTTCGGTTGCCGCGCCGACCGCCGGTTTGCACTTCACGCCGGAGATTATTGACTCAATCCGTCGGCGTGGCGTTGAAACCGGTTTTCTGACGCTGCATGTCGGTGCCGGCACGTTTAAGCCAGTGCGATGTGACAAGATTACGGAGCACAACATGCACTCGGAAGATTTTTTCGTCAGCCGTCAGGTGGCTGATTCCATTAATGCGGCCCTGGCAGAACAGCGCCGCATTGTGACTGTTGGCACTACCACCACGCGGGTGCTGGAGCACCTGATGCTGGAGCACGGCGAGGCTGTTGCAGGCTCCGGCTCCACCGACATATTCATCTATCCGGGTAAGGAATTCAGAGCAACAGGGGCTCTGTTGACCAATTTCCATCTGCCCTGCTCAACGCTTCTGATGCTGGTTTGCGCCCTTGGCGGCTATAAACTTGTAATGAAAGCCTATTCGGAAGCCGTTAAGGAGCAATACAGGTTTTTTAGCTATGGCGATGCAATGCTCATCATTTAAATTTGAACTACTGAAAGAGGATGGTAATGCAAGGCGTGGACGTTTTCAGACGGCCCACGGTGAAGTGCAGACCCCCATCTTCATGCCCGTTGGCACCCAGGCCACCGTCAAGGCCATGACTCCCGACATGATCGAGTCCGTCGGGGCTCAGATCATTCTGGGCAACACCTACCATCTGCACCTGCGCCCCGGTGACGAGCTGATCGATTCTCTGGGAGGGCTGCACAGCTTTATGCGCTGGGATAAGCCTATCCTGACCGACAGCGGCGGCTATCAGGCTTTTTCATTGGCCAAGCTGACCAAGATCACCGATGAGGGCGTGCGTTTCGCCTCGCATATCGATGGCTCCCGTCACATGCTGACCCCTGAACGGGCCATAGAGATTCAGGAGAATCTGAACAGCGACATCATGATGTGTCTGGACGAGTGTGTGGCCTTCCCGGCTGAGGAACGCTATGTCAGGGAGTCCATCAAGCGTACGACAATGTGGGGTGAGCGCTGTCTTGAGGCGCGTCGTAAGAACAATGCGCTTTTTGGCATTATTCAGGGCTCAACCTTTGCCGACTATCGCCGCATGAGCGCCGAGCAGCTGAGTGCTCTGCCCTTTGATGGGCTGGCGGTTGGCGGGCTCTCGGTGGGCGAGGGGCATCAGCTGATGATGGATACTCTGGATGTGACCATGCCGCACATTCCCAAGGATGACCGTCCGCGCTACCTGATGGGTGTGGGTACGCCGCTGGATATTGTCGAGGCCGTGGCCCGTGGTATCGATATGTTTGACTGTGTCATGCCGACGCGCAACGCCCGCAACGGCCAGCTCTTTACAACGCACGGTAAAGTTATTTTGAAGCAGGCCCGATATCGCGATGACAACAGGCCGGTTGATGAGAACTGCAGCTGTTACACCTGCCGCAACTTCTCACGGGCCTATTTGCGGCATCTCTATGTGTCCAAGGAGATTTTGGCGTCGATCCTTAACACGATCCACAATCTGCATTTCTACCTTGAATTAATGAGCAGGATACGGCATTCCATAGAGGATCAGAATTTCGAGCAGTTAAGAAAAGAGATAAAGGAGATCTACAATGTTTAGTGTGGCTTATGCAGCCGGTCCGGCTGGCGGCAGTGATATGATGGTCATCATGCAGCAGATGATGCCTCTCATTCTGATTTTTGCTGTTTTCTATTTCCTGTTAATAATGCCCCAGCAGCGTAAGGCTAAGGAGCACAAGGCTATGCTGGATGCAGTCCAGAAGGGTGATGATGTTGTGACCAACGGCGGTATCCACGCTAAAGTTGTGGGTGTTACCGACCAGGTTCTTACTCTGGATGTTGGCGAAAAGGTCAAGATCAAGGTTTCCAGAGATGCAATTGCTTACAAGAAATCCGAAGCATCGGATAAGAAAAAATAGCAGCGGGGGAGATGATGAACAAATTTAGATTGAAAGGACTTCTGATACTCATAGTTATGGTAACAGGAGTGCTATTTGCAATTCCCACACTTGTAACAAAGGGTGATTCGGACAAAGAGATGCCACAAGAGTGGGTCGGCCCCAAGGATAAGGTTAAGCTTGGACTTGACCTGCAGGGCGGCATGCACCTTGTGCTGAAGGTTGAAACCATGAAGGCGGTTGAAAACCGCGCCAGTTCGATCGCCTCCGACATCAAGTCTCAGATGATCAAGGAGCGTATCCGTTATGCCGGGATCACCAATGTGGCACCCGATGGCATCAAAATCGCTTTCCGCGACAAGGAGAGCGCCGAAAAAGCTGACTCGCTGATCGAAGACAGATTTCCGATTCTGGGTGCCGGTGATCAGAAGAGCAGCGGCGACGCTGTTGAGATCACCTATCGTCTGCTGCCGGATCAGGTTGATAAGATCCGTGACAGTGCTGTAGCTCAGGCGCTGGAGACCATCAGAAACCGGATTGACCAGTTTGGTGTGACCGAACCCTCAATTATCCCGCAGGGCAGGGAGCGCATCGTGCTGCAGCTGCCCGGTGTCACCGACCCCGAGCGCGCCAAGAAGCTGATCGGCAAGACCGCCGTGCTTGAGTTCAAGCTGGTAGATGAGGAGCACTCAGTCAGCGCTGCGTTGAGCGGCAATGTGCCGGCCGGCAGCTATATCGCTTATGACGGCACCCAGCCCATGCTGCTGAAACGCCGCGTCGAGCTGAGTGGTGACATGCTGGAAGATGCCCGCATGAGCATCTCAACCCAGAAGAATGAACCCTATGTCTCATTGAAGTTCACCCGCGAAGGCGCCCGCGTCTTTGGCCGTCTGACCAGCGAGAACGTCGGCAAGCGTCTGGCGATCCTGCTGGACGGCAAGATTCACTCTGCCCCCCAGATCCGCGAGCCCATCACCACTGGTGATGCCAGTATCTCCGGCCGCTTTACCGATCAGGAGGCATCCGACCTGGCCATCGTCCTGCGGGCCGGATCACTGCCTGCTCCGGTTCATATCCTTGAGGAGCGGACCGTTGGTCCTTCGCTGGGACAGGATTCCATTGATAAGGGCCTGAATGCGATTCTGATCGGTTTCGGTCTGGTGGTTATCTTCATGATTGCCTACTACAAGCTGTCCGGTCTGCTGGCCAACCTGGCCCTGATCTGCAACATTGTGTTGCTGGTCGGTATTCTGGCCATTTTTGGCGGCGTGCTGACTCTGCCTGGTCTGGCCGGTATTGTGCTGACCATCGGTATGGCCGTGGATGCCAATGTAATTATTTTTGAGCGCATCAAAGAGGAGTTACGCATAGGTCGTACGGCCAGGATGGCCGTCGAAGCCGGTTATCAGAATGCTCTCTCGACCATTCTGGATGCCAATATTACCACTCTGATCGCCGCTATCGTTCTCTTCCAGTTCGGTACAGGCCCGATCCGTGGTTTTGCGGTGACCCTCTCAATTGGTATTGTGTCATCACTCTTTACAGCCCTGGTACTCTGCCGCTGGGTGATGGAGTGGTTCGTTAGCTCCAAAAAGATTGAGAAGCTGAGCATCTAGGAGGCATGAGATGGATTTAATTAAACCCGGTACACTAATTGATTTTATGAAGTTCAACCGTATCGCTGCGGTTGTATCGCTGGCGCTGATTTTTATCAGTATCGGTTTTCTGGCCACCAAGGGTCTGAACTACGGCATCGACTTTGCCGGCGGCACCGAGATTCAGGTGCAGTTCGCTGATGATGTAACCGCCGAGAAGCTGCGCGGCAGCCTCGAAGATCTCGGTATGGGTGATGCCCGTATCCAGAGCATTGGTGACGAGAATGAGTTCATGATCCGCACCCTCTCTGATGATGAGGCTATGCAGGAGCTCTCCGCCCGTGTTGACAGCGGCCTGAAAGAGGTTTTTGGTAAAGAGAACGTCGAAGTGCGCAAGGTTGATATGGTCGGCTCCGAGGTCAGTCATGATCTCAAGCAGAAGGGCTATCTTTCGCTGCTCTATGCCTGTGTGGCCATCCTGATCTACATCGCCATCCGCTTTGAGTTCAAGTTTGCGCTGGGTGCCGTGCTGGCCCTGATTCATGATGTCACCATCACCGTCGGTATTTTTGCTTTGACCGGCCGCGAGGTGACTCTGCCGGTCATCGCGGCGTTGCTGACCATCATCGGTTATTCGCTTAATGATACCATCGTTGTCTTTGACCGCATCAGGGAGAACCATAAGAAGGATGAGAGGGTTGTCTTCAAGGATCTGCTCAACGGTTCAATCTCGCAGACCTTGAGCCGTACACTGCTGACATCATTGACCACCTTTATCGTGGTGTTCTGTCTCTATCTCTTTGGCGGCAGCGTGATCAACAATTTCGCCTTTGCCATGATGATAGGCGTGCTGATTGGTACCTACTCATCGGTCTTTGTGGCCAGCCCGGTCCTCTTGCTGATGACGAAAGATAAATAGCAACATTCAATCTGATCTGAAAAGGCCGTGCAGTTTGCACGGCCTTTTTTTTAATCCTTCAGACCTTCATCAAATTTGATCATGATTTCGTAGACTCCGCTCTCAAGATGGCTCTGCATGGGGTAGCCGGCCTTGGCGAAAACCTTTAGCATGGGCGAGTTGGCGCTGAGCACGTCCGCCGTGAAACCCTCAATGTTGTTCTCGCGGGCTATTCTGATCAGGTAGCGCAGGATATGGGTGCCGATGCCGCGGTTGTGCCACTGATTTTTAATGGTGAATGCCACGTCGGCCATGTTGGAGTTGGGGTCGCGCACATAGTGGCCCATGGCGATGATCTCCTCCTTGCTTTCAGGCTCCTCGCGGCCGATGACTCCGGCGATGGCCATCTTGTCGGAGTAGTCGATGGCGGCCATGGGCATGGCCAGTTTGTGGGGGAATGATTTAAGGCTGTGGAAGAAACGCGTGTAGATGTCCTGGTCGGGCAGCGAGTAGATCATGTCCTGGATGCTGCGCTCATCCGTTGGTTTGACCGGTCGGAAGAAGATCTCCTGATTCTGCTTATCCTGCCAGTGGCTTTCGTACTGCCTGGGGTAGGGCACTGAAGGCAGGATCTGGTCCTGAAAGACGTAGTGCTGCTCTTTAGCCGCGGCAAGTAGTTCGTCGCGGAAATCGGGGTGGGCGATGTTGATCAGGGCCAGGGCCCTCTCGCGGATTGATTTGCCGTGAATGTAGGCGGCGCCGAACTCGGTGACCACATAGTGGATGTCGCCGCGGGTTACGACCACGCCGCTGCCTTTTTCCAGAAATGGCACAATGCGTGATTTCAGGCCGTCATCGGTGGTGGAGGGCAGGGTGATGATGGATTTGCCGTGCTTGGACATGGCCGAGCCGCGCACGAAATCGACCTGGCCGCCGATGCCGCTGTAAAAGTTGAATCCAAGCGAGTCGCTGCAGACCTGGCCGGTCAGGTCAACGGTCAGGGCTGCGTTGATCGAGATGAAGCGTTTGTTCTTGGCGATGATGTTGGGGTCATTGGTGTAGCGGCTGGGGTGGAACTCGAAGAGTGGGTTGTCATGGATGTACTCATAGAGCCGTTTGTTGCCCATGCAGAAGCTGGCGATCACCTTGCCGGGATGGATGTTCTTCTTGCTGTTGTTGATCACGCCGGCTTCAATCAGGTCGATGATGCCTTCGGTGAAGACCTCGGTGTGCACTCCCAGGTCGCGCTTGTGCTTGAGGTGGGGCAGTACGGAGCTGGGAATGCGGCCGACGCCGGTCTGAATGGTGGATCCGTTATCGATCAGGTCGGCGATATGGGTGGCGATGCGGCTGATGATGTGGTCGGGCGAGTGTTCGTGATACTCCAGCAGAGGTTCGCTGTTTTCGATGAAATGGTCAATCTCGCTGACATGCAGGAAGCTGTCGCCATGGGTGCGCGGCATGTTCGGGTTGACCTCGGCGATTACCACTTTGGCGACTTCGGTGGCGGTCTTGGTTATGTCGACCGAGACGCCCAGGCTGACGTAGCCGTTGTTGTCCGGCGGCGAGACCGTCACCAGGGCCACGTCGATATGCATGCGTCCGCGCAGCATCAGCAGTGGAATTTCTGAGAGAAAGATTGGGGTGTAGTCGGCCCGGCCGTCCATGATGGCCTGGCGGGTATTGGCGCCGATAAAGAGTGCATTGTGGTGCAGATGCTCGTCATAGCGGCTGTCGGCGTAGGGTTCGTTGCCCAGATCCAGAAAGTGGATCAGTTCGGTGTCGCTGAGGTGGGGGGCTATCTTGAGCAGGGAGCGTACCAGCAACTGCGGCTCGCCGCAGGCCGATCCGATGAAGACGCGCTGGCCGCGTTTAATGTTTTTGATGGCGGAATCCGGATCGGTCAGGCGTTGCTGGTAGGTTTCATTCCAATCGTAGATCAATGTGACCTCCTGAAATTATTCTATCAAAACGGGGCAATCCTTTGATTGAAATATTAGCTCACATGTGTCTATAAAGCCAGCAATTATGGAAAAGATATCCGTTGTTTTAATTACCTTCAACAATGAGAGAACGGTGCGGCTGGCTCTTGAAAGTGTCAAGGATTGGGCCGATGAGATTGTGGTGGTGGACTCATTCAGCACGGACAGCACCCCCGAGATCGTTAAGGAGTACACCGCTAACCTTGAACAGCGGGCCTGGCCCGGTTTCAGGGATCAATACAATTACTGTATCAGCAAAGCCCGCAATGAGTGGGTTGTTTTCATCGATGCCGACGAGGCCATCTCAGATGAGCTTGCCGCTGAGATTCAGCAGCGTCTGAGCGCTGACGGTGGTCGTTATGACGGCTATATTGCGCACCGGCGTAACTTCTATCTTGGTCGCTGGATTATGCACGGCGGCTGGGTGCCGGATCATGAGATCAGGCTCTTCAAAAAGAGCTGCGGCGGCTTTGAGGGTGACCTGCATGCCAACGTCAAGGTCAGGGGCGAGGTTGGCGAGTTCCGGCATATCTATGAGCACTACAACTATCGTGACATCTCGGAGCAGATTCAGACCATTGACCGCTACTCCAAGGCGGCGGCCGCAGACATGCTCAAGGCCGGCAAGAAGTTTCGCATGCTTGATCTTCTGCTGCGCCCGCCGTTCAGGTTTATCAAGGAGTACCTCTTTAAACAGGGATTTCGTGACGGCATGGCCGGCCTGGTAATCGCATTTTCAACCATGTACTATGTTTTTATCAAGTACGCCAAGTTCTGGGAGCTATCCCGGGGTTTGAGTGAGGGGGAGTAGGTGGATAATTTTTACCGTGATAAGCGCGTTTTGATAACTGGCGGTCTGGGTTTTATCGGTTCAAATCTGGCGGCGGAACTGGTGCGCCTGGGGGCTGATGTTACCATTGTTGACAACATGCTCCCGCGCCAGGGCGGCAATCTGAAGAACATTGAGGAGATCCAGGACCGGGTGCGGGTTAATTACAGTGATATCCGCAACCAGCTCTCCATGAATCATCTGGTTAAGGGTAAGGAGATCATTTTTCATCTGGCCGGTCAGGTCAATCATGTTGACTCCATGCGCAATCCGATGCTTGATCTCGAGATTAACTGCCACGGTACCCTGACGCTGTTGGAGGCTTTGCGCCACCATAACCGTGATGCTCTGGTTGTTTATTCGGGTACGCGCAGCGAGTATGGGTCCAGCGTGCAGCTGCCCATTGGCGAAGATCACCCCACTAATCCCAAGGGGCTTTATGCCGTGACAAATCTGGCGGCCGAGAAGATGATCCAGGTCTACAGTGATGTCTATAAGATCCCGTCCATCTGCCTGCGCATCACCAATACCTATGGGCCCCGCCACCAGATGATGCACGATGAGTACGGCGTCTTCAACTGGTTCATCCGTAAGGCCATGGATGGCGAGGAGCTGCCGGTTTTTGGCGACGGCATGATTATCCGGGATTTCATGTATATCCGTGACCTGGTGGAGTGTCTGTTGATGACTGCCAAGTGTGAGGATGCCCGTGGAGAGGTCTTTAATGTCGGCTCAGGCAAGGGCATCACCTTCCGTGATATTGCGGAGGTGATTGTGCGCTGCGTGGGCAGGGGCAGTTACAAGTTTACCGAGTTCACCAGTGAACGCGCCGAAGTTGAGCCGGGTGACTACTGGGCCGATATTTCCAAGCTGACCCGTATTGTGGGCTGGCAGCCCAAGGTCAGCTTTGAAGTTGGCATTCCGGAAACCGTGGCTTACTATGATGATAAACGCGATTTTTACTGGCATGATGTGAGCAGTGATGAAAGTTAAATTTTTCGATTTCTCTCCCGAGATTGATCAGCTGGGTGACGCCATCAGCGCCACCATCGAAAGGGTTGTGCGCTCGGGACGTTATATTTTGGGGCCTGAGCTGCAGCAGCTTGAAGAGCGTTTTGCCCACATGTGTGCGGCAGACCAGGCTGTTGGTGTGGCTTCGGGTACGGATGCTCTTTTCCTGGCCTTGAAGGCATTCGGTGTAGGTCCGGGCGATGAGGTTATCACCGTTGCCAACACCTTTGCGGCTACGGCCCTGGCCATTATCTATACCGGCGCCACCCCGGTATTTGTCGACATTCAGGAAGACTCTTTCCTGATTGACGTTGATCAGATCGAGGGCGCCATAACTGAACGGACCAAGGCGATTATTCCGGTTCATCTCTACGGCTGCTGTGCTGACATGGATGCCATCATGCAGATTGCAGAGCGCCATGGGCTTTATGTGCTCGAAGATGCCTGTCAGGCTCATACCGCGCTCTATAAGGGGCGTAGGGCCGGTTCCCTCGGGCATGCCGCTGCCTTCAGCTTCTATCCCACCAAAAACCTGGGCGCCTATGGCGATGCCGGCATCATCACGGTTAATGATCCGGATATTTACCGAAAGTTGAAGCTGCTGCGTAACTATGGTCAGGTCGACCGTTATCACTATGAACTGGCCGGTTACAACTCGCGCCTTGATGAAGTTCAGGCCGCGATTCTCAATTTGAAGATGGATTATCTGGAGGAGTGGACAGCCAGGCGTCAGAAAATAGCCAAGCTTTATGATGAGGGGTTGGCTGGTTTTAACTTGGTTGCCGGCCGCATGCATGAGGGCTCAAATCATGTCTACCATCTATATGTGATGGCCACAGATAAGCGTGACACTCTTATGGAACATCTTGAGAGCAAGGGTATCGGCACTCTCATTCACTACCCGGTTCCGCTTCACAAACAGCCGGCCTTTGCCGCTGCGCGTGAGCATGGGCACCAGAAGTATACCATGCTGCGTTCCGGTCAGATCATGAGTCTCCCTATGCACCCCTGGATCAGTGATCAGCAGGCGGCATACTTGATTAAGACCGTGCGGAGCTTCCTTAGTTGAAGATCTGCATCGCCATCGAGAAGTTTGACCCCTCTACCGGGGGAGCCGAGCGTTACTGTTGGGATCTGGCGCATTTTCTGGTTGGTCGTGGTCATCAGGTGGCCGTCATCTGTATGCGTGGTGTGGATCCTGAAGAGAGGCGCATCGAGGTCAAACGCGTCAAGACCATCAGGTTTCCACAGGGGCTGCGTCATCTCTCCTTTGCCATTGCGCACTGGCGTATGGCTAAACAGATGGATGATTACTTGCACTTTGGTGTGGGCAATACCTTTTATATGGATATCTATCAGTCGCATGGCGGGCTTCATCGGGCCTGGTTTAAGCGCGAGAGTCTGCGTCTGCCGGCATATCGTAGGGTGTTTATGCGCTTCATCAAGCGCCTGAGTCTGAAGGATATGGTTCAGCGCGGCCTTGAGTGGTGGATCTTTAGAGTTACCCGTCCTGAGATTATATCCATCTCCAGGATGGTCGGTCAGGATTATATGACCTGGTTTGATTATCCGGCAGATAAGATCACCCTGGTGCCCAATGGTATTGATACTGCTAAGTTTTCGCCGGCCAAGTCGGCGCATGCTGCTGAAGTTCGTAAACAGTATGGCCTGAGCGGAGATGAGTTTGTCTTCTGTTTTGTGGCTCAAAATATGATTCTCAAGGGCTTCAGACTGCTCGTGGAGGCCGTGCGTGACCTGAATATGCCGTTTAAAGTTCTGGTTGTGGGTCCGGCTGATCAGGCGGCCGAGAAGCTGGCATCAACCTGTCCCGGGCGCTTTGTCTTTGCCGGCAAGGTTGCGGGGATGGACAGAATCTACCCGGCTTGTGATGCATTGGTTCATCCGACCTACTATGATGCCTGCTCGCTGGTGGTGCTGGAATCGCTGGCCTCCGGTATTCCGGTGATAACAACTACGGCCAATGGTGCCAGCATGTATCTGGATCAGGTGAGCGGGATTGTGATTCCCCCGGCAGATGTTGAGGCTTTGAAAAGTGCCATGCAGAGTATTATGCAGTTTAAACCCGAGGAGATGCCCGAGCATAGCTTCGTGGATCAGGATATGGTATTTGGCGAAGTTGAAAAGATTATGCAAAAGGTGAAAGGATAGATATGCGAGCTGTCAAACGTTTTATTCAGCGCACATATTATGATGTGATCAAACGTAAGTTGAACTCCAGCAAAAGGGGTATCAGCCGTTTTTTTATTAATATGCGCAATAAACTGGTGTTTGGTCACTATGGCCGCAAGGTGCACTGGGATGCCGGAATCATTTTTGAGTCTCCCTATAATATTTCGGTAGGCGATAAGTGTCGCATCAAACGTGGTGTCGAGATCTACGCTGACCCGTGGGGTGATGACAAGGACAAGATCACGCTGAAGATCGGTAATAACGTCTCCATCAATGAGGGTACCTTTATCAATGCTCACAACTATGTTGAGATTGGAGACGGCACACTCTTGGGGAAACGAGTTCTTCTGGCCGACACTAAGCATAACTTTAAGGATCCCACCAAGTCGGTAAAGGAAAATCCTGTTTCGCTGGAGGATCCCATTATCATAGGCGAGGGTTGTGGCATCGGCTTTAATGCTTTTATCTTCCCTGGAGTAACTCTAGGAAAACACTCCATTGTTAGTGCTAATGCTGTTGTTGTTAGAGATGTTCCTGCCTATAGTATCGTGGCTGGTAATCCAGCCAAGGTTGTACGGCGTTATGATTTTGATAAAGGCAAGTGGGTCAGGGGAGATGAGTAGTGTTTAAATTATTCAGGAACCTTAAACTGAGGTTGGCCTGTCAGAAATTTGGCCACGGCAATATTGTGGACAGAGATGTTAATGTTGTGCACGGCAAATATGTCTCTATTGGCGACAATGTGACGATTCATAAGGATACTCTGATTCATGTAGCTGCCAAGGATAAGAAAGTTAAGGATCCGATCGTTAAGATTGGCAACAATGTGCACCTGAGTTTCAGGACCTGGATTGCTGCCCGCGTCGGCATCACAATTGGTGATGATGTCGGCATTGCTCCCAATGTGGTATTGCAGGACTATATTCATGATTATCAGGATATTAATGTTCCGATCCAGAATCAGCCCCTTGTAGGAGAGGCGCCCATTGTGATCGAGAGCGGCTGTGTTCTTTCAGCTAATGTGGTGGTTGTGCCCGGCGTTACCATTGGACGCAACTCCATGATCGGGGCCAATGCGGTCGTGACTTGTGACATTCCGCCTTATAGCTTGGCTGTTGGAGCACCAGCTAAGGTGATTAGATGCTATGACCTCGAATTAGGACAGTGGGTCTCTTGCTAACGGGGTTACGCGTGGGTTTGTGGAAGTTTAAAATTCAAAATTATCGTAAAGGTGTACGGATTGGCCAGGGGTTATCAATTAACCATGTTAATAATATTGATGTTGGTTCAAGGGTCCGATTTGGTCGCAACGTGACAGTCAGAATTAATCGATTAGGTGTTAAGAAAAGATTGATCAATGGTAAGATTGTCCAGATTGCGAGTGATTGCATTATTCAAGATTCGTCGTTGTTGTTAGTTGAAGTTTCAAAGGATAATCTTGATAAGATGGTTTTATCGATAGGTGATAATGTGACGCTGGGGGCCAATAGTCAAGTGTCGGCCAAGTGTTCGGTGGTGATATCGGACAATGTTCTTTTGGCCCCCAATGTTTATATTTCAGATCACGATCACGTATATGAGGATATTAGCCGCCCAATTAATTTGCAGGGAAACACTGCAGGGCGTATGTTGAAGATCGGCCAGTCTAGCTGGATCGGCCGGAATGCCTGTGTGATGGCCAATGTTGGTTGTCACAGTGTTATTGGGGCCAACTCTGTTGTTACGCATGATATTCCTGATTATTGCGTTGCCGTGGGTATTCCGGCAAGAGTTGTTAAACGGTACGATGCGTCTCTGGGTGAGTGGGTCAGGAATGTTTAGGCTACTGGTTCTGATCCAGGGAGAAATTGTGGCGGCAAGCCGCTATCGCATTTTGCAGTATCTGCCGTATCTCGAAGAACATGGCGTTAAGAGTGACATCCGACAGTTTCCTGATACTTTGTCTGAGTACTGGCGTTTGTTGCGCGATCTGCCGGATTATGATGCGGTATTTGTCCAGCGTAAGCGTTTCCATTTTCCGGTTTTGCAGCTTTTTAGGTTGCGGGCCAATCGCGTGATCTTTGATCTTGATGATGCCCTGATGTACAAGAATTCTCTGGCCAGGTCTCCCTATTCGCGGACCCGGGAGCGGCGTTTCCGCAATATGATTATGCGTTGCGATCATATTCTGGCTGGCAACTCTTTTCTGATGGAGAAGTGCAAGGATTTAAATCCGGCGGTGACCCTGATGCCTTCGTCGATCCCGGCTGACCGCTACAGTCTCAAAGATTATACTGTTGAGAAAGAAGTTGTTATCATTGGCTGGATCGGAGACCATGGCAGTATTCACTACCTGGAGCGTATGATTCCGGTCTGGGATGAAATTGCCCGGCGTTACCCTGGCAAGGTGGAGCTTAAGATTATCTGTGATACCTTCTTTGACTGTGAAATGATGCCGGTCCGAAAGGTTCAGTGGTCGTCCGATACCGAGATTGAGGAGTTGAAGGATATTGATATCGGGGTGATGCCGCTGCTTGATGATCCGTGGTCGTGGGGTAAGTGCGGCCTTAAGATTCTGCAGTACTTTGGCGTTGGTGTGCCTGCTGTCTGTACCCCGGTGGGTGTCAATCGGGATGTGGTTACCCCCGGTGTCAACGGATACTGGGCTCTGACTGATGTTGAGTGGATTGAAAATCTCTCCCGGCTTATTGAAAATGGTGTCGATGGTCGTCAGCAAATGGGGCTTGCCGGTCGTCAGGCTTTGGATGAAGGCTATACCCGTGAATCCAATGAACCCAGGATTTTAAAGGTGATTGTAGGACAATGAAGGTCAGTGTCGTAATACCGGTTTACAATGCAGAAAAATATATCGCCCAGACCATAGAGTCGGCGCTGAATCAGAGTCTCAATGATCACGAGGTGATCGTGATCAATGATGGATCAACGGATGGGTCCGAGGCCGAGATTGCTAAATATGAAGATTCGATCACATATATCCCCCAATCCAATGCTGGGGTATCCCTGGCGCGTAACGCCGGCATTCTGGCTGCCAAGGGAGACTATGTGGCCTTTCTGGACCAGGATGATCTTTTTTTGCCGACCAAGCTTAAATGTATGAGTGCATTCCTTGACCAGCATCAGGAGTGCTGCATGGTATACAGTGGTGTGGACCGGATCGATGAGCATGGAGAGCTTCTGCCCTCAAAGGATGTGGACATCTATGAAGGAGACATCTTTCCTCTGTTAGTTGAGAAGAGTCACATCGCACCATCCATGGTTGTCTGTCGCAGGGATGTTTTGCTTGAGGTAGGCATGTTCAGTGAGCGATTCTCCTCTGAGGGTGAGGACTATGATCTTTTTATGCGTATGGCCCGTAAGGGACATTGCGGATTTGTCCCGGAGCGGTTGGTTCAATATCGGGTTCACCCAACTAACACTTGCAAGGAGAAGCAGGGCATTGCTCCCTATCGTTATGAAGAAATAATTAATATGCACGTTGATTATCTGTTTGATAATTATTCCGATGGGCGTAGCATCTATAAAAAGAGGATGACTAGGATCTGTCGAGATAAGGCTTTGATCGCCGCCGATCAGGGTGATTGGTCTCAGGTCTGGTTTTATATTAGAAAGGCCCTTGGTTTTAGTCCTTGGCGCTTGGATTTATTGAAAATTTTTTATAGGAGGCGGTAACTGTGGCTTACTCTTTCAGTGTGGTTATTCCGCTTTATAATGGTGAGCGATTCATTGATCGCTGTTTTAATAGTCTAGTGGTTCAGACTATCGATGATTTTGAGGTAGTAATAGTCAATGATGGCTCCACGGATGGCTCGCGAGAGATTGTGGGGGCTTGGCGTGATAGATTCGGTGATCGATTGGTCTATATCGAACAGGAGAATGCCGGGGCGTCTGCGGCGCGCAATGCTGCTATTAGGGCAGCTCAAGGTAAGTATATTAGCTTTTTGGATATTGATGATGAATATGATCCCCGTAGGCTTGAGTGTTATCGTGAAAGATTTGAGCAGAATCCTGAGTATGGCGTGCTCTATTCGATACCTGTTGGGGTAGATGTGGATGGTCGTGAGTTCTCATTTTACGATGTTAAGCGCTGTGTCACCCCGAGTGGTTGGGTTTACCGTGAACTGTGGGAGCGTCTCTGTGTAGTTCTAACGACCGTGGCCTGCCGCCGAGATTTGCTGGAGCAGGTCGGAGCCTTTGATCCAAAATTTAAGATCCTAGAGGATTGTGATTTGTGGTTACGTCTCTCGCTGGTTACTAGATTTATGTTTGTTGACGAGATGCTCAGTAAGAATCATTATGTGCCCGGCAGCCTGTCGCGCGGTGCATCTCATGAGATTTTATGTTTTTATCGCCGACAGCTCTGTCGCAAACATCATGATAATTTGCGTAATAATTTCTCTAATCCTTTAATCTATCAGAAGTTTCAGTCTGATGCTCTACTTGATCTTGCGGGTCGCAATTTAAAATCCGGCGATGTTAATGAGGCTTGTCGCAATTATGTTGCTGGATTTGTGAGGTATCCATTTAGGTTTAAGCCACTCTTTGGAATGATGAAATGTGTGAGGGTTGCGTGTCTATCTTAAAGAGGATTAGACGTCGGAAGAAGCTGAAGCGACAGAGCAAACTCTATGCGCGTTATGGTTTTGGACGCAGTACATACGGAATGCCATCTCTTTTTCAGTGTTGGGATTGACGGTTATGGCACGCAGTACAACTATTTTGCGTGGTGCGTAGCGGGTTGACTCCAGTCTGGTCCGTGATACGAATGATGTGTCGTGTTCTCGGATCGTCTTGTGCAGCTCAACGTTAAGGCGGCTGATCAAATTGTTGATTTTTGTAATTCTGGCTGAGTTTGCTTTGGGATCATGCTCCAGCTTATTCAGCTTTTCGCGCAGATCTTCAGGAATAAACCGATAGTTGATTATGAAAAGTTCCGGATTGTTGAGTAATTCAAAGCATGAGTCTGCCTTTATCAACTCTGCCATGCACTCCTGCAGCTCGCGGGCATGGTCGAAAATAATCTGATAGCCGCCCCGGCTGATGATTTTGAAAGCTGCCCAGGGTTTGAGGGCGGCAAATGGGCGCGATCCCTCGATGGAGAAGCGCCCCTGGTCAACAGATCCTTCACGGATGATGTAGTTGGATGTGTGGTAGAGACGCTTGGAGTCCTGAGGGTTCCTGAATAGGCAGATGCCCATGGAGTTCGGTGCATAGAGCAGTTTGTGGCCGTCAATGCAGACAGTGTCGCCTTTTTCGATACCGGTGAGTAATTCGGGTCCGCCGTTCATCAAGAGGGCGCCGCCGCCCCAGGCCGCATCAATGTGGTAGTGGGTGTCGAGTTCTCTGGCAATGTCTGCCAGCGCATTGAGGTCATCAATATTACCGGTTTCGGTGGTGCCGGCAATACCGACCAGAGCGATTATTTTTGTTGGCTGGCTGTGCGCAAGATCATCTTTTTTGATCTTATCAATAGTTAGTTTGAGCTTTTGTAGATCAATTTTATTGCTGATGGGTTCAACCGGAACCGTGATTACGCCATCTTCGCCGATGCCCAGGATGCTGCCGGCTTTGCGGATGGAGTAGTGGCCGCGCTTAGAAACCAATACAACTGCGCGGCGGTAGCCATAGTGCTGCAGGGCAGCATATACGCCCTCGGCGCGAATGCCTTTGAATCCGCGGCTGTCGGGCGGGAAGGCCTTTGCCAGCGCCAGCTGCAGGGCGGTCAGATTGGCAATGGTGCCATCTGAAGTGATATTTCCCAGGGCAATCTGCTTGTTATGGATATTGCGGGAGTAAAAGTCGTCTGAACGATTAAATGCAAGACGGTGAATCCAGCAGAGCAGTTCGCGCTCGACGAAGCTGGATGCCTTGGCGCTTTCTATCTTGACCTGATTCTGGTTGAGGCTGACAGAGAGCATCTCCAGTAGGATCATGAAATAGGGGATAGCGGATGTCATATGACCGATGTAATAGGGGTTGGCCACCTTGACTGAGTGATTGACGACGTTGTTTTTGATCTCCTCAAGGACATCTTTGATCAGCATCGGTGAGTCTGGCAGGCTGGTGTTGTTAAATTTCTTTGCCAGGTCCTCCAGTGAGATCGAAGAGTGGATGCCGCCTTTTTCCTGAAAAAAGTCATGAATTATATCAAGTAGATGCTCACCGAATTCAACGAAGCGGTCAGGTGAATCGGGCATGATGAAAAGTTTTTTGAGATACTCGGACGTCGTCGCTACTTCATTATGGGGGGGCAGTGGATTGCCCTTTTTTAGAGAGTTCACTTTAGACGCCTTCCTTTTGTTTTTACGGGATTTCGTATATATCATAGATATTACTGTGAACAGAAGGAGAAAATCAGCGCCGCATGGAGAGAGGAAAAGTATTATTTGTACCGACCCCGATTGGAAATTTGCAGGATATTACCTTGCGGGCTCTGGATGTTCTGGGAGATGTGGATCTGATCGCCTGTGAAGATACACGTCATACGCTTAAGTTGCTTAATCACTATGGTATCAAGAAGAAGCTGATAGCATGTGAGAAGTTTAATGAGGCTGCCGCCAGCCAGAAAATTATTGTCAATGTTGATCAGGGTCGGAGTGTTGCCGTGGTAAGTGATGCCGGCATGCCGGCCATTTCCGATCCCGGCACCTTGCTGATTGCCCATCTTCGAGAGGCCGGAGTGGCCGTTGAAGTTTTACCTGGGGCGTGTGCCTTTGTGACCGCGTTGGCGGCTTCCGGCTATGACGGTCCGTCACGTTTCATAGGTTTCTTTCCGCGCAAGCGCTCTGAACGTATGGCTGAGATTTTCAAGATGAGGGTCGCCAGTGAGACTACCATATTTTATGAGTCTCCCCGGCGCATTGCCTCTGTGCTTGATCTTTTGCAGGCCGAGTTGCCGGGTTGTGAGATATGCCTGGCTCGTGAAATCAGCAAGCTTCATGAAGAGTACCTTTTTGGTCCGCCGGCTACGGTCAAGGCCCGGATTGATGATCTGAAGTCAGCCGGTGAGCTGGTTTGTCTGGTGCGGGGTATAAATGAGGATCTTGAATTGACGGATGAAATATTGCAGCAGCGTATCACTGATTTGTTGGAGTCGGGGTGTTCCCGAAAGGATACGCTGCAGGTCTTAATTCAGGAGACGGGCCGCTCCAGGAATGAAATTTATAAAATGATTCTTGACCGTTGTTAAAGTAAATGATGTAAATACCGATACAAGATGTGTAGATCCCTAAAGAGGTGAAGATATGAAAATCAGTGGTGAAATGGCTAGTGTTATAAACATAGTCAAGAAAGATCAGGACGGTTCGAAGAAGTCAGGGGCAGTTGATGCCGGCAAAAAAGATAATGCTCTTGATGTTGTTAGCGTCGAGAACAGGCAGGCTGCTTCGATACAGGTGGAGAATCTTGATCAGGCCAAAAGTCTCATTCAGGACATCAATCGGGATCTGCAAAATCATTCTGGCAATCTTTACAGTGTAAACTCTGCCAGGCTTTCGTCTCTGATAAGCTGATCCACGTAGTTGCTGGACGACAAGGGCCGCGCCATTTGGCGCGGCCCTTTTTATTTGTTTTCTTCCTGCATGACAGAGGTTATGCGATAGAGGTCGTTTTGCAGTTTGGGTGTCAGCAGTCGACCAATGTCACTGGGAAGCTTTAGGAAGTTGTAGTAGTCATTGCCGATATAACTGCCGCTGATAGCTTCACTGAAATTCAGGGCGGCGATGTCCGCTATGCTCAGTAGGCCGATCTCCTTGATGATATCCGGGTTGCTGTTGCCGATCTCACGCAGTGGCCAGAACATGGGCTGATGGTGCATTTCGATGCAGCGGCAGATCCTCTCCGGGATCCGCCAGCGGCGGGCCAGCTCGGCGCCGACTGTGGCGTGGTCTACGCCGTAGATTTCAAACTCCTGCTTGATCTGTTCGCGCGGGTCGGTTGACAGCGCTCCATCTTCAAGCGGTTTGATCTGCTGCAGGATGGTTTTGCCGATATCATGCAGCATGCCTACAGTTACCATGGTGCCGCCGGGTACGCCTGAACGGGAGGCGGTGGTGATGCTGGCAGCAATATTTGATGTCAGGTTGGCATGGACCCACTCAGACTTGGAAGGCTGGATGCCGGCCTGGCTCATGCGCTCCTCCATGACTATGCGGTGGATCTCATTGTAGCCGAGGATTACAATTGCGTTGAAGATATTGTCAATCTTTTGCACCAGGCCGTAGAATGGAGAATTGACCCGCTTTAGCACATAGGATGTAAGGCCTTGGTCGCTGGCTATGATCTGGCTGATTTCCTGAGGGTTGATATCGGGGTCGCTGATGCGGGCCGATAGATCCACCACCATGGGAGAGATGTCCTGCACGCTGTCAATGGCCTTAAGGACATCCTCCGGGATTTGGGGTGTTTTATCGGGCTTCCAGTCAAAGCTATAGGAGTCGTCTATGCTTTCCAGCGAGTCTGTTGGTTGAATCTGGACATGTCGTGACTGGGAAATCCGTTTGGGTTTTTTGCGTTCTTTGCGAAACGAGATAGTCAGAATTATTACAATGAACGCAAAAACTGCGATGTAGATCAATAAATAAAGATTAACAAAATTATCCATAATTTGTGTATATCGGTCCCACTTTAGTATATCTTAAGCTTAATAAATATCAGGTTTGTAGCTAAAGTTTCAGATTTATTTGTAATAAATTAATCAGCAAATGATCCAGTTAATTATAGGCGACCAGTGCGGTCTGGCAATACTCCCTTCGAGTTTGGTCGATCAAGACCTAGTTGTGTCATCCATTATATCTGATAACATTTAAAGTTCGGTCGAATCTTTGCCGAGATCAAGTTTGTGGAATTGACACAAGATGTAAATCATAATCGTGAGCAGGTAAAAGATGTATTGTCTCGTGCGACAGACATTCTGACCCTGCCGACCGTCATACATGATATTCTGGAGATAACCAGCAGTCAGGATAGTTCGGCCGGCGACCTGACCTCCATCATTGAGAGTGATCCGGCCCTGACGGCCAAGATTCTCTCTATTGCCAACTCGGCTTACTACGGTTTCGTAAAAAAAGTTTCTACCGTATCGCATGCTATCGTTGTTCTGGGCTTTAAGGAGATTCAGAACATCGCCCTCAGTATGTCGGTTATCCAGTTGTTCAACCGGCGCGGGTCTGATTTTACCGAGAAGCTTTGGCGCCATAGTTTCTCAGTCGGGGTTGCTACCCGGATGGTGGCCAGTTATCTGAATCAGAAACTGGACGGCAAGTACTTCGTCGGCGGTCTGCTGCATGATATGGGTAAGATCTTTCTTTCTCAGTATATGCCTGAGCACTTTGAGAATTTACTGGTGCGCCTGGATTCAGAGAACAACTACTTCACATATCACCATCTGGAAGAATCGATTTATGGCATCTCGCATTGCGAGGTTGCCGGAGAGCTGCTGGCTTCGTGGATGTTTCCCCCGGATATTATTGATGCTGTGATGTATCATCATGAACCATCCCTTTCTCGGGTGGATCCGGTTTTTACGGCCTGTGTGCACTTGGCTGATCTGCTCTGCACCGTTAAGGGCATCACGCCGCTTAAACACAACTATTTCTTGAATGTTGATGAGGGAATTCTGCCGGTTATCTACGCCAACAAGGAAGATTTCAGTACTGATGATATGAATCGGTTACTCCTGCAGCTCGACCTTGAGATCGAGCGGCAGAGTAACTTCGTTTCGGCCTTTAAGATGTAGCCGGGTTTATTAGGCGTTCCAGCAGTTTGTACCCTTCTTTAACGAAGATTCCGCTCTGCTCTGCATCCTTCTCGGTGAATTTCCAGTTGTGCTTCTGGGGGTTGGTGCTGTCGTAGATCGCATAGGGCACCGGCTTGGATGTGTGGGTGCGTAAGGCGATGGGGGTAGGGTGGTCAGGCAGGAACAGAACCCTGAATGGTTCGTCAGCCTCTTCGATGCCGGTAAGGATCTGACCAACAACCATCTGGTCAAAATCTTCAATAGCTTTGATCTTCTCGCGCAGCAATCCGCCGTGCCCCGCTTCGTCGGGCGCTTCAACATGCACGTATACCAGATCGACCCGGCTTAGTGCTTCGATGGCAGCGCTGGCTTTGCCGCTGTAGTTTGTATCAATCCAGCCAGTGGCGCCCGGAACATTGATAACTTCCATGCCGCGCAGCTTTCCCAGACCCTTGAGCAGGTCCACGGCCGAGATCATGGCGCCGCTGATCTGATACTCTTCTTTAAGGGTGGGGACGTTGTATCCATGTCCTTCGCCCCAGGGCCAGATAGCATTGGCTTCGCGCTTGCCCTGTTTGCGTCTGGCTATGTTGACCGGGTGGTCCCTGAGTATTTCGCGTGACTTTTCAATCAGTCTGGTGAGCTGTTCGTTGTTGGGCAGATAATCCTTGGTGGGCTCCCCGATGATGTCGTGGGGCGGAGTGGTGAGCAGTTCTTCAGATTCGAAATTCTCGATCACCAGAATGTGGCGGTACTCGATGCCGGGATATACGTGCAGGCCACTCTCCTGTTCAAATGCCTCTTTGAGGCTGGCAACCAGCTCATGGGCCTCTTCTGTGGTGATGTGGTCGGCGCAGTAGTCCTCAAGGATAGTGTCATCGTCGCGTTGGCCCAGTGTCACCAGGTTGATGCGGAAGACCGTATCGGATGGTGACATGGGGATGTCTAGGCTGACTGCCTCGATGGGTGCGCGGCCTGAATAGTATTTTGCTGGATTTAGTCCAAGCACCGACATGTTGGCCACATCGCTGCCCGGGGGGAAACCCTCCATGACGGTCTGGGCCAGCCCCAGTTCGCCGCGGGCGGCCAGTTTGTCCATGTAGGGGGTGTTGGCTACTTCCAGGGGTGTTTTGCCGCCGAGCTCCTCAATGGGCTCATCGGCCATTCCATCTCCCAGCAGAATTATAGATTTCACGCAGGCTCCTTTAATTGCCCTTGAGGGCCTTATCTTCGACCCTCAGGACCACCGGTTCGCCGCTGACTTCATCAAGGTCTTTAATTCGCGCTAGGGCCGCTCTCAGGTGTGCTTCCTGGGCCTCGTGAGTCAGCAGCACTACCGGGACGAAGTTGCCTTCGGTGCCGGACTTCTGGATGATTGACATGATGCTGATGTTGCTGTCGCCAAGTTCCTTTGTGATGCGGGCAATGGAGCCCGGCTCATCAAGCAGATTGATTCTGAGGTAGTAGTTGGAAACAATTTCACTGATGGGCAGGTAGCTCTTGTTGGCGGCCTGGTCCTTGCGGTAGCCCAGGCCCGGAATGCGGCCGGCTATACCGGTGTTGATGTTGCGGGCCACATCGGCAATATCGCTGACTACGGCACTGGCGGTAGGCAGCATGCCGGCGCCGCGGCCGTAGAGCAGGGTGGAGTCGACAATGTCGCCTTTGACGTAGAAGGCGTTGAAGACATCATCAACCTTGCTGAGCAGGTAGTTGAATGGAATCAGGGTCGGCTGCACGCGGGCTTCAACATGTTCGCCGCGGTCAATCGCCATGCCCAGCAGTTTGACCTTGTAGCCCAGCTCCTTGGCGTATTTGATGTCCATGACATCGATATTGGAGATTCCCTCGACGTGGACGCCGTTCATGTCCGGGGCAACGCCGTAAGCCAGACTGGCAACCAGGGCCAGTTTGTGGGCTGCGTCGATGCCCTCAATGTCAAAGGTGGGGTCGGCTTCGGCATAACCGAGATCCGAGGCCGCCTTGAGGGTTGCGGCAAAATCGGATTCATTTTCAGTCATCTGGGTCAGAATGTAGTTGCAGGTGCCATTCAGTATTCCGTAGATGAAGGGGAAGTTGTTGCATACCAGTGATTCCCTGAGGGCCTTGATGATGGGAATGCCGCCGCCGACGGCGCCTTCAAAGTAGAGGTCTTTGCCGTGGGTCTGGGCTGCATCGAAGAGCTCTTTGCCATTCTCGGCCAGCAAAGCCTTGTTGGCGGTGACCACATGCTTGCCGGCTTCAAATGCCTTCAGCGTAATGGTGCGGGCTGGCTCGATGCCGCCGATCAGCTCGACGATGATGTCGATCTCGGGATCGTTGATCACCGCATCGATATCGGTGGTCAGGGGCAGTTCGACTTCGCGCGGCTTGCTGATGTCTGAAACCGCCGCACACTTGATGCTGAGGCCAAAACCGAGTCTGTCTTTGAGAATGTCGCCGTTTTTCTCAAGCGTTTTGGCAACGCCGGTTCCAACGGTTCCAAGTCCGATCAGTCCAATTTTAATATCCTTCATTACAACTCCAGTCCTTTTCTGATACCGCGGACCGCCTGGCGGATGCGGTGTTCATTTTCTACAAGGGCAAAGCGTACGAAACCTTCACCGTAGTGTCCGAACCCGATACCGGGGGATACGGCAACGTCAGCTTTTTCAAGAATCAGTTTTGAGAACTCCATCGAACCCATTGCTTTGTACTTCTCTGGAATTTCTGCCCAGACAAACATGGTGGCCTTGGGCTTGTCAATTTTCCAGCCGGCATTATTGAGGCCGTCGCAGAGCGTGTCGCGACGGTTCTGATACTGCTGGACGATCTCATGCACGCAGTCCTGGTCCTCGTTGAGGGCCACGGTGGCTGCGATCTGGATTGGCTGGAAGACGCCGTAGTCCAGGTAGGATTTGATTCTGGCCAAGGCATGTACGGCCTCTTTGTTGCCGACGCAGAAACCGACGCGCCAGCCGGCCATGGAGTAGCTCTTTGACATGGAGAAAAACTCCACGCAGCAATCTTTGGCGCCGGGTACCTGCATGATGCTGGGCGGCTGATAGCCGTCAAATGCGAGGTCGGCGTAGGCAAAGTCATGGATGATGAAGATGTTGTGCTCTTTGGCGAAGGCCACAACCTTCTCAAAAAAGTCCAGATCCACGGTTGCCGTGGTCGGGTTGGCCGGAAAAGAGAGGATCATGACCTTGGGCTTGGGCCAGGTCTGGGCGGTGGCCAGTCTCAGGTCCTCGAAGAAGTCGCGGTCCTTGGACATGGGAATGCCGCGGACATTGCCACCGGCCAGAACTGTGGCGTAGGTGTGGATCGGGTAGGTCGGACTGGGCACAAAGACCACGTCGCCGGAGGTGATCATGGACATGATCAGGTGGGCGAAGCCCTCCTTGACGCCGATGGTGGTAATGGCCTCTGTTTCCGGGTCGATGTCTACATCGTAGCGGCGTTTGTACCAGTCGGAGATGGCCAGGCGCAACTTGGGGATGCCCCTGGAGGAGGAGTAGCGGTGGTTCTTTGGGTTCTGGGCCGCTTCCTGCACTTTGGCGATGATGTGGTCCGGCGCAGGGATGTCCGGGTTGCCCATGCCAAAGTCGATAATGTCACGTCCCGCATGTCTGGCTGCCATCTTGAGGGCATCAATCTCAGCGAAAACATAGGGCGGTAGTCTGTCAATTCTGCTAAATTCCATCTGAATGTATCCTTTTAAGTGCTTCTTTAGCCTGGTAGGAACTCCTTACCAGAGGGCCTGAAATAACATAGCCGATCCCGATTTGTTTGGCAAGATCAGCCCACTGCTCAAATTTTTCAGGCTGCCAGTGTTTTCGGGCCGGTACCTGCTGGGCGCTGGGCTGCATATACTGGCCGATGGTCAGGATGTCGCAGCCAGCTTCATGGAGATCTTCTATGACCTTTTTAATGTCATCTTCATTTTCGCCAAGTCCGACCATCAGGCCCGACTTGACGGCGATACTACCGTTGTACTCTTTGGCTGCCCTAAGAACGTCAAGGCTGCGCTTATAGCTGGCCTGGGGACGGATCGAGCTGTGCAGTCCGGCGGTGGTCTCAATGTTGTGATTGAAGACATCAGGTCTGGCGTCTAGGACCTGGTACAGCAGAGTGGTGCGACCGCCGAAGTCCGGGGTCAGCACTTCAACTGTGGCTTCAGGCAGTCTGCGGCGTACTTCCTCGATACAGCGGGCAAAGTGCCCGGCTCCCTGATCCGGCAGATCGTCGCGGGTCACCGATGTGATCACCACGTGTTCCAGCTTGAGTTCTGCGGCTGCTTCGGCCACATGCACCGGCTCCTGCGCATCGAGGGGCTGCGGCTGGCCGCTTTGCACTGAGCAGAAGCGGCAGTTGCGGCTGCAGACCGTGCCCATGATCATGAACGTTGCAGTTGGGTTGCAGAAACATTCTGAGATATTGGGGCAGCGGGCCTCTTCGCATACCGTTGCCAGGGATGCTTTGCGCAGTCGCAGCTTGAGTTCGCGCATGCCCTTGAGGTCTTTTTTACGTTTGAGCCATTCGGGTAGTCGTTGGGGTTCTGTGGGTTGTTGTGGCAGATCGATCATTTGAGTGACTTTCTGATTTTCTCGGCGGTGATGTTGATGTGTTCGGAGACGATGTGGGTATCGCCCACCACCGGCATGAAGTTGGTGTCGCCTTTCCAGCGCGGCACGATGTGCAGGTGCAGGTGGTCGGCAAAGCCGGCTCCGGCGACACTGCCCAGATTGTAGCCGATGTTGAAGCCGTCGGCATGCATGCAGTCTGTGATGACTCTGGTGAGTTGCTGTGCGATCTGCACGCTTTCGAGTGATTCGCTGTCAGTTAGTTGGCTGAGCTCCCCGCAGTGCCGATAAGGGACCACCATGCAGTGGCCGCCGGCGTAGGGGAAACGGTTCATGATGGCGTAGCATTCGTCTCCGCGGTAGATGATCAGTGGGTCGGGGTCATCTTCAGGCTTGCAGAAGATGCAGCCTTTGTGTGCTTTTTTATTGAGAATATATTCAATGCGCCACGGGGCCCAGATGTTTTTCATAGAGAGATGATTTCACCTTTAATATTGTCGCTGTCAAGCGTAATTATGCCGACATTGCCATTGGATTGGGTGTTGCGCGGCAGGGTGGGTGAACCGGGGCAGAAGAAGTAGATGCCGTTTTCTGTGCCGGCAAAGGGAATGTGCGAGTGACCGTGGATAATGATGTCGACATCATTAAATTCCCGGCGTACGCGAGTGCGAATGCCTTCAGGGGCACCCCATCCGTGGATCACGCCGATGCGTTTCTCTTCGATTTCGAGGATACGCTTGAGCGGCAGGCTGTTCTTGAGCTGATAATCATCCATATTGCCTGCCACCGCCATGATCTTTTTGCCGGCTGCAAAGAAGGCGTCAATCACCGCTTCGCAAACCAGATCGCCGGCATGGATAATCAGTTCGCAGCCGTCAAAGCAGGATTTGATGATTTCATCAAGCTGTGAGTTGTAGCTGGGCATGTGGGTGTCTGATATGATGCCGATTTTCTGCATTGCGGAACTATAAATCGAGACGCAGGCTTAATCAAGTTCTTGTTAAATCGAATGTTTAATTGGACAGTGTCAAAGTGTCCTTGAATGTGGTAAGTTGGCGGCTACTATTATGAATATCTAGGATATAGTCGGTCGTGAGACCGAGTTACATGGAGGATTTTGATGTCAAATTTTGCCCAGAAGGATGCTCAGCTTACCACACTTTACCTGCTTGAGGATGACAATCCGAAATTGCAGGAGGATCTTCTGCGCTACTCCAAGTGGCGCAAGGCGGTTCTGGTCATTCCGCTGCTGGCCAGCGAGTACACTGATCCGGAGAACAGACCGGTGCTTGAGAACATGGTCAGGGAACTCAAGGGGTCGGCCTATCTGTCGCAGATTATCTTCGGGCTTGATCGGGCCAGTGACGATGACGCCCGCCTGCTTGAAGAGATCCTGGAGGGTCACGGTCTGGAGAATTATCTGATTCAGCATAATGACGGCCCGGGCTTCTCATCTATTTATAAGCAGCTTTATGATGCCGGCTTCGGGCTGGACGTTCCAGGCAAGGGACGCAATATGTTCCTGTCTTTCGGCATTGCGCTGGCCATGGAGGCAGAGACGATCGGCCTGGTGGATGCCGACATCCGAACCTTTACCGGCAGCCAATTGGATCGGCTCTTCTATCCGGTACAGGCGCTCGATTACCAGTTCTCCAAGGCCTATTACGCGCGCATCAAGGATAACCAGTTCTACGGCCGCGTTAAGCGTCTGCTGATAGATCCGTTGCTGATCGCCCTGAAGCGCAAATTTACCGATACTCAGGAGGATCGCGTTCTGCGGCTGGTTGATTTTCTGCTCAACTTTAACTACCAGCTTTCCGGCGAAGTTGTCTTCAATTCGCATCTGCTTAAACGCATGCATTTTGCCACAGACTGGGGCGTTGAGATCTTCACTTTGATTGAGATCTACCGTAAGGCCAGCACTGTTGCCCAGGTTGAGATTTCACGCGGCGCCTTTGATCATAAACATCAGAGTGTTTCCACTGCCGACAGCCAGAAGGGTTTGCATAAGATGGGAATTGATATTGTCTCAACCCTGCTGAGTGCTCTGGTTATTGAGGAGGGGCTGGTGATTTCGGAGCACTTTATTCGTGATCTGACGCTCACCTATGCTGATGTTGCCGATGAACTGATCAAAAAATATGCAGATAATGCCGCCTTCTGCGGCCTGCACTATGACACCAACCTTGAGGAGTCCATGGTGGATAATGTCTTCAAGGATGTTATCCTGAACGCCGGCGCCCGCCTGTTGACACCCTATCATATGGCAGATCGTATGATCAGTTACGTCACTCAGCATGATGAGTTTAAGCCCTATATTGAGAATGGTTTGCTGGATGCCTTTCGTGAGAGCGAGAAGCACGCCCGCAGCAATCTCTATGAGACCCCTCAGACCGTCTCCTGGGAGCGGGTCATGCGTAAGCTGCCCAATATCATGACTGATATCGTGGATGTCGTTGAGAACGAAAAAAATAAGTTTAAAAGTCTGTAATTTTCCGTCATCAGGGGAGCTGACCGGCTCCCCTGAATCTTAAAGCACCACAGCTTGTGTTTTGATGATGTGCGCTTATATTCCTCCTATCATTAATGTATGGAGGTATCGCGCGAATGAAATTTTCATTTAAAGACCAACCATTAGCTGTCAAAATCGGTGGAGCCATGGGTGTTGTGCTGCTTATCCTGGCGATTGTGGCTCTTTGGGCCACAGTTGGTATCGGCCGGATTGTCGCCAATGCCAATGAGGTTATTGAGGGGAATAAGCTCAAGGGCGAACTGTCTGAGAGAGAGGTTGATCATCTCAACTGGGCCAATAAGGTTAATGCACTGCTGACAGACAGCAGTGTGACTGCGTTGGATGTTGAATTCGATCATACCAAGTGTGCATTTGGTAAATGGCTCTACGGCGAGGGGCGGGCTAATGCTGAGAAGCTGGTACCCGCGCTTGGCGCTCTTCTCAGTGAGATTGAGACGCCCCATGAGCATCTGCATGCGTCAGCCCGCTCCATTGATAAGGTCTTTATTCAGGCTGACCCGGCATTGCCGGCTCTGTTGGAGGCCCGGACAATCGATCATCTCAAATGGGCCTCGGCGATCAGGGATACGCTTCTCTCAGAGAAGACATCCCTGGAAGTTCAGACTGATCCTGCCAAGTGCGCCCTCGGAAAGTGGCTTATGACCGATCAGGCCAAGCGTGCTTATGAGACAGGCGATGTGGATTTCAAGGCTGCCTGGAACGAGATGCTTGAGAGTCATGAAAAGTTGCATCATAGTGCGATTAAGATACAAAATGAGTATGCCAAGATAAACACCATCGGTCTGGCTGCAGTTAAACGCAATGCAACAGCTGTCTTCCAGCAGGATACGATGCCGATTCTGAACAACACTCTGGCAGTGCTGGATGTTTTGACGGCCGAGGCTCAGCACGGGCTGGAGGGTATGCATGCGGCGAGCGGGATTTATGCCAAGGAGACGGCGCCGGCCCTGAGAGAGGTTCAGTCCCTGATCATGGATATGGAGGAGATTATCACCAAGAATATCATGACCGATGAGGAGATGATCAATGCCGCCCAGGGTACTCGCAACGGGGTGATGATCTTCAGCCTGATCGCCATCGTGGTCGGCCTGGCCATTGCCTTCATCCTGGTTAAGGTGATTACAAGTGTGGTCTTTAAGGGGGTTGAATTTGCCAAGCAGATTGCGGCCGGAGACTTGAGCGGTCGGCTTGATGTTGATCAGCAGGATGAGATCGGTCAGCTTGCTCAGGCTTTGAATGAAATGAGTTCAAATCTGCGTCAGATGTTTACCGATATCTCACAGGGGGTGCAGACCCTGACATCATCCTCGACCGAACTCTCGACTATTTCTCAGGAGATGTCGAGCAGCGCTGAAGACACCTCCGGTCGTTCCAATACTGTCGCCACCGCCGCTGAGGAGATGAGTTCCAATATGTCATCGGTGGCGGCTGCGGCCGAGCAGTCATCCACCAACCTGTCGCAGGTTGCCTCCGCAGCAGAGGAGATGACGGCCACCATTAATGAAATTGCCAAGAATACCGAACGCGCCAGCATGATTGCGGGCGATGCGGTCAATGAGGCCACCAATGCGCGTGATGCCATCAATCAGCTGGGCAAGGCCGCGCTCGAGGTTGGTAAGGTCACCGAGACCATCACCGATATCTCTGAGCAGACCAATCTGTTGGCTCTGAATGCTACCATCGAGGCAGCCAGGGCGGGAGAGGCCGGCAAGGGCTTTGCGGTGGTGGCCGGCGAAATCAAGGATCTGGCCAAGCAGACCACAGAAGCTACTGAGGAGATCTCCTCGCGCATCAATCAGATCCAGCAGGCCACTGATGGTACGGTTGAGCAGATCGGCCAGATTACAAAGGTTATCAATGAGGTCAATGATATTGTGGCCACCATAGCCACTGCCATTGAGGAGCAGTCCATCAGCACCAAGGAGATTGCCGGTAATGTGACCCAGGCGGCTGACGGAATTCAGGAAGTCAATACCAATGTCAATCAGGCCTCCAGCGTTTCGGGTGAGATTGCCAAGGATATCAATGAGGTTAATCAGAGTGCCTCGGTCATGGCCAACAGCAGTTCCCAGGTTAACATGAGTGCTGCGGATCTTTCGCGTCTGGGTGAAGAGCTCAAAAGTATGGTTGAGCGTTTTAAAATTTAAAACAACTTAAGATAACCGGCGAAGGTGTCGCCTTCGCCGGCTATTTAAGAGAGGCCTGTTGGTTCAGCATGTCTCGCAGCTATTCAGGCGTTTGTACATGGCTTTGTTGTTTTTGTAGATGGTGACGAATTCATTGAAAAGAGTATCATAAATCTTGCGGTTGTCTGGATTCGGGATAAAACTCTTATTGTATTCAATCAGGTTGGGGATGTCTTCGAACCGCAGCTCTCCCAAGCCCACGCCGGCGATGAAGGCGGCCCCTCGCGCGTTAGCCTGCATGGGGTCGGCTACCTGGCGAATTTCGCGGTTCATGACATCGGCAAAGATCTGGCACCAGACATCCGATCTGCCGCCGCCTCCGATAATGTTGAGCGGGGTGAGCCGGCGCCCGGCAAATTTCTCGACATACTGGAGGCTCCAGCGCGTATTGTAGGCGACACCCTCCAGCAGGGCTCTGACCAGGTGGTCCTGGGTTGTGTGGTGTGAAATGTTGTAGATGCCGGCTCTGAGCAGAGTGTCGTCAACCGGGGTTCGCTCGCCGTTCAGCCAGGGGGTGAAAATAACCTTGCCGCTGCCGGCGGGAACCTGGGCGGCGATTGCATCCAGCTCCGCATATATATTTTCGGGTGGCTCGCCTTTGAGCAGCCGGTTTTCATGATACAGAATCTGTTCAACCAGGTGGACGAGGGCGCCGCCGGCGATGTCCTGTTCATTGACGCTCTGAAACTTGCCGGGGATGGCGGCTGGAAAGGATGCGATGGAATGGAACATGTCAGTTTTCTTGAAGGGGACGACGCACTGCAGCCAGGACGAGGTCCCGATGTATACATGCCCTTCGAAATCGTTGACCGCGCCGGAGCCGATCAGGGCGGCTTGATGGTCTGCCGAGCCCATGACTACCTTGGTGTGTGGATCCAGGCCCAACTCCTTGGCCACCTCGCACTTGAGGGTTCCGAGAATATCGGTGGAGTGCTTCATCTCCGGCAGCTTTTTGCGGTCGATGCCGGCCAGCTTGATCAGCTTCTCGTCGTAATGGGGGTTGTTGATGTCCTTGACGTTGGTGACCCAGAATAGGTGCATGGCGTCGTAGGATGAGGCGAATTTGCCGGTCAGCCGCAGGTTGAGGTAGTCCTTGCTGGGCAAGAACATGAAGGTTTGGTCATATATCTCAGGCAGTTCATGCATTGTGTAGAGTACATGGGCTATGTCATCCTTGCCCGAGAGGGCGGGGCCGCCGGCGGTCCGTGGAATCCATTGCAGCACCTTGAACAGGTTGTAGCCGTCGATACTTGGGAAGCCGCCCATGATTTTCTTGATCAGGTGGCGTCCGCGCGAATCCATCCAGGTCAGTGAGTTCATCAAGTGATGACCGTGTTTGTCGACAGCCACGGTTGATGAAAATGTTGATGATACGCAGATGGCGGTAATCTGCTTGCTTGACACTTTTTTGCGTTTGATCAGGGTGCGGGAAGCTTTAAGTAGGGCCTGCCACCATAGTTCCGGGTCTTGCTCGGCCCCGCCATCCGGGAGATAAGTTACCGG
Organism: uncultured Thermodesulfobacteriota bacterium; assembly: GCA_942491525.1. Taxonomy (GTDB): domain Bacteria; phylum Desulfobacterota; class Desulfomonilia; order UBA1062; family UBA1062; genus CAYWBU01. The sequence continues at coordinate 84,869 of CALOBW010000064.1, forward strand.
AGTTGATACAAACTCAAAATCCTGTACTCTGCCTTTGAGGTCGATGATTGAGGCCTTGATGCCAGATGTGCCGTGGTCAATGGCCAGGATGTGCTGTGCCTTCATTTATCCTCCTGATTGTATATAATTGCAAAAACATCCGGCCGGGTCTTCCGGCCGGATGTTGGTTAAAGCTCAATTTTAGATATTTTCCCGTCTTCTTCGATCAATTCAACCAGGATCGCGCTTGATGTGCTCTCCTCCTTCTCACCGGTGCCCTTGAGAACCATCTCGGTGCTGACGGCCAGGAAGTCATTGGGGTCAACGCAGCCTTCGGGCGGGAAGACTCCGGGTCCCTGGATTTTGCCCTGCAGCATCAGGATGGCGCCCATGGCTGCCGGGAGCCCGGTGCCTTCGCCGAGGGCGGAGCTTTCTGAGGCCATATGGAATCGGTACTCCTGTCTCTTGCCGTCCTTGGTTCCCTTTACAACGGTTGTGCAGCAGCCCTTCTGGGAGCCGAAATTGGTCTGTTTGAGGATCTCCTCACGCTTCTGGATGATGTAGGCCATGGCAAACTCGGCCGGGACAACGTTCTGGCCCTTGACGTCAATGGGGTCTTTGGATGCCAGCCCGAGGCCGCAGAGGTCTCTGGTCAGGGCGTAGTATTCGTCCGGCAGAACGCCGCCCTTGTTTGTGACCTGGTTTAATTTCATGTATCTGGGCATGGTTACCTGCTCGGGGTGAGGGTAGGGGTAGAGCGGGCATTCTCCGACAATCGGGAAGTCAAAGGATTGCCTCAGGGCGATACCGTCCTCTTCGAAGTATTTGACGTACTCCAGATTGCCGTCCAGGTACATGGGGATATCAATGGACATGCAGTGGAAACGATGGCCGATGACGCCCTCGCCCTCAAACGGCTCGCCGCCGTGGGTATGGAAAATATCAACAGATTCTGTTTCGTCCAGCAGATAGTCATAGGCAAATTTAGCAAAGATATTGGTGGCGCCCGGGGAGTTGCCCATGCCGATCATTGCGGATACGCCAGCCTGCTTGGCCTTCTCGCCCCATTCAAGAATTTCCAGGGTCACGTCCACGTCGTCGCAGATGTCGACATAGTTGATGCCGCTTTCGATGACGGCTTGCAGGATGGTTTTGACGGTTTTGTAGAAGGGGCCGACGCAGTTCAAGACGACGTCGCAGCCGTTGATAGCATCTTTGATGCTCTGCGGGTCGTTGGCGTCAAATTTGACTGCCGCAACGCCGCTGCCCAGACTTGCTGCAATCTCTTCGGCTTTATCAATATTAAAGTCGCCGATTACAACCTCGTCGAATGCCGGATGATCTGCCAGAGCTCTGACGGCAACGCTGCCAACGGCACCGCAACCTCCAAGAATAATAATTTTTGCCATTTAATACCTCCTTTAACTTCAAAATCTTAAATTTAACTTTGTTCAATTAATAGTTGATTGTCAATAATAAACTTAGTATTTATTTATGTCAGGTGGTTGTTTTTAGTTCTGATTCAAGGTTGTAATTGGGTGTTGCCGAGCTACTATATAGTTATTAAAAAAGATTTGGAGGGTTAGATGAATAGAAAATTAATTGTTTTGATTGGTGCTTTTTTAATCCTGAGTATGGCTTCCGGGGCTATGGCTGAAAAGTTGACAATTGTTGCCGGTGATTGGGCTCCGTTTGAGTTTGAGACACAGGGGCAGGTTGTGGGCATAGATGTTGATATTGTTGATTCAATTATGAAGAAGCTTGGGCTTGAGTATGAAATTAAGATCCTGCAGTGGACCGATGCCTGGGGTATGATTGAGTCCGGTGAGGCTGATGCGGTGTTGTCAACCAGCCGTAAGGCTAAGAGGGAGCCCTTCCTCTGGTATCCTCAGGAGAATATGTGGGTTTCTGAATATGTGTTTTTTGGGCGGGCAGACAAGATGGGGCAGGCTGACGGAACCTATGCCGGTGCAACCGGCAAGAAAGTTGGTGCCGTAAAAGGCTATACTTATAATCAGGCCTACTGGGATGCGAAGTTTGATCGGGTTGACGCCAAGTCACAGGATGAATCATTCGCCATGCTTGATAGGGGCGAGGTTGACTTGGTCATTTGCGACCGCACGATCGGCCTCTATACCATGGTTCTCTATCCGACGAAGAATAAGATTGTGCCCTATGACGAGGTTCTTTTTTCCAAGGGCTATCCGATGCCCTTTGCTAAGAAGTCCGATTACCCCAATATTCAGCAGGTTGCCAAAGACTTTGAGCGTGAGCTGAAAGCGATGAAGGCTTCCGGTCAGTATGACCAGATTCTTTTGAAGTGGCTTAAACGTTAACTCTCGGGGGCGGCCTTACCGGTCGCCCCTTCTGTTTAATATTTCCAGAATATCTCCGATTACTCCCTGGTAGACCGTCATGACGTCTTCGGCAACGTATCCAACGATGTTGCTGTTGTGCAGGGAAACCATTCCGTGCAGCAGGCTCCAGACCTCAATTACCCTGCGGGTCTTGGTTTCACTGTCCAGGCCTTCACCGAGCAGGTCAGTGGCAAGTCTGCTGGCGATCTCGGCGATATCCATGGATAGTTTGTATTCGATCGCCGAGAGCTGTTCCAGCGGAGTGCCGACATAGTCGTTGTATTTGGGGGTGGCGGCGGTGAACATGATGTCATAGTAGGCGCTTTTCTGAACGCCGAAATTAATGTAGGCCTCGATTGCTGCCCGGGCCTTGGCTGACGGTTCGCTGTGTTCATCGTAAGCTTTGCTGAGCTCGGCGTGCAGCATTTGGAATCCGGTGATGATGATGGATATGTATATCTCATCCTTGCTGGAGTAGTAGTTGTAGAGATTGGGGGCCGACATGCCTGATTTCTTGGCCAGGGTGCGCATGGTCAGGGAGTTGAAGCCCTCGGCGCCGATGATATTGAGGGCCTCGTTCAGGATATTGTTTTTGATGGATTCAATCTCTTTTGTGTCGCGTGCTGATTTCATAGTTAATTTTTAGATTTTATTTATTGTGAAGTCAAGGTGTTAGCATAATTGCTTTACAGGATGACTCCGGAAGTATAATCTGAACAATGTTTAATTGTAATGAGGAGGTATTATGAAAGATCTATCTGTCGACCGTCGGGATTTTCTTAAATTTTCTGCAGCTGCGTTTTTGGGTGGTTGTGCCACTTCCGGCAGGGGGCCACTCGATGATGATGTTTATTCGGGCCAGTTGCTGCTCATCAACTGCAATGTTGTAGATGTTGAGGGCGCAAGCGTGATTTCTAATGCATCATTGCGGATTGAGGCGGGCAGAGTCCGCTCAATTGAGGCTGGTCAGATTTCGCTCAATGGTTATGAGCAGATCATTGACCTTGGTGGTCGCTATGTTATCCCGGGCCTGATTGATGCTCATTGTCACACCACCATGTCGCCGGTCTGGCGCATGCGCTCTGTGCTCGATCTGCCGCTTCATCTGGACATGATGGAGCGTCAGTGTGAGATTTCGGTTGAGAGCGGCATAACCACTGTCCGCGATTGCGGATCCTTCCCGCCCCAGCTGCGCAACTATATGCGGCGTATAGAGAGTGGTGATCTGCTCGGGCCGCGGGTGGTCTACTGTAACTCGATCAGTAACATCAAGGGTGGGCATCCCTCGGTACCGCCTGAGGCGGTCAGTCGTCTGGCGTTGCTGCTGGAGCCGATTTTGGGTTTGACCATGACCAATTTTGAAAGTGAGCAGGAGTTGTCCAAGGTCCTGGATGAGAATACTCAGGGGGCTTCGTTCCTTAAACTGACCGTCGATAATGAAACGATATTCTGTAAGGATGTCGAATTTCCGGTCTACACGGACCGTATGCTTGATATGTTCGTTGAGGCCCATCAAAAGCTTGGTTTGCCGATTGTCTGCCACTGTCATCGCAAGTGGGGGTTTGATCGTCTGGTGAATTATCCGGTGCACTCGTTTGAACATATGATTGGTGATGCATATCTGAGTGAAGCTGATGTGGAGCTGATGGTTAAGAAGAACATCTCCATTGTGCCTACCATGACTGTGGCCCAGTCTTTAATGAATGAAGAGGCCTTTGATGAGATCCCGGCCGGCCTGCGCAGTGATTTTGTCGACCAGGAGCTGGCGGAGCGCAGAAAGTACATCTATGGATCGGAGGTGTATGACCACTGCGATCCGACACTGCATGATGATAATCTGGCTGAACTGCGTCACTATAAGGAGATGGGGCGGGAGAATCTTTGGGCCAATAATAAGTTTCTGGTTAATCCGGATCTCTATTTTGGTGTCGTAAAGCATGCGCCCGGAAATCTGAAGCTCCTTAGGGATGCCGGGGTAAATATCGGTTGCGGCATAGATGCCGGCATGCCCTTTACCTATTTTGGCGGTATGTATCGCGAGTATGAGGCTTATGCCAGGGCCGGTTTCTCCAATGCCGAAATTTTGCGCTGTGCCACGATTAATAATGCACGCATTCTAAAGCTTGAGGATTCCATCGGTACGCTCAAAAGCGGTAAGTTGGCTGATCTGGCTGTTCTTGATGGTGACCCGCTGGCTGATATTGGATTCCTTAAAAAGCCGGTGGCTGTTTTTAAGGATGGTCAGCTGGCCTATGCGACAGGACGTGTCGAGCAGTCGGCAGACGGTCGTTACTCTTTGATATAATTATGGGCGGGCCTGCTGGTCCGCCTAATTTAAATATTCTTGGTCTGCAAATCTTAAGTGGTTGAATTTAAAAGGATGGTGCCGGGAGGGGGACTTGAACCCCCACAGGAATACTCCCACATGAACCTGAATCATGCGCGTCTACCAATTCCGCCATCCCGGCTTTTCTTTGGCTTGATCACCAAAGCGGTTTCTTCTATACTCAGCCTCCTCAGAAATGTCAAGGGATGAAATATGAAAATTTTAAAAGGTACACAGACGTTGAAATCTTCGCAGTTTACGCGCCCCGTTGTCACCATCGGAAACTTTGATGGCTGCCACCTCGGCCACCAGGAAATTTTTAAGCGCACGAAACAGTTTGCTGATGAAAATGGCGGTGAGGCTCTGGTCTATACATTTGATCCGCACCCGGCATCCATCGTCAAGGGCATTAAGCCGCAGTTGATCTTCAGTCTGGATGAGAAAATTGCGGCGATCCAGTCAATGCAGATGGACGCGCTCGTGATCGCGGGCTTCAATAAAGATGTTGCGGCCACTGAGCCGGAGACCTTTATCCGTGAGGTGATAGTTGAAAAGATCGGTGCCATCGGCCTTGTGGTCGGTCATGACTTTGTCTTCGGCCGGGCCAATACCGGCGATATCGATTTTCTGCGCGAGATGGGCCGCAAGTATGGCTTCTTTGTCGATCAGGTTCAGTCGGTCATGTCTGAGGGCATGATTGTCTCCAGCTCCTGCATCAGGCGACTGCTGAGCGCCGGCGACGTCGGGCGGGCCAATCGCTTCATGATGCACCCCTATCGTCTGAAGGGCAGGGTGGTTCACGGTATGAACCGCGGTCGCGAATTAGGATTTCCCACGGCCAACCTGGAAGTTGAGAAGACCCTCATCCCGGCCTATGGCGTATATGCCGCACATGTTAAGTTTGATTCGCAGTGCTATGATGGCATACTCAACATCGGCAACAATCCTACCTTTGGTGATGTCGGTACCTCCATCGAGGTCTTTATCTTTGATTTTGACTCCGAGCTCTATGACCATGAGATCACCGTTGAGCTGATTGATTATATCAGGGGCGAGATCAAGTTTCCGGACAAGAGCTATCTGATTGATCAGATGGAGGTTGACTGCAAACAGGCCCGCCGCGTATTGGAAGCCCTATGAAAATTTTTGCGATAGCCGACCTGCACCTGGCCTTCAGCGTTGATAAGCCCATGCACATCTTTGGGGAACACTGGATCGATCATCCGCAGAAGATTGCAGCCGCCTGGCGTGAGCTGGTCAGTGAGGATGATCTGGTGCTTATTCCCGGCGATGTTTCATGGGCTATGCGTCTCAATGAGGCCGAGCTGGACTTTGGGTTCATTGATGAACTGCCCGGGCGTAAGGTTGTCATCAGGGGTAATCATGACTACTGGTGGGCTAGCCTCAAGAAGATGCGCGAATCGCTGCCCGGCAGCATATTGCCGCTGCAGAACACCTCTTTTGTCGCCGGTAATGTGGGTATTGCCGGCAGCCGGCTCTGGATTGACCCGGATTTGAATCTCGAGAGCGGTTCTGAGGATGATGCGAAAATCTTTAAACGCGAGCTGGCACGGCTGCGGATGTCACTTGACTCTCTGCCGGGCGACATTGAGCATAAGATCATCATGACCCATTACCCGCCCCTGGCGCTAAACGGCGATTCCGGTCTGGCGGTCGAGTTGGGGCGCGAGTATGGTTGCGATCTCTGGATCTTCGGCCACATGCACCTCAGTGACATCGCCCCTGATTACTCGGCCTTCAACCGTGAGATTGATGGTACGCGCTATGAGTTTGTCTCGGCCGACTATCTTGGCTTTGTGCCCAAGTTGATCTTTGAAGTTTGACATAAATTTACAATTCCTGTTAGGTCATTGTTGATTGATAACCAATTTCGAGGAGGGAAAATGAAGAGATTTATAGTTGTTCTAATGGCTGCCACCCTGGTGCTGGCTGGTTGCGGAGAAAAGAAGCCTGAAGAGGCTAATGTGATTAAACTGGGCGTGGCCGGTGCCCACAGTGGCGATCTTGCATCCTACGGCAATCCGACCGTTAATGCCGCCAAGCTGGTGGTTAAGGAGATCAATGATGCCGGCGGAATCCTGGGTAAGCAGGTTGTGCTGGTTGTGGAGGACGATCAGTGCAAGCCGGAGGTTGCCGCCAATGTAGCTGCCAAGCTTGTTTCTGATCAGGTTGATGTTGTGCTGGGTCACATCTGTTCCGGCGCCACCAAGGCCGCTCTTAATATTTACAAGGATGCCGGCATTATCGTTATGTCGCCTTCCGCCACCAATGTTGATCTGACCAAGAGTGGCGAGTATCCCAATTTCTTCAGAACCATCAGTCCGGATGACGCCCAGGCTATCCTGCAGGTCAAGTTTGCCACCGAGACTCTCGGTCTCAAGAAGATCGCTGTTCTGCATGACAAGGGCGACTACGGCAAGGGAATCGCCGAGTTTGCCAAAGGCTACCTTGAGGCCAACCCCGAGGCTGAAGTTGTTCTTTTCGAGGGCATTACCCCGGGGGCAGTTGATTACTCGGCTGTGGTGCAGAAGATTAAGCGCTCCGGTGCCGAGGCTGTGATTTTCGGTGGCTACCATCCAGAGGCCTCCAAGATTGTCGGCCAGATGCGCAGCAAGGATATGGACACTGTCTTTATCTCCGATGATGGCGTAAAGGATGAAACTTTTATCAAAGTTGCTGAGAAGAATGCCGAGGGCGTCTATGCCACCGGTCCCATCGACACTACCAAGTCACCGATTGCCTTGGCCGCTGCCGAGGCCCATAAGGCCACCTTTGGTGACGAGTATGGCGCTTTCTTCCTGAATGCCTATGCCGCCACCAAGGCCCTGCTGAACGCCGTTGAGAAGGCCGGCTCAACAGAGTATGACGCCGTCAAGGGTGCGTTGCAGGCCGAGTGGGTTGACACCACCCTGGGTAAGATCAGTTTTGACGAGCGCGGCGATGCCAAGGGTATTGGCTTCTCAATGTATCAGGTCAGAGATGGAGCTTATGTAGAAGTCGAATAATGCATGGTAGTTTATCATAAAATAGACCCTTCCTCTTATGGGGAAGGGTTTTTGTTTATCTGTGCGCTGTAATTTGTTATGAACGGCCTAAATATTTACGCTTTGGAAGGAATCTGATGGAGTATTTTCTGGAACTCTTCTTGGGAGGTTTGACGCGCGGCAGCATCTACGCTCTGATTGCGCTCGGCTATACCATGGTTTATGGCATCATCCAGCTGATCAATTTTGCCCATGGCGAGATCTACATGATCGGTGCCTTCACTGCTCTGATTGCCTCAAGTGTACTCTCGTTGCTCGGTTTCTCGGGGCCCTCGCTGCTGATCCTGGCCACACTGATTGCGGTTGTCTACGCCTCATCCTACGGCTACACAATTGAGAAGCTGGCATACAAGCCCTTGCGCAACGCTCCGCGCCTGGCGCCGCTGATCAGCGCCATCGGCATGTCGATCTTTTTGCAGAACTATGTGCTGCTGGCCCAGACGTCCGACTTTCTCTCATTTCCGAGTCTGGTGGGTGAGATCGGATTCTGGGCGCCTTACGAACACATCATGCGCTCGTCCGAGCTGGTGATCGTGCTGGTGACCGCCTTTGTTATGGCGCTGCTGACCCTCTTCATCAAGTTCACCCGGATCGGCAAGGCTATGCGGGCGGCCGCTCAGGATAAGACCATGGCCATGCTGTTGGGCGTCAATGTTGACCGGATCGTTTCGGTGACCTTTATCATCGGCTCGGCCCTGGCGGCCATCGGCGGCGTGCTGATCTCTTCTCACATCGGCCAGATCAACTTCTACATCGGCTTCATTGTCGGCATCAAGGCCTTCACCGCGGCGGTGCTGGGCGGTATCGGCTCCATTCCGGGCGCCGTATTGGGCGGTCTGGTGCTCGGTTGGACCGAAGCCTTTGCGACCGGCTATGTCTCCAGTGACTATGAAGATGTCTTTGCCTTCGGTCTGCTGGTCTTCATTCTGATCTTCAGGCCGGCCGGCATTCTGGGCAAGGCTCAGTCGGAGAAGGTCTAGTCATGGCGGATGCAAGAAAGATGATAGGTTTTGTGCGCAGGGAGCTGCGTCAGTCTGTGCTGGTTTCGCTCTGGTTCATGTTTCTGACTTTCCCGATCATGGTGATCAAGGTTGATACTTTGGAGAAGACCATTATCTGGCGCTGGCACAATATGATTTTTGTGGGTGTGGGCGCCTTTGCGCTCTCCTTTGTCTGGCGGGCCCTGCTGAAGCGGCGAAATAACCGGAAGAGTGACGTCGACCTCTGGCAGCATAAGATCAGTGAACTGGTGAATAGCGACCCGCGCATCCTGTGGGGCACTCTGGGCAGCCTGCTGATTGCCGCAGTTGTTTTCCCCTTCTTTGCCTCCAGCTACTCCATCGGCATCATGGCAACGGCTTTGAGCTGGGTCATGCTGGGCCTGGGCCTTAACATCGTCGTCGGCCTGGCCGGTCTGCTGGATCTGGGTTATGTGGCCTTTTATGCCGTCGGCGCCTACAGTTATGCGCTGCTCAATATGCACTTTGGCATCAGCTTCTGGCTGGCGCTGCCCATCGGTGCCCTGCTGGCAGCCATGTTCGGCATCCTGCTGGGTATTCCGGTCCTGCGTCTGCGCGGTGACTATCTGGCCATTGTAACCCTCGGTTTCGGCGAGATTATCCGCCTGGTGCTGCAGAACTGGAACGACTTTTCGCGCGGGCCCAGCGGCATCTCCGGCATCGACCGGCCGGACCTCTTCGGCATGAAGCTCTCTCTGCATCAGCACGCCATTTTGATCTACCTGATCGTGCTGCTGCTGGTCATATTTACCATCTTTGTGGTTAATCGCTTGCGCAACTCGCGCATCGGGCGGGCCTGGATTGCGCTGCGTGAAGATGAGATCGCCTGTCAGGCCATGGGCATCGACCGTATGCGCACCAAACTGACCGCCTTCGCTCTGGGCGCCACCTGGGCCGGCATGGCCGGGGTCGTCTTTGCCGGGCGCGTGACCTTTATCAACCCCGACAGCTTCACCTTCTGGGAGTCGGCTCTGATCCTCTCCATTGTTGTCCTGGGCGGCATGGGTTCTATTGTGGGTGTCATCCTGGCGGCCTTTATCCTGGTTCTGCTGCCCGAGTACTTCAGGGCCTTCAGCGAGTACCGCATGCTGGTCTTTGGCGCCTGCATGGTGCTGATGATGGTTTTCAGGCCTCAGGGTTTGATTGCCAAGGTTCAGCGTCACTATCAGTTCAAGAAGTTGGAGAGTGAGTCATGAAGAAGATGCGCCCGGTTCTGGACGTTAAGGGCCTCTGTATGTATTTTGGGGGCCTCAAAGCCATCGATGGAGTTGATTTCCAGGTGCGTGAGGGTGAGATTGTAGCCCTGATCGGCCCCAATGGCGCCGGCAAGACCACTTTCTTCAACTGTGTGACCGGTATCTATAATCCCACCAGCGGTGATATCTTGGTGCATCCAGTCGGCAAGGATGCCGTCAGACTGAATGGACTCAAGCCCAACAGGGTGACAGAGCACGGATTGGCCAGAACCTTTCAGAATATTCGTCTGTTTCAGAACATGACCGTGCTCGAAAATGTCATGGTTGCCCGCCACTGCCGCACCCGGACCGGTATTCTGGGGGCCGTTCTGCGTACCCGTCGGGCCCGCAGAGAGGAGCAGGAGATTGTGGAGTTCTCTTACGGACTGCTGAAGAAAGTTGGGCTGGAGGCGCATGTCAATGATTTGGCCAGCGAACTGCCCTACGGCGCCCAGCGCCGCCTGGAGATCGCCCGTGCCATGGCTACCGAGCCCTATCTGCTGCTGCTGGATGAGCCCGCCGCCGGCATGAACCCCAAGGAGACCGAGGAACTTGATCAGCTGATTACCAAGTTGCGTGACAATGAGGGGGTCTCCATCATGCTGATCGAACACGATATGAAGTTGGTTATGAGTATTTCAGACCGTATCTATGTTGTTGACCACGGGCAGCTGATCGCTCAGGGCGAGCCGCGTGAGGTTGCCGATAATCCGGCGGTCATCAAGGCCTATCTGGGTGAAAGCACCGATGAGGATATAATCAATGCTTAGAGTCCACAATCTGCACTCTTACTATGGCGGTATCGAGGCCCTTAAGGGAGTCTCCCTGGATGTTAATGAGGGGGAGATCATCACTCTGATTGGCGCCAATGGTGCCGGCAAGTCCACCACCCTGATGTCGATCTGCGGCATTGTGCCCCCGCGCGAGGGCGAGATCTACTTCTGTGACAATCCCATTCATGAGATGAGCCCCGAGAAGATCTATGCCCAGGGCATTATTCAGGTGCCGGAGGGGCGGCGCATTTTTGCCGATCTGACGGTGACCGAAAACCTGGATATGGGCGCCTATCTGCGCAAGGATAAGGCTGGCATCCGGCATGATCTGGAGCGCATGTTTGAACTCTTCCCGCGCCTGGCCGAACGGCGCAATCAGCAGGGCGGAACTCTGAGTGGCGGCGAGCAGCAGATGCTGGCCATTGCCCGCGGATTGATGGGTCAGCCCCGGCTGTTGCTGCTGGATGAGCCATCTCTGGGCCTGGCGCCGGTCTTGGTGCAGCTGATTTTTGATATTATCCGCAAAATCAACAAGGAGGATGGTACGACGATCTTTCTGGTTGAACAGAACGCCAACATGGCGCTCAAAATTGCCGACCGCGGCTATGTGATGGAGAATGGAGTGGTGACCATTTCGGATAGTGCCGCCAATCTGTTGAGTAGTGAAAAGGTTAAAGAGGCCTATCTAGGCCTCTAATTTGGAGGATGAAATGAAAAAGTTGTTATATGCTGGTGCCGCAGCCTGCGGCTGGTTTGGTTTTTCGAGATATCTGGGCAAGATTGATGAGCAGATCAGTTACGAAGCTGCGCGCGGCTATACCGGTGTGATTCGCCCCGATACCCCGGAGCTGGATGCCAAGATTGCATCTCTGACCGATTCGCCCTTCGGTGTTGAGCACTCCTGCTACATCAACGCCAAGCCTGAAGATGTGTTTGAATTTATCTGTGACTTCGCGAGGATTAAGGACTGGATGCCCGGTCTGACCAAGACCTGGTCAGATGATTCCAAGGCTGAGGTGCCTGGCGGTCCCGGTGCAGTGCGTTCCATCAGGGCTATGGGCGGCAAGATGACCTACGAGACCGTTATTGCCAAGCAGTTTCCCATGTTAAACTACTCGGCCAGTGACAAGTCTCTGGGCGGCATGTATACCAAGCATCTGGGTGCCCAGATCTGTCTGCCGGAAGGCGAGGGGACCCGTTTTATCTGGCGTTCCTATGCCGTTGATTCGCCCAATCCCATCATGCGCTTTGCCTCCAAGTATATCTTCCTGATCATGGTTGGTCAGAGCGTGATTAATCTACAGAAGAAGTTCAGCTGAGGCTTTATGCTGCCTAATTGGGATTACAGTGCCCTTAAAACTGAGTATATTGAGCATCTTCAGAATCTGATCAGGATTGACACAGTCAATCCTCCGGGCAACGAGATTGCGGCGGTCAGATATTTGGCCGGCATACTTGATGAAGAGGGAATCGATTACACTGTGCTAGAGTCAGCACCGGGTAGGGGCTCAATTGTCGCCAGGCTCAAGGGTGACGGCAGCAAACGTCCTCTGCTGATGATGTCGCATCTGGATGTTGTCGGCTTTGAATCTGATAAGTGGCGCTATGATCCGCTGGGCGGAGAGATAACCGAGGGCTGTGTCTGGGGGCGCGGTAGTCTGGACTGTAAAAACTCGGTTGCGCTCTGGCTCATGGTTATGCTTGCCTTTAAGCGCAACGGGCTGGTGCCCAAGCGGGATCTGATATTTCTGGCAAATGCTGATGAAGAGTCGGGTGGGCGTTATGGTTTGGAGTGGATTGTAAATAATCACTGGGATTTGATTGATGCTGAAACGGCCCTTAATGAAGGTGGCGGTTTTGGAATCGAATTTCTTAATCAGACCTACTTTACCTATCAGAATGCTGAAAAGGGCAATATCTGGTTGCGTATAAAGGCCAAGGGAACGCCAGGTCATGCATCTGTGCCCCTTTCGGATAATCCGACTCTTCGGGTTGGCGAATTGATTCATAAGCTGAATTCAGTCAGGTTCCCGGTTAATGTGACTGAGACTATGCGGCGTATGATCATGACCATGGCGGAGAGTCAGAGGTTTCCGGTCAATGTGGTTCTGCCGTATTTGCTCAATCCGGTTTTTTCTGAGGCGATCATTAAGTTGGGCATCAAGGATGATGCCGTTGCCGGCAGTTTTCGGTCCATGCTGCGTAATACGATCTGTCCAACCGTCATTAGAGCCGGACAGAAGGTTAATGTGATTCCGTCCGAGGCGGCCCTGGAGATCGATTATCGCGTGCTGCCCGGTCACACGATAGCCGAGGAGTTGAACCTGATCAGAAAGAAGATCGGTAAGGATTTTGAGGTTGAGATTCTGGACATGCAGCCGCCCAGTGAGTCGCCTATAGACAATGAGTTGGTTAATTCGATACGCAGAGGGCTTGCAAGGCATGCTGGTGATGCGCATCTGGTGCCACTCCTGCTCCCGGGCGTCACCGATGGAGTGTTCCTGCGCCAGAAGGGTGTGGCTGTCTATGGTTTTACGCCGGTGCTTGCCCATGATGAGATTGATTTGGCTCACAGCCATAACGAGCGCATCTCGCTTGAGAGTCTTGAATTTGCCGTCAAGCTCGGGTTGGATGTGGTTGTTGATTATGTGATGTAGGAGGATTAATTGGATAATAAGAGTCAGGCAACAATTGGCATTAAGGTTTTCATGGCTACCATTCTTTTGTTGGCCGTTCTTATTGCTGTGGCTGGAGGCGCCAGCTACGTTATTCCCGCCGGAAGCTTCAGCGAACAGATCGTCAATGGTGAGGCCGTTCAGGTCTACCAGCAGATTGATCAGACGCCGCTGCCTGTCTGGAAGATTGCTCTCTCGCCAATCATGTGCCTTACAGGCGAGACCAAAGGGCAGATAATTTTCATAATCGCCTTCATCTTTTTTATTGGCGGCAGCTTTGCCATCATGAACCATAGCGGCATACTGTCCCAGCTATTATCCGATCTTGTTGAGCGCTTCTCGCATCACAAGACTCTCTTTCTGGTGGTCAATATCTGCCTCTTCTCGGTGATGGGCTCCTGTCTGGGCATTCTCGAAGAGCTGGTTCCCATGGTTCTGATATTTGTCCCCTTGGCCTATCGCATGGGTTGGGATTCAATTACCGGATTGGCCATACCCTTTCTGTCGGCCGGCTTCGGTTTCGCCGCCGCAACCTTTAATCCTTTTACCGTCGGTACCGCCCAGCGGCTGGCTGAAGTTCAGATTTTTTCCGGGTTAGCTCTGCGCGCGCCTTTTTTTGTCATATCCACGCTTTGTGTGATCGGTTACCTGCTCTGGTATACTAAACGTATTGAAACTGACCCCAGCAAGAGTGCAACTTATGCCATGGATCAGAAGGTGCGGCACCTGCTTGAACTTGATGATTTTAAGGGATTTGATGGAAACCATAGGGCTGCGTACCTTTGGATGGGGTTCTGTTTTTTGTTGATCGTGGCCGTGGTGATGCTGGGTCCGTTCATTTCGGTACTGCAGCAGCTCGCGTTCCCGTTAATAGCTCTGATTTTTGTGATTATGGGTTTTGGTGTCGGGTTCTGTTCGGGTAACTCTGCCAAGCGGGTATTTAAGTTCTTTCTGAGTGGTCTTGCTGACTTCTCGCCGGCAATTATTCTCATCCTGATGGCTAGTGCCGTTGGTTATCTGATTAATGAAGGTAACATCATGGACACCATACTTAACCATATCGCCAGTCGGGCTCAATATATGGGTAGTGAGGCCGCGGTGCTCTCTATCTTCGGGGTGCAGATGGCAATTAATTTCTTTATCCCATCCGGTTCGGGGCAGGCTTTTCTGACTATCCCTATTCTGGCGCCTCTGGGGGACCTGATCGGCATTACAAGGCAGACCGTGGTCCTGGCTTATCAGTTCGGTGATGGTTTCTCAAATCTCTTCTGGCCCACCAATCCGACCCTGCTCATTTCGTTGGGTCTGGCGGGTGTCAGTTATAAAGATTGGTTCAAATGGGTTCTGCCGATCCAGTTGGTGCTACTTTTGATCTGTATTGCTTTCCTTATGCTTGCAGTCAATATCGGTTTTTAATGATTGCAGCTATTGAGATGGTCCGCTATATCGGCTCGTTGCGCTGAACCGCCACTTTTATACAGAATTTCGTTTATGTACATGACCCCTTGGCTCGATAAGTCTTATTACAGCATAGGATGTGCGGAGAAAGGAGTCAGGGATGGCCTCAGCATTAAGTGCAGCACAGGATTATATCGACCAGCTTTTGCGCTGGAACAGGCCTAATAAGGAACGCATCAGCAGTTTTGACTTTGCGCGCCTGCCGCAATTTTTCCCGGAATCTCTTCTTGCCAGGGTATCGGCGGTGGTCGTTGATCAGATACCGCTGCCTGAAGAAGCCGCATTTGGTTGCAACGGGTTATTGAAAGCTGATGGCGGCGAGTTTGTAGGGATGACCTATCTTGATACATATTTCATCAAGTCGGGTTATGAGATGAATGAGGCTGTACACTTTCATGAGCTCGTTCATGTAATCCAGTGGCTCTATCTCGGCTTTGACAGGTTTATGGACCTATATATGACGGGCATGCTTCGCTATGGATACCGCAATTGTCCCGTGGAGGCTATTGCATATCATCACCAGGCCAGATTTGAAGCCGGGGCCGAACCATATGATGTGGCGGCCGAAGTTTGTGGCCTCCTGCATAAACTGGTCAGGTAAATACATAGTTGGCTATGAGTTCATGAATTCGCGATTCTACGGCGATGAACTCGATTCCCAAGTATAGCTCCCGGCGGCTGCGGGATATATTCTTGACGCTGCCTACAACAAGATGGGAGCCGTCGATGCCCGGGAATTGGCATAGGATTGAGGCCTGATCGTCAATGTGGATCGATGGGGTGTCCTGATTTGTTTTAATCAGGCAGCGGCATCCATTCTCGCTGACATCTATGATGGTGCTGCTCAGTTCTGGATGGTCGTTGATCTGCATCTTGGCTGGCAGGTAGCTTTCCACTCTTCGGTGATGCCGCAGTTCATGATGTTCGATTATCTTGGGATACTGCAGGAAGAGCAGACGAAATGGGGATTGGATAATCTCAATCAGCTTGGTCTGAAAACCATAGACAGTGCCGTGATAGAGGTAACGCACGATTATCTCGGCCCCGGGTACCAGCTTGAATTTGATTGAGGTGAATGATTTGGGTGCTTTGATAATCAGATAGTCGCTGTGCTCCATGCCGACAACATAGCTCTGAAGCGGGTAGGCGATCCCTTCAACTTTGAGTTGGATCTGAATTCCAATGTCCAGGTCAAAGTTCTGTGTATATGAAAAGATGTCTTCACTGTTCTCGCTAAGCATGACAACTCCTGTACATGGGATAAGATAATATTAATTGTTGCTTTAGGCTTAACAAGTAGGTTGGGGCGGGCAATAAAAAAGGCAGACCAAAAGGTCTGCCTAAAATATGCGATTGGTGCCGAGGGACAGAATCGAACTGCCGACACGGGGATTTTCAATCCCCTGCTCTACCGACTGAGCTACCTCGGCTCGACGTGTGATTAACTATTGGATTTGGATGGTGATGTCAAGAGTTTTTATCGTCATCAAACTCAAAAGATTCAAGGTTTTCATCTTCGGTTAAAATATCATCGGAAGGCACTTCAGACGAGCTCGTCAGAAGGTCTTTTTCTTCGCCGCCAACCCTGCCGACTGCAAATCCATCTTCGGTTACATCTATCTTGGGCGGTTTGGTGTAGATGTTTAATTTAATTTTAGAGGGGACAAGATCATCGCCGCAGCTACGGCATCGGTCAAGGTAGTCAAAACTGGTATAGCCACATTTTGCGCATCTCATTTTTTAAAACACCTCCTGTGTAATCTATGAATCTATCGGAATTGTACTGAGCGATCATTAATTTATTTATGCCTGGAATATGAAAAGTCCATATTATGCGGTGGTTTTTTAGCAAGCGACGCGGTTGCGGCCGCTGTTCTTGCAGGCATATAGGGCCGTGTCAGCGCGATTGACGAAAGTGTCCCAGGCTTCGCCGACAAGGTAGGTTGATACTCCAATTGAGATAGTCACATTGAGGCAGGCGTTGATGTTCTTCTGGGGCCAGTTGATTGCGGCAAAGCTGCTGCGGATTTTTTCGGCAACGATTGTGGCGCCGGCAAGATCAGTGTCGGGCAGGATAACCACAAATTCTTCGCCGCCGAAGCGGGCCAGAAAGTCACGCCCCTTGATGCAGTCCTTGATGTGTTCTGCCGTGGCCACCAATACCTTGTCGCCCACTAGATGGCCGTGATTGTCATTGATCGCCTTGAAATGATCGATGTCGAGCAGCAACATCGATAGTTGCCGATCCTCGTTGCGTGCCAGCATGGTCTCTTTGCTTAGCTTTGCATCGAAGGCGCGACGGTTGGCGATGCCGGTCAGCGGATCGGTGGTTGCCTGCTGGCGGGCTTTTTCCAGATCGCCGCGCAGGGTGTCAACCTCCTGGGAGATCGTGTGCAAGCGGCTTTGCAGGTGGCTAGTCGAGTGTCCTACATCGCGGGTATCGCTGATGATGTCGCCGATTAAGCCGCGCAAGCTCTGGTTGTTGTCAATGTCCTCGACGATTTGCTGGGCAAAGTCATCAAGTTTGTCGTTATAGCGGCTGATGTCACCGCCGGTCTCGACCACATGACGTATAATTTCAGAAAGAATGTTCTGGGTTCTGCTTCTGACCTTGTCGAGTAGAGCTTTGTTGGAGTCTACAATGTAGCGTTTGTAAAGGCTTTTGCAGATTTCAGGGGTTATTGGCTGCTCATTGTTGACGAAGTTGTTGATGGCCTGGGACAGGGGCTTGTTGTGGCCAGAAACATATTCATACCAAAGGCGGTAGTTGGCTGGATCGCACGGCAGCTGATACTGCCCCAAATATTTTAGTGTTAAACGGAGATACTCACTGGACTCCTCTAGAGTATGTGAATATTTCATATCACCCCTCATCAAATACCCCTGGGTAAAAATATTTAAAAACAATATGCTATTCATATCGTTATTGCAAATGAAAAGCTTTATATATTAGATCAGGTTAGATTCGCGAGGAGGTTTTGATGGATTCAAATCCGCGTATTTTAATTTGGAATATTGAGGCTGAAGATCAACGTGCGCTAACGGAGATTTCTGAAAACTGCAATGCGCCGCAGCCCACGGTTGTGGCTGCCGATCAGGGCCAGCTGCTGGTTCATGAACTGTTGTTTGAGGATAAACATGGTGCTGAGATTGATAATTCTGAGCGGCTGGTACTTTTTTTCAACGTGCAGGGCGAGACTATCGAGCAGATCATGGCCGCAGTCAGGGCCAGCGGAATGTTGAGGCCCATCTATGCGGTGGTCACCGAGCAGAACATCAATTGGCGTTTTAATGATCTGCTCGATGAGCTGGTGCGTGAGCGCGAGGCCTTTGCTAATCGTTCTTGAGCACGATGTTTGAAAGCTGGTGCTCTTCAAACTCAGTTGCGTAGCGCTCGATGGCGGCGGCGCTAGACTCTTCGAGATCTTCGGGTGTCAGCAGAGCGGCCCGCTCGGGAGAGAGCTTCTTGAGGGTGTCGCGCTGGCCAAGGCGCACGGCCAGTTCATCCCAGAATAGGGTGTTGTTGTAGTTTTCGATCAGCTCCTGAATTTTGGTCTGGTCGAGAAACTCCGCCGAGTGGTAGAATTGCTCGCCGTCCTCTTCGACCAGCTCCTTGAGACCGAAATCCTTGGCCATTGAGAGCAGGAATTGTTCGCTCTCCAGGAATCTCTCGCTGGAGTCGATGGCGAAGGCCTCGACCATCCAGCGGGCAGCATAGCTCATCTCAAGCAGTTCACGGTACTGTTTCTTGGTAATGTTAATTTTCATAGCCTTCCTCTAGTGCGTTCTGCCAACCGTCGGGCAGAGTGATGCGTCCTTTTTTTATCCACTTGTTGCAGGATCGGATGTAGCGATTCAGGTTGCGCGCCTTCATTTTTTCGCCCAATTGCTGATGATGGCTGGCGGCATCCAGATCCAGCAGCATTGGTTTCAGCTCGTGGTCCAGCAGGATGTTCTTGATGTGCAGGTCGGCATGGTAGATGTTGAGATCGTGCATCTTGCGGATCAGTCGGCCGGTCCGGTGCATGATGACGTTGCATTCAGCGCTGTCGCGCTCCATGCGAGTCAGGAAATCCTCAGAGTCGGGCACCAGGCGGCTGATGACCGCAATGTTGCAGAAGATGCCCTGGCGCACAATGCGAATGGCCAGAATCTCGGGTGTCTTGATCCCGGCTTCGCGTAGATAACAGCTGATGTTGAGTTCGCGCAGGCTGCGCGACGGATTGAGGAAACGCTCGCCGGTGATTTTACGCAGCGCACCGCCGTGACTCAGATGGCGCACCACCAGGTCGGGCTCGATAGTATTTATGACTGTCCGTCCGCGCATGTTTGAAGGCTGCCCGATCCTGCCGGTAAAGGGGATTAGCTCCCGTAGTCTATCCTCGCTTTTAAGGTAGATGATGCGCGAGCCGGATTGTTCAATAACGTCGTAATTTTCAGGTATCATCTATTTCCCCACGGCCATGGATATCTTCTTGAGACGCGTTATTTCATCCCGGTAGTTGGCCGCATCTTCAAATGCCAGGTCTTCGGCTGCCTTGAGCATGGACTTCTCGAGCTCTTTGATGGTGTAGCTCAGCTCCTCAACTTCAACTTCGCCAAGTGATGTCTTAACTTTGGCAGCCACATCTCCATAATCTCTCTCATAGATCGATGCCAGGATATCGCGGATGTTCTTCTCGATGGTTCTGGGGGTAATGCCATGCTCTTTGTTGTAGGCTTTCTGCTTTTCGCGGCGTCTGGCGGTCTCTCTGATGGCTGTTGCCATTGAGTCGGTTATTTTGTCACCGTACATGATGACGTGTCCGTGCACATTGCGGGCCGCGCGGCCGATCGTCTGGATCAGGGAGCGCTCCGATCTCAGGAAGCCCTCTTTATCGGCATCCATGATGGCCACCAGGGCGACTTCCGGGATATCTAGGCCCTCACGCAGCAGGTTGATGCCTATCAAAACATCAAACTTGCCTTCGCGCAGTCCTCTGACGATCTCGATGCGCTCCAGGGTGTCGATGTCGGAGTGCATGTACTTAACCTTAACTTTGAGGTTGTGGTAGTAGTCAGTCAGCTCCTCGGCCATGCGCTTGGTCAAAGTTGTGATCAGAACCCGGTGACCCAAATTGATCTCTTTTTCGATCTCGCGGTAGAGGTCGTCAACCTGGTTTGCGGCCGGTCGCACCTCGATCTCAGGGTCCAGCAGGCCGGTGGGACGCACAACCTGTTCGGCAATGTGCTCGCCGGCATGTTCCAGCTCATAGGGGCCCGGTGTTGCCGAGACGTAGACCAGGCGGTGCACCAGTTCATTGAACTCCTTGAACTGCAGCGGGCGGTTATCCAGCGCCGAGGGCAGGCGGAAGCCGTAGTCAACCAGGTTGGATTTGCGCGCAAAGTCCCCACGAAACATGCCGATCAGCTGCGGGATGGCCACATGCGACTCATCCAGGAAGACGATGGCGTCCTCGGGCAGATAGTCCAGCAGGGTGGGTGGGGCCTGGCCGGGGCGGCGACCGGTCAGGTGGCGCGAGTAGTGCTCGATGCCCTTGCAGTGGCCGGCCTCCATCAGCATCTCAAGGTCGAAGTTGACGCGCTCCTCAATCCGCTGGGCCTCAATCAGGCGCTCCTGACTGCGGAAGTACTCAACCCGGTCTTTGCACTCCTTCTTGATCGTGCCGATGGCCTTCTGAATGTTCTCCTTGTAGGTCACATAGTGTGAGGCCGGATAGATCGGGAAGTGCTTGAGGCGTTCGATCTTCTTGGAGGTCAGGGTGTCGATGTGCCAGATGGCTTCGATCTCGTCGCCGAAGAGTTCAACTCTCAGGGCGTGGTCCTCCTCGTGGACCGGGAAGATGTCGATGGTGTCGCCGCGCACCCGGAAGGTGCCGCGGTGGAAGTCATAATCGTTGCGTTCGTACTGGATTTCAACCAGTTTTTTGAGGATCTCGTCGCGTGAGATCTCCTTGCCCTCCTCCAGGTAGAGCAGCATGTCGAAGTAGGCTTCGGGCGATCCCAGACCGTAGATGCAGGAGACAGAGGCGACAATGATGCAGTCGTGACGCTCGAAGAGGGCCCGGGTGGCCCGGTGGCGCAGCTTGTCGATATCCTCATTGATGGAGGAATCCTTCTCGATGTAGAGGTCGCGGGATGGCACGTAGGCCTCGGGCTGGTAGTAGTCGTAGTAGCTGACGAAATATTCGACGGCGTTGTTGGGGAAGAGCTCCTTGAACTCGCCGTAGAGCTGGGCCGCCAGGATCTTGTTGGGGGCCATGATCAGGGCCGGCCGGTTCATCTTTTCGATGATGCAGGCCATGGTGAAGGTTTTGCCGGAGCCGGTGACGCCCAGCAGAACCTGGTCGCGTACATCGGCTTCAATGTTGTGGCAAATTTTTTGAATAGCCCCGGGCTGGTCGCCCTGGGGCGTATATTCGGCTTTTAATTCAAAGTCCATTCCTAGAGGGTTTCCCAGGTGGTTCCTTCCGGGCCGTCCTTGAGCAGGATGCCCTTGTCTTTGAGCTGATCGCGGATCTCGTCGGAGCGAGCGAAATTTTTGTCGGCACGGGCCTGCTTGCGCTCCTCAATCAGTTCTTCAATCTCTTCGGCGCTGATTTCGGCTACCTTGCCGTGTTTCATGCCTTCAAGGAAAGCTGTGGGCTCTTCATCCAGGATGGCGAAGATCTTTGAGATCAGAGCGACAGCCTCGCTCATGGCAGCCTTGTCTGATTCGCTGACAGTCGGGTTCTCGTTGAGGCTGCGGTTGACCTCGGTGGTCAGCTCATGCAGGTCTGCAACAGCCTTGGCGCTGTTGAAGTCATCACTCATGGCGGCTTCAAACTTATCGATGAAACCGGTGAAGGCATCTCTAAGGTTATCGCTGTCTGACGATTCGGCACTCTCCACACGCGCAAGCATCTCGTAGAAACGGATCAAGGCACCCTTGGCCTCATTGATGGCATCTTTGGAGAAATCGATCGGGCTGCGGTAGTGGCGTGAGAGCAGGAAGACGCGCAGCACCTCGGGATGGACCTCTTTGAGCAGGTCGCGAATGGTCATGAAGTTGCCCAGCGACTTGCTCATCTTCTCATTGTCGATGGTCACGAAGCCGTTGTGGACCCAGAAGCGCACAAAGTCCTGTTCGAAGACTCCTTCGCTCTGGGCGGTCTCGTTTTCATGGTGCGGGAAGATCAGGTCGCGGCCGCCGCCGTGGATATCGAGGGTGGCGCCCAGATAGTGGGTGCTCATGGCCGAGCACTCGATGTGCCAGCCGGGGCGTCCCTGGCCCCAGGGGCTCTGCCAGAACGGCTCGCCGGGCTTCGAAACTTTCCAGAGGGCGAAGTCGAGCGGGTCGCGCTTCTCGTCACCGGCTTCGACGCGGGCGCCGGCAATCATATCTTCCAGCTTGCGGCCTGAGAGTTTGCCGTAAGAGGGCAGCTTGGCAACGCTGAAGTAGACGCTGCCACCGGCCTCATAGGCCAGACCCTTGTCGATCAGCTTGTTGACCATGTCGATGATCTGGTCGATATGTTCGGTGGCCTTGGGTTCGATGTCGGCCGGCAAAACCTTGAGGGTCGCCATGTCGGTATAGAACTCCGCGATGTACTTTTCGGAGATCTCCTTGAAGTCGACGCCGTCCTGGTTGGCGCGGGCGATTATCTTGTCGTCGATGTCGGTGAAGTTGCGCACGTAGGTCAGGTCGTATCCCTGATGGCGCAGGTAGCGGGCGATCATGTCAAAGACCACCTGCTGGCGGGCGTGGCCGATGTGGCACATGTCGTAGACGGTCATGCCGCAGGCGTACATGCTGATTTTATTATCATTTACCGGAGCGAACTCCTGCTTCTTCTTAGCCGGGGTGTTGTAAATTTCAATAGCCATATCGAATCCTTCAACTGTTTATATAAGTGGTTACCTAGTGTAGATGGGCCCTAAGATCAAGGCCTATTCTTTGCGCTGCAGCAGCACGTTCGCCTGGGTGGCGATGGACTCGCCGCGGCCCAGGCTGTCAACCTTTTCGTTGGTGCGGAACTTGACTGAGACGCGCTCAAGCTCAATGCCGCAGGTTTGGGCGATCTGCTGGCGCATGGAGTCACGGTAGGGGCTCAGCTTGGGCTGCTGGCAGATGATATTGCTGTCGATGTTGACGATGTCCCAGCTATCAGAGATGCGCTCAATAATTTCACGCAGAATAATTTTTGAGTCCATGTCTCTGGTTTCGGCGGATGTGTCGGGGTAGAGCATGCCGATGTCGCCCATGGCCAGGGCGCCCAGAATGGCATCGCTGATGGCGTGCAGTAGGGCATCACCATCGGAGTGGGCCACCAGGCCCTTGTTGTATTCGATCTCAGTGCCGCCCAGGATCAGCCTGTGTCCTTCCTCCAGACGGTGGATGTCGTAACCTATGCCGGTTCTGATCTCCATCTTAAGATTTCCTCTGCTCGTTTTATGTCTTCAGGATGGGTGACCTTGATGTTCTCGGGGTCGCCCATTGTGATTTTGACTCGTCCGCCGCGCTCCTCAATCAGGGCGCTGTCATCGGTGGCTTCGCCTTTGGTCTGCTCGTGGGCCGTGATGATGCTGTCGGTGATGAAGGCCTGGGGAGTCTGGGCTGTATAGAGATTGTCGCGTGGCACGGTTTTCTGGATGACTCCGTCAGCGGTCATTTTGATCGTGTCGGTGACGGGTAGCGCGGGAATGCAGCCATCATAGCCGTCAATATCAGTCAGTACCCGCGATATGACCTCCGCTGTCACGAGGGGCCGTACGCCGTCGTGGATCAGGACAAGGTCGCTTGCCGCTGCCAGCTTGAGGCCGTTGTGTACCGAGGTCTGGCGGCTGGGGCCGCCGCTGGTGATTGTAACGTTAAAATCAGCGAGCAGCTCGGCGGTTAATTTAAGTTCGTCAGCCGGCACCACTACAACTATCTGGTCGACTGAGGGGTGAGCTGCAAAGATTGAGACTGTCCTTTGCAGAATGGGTATGCCGGCCAGCTGGCAGTACTGCTTTTTGGCGCCGAAGCGTTGTCCGCTGCCGCCGGCCGTGATTACGGCGCTAACACTCATTGGTCTTGGGTGAAGCAAAGATCATTCTGCCGGCCGGGGTCTGCAGCACCGATGTGACCGAAGTTTCAATGGTCTTGTTCATCAGGTGATCTGAGTTTTCAACTACGACCATGGTTCCGTCGTCAAGATAGGCAACGCCCTGGCCTTTCTCCTTGCCGGGTTTGCTGATGGTCAGGCGCATGGTTTCGCCGGGCAGTACAATCGGCTTGAGGGCATCGGAGAGCAGGTTGATGTTCAGTACCTCGACGCCCTGGATCTGGGCGACTTTGTTGAGGTTGAAATCATTGGTCAGGATGCGGCACTTCTCCTTGACAGCCAGGGCGATCAGTTTGGAGTCGACCTCCTTGATGCCGGGAAAGTCCTCTTCTGTGACCTGTACGCGGGCATGCGGGCTGCTTTGGAGTTTTTTCAGGATATCCAGGCCGCGGCGGCCGCGCGTGCGCTTGAGTGAGTCTGGTGAGTCGGCGATGTGCTGCAGTTCATTGAGCACAAACTGCGGCACCAGCAGGGTTCCCTCGAGGAAGCCTGTCTCGGCAATATCCAGAATGCGGCCATCGATAATGACACTGGTATCCAGCACCTTGTCGGCGGTCAGAGTGTCGCTGCCGCCGGGATTGAAACCTTCCTTGGACCAGAGCGGTACGCCATATTCGAGACCCTTGCGGGAACCAATGGAGTAGCCCAGATAGGCCAACAGAGTGTTTATCAGGATGAAGAAATTTGGATCAGCCGTAAATGTTATGGCCAGTTTGCAGATTATGTTGCCCAGAATCAGACCGGCCAGGGCGCCCACATAGCCGCCTAGGTAGGTCAGCGGATGATCGGAGTAGCCCTTGTTTTCCTGCCAGAAGATTGCCAGCAGGAAGAAAAAGGCTAGGGCTGGAATTATCAATGACTGTTTGCCTAGTTCCCAGTTTATGGCGGCATACTGATAGCCGCTATAGATTATAACAGTTCCGATCAGAACGCGTAGGATCCAGCGCATTGATTTCTCCAGCTAGGCTTCGCTGCCGGTGGCTTCCAGGAACATTTTTTCCACGTCAGCGGTATCGGACTTCTGTGAGATGGAAATCTCTGTGATTAGAAGGTTTTTGGCTGTGTCAAACATCTTGCGCTCGCCAAATGAGAGCTCTTTGCCGCGCTTGAGGATATTAAGGTCTCGTAAGACCTCGGCAATTTCAAAGGCTGAGCCGCTTTTGATCTTTTCCATATATTCACGATAGCGACGATTCCAGGTCTGATTATCGATCGGAACGTCAGTCTGCCTGAGGATATCCATCACCTGGGTGATGCCCTCATCATTGATCAGTTTGCGAATACCAACGTTATCGGCGTTAGATATGGGTACCATAACAGTCATCTGGGTATCTAGAACCTTGAGGATGAAAAATGGAATCTTGGTACTTGAAATTTCTTTCTCTTCTATGGATTCTACCTCGGCAACACCGTGGGCCGGATAGACAACTACATCTCCAACATTAAACATATGCACTTCCCTTTTTATAATTATAAAAATATTACCAATTTGCTGTAATTAAGTCAAGGTAGATACTGACTATCCAAACCATATAGAAAGGCTTATAACGTTTTGACAAACATAGCATGGCTGAAGATTTAAACAAAGTTGTAAGTTCATCTACTTGACTTCAAACATTGGGTATGCGAGCTTCAAATTCATGAAATATCCTGATATTGATCCTATTATATTCTCAGTCGGGCCTCTGCATGTACGTTGGTACGGTATGATGTATGTTGTTGGTTTCTTTATGGCCTATTGGATTGTGCGCCATCTCAGCAGTCGTGATCATTACGACATGAGTAAGGATGAGATTGAGGACTGTCTGACCTACACAATTCTTGGGGTTATTGTCGGCGGGCGCCTGGGATACTGTCTCTTTTACAATCTGGCATACTATCTTCAACATCCGATCGAGGTTTTGTACGTCTGGACCGGCGGCATGTCGTTTCATGGCGGACTGCTCGGGTTTGCTACGGCCGGATGGATCTTCGCCAAGCGCTACAATAAGTCATTCTGGATGCTTTCCGATCTGGGAGCCATCGGATCGACGGCCGGTCTCTTTTCAGTCAGGCTGGGGAACTTTATCAATGGGGAGCTCTTTGGTCGTGTGACGGATGTGCCCTGGGCGATGGTGTTTCCGGGCGGCGGGCCCCTGCCGCGTCACCCGTCTCAGCTTTATGAAAGTTTCATGGAGGGGCCACTGCTCTTTACCGTTCTCTACCTTATAGCTCGCAAAGATCGCACCCATGGTGTGATCTTTGGGTGCTTTTTGATCTTTTATGGTGCGTTCAGATTTTTCCTGGAGTTTTTCCGGGAGCCCGATGCCCATCTCGGTTTCATCGTGGCCCACTTGTCGATGGGTCAGCTGCTTTGTTCGGCGATGATTATTGCCGGCAGCGTTATCCTGGGATTGCGTCTAAGGGTTATGAGTAAATAGTATGGAATTTGAGCAGGAGTTTCGAGATTGGCTGCCGCGCGGTTTGCGGGCCTTTACTCACTACAACAGATATAAGCAGCGGATCATGCTTGAAAATGATTCCATCGGCGCAAATGTAATTCTAAAACTGCTGCCGCTCTGTCTGCATATTAATCATCCCGATCTGCCGGGATATGTTGAAGATAAAGGGTGTCCCAGCGGTATCAAGACCATGGAGTGGCCGCCGGATGCCATTCGTACCATCGAATCGCACATCGGCCGTAAGATCATGCTGGGGGAGCTGCAGAACTATATCCCGCGCCAGCGTCTGATAGAGGGTCTCTTCACCATTGGTTCTGTGGGGTGCGTGGCCCAGACCAAGAAGTCGGATTATGACATCTGGGTGGTGGTGGATGCCAGGGCTATCGGTCAGAGCCGCCTGGCTCTCTTGCAGCGCAAGCTGATGATGCTCGAACGCTGGATCTGCAGTCGCTATTTTGTTGAGGTCCACTTTTTCCCGATGGATATACTTGATATCCAGGCTAATCGTTTCGGTCAGGTCTCGCATGAGGGTGCCGGTTCTGCGCTGAAATATATCCTCAAAGAGGAGTTCTACCGCACCATGACCCTGATTGAGGGTCGTATACCTCTCTGGTGGGTTGTGCCCGCCGGGATCAGTCTGGATAATTATGAGCGTTCATTCGGATTATTGCATCGTCTGGGTGCCATCAGTGCCGATGAGTTCATCGATTTCGGAAATATTGTGGCGGTACCCGAGCAGGAGTTTATGGGATCGGCTCTATGGCAGATGCACAAGGCGATCAGTGATCCGCTCAAGTCGGTGCTTAAGATGGCTCTTGTCGCCACCTACCTGGAGGTGGATGGCGCGGAACGCGGCCCGCTGCTCTGTGAGAAGTTGAAGGCGGGCGTTTTCCGCGCCAGCAAGAATGATATTGTCGACCCCTACATTGAGGCGTTCAGAGGGGTTGAAACCTACTATATTGAAAAGGGTGACCTCAAGACTGCGGATCTGATGCGCAAGTGCTTCTATCTGAAGGTCGCCCCCGATATCAAGAGCAGTGACCTGCTGAAGATCGGAACTCGTGATAAAGCTTCTATCATGTCGGAAGTGGTCAAATCATGGGGATGGTCATTGCGGACCATTGAGGAGCTTAATAGGTTTAATGACTGGAGCGTTGAGCAGTACCGCCGCTTTGGTGATGAGATCCATGACTACCTGATGAAAACGACGGTCATGCTGATTCGCAAGGCCAAGGGTTTTCTTGTCAACACCTCGGCCGAGGAGGATGTCGAGATCGAGATTCTGCGGCGCAGGGTTCAGTCGGTCTATGTGCATAAGGATAGTAAGATCGAGTGTGAAAAACGGGTCAAGAAGGATGAGCCCTCCTATGACCAGATCTACTTCGCATATACCCACGGCAGCTGGCATATCGCGTACTCGGCTCCGCAGGCCAAAGAGGGGGACTATATCAAGTCGGCCGAACGTGTCACAACCCTCGTCGGGTGGTTGGTTTTTAATCGCCGGCTATCACCGTCGACCTCATTTCATATGATTCCCAATTCATCCGAAGTCTCGCTCTCTGACCTGCAGGCGCTTATGAGTGAGTTGACGGGTATTATCCCCTCGGCAAATTCAGAGGGCCTTGACCGTGAGGCGCTGATGGAGCCGGCTTTCTATAAGACCATCATGTTGGTGGGAAATCTGGAGAAGGGGCATCACCTCGAAAAACTCTACGATGTTGATGTTCTCGCCCTCAATAGCTGGCATGAACTCTTCAGTTTCCATGTGCCGGCGGCACAGATCAATGCCTGGCTCAGGCAGAATAAGCGGGTGGAAAGCGACATTCAGGTCTGGATGCCGGGTAGCCAGGAAACCAAGAAATTGAAGCTGGTATAGGAGTGGGCATGCGAGTTGCTGTTTGTCAAATCTTGCAGAACTATGACTGCGATGCCAATCTTAAGCGGGCGGTTGTTCAGGTGGAGGCTGCCGCTGACTGTGATATGGTGGTGCTGCCCGAGATGTTCATCACGCCCTTTGAGCATGATGCTATCTGCAGAGCTGACGCGCATGCGACAGAGGCTCTTGAGATAATGCAGCATCTGGCCCATAAGCACTCGATCTATCTGCTGGCCGGTACTCTGCCTGTTGTGGTGGATGGACGACGCTATAACCGGGCTCACATCATTGGGCCTGATGGCGAGATAATCGACCATTATGATAAGATGCATCTCTTTGATTGCACTCCGCCGGACTTTAAGCCCATTAAGGAGTCCGATACCTTTACGCCCGGGTCGCGACTTGTCAGTTTTGATACTCCCTGGGGGCGGGTCGGAATCATGGTCTGTTACGATCTCCGCTTCACCCCTTTGAGTCAGCTGCTGGCAAATGAGGGAATCGAGCTTCTGCTGGTGCCGGCGGCTTTCTCGGTGGCCACTGGCGAAGCCCACTGGGAGATGCTGCTGCGCATGCGTGCACTTGAGCTGCAGGCATTTGTCATTGGCGCCGAACCGGCCCGCAATGCCGGTCTGAGTTATGTCCCCTGGGGGCATTCCGCCATTTGTGATCCTTGGGGCCGGGTGGTGGCCAAGGCTGGTCCGGCCGAAGAGCTGCTGATCGCCGAGTTGGACATGGCTGAGATTGAGCACACCAAGGAGCGGTTTCCGCTTTTGCGGCACCGGCGTCTTGATCTCTATGCCACAAATTGGAGCGGTGCATGATCGATATCAGGTCTATTTCTAAAAATTTCAAGGGTCAGCAAGTTCTGGATTCGTTGAGTATGAGCATTCCTACCGGCAAGATCACGGTTATCATCGGCCCCAGCGGAACTGGCAAGAGCGTGCTGCTGAAGCATGTCCTCGGCCTGCTCAAACCCGACAGTGGCCAGATAGTTATCCGGGATCAGGATATTTGCAGCATGA
This sequence comes from uncultured Thermodesulfobacteriota bacterium, assembly GCA_942491525.1. Classification (GTDB taxonomy): domain Bacteria; phylum Desulfobacterota; class Desulfomonilia; order UBA1062; family UBA1062; genus CAYWBU01. The sequence goes on from CALOBW010000064.1 coordinate 114,181, forward strand.
ATGAGCTGGATCTTAATGATATCCGCAAGGAGTTCGGGGTCTGCTTTCAGGATGCGGCTCTGTTTGACTCCATGAACGTAGGGGGCAACGTGGCCTTTCCCTTCAAGGTTCATACTGACCTGAATGATGCTGAAATCAGTGAACGGGTGGCCGATCTGCTCAAAGAGGTCGGCCTGGCGGGCATTGAGGAGAAGTTGCCTTCCCAGATATCGGGCGGCATGCGCAAACGTGTCGGAATCGCCCGGGCGCTTGCGCTCTCGCCGGCGTATCTGCTCTTTGACGAGCCCACCACCGGCCTTGATCCGGTTATGAGCAAGGCCATCAACACCCTGATCAGGGATGTGCAGTCGCATATTGGCGCCACCGCACTCGTGATCAGTCATGATATTCAGGGCGCCTTCGAAGTGGCCGATCATATGGCCATGATCTATAAGGGGCGTATTGTTTTTGAGGGCACGCCAGCGGACTTCAAGAGTACCTCTGATCCATTGGTTAAGCAGTTTGTGGAGGGCGGCCTCACGGGGCCAATCAATCCGATTCAGTAGTTTTGCGGCGCCTTTTCTCGCTGGCTTCCGGATGTTTGATTATCAGCACCGGGCAGTGGGCTCGCTTGACAATTTTTTCGGCAGTACCGCCGAAAATCAGATGTTGGATTCCGGTTCTGCCGTGACTGCCGAGGATGATCAGGTCCATGTCCTCCTGGTCGGCATAGTTGTTGATCTCATGAAACGGTATGCCGTGAAAGAGGGCCGTATCGCAGACAAAGTCGACGCTGGCGCGCCGGGCCATCTCTTCCAGCTTGTTGGTGGCGTTCTCCTCAAATTCGGCATAGAGCTGGGGCAGGATGCTGGGACTCAGGTTGAACTCCGAGAAGTCGGTGAAGTCCTGTAGCACATGCACCAGGAAGAGCCTGGCCTGAAAATTCTCGTTGAATTTAAGTGCATATTCAAAAGCATATGCGGCTGATGAACTGAAATCTGTCGGTACAAGTATTTTCTTAAACATGTTGAAAAAAATAAGGCGGATGCACATGAAGTCAATGGTGGGCTTGCCGTGCTCTTTGAAAGAGGGTAGAAGGTTGATATGCGTAATATATATCCAATATTGCTGATTATTTTATTGAGCGGTTGTGCTTCGCTGAACCTTGAGCAGCGAGAGTGCTTTCCCTTTGTGGCCTCAATGTCGGCCAGGGGCGTCTATCACGGCAATGTGATCGGTCATCAGGGGGCCTTGGTTGTCACTTCGGCTGAAGTGGCAGAAGTGCAGATATACGGTCCGTTCGGACTGGCCGCCGGTTCAGTGAAAATGCAGGATGGATGTATGAAGATTACAGACATGTGGGGTAATCTTCTTGAATATTATAAATTTCCGGCCAATGATTTCAGTGCACTGCTGGCCGGTCAGGCCCCCAGAAGAGGCTATCTGCTCTCTCGCCGGAATGGTGATGGCCGCAGGATTTACTATAGTTGGGGGCGGCTTGAGCTTGATCAGGCGGGGCGGCCGCTTGTACTCAATATAGACGCGGAACCTGAAGTGAGGCTTGATTTTGGTTGGCAGGCGAGTCTGGTAAGGGTTGCCTTCAGTCAGGGTTCTGATAAAATTATATTAGATCTGAATATTGTTGAAGGCGGGTGCTGGTGATGTTGGTGATCAGGTGTCGAAACTGCTCCAAACGCATTATCTGGGATGATTTTCAGGCCGGCGAGGTGATCTGTCCCAAATGCAATCAGGTGGCTGACGTAGCCGCTTCGCTGGCAGACAACATTGAACGCCGTGAGCGTGAACTTGTAGTTTTCCGGTACCACTGTCCGGCCTGCCGGCAGGGGGTGAATCGGCGCATCGCGGTCCGCTGTCCGGCCTGCGGCCGTTGGATCTGGTGGCGCCTGGCCCTGCACATCAAGACCCAGGTGCTGCTTCTATTCCTGTTTATCTACCTCGTTTGGGGATTGTGGCTGCTTGTTGGAATGGTAGGTTAAGTTTGCCCAGTATCAACCCCAAAAAGATCAAAGCACTGGAAGATCGGTTTGCTGCACTCGGGATCAATGAGTCTGACATTGAGGAGAAGTTTGTGCGTGCGCAGGGGCGCGGTGGTCAGAAACTCAATAAGACATCAAGTTGTTGCTGGCTTAAGCATCTGCCGAGCGGCATTGAGATCAAGTGCCAGCAGGAGCGCTCTCAGGCCATGAACAGGTTTCTGGCGCGCCGGCAGCTGGCCGACAAACTGGATGAGTTAAGCGGCGGCAAGCCCAGTGCGCGCCAGGCCAAGGCTGATAAGATACGTAAACAGAAGGCCCGCCGTTCGCGCAGAACCAAAAGCAAACTTTCAGCCGACTAGGCTTGCCGGGACCGTCAGTCCTGATATTTATATGAGAAGTTGTTCATTTGATATATTTGATTACAATAATCTGTGGGTGCAGATTTTGGGGTAAATCTAAGCAGGAGGTGGTCCGCCCCTTAGGCGGGTTTTATGTATGGAGCATCGACAGCTGTACAATATCAGGCTGATTAAGTCCTATCTCGAGTATATAGAGAAGTTTCATCCCGATGTTGAGATTGACACCATCCTGGAATATGCGGGTATCAGCCGCTATGAGTTGCAGGATATGGGTTACTGGTTTACCCAGGAGCAGTCCGACCGCTTTTATGAAATTGTGGTGCGCCTGACCGGTAACTACAACATTGCGCGCGAGGCGGGGCGGCTGGAGGCGACATCGGCATCCTATGATACATTCCGCCAGTATGTTTTTGGCTTCATCAAGCCGGTGACGGCATATGCCGTAGTCTCAAGGCTGGCTGATAAGCTGACCCGTGGCGGTCAGATCGAGTGCCGCAAAATTGAGGGCAACAAGGTTGAGCTGGTCGCCACGCCGGCCAGCGGTGTGCAAGAGCAGGCCTATCAGTGTCAGAACCGCACCGGCGTGCTGGAGGCTCTGGCTAAGCCTTTCAATGGCAAGTTCGCCCAGGTTGAGCATCCCGAGTGCCTTCATCGCGGCGACAGCTGTTGCCGCTATCTGATCAGCTGGGACAATCCGTCCTTCTTTGTGTGGAAGAAGATAGCCAGCTGGGGAGCTCTGCTGGCCGTTTTGGGTGCCTTCGTGATCCATCTCATGCAGCCTGAGTTGAATCCGCTGCTCTATATCATGCCCCTCGGCAGTTTGGTTCTCCTGAGTGCATTTTACTCGGAAAATCTTGAAAAGCAGGAGCTGGTCAGAAACATAACGGCCCAGGGCAATGCCGCCGAACAGCTCTTCAGTGAGATCAATGTGCGCTACAATGATGCTCTGCTGATTCAGGAGATAGGTCAGGCCATCAGCATGATTCTCAATATCCGGGATCTGATTGAATATCTGATGCATGTGTTGGAGAAGCGATCAGGATTTGATCGCGGCATGGTTCTGCTTTCATCTGATGACGGACGCGGCCTGAGTTGCATGAATGGTTTCGGTTATACCGAAGAGCAGATGAAGGTTCTTAGCAGTCTGACATTTAACCTCGGGGGCGGCGAATCCCGGGGGCCCTTGATCAAGGCCTACCGCACACAGACGGCTTGCATAATCAATAATGTTGATGAGGTTTTGGCGGATCTTTCGCCGCGCTCACGCAAGCTGGTCGAGAGTTTTGATCTGCACTCCATGGTTTGTGTGCCCATCGTCTACAAGGGGGAGTCCCTTGGGGTGCTCTCGGTTGATAATACGCGCACCATGGACAGCATCAGTCAGACTGAGTTGAGTCTTCTGACCGGCATTGCCCAGCAGATCGGCATCAGCATCAACAATGCACGCTCCTTTCAGCAGCTGCAGGCCAGCGAAGCTCAATATCGAGAACTGGTCGAGACAGCCAACAGCATTATTATGCGTATCGACCTTGATGGGCGTATTAAATTCTTAAATTCGTTTGCCCAGACTTTTTTTGATGTTGACGATTTAATCAACCAGAATCTGATCGGCACGATCATTCCGGCCCATACGCCGGCGGCCAGAGTTTTCAGTGAAATCTGCCAGCGTCAGGAGAGTTCCAATGCCGTGCAGACCGAGATCAAACATCCCGGTGAGAAGGCGGCCTGGATTTCCTGGACAATCAAGGCCATCAGCGACCGCAGTGGCGATGTCTATGAGCTGCTCTGTATTGGCAGCGACATGTCGAGCCAGAAACAGCTGGAGAATCAGCTGCGCCAGAGTCAGAAGATGGAGGCCATCGGCACCCTGGCCGGCGGTATTGCCCATGATTTCAACAATATTCTTTTTCCGATAATTGGTTATGCTGAGATGAGTATGGACGATGTGCCGCGCGACTCTCTGGTGCACTCCAATCTTGAGGAGATATTTATCGCCGCCAAGCGCGCCAAGGAGTTGGTGGAGCAGATTTTGATCTTCAGCCGCCAGTCGGAGTTTGAGATCCGGCCTCTGCTGGTTCAGCCGGTGGTCAAGGAGGTGTTGAAATTGATGCGGGCCTCTTTGCCGTCCACCATCCGGATTGTGCCTCAGATCGACGGCAACTGCCGCCCGGTTATGGCCGATCCGACCCAGATCCATCAGATAATGATGAACCTCTGCTCAAATGCCGCCCACGCAATGCGTGACAGGGGCGGTGTGCTGATGGTCAAACTCTATGAAAGTGATGATTGTTGCCGCTGCGCCTCCGCTATTCAGTCGGGTTTGCCGCGGGGCTGTGTAGTGCTCGAAATCAGGGATGAAGGTCATGGCATTGGTGATGACATTATGGATAAGATTTTTGATCCCTACTTCACGACCAAGGGTCCCCAGGAGGGATCCGGCATGGGGTTGGCCGTGGTTCATGGTATCGTGAGAAGCTATGGCGGCCACCTTGAGGTGGACAGCAAAGTTGGGCAGGGCACCTGTATCAGGGTTTTCATTCCGGCCCTTGATCGCAGCATGGTTGATTTCAAACCGGATCTTCAGCGTCAGGATCTGGAACGGGGGGATGAACGTATTCTGCTGGTCGATGACGAGGAGTTTGTGGTGCAGATGAGCCAGCAGATGTTGAGTCGCCTGGGGTATGATGTGACAGCGGCCTCCGGCTCGCTGGAGGCGCTTGAAATTTTCAGTCGGCGTCCCGCCGAATTTGACCTTGTGCTCACCGATCACACTATGCCCCATATGACGGGTATGGAGATGGCCGAGAAGATGCTGGCAATCCGTAAAGATATCCCCATTATTCTGTGCACCGGCTTCAGTGAAGGTCTTTCCGAGGAGCGGGTGCGGGAGCGGGGTATCCGTGAGTTTGTGATGAAGCCTCTGGCTACCCGGGAAATCAGTGCGGCGATCCGGCGAACTTTGGATGCCTGATGATAATTGCTGTTGCAGCATTTTTCGAAGGTGATAAGATGGGCCCCACTTTCAGGAGGTGTACTGATGAAATTTAAATATCCTTTGATTGTTGTGGTGATTCTGCTGGCAGTCGGTGCGGCCTTTGTGGTCGGCAACATGTTGGGCCAGAAGGATGTCGAGATAATCGATGTGGTTGAGGAAGAGCCTCCCGCGGCAGTTGAAATCCCGGTTGAACAGCCGGTCGTCGAGATCGAGCCGCTGGAACCGGCTGAACCCGCCCTGCCTGAAGTGAAGGCTCCCGAAGCGCCGGTGGTTGAACCGGTCAAGAATCATGACTACTACACTGATCAGATTAAGAAGCGCTGTGCTGAGCTGGACAGTGAAGCCTATATTCAGGCCTACATGGTTGATGAGGGGCTTTTCATCAAGCTCTCCTACATCCTGGAGCGTCTCGGCAGCCGCCTGCCGGTTGTCAGCGGCGAGACCCGTGATCTCTATACGATCGTCAGCAACGCAGCCCACTTCTATCGGGTGCTGGGTAAGCAGGATATGTTGCTGCTGCGGGCGATTATCACGAATGAGCGTGAGCAGGTTGAAGATGATTTCTCGCTGATTTATGAGTACCTGGTCAGCGGCCTTGACGAGCAGCGTTCTGCTGTCTCGCTGGCGGCACTCTATGAGTATTCCGGCTTTTTCCTGAACACCTTGGGTGGCAGCTCCTATCTTGCCAGACGTGATGTTAAGACGGCGCTGGTGGCCCGCTACTACTCGCTGATGCTGCTCTATCGTGCCGACAGGCAAGAGCTTAACCGCTACGGTCTCGATATTGTGCCGATGATCGAAATGCTGCAGCGTGACATGCGTGGTCAGTCCAACCTTAAGTATCGCTCGGCTTATCTTAATAATCTGCAGAAGATGCGTGCTTCCTACAACCGTTAGGTGAGCTGTGCGGACAGGCGGGGCTGAGATGGTCACGCGCTTTATTCTTTTTCAGATGGTTATCCTGCTGCCCTTCTTCGGAGGGGCAGTTCTTCGTTCTCGCTCAACGCTCGGCCGTGACTTTCCCAAGCGTCTGATCAGGTTCAATCTTATCAGCATTGAACCCCTGATTGTTCTCTGGAGCATCTGGGGGCTCGACCTCAGTCCAGAACTGATTCTGCTGCCATTCTCGGGGCTGGGGCTTGTCCTTTCAGGCGGCTTGCTGGGGCTTCTGCTTGCTCGTTTCATGACTCTTGAGCAGCGCAGCCGGGCAACCTTTCTGATCAGCTCATCCCTGGCCAATCACGGATTTACCATGGGCGGGTTTATCTGCTACATCCTCATGGGCGAAGAGGGGCTGGGGCTCTCCTTTATTTTTATCTCCTACTTCATGCTCTACCTTTTCGGGGTAATCTTTCCCTACGCCGCTTTTGTCAGCGGCGGACGGAAGCCCGTGCGTGTCTTTCTGCTGGAGTTCATCAAAAATCCCCAAAATATGCCCCTCTATGCGGTGGTTGCAGCTGTTGCTCTCCAGCTGGGCGGTATCGCCCGTCCGGATATTTTCTTTCCGATTGATCTGCTGCTGGTGATCTCCATCGCCATCTACTATCTGACGGTGGGTTTTAATTTCAGGCTCTCTGGCGGATTGGCCTTCATGCGCGAGAACTTGGCCATGGTGATGATTAAATTTGTCTGTCTGCCGCTGATGGCCTGGTTGCTGCTGGTACTTGCCGGATTCACCGGTAATCCGGGGCGGGTTATTCTGATCCAGTCCATGATGCCGGCGGCAACCTACTCAGTTGTCACCAGCGTGCTCTTTGATCTGGATGCCGACCTGGCTTCCAATATGTTCGTTATCAATACATTGATCTTCCTGGTCGTGGTTCTGCCCATGCTCTGCATTCTCTATCCATTCTTCTAGCAATATTGACAACTGGCTCCGGCCGCCTAACTATTCGGAATATGGATATTAAAACATTGGCGGCAAAGTTGTATATGGCTGAAGATGAGTTCATGGAGCTTCTGCTGATTCTGTTGCGCAAAAGCCGGCAGGATCTGCATCAGCTGCAGGATTCATTCGTCTGCGGCGTTTGTGATGCTGCGCCGGCCCATTCCATTAAAGGCGCCGCAGCCAATCTTGGGTTGACCGAACTGGCTGCAGTGGCCCGCAACGCTGAAACATGCGCCAAAGAGGGCTGCCTTAATGCTGAATGCATTGAGCAGCTGCGCAGCGAGCTCGATCATATTGAAGCGCAGATCAAAGCATGAGCGGCCGCGAGCACCACATCCTGGTGGTAGATGATAATCCGGTCAACACCTCAGTCCTGCAGCGATATCTGGCCAGGCAGGGGTTTGTTGTGTCGGTGTCAGATAGCGGCCTGCAGGCCCGCCGGATGATCGCTGAGGCTGTTCCGGACCTGATTCTGCTGGATATTATGATGCCCGGGGAAGACGGCTTTGCCGTGATCCGCTCACTCAAGTCCCAGTCGGAAACAGCCTCAATTCCGGTTATATTTCTGACCGGGGTCGATGATGTGGATTCGAAGATTGCCGGTTTTGAGCTGGGGGCTGTTGATTATATCACCAAACCCTTCAATCTCAAGGAGGTCCAGGCCAGGGTCAGTCTTCATCTGAAACTTTCGGCCGCAACACGTTCGATGGTCGCGGCTCAGACTGCGCGTCTGCATCAGATTGAGGTGGCGCAGAAGTCTTTGCATGTTGAACCCCGGGCGTTGCCCGAAGCCGGCTTTGCAGTATATTACCGCAGTCTTTATGAGGCCGGCGGTGATATCTACGATGTGATCAAAATAACAGATGATATCTACGGTTTTTTTGTAGGTGACATTTCGGGGCATGATCTGGGGGTAGGCTTTATGGCCTCGGCTGTGCACGCACTCTTGAGCCAGAACTGTGTCCCGATCTACGAGCCCCGAGAGACCATGCAGATCATTAACGATGTCCTGGTCAATGTATTGCCCTCCAGCAAATATCTGACCGCCAATTATATCAGGCTTAACCGGCGATCAAACATGCTCAATTTAATATGTGCGGCCCATCCCCCCGTTCTGTATCAGCCGCTTGCCGGTGAACCGCGGTTGCTGGAGGCCAGCGGCGATGTGCTGGGTATGTTTCGGGGGGCCGTGTTTGGCGAGCTTGAGATGGCGGTGGCCCCCGGTGACCGCTTCTTCATCTTTTCAGATGGTCTGCTGGAGTGTCGCGGCCTGGTCTGGCCGGCGGTCATTGATGAACTGCCGGGGGTGCTGTTGCAGCATTCGGGTTTGGCCCTGGCTGAAACTGTCGCGGCTGTCGCGAACAGCCTGACTGTCGATCGGCTCACGGATGACGTCGTTTTGTTGGGGTTTGAGGTGTGATTGATTTCAGGCGCGACGCCACCAGCCTCAGTTGTCAGTTTCCGGCCTCGCTTAAGCTGATCGATGAGGTATCGTGGGAGAGTGAGATCTTTCTGCGTCAGATCGGTCTTGATAGGGTTGCCTTTGGGGCGATTCTCTCATTGAGGGAGGCCCTTTCAAATGCGGTGTTGCACGGCTGCGGGGCTGATGCCGGCAAGTTTGTAAATCTGAAAATAGCCAAGGTGGGCAACGCTCTGGAGTTGACGGTCGGCGATGAAGGACCGGGCTTTGATTGGCAGAGGGCCATCAGTCGGGATCTGCCGACCACAGAGGAGAGCGGTCGCGGGATTGCCATAATGCGTCGTTATTTTGAAAGTCTGCGCTATAACCCTGAAGGTAACGTGCTCATATTGAGTAAAATAATATAGAATTTTGTGCCCCGCCTTGAAAGCCACTGCGCCGGAGTTATTAAAGTTATCCAGTGAACAGGAGGGCGAGGTATGGCCGAAAAGCTTGGTGAAAACGTTATAAAACCAGTCAGTGATGTTGTGGCTTCGATGGCCGGCGACTTCAAACAGCAACTGATGAATCACATTGAGCGTGATTCCACGAGCCTTACCGTCGACCTGGATAATGTCAAGATGGTTGACTCGGTCGGTCTGGGGGTGATTCTGGCCGCCTACAACACCCTCAGGGATGCCGGCGGCGAGTTGAAGGTTGTCAATGTTTCCAATGAGATAAGTTCCCTCTTCAAAGCCATGCGTCTGGATCAGCATTTTGAAATTGTGGCCAAGTAGGAGGGGGCCTGATGAGTGATGATACCTTAGGTCTATATATAGAGGAATCCCGTGAGCATCTGGCCAATATTGAGAATGATCTGCTGGAGATCGAAGCCGGCGGAGATAACATAAACGTTGATCTGGTCAACAAGGTCTTCAGGGCGGCTCATTCAATTAAGGGCGGGGCCGGATTCGTTGGGCTCAAGACCATCAAGGAACTGGCTCATAAGATGGAGAACGTGCTGGGCATGATCCGCAGCCGAGAGCTGTCGCCGGCGCCGGATGTGATCAATATTCTGCTGCTCTCGTCGGACGCGCTGCGAAGTATGATCAATAATGTGGCCCAGAGCGATCAGTATGATGTATCGCAACATGTGGATGCCCTTGTCCAGATCGCCGCCGGCAATCTGGCCGAAGAGGATAAGGCAACCGTTAAGGCCGATGTTGCCATCAGTCTGAGTGACGGAACTCAGCTTTTTCATGTCAGCGAGTATGATGTGGTTTCAGCCATGCGTGCTGACAAACAGATCTATCTGATAGAGTATGACTTGATTCATGATGTGCATCGCATGGGCCGTACCCCCCTTGATATTCTGCGCGACCTGCAGCACACCGGAGTCATAATTGAGAGCAAAGTGCTGGTTGATGCCATCGGCTCATTGGCGGATTTTGATCTCAGTCAGAAGCGCAGCTTTAAACTTCCATTCGTTGTCCTGTTTTCTTCCAATCAGACCCCCGAGATGGTCAGTTCTCTGATTGCAGATATTGACGGTGGTTTCATCTATATCCTCGATGACACCCTGACTCTGCAGCCGGTAGTGCCGGAAGAACGCGATATTCAGCCTGCTGCCGAAGTTCTGACCGCGCCGGTGGCTGTTGAACAGAAGGCGGAGGAGAAAGCCTTCAGTGACGCCAGCCTGCGTGTCAATGTAAAGCTGTTGGACTCATTGATGAATCTGGCCGGGGAGCTGGTGCTGGGGCGCAATCAGCTGCTGCAGTCGATCGCTCAGGATGACATCCGGGCCATCGGGGTGGCCTCGCAGCGGCTCGATCTGATCACGTCCGAGTTTCAGGAGACCATCATGCTGACCCGCATGCAGCCAGTGGGCAATGTTTTCAACAAGTTTCCGCGGGTTGTGCGGGACCTGGCCAAGAGCCTGGGCAAGGAGATCGACATCCAGTTGGAGGGGCGCGATGTTGAGTTGGACAAGACCATTATCGAGGCCATCGGCGACCCGCTGACCCATCTGGTGCGCAACTCGGCCGACCACGGCATTGAGACGCCCGAGGTGCGCAGCCGGGCCGGCAAGGATCCCAAGGGCACCATTGTGCTCAAGGCCTACCATGAAGCCGGGCAGGTGATTATCGAGATCGTTGATGACGGGGCCGGCATCGACGGCGCCCGGCTGGTGGCCAAGGCGCTCGAGCGCGGTCTGATAACTGAAGAGCAGTCGCGCCTGATGAGTGAGAAGGAGAAGATCGCCCTGATCTTCATGCCGGGATTCTCCACCGCCGAGAAGGTCAGCGATGTTTCGGGGCGCGGCGTGGGCATGGATGTGGTCAAGACCAATCTGGACTCATTGGGCGGGCAGGTCGACATTGAATCTGAAGTCGGCAGGGGTACGCGCATCCGCATCAAGCTGCCCCTGACCCTGGCCATCATTCCGTCCCAGATAATCTCAATGGGTTCTCAGCGCTACGCCATCCCGCAGGTCAACCTGGAGGAGCTGGTGCGCATTCCGGCCAATCAGGTCAAGGATCGGATTGAGCTGGTCGGCGATGCCCAGGTTGTGCGTCTGCGCGGCAAGCTGCTGCCGCTGGTGCGCCTGGCCGATATCCTGGGGGTTGAACGCCACTATACTGATCCGCAGACCGGCGAGACGCAGGTTGACCGGCGCAGCCGTCTGGCTGACCGTCGCAGCCGCAAGGACAGTCAGGCGATGCCGCTCAGGGATGCCGAAGAGCGTTTGAGTCAGGATCGCCGCTACCATTCGGCCAGCGCGGTCAACCTGATGGTGGTCTCCACCGGGGCCATGCAGTACGGCCTGGTGGTTGATGAGCTGCACGATTCCGAGGAGATAGTGATCAAGCCGCTGGGGCGCCACTTCAGCAACTGCAGCGGTTATGCCGGCGCCACCATCATGGGTGACGGCAGCGTGGCGCTGATTCTGGATGTCTCGGGTCTGGCCCATCTGGCGGACCTGGTCTCGGTTGAGGGCAGCGAGCGCTCCCTGCAGCTCAGTGCTGAACAGCAGGCTGTCAATGAAGACGAGCAGTCGCTGTTGCTCTTCAGGTGCGGTGCGGACCAGCAGTTCTGCGTGCCGCAGGCCCTGGTGCAGCGCATTGAAAAGATTGCCAGCAGCGAGATTGAACTGCATGGCGATCAGCGGGTGGTGCAGTATCGTGAGGCCACTCTGCCGCTTTTCAGTATTGATCAGGTGGCCAATGTTCAGCCCCTGGCTGAATCTGCCGGTCATCTGGTGGTTGTCTTTGTTCTGGGAGGGCGCGAGATCGGCCTTCTGGCTACGCCTCCGGTGGATGTGATCACCATTGATGTTGAGTTTGACCGGGGCACCCTTGTTCAGCCCGGCATTATGGGGTCGGCAATTATCCGCGGGGTGACAACCCAGATGGTGGATATTTTTGCAATAGTGGAGGCTGTCCATCCAGACTGGTTTGAGAAGCGGAAGATTGACAGGGGCAATGCGCCGACAATTCTCTATGCGGAAGATTCAATCTTTTTCCGCAATCAGGTCAAGGGGTTCATTGAGGATGCCGGTTATCAGGTGATTGAGGCAGAGGATGGCGAAGTGGCCTGGGATCTCATGCAGCAGCATGCTGCGGATATCGCCATGGTTGTGACTGATATTGAGATGCCGAAAATGAACGGTTTTGAATTGACCGAGAGGATCAGGGCCGATGAGCGCTTCAACGCTCTGCCGGTAATCGCCATGACTACCCTGGCCGGGCAGGACGATGTGCAGCGCGGTAAGGCTGTCGGGATTGATGACTATCAGATCAAACTTGATCGTGAGCGGTTGATGGAGAGTATCTATCAGCGCCTGAATGCATGAGGTTCGCATGAGACGTATATCACATAAAATTAACTTGCTGGTGGTACTGAGCCTGCTGCTGCTGGGTTGCGTGGTAACCGTGATCACGGCCTACAGTATGCTCAAACGCGGTGAAGCGGAAGTTGTGGCGCTGCGTGAAACCATGCTTGATGAGAAGCGGGAGAAGCTGCGCGATCTTGTTGCCAGTGCCTACGCCGTGGTTGATGAGGCGTATGAGAATGCCCATGATTCTGAGAAGATCGCCCGGGACTACCGCAACGATCTGCGCTCTGTCATGGATGTGGCCTATGGGACGGTCGTTGGGGCATCCAGTCTGTTAGGTTTGTCGGAGGCCCAGAGAAAGGCTGCGGCGATAGAACTGGTCCGGGGGCTGCGTTATCAGGGCAGTGAGTACTTCTGGATCAACAGCATGCAGCCGGTTATGATCATGCACCCCTTCAAGCCTGAACTGGAGGGCAAAGATCTCTCGGCGGCCAAAGATCCCAATGGCAAGCCGCTCTTCATGGAGATGGTAAGGGTCTGCCGGGATCAGGGTGAAGGTTTTGTGGAGTATATGTGGCCCAAATATGGGGGTTCTGATCCGGTCCCCAAGATATCATATGTGAGGCTGTTTGAGCCCTGGGGCTGGATCATCGGCACCGGTGTCTATCAGGAGTCAGCCGAGGCGGCCATGCGCAGCGAGGCCGTCAATATGATAGCTGATATGCGCTATGGCACAGATAATAAAGAATATTTTTGGGTCAATGACATGCAGGCGCGCATGATAATGCACCCGGTGAAGCCTGAACTGAACGGCAAGGTGCTGCTTGACCTTAAGGATCCCAACGGCAAGGCTTTTTTTAAGGAGATGGTCGATGTCTGCAGCAAGTATGGCGAGGGCTTTGTCGATTATCTCTGGCCCATGCCGGGGCGTGATGATCCGGTGCCTAAACTGAGCTTTGTGAAGTTGTATGAGGATTGGAACCTGATTGTCGGCACCGGCATCTACCTTGATGATGTTGAAGAGATCATCGCTCAACGTGAGGCTGTTATCAAAAGTTCGATCTGGGGTCAGATCAGCCGAATGGTGCTGGTGGTGATTGTTATCGCGGTGCTGGTGGGGGTCATGGCGACAATTATGTCGCGCCGGATAGCCGGGCCGATTAATCATGCCGCAGCCATGCTGCAGGATATTGCTGAGGGGGAAGGCGATCTGACCAGGCGGCTGCGGGTCGAGACCGGTGATGAGGTCGGCGAAATGGCCCGCTGGTTCAATCAGTTTATGGATAGTCTGCACTCTATTATGGGGCAGCTGGCTGAGCATACCGGTTCGATCGACAACTCCTCTAGCGGGCTGCAGCTGATCGCCAAGGATATGTCAGATGGTGCCGTTCAGACCTCCAGAAGCATTGATGGCGTCACCGGAGAGGCCCAGACCATGAGTCAGAAGATGAATTCGGTGGCGGCTACCATGGAGCAGGTATCCAGCAGTCTGCAGATGGTTGCCAGCTCGTCAGGTCAGATGTCGGCAACCATTTCTGAGATTGCCAAGAGCTCCGAGACCGCCCACAGCGTTTCAAGCAGCGGCGTGGCTGAGTCCAAGAGAATTTCAGAGACGGTGCGGCGTCTCGGGGATGCGGCCAGCGAAATCGGTAAAGTTACTGAGACAATATCAGATATCTCCGACCAGATTAATTTGCTCTCACTGAACGCCACCATAGAGGCGGCCCGGGCCGGTGAAGCCGGGCGCGGTTTTGCGGTTGTGGCCGGCAACATTAAAGATCTGGCAAAGCAGACGGCCCTCTCGGCGGACGATATCTATGCAAAAATTTCATCCATCCAGCAATCGATCGGTGAGACCGTGGATCAGATGGAGTCCATAACAGGCGTCATTGGAGAGGTTGATGATATTGTGGCCACAATCGCCGCCGCCGTAGAGGAGCAGGCGGTTGCGACCAGTGAGATTGCCAACAGTGTCTCCCTGGCTGCCGACGGGATTCAGCAGGCAAATGGTAATGTTAACTTGAGCACGGTCTCCAGCGGCGAGATTGCCCGCAGCATTGAGTCGGTCAACCACTCATCCAAGCAGATTACCCGGAACAGTGCGGAGATCAGCCGCAGCGCGGATGCTCTGTCGAATATGGCCAAGGTTCAGAAGGGTATAGTTGAACGCTTCAAACTATAGGAGGTTTTGAATGCAAGACAGTGGTGGCGGTGCCGTAGAGTTGACCACCTTCAGGGTGGGCGATGCCATATATGGGATGGATATCCTGCGGGTTCAGGAGATCAATAAGCTGACGGATATGACGGATGTGCCCCAGTCACAGAACTACATCAAGGGGATTGTCAATCTGCGCGGTCAGATCGTGACCGTGATTGATCTTTCCCGCAAGCTTGGTCTGGATGGCTGTGAGGTTGGCTCAGGCACGCGGAACATAATCATCAGCTCCAATGATGAGTATTTCGGACTGCTTGTGGACAGTATTGGCGATGTGGTGCGGGCCGAGTGGGATCGGGTCGAGGCTGCGCCGGCTAATATTGGAGGGGTCCAGGGGAAGTTTTTTAATGGAGTCTTTAAAACCGAGCGCGATCTGATCGGCATCATTGATGTTGAGGAGGTCTTAAAGGTTGAGGAGAGCGGGTCAGAGACCTTGCGTTAGGGAGCTTGTATGTCGGATAAGTTGCGGGTTCTGGTTGTTGATGACACTGTTGTTTACCGCAAAATTGTTAAGGATATCCTTGATGAGATTCCCGATGTTGAAGTGGTGGGCACTGCCCATAACGGTAAGGCCGCCATGTCGCGAATCAATAATTTAAAGCCCGACCTGCTGACGCTTGATATCGAGATGCCTGAGATGAATGGGATTGAGGTTCTGCAGCAGGTGCGGGAGCAGAATTTGAATGTAGGCGCCATAATGCTGAGCACCCTGACGCATGAGGGCGGCGATCTGACCATGCAGGCCCTTGATCTTGGTGCGTTTGACTTCATACCCAAGCCCCAGGAAGATACAATTGATGCCAACACCAAGGCAGTCAGGGATGCGCTGGTTCCGATGCTTGCGGCCTTCAGGCGGATGCGTGATGTCCGTCTCAGACCGGCTGTCAGCCCTCCGGTGAAGCAGGCGGAGACGGTGGTGCCCAGGCGGTCAAAGTCTGAAATTATCGGCATCGGCATCTCCACCGGTGGCCCCAATGCGCTGGCGCAGATGATACCTGCGCTGCCGCACAATATTAATGTGCCCATTCTGGTGGTTCAGCATATGCCGCCGATCTTTACCCAGTCGCTGGCCAACAGTCTCAATGCCAAGACTGAGCTCACCGTGCATGAGGCGGCTGATGGACAGGTTCTGAGTCCCAACACGATCTACATCGCTCCTGGCGGTACGCAGATGAAAATTGAGGCTGCCAGCGATGGTCGCAACCGGATTATTAAGATAACCGACGATCCTCCGGAAAACAGCTGCAAACCCTCGGTGGACTATCTCTTCAGGTCTATTGCGCACCACTATGTCGGAAGGGCGACCGGGGTGATTATGACCGGCATGGGGAGTGACGGCACCATCGGAATGCGTCTGCTGAAACGCGGCGGGGCGATCACCATTGCCCAGGATGAGGCCTCCTGTGTTGTTTTTGGGATGCCCAAAGAGGCGATCAACAGCGGTGCTGTTGATCACATATTGCCCCTTGAGTGTATCGCCTCGGAGATAGCCAGGAGTGTCAGGTGATGGTTAAGATCAAACCCGAAGAGATACCCATTATGTCGCGCTATATCTATGACCTTTCGGGCATTGTGCTGGATCATAAAAAAGCTTATCTGATGGAGAGTCGCTTCAGTTCGCTGCTCAATAATCTGGGACTGAATTCCTATGTTGATCTCTATAACTATTCGCGCAAAGACAGTACACGGCAGGTAGAGACGCGCATCATTGATGCCATTACAACCAACGAGACACTTTTCTTCCGCGACAGCTCACCATTTGAGATGCTGCAGCATAAAATCCTGCCGGATCTGATAGATCGGCGTTCATCGAAATCGTCCAGTTTCTTTACTCCCCGTTTGCGTATCTGGAGTGCGGCCTGTTCAACAGGTCAGGAAGTCTACAGCATGGCTATGGTGCTGCACGAGTTGCTGGCTGAAATCGGCAAGTATGACATCTCAATTTTGGGCACTGATCTCTCTGATGCAGCCCTGGCGCAGGCCAGCTATGGTTCATACAATAAGTTTGAAATTGACCGAGGCATGGCCAGGAATCGCCTGGAGAAGTACTTCGATCAGGTTGGTGAGAGCTGGCATGTGAAGGATTTCGTCAGGGGCTTGGCATCGTTCAGGAAGTTGAATCTGATGGAACCATTTGATCATCTCGGCAAGTTTGACATCGTATTTTGCCGCAATGTGGCCATCTATTTCAGCATGGATGACCGCAAACGGCTCTTTGACAGGATTGCCGATGTGATGCAGCCGGACGGTGTATTGGTAATCGGATCTACGGAATCTCTGACCGGCATTTCAGCGCGGTTTGAGCCCCAGCGCCATCTGCGTTCCATCTACTATCAGTTGAAGGGATAGACATGCATAAGCTTAAAATATTGATTGTTGAAGATGACCGGCTTACCCGGCACCTTTTTCAGTCCAAGCTCGAGCGCTGTGACTATGAGGTGGTGGCGGTCGAAGATGGCGACAAGGCGCTGAAGCTGTTCGAGAACAGTTTTTACGATGTGGTTATCACCGATGTTGTGATGCCCGGCAATACTGACGGCATGGGTGTTCTTGAACACAGCAAGAAGATGCACCCGGATACGGATGTGATCGTTATGACCGGGCTTGCATCGGTTCAGAACGCTGTGGTTGCCATGAAGAAGGGGGCGGTGGACTATCTTGTCAAGCCGGTTGATATTGAGGAGCTGGTGATTAAACTGGAACGGATCGCCATGATGAAATCACTTGCCAAAGATGCCCTCGATTTGCGGAGTGCCATGGAACAGACAGAAGAGAATGCCAAGATTACAGTTCGATATCAGGAGATGGCCATTATTGAGCAGCGCAGAAAGATTCAAAACCTTAAAGATATTTTGACTGATTCGCAGGTCAGGCCCGAGGAACGGATTGCCCAGGCCTTGGAGTTGGTCGAATAGGGGGCAGTATGGATGAAAGATTGCAGGCCTATATTGAAGAGGCGTACGAACTGCTGGATAACATTGAGCAGTCGTTGATACAACTTGAGGGTGATCCGCAAAATAGTGCAATAATTGCCAAAATATTCAGGAGCATCCACACCATAAAAGGATCCGGATCCTTTTATGATCTGCAGGAGCTGGTGAACTTTGCCCATGAAGTAGAGAATGTCTATGACCTGATCCGGGATGGGCAGATTGTCATTAATGAGGACCTGATAAGCCTTACCCTGCGTTCCTGTGATCATATCCGGGCCATTCTGGATGCCGGCGGGGTTGATCGTGAGGGAGGAGTTGGCCGGGAGATCCTGGTGCAACTGGCGGTATTTGTACCTACCGGGCATGATGTTCAGCCGGAGACGGCGGCCGAGGTCGATGAGACCATCGGTCAGCAGGTGGATTACCGGATCGAGATCAGGCCGCATGCCGAGTTCTTTGCCAACGGATCAAACCCGCTGCCTTTATTGGCGGAGTTGCGTCAGCTGGGGCCGCACCAGGTTGTGGCGCTGGGGGCGGCGGATATGCCCGATCTTGAAAACTTAGATCCCGAGATCTGCCATATCGGGTGGGATATGGAGTTGCAGACGGATCAGGGGCAGGGGGCGATCGAAGATGTCTTTATGTTTGTTGATGATATCTGTGAACTTAAAATTGAACAGATCGAGAAGGCCGCGGAAGTTCATGATGTTGCGCCTCCAGTTGCCTCTCCGCCCCCCAGGTCGCCGGAGCCGTTGGCTGCGAAGGCGGAGGTTGTTGTGGATGCCAGTCTGCGTGTCAATGTTAAGCTGTTGGACTCATTGATGAATCTGGCCGGGGAGCTGGTGCTGGGGCGCAATCAGCTGCTGCAGTCGATCGCTCAGGATGACATCCGGGCCATCGGGGTGGCCTCGCAGCGGCTCGATCTGATCACGTCCGAGTTTCAGGAGACCATCATGCTGACTCGCATGCAGCCGGTGGGCAATGTCTTCAACAAGTTTCCGCGGGTTGTGCGGGACCTGGCCAAGAGCCTGGGCAAGGAGATCGACATCCAGTTGGAGGGGCGCGATGTTGAGTTGGACAAGACCATTATCGAGGCCATCGGCGACCCGCTGACCCACCTGGTGCGCAACTCGGCCGACCACGGCATTGAGACGCCCGAGGTGCGCAGCCGGGCCGGCAAGGATCCCAAGGGCACCATTGTGCTCAAGGCCTACCATGAAGCCGGGCAGGTGATTATCGAGATCGTTGATGACGGGGCCGGCATCGACGGCGCCCGGCTGGTGGTCAAGGCGCTCGAGCGCGGTCTGATAACTGAAGAGCAGTCGCGCCTGATGAGTGAGAAGGAGAAGATCGCCCTGATCTTCATGCCGGGATTCTCCACCGCCGAGAAGGTTAGCGATGTTTCGGGGCGCGGCGTGGGCATGGATGTGGTCAAGACCAATCTGGACTCACTGGGCGGACAGGTCGACATTGAATCTGAAGTCGGCAGGGGTACGCGCATCCGCATCAAGCTGCCCCTGACCCTGGCCATCATTCCGTCTCAGATAATCTCAATGGGTTCTCAGCGCTACGCCATCCCGCAGGTCAACCTGGAAGAGCTGGTGCGCATTCCGGCCAATCAGGTCAAGGATCGGATTGAGCTGGTCGGCGATGCCCAGGTTGTGCGTTTGCGCGGCAAGCTGCTGCCGCTGGTGCGGCTGGCCGACATCCTGGGGGTTGAACGCCACTATACTGATCCGCAGACCGGCGAGGCGCAGGTTGACCGGCGCAGCCGCCTGGCTGACCGTCGCAGCCGCAAGGACAGTCAGGCGATGCCGCTCCGGGATGCCGAAGAGCGTTTGAGTCAGGATCGCCGCTACCATTCGGCCAGCGCGGTCAATCTGATGGTGGTCTCCACCGGGGCCATGCAGTACGGTCTGGTGGTTGATGAGCTGCACGATTCCGAGGAGATTGTGATCAAGCCGCTGGGGCGCCACTTCAGCAACTGCAGCGGCTATGCCGGCGCCACCATCATGGGTGACGGCAGCGTGGCGCTGATTCTGGATGTCTCGGGTCTGGCCCATCTGGCGGACCTGGTCTCGGTTGAGGGCAGCGAGCGGGCGGCCGAGCTTAGTCTGGAAACGGCCAGGATCAATGAGGACGCCCAGTCACTGCTGATCTTCCGGTGTGCCAGGGATGAACAGTTTTGCGTGCCGCAGGCCCTGGTGCAGCGCATTGAAAAGATTCGCACCGGTGATATTGAACAGATTGGTAAGCAGCGGGTGGTGCAGTATCGTGAGGCTTCCCTGCCGCTCTTCAGTATCGATCAGGTGGCTAACGTCAAGCCCCTTGCGGAAGGGGCCACAGCGCTGGTGATCGTCTTCCTGATCGGCGGTCGGGAGGTCGGCCTGTTGGCTTCGGCGCCACTTGACGTTGTGACTGTTGATCATGAGTTCGATCAGGGGACGCTGGTGCAGAAGGGTATCATGGGTTCAGCCATCATTGACGGTGTAACAACACAGATGGTGGACATCTACAGTGTCGTCTATGAGTTGCATCCTGAGTGGCTTGAGAAGCATGATGTGGCGGTGGCGGCCAAACATAAGATTCTCTATGCTGAAGATTCCAGCTTCTTTCGCACGCAGGTGAAATCATTTATTGAGGATGCGGGTTACCATGTCCTGGAGGCGTGCGACGGCAGCATCGCCTGGGATCTTATGCAGGAGCACGCCTCTGAGATTTCCATGGTGGTGACTGATATTGAGATGCCCAATATGAATGGCTTTGAACTGACGGAGAAGATCAGGTCCGATAAGCGCTTCAGCGGCCTGCCCATCATCGCCATGACCACCCTGACCGGACAGGAAGACATTGAACGCGGCCGCAAGGCTGGGATTGATGACTATCAGATAAAGCTGGATCGTGAGCGGCTGCTTGACAGCATCTCTCAGCATCTCAGTTAATAATTGAATTAAACTTGACCGCGCAAGCCTGGGGATAATAAAACCTCCCCATGCTTGCTGAGTTTGAGACGATCCTTTTTGATAAATGCCGGATTAAGCCTGACGATTCCCTGCTGATCTGCTGTTCGGGTGGCGTTGACTCCATGGTTTTGCTGCACCTTGTCTGGCAGCTGCAGCCCAAAGCGGGGTTCTCCTTTGCCGTTCTGCACGTTGATCACGGTCTGCGCGGTGCCGCTTCCGCTGCTGATGCGCGATTTGTCCGGCAGTGGTGTGCCCGCCGCTCGATCGGGCTGCATCTGGTCGAACTCAGGATGAATCCGGACACCCCCAATCTTGAGGAGGAGGCACGCCTGAGACGGTATGAGGCGGTTGACCGGCTGCTTGCCGGGTATGACCATGCCCTGACCGGGCACAATCTGAACGACCAGGCGGAGACGGTGCTCTACCGTTTGATCCGCGGCACCGGTCTGAAAGGTATCGGCGGTATGGATCTGAATGGCAGGGTTCTGCGCCCGCTGCTGGGAATTTCGCGCGAACGCATTGAGGTCTATGCCGCCGAACATGCAGTTGAGCATATTCAGGATCTTTCCAACCAGGATCTTAAATACAGGCGCAACCTGATTCGCAGTCAGATGCTGCCCACAGTTGAAGCGATCAACCCCCAGGCCCTGGAGGCCATCGCCCGTTTTGCAAGGATTGCCCGGTTAGAGAGTCAGACGCTGGATGAGCTGTCCGAAGATTTAAGGCGTTCTAGCTGCCGTTTTGACTGGCCGGTGGCGGCTCTTTTCGATGCCGAAAAGCTGCTGGCTGCTCCGCGGGCGCTGGTCAAGCGGTTGCTGATCGATCAGATCTCGTTGCTGCTGCATGAGCCGCGCGGCATTGATGCGGCCCAGGTTGAGGCCTGCATGGACGTGCTTGAGGGCAGAGTCAGGGCGCATGCAATTAAACGTCGCGTGCGGGTAGCAAGGCAGGGCGGCGATCTTTTGGTTGGCATGTCCGATTGCAGTTACCGCCGCAGCGGAACCGCTGAGCTGTTTATTGATGAGCTGGGACGGAACTTGATGGTTGGTGACGCGGATGAGGTTAGGTCGTTGCGGCCCGGGGATCGTGTCGGCCCGGAGCGGGTGGTGGATATTCTGTCCCGGCGCGGGGTGCCCGCACTCATGAGGCCCTACTGGCCGCTGGCGCTTAAGAGTGGAGTAGTTGTGGAGGTATTGGATGTACACTGAGTTGGCCGAGATTGCTTTTGATCTGGAGTCAATTGGCGTTTTGCCGCGTTCCATGCAGGCTATGCTGGCAGCCGGCCTCTTGCGTCAACATAAAAAAAGCATGCTCTGGCTGGTCGAGAACAGCGTTGAGATGTATGCGTTGATGGACGATCTGCGCTGTTTTCTGACCGATGACGAGGTCTGCGCATTCCTGCCCTACGACTGCCGTCCTTATCAGGATGACAGCCCCTCGCGCGAGGTTGCGGGCAGTCGTATCAAGGTGCTCTGCCGGCTTAGTCAGGGAGAGCCGGTTCTGGTGGTGGCGCCACTTGATGCTGTAATGACCCATACGATTCCGGCCGGTGAACTGGCCGGATCCTCCTTTGAGATCAAACCCGAGACGGAGCTGAATCGGGACAGCTTCTTGCGTGAGTTGGTGCGGCTGGGCTATGAACAGGTGCCGCTGGTTGACGATGTCGGCCAGTTCAGTGTGCGCGGCTTTGTGCTGGATGTTTTTTCCCCCGGTCATGACAGTCCGGTCAGGATCGATCTATTTGGCGATACGGTTGATAATATAAAGTTTTTCAATCCCGACACCCAACGCTCCGGCAAGGGGCTGGATCAGGCCTGGGTTGTGCCGGCCAGCGAGGTTGTGCTGCAGGCCGAAAATGTGCGCCGGGCCCGGCCGTTGATGCGGCGCCTGGGCGGAGTCGATCAGCTGGTCAGGGACATGGAGCAGGGTATCCATGTTCCGGGCATCGAGGCCTATCTGCCTCTCTTTTATGAGCAGGCGGCATCTCTCTTCAGTTATTTTAGCCGTGACTCTGTTTTTATCGGTGCTGACCAGGCTGCCATGGGTCTGGCTCATGATGAGCTCCTGATCGAATATACAAAGGGCTATGGCAAGCTCGATGGTCGTGGCGCTCTGGCGCCCGATGAGCTGCTGCTGGGCCTTGCGGAGATCGCCAGTTTTGCGGCTGCCAGTCGTAAATATATCTCAACATCCACTGTCGGGCGCAGCTGCGAGTTTCAGGAGGTTCAGCCGGGGCCTGAGACCGAAGATGTACTTAACTATGTGACCGAGCTGGGTGAGGCCGGGCAGGCCGTCTTCATCTATGCCGGCAGCCAGATGCTCTATGAACGGTTGGAGTATGCCCTGCAGTCGCGCGAGGTCAATGTTTCCGCCTGTGATTCCGAGTATCTGATGAACTATCTGCCGGGACGTTCGGGTATCTATCTGATTGATCGTGAGATCTCGGCCGGCTTCGTGCTGCCCTCCCTGGGGCTGGTGGTGGTTTCGGCGGATCAGCTGTTGGGCACCAAAAAGAAAAAGCGCGGCAAGAAGGCGGCGGCGCCGCTGCTCAACCCCTTTACCCAGCTCAATGTGGGTGATGCGGTTGTGCACCGTGACAATGGTGTCGGCATTTTTAAAGGGGTGGAGCGTCTTGATCTGGCCGGTGTGTCCAATGACTTTGTGCTGCTTGAATATCTGGGCGGTGATAAGCTTTTTGTACCGGTCTATAAGCTCAATCTGCTGCAGCGCTATATTGGCGATGCCTTTGTTATAGACCGGCTCGGTTCGGCCAAATGGGCCAATGCCAAGGCCAAGGCCAAGGAGTCGGTCCAGAAAATGGCCGCTGAACTGCTGCAGATCTATGCCAAGCGTGAGAAGGCCCGGGGCATAGCCTTCGATACCGGCCAGGCGCTGATCGATGATTTTGAAGAGAGTTTTCCCTTTGAAGAGACCGATGACCAGCAGAAGGCCATCGATGAGATGTATGCCGATATGGCCTCCAGCCGGCCCATGGACCGCCTGATCTGTGGCGATGTCGGCTATGGCAAGACCGAGGTGGCGCTGCGCTCCTGCTTTGCGGCGGTCATGAATGGCAAACAGGCTGCCATGCTGGTGCCCACAACTCTGCTGGCCCGTCAGCATCTTAAGAATTTTCGTGAGCGTTTCGAGGATTGGCCGGTGCGCGTCGAGGCCATAACCAGCTTCTCCAGCACCAAGGCTAACAAGGAGATTGTCGCCGATCTTGAGTCCGGTAAGGTTGACGTGGTGATCGGCACCCACGGGCTGCTCTCCAAGCAGGTCAAGTTTAAGGATCTGGGGCTGCTGGTGGTGGATGAGGAGCACAAGTTCGGCGTCAAGCATAAGGAGCGTATCAAGGCCATGCGCGCCGAGGTTGACATCCTGACCCTCACGGCCACGCCCATTCCGCGGACGCTCAATCTGGCCATCTCCGGTATCCGGGATCTCTCGGTGATTGAGACTCCGCCGGTTGACCGCAAGTCAATCGATACGGCCATCGCCCGCTTTGATGAGGACATCATATTTGAGTATGTAGAGCGCGAGTTGAGCCGCGGCGGGCAGGTCTACTTTGTGCACAATCAGGTCAAGACCATTGAAGCAATGGCGGAGCGCCTGCAGGCCGTCCTGCCTGAGGCCCGTATCGGGGTTGCCCACGGCCAGATGCCCCGGCGCAGCCTCGAAAGCGTCATGTCAAAGTTTATGGACCGCAAGGTTAATCTGCTGGTGGCGTCGGCCATCATCAGTTCCGGTATCGATATATCCAACGCCAATACCATCATTATTAACCGGGCCGACAAGTTTGGTCTGGCAGATCTCTATCAGATCCGCGGCCGGGTGGGGCGTTCAAAACGCAAGGGTTACGCCCTGCTGCTGACTCCGGCCGCCGGTGAAGTGACCAAGGATGCGCGCAAGCGCCTGGCTGCGATTAAAGAGTATGAATCCCTGGGGGCCGGTTTTCAGATGGCTCTGCGCGACATGGAGATTCGCGGCGTCGGCGATATTTTGGGCCGTTCCCAGTGGGGGCATGTGACGGCCATAGGTTACGAACTCTATCAGCAGATGCTCAAAGATGCGGTGGACAAACTGCAGGGCAAGGAGCCCGCAGTTGAAATGGAACCAGAGATTATCATGAATATTGATGCCTATGTCCCTGAGGATTATTGTCCCGATCAGCATCTGCGACTGGGGCTCTATAAGCGGCTCTCAAGTGCCGGAGCTGAAGAGCTGGATGACATCATGCTTGAGCTTGAGGATCTCTATGGTCCGTTGCCGGCGCCGGTCAAGGTTCTGATTGTGATTGCGGAGCTGCGCGAGCAGATGAAGAAACTTAATATCCGCAAACTTGAGCGCAGCAATAATCGATTGAGGTTATTGATTGAGCGTGATAGCATCCTTAACCTTGATAAACTATTGGAGATTGTCACCAAAACAAAGGGCCGGGTCTATCCCGATGGAAAGGCGGATATTTATCTGAATGAAGAGAATACTCTCCAGGAGATTCGTTCTATTATGCATAGTCTTGCTTAGCCTCGTCGGCTGTTCTCAGAAGAAGGAGGACATCTGTTACATCAAGGTCGGCCAGTCCTGTGTAGATCGGGCGCAGTTTGTTGAGCGCCTCGAGCGCTTTGCGGAAGAGTCCATGATCACATCCAGGGATCTGCTTGATGAGATGAAGCCGATATTGGTGCAGAGTCTGGTCGAAGAGGAGCTGATCCTGGAATATGCGCGGGAGAAGTATATCACCATCTCCGAAGAGGAGGTTGATATTGCCATGGCCGGTTATCTGGAGGGAATGCCCAGTGAGGATGTCGACCGTATCCTGACCGAGGAGTATCGTAATCGTGAGGATATCCGCCGTTTTATCCGCAAGATGTCGCTGATCGACAAGGCCGTGAACCGGGCATTGAAACAGGATATTGATATCACCAATGATGAGCTTATGCTCTATTACAATGAGAATCAGGCTGAGTTCATGCGCCAGTCCATGGTTGAACTCTATCATGTTTATGTCAAGGATCAGTACAAGGCCAAAGAGGCTCTGGTGATGTTGCGTTCCGGAGTTTCGCTCGCCGAGGTGGTTGAGCGATACTCCGAATCGGGTGACGCGCGGGATAACGGCTTCATGGGAGTGTTTGTCAAGGGCGAGCTGCCCCGCGAGGTTGAGGACGTTGTTTTTACCATCCCAGTCAAGCGATACTCCAGTATTGTTGAGTCTATGCGCGGCTATCACATCTTTTATGTTGAGAATCGCAGCCAGGCAGGGGTAGTGCCCTTTGCAGAGGTGCGCGAAGAGATCTATGAAAAGATTATGGACAAGAAGCTTGAGAAAGCTTATGTGGATTGGCTGGAAAAGTTGCAAGCGAAGTACAAACCCGAGGTGAACTGGGATGAGATCAAAGGTATCAGCGTTAATTAGAAACTCGCTCTTCATATGTACATTTATGTTGGCAACGGTGGCGCAGGCCGAGGTTGTTGAGGGCATTGTCGCGGTTGTGGATGACAACATTATCATGGTCACAGATCTGGAGCAGCGCATCAGAGAGCTCTCGCTGGACCCTGAGGATAAAACTGTCGCCAGACAGGTGCTGCGCCTGATGGTTGAGGATATGATCGTCCAGAAGACTTACAGCTCCATGGGTTATCCGGCGCCGGATCCCGGCTATGTGGCCGCTTTTTCCGAACAGACTCAGCTCAGTATGCGTGACTCTGAGGTTATGGTCATGCGGCGCACATTAATGGACGCCATGGTCAGTTCCAGGGTTGTGGTCACTGATAAGATGATTGCCGACTACTACAGTAAGGATCCAAGATATGCCGGCAAGGAGTCCGTGCATCTCAAGCAGATCGCGGTCAAGGATGACAAGGTCAAGAGTGAACAGGTCATCAAGCGCCTTAAGGCTGGCGATGATTTTGATCAGATTGCCAGTGATTTGTCAGATGTTCTTTTTGAAGGCAAGAATGATATCGGCTGGATAGCTGTTGATAATCTTAAGAGTGAGACCCGTGCGGCTGTTGCTAAGGCCGAAGCCGGTGAAGTTGTCGGGCCGCTCTCCGTCAGTGGGTATGATTTCTTTTTCAAGGTGGTTGAACGCGGCACACATGGCGGCGCCAATTTTGATAAGGTGCGCTATGATATTGAGAATGAGCTTGGTGAGCACTATCGCAAAGAGGCGTTTGAACACTGGCTCAATAAAATCATGTCCGGCCACTATATAGGTGTCTATCTGGATTAATACGCCTGATGAATGAGTTTATAAAAATCAAGGCCGCCAGCGAGCATAATCTTAAGCGTGTCGATGTTAAAATTCCACGCGACAAGCTGGTTGTAATCACCGGCGTCTCGGGCTCTGGAAAATCTTCGCTGGCCTTTGATACCCTCTATGCAGAAGGGCAGCGCCGCTATGTCGAGTCGTTGAGCGCCTATGCCCGGCAGTTTCTCGATCAGATGCCCAAACCCCAGGTTGAATCCATCGAGGGGCTCTCGCCGGCCATAGCGATTGAGCAGAAGACCACGTCCAACAACCCGCGTTCAACCGTTGGCACGGTGACTGAGATCTATGACTATCTGCGTGTCTTCTTTGCGCGGGTTGGCATTCCGCGCTGTTACCAGTGCGGCCGTGACATTCAGTCCATGACCATTCAGCAGATGGCTGAAGCGGTGCTGCTGAAGGAAGAGGGTAGCCGGATTATCATCTATGCGCCGGTAATAATGGGCCGCAAGGGCGAGTACTCCAAACTCTTTGATAATCTGGCAAAAGATGGTTTTGTACGAGTGCGTGTCGATGGTGAGACCTATGACATGGACGATCTGCCGGCGCTGGATAAGAAGAAGAAGCACGATATTGATGTGATTGTGGACCGCCTGGTGATTAAGGACGGAGTCGCTTCGAGGCTCAATGACTCGCTGGAGATCGCCTGCCGGCTGGCCGGTGGAATTGTACGGGTGGCGGATCTGGCAGCCGGCGAAGAGATCTATTCTGAAAACTACAGCTGTCCGGTTTGTAATATCTCCTATCCTGAGATTGAGCCGCGGATCTTCTCCTTCAACAATCCCCATGGCGCATGCGAGACCTGCAGCGGCCTGGGCGTGCTGCTGGAGGTTGATCCGGAGCTGGTGGTGCCAAATTTTAGTAAGTCTCTGAAGGATGGCGCCATACTTCCCTGGGGTGTGCCGCCGGGACGCTTCGCCATGCGCCAGATTCGGCGGCTGGCCTATGGGCTGGGCTTTGATGAGCGGACTCCCTTCGGCGAGCTGCAGCCTCATATCCAGAAGGCGATCCTATATGGAGCTGTCTCGGATGATCTCGATCAGGTCTTCGAGGGGGTGATCCCGAATCTGACCCGCCGCATGAAGGAGAATGAGAAGGGGGAGATTCGGGAGGATCTTTCGCGCTATCTTAATAACAAGCAGTGTCCGGACTGTTGCGGCACGCGCCTGAAGCGTGAAGCGTTAAACATCTTTATAGACGACAGGAACATTGACGATCTGACCGGTATGAGCGTCGATGAGCTGCTGGCCTTCCTGAAGGCTTTGAAGTTCAGCGGCAAACGTGAAAAGATTGCTTCGCGCCTGCTCAAGGAGATCAAGGAGCGCCTCAACTTTTTAAAATCGGTCGGCTTGGGATATCTTTCGCTAAACCGTCAGGCCGGCACCTTGTCTTCGGGCGAATCGCAGCGCATTCGTCTGGCAACCCAGATCGGTTCGGCCCTGATGGGCGTCATGTACATTCTGGATGAGCCATCCATTGGCCTGCATCAGCGCGACAATGTGCGTCTGATCAACACCTTGAAGCATCTGCGTGATCTCGGCAACACCGTGATCGTGGTTGAGCATGATGACAGCACCATCCTGGCGGCGGATAATGTTATTGACATGGGGCCGGGTGCCGGCGAGTATGGCGGGCGGATCACCTTTCAGGGAACGCCCGAGGAGATTGTTAAGAGTGAGACTTCGCTGACCGGTAAATATCTCTCGGGCCGTAAGACCATCCATTTTCCGGAGAAGAGGCGTGTTGCCGGCGCGGCCAGCTTGGGTATTTGCGGTGCCACGGCCAACAGCCTTAAAAATGTCAATGTTGAGATTCCGCTCGGGCTCTTCACCTGTATCACCGGTGTTTCAGGCTCGGGCAAGTCCAGTCTGATTATCGATACGCTCTATCCCTATCTGAGCAAGAGTCTGACCGGCTCTCGGGCCGTGCCTCACCATGTTGAGAAGATTTGCGGCCTGGAACATATTGATCGGGTGATCAATGTTGATCAGAGTCCTATCGGGCGTACGCCACGCTCCAATCCGGCCACCTACACCGGTCTCTTTACCCATGTGCGCGAGCTCTTCAGCATGCTGCCGGAGGCCAAGGTGCGCGGCTACAAGCCCGGACGCTTCAGCTTCAATGTTAAGGGCGGCCGCTGTGAGGCTTGCCAGGGCGACGGCATGATCAAGATTGAGATGCACTTCCTGCCCGATGTATATGTGGTTTGTGATCAGTGCAAGGGCAAACGTTTCAATGATGAGACCCTTGAGATCAAGTTTAAGGGCAAGTCCATTGCCGATGTGTTGGACATGAGCGTGCATGAGGCCTATGAGCTTTTTGATGCGGTACCCAAGATAAAGCGCAAGCTGCAGACTCTGATTGATGTTGGTATGGATTACATCAAGCTTGGCCAGAGCGCCACAACGCTTTCGGGTGGCGAGGCCCAGCGGACCAAGCTTGCCCGTGAGCTCTCCAAGCGTTCCACCGGTAAGACGGTGTACATTCTTGACGAACCCACCACCGGTCTGCACTTTGAAGATATCAACAAGCTGCTGATCGTGCTTCATCGCCTGGTTGACGGCGGTAATTCGGTGATCGTGATCGAACACAATCTTGATGTCATAAAATCATCGGACTATGTCATCGACATGGGCCCGGAGGGCGGTGCCGGCGGTGGCACCCTGGTGGCTGCTGGTACGCCTGAAGAGATTGTTCAAGTTGCACAGTCGCATACCGGGAAATTTCTGAAAGAGGTCTTGTAGCGTAAAAGAAGTGTAACCCTGACTGGTTATCATCTTTTACGCTTAGGGAAATTGCTTAACCTATCTCTCTGTTTTTGCTTTCTGAATTCTATTGATTGATCACGGTTTCTGATATCTCATCCCTTTGTATTTACAGTTCTTTTGCCCTATATCTAGCGGGCGTTGTGCTAGCCTCCATTTATTAAATTGAGGAGGTCTTGTGTGGAAAACTGGAATCACTACTCGGAGGTGTTTAAGGATAGGGTCGAGCGTTATGCTGACCGCGCTGCGCTCTGCGCTAAAGATGGCGCTGGCTGGCGGGAGATCAGCTGGCGGGAGTTTGGCCGGCAGGCCCATTCGATCGCGGCCAGCCTGCTTGATGCGGGTATTGGAGCGCAGGAGACGGTCGGGATTTTTTCGCCCAACATGCCTGAGTGCTCAATCTGTGACATGGCGGCATTTCTGATCAATGCGGTGCCGGTCTACATCTATCCGACGGATACGGCATCCCAGGCTGAGTACATTATCAATGATGCATCAATCAGGGTGATCTTTGTGGGCGATCAGGAGCAGTATGACAAGGTCATGCAAATTCTGCCGCAGAGTGATGTGATCAGCCAGGTTGTGATTTTCAAGCCGCAGGTGGAGTTTGCCGAGGCCGACAATGTCTGCACTTTTGAAGACTTCAGGCGCTGGGGCGCCGGATTGAAGCTGGCCGGCGAGATCGCCTCGCGTCAGGCGGCCGCCGGGCATGAGGATCTGATCCGCATCATCTATACTTCGGGCACCACCGGAGAGCCCAAGGGGGTGATGCTGACCCATGGCAATGTATATCATCAGGGGGTTGCGCATGACCGGCGTATGGGCGGACATCTGACCCCGGATGATACTGATGTGACGCTTAGCTTTCTGCCCATGAGTCATGTATTTGAGGGCATCTGGACCTACTATGCGTTTTCCAAGGGCATGACCAATTACTATCTTGAGGAGCCAAACCAGATAATTGATTTTATACAGGAGGTGCGTCCGACAATTATGTGTGCGGTGCCGCGTTTCTATGAAAAAATCTATGCCACGGTTCATCATAAACTTGAGACCGTCGCTCCCTACCATAAGCGGTTGCTGTTTAAGTGGGCCATCAGCGTCGGGCGGCAGCACAATAACCGCCGCAAGGATCGGTTGTTTATCTCGCGGTGGCTGAAAGTTAAGTATAATGTGGCGGATCGTCTGATTCTGAGTAAGATTCGTGATGCGGTCGGTGGGCGGATTAAGTTCTTCCCGTGCGGCGGGGCGCCGCTGGCTGCCGAGATTGAGGAGTTCTTCTATGCTGCCGGCCTGCATGTGGCCTATGGCTATGGTCTCTCGGAGACAACTGCCACGGCCTGTGGTCACGAGGTTGATGGCTATACCTTCGGCGCTGTCGGTAAGCCCATGCCGGGGCTGGAGATGAAGATTGATGATAACGGCGAAATTCTGATGCGCGGCAAGACCGTTATGAAGGGTTATTACAATAAGCCTCGGGAGACTGCCGAAGTCTTTACCGAAGATGGTTACTTCAGGAGCGGGGATGCCGGTTTCTTTGATGAAAACGGAGAGCTCTGGATAACCGACCGGATCAAGGATCTGATGAAGACATCGGGCGGCAAATATATTGCGCCTCAGAAGATAGAGAGTCTGCTGGGGGCGGATCATTTCATTGAGCAGATTGCCGTAATCGCCGACCGGCGCAACTATGTTTCAGCTCTGATTGTGCCGGCATTTGAAGTTTTGGCTGAACATGTTCAGTCATTGAACATCAAGGTTTCGGATGCGGCGGAACTGATTGGGCATCCGGGTGTGGTGGAGTTCTATCGTGAGCGGATTGATGCCCTTTCAGGGGAGTTGGCCCGCTATGAGCGCATCAAGCGCTTTGTGTTGCTCGAACATGAGTTTTCTCAGGAGCGTGGAGAGGTTACCCCGACCATGAAGGTTAAGCGCCGGGTGGTTAACCGGAACTACGCCGACCAGATTGAGGCGATGTATGCCTGACCGTTTACCTGGATTGGATATGTGCCGTAAAGTATCATAAACAGATGCCTTAACTTTAATTGTCTTGACATCGCGCAAGCAACTAATATAAGTGGGGTCAAACATATCACCGATAAGGGGGAATTAACTTAGATGGCAGTCAGTATCAGATTGACCCGTGGGGGCGCCAAGAAAAGCCCTTTCTATAGAGTAGTAGTAGCTGATTCAAGAGCACCAAGGGATGGAAAATTTCTGGAAGTGGTCGGTCATTTTGACCCCAAGACCCGCCCTGAAAGCATTACCTTGAACATTGATAAGATCCAGGAGTGGATCGGCAAGGGTGGTCAGATGACCCCTGCTGTCAAAAAACTCATCAAAGAGAAGGGTTACGCACTGTAGACCCAATTCAGACTGGTTGCGAGGGATAGGATGAAAGAGCTGATAGAGTACATCGCGAAAGCATTGGTTGACAATCCGGATGAAGTTCATGTTGCCGAAGTTGAAGGTGAAGTTACTTCAGTTATCGAGCTTAAGGTTGCAAAATCTGATCTCGGTAAGGTAATCGGAAAAGAAGGTCGGACCGCCCGTGCTATGCGCACTCTGCTTACTGCGGCTTCCACCAAGCTCAACAAGAGGTCTGTGCTGGAAATCATCGAATAGATGAAGCCGGATCTGATTGAGGTCGGTAGGATCAAAGAGCCGTCCGGTCTCAATGGTAAGATGCAAGTCATCCCTCTCAGAGGTTTTTCTGAGAGTTATTTTTCTTGTAACCAATTCAGGATAGGAAGGCATGGGGCTGCCCGCAGGGTGGACTCCTGTTTTTCAAAGAAGAAACAATACATAATCAGCCTGGACGGTATCGACGATATCGCCCAGGTTGAATTGCTTGTTGGCGAGTCGCTCTACATTCAACGTGATTGGTTGCCGGCGCTTGAGGATGGTAAGTATTATAACTTTGAGATCCTCGGATGTCATGTGATTGGCAGCGACGGCCGGCGCCTAGGTCCGGTTGTTGATGTTTTTTCAACTGGCAGCAATGATGTGCTGGTGGTTGATCCTGATAGGGA
Source organism: uncultured Thermodesulfobacteriota bacterium (assembly GCA_942491525.1). Lineage (GTDB taxonomy): Bacteria > Desulfobacterota > Desulfomonilia > UBA1062 > UBA1062 > CAYWBU01. The sequence continues at coordinate 146,810 of CALOBW010000064.1, forward strand.
ACTCATGCTGCCTGCGGTTGATGATTTTATTATTAATATTGACGTAGGGAGCCGCGAGATCCTGGTGGACTCGGATCTTTTAGCAGATATTCTGGAATAATCGTGAAAATCAATATCATTACTCTATTCCCGCAGATGTTTACCGGAGTTCTTGGTGAGAGTATTATCGCCCGTGCTCTTGATCGCCAGCAGGTTCAGATTGAGCTGGTTGATCTGCGTCCGTTTGGGGATGGTAAGCATCTGACGGTTGACGACACGCCCTATGGCGGCGACGGTGGCATGGTGATGAAGGTTGCGCCTATCGCACGAGCGCTTGATTCCGTTGACGACAGGGGACACGTGATTCTGACTACGCCGCGCGGCAAGCCCTTTGTGCAGGGTGATGCGCTGCGGTTGAGTCGTCTCGAGTCAGTGACAATTCTCTGTGGCCACTACGAGGGCGTTGATGAACGTGTCAGTGAGCTCTATGTTGATGAGGAGATCTCTGTTGGAGATTTTGTGCTGACTGGCGGAGAGATTCCCGCCATGGCCATCACGGATTCAATTGTGCGTCTGCTGCCGGGTGTGCTCGGGTGCGACACTTTGTTGACCGGAGATTCGCACTACGAGGGCCTGCTGGAACATCCGCACTACACCAGGCCACGTGAGATATCCGGCTGCTGTGTGCCGGATGTGCTGCTTTCGGGTGATCATGAGCGCATCCGCAAGTGGCGTCGCAGGCAGGCTTTGCACATAACTGCCACCCGCCGGCCGGATCTGATGGACAGGGCAAGACTCTCGGCTGAGGATCTTGATCTTTTAAATGAGGAAGATTGCTGATGTATGTAGCTTTGGCGCACTGGCCATGTCTCGATAAAAACGGTGATGAGGTTGCGACGGCCATAACAAATTTAGATATTCATGATCTTGCAAGACTTTGCTTGACATATGGTGTAGATACGCTCTATATCGTTCACCCATATCAGAGCCAGCGGGATTTTGCCCGCAAGATTATGGATCATTGGCTGAATGGTTTCGGTGGCGAGTATAATCCCATCCGGAAACGGGCCTTTGAGATTGTTAAATTGGTTCCGGATATTGAAACGGTTAAAAAGGAAACCGGGGCATTTATGGTTGGTACGACGGCCAAGAAGCTTGAGTCGGCCATGTCCTGGCAAAAGGTTAAGGAACAGGAGCAGGATGTCTGCCTGGTATTTGGTACCGGCTGGGGACTGAAGGCTGAAGCGCTTGATAGTCTGGATGCTGTAGCTGAGCCCATTGAGGGGCGTGGTGAATGGAACCATTTGTCAGTGCGTTCTGCTGTTTCGATAGCAATAGATAGGGTCTTAGGGAGGTAATAATGAATTATATCGATCAGTTTGAAAAAGAGCAGATGAAGCAGGATGTACCTGAAGTTCGCATTGGCGATAAGGTGCGTGTTTCAACTAAAATTGTTGAGGGTAATCGCCAGCGAATTCAGATATTCGAGGGTGTTGTAATTGGTAGACATAAGGGTAACTGTCGCGAAACCATCACCGTTCGTAAGGTTTCTTACGGTGTTGGCGTAGAGAGGGTATTCCCTGTTCACTCTCCCAACGTGGATAAGATTGAAGTAGTATCTCACGCCAAAGTGCGCAGAGCAAAACTGTACTACCTCAGAGAGAGAAGCGGAAAGGCAGCAAGGCTTAAAGAGATCCGCAGATAGCATGTCTCTTGAGGAAGACCTCATAGCCCGGGGCGTATGGCCCCTTTGCGGTATTGATGAGGCGGGGAGGGGGCCCTTGGCTGGGCCCGTTTCTGCAGCTGCAGTGGTCATCAAACCGGGCTCCGACATCAGGTCTCTGATGCGGGATTCCAAAAAACTCACCTCAGCTCGCCGGGAAAAGCTCTATGAAGAGCTTTATCTCTCGGATGATGTGCTTATCGGCCACGCATTCGTGGATGAGAGAACCATCGATCGGGTTAATATTCTTAATGCCACCATGTTGGCCATGCAAAAGGCTGTTGCAGCTTTGGGGCAAATGCCAGAATATGCCCTGGTTGACGGCAACCGTGCGCCAGACTTGGTCTGTCGCGTCCAGGCTGTTGTCAAGGGCGATCAGACTGAAACCTCCATTTCTGCTGCCAGTATTATTGCAAAAGTTGCGCGGGACAGATATATGTTGGAGATGGATAGCGCTTATCCGGAATACGGCTTTGCCAGGCACAAGGGCTATCCTACAAAGGCTCATTATGAAGCGATCGAAAGGCATGGTGCATCAGCGATTCACCGCCTCAGCTTTCGGGGGGTTAATAGGGCGTAGTAGTCGTGCTGCGGGATTTCGAGGGGAATTTATAGCTGCGCTGTATCTCAGGGTGTGTGGTTATAAAATAATTGAACAAAACTACTGCATCAGGGGCGGCGAGCTTGATATCGTAGCTCGAAAAAAGGATTGTTTGGTTTTTGTTGAGGTTAAACGGGCCGATTCGGACGCTTTTGGAGATCCGCTGTCTTGGGTAACTCGACGCAAGCAAAATAGGGTGTTGCGGGCATCTTTGGTTTACATCCACCAGCATGAATTGTATGACAGACCGGTGCGTTTTGACGTGATTGTCATAAGGCATGGCAAGATAGAACATGTTAAAGATGCCTTCAGGGCTGATATATAGTTTGGGTTATTTATGACTAAACAGGACATAGAAGAGCAACTATTCCCTCTCTTGAAGGGCAAACGCAAGGTGCTGATTATCATGCATGAGAATCCCGATCCGGATTCGATTGCGGCAGCCTTTGGCTTGCGTTATATCCTGCGTAAGACCCTTAATCTTACGAGTATTATCACCTATCCCGGCATTATCGGTCGCGCCGAGAATCAGGCCATGGTTAAATTGCTTGATATTGATCTGGTGCCTTACAGCGAGATCAATCCGCGCAATTTTTCGGCGATTGCCATGGTTGACTGTCAGCCCAATAGCGGCAATGTTTTTCTGCCCAAGGGGATGGTTCCGACCATTGTTATCGATCACCACCCTTTGCGTAAAACCAGCTTGAAATCACCATTCACTGACATCCGCAAGTCCATAGGTTCAACTTCAACCATCATCACTCAATATCTGAGGAACCTCGGACTGGCCGTTGACCGTAAGGTTGCGACCGCGCTCTTTTATGGGATTAAGTCCGACACACGCGACCTTGGTCGTCAGTCAACGGATGCCGATATCAGGGCGTCGATCTTCCTCTTTCCGCATGCATTGCAGAAGAAATTGGCCAAGATCGAGCATCCGCGCATGCCCCGCGAATATTTCCGAGAATTCTACTCAGTGCTTAAAAATGCCAAATTCTACGGTGATGCCGTTATCGCGCGGGTTGATATGCTGGGTTGGCCTGAGATGATCGGTGAGTTTGCTGATGAACTGATTCAGATAGAGGGCTCGCGCTGGTGCATGTGCTATGGCCGTCATAATGGTTCTCTCTTCTTCTCGATCCGCACGACCCGATCAAGTTATATGGCGGGTGTGTTGGCGCACAAGATCACCCATGGCATTGGTTCCGGCGGTGGGCATGAAACCTTTGCGGCTGGCAAGATCAATATGGTCCAGGCCCTTAAAAAAGTTAATGATCCCGAGGATATCTTGGTGAAGCGCTTCTTGAAAGAGGTGGCGCCGCGCTACAGTGAGCCTGAACATCTGATTCCTGATGTAATTCAGGATGAGATTGAGTAGTCTTTCTTTACAACTGACACCTGTCGCTTATCTTAGTTCTTAAAGATAACTCTTCTATTTTCCGAGGAATTGCATATGCATGCATTTTGGATAGGTAAATCTGATCCGCCCGCCGGACTGCAGATCCGCAAGGTGGATGGTCCCTCAGAGATAAATGAGAACAGCATTGTTTTTGTAGAAGACCGCAGTTATATGCACTGGCAGGATCTTGCCGGTCACCGGGTCTATATTGTTTCCGATCTGCCGGTATCCTCTCCGCTGCCGAAGGGGGTCTCCGGTATTCTGCCTAATGATTATCTGGTGCTGGATGCCGTTCTGACGCTCTTTTCTGAGATGCGTCACTCCTATGAGGTTGGCGATAAGCTTATCCGTTCTCTTAATGAGAAGGAGCAGGCCGTTCAGGAGAAACAGTCAATCATGTTGCGTGACAGCCGGCGCTATAAGGCCATTATTAAGAACGCTTCGGACTTGATTGCGGTCCTCGGCCCGGCCGGCCGTATCATGTTCTGTAATGAAACGCTGAAGCAGTATCTGGGGGGCGAGGGCTACTCGTTGATCGGTGCTTCTCTGGCTGATCTTGTGATAGATGAGGATCGGGGATCCATCCAGGAGCTTCTTGTACGTAATTTCAAGCAGGGCGTTCCATCCAAGGCTGAGGTCAGGTTTAATCTCTCGAGCGGCAAGATGGGCATTTTTTCGCTGATGAGTACGCCGCTGGTGGAAGAGGATCATATCTATGCCATATCCATCATTGGCCGTGATATCACCGATACGCGCGCCATGCAGGCCAGATTGTCGGTGCAGGCCAAGGATCTCACGGCAATGATCAATGGCCTTTCGCACGAGTTGCGTAATCCCCTGACTGTCATTGGGGCCTATATGCGGCGGCTTGAAAGGGACAGTGACTCATCTGATAAGTCCGAGAAGCGCGAACGGGCCATTGCCGGCATCATGTCGTCGATTACGCGTATTGAAGATATGGTCACCCGCATCGAGCGCTATGAATCCATCGCCAACATGGAGCCGTACTTCTCGGCGGTTAACCTGCGCAAGCTGCTGGGTGATTTCCTGAAGCCCGACCGTTATGATGTGCCGGTGACGCTGGCCGAGTCCGGCGACATCTGGGGCTATACCGATGCCGAGCATATCAAGATAGCCGTCAGAAGGTTGCTTGAGAATGCCGTGCAGAGCGGCACCGATCGGATCGAGATTTCACTCGAGGATCATGGGGTTTGTGGCCAGATTAGCATTCGGGACTATGGGGCCGGGTTCAAGGAGGCGCCTGAAGTGCTTTTTGGGCCCTTCTATTCCAGTGATCCCATGAAGGTCGGCCTGGGGCTGACTGAGGCTCGCATCGCCATGATCAAGGTCGGGGGTGAGATTGACGTGAATAGCGAAGTTGAGTCGGGCGCCTGTTTTATCTTGAGGGTGCCGCTGGACCGCCGGCGCCGCAGTCGCGGCTGATCAGCGGGTGGCCTCAAAGAGAGCGTCGGCTACGCCGATGGCATCCATGTAGATCCCAAGAAGGTTGCCTTCATCGATGCCGCTAATCTGGGCATAGTGAAGAGCCTCATTCCAGTTGCCTTCCTGGTAGTGTTTGGCCAGCATTAGATAGTAGTGCAGGTTGGTTTTGTGCCCCAGCAGGGTCTCCTTGATGTTGGATGCGATGGCCAGCTGCTTTAGGATGTTCTCCATGCTGTTGCCTAGAATGGCGTCGATCAGCGAAAACAGACCCACGGTGAAAAGCTCCGATGGACTGGGGTGTGAGCCGGGCTGAAATGAGAGTCCTTCGCAGATTTTGGCCCTGATGATGGAGTTCTTGATAAGTTCGTCGGGTTTGTCGTCGTTGAGTTCTGCCAGGACAATTATGGACACGAAGCGGCGCAGGCCGGACTCTCCCAGCATGATGATTGCGTGTTTTATGGATGTGATCTCGCTTGAACGCCTAAAGAAGGGGCTATTGAGGTAGCGCAGTAGCTTATAGGATATGCTGACATCCTGCATGATGATTTTTTCAAGTCGATCAACGATGAACTCCTCGTTGTTTATTTCGGAGAGCAGTCTGAGATGGTTCATCTTGAGGGTTGGAATGTCTACATCCTTAATGATTTGCGGCTTGCAGAAAAAGTAGCCCTGAAAATAGTTGCAGCCGATATGGCGTCCCAGATGCTGGTCATGCAGGCTCTCCACCTTTTCGGCCAGGAGTTCAACATTGTACTTGGAGAGTTTTCTTGTATAGCTGCGCAGCTCCTCTTCGGAGGAGTTCATGAAGTCGAGCTTCACAATGTTTGCCAGCTCCAGCAGGGGCTCCATCTCTTCGCGGTAGACAAAATCGTCGAGAGCCAGCATGTAGTTGCGTCTTTTGAGTTCGCGGCAGGCGTCAATCAGGTCTTCATCGGGTTGGACGTCTTCAAGTATTTCGATGACTGTTGATTCGGGGGGGAACATCAGGGGGATGCCCTTGGTGATCAGCTTGTGCGTGAAATTGATGAATATCTTTTTTCTGTTGGTTATTTTCTCGAGGTCGGAGGTGAAGAATGTATTGGAGAGTACGCGCGAGCTGGCGCTGTCGCCATCTATGTCGGGGAAGAGGTTCTCGGTGCCGCCCCTGAAAAGCAGCTCGTAGGCGTAGATGTTGTTGTTGCGGTCCAGGATTGGCTGCCGTGCTAAAAAAATATCCATGAATACCCCTTCGGTAAGATAAAATTAAATATAAGAACCTAAAAATTTAAAACAATTGTTATTTGAAGATTATCAAAGTTGGTTCGGCTTGCCAATATATATCAAAAGGGTATATTATGAACGAGCGTTCATTTATTTGCTAAATTTGAGATTTAAAAGGAGGATTCTAGATGTATAGTTCATATGATCAGGCCTATCAGGCGGCTGCGGCCGATGGCGCGGCATTCTGGGCGGAAGCCGGTAAGTTGATTCAGTGGTATAAGAAGTGGGATCGTGTGCTTGATGATTCGGCGGCGCCTTTTTATAGCTGGTTTAAGGGTGGTGAGCTCAATACCTGTTATAATGCCCTTGATTATCATGTTGAGCAGGGGGGCGGTGAGCAGTATGCCATGATATATGACTCGCCAGTGACCGGGGTCGTTGAAAAGATCACTTACCGTGATCTGCTTTCGCGGGTAGCTGTTTTTGCCGGGGCGCTGGTGTCCCTGGGGGTCGAGAAGGGTGACCGGGTTGTGATTTATATGCCTATGATTCCGCAGGCTGCGGTGGCGATGCTGGCCTGTGCCCGTATCGGCGCGGTACACTCGGTTGTCTTTGGCGGTTTTGCGTCAAATGAACTGGCGGTCCGGATTGATGACGCCAAACCCAAACTGATTCTGAGTGCATCCTGTGGCATTGAGCCCAAGGGTGTTATTCCCTATAAGCCCTTACTGGATAAGGCCATTGAACTTTCCGCGCATAAGCCTGAGGCCTGCGTGATCTATCAGCGTCCTGAGCTGGCGGCCAACCTGATTGCCGGCCGCGATTATGATTGGCAGGAGCTGTTGCTGTCGGCCAAACCGGTGGCGTGTATTCCTGTCAGGGCTGAAGATCCGCTCTACGTGCTCTATACCTCGGGTACAACCGGCATACCCAAGGGCGTAGTGCGTGATAATGGCGGCCATGCCGTTGCCTTGAAGTGGAGCATGCAAAATATTTATGGAGTGCAGCCGGGGGATGTCTTCTGGGCGGCCTCCGATGTGGGGTGGGTTGTGGGTCACTCCTATATTGTTTATGGCCCTCTGCTTAATGGTTGCACAACGATTCTTTATGAGGGCAAACCAGTCGGTACGCCTGATCCGGGGGCTTTCTGGCGAGTTATATCGGACTATGGCGTCAAGGTGCTCTTTACTGCGCCGACAGCCTTCCGGGCAATCAAGAAAGAGGACCCTCGGGGAAGTTATCTTGCAGAATATGATATCGGCGCCTTGAAGTATCTCTTTCTGGCCGGTGAGAGGCTGGATCCCGATACCTATCACTGGGCCAGCGCTATGCTCAAAATCCCGGTGATTGATCATTGGTGGCAGACGGAGACTGGCTGGCCGATTGCAGCCAACTGTATGGGTATTGAGCCCCTTGAACTCAAGCCCGGTTCGCCAACCAAACCCGTGCCGGGCTATGATGTCCAGATTTTGAATGAAAGCGCTCAGGAGGTTGAGAATGGTACCGAGGGGATTATTGCCATTAAGCTGCCGCTGCCGCCGGGTTGCTTGAAGACGCTTTGGGATCGCGATGACTCTTTCGTGAGCTCCTATCTGAGCGAGTTTGAGGGCTACTATGCCACCGGTGATGGTGGCTACAAGGATAAGGACGGCTATCTCTATATTATGGGGCGTGTTGATGACATCATAAATGTGGCCGGTCATCGTTTGTCGACCGGCGGTATGGAAGAGGTTGTCGCCAAGCACGTTGAGGTGGCAGAGTGCGCTGTGATCGGGGTGGAGGATCATCTCAAGGGGCAGGTTCCGGTCGGATTTGTTGTGCTGAAGGCCGGCTCGGACGTGCCGGCTGAGGATATCCAGCGGGAAGTTGTCACGATGGTGCGGTCCGAGATCGGACCATTGGCCTGTCTGCGCGACATCAGTGTTGTTGCCCGTCTGCCGAAGACGCGCAGCGGTAAAATTTTACGTGGAACCATGCGCAAGATTGCCGATGGCAAGGAGTATAAGATGCCGTCAACTATCGAGGATCCGCTGGTGCTGGATGAGATTGGGACTGCCCTTAGGGATCTTGGCTATCCTCGCAGCTGATCTGCAGAGTCTGTCTGATGGGCGGCTGCTTGTCTGGGGTCGCCTGTTTTTGTGTATTGTTGATTGAAAATAGTTAATGGAGTTAATCCTTAATTCTTATGGATAAATCCGCTTAGTTACAGGGGTCTGTAGGTTGACATAGCCAGGTTTATGTTCTATCTCTATAATATTAAACTAAGGGAGGGGAGTTGTAATGGAAGATAAAGATCTGGAACTGATTCGCAAGCATGTTGAAGAAAATGAAGATCTGAGAAAACTTTGGGAAGAACACCTCGAACTTAAGAGTAAACTGGAAGAGTTTGCTGAGAAGAAATATCTCAGTACCGAAGACGAAATGCGTCGCAAACAACTGCAGAAACTTAAGCTTGCCGGCAAGGACAGGCTGATGGATCTGCTGGATAGTTACCGATAACTATCTGTTTCTTGATTTAGGAGTTATATTTATGGGAAAAATGAAAGGGGCACGTGTATTCTTGGAGGCGCTGCGCCTCGAAGGGGTTAAGCATATCTTCGGATATCCCGGTGGAGCTGTTCTTGATATTTTTGATGCCCTTTATGATGCTCAAGATGTGGACTTTATCCTAACCCGGCACGAGCAGGGCGCCGTGCATGCCGCTGACGGTTATGCCCGCGCAACCGGCGATGTCGGCGTCTGTCTGGTGACTTCTGGTCCCGGAGCTACCAACACCGTCACCGGTATAGCAACAGCCTATATGGATTCGATTCCGATGGTGGTTTTTACCGGTCAGGTGCCGACGCATCTGATAGGCAATGATGCCTTCCAGGAGGCGGATATTGTCGGTATCACCCGTCCGTGTACCAAACATAACTATCTGGTTAAGAATATTGCTGACTTGCCGAGGGTGCTGAAAGAGGCGTTCTATATTGCCCGCACCGGCCGCCCAGGCCCCGTCCTGGTTGACCTGCCCAAGGATGTCATGAATTCTGAAATCCGCTTCAAGTATCCCGAGAGCGTTGAGATGGACAGTTACTGTCCGACCTACAAGGGGCATCTCGGGCAGATTAAGCGCATTATCGATGTTGTCCTCAAGAGCAAGAAGCCGGTTATCTATGCTGGTGGCGGCGTTGTGCATGCAGATGCCAGCGAGGAGCTGATCAAGTTTGCCAAAGATGCCCGCGTGCCGGTGACTACCACTTTGATGGGCCTGGGAGTTTTTCCGGAGACCGACAAGCTTTCCATGGGTATGCTCGGTATGCATGGCACCTACTGTGCCAACATGGCGGTAACCGAGTGCGACTGCCTGATTGCCATTGGATCGCGCTTTGATGATCGCGTGACAGGCAAGATCGATGAGTTTGCACCCAAGGCCAAGATCATTCATATCGACATCGATCCGACCTCAATCAGTAAGAATGTCAAGGTTGACATTCCGGTTGTCGGTGACTGCAAGGCCGTTTTGCAGACCATGAATAAGATTCTGGCCGAACATGCCGAAGAACTTAAAGATTTGCACGAGCAGCTGGCTCCCTGGCATGCGGTGGTTGATTCCTGGAATACAACCCAGCCGCTGCGTTACTCTCAGACCGATGATATTGTACCGCAGTTTGTAATCGAGAAGATTGACGAGCTGACCCCTGACGATGCCATTATCGCCACTGAAGTTGGGCAGAACCAGATGTGGACCGCCCAGTTCTATAAGTTCACCCGGCCGCGGGTCATGCTTACTTCCGGTGGGCTGGGAACCATGGGCTATGGCTTCCCGGCAATCATTGGTGCGCAGGTGGCCTGCCCTGACCGTATTGCGATTGATATCGCCGGTGACGGCTCCATCCAGATGAACATTCAGGAGCTGGCTACGGCGGTACAGTACAACCTGCCGGTCAAGATTATGATTCTGAATAACGGCTACCTCGGCATGGTGCGCCAGTGGCAGTCGCTCTTCTATAAGAACCGCTATTCCCACACCACGCTGAATACCTCGCCGGATTTTGTGAAGCTGGCCGAAGCCTACGGCGCAACCGGTTTAAGGGTCACCAGGCCAGATGAGGTTGAGGGGGCCATTAAGCAGGCTCTTGCGACCGATGGGCCAGTGATCGTTGATTTTGTGGTTAAATCTGAAGAAAATGTTTATCCGATGGTACCCGCCGGGGCCCCCATCAACAACATGCTTCTGGTGTGAGGTGATTGATGCGTAAAGTTATATCTGTACTTGTTGATAATGAGGCCGGTGTTCTCTCGCGGGTTGTGGGGCTCTTCTCGGGTCGTGGTTTTAATATTGAGTCGCTCTCTGTCGCCCCGACCCTGGATCCGCGTCACTCTAAAATGGTGATTACTACCAGTGGTGACGAGCAGGTCTTTGAGCAGATAAAAAAACAGCTCAACAAGCTGATTAATGTTATCAAGGTAGTTGACTACCTTGATAAGGACTATGTTGAACGCGAGATGGTTATCATCAAACTGCAGGCCAAGCCTGAGAATCGGGCTGAGATTATGCGCATTGCCGACATCTTCCGCGCCCGAGTGGTTGACATGTCACCCAAGTCCTATACGCTGGAATTGACCGGGGCCAATGATAAGCTGCAGGGATTCATTGATAATTTGACTCCTTTTGGGGTGATGGATTATATTCGCACCGGCTCGATTGTGATGGAACGTGAAATTCAGGTGCGGCGCAAGCTAAGTTGATTTCTGGCGCCGCGGCCCTACAAATGTTAACAGACGGCCGACCTTAGCGTCGGCCTAACTTTTGGGGCAGGAGATATACAGGATGAAAAATAAAAACCGCCGGGGTAAACGGTTGAAGAGGGCAGTCCCGTTTTTGCCCAACTTTATTACCACGATCAGCCTCTTTACCGGCTTCTACTCTATCTACTTTGCCATTAATGGTGATTATGTGGTGGCGTCATTCTTGATCTTTATGTCGATTATGATCGACGGCATGGATGGCCGGGTTGCGCGCGCGACAAACACCACTTCGCTTTTCGGTAAGGAGTATGACTCTCTGTCGGATCTGACCGCCTTTGGTGTGGCGCCGGCAATTCTGCTCTATCTCTGGAAATTTAGCGAGCTGGGCGAGTTTGCCAAGTTCGGCTATTTGGCCTGCTGTGTCTATGTGGCCTGCGGGGCTTTGCGCCTGGCACGTTTCAACAGTGATACCAGCGGAAGCCTGACAACGTTCACCGGTCTGCCGATCCCCATCGCTGCGGCCGGCATCATCAGTCTGGTGCTGGTGGAGCAGACCATCGGATCTCTGCCGGCTATGCCGCTCTTTGCATGGATCTATCTGCTGGCCTACTTGATGGTCAGCACCATCAAATATCCAAGCTTCAAACATGTGGAATACATTAAAACCCATCCATTCCAGCTGCTGGTGGCAGCTCTGTTGCTGATGGTTGTGGTGGCGTCTGCCCCCTATGTCATGTTCTTTATCCTGACCGTGACATTTATCACTGGCGGAATTGTCTGGAATGTGGTGATTTATTGCGTCAATCAGTTCAAACATGAGAAAGGAAAAGAGAAACATGAAACCGTCACAAGAGAAGATCATAATCTTTGATACCACTTTGCGGGATGGCGAACAGTCACCCGGAGCCAGCATGGATGTCCACGAGAAGATTCTTTTGGCCAAACAGCTGGAGCTGCTGGGTGTCGATAAGATTGAGGCCGGTTTCCCCATGTCTTCTCCAGGAGATTTTGAGGCTGTCAAGGCTGTGGCCCAGGAGCTCGAAAGGCCGATCATCGCCGGTCTCTGTCGTGCCCGTGAGGCTGATATCGAAAGGGCCTGGGATGCTGTAAGACATGCAAATCATCCCGGTCTGCACACCTTTATTGCCACCAGTGACATTCACCTAGAGCACAAGCTGCGCATGACCAAAGAGCAGGTCCTTAAAAGTGTTGAGGCGGCCGTCTCCCACTGCAAGAGCCTGTCGCCCAGCGTTGAATTTTCGGCTGAGGATGCCACCCGCTCGGACTGGGACTTCCTGGTTGAAGTTTTCACTACGGCTATTGCCGCCGGCGCTGACACCATCAACATCCCCGATACCGTCGGTTACACGACTCCGGTTGAGTATGCCAATCTGATGAAGTACCTCAAGGAGAACGTCAAGGGCATCGAGAAGGCCATTATGTCTGTGCATTGCCACAATGATCTGGGGCTGGCGGTGGCCAACTCCATAGCGGCCGTGCATGCCGGCGCGCGCCAGGTTGAGTGTACCATCAACGGCATCGGTGAACGGGCCGGCAACACGTCGTTGGAAGAGGTGGTCATGACCCTGAATGTCAGAAATGATGTCTACCCGTATTCAACGAATATTGACACAACTCAGATCTATCCCACCAGTCAGCTGCTGACGCATGTGACCGGCCTGGCCGTGCAGCCCAACAAGGCGATTGTCGGCGCCAATGCCTTTGCGCACGAGGCCGGCATCCATCAGGATGGCTACCTTAAGGAGCGCACGACCTATGAGATCATGACCCCTGAGGCGGTCGGCATCGGCAAGTCCGATCTGGTGCTTGGCAAACATTCCGGCAAACACGCCCTCAGTAAGCGTCTCGAGTCTCTTGGTTTCAACCTCAAGGATGATGAGATCCTGAAGGTCTTCAATCGCTTCAAGGAGATCAGTGACAAGAAAAAGAAAATCTATGACGCTGATATCGCAGCGATTGTGCTGGAGGAGATCTATCGCGAACAGCCCTATAAGTATAAATTGAGGCACATGAATGTCTCTTCAGGTACTGTGGCTGTGCCGGCGGCGACCGTTAAGATGGATATCGACGGCGAGACCTATCTGGATGCCGAGTTCGGTAATGGTCCGGTGGATGCTGTTTTCAAGACCATCAACAAGATGACCGGTTCCACAGCTGAGTTGAGTCGGTTCTCCGTCAGTGCGATTACCGGTGGTACAGATGCCCAGGGTGAGGTTACCGTTGAGTTGACCGAGAAGGATATGACCTCGGTTGGTCAGGGGTCCGACCCGGACATAATGGTCGCTTCGGCCAAGGCGCTGATCAATGCCATGAATCGGATGGAGTTTCTGAAGACCAAGAAGCCCTCCAAGTAAGCTTCTTTTGTATGACTACTATGCTCCGGGCTGTCTGCAGTCCGGAGAAATTTATACGGGAAAGGAATTGAAATGAAAGTATTAGTGCTGCCCGGTGATGGAATCGGTAAAGAGGTTACAGCTTCGGCTGTTGAGATAATGAAGGCTGTCGCTCCGGACTTGGAGCTTGAATATGGTTTAATCGGCGGCTGCGCCTATGATGAGACCGGCTCGCCGCTGCCGGATGAGACCAAGGTCCAGGTGCAGCGCAATGATGCGGTCCTGATGGGTGCCGTGGGTGGTTACAAGTGGGATAGTTTGCCCGGTGACAAACGTCCTGAGGCCGGTCTGCTGGCGATCCGTTCGCTGATGGGTGTCTTTGCCAATCTGCGCCCGGCCAAAATATTTGCACCGCTGGCTGCAGCTTCTTCGCTCAAGGAGGAGATCATCAGGGGTGTTGATGTTCTGATTGTGCGTGAGCTGATCGGTGGCATCTATTTCGGCAAGCCCGCCGGTATAGATACCCTGCCCGACGGCACCAAGCGCGGCTACAATACCCTTGTTTATACCACTCCCGAGATTGAGCGTGTGTCCCGGGTGGCCTTTGATGCAGCCCGCAAGCGCAGCGGCAGACTGATGAGTGTTGACAAGGCCAACGTGCTGCAGTCATCCCAGCTCTGGCGTGAAGTTGTGGAGGAGGTCGGCAAGGATTATCAGGATGTCGAGCTCTCCCATATGTATGTCGACAATTGCGCCATGCAGCTGATCCGTCAGCCCGGCCAGTTCGATGTAATGGTAACTCAGAATCTGTTCGGTGATATCCTTTCGGATGCCGCGGCCATGATTACCGGCTCACTGGGCATGCTGCCCTCTGCCAGCCTGGGCGATGGCCCGGGCCTTTATGAGCCGGTCCACGGTTCTGCGCCTGATATTGCCGGTCAGGATAAGGCCAATCCGGTTGGCGCCATCATGTCGGCTGCCATGCTGCTGCGCTACTCGCTCGATATGGGTGAGGCGGCTGATCGGATTGAGAATGCCGTTGAGGCGGTTCTGGCAAAGGGCATCCGTACCAATGACATCACCATCGGTGCTGTCGAGGTTGCCGGCACCCAGAAAATGACTGAATATATTCTGAAAGAGCTGGGGCGTTAAGTGAAAGTTGCCGTTGTCGGAGCCACCGGTCTGGTCGGCGGCGAGCTTATCAGGCTGCTTGATGAACGTAAATTCGAGTTGAGTGAGTTGGTGCCCCTGGCATCGACCCGCTCAATAGGCTCCACGGTCGAGTGCGCCGGGCGTTCCTGGCCGATTGCCGAGCTGGACGAGAACTCCTTTGATGGTGTCGAGCTGGCATTCTTTGCTGTGCCTGCCGATGTGGTGCGCAGATATGTGCCGCTGGCAGGCAAGGCCGGCGCTACGGTGATCGACTGTTCCGATGCTCTGCATGGCGAGGCTCCTCTGGTGCTTCCCGAACTGAACAGCGCCGGGGGGAAGGTTCTGGTCAGTCCCCATCCGCTCGCCATTATGCTGGCGCTGGCTCTGGCGCCGTTTAAGGGCCGTGTCAAACGCGTGGTGTGCTCTGGCTATCTGGCTGTCTCGGGTGTCGGTTACCGGGCCGTCAGGGAACTTGAGGCTCAGATTAAGGAGCTCTTTAATTTTCAGGAGCCCCTCATCAGTCAGCTGCCGCATCAGATAGCTTTTAATGTTATTCCGCAGGCCGGTGCTCTTGATGGGGATGAATCTTCTGAAGAGCAGCTGGTCGCTTCCGATCTGCGGGCCCTGATCGGCGATGTTGATCTCAGTCTGACTGCGGTCAGGGTGCCGGTGTTCTACGGACACTCGTTGTCGCTCCATGTTGAATTTGTGGATTCCGTCAGTGCGGTTGAGGTACGTGAAGTGCTGCAGCAGGCGGAATCAATTGCGGTCGAAAGTGAGCTCTATCCGATGCCGGTGCACGCCACCGGGCATGATGACTGTTTCGTCGGCCGGATTCGTCAGGCTGGAGCAGATTGTGTTGCCATGTGGCTGGTTGTTGATAACATGCGCAAGGGATCGGCTCTCAATATGGTTCAGATTGCCGAAAATATAAGATAATCGATGCAGATAACCCTCGGTCAGTACATTCCCGGCGATTCGCTGGTGCACCGTCTTGATCCGAGGGTTAAAGTTTTCCTGATGGCCATGGGCATCGGGGTGGCCTTTCGGGTGGATTCTGTGCTTGGATTGGGCGCCTACGGGCTGTTCTGTGTTCTGATAACGCTGCTCAGCAATATATCGCTGCTGCGTATTCTGCGCGGACTGCTGCCATTCATCTGGCTCTTTCTCTTTACCGGCATTCTGCATATATTTATGACTCCGGGCGATGCCATCGAGGGCATTCCCTATGCCACCTGGCAGGGGCTCCATAGCGGCCTGACCGTCAGCTCTCAATTGATTTTCGCCATCTGGTTCTCAACTTTGACAACGCTGACTACTTCGCCCCTGGATATGGTCTGGGCCATGGAGTGGTACATGCGGCCGCTCAAGCTGCTGAAGGTGCCGGTGGATGAGATCGCCCTGCTGATCATGCTGGCCATTCGTTTTATTCCGATCCTCTTTGAGGAGACTGACCGTATCATCAAGGCTCAGAAGGCCCGCGGGGTCGACATCGAAACCGGTGGAGTTCTCTCCAAGGTGCGCTCCTTGGTGCCGGTTCTGGTGCCCCTGCTGCATGGGGTCTTCAGGCGGGCCGACGAGCTTGCGGTTGCCTTAACCCTGCGCGGCTACGAGCCGGGGATAGTTCGCACGCGAATGAAGACCATCAGGCTTCAGCTGGGGGATGTTGTCGCGCTTTTTGCCGCCGCCTTTATTCTGGGCGGTTTCGTATTGCTCTAGTTGAGCTCGGGCTCCGGGGTTTCGCTTGGAATTCGGGCCAACGGCAGGCCCTGAATCGAGATCTTGATGCCGTCCATCCAGCGTGATGCCAGCATATCGCCGCCGTGGTTGTTGATTACCTTGCGGGTTATTGCCAGTCCGAGGCCTGTGCCGGTCTCTTCGGTCTGGCTGAGGCGGTGGAACGGTTCAAATATCTTTTGCAGATCCTCGGCGTTCTCGATGTTGCAGGTGTTGGCTATGGTCAGGTCGACCCGGTCACTGAAGAGCTTGATGCGGAATTCAATCTCTCCGCCCTGGGGGGTGAACTTGACGGCGTTGTCCATCAGATTGGAAATGGCAGAAACGATATCCTTGCGGATGGCCATTATGGGAGCAGCCTCTTCGGGTAGGGTGCAGCGGAACTCGATCCCCTTGTGATCCATGGATGATTCAAAGCGGTGAATGCACTCCTGGGTCAGCTCAACCAGGTCGAGAATCTCCTTATGTCCGGTAACTTTGTTGAAGTCCAGCCTGGATAGTTCCAGGATCTGTCCCACCAGAATGTCGATCTCGCCGATCTCCTCCTGGATATTATCAAGGTAGAGTTCGAAGCGGGGGTTGTCACTCAGGCGTTCGCGCAGAATGCCCTCGGTCAGGCTGATGCGGGCCAGGGGGGTGCGAATTTCATGTGAAATGTTGGTGGTCAGCTCCTTGGCGCCCTCAATCATGCCTTCGATTGTGTCGGCCATGGAGTTGAAGGCCACACCGATATCCCAGATCTCGTCCTGGCCGCCGATTTCACAGCGGGCCTTAAGGTTGCCCTTTGACATCTCGGTTACGCTTTCAGAGAGGGCGATTAGGGGTTTGCCGATAAAGTAGCGGAATGGAATGATCAGCAGCACCAGGCCGATTACAAAGCCCAGCAGGCTGTAGCGCATGATCATTTTATAGATATTCCATTGAAAGAAGAGCATATCCTGATTCTGGTCGGTGAATAGAATGTTGAGGTGGCCGGGAATGTGGCCGAGAACTGTCAGCGGGTAGCGTACAAATGGAGAGCCGGTCTCGGTCATCTGCGCGATCCATTCGGAGTTTGAGAATCGTATCAGTTTGCCGGGATTGATTTCGGGAACCGGGCCGTCAAAGGATCGGAAATGCACAATCCCCTCATCGGATGAGACCCAGATCTTGGCCGGTGGCATTATCTGGGCGATCTTGGCCAGGTCGGCGTTAAAGGTGTCAATCTCCTCGCCGGTGACAGGGTAGTTGTCGTTCAGATCATGCTCAACGATGTCGCGCAATACGGCCAGACGCTCATCGGTGAAGGAGCGCATCTGTTCTGTCAGATTGCGTTCCACGAAGGTTGAGAAGAGGCCGAAATTTATAAATTCTACCAGTATTATTATTGCTAGACAGGTTATGTAGGCTTTAAGGTAGATCTTATATTTCACAGCTCACTCACAAACATATAACCCGTACCCCAAACGGTACGGATGCGTTCGCGTTGACCTGTTAGGTTTTCAATTTTAGAGCGTAGCTTGCTGATATGCATATCGATACTGCGATCAAAAGCCACCGCATCCTGACCCTTTGCATGTGACATCAGCTGGTCACGTGACAGCACCGAGTCGGGGTTGGACATGAGCGCTTCAAGGACCAGGTGCTCCATGGTTGAAAGTTGGGTGTCCTTGGTGCCAAACTGCAGCAGCTGCCTTGAGCGGTCAAGGGTCAGGTCGTTGACCTTGATGAAGCGTTCAGATGATTCATTGCTTTGGATCGGCACTTCGGCCCGACGCAGGACGGCGTTGATGCGGGCCATCAGTTCACGCGGGTTGTAGGGCTTGGGCATGTAGTCGTCCGCGCCAAGTTCCAGGCCGATGATCTTGTCCGTATCTTCACCTTTGGCAGAGAGCATGATAACTGGAGTTGCATAGGAGTGGCGGATCTCCTTGAGTACTTCGAAGCCGTTTTTGCCGGGCATGATGATGTCCAGGATGACGATATCGGGTTTTTCGGCGTCAACCGTCTCAATGACGTTGTTGCCATCCATCAGAGAGACCACCTCGATGTCATACTCTTCAAGATAGGTGCGCAGAAGTTTCTGAAGCTTCACATCATCATCGACTACAAGAACCTTATAATGCATTGTCAAATCCCTTTACGTGATTAATCCGAATAGCGTTTTAATGCTTTATTTTCGTTTGTGTGAAAACAATAGCCTATATTTAAAAATTTTACAATTATCTTGATACATAGTTTTACATCGGAAAAGATTGGGTTACAATTAAGTTTA
>CALOBW010000065.1:0-2283 GCA_942491525.1 uncultured Thermodesulfobacteriota bacterium
AGCTTCTCGGCCGACTCGCCGTTCTGCGGATAGATACTTACCCCGATACTGACCCCGACCGAGACAGCCACAGCAGAATTCAGCTCAACCGGGCTGCTGATGCTGCGGCTGATCTTTTCAGCGGTGTGCTCGGCGGTTGCCCTGGTCTGGTCATCGGGCAGGATCACAATGAACTCGTCTCCGCCCATGCGCGCAATAATATCAGAGGACCGCAGACACTCCCGAATGCGCTGAGCCGTCACAACCAGAAGATGATCCCCCTGTTTATGCCCATAATTGTCATTGACCGGCTTAAACTGATCCAGATCAATATATAGAATCGCCATTGAACCTTCGCGGCGCTGCGCCTCATTGATGGACTGCTGCAGATGTTCATCCAGCAGGCGCCGATTCATGAGGCCGGTCAGCGGATCATGCAGCGCCAGGTAGTGAACCTGCTTGAAAAAGTTAAGCAGCAGAAAAATCAGCCCACAGATAATAACGGATATGACCAGCCCGACGATCCGGATTATCAGCGGCAATCCCCAGGATTTGTCCCATCCCTGCCTGGGCTCGGCGGCCAAAAACCAGCTGCCGACCGGCAGGTTGATCGGCAGAATGATGGAGCTCTCCTTCGCAAACAGCTGCGCATCGCCAAAGAACGGCTGCCCCACCATGCCCAGACCATCCTTACCCCGCAGGGCAATTGAGAGCCTGGGATCATCTGCCTTCAAGCCGCTGGATTTATAGAAAGACTCAATATTTATGACCACACTGGCCAGCCCCCAATATTGGCTGCGATCCATGCCGGCGTAGATGGGAATGCGGCTGATAAAAGCCCGGCCGCCCTGCACCAGATCCACCGGCCCGGCAATTACGGCCTTGCCGGTCTCAATTGCCCGCACAACCGAAAACTTCTGGGAGGGCAGCTGCATGTAGTCCAGCCCCAGCGCGGCCTCATTACCCGACTGCGGATAGATGTGCGAAATGATATTATCCTTGGCCAGCCCGATATTCCTGATCGTGGGTGCATTCTGCATCAGTTTCTCAGCAATCCGCTCAAACTCACGCTCGGATATGTCGGGATTGGCCGCCACAAAGACAATCAGCCCCATGGTCAGACTGAGCGTGGTGTTGATCTCCCGTTCGAGGGCGGTGCGAATAGTGCTGGCTTGATGCAGCACGGACTCCCGCTCCAGATCTCTCTGATGCTGCATCTCAATGAAGTAGAGGTATTCATTGACCAGAGCCAGGCCCAGAAACAGCAGAAGCAGAATCGCCAGAATGGATCTCTTGCTCAGCAGGTTCTCTCTCATCTGGCATACCCCTGCCCCGGATTTGATCTAAACCTCGCTCTGGCGCTCATATCTATTATATAATAAAGCGCTTAGGCTAAAACAACCACACCCGGCCCAGCCTCTCAATCACGGCAGTCCACTAAATGCCCCTTGCTGAAAAACAGATCTTTCTCAATCAGGATGATGGCGCCAGCCAGGAACATGAGCACCACAGTCTCGATACATTTTGTGGTCTGGGTCATGGAAAACATCTCCTGTGAAATATTAACAATAAAATGAAACAGGATCGCGGCCATGACACTTTTACGATTCCGGATGCAGAACCAGCTGATAATCACGCCCAGGGGAATGATGCTGATGAAGAAATTGACCCCGAACCAGATGTTTTGACTGATTATCTCGAACTGATATGAATCTTTGACAAAAACCAGCGGAAAGTGCCAGAGCGACCAGAGGATGCTGAAGATCAGCGAGGCGCTAAATAAATCATAACGGCTCGCAAGACTGTCAAAGGCATATCCCCGCCAGCCCAGCTCCTCAAACGTTGCCGCCATCAACAGCAGAAGCAGAACGGGCACGAATCCGGTTGAAAAAGAGAAGCCCTCCGCCAGTTGAAACTGGGCCACTGAACCACCGAAAGGCAACGAAACCGCAATGGATATCAGAACAACCAACGGCAGCATTAAGACAAGCAGCGGCAGCATCCGTAGATCTATCAGCCGCGGGTTGATCAGACGGTTGATAAAATCCTCTTTCAGCTCACGCCGACCCGAGGTGAAGATCATCACAGCAGAGATCAGAAACGGCGCCATCAGCCCGGGCAGCATCAGCAGCATATAGAGGCCGCCCCGGTCATCAAAACTGACATAGGCTCCGGCAAACCAGAGCAGATAGGTTATCAGAAAGGTCAGACAGAAGTAGAGCCGCGGTCTGTACTCATAGGTCGTATTCATCGTTCTCCTCCAGATCAAAGTTGGCGCGTGAGCACAGGATCACCCGCAACTCA
>CALOBW010000066.1:0-1765 GCA_942491525.1 uncultured Thermodesulfobacteriota bacterium
GCGCAGCTGGCTGCGCACATGTTCCATGATACGCTTGTTGCGCGACTCGATATACTCCTTGTAGAGGCTGCGATTGAGCTCCTCGCTGAAGGGCTGCCTGCGGGCCAGCAGGTCATCGATGGTCTCGCTCAACTCCCGGTTGCGACCCGAAACGTGCTCGTACCAGAGGGTATAGTTCAGCGGATCGATGGGAATCTTGTGCTGGCCCATGTAGTAGAGGGCCTGGCGCATATATTCACTGGAAAGGGATATATCATCTGTATAGTTCAAAGCGCTCTCCCAAACATTGCATACTCTATATTTACTATAAGTTAGAATTGGAGCAAACCTTAATCTTCAACCCAGGCGGGCAAAGATCTCATCCGAAAGCAACATGCCGCGGGCATTCAGCACGGCGCGGCCGCCAACCACGTCATAGAGTTCTCGCGGCACATCCACCGGCATCGCAGCCAGCTCAATGCCGCGAACGGTGCGCAGCGCCAGGAAGAGCTTCTCGAAGCGGATATCCTCCGCGCTGAGTTCATCGCGGGACTCAATCTCACCCGGAGCCTGCAAATAGCGCCCCGGATCAGCCAGATTGCGACAGCGCAGGCCCGCTGTTACCGACTCCACCGCGGCAGCCCCCAGCCCCACATAGGGCTTGTACTCCCAGTAGGCCAGATTGTGGCGGCATTCAAAGTCCGGCCGGGCAAAGTTGGAGATCTCATACTGAGCAAGCCCGGCAGCCGGCAGGGCCTCCAGCACGCGCAGAAACTGCCACGCCAGCTCCCCTTCCGGCCCCGGCGCCACCTCGGTAAAACTGCCCTCATGCTGAAACATGTAGGCCGAGCAGTGTTCGGGCGCCAGGCGAGCCAGGGTCGCCAGATCATGCTCGAGCTCCGCGCGGCTCTCGACCGGCAGACCGTAGATCAGATCAAGGTTGATATTGTCGTGACCGGCCGCGCGCAGACTATCATAGGCTTCGATGGTGCGCTGCGCAGAGTGGATGCGCCCCATATACTTAAGCAGCCGGTCTGAAAAACTTTGAGCGCCCATGGAGATGCGGTTGAAACCGACACTGAGCAGGTCGGCCGCCTTCTGATCCGTAATGGTCTCGGGGTTGGACTCCATGGAGATCTCGACATCATCCGTAAAACTCTGCACCCGGTCCAAGGCCTCCAGAATCGAGCCCAGACCGGCGGCCGAAAAGAGGCTGGGCGTGCCGCCGCCCAGATAGATGGTCTCGATGGGACCCAGCCCCCTGATAAGATCGGCTTTGCGCCCGATCTCAAGCTGCAGCGCCTCGATGTAAGCCGCCTCGGGCACATCCCGGCCGGCCACCGAGGCGAAACCGCAATAGCCGCACTTGGCGATACAGAAGGGGATGTGGATGTAGATGTGCATGGCTGTTTAATGCCACGCAGCGCGAGCCATGAAAAGTGTTATTTAACAGATCATGGCGGCCAGATAACCGACCACCGAGGTGTTGTCGCCGGTGATGTCGCCGGAGTTGGCGCAGTTAAGGACGCTGACATCGGAGTGCCCCTTGGCCTTGGAGTAGAGCATGGCACTCAGGATGGGCCCGCCGCCGCAGGCTTCAACGTGGCGGCGGGCCAGCTCGTTGGCCAGCCGGTCGATATCATAGGCCTCGATCAGCTGGCGCACCGTACCGTCCATCATAGCGGCCTGGGAGCTGTGGTGGAAGTGCGAAAGGTCGGAGCTGGCCACCACCAGGGTATCGGCGGGATCATCAATGATTTCGGCCAGGGCCCGGGCCAGTTCGCGG